>CAVTAJ010000001.1:0-195550 GCA_963732675.1 Nitrospirota bacterium
TATCCGCACGATTCAGACGCTGCTCGGACACGCCGATTTCAGGACAACGATGATCTATACCCACTGCGTGCCGCGCAGGACGATCAAAGAAGTCGCAAGCCCACTGGATTTTTAAGTGGAGTGTCAGCATGCACTGTTTTCCTTACAATCGAAAGAATATAAATCTTCTTACCGGAGGGAGACAAGTCAGCATACGTGCAGGTTCGCATCCGGTTTGGGTCCTTCTCCGCTCACTTCATATCTCCATGTGCCTCCCGGCAGTAACCGGAAGGATGCTTTTTATAATAGGCGTCCAGCTTCTCCCTGACTTGCTGTTTCTCCTGCTTCGTGAGCGGAGCATATGCCTTGCCGTATTTCCAGCCATACCCCCAGCGATACCAGGTGAGGAACGCGGGATGTCCGCCTGCCCGGACACCGTCATACATCATGTCCGCCAGGGCCTTGCTGCCAGTGGACTCGAGCACGCACTCCCGCAGCACTTCATCTGCGTGCTTGCGGTCCTCCTTCGTTCCTCCCTGCCAATAGGCGATATCGTGGGCCAGGCAGCAATCGCACCACAGCGCCCGGTCTTTCACGTTGCCGTCCGGGAACAGGCTGCAGCCGTCGCTGGTAAAGTCATGGAGATCTGAGGCAGACGTGGTACCGCAGGCCAGGAGGGTTAAGACAACAAGGATCTGAATGATTGCCAAGTTAGCGTTTTTCCCCATCTCATGTACCACCCGAGCATTGCTTATTCCGCTACTGCGTGTTTGATCCTTTCAACGTCCACGTTCTTCACATACGTAATAATATTTGTCCAGACAGGATGAAACCCGTACCCGCCGTCGACCATTTCCTTAAGGGCATCCTCTTTTGTCCATCCCTGCACTACGATACGGTACAACGCGGACATCACTCCGGTCCGGTCGGCGCCGTGAAGGCAATGGATAAGGAACGGACCGTTTTCCTTTTTCCGGATGGTCCGTAAAACCCGAATGACGTCTTCATCCTCAATGTGCCAGGTCTTTACGCTCAAGGCATCGTTCAACAGCGTCGTTCCTCTGATCTCGTTCGAATCAGAATGGAAGGCGCGAAGGTTTATCACTGTTTTGATCCCCATCTTTTCCAGATTTTTCATTCCTTCTCTGGTCGGCTGCGCGCTCCGGTAAAGTCCTTCGTTTATTTTATGCAGATTACCCACTCCCGCCATTGTTATCGGTATTGCCCATTGGGCAGGGCGTTCTGGTCCGCCTGCTGCACGGGAAGCAGGCAGGATGCATACGGCAGAGAGTACTATGACGGCAATGAGCCACACCCGTCGGCATCTGTTAATTGTCACAAAAAGGTACATGCTGAAGTCTCCCTAACCAAGACAAGCCCCGTTAGAGGCGAATGCCTCTAAAGCGGGGCAAACCGGAACCAGGAAAAGCCGGGTCAAAATCTTTGAAGCGGATAACGAGAGAGTACAATAAGGATAAATTAATTGCAAGGATTTCGATGGGATGTGTCGATTCGATGGCGGTTTTGCTCTGAACGAGAAACTAAATCGTAAATACTATCCCCAGCGCTTCGGAAAACCCTTTTATGAATGCCTGCTTCACGTCTGCCAGAGGAACATCCCTGCCGAGCTCCCGGTGTGATCGAAGTGACCACGTCACCACTGCCGCCGCCGGGAATGACCTCGGCCTCGAGCGCGGGATCGTAACCAATGAGGATCGAACCGTGCTGGAGAAAGGCGCCCGACAGCCTGCGCTGGGCGCTGCCGATGATCTTTCTGTCGTGCACGAGGATCTCGTACCAGGAAGGGGAGGAGAAGCACGCGGGGTCTTTTGTGTCCTTTTTTACGAGAACCGCGTGGCGGCTGGAACGCGAGACCATCTCGGCGGGGATGCCGAGGTTCCTGAGCCCCTGCAGAAGACCGGCGGCGATGATCTTGTAGGTGCCGTGGACATTCGTGGGAAACAAGGGCATCGTCCGTGCGCGCAATGATGCTGTACGTGAGTTCCTGGTGATGGAGGACCGCCCTTCCGCCGGTGACGCGCCTCACGATGTCGATGCCCCGTCGGCGACAGGCCTCGACATCCACTGCTGTCCCGATCTTCTGGAACCTGCCGATCGAAACGGTAGGCGGGTGCCAGGTGTAGAGACGGAGCGTTGGTGTGGTTTCGCCTGCCTGTGCCCGCGCGAGCAGTTCTTCATCAACGGCCATGTTGTATGCGCCGATATTGGGGCCGGAATCAAGTAAACGCCAGTTCATAAGTGCCGCTGTTCTGCCTCGTCGGAAATAGATGTTCAGGCCGCTTGAGTTAAGGAACGATCAGTCTGAAAAAACAGTATGGGAAGAATATTTTGCGATCGCGGGAAGAGGGCGCGGAGTTCGCAGAGAAAAGCTAATGAAATCATTTGGGTTAAAACCAAGACTTAAAGGTTTTGCTTTGCTCTGCGTATCTCCGCGCGCTCTGCGAGAGATGCCTTTTAGTTTTTTCCTTTTGGTGCTCCGGCTTGTCCTATATACTCTGCCACAAGTCTCCTCTCGTCGTCAAGGGAAAGTGGGATCATTAGATGATGGCGAAACATTGTTTCGATGTAAAGCAGGATTTATTCTTTCTCATTACCTCCCTGTATCCGAGATAATCCCTTGCTTTTTTGAATGTATTTCAAATTTCTTGAAAAGATTATCCTTGAATAGGCCCATGCTTTGTGTTAAATTTGACACACTGGTGGACGGGAGCCTTATGATTCTCATGAAAAGAAGATTTATTATTTCTTTCCTTATTATCTTTGCACTCTACGGTACGTCGCATAGTGCCGGCGTCCAGAGTGTTCCCCGGGAATATGTAAAAGCGGACCTGCTGTTCTCGCAAGGCCGATACACGGAAGCAATTCGATCATATGAGGCAGTGCTTTCCTCTTCATCCCACGCTCTTTCCCCAAGTGTTCTCCATACCCGGATCGCCGATAGTTTTTTTCGCCTGACAGATTACCAGCGTGCCCTCGATGCATACCGCCGGGCATTGGTAGAACAGAAGCCTGCTGAACGCGCGCAGACCCAGTACTGGATCGGGTTCTGCACCTTTCTCCTTGGCAGAGACGCCGAGGCGGTGACAGAATTCTTGAAAATACCCGAGAGCTATCCGGCATCCGGAATGTGGGTCGGCACCGCGTACTACTGGGCAGGCAGGGCGAGCGAACGCATGGGCAGGAAAGAGCAGGCAGCGGAGTTGTACCGCAAGGCCGGAGGGAAGGGAACGTCCACCCAGGGGCGCTTTGCGATGAAGAAGGCGAATGCTATAAAAAAAGGGGATAGGGTTCAGTAGTCGGGGGCCAGGAAATACAATTTTATCTGCACCCTGCACCCTGCACCCTGACCCTGACCCTGATCTTTACTTATGCTGAAAGAACTGAACATAAAAAATATCGCCATCATCGACCAGCTCCGGGTGGAGTTCGCGCCTGGGCTGAACGTGTTCACGGGCGAGACCGGGGCAGGCAAGTCCATCGTGGTGGATGCGCTGAACCTGGCGCTTGGCGAACGGGCGAGCGCTGATCTGATCCGCACCGGGTCTCAGGAAGCCGTGGTGGAGGCGGCCTTTGAGCTGAACGGACGGAGTAGCGCGGAGATGACGGAGCTTCTGTCGGAGCAGGGGATCGAGATGGACCCGGGCGAGGACCTGATCGTACGCCGGGTGCTCTCTGCCTCGGGCAAGAACAAGGTCTATATCAACGGGAGCCTGGCGAACCTCACCACGCTCGCGGCAGTGGGCGCGAACCTTGCCGATATCCACGGCCAGCACGAGCACCAGTCGCTGCTCTCCCTCGAACGCCAGATGGAGATGCTCGATTCCTTCGGCGGGCACGGTGCGCTCGTCGATGAAGTGATCGCCGCGTATCGCCAGTTGCTTGACATTCGAAAGGACCTGGCAGCGCTCCAGGAGGGCGAGCGCGACCGGGCGCAGCGAGAGGACCTGCTGCGATACCAGAAGAATGAGATCGAAGCGGCCCAGCTCAAGCCGGGCGAGGAAGAAGAGCTGGCGAACGCACAGAAGGTCCTGGCGAACACTGAAAAGCTCGCGGCCCTTTCCGCCATGGCGGATGAGGCGCTCTATTCATCGGACGCTTCGGCGCTGGCCAACCTGAAAAAGGCGATCAACGGGCTGAAAGACCTGGCCGAGATCGACAGCAGCCTCGCGGGTGCGCTTGAGCTCTGCGAGTCGGGCCGCGCGCAGATCGAAGAGGCCGCACGGGAGATCGCGTCGTACCACACCCGGGTGGAGTCCGATCCCCAGCGTCTGGAGCAGATCGGGGACCGGCTGGACCTGATCCAGAAGCTCAAAAAAAAGTACGGGAACACGATCGAGGAGATCATCGACTTCGGCACACAAGCGGCGGCTGCGCTCGAACGCATGGAACGGAGCACCGAGGAGATCGAGAACCTGAAATCCGGGATCCAGGCGATCAAGTTCGGACTGACCGACAAGGCGAACCAACTGACGAAGAAGCGGAGAGCGGCGGCCCGGGAGCTCGAGAAAAAAGTCGAGACAGAGCTCAGCCACCTCGGGATGAAGAAGACGACCTTTACGGTGAAGATCACGCAGGAACCCGGAGGAGACACGCTTGACGGCCTCAAGCTCGGGCCGCGCGGCGCGAACCGCGTGGAGTTCCTGATCTCGCCGAACCCGGGCGAGGAGCCGAAGCCGCTCGCAAAGATCGCCTCGGGCGGAGAGCTGTCGCGCATCATGCTCGCGCTCAAGACCATCCTGGTGGAAGGCGACAGCATCCCCACGCTCGTGTTCGACGAGGTGGACGCGGGGATCGGCGGGGCGGTGGCGGAAGAGGTCGGTAAAAAACTCAAACGCGTGGCATTGAAACGACAGGTCTTCTGCATCACCCATCTGCCGCAGATCGCGAGCATGGCCGGGAGCCACTACGGTGTTACCAAGTCCGTGAAGAAGGACCGGACGAGCACCGAGGTGCGGCTGCTCGACAAGCAGGAACGCGTGGACGAGATCGCGCGCATGCTCGGCGGAAAGACGATCACCGAGGCCACGATCAAGCATGCCGAGGAGATGATCGAGCGGGGAAGCGCTCAATAAGTTCGGAAGATACGAAGCTTGACCGAACGTTGAATTACACGAAGAAAAGAATTATAACAGTGTCTTTCTTGCCGCAGGTATGCGGAGTTCTTGGACATAAAACATTGGAAAGGACAGACATGCCGAAGATCAAAACAGTACTGGACCTGATCGGGAACACGCCTTTGGTAAAGCTGAATAAGCTGCCGGGCGTTGGCGACGCAGAGGTGTGGGCAAAGCTCGAAGGGTTCAACCCCGGAGGGAGCGTCAAGGACCGGCCGGCCCTCGCCATGATCGAAGACGCGGAGAAAAAGGGACTGCTCAAAAAGGGCATGAAGATCGTGGAGCCCACGAGCGGCAATACCGGCATCGGTCTTGCCATGGTCGCCGCGGTCAAGGGCTACACGATCGTCCTCACCATGCCCGAGTCCATGACGGTCGAGCGCCGCAGACTGCTTGAGGCGTACGGCGCGGAACTTGTGCTGACTCCCGCGGAAAAGGGCATGAAGGGCGCGATCGCCAAGGCCGATGAGATCGTCGCCTCGAGCAAGGAATATTTCAAGCCCGACCAGTTCGGCAATCCCGCGAACCCGCAGGTGCACCGGAGGACCACGGCAAAGGAAATTTTGAAACAGATGGGCACAAAGAAGATCGATGCCTTTGTGGCAGGCGTCGGGACCGGCGGCACGATCACGGGCGTGGGCGAGGTGCTCAGGAAAAAGTTCAAGGACATCACGATCTATGCGGTGGAACCCACCGCCTCGCCGGTGCTCTCGGGAGGTCAGCCTGGTCCGCATCCCATTCAGGGCATCGGAGCGGGGTTCATTCCCGCCATATTGAACACCGAGGTGTACGACGGGATCATCCAGGTCACCCAGGATGATGCCGCCGATATGACACGGCGGCTTGCGCAGGAGGAAGGGCTGCTGGTCGGCATCTCGTCCGGCGCTGCCTGCTGGGCGGCGCTCCAGGTGGCGAAGAAACTCGGAAAAGGCGCGCGGGTCGTCACGGTCCTGCCGGATGTCGGCGAGCGGTACATGACCATGGGGATATTCAACAGGCATTAGAAGTTATGATGGACAGCTAAAATCTTTTCACGTATTCCGCCGTACGTAACTTAGTAATCAATTCTACTCAAAACGGCAAGAATATTTCGCGCAAAGACGTACCCTGCTGTTGCCCCCTGCTCTTGCGATAGCGCGGGGACAAACCATAACGCGGGCATAAACCAAGCTCGCAAAGAAAGACAAATCATTTGTTTTTAAAACCAAAACTTAAAGATTTTCTTGGCGTCCTTTGCGGCTTTGCGCGAGACGCTTTTGTTTCAGGTTTGTTTCATGTCTGGCCGGTCTGAAGCGAAGCCTCGCTAATAGATAATCTTATGATGAACCCGATCTATCTCGACTATAATGCCAGCACTCCTGTCGATCCGAGGGTCCTCGACGAGATGCTGCCGTATCTGAAGAACAAATACGGCAATCCATCGAGCAGCCATCCCTATGGTGTCGCGCTCAAGGCCGGCATCGAACAGGCGCGCGAGCGGGTCGCGGCCCTCCTGGGGTGCAAGGCATCGGAGATCATCTTCACGAGCGGGGCCACGGAATCGAACAACATGGTGATCAAGGGGATCGCCAAGGCAGCAGGCAAGGGGAAGCACATTCATCACTTCACAGATCGAGCATCCCGCCGTCCTGGAGCCGTGCCGCAATCTTGAACGATTCGGATATACGGTAACGTATCTGCCCGTTGATGAATACGGACATGGTGGATCCCGCTGACCTTGAAAAGGCGATCACCCCGAAGACCGCGCTCGTTACGATCATGCATTCGAACAACGAGGTCGGAACGATCCAGGATATTTCTGCGCTCGCGAAGATCGCATCTTCCCGCGGGATCCTGTTCCACACCGATGCGGCGCAGAGCGTGGGCAAGGTCCGCGTGAAGGTCGATGACCTGGGCGTGGATTTCCTGACCATTGCCGGGCATAAGTTCTATGCGCCGAAAGGCATCGGCGCTCTGTATATCAAGAACGGCCGCACGCTTCTGCCGCATGATGCACGGCGCAGGGCACGAGCGCGGCCTGCGGCCGGGAACGGAGAACGCGGCGTTCATCGTCGGCCTGGGCGCGGCATGCATGGTAGCTTCGGAGATCATGGATACCGAGGGGCCCCGCCAGATAAAGCTCGGGCAGCGATTGTTTGAAGGATTGAAACGCGTCGGGCTGAAAGTGCATCTGAACGGCCATCCTGAAAAAAAGCTTCCGAACACCTGGAACATCAGCTTTGAAGGGTTCGATTCGATAGCGGTCATGGAGGCCTTGACGGGCATTGCCGTTTCTCCCGGCGCAGCGTGCCACGGCAGTACGGTGAACGCGTCGCATGTGCTGGTCGCCATGGGTACGGACCCCGCGCTCGCCCGCGGCGCCATCCGCTTCAGCCTGGGGAGAGAAACAACAGAGGCGGAGATTGATATTGTTGTTGAGACGCTGAAGAAACATTTGAAAAGAGGCTTGTAGGGTGGACGCTGGTCCATGCCCAGGACAGGGGATTGATGATCGACAAGAGAAAAATACGGGGCAATTCCGTTCAGATAATAAATGGTTTAAATAAATGAATCATAAAGGAGGTTTAGTTATGAAAAAGATTGTCATTGCCATTCTGTTCGCCTTGGCCCTTCCGGCTACCAGCTTTGCTGCCGACATAATGCGTGATGGATACTGGGAACTGACCAGCACTATGGAAATGCCCGGTATGCCTATGGCAATGCCACCAACTACGATAAAGCACTGCTACACCAAGGAAGATGTTAAGGATCAGAAAAAAACCATCACTACTGACAAAAATTGTACTGTTACCGATTTAAAACAGTCCGGCAATAAGGTCACCTGGAAGATGAAGTGTACCGGCAAAAATGCCGGTGACTTCAGCGGCGAGACGGTTTACAAGGGGGATGCCTACGATTCGACCATGAAGATGGAGAGCCAGGGGCAAACCATGAATATGAAGGTCAAGGCCAAGCGGTTGGGGAATTGTCCGTAAATTTCATTGGAGAATGTAGCAGGGGCGCGTGACCCGCATATTGTGTAAGTCGCGCGATTTTGAATTTTGGAACACAGGGAAACAATATGTCCGGCGAAACCATACTCATCATCGATGACGAAGAAAGCGTGCGCAAGAGCCTTGCCGATGTCATGCGGGACGAAGGCTATGACGTTGTGACCGCGGCCTCGGGCAGGGAAGGGATCGAACTGCTGAACGAAACGCAGCCGTCGCTGGCGCTGCTCGACATTGCCATGCCCGAGATGGACGGGATCGAGGTGCTCCGGAGGTTCCGGGAGATGAGGCCCGACATGCCGGTGATCATGGTGACGGGCCACGGCACCATCGAGACAGCTGTCAAGACCACGAAGATGGGGGCCTACGACTTCATGGTGAAGCCGCCCGAGCTGGCGCATCTGATCCTTGTGGTCAAGCACGGGCTGGAAGAGTTCCGGCTTCGCGAGGAGAATGAGACCCTTAAAAAGAGCATCGAGCAGCGGAACGAGCTCGTGGGTGAGAGTGAGAAGATCAACGCGCTCAAACAGCAGATCGCGCTTGCCGGTCCCACGAACGGGTGGGTGCTGATCCACGGCGAGAGCGGTACAGGCAAGGAACTCGTGGCCCGCGCCATCCACCGGGCGAGCAAGCGGCACAGCGGGCCCTTCGTGGAGGTGAACTGCGCGGCGATCCCTCAGGAACTGATCGAGAGCGAATTGTTCGGGCACGAAAAGGGGTCATTCACCGGCGCGATCGGCATGAAGCGCGGGAAGTTCGAGGTCGCCGACAAGGGCACGATCTTCCTTGATGAGATCGCGGACATGAGCCTGGCCACCCAGGCCAAGGTGCTTCGCGTGCTGCAAAGTCAGGAGTTCCAGCGCGTGGGCGGCACCCGAACGATCAAAGTGGACGTGCGGGTGATCGCCGCGTCGAACAAAGATCTTGAAGATGAGATCAAAAAAGGCGCCTTCCGTGAGGACCTCTATTACCGATTGAATGTGATCCCCCTCGACGTTCCTCCGCTTCGCGAGCGGTCCGATGATATCCCGCGCCTGGTTCGCCACTTCCTTCAGGAGTTTTCGAGTGAATACGGACAGAAGCCGAAGACCATCGACGATGAGGCGCTCGCGCTCTTTGTCCGATATGCGTGGCCCGGGAATGTACGCGAGCTCCGCAATATCATCGAGCGGTTGCTCATCATGGCCCCGGGCCCCGTGATAAAGCTATCCGACATTCCGCCTCCTCTCAGCAGGGAGCAGGCGGGCCAGAAAGGGCGGGAGGGACATGCTGGAGTGGTGATGCCTGACGGTTTTGCAACGCTCAAGGACGCCCGTGCAGCGTTCGAGCGCGAGTTTATTACGCAAAAACTTCGCGAGAACAACGGGAACGTGAGCAAGACCGCCGACGCCATCAACGTCGAGCGGAGCAACCTGCACCGGAAGATCAAGGCGCTGGGGATCGAGACGGAGGACTGAATTATTTAGCATCCTATTACGTTTGATGAACTTGCAATAAGTCGAATTAAACCGCCGAGACGTACCCTGAGGGTTACAGCCAAAACGCGGGCACAGGCAGAGGCGCAGAGAAAATCTTTATTCTTTTTAAAAGCAGTTCTCCGCGTCTTTGCGGTGGATTATGACTTTTATAATGGCATCAAGTATCAGCGCTGTTCTCAAAAAATATTGCATTGTGGATCATTTCTAAAATATGATCGAAACCGCTAATCTCACAAAATATTTCGGTACTCTCGGCGCGGTCCAGTCCATCAGCTTCTCTGTCGGCAAAGGCGAGGTCTTTGGCCTGCTCGGCCCGAATGGCGCGGGGAAGACCACGACGATCCGCATGCTGACCACACTCCTGAAACCCACGTCGGGTACGGCATCGGTAGCGGGGTATGACGTGACCAATGATCCTCTCCGCGTCAAGCGTTCGATCGGCGTAGTTCCGCAGATGCTGAACCTCGACATCGATCTCACTTGCGCGGAGAACCTGGAGTTTCATGGCAGGCTGTACAAGATGGACCCCGCGGACCGGGACGCGCGAAGCGAAGAACTGCTGCGCTTCGTCGGGCTCTGGGACAGGAAGGACACGCCGGTGGAGCACCTCTCCGGCGGCATGCGCAGGAGGCTCCTGATCGCCCGGGGGCTCATGCACCGGCCCGAGGTCATATTCATGGACGAACCGACGGTCGGGCTGGACCCGCAGGCGCGAAGGTTGATCTGGGGCTTGATCGAATCGCTGAAGCGGAGCAAGATCACGATCCTGCTCACGACGCACTATATCGAAGAGGCGGACGCGCTGTGCGACCGCGTTGCGATCATGCGCGCGGGCAAGATCATAGCGTTGGAAAAGCCCGCGGTGCTCAAGGCAAGCGTCGGCAAGTTCGCGCTTGAATGCATAGGGAGACACGATATACCGCGACAGTTCTATCAAACGCGGGAGAACGCGATCGATGCCAGCCGTGATATGTGCGCTGATATCATGATACGGGACGTCACGCTCGAAGATGTGTTCATAAACATGACGGGTGAGAGGATCGAGGGATGAGAAGCGAGAAAAAAAAAAAAATTTTTTTTTTTTTTTTTTTTTTTTTTTTTTTTTTTTTTTTTTTTAAAAAAAAAAAAAAAAAAAAAAAAAAAAATATTCGAAGGAGTTAAACGCGAGTAAGGAGTGCGGAGAACAAAAGAAAGCCTGCACATGGATGTTAAAAGAAAAGAGGAAAGAGGAGAGAAAAAGATGAAAATCGGGTATAGGATACAGGATAAGTTTTTTTTTTTTTTTTTTTTTTTTTTTTTTTTTTTTTTTTTTTTTTTTTTTTTTTTTTTTTTTTTTTTTTTTTTTTTTTTTTTTTTTTTTTTTTTTTTTTTTTTTTTTTTTTTTTTTTTTTTTTTTTTTTTTTTTTTTTTTTTTTTTTTTTTTTTTTTAAAAAAAAAAAAAAAAAAAAAAAAAAAAAAAAAAAAAAGGGGGGAAGAGTTCATCGGAAGCGAAAAGCGCATGGATAAGCGCTGTCATGCCCGCAACGGACAGAATCGAATATCGAGCAGTGTTATCGAATGAAGAATTTTAATCGGTGTTACATCCGTGGTTACAGAAAAAAAAAAAAAAAAAAAAAAAAAGGGGGGGGGGGGGGGGGGGGGGGGGGGGGGGGGGGGGGGGGGGGGGGGGGGGGGGGGGGGGGGGGGGGGGGGGGAAAAAAAAAAAAAAAAAAAAAAAAAAAAAAAAAAAAAAAAAAAAAAAAAAAAAAAAAAAAAAAAAAAAAAAAAAAAAAAAAAAAAAAAAAAAAAAAAAAAAAAAAAAAAAAAAAAAAAAAAAAAGGAGGAATACGGAGGATAAGAGGAAGGAATTTAGCGCTGAGGGATCTTTTGAGGCCGCAACTCATGATATGACTACCTGGGGCACCTGGTTCTCGTAGGCGCTCGTTGGGGAGATGGTGAGAAAAACAGGAGAGTCAAGAAAAAAGGGTACGAAAAAAGAGAAGGGTACAAGAAGGAGGACAGAAAGGTTAGAAGAGGTAGTCAGAAGTCAGAAAAGAAGAAGAGTCAGGAGTCAGGAGACAGAAGAAATAATAAGAAAAAAAAAAAAAAAAAAAAAAAAAAAAAAAAAAAAAAAAAAAAAAAAAAAAAAAAAAAAAAAAAAAAAAAAAAAAAAAAAAAAAAAAAAAAAAAAAAAAAAAAAAAAAAAAAAAAAAAAAAAAAAAAAAAAAAAAAAAAAAAAAAAAAAAAAAAAAAAAAAAAAAAAAAAAAAAAAAAAAAAAAAAAAAAAAAAAAAAAAAAAAAAAAAAAGAAGGATCAACCTCCAACATCGCCGCCTTGACGGGAAGGGCTGGGGATGAGGGGTCTATAAAAAAAAAAAATCAAATGGCAAACATGGGTCAGAGTACATGTCAACGGTTCATGGTACAGGAAGATATACAGATGGAAGCATCGATGATGTGACAGAATCGACACAGTGGATTTCATCTGTGATCATCTGTGGTTACAAATGTCATGGCGAGGTTTAAATTGGCCGCAACCAACCCAACTACACCTCGGTCCTCTCCCTCGTTGGGGAGGCTTCTCAGGATGTTACCTCAAACCTGCCTCGCTGGAAGGGCGGTTTTGCTGAGGTGACTATTCTACTGGCGCACTCATTGACTAACGGCTGACACAGGTCTTTGGGTGAGGATAAAAGGGTTGATAGAAGGGCATAACAGATGATTCTGAAAATGAGAAATAGGGCATAAAGGTCATAAAGTTTATATGAACTTCTACCCCATACTATGGAAAGAGATGATGCTCATTCGCAAGAAGCCCTGGCGGTTCCTTGCCTCGAGCCTGGTCATGCCTATCCTCTACCTGGTGACCTTCGGCTGGGGCCTCGGCAGGGGCATGAACCTGGGCGGAGGCACTTACCTCGAGTTCGTCCTGCCCGGCATCCTCGCTCTCTCGGCCATGAACAACAGCTTCACCTCCGTCTCAGCGTCGCTCAATATCAGCAAGCTTTACACCAAGACGCTCGAAGAAGTGCTCGTCTCGCCGGTCAGTCCGTGGGACATCACCCTCGGCAGGACGCTGACAGGCCTTGTGCGCGGGCTCTTCTCGGCGCTTATGCTCATACTGGTCGGGCTGGTTTCCGGCGTGCACCTGCACTTGTCCGTTTCTTTTTTCGCGGTGTTGTCGCTCACGGCATTCTGTTTCGGCGCAGCGGGCGTGGCTGCGGCCATGGTCACGCGCACGCACGAGGACATGGCGAACTTCAACAGCTTTTTCATCCTTCCCATGTCGTTTTTGGCAGGCACGTTCTTTTCGCCTGACAAACTGCCGGAACCCTTCCACACCGCGATCCTTATCTACCCGCTCACGCACGCAAGCATCCTGCTCCGCGCGCTTGCATCGGGCAATGATCCCTCCCCGGGATCCATGATCGTGCTCGCGGCTTATACGGCCATCTTCTTCGCCCTTGCAGGCAGGCTGGTGAAGAGGACAGGATAAGACAGGTTAAACGCTTATCGTAGGTTCTCTGTTCAGCAATACTCTTATGCCTAACCCGGACAAGCGGGAAACGAAGCAAAGCATTATCGCGCAAAGCCGCAAAGCGCGCAAAGAAAAGCGGGTGCCTCTTGATTTAAAAAACAACAGTCTATTGTACGTTTGTCGTTCTTTGCGGCCTTTGCGGCTTTGCGCGAGACAAGCTTTATACGTTTTTGTCTTGAGATATCCTATCCATTTCGAGAAGAATCTGATTCTATTAGCAACTAACCCTGACAAGCGGTGGCACTAAAAAAAAGCGGTTGCCGATGCATTCCTGTTCGTGAATCTCTGTTGCTCGTCTTAATCCATCCGCAACAACGTCCAGTATCTTGTTTTCGATTGACTTTTCGCGGCCACAAGGCTAATATTCCAGTCTGTATTCTCAACGAAAATATCAGGAAAACAAAGGGTTTCAACGAGATGCCGAAAGTACAATTCATCTTTGCCGTCCATAATCACCAACCGGTCGGCAATTTCGACTTCGTGGCCGAGGACGCCTATCAGAAAGCATATCTGCCCTTTATCAAGGTGCTTGAGCGCCATCCATCTGTCAAGATCACGCTGCATTACACCGGGATACTCTACCATTATTTCGAACAACACCATCCTGAGTTCATCGACATACTCAAGAAACTTGTGAATGAGGGCAGGGCCGAGATACTCTCCGGTGGATTTTACGAGCCGATCCTCTCCGTACTGCCCGATGAAGACAAGATAGGCCAGGTCCGTGCGCTCACGGACTACATCGAGCGCGTGCTGGGCTACGATGCGCAGGGTCTGTGGCTCGCTGAACGGGTCTGGGAGCCCCAACTTCCCAAGGCCATTGTAGCGGCGGGAATCAATCATGTGGTTGTCGATGATTTCCATTTCAAGATGGCCGGGCTCCATGACGATGAACTTGACGGGTATTTTCTCACCGAGGAGCAAAACAGCGTTCTGCGCATCTTCCCGGGAAGCGAGAGGCTCCGATACCTGATCCCGTTCCAGCCGCCCGAAGAGACCATCGCTTTTTTATCCGGACTCCGCTCCACGGAGAGGAACAGGCTGGTGACGATGGCTGATGATGGAGAAAAATTCGGCATCTGGCCCGAGACGTATCACTCTGTGTATGAGGAGGGCTGGCTCGAGCGCTTCTTCACGCTCCTGGAACAGAACAGCGAATGGCTCGAGACCACCACCTTTTCCGAGTACCTGACAAAGGAACCTCCGCGCGGCAGGATCTATCTCCCCACGGCTTCGTACATGGAAATGGGCGAATGGGCGCTCCCGACGCGCGCTATGAAGGAATACGGCGACGCCCTGGCAAAGGTGAAAGGGTCCCCCGAGTTTGCGGGCCTCAGGCCCTTCATCAAGGGCGGGTTCTGGCGGAACTTTCTGGCAAAGTACCCCGAGAGCAACCACATGCACAAGCGGATGGTGATGGTAAGCCGGAAGGTCCACGAAGCGCTCGATGCGCTTGACGCGCAGGGCACGAAGAGCAATGACGGGGCTGCGCGGATGCTCGACCATCTCTATCAGTCTCAGTGCAATGATTCGTACTGGCACGGTGTGTTCGGCGGGCTCTATTTGCCGCATTTACGCTCTGCGGTGTATGAGCATTTGATTCAGGCGGAGGTCCTTGCGGACACGGTATTCAAGGGTCAGGGGTCAGGGGTCCGAGATCAGGAGAAGCAAGAGACGGGTCTTCAGCCGTCCTGGCTTGACATCGAAGAGGGCGACTTTGACGGGGACGGGAGCGAGGAGGTCATGCTGAACTCCGAACTCATGAACCTGTTCATCGATCCGGCGGAGGGCGGCAGGATCACGGAGTTTGACTGGAAGCCGCGTTCATTCAACCTTACGAACACACTCACGCGCAGGCGGGAGGGGTATCACGAAAAGATCTGCACAGCGGGCAAGGACAAGGACGCCTGCGTCGCAAAGACGATCCATGATCGCGTGGTGGTAAAAGAGGAAGGGCTCGAATACCACCTCCTGTACGACTTATACAAGCGGGGGTCCCTCCTCGATCATTTCCTCGAGTCCGGCGTCGACCTTGCGAGTTTCATGCGGTCCGAATACTACGAGGCGGGTGATTTTGTGCTCGGCGCCTACGACCTGAAGCAGAGAAAACAGGCGGAGGTCGCAACGCTTGTACTGGAGCGCCGCGGGAATGTTATCGGTCTCGCTATCCGGCTCAGAAAAGAGATCTCCCTGCACCGGGCCGCATCGGAATTTATTGTGCGCTATGAGATCGAGAACCTGAGCGCCGAAGAGCTCAACACTTCCTTCGGCAGCGAGTTCAACTTCTCACTCCTCGCGGGGAACGCCCACGACCGTTACTACGACATCCCGGGACATCAGTTGGAAAAGCGTAACCTCGCGTCCATCGGTGAAACGAACGACGTGAAGCAGGTGGGCCTCGTGGACGAATGGCTCAAACTCAAACTTACGCTCGCCTTCTCCCTGTCCGCAAGCCTCTGGCGTGCGCCGGTCGAAACGGTCTCGCAATCCGAGGGCGGGTTCGAGCGGGTATACCAGAGCTCGATGGTGATGCCGATCTGGCGCCTCTCGCTCCCGCCGGGAAAGTCGTGGGAAGTGGAGATACGGGTGAAGGTGGAGTAACCTAATGGACGTTGAAGATGGGAACGGCGCAGGACCTTACAATCTTTCAGGAAAAGGGGCACAATGAGGAGAAATGGCAAAAAAGGACTTCGATCTTGTTTGTCGAATCCATCATCTTGTTCGCCCTTTAATTATTCCCCAGTGTCTTCGTGTGAGAATACGTTTTCTACTGTTCCTGAGTAGTTACTGCAAAATGAAATATGATGCAATAAAAAGAGGTCATCATCGAAATGAGAAACGTGATCATACAGTGCCTGCTCACCCTGGTGCTCGTCACCGGCGCGATTGCCGCGGAGAAGCCGCTCGGCATGAAGGAATATACCTCGGTGGAACAGCTTGCGACCGCGATCTCGTCCTACTTTCCCCCGGTGCAGGGTGAGGTGAAGACCGTGGCGGGTGACCAGCTTACGATTGCGCTGGGGACGAAGGATGGTCTTCAGAAGGGCGTTCTCCTTACGGTCTGGACGGAAGGCAAGGAGATCCTCCACCCCGTGACGAATGTCGTGATCGGCCATATTGAGGAAGAGGTCGGCAGCCTCGAGGTGACCGCTGTGGGCGAAACGACGTCCACCGGCGTGATGACGAAAAAACTGAAGGAGCCGAAGGCCGGAGACAAGGCGCGGATCACGCCGAAGAAGATAGCACTCGGAGTTATTCCCCTCCGGGCGGAACATCCCGAGATCATCCAGGGACTTGCCGAGCGTTTAAAGGAAAGCAACAGGTTCACCGTGCTCGACAGTGAAAAAGGGGCAGCGTTCCTGAACGATAAAAAACAGCGGGACGCCTCTCTGATCACGGAGATGGGCAAGACCTTCAATCTCGATGTGGTCCTGACGGTCGAGGTCCACCCCTCGGACAACAAGTATCTGGTGACCACGGGGATATTCTACGCCGATGATGCCAGACCGCTCGATACGATCGTGGCCCTGCTGGATCTCAGGACCAAACGGGACGCACTCGGGGAGGTCAATCCGTTCTTCGCTCCGCAGAGAGAGGGGAAAAGTGACATTCTGGAGCTGAGCTTCAATGCCCGGCTCTTCGCTGCGGCCGACCTGGAAGGGACCGGTTCGCTTCAGTATGTCTTCTCCGATGGCGCGAAGCTCCATATCTTCAAACAGTGGCCTTCGGGATGGCGGGAGGAATGGGTCGAGACCATAGCCTATCCACCCAGCGAAATGCTGCACTTCAATATCGACGTGGCGGACATTAACGGCAACGGCAGGCCGGAGATCTTCGTGACCGGCATGCTGAATGGCAGGGTCATTTCCTCGGTCATAGAGTTCAAGGACGGCGTCTATCAACGGATCGCCGACGTACCGGGGTTCCTCCGGGTGGTCGCCTCTTCCCGGAAAGGGAGCATACTGATCGGCCAGGGGTACAGCCCGGTATCGTTCTTTGCCGGGCAGCCGAAGCAATACGTCTGGCTTGACGGAAAATATGTTCCCACGGTGGAGTTCCCGCTGCCGAATGGGGTGGACCTTTACGGGTTCGCGTATGCCGATATGGGAGAAACCAGCCCCCTTCTTGTTGCGCTCAACGGCAATGACCAGTTGATGGTGTACTCCGATGGGGTGATTATCTGGAAGAGTGAGGAAAAGTATCCAACAGTCGGTACGATCGTGATAAAACCGTTGACCGGGATCGATGCCGTGCTTTCACCGTCGGCTGAGATCGACAAATCCCGGAAGGTGAAGATCAGAGGACGGGTGTTTGCCGCTGACCTGAACGGAGACGGCAGAGATGAGGTCCTGGTGCCGAAGAACATCGGCGCGACGTTTCTGAGCAGGCACAAAGAGGCCGAGTTCATCGACCTGGGTTGGACAGGCGCCAGGCTCGAGCAGCGTTGGAACATCAAGGACATCCCGGGTGCGGTCCTGGATTATCAGGTCGTCCGGCAGCAGGGATCGGGCGCACAGGTCCTGGCGATCGTGATGACTCCCGGCGGGCTGTTCTCGGCCGACCGCTATCGCCTGATAAGTTATTCGACAAAGTAGAAAAAACAGTTGAATGCGGGATGCCTGCATGCCGTCATCGGCGCTGAATGGAGATCCACAAACGAATGAAAAGAAAAAACCAGGACCTTGAGAAGCTTCGCGCCGAGGTGGACAGGAACGGTCTGCCGAAACATGTTGCCATCATCATGGACGGCAATGGCAGGTGGGCGCAGCGCATGGGCCTGCCGCGCATCGCCGGACACAAGAGAGGCGTGGAAACGGTGCGCCGCGTTACAGAACAGTGCCGGCAGTATGGTATCCAGGTGTTGACCCTCTATGCGTTCTCTGACGAGAACTGGGGCAGACCCAAGGAAGAGGTGGGCTTTCTCATGGACCTGCTGGGGACCTTTCTCAAGGCCGAGATCTCGACCATGAAAGAGAACGGCATCCGGTTCCGCACCATCGGCAGGACTGAACGGCTCCCGGCATCGGCGCGGAAGTGGATCGAACGGGCGATGTCCGAGACAGCCGGGAACACCGGCATGGTCCTGAATCTGGCGCTGTCCTACGGCGGGCGCGGCGAGATCCTGGAAGCGATCAAACGCATGCGTTCGGCGAACAACGCGGCAGCCGATGTTACGGAGGAGACCTTTTCCTCCTTCCTCGATACCGCGGGGCTGCCTGACCCGGACCTGATCATCCGCACGAGCGGCGAGAAGCGCATCAGCAACTTTCTTCTCTGGCAGGCTGCCTACGCCGAGCTCTATTTCACCGATACCCTCTGGCCCGATTTCGAGGAGCAGGACCTCCTGGCGGCGCTTCTGGATTACCAGGGGCGTCAGCGCCGGTTCGGCCTGACGCAGGACCAGCTTGTGCGGAAGTGAAGGGCTCGCAGATTGTCCAATAAACTTAAAAAGAGTTTAGACACGGAAGAATCGGATTGAACATATGATAAAAGCGGATAAAAAGAGAGTCAGTATTCGTTCTAGCCCATCACCCTATGGGTGAACTGCTTTCCCGGGAAAGATCCGATTTTATCCGGCTCTTATCCGCATTAATCCGTGGCAAATGCCGTTTCTCCTGTCTAGGGTTTTTGGGTCTGTTTTTCCAGTTTTTTGTCCAGCGATCAATGGAGATATCGCATGCTGTATAAAAGAGTGATCTCAGGGCTTTTATTCCTGCCCGTCTTCTACTTCGTCACCTGGGTGCTTCCGCCGGTTTATTTCATGGCCCTTGTGCTGGCAGCCGTGGCCGTGGGACAATATGAATTTTACCGCATGGCGCAGGCACGGGGATCGCATCCCCTCCAGGTGCCCGGGATCGCGGTCGGCGCGCTGATGGTCCTTGAGTTCTATCACCCGCTGGTTCCGGCATTGGGTACGTTCCTTCCCGTCGCTGCCAGCGCGCTCCTGATCATGATCGCACGGCTTTTTTCGCCACGGCCCGTTGACGGCGCGATCGAAGATGTAGCTTCCACGTTCCTCGGCGTGTTCTATGTGGCCATGCTGTTTGCGTACCAGGTCGGGGTCCGTACGGGCGAGGATGGGAAACAATGGCTGGTGTTCCTCTATTTCATCATCTGGGCATCGGACATCGGCGCCTATTCCATCGGCATCCCCTTTGGGAAACACCGGCTGTATGAGAAGGTCAGCCCGAAGAAAAGTGTTGAGGGACTTCTTGGCGCGCTCGTTGCGTCCTCGGCCATGGCACTCCTGTGCCGGGCCTGGTTCATGCCGCCCATCGGAGCAGGCGAAGCGATCGCGATCGCCCTCATGCTGGCGGTTGTCGGCACCGTCGGCGACCTCGTCGAGTCGCTGTTCAAGCGCGCGGCAGGGGTCAAGGATTCAGGAACGATCATCCCCGGTCACGGCGGTATTCTCGATCGCATGGACAGCATGCTGTTCGCCGCGCCGGTGCTGTATTATTATCTCAGGATGAGATGAGAGAGGAATACAGTAGCCAGGAGCCAGAATCCAGAAGAACGGCCTGAGACGTCGTTTTTCTTCTGACTCCTGACTTCTGGCTCCTGACTTCTTATGAAAAAAATATCCATATTAGGTTCAACCGGTTCGATCGGGCAGTCAACGCTTTCGGTGGTTGAAAAATTCCAGGACCGCTTCACCGTGGTCGCGCTCGCGGCCGGGAACAATGTCGAACTGCTCGAGCAGCAGGTCAGGAAATTCAGGCCATCGATCGTGTCCGTGGTGAGCGAGCGTTCGGCAGGGGACCTGAAAAAGCGGTGCAGTGATCTCAGCATGCGCATCTTCTTCGGCGTCGAAGGCATGATCCAGGTGGCGGCCGCGGACGAGGCGGACATCACGGTCTCGGCGATCGTGGGGACAGCAGGACTCGTGCCTACCATGGCTGCCATCCGTGCCGGCAAGGACATCGCGCTCGCGAACAAGGAAGTGCTGGTGACCGCGGGAGAGCTGGTCATGGCCGAGTGCCGGGCAAAAGGGATCCGTATCCTGCCGGTGGACAGCGAACACAGCGCCATTTTCCAGTGTTTGCTCGCCGGTGCGAACACGGACATTAGAAAACTGGTCTTGACCGCATCCGGAGGCCCGTTCCGTTCCCATTCAAAAAAGGACCTTGGGAAGGTGACGCTGGCGCAGGCCCTCAAACACCCGAACTGGAGCATGGGCAGGAAGATCACGATCGATTCCGCCACGCTCATGAACAAGGGGCTCGAGGTGATCGAGGCGAGATGGCTCTTTGATATCGCACCCGAGAAGATCAAGGTGCTTGTCCATCCCCAGAGCATTGTTCATTCCATGGTGGAATATCACGACGGCGCGGTCGTGGCGCAGCTCGGCATGCCGGACATGAGGGGGCCGATCGCCTACGCGCTTTCGTACCCCGAGCGGCTTTCGGGTGTGTCCCCGGCGCTCGACCTCGCAAAGATGGGCACACTCACCTTCGAGGAGCCGGACATGGACCGATTTCCCTGTCTTGCTTATGCCTTTGATGCCTTGAGAGCAGGAGGCAGCATGCCGGCGGTGCTCTCGGCCGCGAACGAGGTGGCGGTCAAATATTTTCTGGAGGAGAAGATCGGGTATACGGACATCGCCCGCGTGATCAGGTCCACGATGGACGCCCATACCCCGTCGAATATTCGTACCGTGGAGGACGCGCTCAAGGCGGACCTCTGGGCACGGCAGGAAGCGGAGAAGGTGATAGGGGCAGGGGTCAAGAGATGAGGAACTTTTGCGAATAGCGGATTGTAAGTAGTAAAAAGTCATAATCTACCGCCGAGACGTAGCCTGCTCTTGCGAAGGCGCGGCCATAAACGGAGACACGGAGAAATGCATATTGAAAAGAATAAGGATTTTCTCTGCGCCTCAGCCTGTGCCCGCGTTTTGGCAACAGCAGGGTACGTCTCAGCGGTGAATTCGACTTGTTGTGAGTTCATCATATTTGGTTTGTTTTTTTTCAAGGAGGAACAATGACATTCGTATATTTTCTGATCGTGATCGGGATTCTCGTGTTCGTGCACGAGTTCGGGCACTTTATCATGGCAAAGCGGGCAGGCGTGCGGGTCGAGAAGTTCTCGCTCGGCATGGGGCCAAAACTTTTCGGCTTCAAGAAGGGTGATACGGAGTATGTCCTCTCCGCGCTTCCGCTCGGCGGGTACGTGAAGATGGCGGGAGAGAACCCGGATGAGGACCCTACGGGTGCTCCGGACGAGTTCCAGTCCAAGACCGTATGGCAACGCGCTAAGATCGCCGTCACGGGACCGCTCACGAACATCGTGTTGGCTTTCATCATCATGCCCCTCGTCTTTATGGTCGGGACTTACAGTGAAGGCCCGGCCAAGGTCGGTTATGTGGAGAAAGGTTCACCTGCCGAGCGGGCCGGCTTCATGGCCGGCGATGTGATCGGGGAGATCAATGGCAGGAGCATCAGCGACTGGACCAAGGCATTGACCCTGATCGCGGTGAACCCCGATACCGACGTGACGGTAAATATCGAGCGGCAGGGTGAAAAAAAGACCATGACGCTCCGGCCTGAACTGGCAACAGAGCTCAAGATCGGCACGTCCGGCCTGGTCCCCGACATGCCGGCGGAGATCGGGAAGCTGAAGCCGGGGTTCCCTGCCGAGCAGGCCGGGGTCATGGTGAACGACAAGATCATCGCCGTTGACGGGAAGACCATCTATCACTGGATCCAGTTCTCCACGCTTGTGCGCGACAGCAAGGGAAGCAAGCTCACTCTTACGCTCGAGCGGAATGGCAAGCGCATGGAGAAGATCGTTACCCCGAAGGAGGATGGCGGCAGGCAGGTCATCGGCGTTGAGCCGGTCATGCGGCTGGTATTCAAGAAATACGGATTTTTCGAGTCCCTGCGATTGGGCTTCGACAAGACCATCGAGTCCGTTGACCTGACGTTCATCACGCTCAAGAAGCTTATTACCTTCGACCTCTCGATCAAGACGCTTGGCGGGCCGGTCATGATCGCGCAGATGTCTGGCCAGGCGGCTGCCGCCGGATTGTCGGCATTCCTGTCGCTTCTCGCCATGATCAGCATCTCGCTCGGGGTCCTGAACCTGCTGCCTATCCCGGTGCTTGACGGAGGAATGATCC
The DNA here is from genome assembly GCA_963732675.1 of Nitrospirota bacterium. Classification (GTDB taxonomy): domain Bacteria; phylum Nitrospirota; class UBA9217; order UBA9217; family UBA9217; genus JALNZF01. The sequence goes on from CAVTAJ010000001.1 coordinate 22,217, forward strand.
TGTTCCTCGTGATCGAGGCGATCCGCAAAAAGCCGCTCAGCAGGAAGGTGATGGAGGTTTCCCAGAGCATCGGTGCCGGGTTGTTGATCACGCTGATCGCCGTCGTGTCGTATAACGATGTCATGAGGATGTTTTTCAGCAAGTAATAAGTAACCTCCCACCTCGATGCGCAGGCCCGTGAGGGGTAGTGCTGAAGCATTAAACCTCCCTTAGCCCCTCGGCGTCAAGGGAGGGGTAAGGTATCTCAGATAGCATGAATAATCTCATTACCCGCAAAAAAACTAAACAGATCACCCTCGGCACGTCGCCGATCGGCGGAGGCGCGCCGGTCGCTGTCCAGTCCATGTGCAACACGGACACGCGGGACGCAGCGAGGACGCTCGATCAGATCAGCCACCTGGAAGCAGGCAGGGTGCGAGATCGTGAGGCTCGCGGTGCCGGATGAGGAAGCCGCGAGGAGCGCTCGGCGCGATCAGGAAAGGCACGAACATGCCGCTCATCGCCGATATTCACTTTGACCACCGTTTGGCGCTTGAGGCCGTAAAGCAGGGCATGGACGGGCTCCGGATCAATCCCGGAAACATCGGCGGGAAGGACAAGGTTTCCGAGGTTGTGCGGGCATGCGCGGACAAGGGCATCCCGATCCGCATCGGCGTGAACGCGGGTTCGCTCGAAAAGCATCTGCTCGAAAAGTATGGACACCCGACCCCGGAGGCCATCGTGGAGAGCGCCTTCGGTCACATTCGCATCCTCGAAGACCTGAACTTCACAAATCTCAAGGTCTCGCTGAAGGCCTCTGACGTGATGACCACGGTCGCGTCCTATCGGCTGTTCTCTGAGAAGTCGGATTATCCCCTGCACATCGGCATCTCGGAAGCAGGCACGCTCTTTTCCGGCACGATCAAGTCGAGCGTCGGTCTCGGCATCCTGCTGGCCGAGGGTATCGGCGACACCATGCGTGTTTCGCTCACCGCGGACCCGGTGGAGGAAGTGCGTGTTGCCTACGAGATATTGAAATCGCTCAAGGTCCGGCAGCGCGGGGTGAACATCATTTCCTGCCCCACCTGCGGCAGGACCGAGATCAACATCATCGGCCTGGCCCAGGAAGTAGAAAAAAGACTTGCGCATATCAAAGAGCCGATCACGGTCGCCGTCATGGGCTGCGTGGTGAACGGGCCCGGCGAGGCGCGCGAGGCGCATGTCGGGATCGCCGGCGGCAAGGGCGTAGGACTGCTCTTCAAGCATGGCGAGATCGTGAAAAAAATCGATGAAAAGGATTTGGCGGATATACTCGTAGGTGAGGTGGAAAAAATAGTTAATGAGAAGAAGTCAGGAGCCAGTAGCCAGTAGCCAGAAGAGAGTAGGCCGATCTTTTCTCCTGACTCCTGGATTCTGACTTCTGTCTCCTGCTTTGTGGAGGTTCCATGCGTTATTCCCGTTTATTCATTCCAACGTTAAAAGAGGCCCCTGCCGAGGCCGAGGCGGTCTCGCACAAGCTCATGGTGCGCGGCGGGTTCGTGCGTCAGCTTGCGGCCGGGCTCTACATCTACCTTCCGCTCGGCCGGCGGGTGATGGACAAGATCGACCGCATCATCCGCGAGGAGATGAACGCGATCGGCGGCCAGGAAGTGACCATGCCGGTGCTGCACCCTGCCGAGGTGTGGCAGCAGACCGGCCGGTGGGACTCGATCGGCGACGAGATGTTCCGGTTAAAGGACCGGGGGGGCCGCGATATGTGCCTGGCCATGACGCACGAAGAGGTCATGACCTGGCTGGCGGCGCACGACCTGCGCTCCTACCGCGACCTGCCGCAGATCTGGTATCAGCTCCAGACCAAACTTCGCGATGAGGCGCGGCCCAAGAGCGGGATCCTGCGTACGCGCGAGTTCGTGATGAAGGATTCATACAGTTTTGATCGCGACGAGGCGGGACTCGACAAATCGTACGATATCCATCTCGACGCGTATAAAAAGATCTACAACCGCTGCGGGATTAAGTTTTACGTTGTTCAGAGCGATATGGGCATGATGGGAGGCACCGGCGCCCACGAGTTCATGGCGCCGTCTCCTGCCGGCGAGGACGACGTGGCGCTGTGCGACGCCTGTGGGTATGCGGCGAATGTGGAGCTTGCGGAGTCAACGCCGCCCACTCCGCAGTTTTCAGACGGGAAGTTTGAAGAAGTGGCCACGCCGGAGAAGCGGACCATCCAGGAGGTGACCAGGTTCCTGAAGCTCACGCCGGATTTTTTCATCAAGTCCATCCTGGTGATGGGCGAACAAGGTCCGGTGCTTGCACTGGTGCGCGGGGACCAGACCCTGCACGAAAAAAAGCTCTCAAAGCTCATCGGCCCGCACCGGCCGGCGCAGAAGGATGAGGTGAAGGCGGCCCTGGGCATACCGGGCGGGTTCATCGGGCCCATGGGCCATACAATAAGGAAGATCGCGGACCTGGCGCTCAAGCAGGGGGTGTACGTGGCAGGCGCGAACAAGGAAGGCTATCATGCCAGGGGCGTTTCCGCGGACAAACACTTCAGCGACGCCGAGTTTGCTGATATTCACACGGCTCAAGCGGGAGATGCCTGCGTGCAGTGCGGCAAGCCCCTCCGCATCGAACGGGTGATCGAGATCGGAAACATCTTTAAACTGGGAACCAGGTACTCGGTGCCGCTTAAGGCGAACTATCTGGATGAGAGCGGTTCTGAGAAACCGATCGTCATGGGCAGCTACGGCATAGGCCCGGCGCGCATCGCGGCCGCGGCCGTCGAACAGGGCAACGATGAGAACGGCATCATCTGGCCGTCTGCGATCGCGCCGTACCACCTCCTTATCATTCCGGTGAATGTGAAAGACGCAAGGACCATGGATGTTGCCGAAGAGCTCTACGCGGCTTTTGAAGAAAAGGGCTTCGAGGTCCTGATGGACGACCGTGATGAACGAGCCGGGGTCAAGTTCAAGGACGCGGACCTTATCGGCATCCCCTATCGTATCATCATCGGCGAGAAGAATCTCAAGGAAGGTCTTGTGGAACTGAAAGAGCGGAAGACCGGACAGGTAGAGAAGGTGAAGACGGAGGAAGCTATAGATAAGATAGCAAAAAAACTTGTATTGGAAATGTAAGGACCGGGCACTGCGTACGGTGTCCAGATGCTGTAAATTTCCCTGGCATTGTTTACCCGGTCCTTTGTACCGTGTTTGTCACAATTGTGTTTGGACGCGATGGTATACAACGACATCAAAAAAGACTTGAATTTCCATATCAAAGTGCCTATAATCAAAACTGATGGAGGGTTCACTCGATGGAAGAGACCGTCGTACTGGAATTGACACCACAGCAGCGCGCTGAAATTAAAAAACAGATCGGATTTGAGCTTCAGGAGATCTACCTTTCCAAGCGTTCCCTGAATAAGCTGCGGGTCTTCAGGCTCAGCCTCAACGAAGAGCAGCAGCTGCTCCTGGAAGAGAAACTCGGACAGAAAGTACGGGAGCTTACGGTAACGCGCTCGGTTGCTACACGAATCCTTTAAATGCCCGACAACCGGTGTCCAGTACCCGCCTCCGCGTGATGCGGTGCGGTCAAAACTCATCAAGGAGGTATAGCTTCGTGAAAAAGTACTCCGTTGTTTATTCTGGTTATGGTCATTGTTGCCGCCGTTGCTTTTTTCGGTTGTGAGAAAAAAAAGGAATATTCGCCGCCTGCGCCCGCTGCACAGCCTGCCGTGACGCCGTCGCCTGCTCCGGAGCCTGCTCCGGCACCGGTGCCTGCTAAACCGGCGAAGAAATAGCATATCATGCGCTCAATCCTCGTTATGTAAGCACGGCCCCCCTTCTGCGGGGGCCTTTTATATTTTGAAAATGCACGTCTGTACGGGACCCCTATGACAAAACTTACGACCGATCTGCTGAGCGAGATCCTGATCACAGCGGGCAAATTGAGCCCTGAACAGGCCCGCGAGATCAAGATAAAGCAGGACGTTCAGCGGATGAAAGTACTTAGGGCACGTGGTGAAACCGCGCATCGGGGCAGGATGCGCCTTGAGGACGAGGTATCGTCCATCGAGGTGGCAGCCTCACTTAATATAGAAATACCGGGTGCGCCGGGCCAGGTTTTGACGGAGGACATCATTACCGAGGTCGTGGCGAAACATGCCGGGTTGCCGTTCAAAAAGATCGACCCCCTCAAGCTGAATCCGGAGATCGTCACGCAAATCCTCTCGCGGGCCTTCGCGCGGCGAAGCATCTCCGTCCCGATCGAACGGGAGGACGATATCCTCACCCTCGCCGTGGCGGACCCCTATAATATAGAAGTTGTTGAGAACATCGAGCGGATGGGGTATAAGGTCAAGCGTATCGTCTCTCCGAAGACGGACCTTATCAAGATCATCACGGAGTTCTACGGGTTCCGATCGTCCGTGACCGCCGCAGCCAGGGAGATGACCTCTGAGGTTGACCTCGGCAACCTCGAGCAGTTCGTGAAGATGAAGTCCGTGTCGGAGATCGAGGCCACGGACAAGCACATCGTGAATGCCGTGGAGTTCCTGTTCCGCTATGCCTTCGACCAGCGGGCGAGCGATATTCACATCGAGCCCAAGCGCGATGCCAGCGAGGTCCGGCTCAGGATCGACGGCATGCTCAACACCATTCACAAGACACCCAAGGCAGTGCATCCCGCTTTTGTCTCCCGCATCAAGATGCTTTCGCGCATGGACATCGCCGAGAAGCGGCGGCCGCAGGACGGAAGGATCAAGACCGAATACAAGTCCCGGGAGGTCGAACTCCGCGTGTCCACCATGCCGACCGCCTTCGGTGAAAAGGTGGTGATCAGGATCTTCGATCCTGACGTCCTGCTCCAGGACCTTGAAGAGATCGGTTTTTCTCCCCGGGAATACGAGTTGTTCCGTTCCTTTATCGCGCGGCCGAACGGTATTATCCTTGTGACGGGCCCCACGGGCAGCGGTAAGACCACGACGCTCTATTCAGCGCTCAAGACCGTTGCAACGCCCGAGGTGAACGTGGTGACCATCGAGGACCCCATCGAAATGGTGCACGATAAATTCAATCAGGTGAGCATCCAGCCGCAGATCGGCATCACCTTCGGCAGCACGCTCCGGACGATCCTGCGCCAGGACCCGGACATCATCATGGTCGGCGAGATCCGGGACCTTGAAACGGCCGAGAATGCGGTGCAGGCAGCGCTTACGGGCCACCTCGTTTTTTCCACGCTCCACACGAACGATGCGCCGAGCACGATCACGAGGCTTATGGACCTCGGAGTGCCGTCGTACCTTATCTCCTCAACGATCATCGGTGTGATGGCACAGCGGCTGGTAAGAAAGATCTGCAGGCACTGCGAAAAGTCCTATGAACTGCTGCCCGAGGAGGCGCAAGCCGTGGGGCTCGCGTCAAGCCGGGACCAGAAGGTCGTGGTCAAGTACGGCGAGGGATGCCCCCAATGCCGCGGCACCGGATATCTGGGGCGCACCGGCATATTCGAGGTCATGGAAATGAACGACACCATCAGGGCCATCATCCGGGATAGGGCGGATGCAGAACTCATCCGGAAGGCTGCGGTCACGGACGGCATGGTCGGACTGCGCGAGGCCGCGGTCCAGAAAATGCTGAAGGGAGAGACTACCTTCGATGAGGTCATCAGGGTAGCGGGGGAGAAGACGTGATAAAAGCATCAGTGGGTCATCGGGTTTAGTGGATTGCAAAATGAACCGCATTACCGCAGGTCCATAATGCCTGACCAATTTCTGATACATGGACACCTTTAGCGCATTCATATCCGACTCCTGGCCGCTGCTTGTTGGCGCAGGCGCAAGCATTCTTTTCGCCGCTTTTTTTGCGGCCGCGGAAACCGCTATTGTGTTTTCCAACAAGTCACACATCCAAGAATTGTCGGAATCGGGCGATAAGCGGGCAGGGACTGTCCTCCTGCTGATGGGGGAGCGCGACCGTCTTCACTCCACGCTGTTACTCGCCGAGAATTTTTTCATTGTCCTCACGGCAGTCCTGGGCATGGTCATTGCCGCACGTCTGATCCCGCAGATACCGCTGGCAGCAGTGGTTACCGTGCTTGTCGTAACCCTTGCCATCGTGTGCTTTGCCAAGCTTGCCCCAAAGGGGATCGCCTGCAGGAACCCGGACCGCTTTGCTCTCGCTGTCTCCGCTCCGCTGCAGCTCGTCGTAAAGCTCCTGTCGCCGCTGTCCCGGCTGCTTGCCGCCATGGCGGACCTGGTCGCCGGTCCGGGACCGCAGGGCATGTCCTGCACCGCCGTGGTCACGGAAGAGGACATCAAGGCCCTGATCAATCTCGGCGAAGAGCGTGGTTCGCTCAAGGAAGAGGAGAAAGAGCTGCTCCATAAGGTCTTTGAGTTCGGCGATACCCTGGCATCGGAGGCAATGAGGCCGAGGACCGAGATCGTCAGCGTGCCCTCGAGCGTGACCCTGCAGGAGGTCCTGGCCCTGGTGTCAGAGTTCGGCTATTCGCGCTACCCCGTGATCGAGGACACCGTGGACACGGTGATCGGCATCCTGTATATCAAAGATATCCTCGTGGCCATGGCATCTGGCGAAGTGAAACGCGAAGATGACATCCAGCGGTTCATCAGGCCCGCCTACTTTATCCCCGAGAATAAACGGGTGAGCGAGCTCCTGTCGGAAATGCAGCGCAACCGGTTCCAGCTCGCCATTGTCATCGACGAGTATGGCGGGACCGCGGGGCTCGTGACGCTTGAAGACCTGATCGAGGAGATCGTCGGCAGCATCCACGATGAACTCGAGGCCGGGAACAAGGATGTCCAGATCGTGGATGAAAAGAATTTCGTGGTCTCGGGCCAGTCGGCGCTTGATGAAGTGAACGAGCTGCTGGATGCCGACCTCCAGTCAACGGACTTCAACACCCTCGGCGGGTTCGTGTTCGGTCTTTTCGGCAGGATGCCGAAGGTGGGCGAGCAGCTCAAGTACAAGAACCTCAAGCTCGAGGTCCTGGAGCTGGAAGGCAGGAAGATCAGCAAGGTGAAGATAACGAAGTTGTAGCATTGCATAGCGCAGAGAGCATGGCGCATGGGGTAAATACCTTTAGTACATGTCCTTCGCGCTCTGCCCTATGCATATCTTTGGGAGGTGTTGCAGTGCGCAAGAAAGTGACGGTAGTCGGTGCGGGCCATGTGGGCGCGACCCTGGTACAGCGGATCGCGGAGACCCGGCTCGCGGATGTCGTGATGGTGGATGTGGCGGAAGGCGTGCCGCAGGGCAAGGCGCTGGACCTGATGGAATCGGGACCGGTGCTCGGGTACGATTCGAAGATCACGGGAACGAACGGTTATGACGAGACCGCGGGGTCCGATATCATCGTGATCACCGCCGGACTGGCGCGGAAGCCGGGCATGAGCCGCGATGATCTTCTTGCGGCGAACGGCGACATCGTGAAAAAAGTGGCTGAAGAGACGGGCAAGCGTTCACCCAGGGCGTTCATGATCGTGGTCACGAACCCCATGGACGTGATGGCCTTCGTTGCGATGAAGGCCTGCGGTTTCCCCAGGGAGCGGGTGATCGGCATGGGAGGGGTGCTTGATTCAGCGCGGTTCCGCACGTTCATCGCCATGGAGCTCGGCGTGTCCGTTGAGAACACCCATGCCTTTGTGCTCGGTGGCCACGGTGACACCATGGTGCCTTTGCCGCGTTATTCATCAGTAGCGGGCATCCCGATCACGGAACTGATGAGCAAAGAAACGATCGACAAGCTCGTCGACCGCACGCGCAACGGCGGGGCGGAGATCGTAGCCCTGCTCAAGACCGGCAGCGCCTACTATGCGCCGGCGGCGGCCACGCTCGAGATGGTCGAGGCCGTGCTGCTGGACAAGAAGAAGATCCTTCCCTGCTCCGCGTACCTCGACGGCGAGTACGGCGTGAAGGGGATGTTCTCCGGTGTGCCGGTGAAGCTCGGAGAAAAGGGTGTGGAGCAGGTGGTGGAGATCAAGCTGAGCGCTGATGAAAAGGCGGCGTTCATGAAGTCCGTAGAGGCGGTGAGGCAGGGATGCGCGAAATTCATGTAGACGAGATCAGGGACAATGTCGCGCAGATCTGCGTCGACGCGGCGTACAACCTGAGCGAGGACGTGCTCACCGCCTTTGACCGGGCGATCGAGACTGAGACGAGTCCCGCGGCCCGGGAGATCATAGAACTCCTGAAGGAGAACGCCCGCATCGCAAAGGATGAGCATATCCCCATCTGCCAGGACACGGGCATAGCCATTTTTTTTGTCGAGATCGGACAGGACCTCAGGATCAAAAACGGCTTCATCGTCGATGCGATCAATGAGGGTGTGCGCAAGGGGTACAAAGAAGGTTATCTCCGGAAGTCCGTGGTCGATCCGATCACGCGCAAGAACACCGGCGACAACACGCCGGCCATTGTCTACACCGAACTGGTGCCCGGCGACAAGCTCAAGATCTCGTTCATGCCCAAAGGCGCGGGGAGCGAGAACATGAGCGTGATCCGTATGCTGCGGCCCACCGATGGGGTGGAGGGCATCCGGAACTTTGTGCTCGAATGCGTGCAAAAGGCCGGGGCAAACCCCTGCCCGCCGGTGGTGATCGGCGTGGGCATCGGTGGAAGTTTCGAGAAGGCCGCGCTGCTTGCGAAAAAAGCGCTCCTCCGGCCTGTCGGAAGCCCGAATCCGAAACTCGAGCTTGCAAGTCTGGAAGAAACGCTGCTCAAGACCGTGAACAAGACGGGCATCGGTCCTGAAGGGTTTGGCGGCAAGGTGACTGCCATGGCAGTTCATGTCGAAAGTTTCCCCTGCCATATCGCAAGCCTGCCGGTCGCGGTGAACATAAATTGCCACGCTGCAAGGCATAAGACGATAATACTGTAAAGCAAAGAGCAGAGAGCATGGCGCAGAGAGTAAACAACGGACGGAATGTACTCTCATGCTCTATGCGCTATGCTGATAAAATAAACCATGACCGCACCCATTAAAATATCTCCACCCCTGACCGACGAGATCATCACGATGCTGAAGGCCGGTGATCGCGTGCATCATTACCGGCGTCATGTACACCGGCAGGGACATGGCGCACAAGTTTCTTGTTGAAGGACACGAGAAAGGCGAGAAGCCGCCCTTCGATCTTAAAGACCAGATCCTTTACTACACGGGGCCGACTCCGGCGCCGCCGGGTAAGCCGATCGGTTCAGCCGGACCGACCACGAGCTACCGCATGGACAAGTACACGCCGTATCTGCTCGAACTGGGGCTCAAAGGCATGATCGGCAAGGGGCCGCGCGGGCAGGGAGTGAAGGACGCCATCAAGAAACACAAGGCTGTTTATTTCGCCGCAATCGGCGGCGCGGGCGCTCTTATCTCAAAGGCGATACGCAAAGCCGAAGTGATCGCTTACCCCGAATTGGGGACCGAGGCGGTGATGCGGCTGGAGGTCGAGGACTTCCCTGCCGTGGTGGTGAACGATATCTACGGCGGGGACCTGTATCGGATGGGCGTGGAAAAGTATAAAGAATTGGGAGATGTCGAAGACGACTCCTGTTGAAAAAATAGTTTGACAGGATAACAGGATTTACAAGAATCAGGCTCCCGTTCTTTGTTATTCTGTCCATCCTGAAAATCCCTTCTAAAAGGAGTTTTAGCTATGTCGATCAAGTCAAAGATCAGGACCATTCCCGATTATCCCAAGAAAGGGATCATGTTCCGTGATATCACGACCCTTATCAAAGACCCCGTGGGGTTCCGGTTGGTCATTGACAGTCTTACCCAGCGGTACATTCATGCGGACTTTCAGTTCGATACTATCGTGGGCATCGAGTCACGCGGTTTTATCATCGGAGCGGCGCTGGCGTACACACTCGGGAAGGGTTTCATCCCCATCCGCAAAAAGGGCAAGCTGCCGGCCGAGGTCGTTTCTCAGGAATATGCGCTTGAATACGGCACGGACAAGATCGAGATCCACAAGGATGCGCTGAAGAAAGGGGAGCGAGTGCTTCTTGTAGACGACCTCCTCGCCACAGGCGGGACTGCTCTGGCCTCTGCCGCGCTTGTAGAGAAACTCGGCGCAAAAGTAGTGGAAATGTCCTTCATCGTGGACCTGCCGGAAGTAGGAGGACGTAAGAAGCTGGAGGCGAAGGGGTATAAGGTATTTGCCCTTACGGAATTTGAGGGGGAGTAGGTCAAGGAAAATAAAGAATTAAGAAAAAAGACGTTGTCCGGATTCTTGACAGCGCCTTTTTTTGTTGATTCCTCCTCCTTGGACGAGGCAGCGGCAGCCGGTGCCAGCCGGTTCAGGAGGCAGGTAAATGCAGCGGTTATGCACGGAAAGCTGACCTCCTTATCCGTGCAGATTGTAATCGTCATGGAGGCATTAGGTATCCGCGAGCCGGTGTGTTGTTCATTTCGATCCTTACGGCCGGGTTACAATGGCAGCACAGTTTCCGACTGTCAATCCCCTCATTTTCAACAGAAAGTCAGATACCCTGACATCACCTTCCGGCGGTGACCAACTTGCGAACTCGAGGCCTGATGTTGGATCATACGGCCCTTCTTTCACTTCAAGGAAAATTGAATCATCGATCATCGGTATCCATGAGTGCCAAACATTGGGAGGTAATTCAAAGCCCATATTCTCCGAATCGGATCCCAGTGATATTCTATCAGTAACACGAGCACTATCGTCAAAGACCATTAAATCAAATTTGCCCCGAACAACAAAGGCCAGCTCAGACTTTGATTGATGCCGGTGCGGTCGGAAATACGAATCAATTTTGGACGCAACGAGGTAACGCTGTATCGGATCCTGAGGAGATTCATGGATGTTATAATTCGACCTTCTCCTGCTGGAAACATCGGCATTATTCAGAAGATCGTTAATTATTGTCGTGTTGATGATTTTCATTAATTTACCAGCCTTCGAGAATTAATTATGATTCCGATGTGAAACTTACACTCTTGCCAGGGACCGAATCAGTGTAACAAGCAGAAAGTTATTAACGCAGCGAATTCCGTAAAAAGTATATCAGAGGTTACAAGAGAGATAAAGGACAAAACGAATATATTTTTGAGGTATGTCCGATGATAAATGATTGTTTATCCCACCCTCAGCCCGTACAGCACGCCGGAATAGGAGGGAATCATGGAAATTACCATGAATGGGTAGGAACTATTCAAATGATATTATTTAAAAATTAAATTTGATATTTCTTTATTAGATGGTATCATGTCGCTCACTGATTTTGCTATCCACTAAAGGAGGATTAGAACACATGAAAAAAGTAGCAGCAGTTCTTGCAGTAGTGGTTCTGGTTGTTTCTCTGGTTTCTCTGGCGTTTGCAGCTGATGCAATGAAGGCCACCATCAAGAGCGTAGATGCAAAGGCCGGCACGATCGTCGTACACCGCTGAAGGCGGTAAGGACGAGACCATGCAGGTTGACAAGACCGTTGACCTCGGCAAAGTGAAGGCCGGCGACAAGGTAATGATCACGGTTGAGAAGGACACGGTAATGAGCGTAAAGGCGGCAAAGGCAAAAGCAGCAGTAGGTTGCTAATTTAGGAACCAACCACAGGGAGTCACCTTGAAAAGGGTCGACTCCCTTTTTTTGTTTCAGCATGCCGCAGTCCCGTAGCCCCCGTCTTTTCCCGCAGATATCCGGTCGAAGAGAACGGACAAAACAATAAATCTACAAAATAGCTTGATTTCGAGAGGACTTTTGTCTATTATTAGTGTTCGATGTCGGTCCAGAAGTATCCAATATTTTTCAGGAGGAGTACACGTGATCAAGGTGAATCAGGAAAAGTTGCAGGAGAAGATCAAAAAGCTGAAACAAACGGCTGCAGAGAAAAAAGCGAAAGCCGCTAGCAAGGGCGATCCGGAGGCACGCGCAGCGAGCAAGAAGGTGAAGAGGGCGCAGAGGAAACTCCGCTCGGCCAAGGCATACAAGTCATCAGGCAAGAAAGCCGGCGAAGCGACACCGGCCGCGTCTGCATAAACCGTATCGCGGCATGCGGTTCTGTTCTCCCTTAGATGGTGTACGGCTGTTCGGAATTGGACTCCTGCTGGTCCTAGCGCTGCTCGCTGCCTGTGCTGGCAGGGAGGTACCGCCGACCCCCGTTGCCGCCATAGCGCCGTCGCCTGTTCCGGTTTCGGTACCGGTACCGTTACAGAGACCGGTACAGGAAGCGAACTACCGTGAGACGGGAATCGCTGCCTGGTACGGCAAGGAACTGCATGGCAAGCAGACAGCAAATGGAGAAGTCTTCGATATGTATGGCCTTTCGGCCGCGCACCGGACCCTGCCGCTCGGAACGCTTGTCCGCGTTACCAACCTCGATAATTTCAAGAGCATCACCGTAAGAATAAACGACCGTGGACCATTCCTCAAGAGCCGGTTTCTGGACCTGTCCTATGGAGCGGCCAAAGAGCTGGGCTTTGTGTCCCAGGGGACCGCGCGGGTAAAGATCGAGACGGTTGAGGCAGTGCGTGATCCAGCGCAGTACACGGTGCAGGCGGCCGTCTTCACTGAGGAAGAGAACGCGCGGATGCTGAAGGAGCGGCTGAATACAAGGTTCGGGGTGGTCTCGATCGTGCCTTTTGAAACCAACATTGCCAGATTCTATCGGGTACAGGTGGGAACGTACGCTTCCGAAGACCGTGCTGAACAGGCAGCGCGTAAACTTACGCTCGAAGGTCTCGAACCGGTCGTGGTGAGAAAAGATTAAAACCGATTATTACAGGGTTCACGGCCACCGGTCACCGGCAGAGGACTCAGCAGGGTACAAAAGGATCAAAGAGATTTTTGGACTCGGATAAAGATGTGAATATTTTATTTATAACAGCGTCTCATTATTCTCGTTCCCTGTGTCTGTGGCTAACAATTTATGCAGAGTAGGTACCTATGAAGATCAATGTTCTTGCGGGGAAAATAGAGAAGCATGCGACCGATGCCGCGGTCATCCCGCTTTTTGAAAATGAGAAGCCAGGCAAGGTTGCCGAACGGGTTGATAAGGCACTTTGGAGGCATGATCTCGCGCCTTATCAAGAAGGGTGATTTCAAGCCCAAAACGGGGGCGGTCCATCTTCTCTACCCTGAAGGCCGGCTTCCTGCTGAACGGCTGCTTCTTGTGGGATTGGGCAAACGGAGCGAGTTCACGAGTAACCGCCTGCGGCAGGCCGCGGGCAAGGCAGCGCCTTCGCTGAGAAGCGCCGGTGCACAGCGCATCACGATCGTCACTGATGGGATCGGTCTTGATTCTGAAGAGCTCGGGCAGGCGGTGTCTGAGGGCAGCGTGCTGGGGCTCTACCGGTTCCTGAAATATAAAACCAATGAACAGAATGATCGCGAGAAAGACCTTTTGACGATCACCCTCTTGACGGAATCCAGCGGTGCGGTCAGGGCCATGCAGAAGGGTGTGAAGGTCGGTGAGGTCATTGCCGAGTCCACTGTCATGGCGCGAGACATGGTGAGTTCGCCGCCTGCCGACATGACGCCGGCGATCATCGCGACCAAGGCGAAAGAGATCGCGCGGCAGTTCGGGCTCAAGCTCCAGGTCCTTGAAAAGGACCAGATGAAGAGGCTCGGCATGGGGGCCCTGCTCGGTGTTGCCTCGGGCAGCGCGCAGCCGCCGAAGTTTATCATTGTCGAGTACCGGAAGGGCGGAACGAAGCCCTTTATCGCGCTCGTAGGCAAGACCATCACCTTCGACTCCGGCGGCATCTCGATCAAGCCCGCCGAGAACATGGACAAGATGAAGGACGATATGTCCGGAGGCGCGGCGGTGCTCGGAGCGATCCGGAATGCCGCAGCGCTCAAGTTGCCGCTCAACATCGTCGGCCTGCTCCCGGTAACCGAGAATATGCCGAGCGGCAGCGCGTTCAAGCCCGGCGATGTGCTCCGCACCATGTCCGGCCAGACCATCGAAATTTTGAACACCGACGCTGAAGGCAGGCTCATTCTTTCCGATGCGCTTACGTATGCGTGTCGATATAAACCCGCGGTGATCGTGGACATCGCCACGCTCACCGGAGCCTGCTCCATCGCGTTGGGCAACGAGGCCATCGGCATGCTCGGCACTGATGACCGGTTCAAGCAGCAGATGCGCGCAGCAGGCGACAGGACCGGAGAACGCGTATGGGAGTTGCCGCTCTGGGAAGAATACTACGAGCAGATCAAGAGCGACATCGCGGACATGAAGAACACCGGCGGCAGGGCGGGCGGCGTGATCACGGCCGCGGCGCTCCTCTCGAAGTTCGTGCAGAAGTATCCCTGGGTCCACCTTGACATCGCTGCGATGGCCTGGACCGAGAAGGAACGGCCCTACACACCCAAGGGCGCGACAGGCATCGGCGTGCGTCTCCTGACGAAGTTCTTGCAGGATTTTAATAAGTAAAAGAGTTATAGGCATTTCCAAAGGGAATGTCAGGCTTGTACACAGAGCAAGATAACGTCTGAAGGTATTCTGACCATCCTGAAAAAAATTGATTCGATATGGACCATAATGTTACACCAAAACCTTCTGTCAGCCGGACAGGAGGCTTTTGACCTGCCGCTAACGTCCTTGTCTCTTTCCCGGTGCATTTCTAACATGATGAAACTTTTTCACGGCGCGCACAAACGATGCATACCAGTCTGACATATGACGAAGCGATCGCGAATCTCGAGAAGGTCCTGATCAAGGGCCGATTCACCAAGGCGGATGTGTTTATCACACGGTCCGAGGGGCGCCGGTTTGTGGTGAAGGACTATTCGCAAAAAGGTTTCTGGGAACGGAATCTCATCGGCCGCATTGTGATCGGTCGAGAGTCGAGGGCCTACAAGGCGCTCAGCGGGGTCGAGGGGCTGCCACCGCGCGTCAAGCGGCTATCTCCCTATTCTCTTGCCGTCGAGTATCTTGAGGGTAAGGACCTTGGCGGTTTTGAGCGGGGCGAACTCGGGCCGGAGGTTATACGCCAGTTCGAACGGATAGTAGGTGAACTGCATAAGCGCGGCTGGGTGCATCTCGATCTGCACCGTCGGACGAATATTCTATTAGTTGACGGGAAAGTATTCGTGGTGGACCTGGCCTCAGCACTCCATACGGGAAGCATCCCTCTGATCGGTCAATGCTTCACCGGACTCGTCGGTCTGGCGGATCGCCTGTCGCTCATAAAAATGAAGAACATCTTCGGTCCGGAACTGTTGACTGAGCGGGAGCGTCGGTGGCTCAAACTGCGAAATATTGTCATGCCGACGAAGTGGGATGATAAATAAACCTGAACAACAGTGGTTTGACGCAGATGAACCTCGGTTCGTTAAACAGAACTCCTGAGAGTGATTGAGAAAAAGCAGGCGTCACGGTAACAGCTAAAGCCATGAATAAGGTGGAAAGCATCGCAGAAAACCGAACACATCACCTCTTCTCAGGTATTGCCATCCCAGTAAGTATCACTTCCTTTCTTCAACAATCGACGCAGCCGTTGCCTTTGCCGATACTTCCGTTCCCTTCGCGATCACCACAATGCCCGATGGGGTTACGTGGTAGCGCTTCTTGTCTTCCTCACGGTTATACCCGATCTCGGTCTCCGGCGGGATCACGACGTCCTTGTCAATGATGGCGCGGCGGATGCGGCAGTGCCTGCCGATGTCCACGTTCTCCATAAGTATTGAATCGTGCACTTCGCTGTAGCTGTTGATGCGCACGTTAGGCGAGAGTACGGAGTTCTGCACCCGGCCGCCGGAGATGATGCATCCGTGCGCAACAATCGAGTCGAGCGCGATGCCGAGGCGTCCTCCCTTTTTCTCCTGGGCGAATACGAATTTCACAGGAGGGTTCTGTCCCTGATAGGTGCGCATGGGCCAGGCCTTGTCGTAGAGGTTCAGGAGCGGGTCCACGCTTACGAGGTCCATGTTGGCCTCCCAATAGGCGTCGATAGTCCCCACGTCCCTCCAGTATTTTGCTTCTTTTTTGTTCTCGTCCTTGAAATTGTACGCGCAGACCCGTGATCCCTTCATCATCTGGGGGATGATGTTTTTGCCGAAATCGTGGGATGTGTCCTGGAGCGCGTCGGACTTCAAGTACTCCAACAGGGTCTTCGTATTGAACAGGTAGATGCCCATGGACGCGAAAGCGAGGTCGGGCCTGCCGGGAAGCGGTTTGGGATCGCGGGGTTTTTCCTCGAACCCGATGATCCTGCAATCATCTTTGTCAACCTCGATGACGCCGAATGCCGCAGCGCTTTTCTTCGGTATCTCGATGGCAGCCACGGTCGCATCGGCATTCTGCTCCTTGTGAAACCTGAACATCTCGGAATAGTCCATCTTGTAGATGTGGTCGCCGGCGAGCACAAGCACATGGTCCGGAGCATCCTTTTCGATCATGTAGATGTTCTGGTAGATGGCATCGGCCGTGCCCTGGTACCATTTGTCGCCGACCCGCTGCTGGGGAGGCACGGAGATGATATATTCGTCCAACTCACCGGAAAAAAGGTTCCAGGCGAGCCTGAGATGTTTGTCCAAAGACAGGGATTTGTATTGCGGAAGCACGGCTATCTTGCGAATCCCGGAATTGATGCAGTTCGAGAGCGAAAAATCAATGATGCGGTAAATCCCGCCGAAAGGAACTGCGGGCTTTGCGCGATGGATCGTTAGCGGGTGCAGCCGTTCTCCTTTGCCGCCGGCAAGGATCATTGCCAATATGCTCATCTTGCGTCGCGCTCCTTCATTCACCGATAATGAAAATAATAGCAGGCGGGAGTATTACTGTCAAACCGGCGCAACGTGACATGAAGTGCGCCTTTTTCACCCGATACCGAAGCAAGTTAAGCCGATAAAGATACCATTGAGCAGTTATTGAAATCCTGGTTCCCCCTCTCTTTTTTTGTGGGGAGGCCCATTCGTTGCACGAGAGTCTCGGGGAACGTCTTATCGATGCTTCGGCAGTCTCAGCGCGAAACTGGAAAGATAAATGATTACAATATGATACTTGTTCCTGCCGAACTGTCTAACGTGCGGGTCCGTATGTTTTCTGGATCCGTAAAATAAAATAGAGTTTAATAATTTTCATATGAGATTATTTTATAACATTTTGTCTTGATTTTTTATTAAGTGGTTGCTAATATGACATTCCCTTTATGGATCAAGCGGTTGTTCTGCTCGCTTGGCCACGAAAAGCGGCAACACCTCGATTCAGTAACACCTTGAAAAATAAATACACTAACCTGATGTCCGGGTTGTTCTCTATGCAATTTCAGTCGGGAGGTTCTTACCGTGCTCCAACAAGAAGACTTAAAGAAGGTTGATGCTGTTCTCGATGACGCTGCTGGTCAGCGGGGCATGCTTATCGCCGTGCTCCAGCGGGTCCAGGAGAAGTTAGGCTTTTTGCCTGAAGAGGCCATGAAAATGATCGCTGGGCGGCTGTCCCTGTCACTGAACAACGTTTACGGCGTTGCATCGTTCTACAAGCATTTTCATTTCAAGCCGCGGGGCAAGAACATCGTAAAGGTCTGCATGGGCACTGCGTGTCATGTGCGCGGCGCAAGGTCCGTGCTCACGGAGATGGAACAGCAACTCGGCATCAAAGAGGGCGAGACGACCAAGGACCTGTCCGTTACCCTCGAGACCGTTGGATGTGTGGGGTGCTGCGCCCTGGCGCCGGTTGTCACGATCAACGACAAGGACCTCTTTGGCGAACTGACGCCCAAGATGGTGGACGACATTATCGATTCGGTGAGGAGCGAACATGGAACTCACGTTTAAGCGGCTGGAAAGCGTTAAAGACCTCGATGGCCTGCGCAAGAGACTCCGGAAAGAGCATCAGGAGAGCACTGCACACCGGGTTCGCGTCTGTTGCGGTACGGCGTGCCAGGCAACGGGGTCCCTGAAGCTCATCGACCAGTTCGAGAAGGAGGCGGCCCAGAAGCAGGTCAACCTCGAGATCGTGAAGACCGGGTGCCAGGGCTTTTGCCAGCGCGGCCCGGTGGTGATCCAGGACCCGCAGGAGATCTTTTACCAGAAGGTGAAAGTGGCTGATGTGCCGACCCTCTTCTCCGATTCCGTGCTGCACGGCGTGCCCTATCGCAAACAGCTCTACCGCGAGTTCGCGCTGTCCGACCCGAATGAGAAGGTGCAGGACATCCCCTTTTATAAGAAACAGAAGCGTCTTGCGCTCCACCGGAACGGGGTCGTCGATCCTTGCAATATCTACGATGCCATCCGGGAGGACGGGTACGCGGGTCTTGCGAAGGTCATCACTGAAATGAAACCCGACGAGGTCATCGAGATCGTGAAGAAGTCCGGCCTTCGCGGTCGCGGAGGCGCAGGCTTCCCGGCGGGCCTCAAGTGGGAGCATACGAAAAAATCCGGCGCCAAGATCAAGGCCGTGGTGTGCAACGGCGACGAAGGCGATCCGGGCGCGTTCATGGACCGCTCGCTCATGGAAGGCGATCCTCATTCCGTTCTCGAAGGCATGCTGATCAACGCCTATGCCATCGGCGCGCAGTTCGGCTACATTTATGTGCGTCACGAATATCCTTTGGCGGTGAAGAACCTCGGTGTCGCCATCAACCAGGCGCGTGCCCTGGGCCTTCTGGGAAAAAACATCCTGGGCATCAAGCCTTGAATTCGACATCGAGATCAAAGAAGGCGCGGGCGCATTCGTGTGCGGCGAATCCACAGCGCTGGTCGCCTCCCTTGAGGGCGAACGCGGCATGCCGCGTCCCCGTCCTCCGCGTCTCTCTGAAGCGGCAGGCGGCCTCTGGAACATGCCCACGAACCTGAACAACGTCGAGACCTTTGCCAATGTTCCCACGATCATCACCAAGGGGCTTGATTACTATACAAAGATCGGCACCGAGAAGTCAAAAGGGACCAAGGTCTTTGCCCTCACGGGCAAGATCAAGAACACGGGCCTCATCGAGGTGCCCATGGGCATCACGCTGCGCGAGATCATTTTCGACATCGGCGGCGGCATGCTGAACCCGGAAAGGCAGTTCAAGGCGGTCCAGACCGGCGGCCCGTCCGGCGGCTGCATCCCGGCCCAGTTCCTGGACATGCAGGTGGACTTCGATACCCTGGCGACGGTGGGATCCATCATGGGCTCCGGCGGCATGGTGGTGCTGGACGAGGACGACTGCATGGTGGACGTGGCCAAGTTCTTCCTGTCCTTTACCAAGAGCGAATCCTGCGGCAAATGTCCTCCCTGCCGCGTCGGCACGTGGCAGATGTATGAGATCCTTGACAGGATCACCGCGGGACGAGGGGAAAAGGGCGACATCGAGCGGCTCGAGAAAATGGGCAAGCTGGTCGTGGCCGGATCGCTCTGCGGCCTGGGCAACAGCGCGCCGAACCCGGTGCTCTCAACGATCAAATATTTCCGCGAAGAATACGAAGAACATGTGAATGACAAGTACTGCCGCGCCAAGCGCTGCCAGGGCATGGGGTCATACCGGATCCTGCCCGAGCACTGCATCCTCTGCGGTCTCTGCAAACAAGCCTGCGCCTTTGATGCCGTGGTGGAGCTTCGGGACAAGTTCTTTATCGACCAGGACTATTGCACCCGGTGCAAGGCGTGCTACAGCGTCTGTCCTACCGAGGCCATTGTGATCGAGAAGAGGAGGGCCCATGCCGAAACAAGAAAATAAGTGCCCGGTCAATGCCACGCGGGCGAAACTGAAATATTTCTATTACGACGAATCCAAGGACGGCATGTGTTCCAAGTGCCATCCCTGCAAGCTTGGTATTTTCGACGCGATCAAGATCCTTGAAGCGATCCAGGCCGGGAAGGGCGTGGATAAGTACGTTGCCCAGCTCAAGCGCATCGCCGTTGATGTGAAGGACGGCAGCATGTGCAAAAAAGGCAAGGACCATGCCGATATCCTGGCCGCATTTCTGGCCAACAGCGCCAGTGACCTCGAGCGGCATATCCAGGGTGTCTGTACGCATCATGAGTGCAAGCAGCTTATCCGGTACGAGATCAACGCTGCGCTGTGCACCATGTGCGACAAATGCCGCGAGGTCTGCAAGGACAACGCGATCGAGGGCCAGAAGGTACAGCCGTATAAAGGCGGGTTCAAGCCCTACCGCATCAGGCAGCAGCGGTGCACCCACTGCGGCGAATGCATCAAGGTCTGTCCCGAGAACGCTGTCGTGATCGTCGAAAAGGACCGCGAGGCCGGGACCGTGGAGCCGGTGCGGACGCTGGTCTGCACCTGCGATGTTCGTTCAAATGCGCTCGGAGGGTTGCCCGCCTGTTCTCTTCACGCGAACATGCCGGCGGAAGAGGCAGTGGCCAAGGTCGCGGGATAATATCAATTGCGGAATGAGGATTTTGGATTGAGAAATAAATACCTCGTACAATAATACGCGAGGCTGAGTCAGGGGATATCCTGTATTTTCGGTCTCTGTGCCTCGGTAGTAGATTATGTCTTATAACGAAGTTTTCCGGAGGAAATTATGACGACCAAGATGGTGAACATGGAATTTGACGGCAAGGCCGTATCAGTTCCCGAGGGCATGACCCTCGTGGACGCAGCGGCGACCGTAGGGGTCCACATTCCGAACCTGTGCCATATCAAGGAGCTCAGGGGCGTGGGTGCGTGCCGCATGTGCATGGTGGAGATCGAGGGCATGAAGACGCCGGTCACCGGCTGCACCACCAGGACCAAGGAAGGCATGAAGGTCCAGACCAGTACCCCGAAGGTCGAGGAGATCCGCAAGTTCGTGACCGATCTGGTGCTGTCCTTTCATCCGCTGGACTGCATGACCTGCCCCAAGGCCGGCGCCTGCGACCTCCAGCGCTATGCGGGGGACCTGAAGATCCAGGAATCGTCATTCGGCAGGAAGAGCTTCAACTATCCGCTGAACGACCGGAGCCCCTTCATCACCATCGACAACAACTACTGCATCCTTTGTGGCAGATGCGTCCGGGTCTGCAAGGAGCAGAACACGAACGTGCTCGACTTCATGGGCCGCGGCATCACCACCAAGGTAACGACGGCCATGGACAAGCCGCTCCACGATTCGGGCTGCACCTTCTGCGGGTCCTGCGTCGACGCCTGCCCGGTGAACGCGATCATGGAGCGCGACCGCTGGCAGCACGGCAGGGAATGGGACCTCGAGAAGCATACCACCGTCTGCACGGCCTGCGGGTCGGGCTGCAGCGTGATCACGAGCAGCAAGGACGGCAAGATCGTGAAGGTGAATGCGAAAGAGGACAACGGCTATATCTGCGCGATCGGCCGTTTCGGATTCGATTCATTGAAGGCTCCAAATCGCATCATGACCCCAATGAAGAAACAAGGCAACAAACTCGTGCCCACTTCCTGGGAAGATGCCGCCAAGATCGCGGCCGATGCGCTCAAAAAGGCAGGGGCGAATGCAGGCTTCATTGCCGCCGGCTCCCTCACGAACGAAGAGGCGTACGCGGTCCAGGAGCTTGCACGCACCGTTGCGGGGAGCGCTAATATCGATACCCCGGCATCGGTGTATGCCGGCGGGCTGATCTCGGCTCTCCGTGCGGTCTATGGAGAGGCGGGCATCACCATCGCGACCCAGGCTGATCTCAAATCCGCTGACGTCGTCGTGCTGATCGGCGCCGATCCGTCACAGAAGAAACAGTCACTCCAGGAAGTGGAGGTCATGGTCCGGAGAAGGGCCCAGGCAGGGGCAAAGGTCATTGTCGTAAACCCGGAGAAGATCGAGCTCGCCGGTCATCAGAATGCCATCCATCTCCAGCTCAAGGAAGGGACCGACACGGTCCTGCTCGCAGGCCTCATGAGCGCCGCGATCGCTGAGGGGGCGACTTCCTCGGCCAAGGGGCTCGATGCTTTGAAAAAATCCCTCCTCAGCATCGACAGCGCCGCGTCCACGTCCGGGGTATCAGCCGAGCTGATCACGAATGCAGGCAAGGTGTTTGCCGCGGCTAAGCAGCCGGTGGTTATTATCGGCACCGGCATCTCGGCGAACGAAGATGCTTCGCTTCAGGCCCTGAATCTCGCTCTCATGAAGAACGCAGGGGTGTTGCCGCTCATGCTTGAGGCGAATGCGCTGGGAGCTGATCCAGATGGGTTGCGTGCCTGACAGGGGTCCTGGCGCCGCCAAGGTGAAAAAGGCGGGTAAGGGCTATAGCGAAATGAAGTCCGGTATGAAGGCGCTGTACATTGCCGGCAACGTTGGTGATGCTGATTTCAAATCCGACATGCTTATCGTCCAGGCGAGCCATATGACCGCTCTTGCGGAAAAGGCGGACCTCGTGCTTCCCATGACGGCGCTGTACGAGAAGCAGGGGACGGTCATGAATACTTACGGTGCGGTCAAGACCGTTGCGCCGGTGCAGCAGCCTGCGGGCGAGGCAAAGGACGGTGTGGAGATCGCATCGGAGATATCAGCGGCAGTAAGCAAGGCAAAGGCGTTCAAATCAAAAGATATCGCTGCTGCGGTCAAAAAAGTGAAGACCGGGAAGCTCGGAGCAGGGTCATTCAAGCCGGTAGATGCCGCGGCCGCGAAACCCTATGCCGTATATGCCTCGGTACTGATTTTGGCCATGAACCAGGGTCTGCTTGGGGGTTCGGGTGTGTCCAAGGTGTTGGTGATCAAACAGCCGGTACTCCAGAAATAGGTATCGGGATCGGCGGAAACGCGCACGGTATCTGCACCGTGATTGCTGATAACTTGCTGTAGTTTTTTTGTTTAACTTTTTGTATCATGCACAGGCTTAAAACAGGGGACGCTTAGTCTCCTTTAGGAAGGGAGTTTTTAACTATCATGAGAGAAGACCAGAAATCAGTTGACCCGGCTGCCCAGGTACTCCTTAAGGTGGCAGGACAGAAAAAAATAAAGACGTCATTTGAACGGGCTGAAACGCTCAAAGCCTGCCCCATCGGACACCAGGGCGCGTGCTGCAAGATGTGTCACATGGGGCCCTGCCGACTGGTGGGCAAGGAAGATGAGGCCGTGGGCATTTGCGGCGCTTCCCTGCCGGTGGTTACGGCGAGGAATTTTGCACGCATGGTGGCCGCAGGCACAGCAGCACACTCGGACCATGCGAGAGATCTCGCGAACACCCTTCTGGCAGTGGCACAGGGTGAGGCCAAGGATTTCCAGATCAAGGACGTGCGCAAGCTGAACCGCGTTGCAGGCCATCTCGGCATCAATGTGGAAGGCAAGTCCGTGAATGAAGTGGCCGAGAAGGTCGCGCTGAAGTTTCTCGAACAGTTCGGCCAGCAGCGGGGCGAGCTTGCCTATCTGTCCCGTGCTCCAAAGCGGCGACAGGAGATCTGGAAAAAGCTCGGTATCGCACCGCGGGCCATTGACCGCGAAGTGGTGGAGATGATGCACCGCACAACCATGGGTGTTGATCAGGAAGTGAACAACATCATGCTCGGGGCCATGCGCACGGCCCTCGCTGACGGCTGGGGCGGTTCCATGATGGGTACGGACATCTCCGACATCCTGTTCGGCACTCCCCGGCCGCTCAAGGCCAAGGCCAGCCTGGATGTGTTCAAGGAAGACCACGTGAACCTCGTGGTCCATGGACACGAGCCGTCATTCGCCGAGATGCTGGTCGTTGCCTCAGAAGATCCAGAGATCACGGCATACGCCAAGTCCAAGGGCGCAAAGGGTGTGAACCTCGTGGGCATGTGCTGCACGGCGAATGAGATCCTGGTTCGACACGGTATTGCCACGGCGGGTGGATTCCTGCAGCAGGAGCTCGGCATCTTGACCGGCATGGTCGAGGCCATGGTCGTGGATGTGCAGTGCATCATGCCCGCCATCGGGGAACTTTCAAAGAAATTCCATACCAAGATCGTTACGACAACGAACAAAGGCAAGATGAAGGATGCCATTCATATCGAATATGATGAGCATCACGCACTGGACCTTGCGAAGAAGGTTGCCCGCCTCGCGATCGACAACTTCTCGAACCGCAAAAAGGAAGATGTATCACCTGCCAATGTCAAATCAGCCGATATGATCGCGGGGTTCTCGGACGAGTACATCGAGTATATGCAGGGGGGCCTTTACCGCGGCTCCTATCGGCCTCTCAATGATGCCATTATCGCCGGCCGCATACGTGGTATTGTCGCAATAGCCGGCTGTAATAATCCGAGGATTTGCCAGGACAGCATCCATAATTTCCTTACCCGCGAGTTGATCAAGAACGACGTGCTTGTCGTCCAGACAGGATGCTCGGCCCATGCCTCGGCCAAAGCAGGCTACATGACGCCTGAGATGGCGCTTGAGAATGCTGGCCCTGGTCTGCGAGAGGTTTGCGAGGCCATCGGTATTCCGCCGGTGCTCCATTTGGGTTCCTGTGTGGATAACTCCCGCATTCTGACCATTGCATCCAAGATCGCAGAAGAGGGCGGTCTCGGCGACGACCTCGGCGGCCTGCCGGCGGTCGGTATTGGGCCCGAGTGGATGAGCGAGAAGGCCATTGCTATCGGTACCTACTTTGTTGCTTCCGGTGTGCCGATCATTTTTGGTGCCGGTTCGCCGGTCCGTGCCAGCAAGACACTGACAGATATCATGGAAAACAAGTGGTGGGACATGGTGACTGCCGGTTTCTACTTTGAAGAGGATCCGGGCAAAATGCTCGAACTGGCGCTGAAGCTCATCGACACAGCCAGGGAAAAGCTCAAGATCCGCAAATACGAGTCCGGCAGGTTCGGCACCGAGCGCGTGCTTATGGATATGGCGGCACGCCGTGGCTCATTTGCTACACCGCACGGTGTGGATGTGTAAGTTCGGAACATCAATCTATCATGAGGAGAGGCCACAAGGGCCTCTCCTTTTTTGTTTGTCGGCAGGCTTAAGAAATGCGGCGAGGCGAGAGGATCATCTATGTATCATGGCGAGAGGATGAATAGTATTACCCATCTACTGGGAGTCGTACTTGCGATTGTCGGCCTCATTTTTCTGGTGGTTCGCGCAGCTCTGACCGGTGACCCCTGGAAGATCGTCAGTTGCAGCATCTACGGCGGCACGCTTGTGACACTGTATACCTCTTCTACTCTTTACCACAGTATCAAGGGAGCATCCAAGAGGGTCTTCCAAAAATTCGATCATAGCGCAATTTATCTGCTGATCGCCGGCAGCTATACCCCTTTTACCCTCGTTACCCTGCGCGGATCCTGGGGATGGTCTCTGTTCGCTGTGGTCTGGGGGCTTGCCGTGATCGGAATTCTTCAAGACATCCTGTTTGCGAAACGCCGGGGCATCCTCTCTGTGATAATTTACTTGCTCATGGGCTGGATCGCTATGGTTGCTATTCGCCCGCTCTCTCGGGCTCTTCCGGGTGCAGGCATGATCTTGCTGGTTGCCGGGGGACTGTTCTATACCATTGGAGTTATTTTCTACGCCCTTGATAAAAAAATTATTCACAGCCATGGAATCTGGCATCTCTTTGTGCTGGCTGGTAGTGCCTGCCATTTTTTTACTATTTTTCTGTACGTAGCGTAACAGCACAGCTCCCGTGGATATCCCAGATATAGTGTCTTTCTCCTCATCCGGTACAATATCTCGCATAGTGCCGCCCGCTTTAAAAATAAAATATAAAAAATATAAAAAAAAACTTGACAACTATATTTTTTTAAGTATCATCATAACTATACTTACTATAAGTATTATCAGTAACATATTAAGAGAGGGTACCATGGCTACACGCAAAAGCTCTAAAAAGTATAAAACAAGCGATATCTGCAATCGTTTCGATATATCGCGGGCCACGCTCTTTCGGTGGGAGAGCGAAGGTTTGCTGACTGCAGTGGGGCGCGACTGGCGTGGGTGGAGGATATACAGCGAGAGCAACGTGAAGGCCATCGAGAAGATCATGAAGGGCAAAAACGCCGGTTGATACGGAGTACCCTCTCTTTATGGAGTGACAATGATTTTTTCCAAGAAAATTGAGCCGATCGCACTGGACATAGGATCAACCTTTGTTAAACTTGTCCAGCTGAAGGGCTCGAATAAGAACTATCAGCTGATAAAATTCGGCATGGTACCATTGCCGCCCGAGGTAATCGTGGAGGGCGCGGTAATGGATGCCGGACGGGTAGTTGAGGCCATCAGGGAACTTCTTGTCTCCCAGAAGGTAACGACCAAGGAGGTCGTGATCTCGGTCTCCGGCAGCTCGGTCATTATCAAGCGCGTTTCCGTTGCTGATATGACCGATGAAGAACTGGCGGAATCCATCAAATGGGAGGCGGAACAGTACATCCCCTTTTCCATCGATGACGTGAATGTAGATTTTCAAAAGCTCGGGGCAGGCGCCGTCCAAGGGCAAGCGGATGTTCTGCTGGTAGCTGTAAAGAAAGACAAAATCAACGATTATGTCAATCTCGTCAAAGAAGCGGGATTGGAGCCGGTGGTCATGGATGTCGACGCTTTTGCGCTGGCGAACATGTACGAGCTCAACTATGCTATTGAGGAAGGGACAACGGCCCTTCTCAATATTGGAGCATCGGTGATGAATATCAATATCCTGAAGGACGGGGTATCGATCTTTACCCGTGATATTACGGTAGGCGGCAACCGTTATACCGAGGCGCTCCAGCGGGATTTTGGTTTTACCTATGAAGATGCGGAAAAGGTGAAGAGAGGCGATGAGGTGGAAGGCGCCGATCAGGAGCAGCTCTCTAGCGTGATGTCGTCGGTTACGGACGATATCGTTGCCGAGACGCAGAGGTCCTTCGAATTCTTCCGTTCCACGACAGGCAGTGACAAGGTGTCACGGGTGCTGGTCTCCGGCGGGTGCGCACGGATAGGGAATTTTATCACGGTTCTGTCCGGACGGCTTGAGGTTCCGGTAGAGGTCGTCGATCCGTTTAAGAAGATCAAGATCGACCCGAAGCGCTTTGAATCCACGGTGATAGCGGAGTCAGCCCCTTTGTGCGCGGTGGCAGTGGGGCTTGCGATCAGGAGGCCGGGCGACAGATGATCAAAATAAATCTTCTGCCTACTAAAAAGAAGCCTCCGAAGAAGGTCATTGACCTTCAGCAACAGGTAATTCTTGCAGTCCTGCTCCTCGTTCTGGTTGCGATTGCCATGGGATATTATTGGAAGACGCAAAACGACCGAATTGCTACGCTTGAGAATGAAAAAGCGGCTGCGGAAAAGCAGATTGCCGCTCAGGACGATATGCTCAAGGAAGTGAAGAATGTCGAAGAAGAGCGGAAAAAGGTCTCGGAGAAGATTGAAATTATCGAAAAACTGAAAAAAAACCAGGCAGGCCCGGTGCAGCTTCTTGATGCGGTGAGCAAAGCGCTTCCCAAGGGTGTCAATATAGCATCGCTCTCGGAAAACAATAACAGCGTAAATATCGAGGGGGACGCCTTCACGAATGAGGATGTGGTCCGGTTTATCGATAACTTGAAGGCCTCTCCTTTATTGAAAGATGTCATGTTACTTGAAACAAGCCAGACAACACAGGACAAAATCGATATTTACAAATACAAACTTCAGTTTGTCTATAAAGGGTTATGATGGCACCTCTTATCGATAAAATACAGAAAATTCCTACCAAGACGAGGGCGATCGGCTTTGGCGTCTTTATCATACTATTGCTGGTCGCTTATATTTTCCAATTTCAAATTCCCATGAACACCAGGATCAAGGAGCTTGATACCGCTCTTGCGGGACTGCAGCAGAAGATACGCGAGAATGACGGTAAGATAAAAAAACTCGACGACCTTAGGGCAGAGGTGAAGTCACGTCAAGTACAGCTGGTAATCCTTACCAAACAGCTCCCTCCTGAGTCTGAAGTGTCCGACCTGCTCAGGCAAATACAGAGTCTGGTGAATCAGTCAGGACTTACGCTCAAGTCCTGGAAACCTTCTGGGCGAAAGACGCACGCAAGCGGTTTGTACGAGGAGATTCCCATTGCCATAACCTTGGCCGGGGGGTATCATAATACTGCTTTGCTTTTCGACCGCATTGGGAAACTGACGCGTATTGTGAATATACTTAATATAAAAATGGGCAGCATGAAAATGAATAAGGACGGCAGTCCGGAAATCACTATCACCTGTACGGCAATGACGTTTTCTGCACTGGAGAAAAAAGTTGATGCAGCGACAGAGAAAAAAGCAAGTTAACATAGCGTTCGCCGGGCTCACGTTGATGCTTTCCTTGATTACCGGCGCGGTAATCACGGGCTGTTCCGATTCGGGGAAGTTGCCTGAGGCGCAAGCTCCCGCTTCTGTAAAACCGAAGCAACAGCTGATTACCCAGGTAACAGCCGACGGTGACGGAGGATAAATCGCAGGCCGTTTACTCCTATAATCCGGCGGGGAAGCGAGATCCCTTCGCTCCGCTTATCGTCAAGGAAGACCACAAGGCATTGACTGGAGAGCGTCCACCGTTAGAGCGGTATAACATTTATGAGTTTAAGCTGTCCGGTATTGTGTGGGGCGGCTTTGGATATAGCGCAATGGTTGAGGGCCCCGATGGAAAGGGGTACTTTGTGCATGTAGGAACGTTTATAGGTCAAAACAAGGGCATTGTGAAAAAGATAACGCAGTATACCATGGTAATCGAAGAAAAATTCAAAACCATTTCGGGCGAAACGGATCGAAAAGAGGTTGTTCTTGAGCTCCGGAATAAACAGGAGGGGATGCAATGAAGTACGCTCAACCGCCGAAAGCATATTGGTTGATTTTCCTCATCTCTCTCGGAACCGTGCTCTTCACCGGGTGCGGTGCAAAAGCACCGGAGTCAGGGAAACAGCAGGGGACGCAGGTGCTTCTCAATAAAATTGAAACCCGCGACGTCGACGGGAAGACCGAGATCGTTATTGAGGGGACAGAGCCTATTCTGCAGTATACATCATTTCAGCTTACCGAACCGCTCAGGCTGGTGGTTGACATTTCGGAAGCGGATATCAGTAAATTTCAGTCAAAGATAGACGTGAACAGCGGTGCCGTTGTTGATATCACGCCCAGCCAAAAGGACACGATTGCCCGCCTGGAGATCGCTCTTTCACAGGCTGTTGACACTAAGGTATATCAGTCGGGCGGCAAGCTTATGGTAGAGCTGGCTAAGCCGGTTGAGGAAGCCAAGTCAGCGCCTGAAGCAGCTGCATCCTGCACCACAGCAGGAGCCACCCAAGCAGGAACACGTCGCCTCAGCCGGAGCAAAAAAACATGGCAACGGTCGTGTCCGCCGTCCAGTCCTCTGCGGGTAAAGAAGGTGTCAAGGTAGTCATTTTGGGCAACGGGACGATATCGCCGAACGTATTTATGCTCAAAGACAACAGGCTGGTCGTAGATATTCCCGGAGCAAAGAACAGGGTAAGGCCGAGTGTCGTTCCGGTGCGTAAGGGTGGGCTTGCCAGGATTCGCGTTGCCCAGCACGCAGATAAAGTCCGCGTAGTATTAGACCTTACAAAGCCGCTTGAGTACACTGTTACCCCGGAAGGCAATACGTTGATCATTGCAATGATACCGGTCTCCGTGGCGAAGCTCGAAGAGAAACGACCGCCGGAGCACACGGCAGCGCAGGAACCGGAAAAGGTATCAACAATAGAAAAAGAGGTCCCTGCTCCACAAGAGGCCGCACCCATAGTTTCACCCGTGGACAAAAAGGAAGAGGCGGAAGCCGGGAAAAAGGAACTCGGGATATCGGATACTACTTTACTGAGCAGTGGAAAAAAATACACTGGCAGGAAAATATCCCTTGATCTTCAGGATGCGGACCTGATCAATGTCATGCGTCTTTTTGCCGAGGTTGCAAACCTGAATATCATTCTTTCACCTGAGGTGAAAGGCAGAGTTACCGTCCGCATGGTCAACATTCCTTGGGACCAGGCTATGGATATAATTCTTAAGATGAATGGTCTTGGCTATGCGCTTGAGGACAATGTCCTTCGCATTGCCTCAGTGAGTGCGCTTACCAAAGAAGCTGAAGATGAGATGCGGTCAAAGGAGGCAAAAAAGAAGGCGGAAGACCTGATAACACGGATCGTACCGGTTAATTATGCTAAAGCGGGGGAAATCGAGCCGACGATAAAAAAATCGCTCTCTCT
This sequence comes from Nitrospirota bacterium, assembly GCA_963732675.1. Lineage (GTDB taxonomy): Bacteria > Nitrospirota > UBA9217 > UBA9217 > UBA9217 > JALNZF01. Next base: position 52,215 of record CAVTAJ010000001.1, read on the forward strand.
TCGCGGTGAAACCGTGACGGATACCAGAACGAATACTCTTATTATCAGGGATATCGCGCGGAACGTCGATGAGGTGGTATCTCTCATCAAGCTACTGGATAAGCCCACCGCCCAAATAATGATAGAGGCAAGGATTGTTGAAGCCTCACTAACGTTCAGCCGGAGCCTAGGCGTGCAATGGGGCGGTACGTCAAGTTCGGATGCTTCGCACGGCAACCCGTTAGGAATTTCATTCCCCAATTCAGTAGGGGTTACCGGCGGTCCGACCATGGGCACCACGGCTTCTGGATCGGGCAACTACTTTGTGAACATGCCGGCTGCTGCGGGCGCCGGCACGGGCGGCGGAGCCATAGGCTTTACATTCGGATCTCTCAGCAAATCCCTGAATCTTGACCTTGTCCTTTCCGCGCTCGAATCAACAGGAGAAGGCAAGGTGATATCAACCCCGCGGGTCAGCGCATTGGACAACAAGGAAGCCAAGATCGAACAGGGGAGTTCTATCCCCTTCTCAACAACATCAGCATCGGGGACGCAGATACAGTTCATTGACGCCAAACTCTCACTCATTGTCACTCCTCATGCGACACCGGACAATAAGATCTTCATGAAAATTCAAGCAACAAAAAATGCCCCTGATACATCTCTCCTGGGTGCTTCGGGACAGCCATCCATTAGGAAAAATGAGGCCACAACGGAGATTCTCCTGGCCGATGGAGAGACCGCTGTTATCGGCGGCATTCTTGTCGTGGACCGCGGACAGACGGTCACCAAAGTCCCGTTCTTCGGGGACCTTCCCCTCATAGGATGGTTATTTAAGAGCAAGACCATGAGCGAGGATAAGAAGGAATTGATCATTTTCATAACGCCGAGAGTGATAAGGCAGGAAGTGATTTAGGCGTAGAATGTTATGGAGGTCATTGATGAAAATCACGAGAAGAACGACATTGGCACTTGTTCTGATAGGTTTGTTGGCATCGACCCTGCTGTTTAACGGTTGCGGCAGGAAAGAGGCTGAAAGTGAAGGATGTCCAGCAGGGTCCTATGTAGCGAATGATACCGATACTCTCACTGGTCCGGCAGACAGCATCATTTACAGTTAGTTCTTCCTTCGGGTTTCCCTCTTTAGGTGGTACGGTCCTTATTTCACCATTGACCTATACGGTGACGGATAACGCAGGAGCGCCAAGAAACAAGATATGTATTACCTTGTACACAGGGGGTTCCACAGGAAATGGCTTCTGGTATTCGGATAATACCTATCATACAGTAGTGCATGGTTCAGGAGCATTGAACAAAATTGTGGCAGAAACCGATGATTCTGGCAGGGCTACGCTCTATTGGAGCTCGGAAAATCTTCCATCTGCAAATCCTGTAGTATCATCAGGAACAGGGACAGCGATAGCGTATACCGCAGGAAAGGATCAAACCGGCATTTCATGGATCCAGGCATATTCGGGAACTCTGGCAACGGTATTTAACCTGAGTTGGACCGTGCAGGGTGAACCTGGACCGTAAAAAGATAACGAAACAGCAGGGTTGGAGCATTATTGTTTGAAATGTTAGGCGGGATAGGAATCCCGCCTAACTTATTTTATATTGGGCAGTGACATGATGTGTTGAAAGTATTGGGATTCTGACAGCAACGCCTACGATACACAGAACTTTGGTGTATTGCTAAGGCAGAAAAGGTTTCGCGTAAATTAAGACGATCGTCTTAATATCTCGACGACATTAGTGGACTAATGTTGCGATGGGGACGAAAAGGGAATGATAAAGAAGGATGAAATAAAAACCGGAAAAGCGAGGCCCAGAACCTGTTCTGAAACTCGTTTTAATCTCCGGGAATTATGCGAACGAAATTGATCTAAGCTACGTCCTGTTCTGCCTGCTGTTTCTCAGGCTCTTCTGCTTCCTCTTCTGTGCTTCAATCCGCTTCCGTTTCTTTTTTAAGGAGGGCTTTTCATAAAAACGCCTGTTTTTCAGCTCCCTGAAAAGACCGTCGTTCTGCATTTTCCGTTTGAGGAGCCTGATCGCTTTCTCAATATTTTTGTCGTCAACTCTTATCTCCAAGAATTTTTATTCCTTCCGCCGCCGCTGGATCCACCACGGTCGAATCCGCCCCTTCCGCCACCACCGGGCCTGCCGCCACGTCCACCAGCCCGTTCAGTCTGAGGCCGAGCCTCGCTCACGTTCAGCGCTCGATCCATAACGGTCGTTCCGTTCAGGGTCGAAACGGCCTTGTCCGCATCCTCATCATTTGCCATTTCAACGAAGCCGAATCCCTTTGAACGGCCGGTTGCGGCATCGGTAATGATCTTACATGACAGTACTTCTCCGATGGGAGTAAAGACATTCTTGAGTTCTTCTTCAGAAATATTGTACGACAGATTGCCGACATAGAGCTTCTTAGCCATGTTACCTCCCGTGTTATTGTTAATTCTAAAAATAGCTGCAAGAATAGTTTATGACAGCTCCCTAAAAGAAACGGAGATCTGCGAATGTTCTTACTGTTTTACGACATTGACCGCCTGGAGCCCTTTGGCGCCTTTTTCAACATCGAAACTGACAGCATCTCCTTCCGACAAGGACCTGAAACCATCTCCTTGAATGGCCGAGAAGTGGACGAAAACATCACTGCCCTCTTCGGTGGTGATAAAACCAAAACCCTTTGCATCGTTAAACCATTTTACTAAGCCGTTTGACATCTGTTCCTCCTTGATTAATCCGTGGCTGACTTTTTTGCACAAAAAAAAGACCGCAAACTTAAAAGTAGTTTTTGCAGCCTACAATTAACAAAAACTCACATCTCTTCATTTCCCTATTTTTGATAATCATACTCTGTATTGACCAGAAAAGTCAACTTATTTTTTTAAGGTTTTTGCTCCTGCCCCGCGGCTGTTCCTCTCTCCGGCTTTTTGCGAAGATCCTCACGGGCGTACCGTGGAACCCGAAGGCCTGGCGAAGGTTGTTCTCAATATAGCGGATGTACGAGAAATGTACGCCTGACGGGTAGTTTACAAACACAACGAATGTCGGCGGCTTGATCCCCACCTGAGTGGCATAGTAATATTTTACGCGTTTGGCGCGGTAGAGCGGCGGTTCATGGCGTGCAACGAGCTGCGAAAAGACCCTGTTGAGCTCGGCGGTGGACACGCGACGCTGGGTCTCCTCCATCACTTTGTCGATCTCTTCAAAGACCTTGGTGATGCGCTGGCGGGTGATTGCCGAGATGGTGATCACCGAGGCGTAATCAGCGAACTTGAGCCGCTGCTGGACATTCGCCATGAAGCGTTTGTACCCCTCTTCCTTGTCAGGAACGAGGTCCCACTTGTTCAGGACGAGGATGATCCCCTTGCCGGCCTCATGCGCCAATCCCACGATACGTTCATCCTGCTCGGTGATGCCCTCGGAGGCGTCGATCAGTACAAGTGCCACGTCCGCCCGCTCAATGCCCTTCATGGCGCGCATGACGCTGTACTTTTCCACTCCGTGGCTGATCTTGCCGCGGCTCCGGATGCCTGCCGTATCAACGAGGATATACTGTTTTCCGTAATACGTATAGACGCTGTCTACTGCGTCCCTGGTCGTACCTGCAACAGGACTCACGATCATCCGGTCTTCGCCCATGAGCGCATTCACGAAAGACGATTTTCCTACGTTCGGCCGTCCAATGATGGCGATCCTTGGAATCTCCACGACCTGTTTTTCTTCCGACTGCGGAGGCGTTTCCGGCAGGTGATTGCTGAGCGCATCCATGAGGTCGGAAAATCCCTGCCCGTGCTGGGCAGAAATGGGGTAGAGGGTATCGATGCCGAGGCGATAAAAGTCCGGGATGAGCCCTTCGTGACGCTCCCCATCCACCTTGTTCAAGGCGTAGAGTACGGGTTTACCCGAGGCCCTGAGGCGGTGCGATACCTCGATGTCCGCCGGAAGCAGACCCTCTTTGCCGTCCATGAGGAAGATGATGAAATCCGCTTCCTCCACGGCGAGGGTGGTCTGCTCGCGCATCTTTGTGAACATGATGTCCTCGGTCTCGGGCTCGAACCCTCCGGTGTCCACGAGGAGGAAGTGTTTCCCCATCCACTCTGCCTCAGCGTAGTTCCGGTCCCTGGTCACGCCGGGCAAGTTATCGACGACGGCAAAGTTCCTGCCGATGATCCGGTTGAAAAGGGTGGATTTGCCGACGTTCGGACGGCCGACTATGGCGACAACTGGTTTAGGCATGATTATACATACAGTTTCTAAATTCCAATATCTCAATTCCGGAAGAATATGGTTCCCGTTCTGTTCAGAGATCAGAATTTTATGTTTTAGGATTGGTGCAGCGCACTATAGCACTTTTGCTCTCAGCAGCACAAGAAAAAACCTTGCGAAGCCCCGGTATTTGTGTTATTTTCTGAATTATTCCAGAGGAGGTCTCCATGCGAAGATGTGCCGTTCTGACCGTGTGCCTGCTGTTCCTGTCCGCTTCGTTTGCCCGGGCTGAGTTCTATCGCTGGGTTGACAGGGAAGGGAAGGAATTCTTTACAAACGATCGGGAACAGGTGCCGCAGGAGTACCGGAACAACGCCGCAGCAGTGAAACCAGACGAACGCCGGGTCAGCGTTGGAGAGAAGTCCGCTTCGACCAGGATGCCGTCAGCATCCCTTAAAGACCATAAGGACAAGTATGGCAAGGGAGAGGAACACTGGCGCAAAAGGGCGGCGAAACTCAGGAAAGAGCTGGCAGCCTTGCAGGACAAATACGATCTCTTCCTGAAGCAGGAAAGGGAAGATGAAAATAAGCCTAAGAGGTTGACTGCCAAGAACAGCAGCAACAAAAAGAAATCCCGATCCAGCCGGGAGAAGAAGAAAGAAACACTCGAAAAGGATGTTGCCCGAAAAAAGCATGAGCTTGAGGTTGAGCTACCCGAAGAGGCGCGGAAGGCCGATGCGTACCCGGGGTGGCTTAGAGAATAGTGCTGCGTGCGGATGGTCTTAACATATTCTCGCTGTTCACAACAACCACCCCTGGGATGTGATGCTTCAGCGTTTATTCGACGCAGGGGCTTCGTGGTATGAAAAAAATCATAATAGACCAGAAGCCTCTTGCATGACCTGGAGGGAAGCAACACGATCTTTAAAAGGAGCGGCATCACGTTCATTCCCGCGTGGTCAACCGAGGAAATACTCAACCTTCACAGCGTCAAAAGAGCGGACCTCATCATCACCGACGCCACCTTGCCACTGATGGGCGGCGCCAAGCTCTGTTCCCTGATTCGGAGCGACGCAGAGTTGAAATTCGTGTCGATCATTCTCGTTTGTGGCGAAACCGAGATCTCCCCGTCAGAATGCCGGAAAGCGGGTGCCAACGTCGTCATTCGGAAGCCGGTGGATCCCGGCGAGCTTCTGTGGAAAGCATCCGAGTTGCTTGTCGTCCCGCAACGGAAGGACATGCGGGCATTGCTGCGCGTTTCCATAAAAGGCCTGGAGGGGAACACCCCCTTTTTCGCCCAGTCTCAGAATATCAGCATCTCCGGGATGCTGCTGGAAACCGACCATGTGCTCAAGCTTGGCGAGCGGATGACCTGCGCATTTAATATCGGCCACAGTGAAATCACGATGTCCTGTATGGTCAAACGCATAGAGGAGACCATGTCGGTGAGACACCGGTACGGTGTGAAATTCATGGACTGCGATACAAAGTCTCTCGTCATTATTGAGCACTTTGTCAAAACACAACCAAGACATTAGCAAACAGAGATGAACGCAAGGTGTATGCCTGTTTGCTTCTTGCAGGTATCTCACGATAATCCCGCAGGAGGATTTGTTGGAAGAACGGTACGATTTTCATAACGTCGAAGAACGGTGGCAGCGCTACTGGCAGGACAACAAAACCTTCACGGTCACCGAGGACGCCTCGAAGCCCAAGTACTATTGTCTTGAGATGTTCCCGTATCCATCGGGCAGGATCCATATGGGCCATGTGCGGAACTACGCCATCGGCGATGTGATCTCCCGTTACAAGAGGATGCGCGGGTTCAACGTGCTTCACCCGATGGGCTGGGACTCCTTCGGTCTCCCCGCGGAGAACGCGGCCATCAAGCACGGCACGCATCCCCAGAAATGGACCCTCGAGAACATCGCTTTCATGCGGGACAAGCAGCTCAAGCGTCTCGGCCTGTCCTATGACTGGGACCGCGAGGTGGCCACCTGTCTTGAGGAGTACTATCGCTGGAACCAATGGCTTTTCGTCAAGATGTATGAGCGGGGCCTGGCGTACAAAAAGCGTTCGTATGTGAACTGGTGCCCGTCGTGCAACACCGTGCTTGCGAACGAGCAGGTGGAGGAAGGTCTCTGCTGGCGTTGCAGTGCCGTGGTCACGCACAAGGAGCTGGAGCAATGGTTCTTCAAGATCACGCAGTATGCGGAAGAGCTTTTATCCTACTGCGACAAGCTTCCGGGCTGGCCCGAGCGTGTGCTCACGATGCAGCGGAACTGGATCGGCAAGTCCACGGGCGTGGAAGTGGACTTCCTCATTGAAGGGACGGGAGAAAAACTGACGATCTTCACCACCCGACAGGACACGCTTTTTGGCGTGACCTTCATGAGCATCGCGCCCGAACATCCCATGCTCGAATCGCTTATCAAAGGGAAGGCGCAGGCTGATGAGGTCCGCGTTTTTTGCCAGCGAGTGATGAGCGAGGACAAGGCCAGCCGCACCGACGAGAAGCAGGAAAAAGAAGGCATCTTTACCGGCGCCTATGCGATCAATCCCCTGAACAACGAAAAGGTCCCGATCTGGGTCGGCAACTTCGTGCTCATGGAGTACGGCACCGGCGCGATCATGTCCGTGCCTGCGCACGATCAGCGCGACTTCGAGTTCGCGAAGAAGTACGGTCTGGTGATCAGGGTCGTGATCCAGAGCCCCGAAAACGATCTTGTTGCTGAAACGATGAAACAGGCCTACACCGGGGACGGGACCATGGCGAACTCAGGTGCCTTCGACGGACTCACGAACAGTGCGGCAAAAGAGAAGATCGCCGATCATGTGGAAGCGGACAAGCTCGGCAAGCGAACGGTCAATTGGAGGCTGCGCGACTGGGGCATCTCGCGCCAGCGCTACTGGGGCACGCCGATCCCGATCATTTACTGCGACACGTGCGGGACCGTCCCTGTTCCCGTTGAACAGCTGCCGGTCAGATTGCCGATGGATGTGGAATTCACGGGCAAGGGGCGTTCACCCCTTGTGGAGTCGAAGTCCTTCCGTGAAACCACCTGTCCGAAGTGCGGAGGCGCGGCCCGGCGCGAGACGGACACCATGGACACGTTCGTGGACTCGTCCTGGTATTTTCTGCGCTATTGCTCTCCGAAAGAGGACAAGGCGCCCTTTGACAAAAAGGCGGCCGGGTACTGGATGAGCGTGGACCAGTACATCGGAGGCATCGAGCACGCCGTGCTTCACCTGCTCTACGCGCGGTTCTTTACCAAGGTGATCCGCGACCTTGGCCTCTTTGACGGGGACGAGCCGTTCATAAATCTCCTGACCCAGGGCATGGTGATCAAGGACGGCGCCAAGATGAGCAAGTCCAAGGGCAATGTGGTGGACCCGGATTTCATCCTTACGAAGTACGGCGCGGATACTGCCCGGCTGTTCTCGCTCTTTGCCGCTCCGCCGGAGCGTGACCTCGAATGGAACGACCAGGGTGTGGACGGCGCGTACCGGTTCCTGCACCGTGTCTGGGCGATCGTATACAAACACAGCGATGCTGTTCGGAACCTCAAACCTGCCGGTTCCGAGGCGCGTGGCGACAAACTGTACCGCAAGACCCACCTGACCATCAAAAAGGTGACCGAAGATATCGAGCGCGAGTTCCATTTCAACACCGCGATCGCGGCACTCATGGAAATGGTGAACGAGATGTACGATTATACGTCGAGCAGCGTGACCAATGACAAGCTTCCGGTGGTTCGTGCTGCCATCGATGCGCTCACGCTGCTCCTCGCCCCCTTTGCGCCGCATTTTGCCGAGGAGCTCTGGGAGTCGCTCGGAGGGAAGGGCACGATTGCGAACGCGGCCTGGCCGCAGTATGATCCCGGTGCGATCGTGGCAACGGAGGTCGTCATCGTGGTGCAGGTGAACGGTAAGGTCAGAAGCAAACTCACGCTGCCTGCAGGGAGTTCCGATAAGGATGTTGAAACAGCGGCGCTCGCGGACCCGAAGGTCAGGGAATTTACCGCCGGCAATCCGCCGAAAAAGGTGATCGTGGTGCAGGGTAAACTGGTGAATGTGGTGGTGTGAGAGGCGATATAGTGCGAGAGACGGGGGAAGAGGGACGAATGACGAGAGACGATAGAAAAGGAATGAGGGACGAGGGACGAGAGACGAGGAGCGAGGGACGAAGGACGAGGGACGAAAAGGCATTGAAACATGCGTCCATCGTCCCAGTGAGCGAAGCGAACGGTCGTCCATCGTCTCTCGCTGTCGTTCTGTTCTTCTTTCTGCTGCTCTCCTCCTGCGGCTATCGGTTCACCCCGGTGGGAGGGGTCGTGCCCGAAGACTCCAGGACCATTGCTATTTTGGCCTTCGTCAATGACACCAATGAGCCCTATGTTGATGTCGAGGTGACCAAGGCTGTGGTGGATGAGTTCCTTGCGGACGGCAGGTTAAAGGTCGTCAGTTCAGAGGCAGCCGACCTTGTGCTCAAGGGATCGGTGACAAAATTCGACATGACCCCTTCCAGCTATACAACTGACAATTATGTTCAGTCCTATACGGTCGGCATCGGCGTGAATGTGACCGTTGAGGACGTCAAGACCCATAAGATCATCTGGCAGGAAAAGGGTCTCGGCTCTGTTTTCGTGTCCAGCTATCAGGTAACACTGGGAGATATCACCAGTACGAAGATAGCGAAGGAAGCGGCCCTCAAGACCGCAAGTCGTGACGTTGCCTCGACGCTCCGGAGCAGGCTGCTGGAGGGGTTTTGAGGAAAAGTTCAACATACAAAGTTCAATCGAACTCACAATATCAAAAAGACCATTTGGCATGCGATCGGGTGAAATGTGCTTGGCATTCGGATGTTGAACGTTGACGTCGGATTCGTATAAAGGCAGATGCTTAAATATCAGGACCTCATATCGAGCCTCAAGCAAGGGAAGATCCTTCCCCTCTACCTGTTCTTCGGCGAAGAAGAATTCCTGATCCAGGAGGCGGTTGACCTCATCATCAACAAGGTCGTTGATCCGGGGGCCAGGGATTTCAACTTCAATACATTATACTGCAAGGATACTTCTGCATCCGAACTGGTGAACCTCTGCCAGACGCTCCCGTTCATGTCCGAAAAGCGGCTCGTGATCGCGAAAGAGATCAATGCGTTCAAGGCAGGGGACCTTGAAGAATTGATCCCTTATCTCAACGATCCTTCACCCAGCACCTGCCTGCTCCTTCTCTCGAGCCAGGAAAGATATGATAAAAAATCCGTGACCTCGGCCGTAGAGGCCCATGGCGCGGTGACGCGGTTCTACGCGCTCCTGGACCGTGAGATCATTGCCTGGATCGAGGTATGGGCAAGGACACGGGGCCTGGCAATACAGCGTGACGCGGCCCAATTCCTGTGGCAGACACTCGGGAATGATCTCCAGAAGATAGGCAACGAGCTCGAGAAGGTCCTCATCTCCGTAAAAGAGAAAAAAGCCATCACCTTTGATGACGTAAAGACCGTGGTGGGGGACTTCCGGGAGTACTCCTCCTTCGACCTTGCGGCGGCGCTGGGTCAGAAGGACCGGGAAAAGTCCTTTCTTATCCTTTCGCGTCTGGTCCAGGAAGGTGAAGCGCCCGTGGGCCTGCTCGGCTCGATCGCCTGGAACTTTCGCAGGCTCATGCAGGCAAAGGCAATGGAGGCATCAGGCATGGGACCAGATGATATTACGAAAAAGCTCAGAGTGATTTTTCATCAGGCCGGCCTGTTCAAGGAACAGATGCGGAGGTATTCCCTGGATGAACTGCGCGAGGTTTTTGCTGTTTTGCTGGCATCGGATAAAGCGCTCAAGTCGAGCGGATTGAACGGCAGATTGGTCCTGGAGCGGATGATCCTGAAATTATGCGGGGGATAGGATACAGAGGAAGGTGAGAAGGCAGGAACGGAAAGAGGATACGTGAAAGGACGCCAAGCCTTTTATCAACTTCCTGCCATGTTTGCCTTCTCTACTTGTTACTTTTTGGTTATGCGGCGGTAATTTTGCCCACTTTCTTCGACAGGCGTGAGATCTTCCGGGAAGCGGTGCTCTTGTGCAGGATCCCCTTTGACGCGGCCTTGTCATAGGCCTTCATGGCATTGACCATGGCTGCCTTGGCGACATCGGCGTTCTTGGCCTCCACGGCCTGCTCCACCTTCTTTGCCAGGGTCTTGAGCATGGATTTCGCGGACTTGTTGATGAGTTGCTGCTTGTCGGCTTGTTTCTGCCTTTTGATCACGGATTTATGAATTGCCACTTCTTGCCTCCTTAGGGGTTAAAACCAGAACCATCTTTTAACACAAAGGGCCGTTAGGTGTCAAGAAAAAAATCCTTTTCTTACCAGCTGTTTTCTGATAAAGTGACCACTTATTTTCGCTTTCCCTTCGAGGTGGATCTGCATGTCTGAACAGGTAAAGGTCGCAAAAGCAGCAGGCGTTGTCGGCGCTGCCACGCTTGCCAGCCGCGTCATGGGGTATATCCGCGACATGGTCATGTCCTGGGCCTTCGGCACGGGCCTGGCCGCGGATGCCTTCTACGTTGCGTACCGCATCCCGAACCTTCTGCGCGAACTTTTGGCCGAAGGTTCGATGTCCGCGGCGTTCATCCCGGTTTTTACCGAGACGCTCACTAAGGAATCCAGAGAAAGCGCCCGTCACCTGGCGAATGCTGTGTTTGCCCGCCTGCTGGTGATCCTGATCGTCCTGACCGGGCTGGGCATCATCTTCGCTCCTTATGTGGTCAAGGTGGTTGCCTGGGGCTGGGCGTACCGGGCAGAGCACGACAAGTATGTCCTCGGCGTGATGCTCACGCGCATCATGTTCCCCTATCTTTTGTTCATCGGGCTTGCGGCGCTCGCCATGGGCATGCTGAACTCCCTCCGCCAGTTCCTCACGCCGGCCTTGTCTCCGGTGATGTTGAACGTGATGACCATCTCGGCCGTGCTGCTGAGCACACGGTTCCTGTCGGAACCGATCCTTGGTGTGGCTGTCGGGGTCGTCCTCGGTGGAATGTGCCAGTTCCTGATCCAGGTGCCGGCGCTCAAGAAGCAGGGGATGATGATGCGGCCGCAGTTCGAACCCACGCATCCTGGCGTTACAAAGATCGGCATGCTTGCCATTCCGGTCTTCATCAGTTCATCGGTGAGCCAGGTCAATAACTTCATCGGCACCATCTTCGCGTCCTTCCTCGCAACGGGAAGCATAACGTATTTATTCTACGGCATGAGATTCATCCACTTCCCCCTCGGCATCTTCGGCATCGCCATTGCCACTGCCGTGCTCCCGACCATGTCCGCACAGGCAGCGCGTCGCGAGACCGAGGAATTTCGGGAAACACTCTCGCTCGGGCTCAGGCTGGTGTTCTTCATCATGTTCCCGGCTATGGCAGGGCTTATCACGCTCCGCGTGCCGATCGTGAGCCTTCTGCTGGAACACGGCCAGTTCGACCGTCTCTCCACCCAGGGAGTGGCTGCGGCGATGCTGTTCTATTCCGTGGGGCTCTGGGCCTTTGCCGGTGTGAGGCTCGTTTCCCAGGCATTCTATGCGCTCCAGGATACCAAAACGCCGGTCAAAATAGCGGTCATCGCGCTCTTGACGAATATCCTGCTCAGCGCTGTCTTCATCACATGGACAAAACTTGAACATGGCGGCCTGGCACTTGCCAACTCGCTTGCAGCCGCATTGAACATTGGCTTGCTGACCGTGCAGCTCAGGAAAAAGATAGGCCGTATGGACGGGAAGCGGATACTGAGATCGCTTCTCAAGATCATACCCGCATCCATTGCCATGGGTGTGATAGGATGGTGGGTCAGCACACAACCGGTATGGGAACTCCGCGGGCATACCCTGTATAAGGCCGAGCTGCTTGTTGGCGGCTTGACAGTAAGCGTGCTGTTCTACATCATCGTCATGGTGATGTTGAGAAGCGAGGAACTGAAGTTCATGTGGGGAATCGTGAGCAGGAGACGAAGGACGGAAGTTGGGAAGGCGGGAAGGTAAGAGTGAGCACGGATCGCAGAATAAAAAGGGCTATTTTTGTCACTCCACTTGGATGGGTCGGGGTGGCTGCCTCCGAACGCGGGATTTGCATGGTCGTATTACCGAAAAAGGATAAGGTGGAAGTTGAGCAGGAGCTTGCAGAGTTCTCACAAGCAGGTGATGAATGCAGAAACTCGAATCACCCTCGATCCCCATTTTTCACAGGGGGAGGTTTGGGGGTCCCTCCGTTAGCAAAGGGGGGCGAGAGGGTGGTTGAAAGGATATTAGCAAAGGCCTTAAAACTTCTCAAGAGGTACTTCTCCGGCGCACGTGTTTCATTTGACCTGCCTCTTGATATGCGTTATTATACTGCCTTTCAGCAGGCGGTCTGGAAAGCGACAGCCGAGATCTCACATGGCGAGACGCAGTCCTATGCGTGGATCGCAAAGAGGGTCAAGAATCCGAAGGCTGCCCGGGCCGTGGGCCAGGCCATGGGAGCGAATCCCATTCCGATCATCGTCCCCTGTCACCGGGTCATCAGCTCGGCAGGTAAGCTGGGCGGGTTCTCGGCAGGCGTGGGGATGAAGAAAAAACTGCTGGAGCTGGAAAAGAAAAAGAACATTAACCACAGAGCACACAGAGGAAAGCTCAAGCAACACGATAGTCTATGTTGAAGGGGGCATGGTTTTCGACTCTTCATAACACCCTGAATTGAGATTTTCTCTGTGACCTCTGTGGTGAAAGCAGGTATTCATGATCTTAATACGGCTTGTTGTAGGCCCGCTCCAGGTGAACTGCTTCATCCTTGCGGACGAAAAGACCAAAGAAGCAGTGGTCATCGATCCGGGAGATGATGCGCAGGAAATCCTGAAGATCATCAGGGACAAGGGCTTCAACGTCAAATACATTGTGATCACCCACGGTCACTTCGACCACGTGGGAGCGAACAAGGCTCTTAAGGATGCCACGGGTGCCGAACTGCTCATCCATGAGGGCGATGCGCCGGTGATGGCTTCAGCATCTCAGCATTCGCAGGCTTTTGGCATGAATACACAATCGTCTCCCCGGGCTGACCGGTATGTGAAGCACGGTGATATTATCACTGCGGGCGAAGTTTCTCTCAAGGTCCTGCACACCCCCGGCCATTCTCCGGGCGGCATCAGTCTGCTTGATCAGGGGATGGTCTTTACCGGCGACTCGCTTTTTGCCGGCTCCATCGGCAGGACCGACCTGCCGGGAGGCGACCTCATGACCCTGATCCGCTCGATCAAGACGAACCTTATGACCCTGCCGGACGATACCAAGGTCTTCTGCGGCCATGGCCCCGCGACCACGATCGGCGAAGAGCGCAGGGAGAACCCGTTCCTGAACAAGGAATCGGGGTTTGAATGATCCGGTTTTCCTTGAGGTTTATCCAGCTGGTGTGGTAAAGTAACAGATACCTGATACAGGATGCATGATCATAAACATCCCGCGGCGGCAGTGATCAGGTATTCTCTATCGTGCTTCATCATCTTTTTCTATCCAAAGGAGAATCTCAATGGTTGTCGGTCCGATTCGCGAAGGTCTCACCTTTGATGACGTGCTGCTCTTGCCTGCAAAATCAGATATCCTGCCCAAGGACGCGGACGTCCGGACGCAGCTCACCAAGAGGATCATCCTCAATATCCCGCTCGTGAGCGCGGCCATGGACACGGTGACGGAGGCGAAGCTCGCCATTGCCCTGGCCCAGGAGGGTGGCCTCGGGTTCATCCACAAGGCGCTCCCCATCGATGCGCAGGCAGAAGAGGTCGACAAGGTCAAGAAGTCGGAAAGCGGCATGATCATCGACCCCATCACCATCTCGCCCGACGCCAGGATCTCCGATGCCCTGGATGTGATGAAGAAGTACCGCATCTCGGGCGTGCCGGTGACCAAGGGCCATAAACTCGTAGGCATCCTGACGAACCGCGATCTCCGCTTCGAGACCCGGCTGAGCCTCAAGGTATCCGACGTCATGACCAAGGACCATCTTGTCACGGCGCCGCTCGGGACCACGCTTGACAAGGCAATGAAGATCCTCCAGAAGTACAAGATCGAAAAACTGCTCATCGTTGACAAGGACTTCAGCCTGCGCGGCCTTATCACGATCAAGGACATCGAGAAAAAGATCAAATATCCGAATGCCTGCAAGGACAAGCATGGGCGCTTACGCGTGGGTGCCGCAGTCGGCGTGGGCGACTATTCGGAGCGCGTGCCCGCGCTGCTCAAGGCCGGCGTCGACATCATCGTTATAGACACGGCCCATGGCCATTCCCAGGGTGTCATCGACGCGGTCAGGGGGATCAAGAAAAAATATCCCGATCTCGATGTGGTGGCAGGGAACATCGCCACTGCCGAGGCGGCAAAAGACCTCATCCGTGCGGGAGCGGACTGCGTGAAGGTCGGCATCGGTCCCGGCTCCATCTGCACCACGCGTGTGGTGTCCGGCGCAGGCGTGCCGCAGATCACCGCGATCATGGACTGCTGCAAAGAGGCGGACAAGACCGGCATCCCGGTCATTGCCGACGGCGGCATCAAGTTCTCGGGCGACGTCACCAAGGCACTGGCAGCCGGCGCATCCCTGGTCATGATCGGCGGTCTTTTCGCGGGCACTGAAGAGAGCCCGGGCGAGAGCGTGCTGTTCCAGGGCAGGAGCTACAAGGTCTACCGCGGCATGGGCTCCATCGGCGCCATGGAGCGGGGCAGCAAGGACCGCTACTTCCAGGCCCACGAAGAGGAAAAGTCCAAACTCGTACCCGAGGGCATCGAGGGCCGCGTGCCGTACAAGGGGACCCTCTCGGCGAGCGTGCACCAGCTTATCGGCGGCGTGCGGGCAGGCATGGGCTACTGCGGGTGCGAGAACCTGAAGATGCTGAAGGACCGGGCGCAATTCATCAAGATCACGGTAGCGGGCCTGCGCGAGTCGCATGTGCACGACGTGGTGATCACCAAAGAGGCGCCGAATTACCGGTTGGATTAATACAACAGGGTTCGGAGTCAGGGTTCAGGAGCCAGGGGTCAGAAGTCAGAACAAACATTTATCGTTCATCATGTCGAAAGTTACCAGTATTGAGAAAGCGCGCAGCGCGAAGAATAAAAAAACAGAGAATACTCATCGCTCTGAAGGTTTCACCCCGTGCAGTCAGGACATGACCATCTGCGGTGACTGCGACGGGAACAGGGCAAAGAAAAAATGTCCGCGTCTTAAGGAGTGGCTGGCGAAGAGAGAACAGTGAAGGCTGTCGCATGAGATGACCTCACCACTGGCTGAATTGAACACCCTGAGTTTTGTAAAGACTCGGGGTTTTTTTATCGGTTATTCACGAATAAAGGTTGTGTGTTGCTATGTATATGATCAGGAAGCATGGTGAGGAGACATCCATAAACCGGGAATTGCAGGCTGTCATTATGCCTGTCGGTTCCGTCCGGCTTGAGTGGCTGAAGACCCGGGAGCGGGTCGACAAGAGCAGGGATTTGCTTGAGCAGAAAATATTCAGGCGGTTCATGGCTAATCCTATTAGCCCTCTTTCAGTCCTTATTTCTCGTAATCCGCCCGATCTTTGCACATCGCTTTATTTGCTTTTCATCTGCCCGAAGAAATGATATTATATGGTTAAGAACAACAAGTACGAGTAGCATACGCCCCGGCAGTACCGCGATACAGATCCGACATCCGGTGAGGTGCTATGGCTGAACGACTGCTCATCATTGAGGACGAAGACACGCTCTGCGAATCCCTGAAAAGGGTGTTCCTGCGCGACGGCTATGAGGTGGACAGCGCAGACAGCGCCGAAGCGGCATTCAAGTTCCTCGAAGACAGGTCCTACGACCTCATTATCACGGACATCATCCTTCCCGGCATCAGCGGCATCGAACTCCTGACGAAGTACCGCAAGAAGAATCCCGCGCAAAAAGTGATGGTCATCACGGCCTATGCTTCCCTGACCACGGCCGTGGATTCCATTAAGGCTGGGGCCTGCGATTTCATCATCAAGCCCCTGATGCACGACGAGATGAAGAAGGCGGTCAGAAAGGCACTCGACAAACCGGCTGCCTGACCCCGCCCTGGACCGGCACTCATGATCACTAAAGACACTATCACCTTTCTGAAACAAACTCCGCCCTTCGACTCCCTCGACAATGCGGTCCTCACCGATCTTGTAAAGGACATGTCCCTGGTGTTTTATCCCCGGGGAGAGAAGATCCTCCGCCAGAACGGGCCTGTTGCAGAGCACCTCAACATCATCCGGACCGGATCGGTCAAGGTCTTTGTCAGAACGAACGAGTTGGAAGAGGTGCTGGTCGATTTCCGGTCGAGCGGCGAATTCTTCGGCCTGCGCTCCTTTCTGTTCAGCGAGGTGTCGCAGGACACGATCATCGCCTCGGAAGACACGTCATGCTACCAGCTCAGGAAGGAGACGGCCCTCGGACTGCTGAGTACGAACGCCGCGTTCTCCGAATTCTGCCTCCGCACCCTGCTGAAACGACTTCTCGATATGGCCTATAAGGAGATCCGAGACCGGACGCTCTTGTACGGAGGCGGAGACAAGCTCCTGTTCACGAACATCCTGGCCGATCTTGCCACGAGGGAGGTGATCACGGCATCGGAGGATATCTCCATCCGCGAGGCGGCGAAGACCATGGCGGACCGCAATATCAGTTCCCTGGTCCTGCTCGACGACCAGGGGCTGCCGTCCGGCATGATCACGGACAAGGACTTGAGGAACAAGGTAGTCTCCCGGGGCAGGGACATCGCGGGGCGCGTGGGAGACATCATGAGCGTAACGCTCATCAAGGCGGACGCGCGCGACCACTGTTTCGAGGCGCTCATTAAAATGATGCGCTACAATATCCACCACCTGCTCGTAGTGAGCAAGGGGGAACTGAAAGGGATCCTGACCAGCCACGATCTCATGATGCTGCAGGGGACATCTCCGCTCTCTCTTGCCCGTGAGATAGAGACCCGGGACACGATCGACGGGCTCGTGCCCGCTGCGACCAAAATTGACAGGGTCATCACTATTCTCATCAAGGAAGGCGCCAAGGCGAGCAATATCATCAGGATCATCAGCGAGATCAATGACCGGCTGCTCAAAAAGGTCCTGGAGATCACGGAGGACAGGATGGGGCGGCCTCCTGTTGCTTACTGCTGGATCACGTTCGGCAGTGAGGGCAGGAAGGAGCAGACTTTCAAGACGGACCAGGACAACGCCATAATCTATGAGGATCTGCCGGACAACGGGGATGAGGCCAACCGGTATTTCTCTGAGTTCAGCCTGCGCATGAAGGACGCCCTGGCGCGGTGCGGGTTTCCGCCGTGCAGCGCCGACTACATGGCGAGCAATCCGGCATGGCGACAACCGCTCAGCGTCTGGAAAAGATACTTTGCGGAATGGATCCAGAACCCCACGCCGGAATCAGTCCTCCGGTCACTGATCTTCTTCGATTTCCGGCCCATTCATGGCGATCTGCTGCTCGCGGAAAGGCTCCGGGCGTTCCTGGGGCACGAGATCAAGGACCGTGCCCTTTTCCTCGCCAATATGGCAGGTGCCGTGCTCAAGAACAGACCGCCGCTTGATTTCTTCGGGAATATCCGCTGCGCGCGGACCGGTGTCCAGAAGGGGAAGTTCAACATCAAGATCAATGGGCTGAGCCCGATCATTGATGCTGCGCGGCTTTCCGCGCTGGGATTGCAGGTATACCATACCGGCACGATCGAGCGTCTCACGGAGGTGAAGGACCGCTGCGGCGTCCTGGGACCGTTTTCCGATGAACTGGAACAGGCCTTCGAATTTCTGATGTCGCTGAGGCTCAGGCACCAGTACCAACAGATCCAGGCAGGGGTCGAGCCGGACAACCTGGTCGATCCCCAGGGCCTCGGCGCGCTGGACAGGACGATGCTGAAGGAGTCGTTCAAACTGATAAACGCGGCCCAGGAAGCCATCATGAAGACGTACGGATTGGGGACGATGTAGTCCGGCTTCCTGTGCGTCGCTCTGTTCACGGGTCATTCCTTGATCCGAAATCCGCAATTCACTTGGAGCTCATGGTCAGGAACCCTGTCTAAGGGGCGCTGAAACGGCGCTGCGACCTGATTTTAGAGCGATATCTTCATCACCTGAGGTTGATGTACTTTCAATAAGTCGAAGTTAACCGCTGAGACGCAGAGAAAATCCTTATTATTTTCAAAATGCATTTCTCTGCGTCTCTGTTTATGGCCGCGCCTTCGTAGCCTGCTGTTGCCATATCGCGGCCACAGGCAAGAGCAGGCTACGTCTCTGCAGTAGATTATGACTTTATTATGAGATAATCAAGGTTGTCATCTCACGAAATCCCCCGCAATTATCAACACTGAATTGCTTTTCCCGCGGTTTGCCTGTATACTACCATACCTAAAATAGGCGCTGATCCACGAAAGGAACACATGGAAGAACGTATCCAAAAAATCATATCCGCCGCGGGAGTAACGTCGCGCCGCGCCGCAGAAGAGCTGATCGCCGAAGGAAGGGTGCGCGTGAACGGCCAGGTGGTAACCGAACTCGGCACCAAGGCCGACGCATCCAAGGACCACATCAAGGTCGACGGCAAACTCATCAATCCGCATCAGCCGAAAACCTATATCATGCTGAATAAACCAGTGGGCTTTGTTACGACCATGTCCGACCCCGAAGGGAGGCCCACAGTGCAGGATCTGCTGAAAGGGGTCAAGGTCCGCGTCTATCCCGTGGGCAGGCTGGATTACAACACCGAAGGCATGCTGATCATGACGAATGACGGGGATTTCGCCTTTCAGGTCACCCATCCCAAGCATGAACTGCCAAAAACCTATCTGGCGAAGCTCAAGGGCGTGCTTGACGAAAAGCAGATAGAAATGATCGAGACGGGCCTCTTTCTCGACGACGGGAAGACCGCGCCCGCGAAACTCAGGAAGATCCGCAAGGAAGAAGCGAATTCGTGGGTCGAGCTCACCATCACTGAGGGCAGGAAGCGCCAGGTACGCCGCATGTTCGATCGGGTCGGACGGTCGGTGATCAAGCTGAAGAGGACCAAAACCGGCAATCTGGTGCTGGGCGATCTCCCGGAAGGGACGTTCCGCTATTTGACGCCGATCGAGGTCAAGGGGCTGATGGACCTATCGCAAAAAACAGAGGTCAAACCGTTGCAGCCCGCGAGCATGAGGAAGCCCGCGGTCGTTGAGAAAAGAAGGTCCGGCCGGTGCTGTCACGGGCATGGGATCGAGAAGTCCGAGGCCTGAGTACCGGGGTCAGGGGACAGCGGTCAGGGGCCGCGACGAGAGACAGCCGAAGAAGTATGCAGCACGAACAAGGCCTGCGGGAGCCATCGTCATGCAGGATACGACAGACGGACGAAGGAAGAACCAGATAATCAAACCTCGCCCTGTTGATGAATCAGCAAGGGGCAGCGATCGAACAATGCGGCCCGATGCTGTTCGTACGCGCGAAGACAGCGAGCACGGCACGGCTACGGGAGCGTCAGTTCGCAATACAGCTCCAGCAACAACGGGAAATCGGGAGGCCAGACGGGTACCGGCCCAGCGCTCCTGGGCCAGCACTAAAAGCAGCGAATCCAGAAGCAGGGGCTCAAGGTACGAGACGCGGGAAGAGGGACGAAGACCGGCTTCCGGGACGCGGCCGAACCGGAGCGCCTTTACGGGAAGCAGAGGACCCGGCGGAGCCGCAGGTTTTGGGCCTCGAGGGGACAGCACGTACAGACCGGAATCACGTCCGGCCTCGAGCCGCCCTGCAACAACAGCAGGCGCCGGCAGACCCGCACCCGGGGCAGCCATGGGGAGGCCGGAAGTCAGACGAAAGCCTGACCAGCGACCGTGGCCCAGTACGAGAAAGAGTGGTCCAGGAAGCAAGGGGCCGGGTGCAGTCCCGGGTTACGGGCCGCGAAAAGACAGCAGTGCCCGCCCTGCAACAAGATCTGGCACGAGCCGCCCGACAACAAGGCCAGGCTTTGACAGGCCTGCACAAGGGGCAGTCTCGGGGAGACCGGAAACCAGGAGAAAACCGGCCCCGCGTTCCTGGCCCGGCAGCAAAAGCAGCGACTCGAGAGGCAAAGGTGCAGGGTATGAAGGGCGAAGTGAGGGGAAATGGCAGAGTTCCGGGCCCCGGCCAAACAAGAGTCCCTACACAGGGGGCAAGGGACCGAGACGCGTGAACAGAGCCAATGGGGTCCAGGGGTCCGGGCCAGGGAGCAAGCAACAGAGGGCCAAGACGCTAGGCGAGAGCGGTCAGTACTGAAAATCGCATTTTTCTCAAAATGCGAAGAAATTTTCTCGTACCCTGCTCTTGCGATAACGCGGGGACAAGCCAAAGCGCGGGCACAGGCAAAGGACGCAAAAAAATCTTTAAGCCTTGTTTTAAACTGAAATATTATTTAAGCTTTCTCTGCGAACTCCGCGCCTCCGCGAGAAACGCCCTTTTGGTCCCACTTGGAGCTTGACTGTATGGAGCATCTTCGCGCACGAGTGATCGTTCACGGCTACGTACAGGGCGTCTGGTTTCGTGGGAGCACGAAGGATGAGGCAACCCGCATCGGCGTGGGGGGATGGGTCATGAACCTTCCTGACGGTACGGTGCAGGCCTTGTTCGAAGGGGAGAAGAAGAAGGTCGAGGAGATCGTCGGCTGGTGCCACCGCGGTCCGTCCGGAGCGCAGGTGAGCAAGGTGGACATCTTCTGGGAGCCCTACAAAGGTGAATACAGGCATTTCGACATCCGCTATGGCAGGTAGATATTCGCTACTGGTGCTCCTTCTCGTCAGTATTCTTTTCGCGTGCAAAGCTGAAAAGCCGGTTAAGCCCAAAAAACCAGTGCCGATGGTAATCATCAAGCCCAAACGCGCGGTGCTCACCGGGGAGCAGAGAAAGGAACTTGGTTTTCCTGCAGACGTGATCAGCCAGGTGGAGCTCGCCGCGGGAGCGGAAGCAGAGCCATTCTTTGTCACGGATGTTGTGCACTCGGCGAACATGAAAGGCGAAGAGGGCTTTGAGAGGGCGCGGCTGGCAGGCTTCAGCGTGCATACGAAACAACCCGATGAGATCATCACCTCCTACCGTGCATCGTTGCGCGCAAAGGGGTATCTGCTCTTCAGGAGCCAGAGGAGCTATGGCAAGTTGAACGACATTGTTACGGTCGTCAAGGGAAACGCTACGTACGACATTTTGAAGCTTCAGCGGACCGAAGCGCCGAACTACCATCTTGATACCATGGCTATCATCGCCTGGCTGAAGGAGCGACAGAAAGACGCCTCATTCATGGTAACAGGCGCGGGACCGGACTGGCTCGAGACGCGTTTCATAAGACCACCTGAGAACAGCCCTGTCTTTGCGAAAAAGATAATCGATTTTGCACCCGACGTGCTGGGGCATGATCAGCAGACAGTGGACAAGGTGGCGGAAAGGATGAACCAGATGAACGGGTTTTTCCTTGTTTGGGACTAAATGATAGGGTCAAGGGGCAAGGGTCCAGGGTTCAGGGTCAAGAGAAGCATAAACTGAAATCATGAAAACCGCCATGAACATTCTTATCGGCATCGTCCTCCTTGTTGTTGCACTCTCGTTCGTCCTGGTTTACGCAAACACCCATCCTCCGAAGTATCCACTCCATATTCCGCCGTCCGTATACAAAGCTGATTACGAAGAGGTCTCGTTCACCAGTGTGGACGGTATTGATTTAAAGGGTTGGCTGGTTAAACCCGCTCGTTACGACCAAAAATCACCGGCGATAGTGATCTGCCATGGGGTTGGCGCAAACAAGTCTGACTTCACCGAGCTTGCGGTATCGCTTTCACATCGGGGATACTTTGTTCTCCTGTTCGATTTCCGGGCCCATGGGGAAAGCAGCGGAAGGAGAACGTCGCTCGGTTTGCATGAACAAAAGGATATTGAAGCGGCACTCGCGTTTTTAAAGACGAGGCGCGATACGATCGATCCCAAGCGCATCGGGATCTATGGTTTTTCAATGGGCGGGTCAGCAGCGATCCTCGCAGCCGCGAAGACCGGGGCATTCTCCGCCGTCGTCGCTGACAGCGCATTCACGAGCCTGCGCGATCAGGCGCGGGAGGCGATCACCGGTTTTTATCATCTGCCCGCCTTCCCCTTTCTTCATCTCACCGTCCTTGGCTATGGACTCTACTTCCAGACACAGGTCGATGCCATTGCTCCCGTCAAGGTGATCGCGGCAATAGCGCCGACGCCAATCCTGATCATCGCCGGGGAAGGGGACAAGCTGATTCCTGCGGACAATGGAAGAAAACTATTTGCCGCCGCGGGTGAGCCGAAAGAGCTCTGGATAATCCCCGGCGCGGACCACGGCGGAACGCTTGCCGCAGCGGGGAGCGAGTATGAGAAGAGAGTGGGGGAGTTTTTTGATAAGCATCTGAAGTGAATTTACTCCCGGAATTTATGGCGAGTGCCGACGCTTGTGAAATTATGCCGTTATTTCGGTTGACTTTGCGTGCATAATGCTGCAATAATAGATTCACTATGAATCGTTGGTGAGTCATATGGAGGCGCGAGATGAAGCAAATTACCCTGCGCAGTATACCCGAAAAAGTGAAAAAAACGATAAAGAAAGAGGCCGAACGCAAAGGCGTGAGCATGAATAAGGCGATCATTTCGCTCCTTGAAAAGGCTGTGGGAGGACAAACGATGGAAAAGAAGAAAAAAACGCTCTATCACGACCTTGATCACCTGGCCGGCCTCTGGTCCCGGGAGGAAGCCTCCGTTTTCGACAAAAGCCTGAAGACCCAACGAAAAGTGGACGCGGAGCTATGGAAAAAATAAAGGTGATGCTTGATACCTCAGCTTACTCGGCCCTGTTGCGTGGAAATGCGGACATTCGGCGAGTTCTTCAGGAAACCGATGAAATATATCTGAACCCGGTTGTGCTCGGAGAACTCTTGGCCGGATTCGTTCACGGCGGCAAGGAAAAGAGAAACAGGGACATCTTGAGGGAATTCCTCGCATCGCCGCGCTTGCAGGTTGTCGACATTGATGAAGAAACCTCGGAGCGTTATGCAGTAATCATAAACTATCTTTGGCAACATGGAACCCCGATCCCGACTAATGATCTTTGGATCGCAGCCACGGCAATGCAGCACGGTCTGAAGCTGGTAACAACCGACGGCCACTATCGGAATATTCCGCAGATCATCGTTGAGTGTTGCCCGCCATGAATTCTGGAATGACTATATTAAAACCTGACCCCTGTACCCCTGAACCCTCAACCCTGCCCTTCGGAACCCTTGACAAAAAGTCGTACTTCCGTATAATCAACACATCCATCCTCTGTTACTCATTGAACAAGCCGCCTCACGCGGGCGCCGGTTACCTCAACGTTGAACCTGTAGAAAAAGACATTTCGTGAAATAATGACGCCATGCACGTGCTGCAAAAGCACATCTCAGCTGCTTAGCATCAAGAGACGTATGGTGGTCCAAACTCTACGACAGTAAGAACACAACATCAACTATTGCCAAGGGGGACGTAAAACAATGAGAATTCTTTTTGAAGTTTTACTCTTATCAATTGTGATCGGGGCGGTGGTGGTGTTTTATAAAATTGTCATAAATTATCTATTTCCAAAAAAGAAGGAGAAAAGCGATGGAGAGTAATGTCAAGAAAATTGTCGTGGTGGCGCTTGCGATCTTGGCGCTTATATTGTTTATGTCCCTTAACCCGCTCGTGATCGTACACCCTGGTCAGCGCGGCGTTGTCATTCAACTCGGCGCAGTGCAAGACACGATCCTCGGAGAGGGCGTTCACTTTGTGATGCCGATTACCCAGTCGGTAAAAAAAATGGATGTTCAAATACAGAAGGTGGAGGTAGGGTCGGAGGCATCATCAAAAGATCTGCAGATGGTCCACGCAAAAGTTGCCTTGAACTACCATTTGGATGCTATGAAAGTGAATAAAATATATCAAAGTCTCGGAAACGATGCGGATTCACGTATAATCGCTCCTGCCATACAGGAATATCTGAAAAAATCAACGGCGATGTTTACGGCAGAGGAACTCATTTCCAAACGGGAAATAGTCAAGGAGGAGTTCAAAAAGTCGCTGACCATCGCGCTGTCCGTGAACAATGTGATCGTCGACAATGTATTCATAACCAATTTTGAATTTTCCAAGGAATTCAACCACGCGATCGAGCAAAAAGTAACGGCAGAGCAGGAAGCCCTTATGGAAAAGAACAATCTAGCCAAAATTAAGTTTTTAGCGGAACAAAAGGTCGCCACTGCCACAGCGGATGCCACGGCGATCGCCATACAGGCAAAGGCCGTCACTTCGCAAGGCGGGAAGGATTACGTGCAGCTTAAGGCAATTGAGAAATGGGATGGACATCTTCCAACGCAGATGATACCCGGTTCCGCGGTGCCATTTATTGATCTGACAAAAAGTAAAAATTAAATGCCCGCGAATGCGGGGATCGCGCCGGTCACAACTCCGAAGTTGTCAGAAAGGAGATAATCATGGACGACACTGCACGACTCAAGTATTTGAAGATCGCATTGGTATTCACCGGGGCATTCTGCGCAGTTGGTCTTTATCCGCTCACCATTCTCTGGCCGTCGGGCTGGGCTTGGCACGCGGAGGGCCAGTCGCTCTATTTGCAGATGATCATCGGGATCTATGCGACACTCGGCGTCTTCCTGATAATCGCGGCCAGAAATCCCCTCGAGCATCTCAGTCTCATCTGGTTCACCGTTTGGTCGAGTATCGTGCATGGCGGGATCATGGCAATCCAGGCACTTGTATATCCGGAACATATGGGCCATCTCTTCGGCGATGTGCCGGTGCTGCTCATAGCAGCGGCAGTCTTCGCGTTTCTAACGCCGAGAGGGAAGATGCGAACAGCGACGCAGAGTTAGGGCGAAGGCTGCGAACAAGGGGGATGATGTTTTGCCCTTTGCTGGGGCGATCAGCATATAAACCGGTTGGAAAAACTTCTTGGGGTCACCCATTTAAAGGGCACCGTCAAGCAAAAAAAGCTATCTGTGACGAGAAACGGTACGTTTCTCGTCGAGCCTTTCCGTTATCCTCATCTGTACCATGGCCTCCAGACGCATCTCGATGTCTGGTCTTTACTGTTAGAATCAATCCGTTGTGCGGTGTCGGTTCCTACATCGGATAATCTGAAAAACACGCTACTTCTACCTCATACGTGATTCCGCTTTCCTCCCTCGTGCTTCTGCTGTATAATAATGAGCGTCAATTAGTTATGCTGCTGTTTTCTTTACGTGATCGACCCATGAAAACCAATCGATATTTCATGATCATATTCCTGGGCCTTGCGGTGGTATCCCTACCCACTGGCGTATTCGGCGCAGAGGACATCGCCGGCCTTCTCGAAACAAAGGGACCAGCGGCAAAGGGAATAATTACAGAACCATCCATCGTCCGCGAGTCGAAGCTCCCGAACCTGCCGATCAATCCGAAGCAGATCGAGTATCTGATAGACAACCCCCACGTAATGCTGGCGCTTGCACACCTGTACGCCCCGTTCCTGGACAACTATAGTGTAAAGATCCGATCCGATCATGTGGTCCATATTGATGAACCGGGTACCTTGGCGGGAGACGCGGAACTTATCGATATCCGTCCGGGCAGGAGGGTCTACCTTATTACCGGATATTACGACGTTTTCAATATGCGGTTCAACGGGGATGTGGTCCTGGTGACAATGTATTCCGAACAAAGTGAGAGCGCCGCGGTTTCAGTAGATGCAACCGCGATCGCCTATTTCAAGATCAAGAGCGGCTTTGCAGGCGCGTTCGCGCGGCTGGCGGATTTTCTGTTCCCCAAAAAAGTGGACGAACGGATCGAGCGCTTTGTCCGTGCGGCGGAAAGCATCGCCGTCGCGGTCCATAAGGACCCCGCGGCAGCATACAGCAAGCTCAAGGCCTCGGGAGAGGTCAGCGCCGAGGAACTCGAGGAGTTTAGCCGGACGTTTTAAAAAAGGCACTCGGGGGCAGTTGTTTCCTATGTTGCTTGATGATGAAAAGACATCTGGACGCAAGGCTGAAAGCTGTTGCTCTGCATGCAAGCTCCCGATCAGGGACTGCATCTGCTGTCCGGAATGAGGCCACGTGTGCCCCCTGGACGAGGGGGAATCCTACTGTCCCATTTGTTTCCCGGAACCGGAGCAAGAACCGACGCAATCTCCTTAGTTGGCCCGACTATTTCCGGCGTGCCAGGCAACAGCGGTCCGCTAAGGCGTATTCTTAACAGGGGGGTTATGATACTATGTTGTTGATGCTCAGACTTGTTGTTTTTATGATCGTGTCGGTTGCGATCTATCATGTTTCACGCGCGTCATTGCGTAATTATCACTCCCACGGTTTTTACCGATTTTTCGCCTGGGAAACTTTTTTAGTGCTCATGTTGCTGAACCTGAACATCCGGGCCTATCAACCGTCCAGTGTGCACCACATCATTGCGGTCGTGTGCCTGATCCTTTCCGGGCTCATGGGGGTCCATGGCTTTCAGCTGCTGCGCACGGAGGGCAAGCTCGACGACCATCGGGACGACCCGACGTTGCTCCATATCGAAAAAACGACCGTTCTGGTCACGGCAGGAGCATATAAATACGTTCGCCACCCGCTGTATTGTTCTTTCCTTCTGCTGACCTGGGGTTCTTTTTTATTCATTCCATCGTGGCAAGCCGGTTTGCTGGCCATGGTGGTGACGCTGAACATCATCACGGCCGCCAGGATGGAAGAAACAGAGAACTCGCTGTATTTCTGCGCCGCTTACACCGACTATATGAAGCGAACGAAGATGTTCATTCCTTTTGTGCTGTGAGGTGAGCGACAGCGGCGACGCCGGATTGTACGATGATGGATTTCGATGCATGATGCACTCTGGGGGCGATGTATCCTTCGTTGCTTAAATATTGAGAAGACATCCAGACTCAAAGGAGCCAGATATGAAGCGAACTCACCTGAGCTTGTACTACCTGATCGGCTACTTGATTCCCGGCGGGATCGCGCTGCTCACCTTCCCGCGATTGACGCTGAAGCTCTTCTTTTCCAACACCGATTACGGCGACGTTCTGCCCCGCTTCGTGGGCATGCTGATGCTGGCGCTGGGGGTTATCGTTCTGCAGATGGTGCGCCACCGGGTTGAAGCGCTCTATACCACGGCGCTCATCGTGCGGAGCGGGATGCTGCCGATCTTGCTGGGGCTCTATCTTTATTCCGGCGATCCTCTGTTCATAACCTTGTTGGTGGTCGTCGGTGTCGGCGTCGTGCTGACGGGAACAAGCTATTGGCTGGACAAACGGAGCACGGCGCAGTCCGGATAATTGATGATATGATGGTAATGAGGAGACCGGCAGTGATGCCGGTGTTTCAACTCGCAGGAGGCTGAACAGCAGTGAAAAAAGTAATCATGATTTTGGGTTATATCTTTCTGGCGCTCATTGTTGTCCTTCTCGTCGGTTTTGGATCGTTGACCGTCATAGGAAACCGGCTGGACAAGGAGAGCAAGGCGTTTGTTGACGCCGCTATTCCCGCAATTATTTCGACGTGGGACGTCCGTGAAATTGAGAAACGTGCAAGCCCGGAGTTTAATGATGATGTGGATTATGACGGTCTGGAACAGGATTTCGGCGTGCTTCAGCAACTGGGAAATCTGGTTATGTATAAAGGTTCGACCGGTGATGCGCACATAACGCTTTCCCTCCAGTACGGCTATGAAATTACCGCTGATTACACCGCGAGCGCGGATTTTGAAGCGGGCGCAACGAGTATGCAGATGTCTCTTATCAAACATGGGGGCCAGTGGCAGATCCTTGATTTTAAAATAACCCCCGAAGAATTGAGCGAGCGAACGGACATCATCTGATGAACGCTTTCATGAAAACTTCAGGGACGCGGGGGAACCTTTAGGATCATCACATATAGGGACGTTGAGCTTACCCCGGGATGAATCACATCCATTCTGAGTTCATACCCTTAAAATACCCCGGGCTGGGGATTGATACTGACCGACATAACATCTATACTGACGGCGTAGTAATGAGATGGGAGGCACAGGGAGGGACACCATGGAAGAAAAGATCAGGTTTATTCAGTATGAAGGTAAGAATATTCTGCACCTGGACTTCTCCAACTGCAAAGCTGAGGAGATTCTGAACACCATCACCAAAGCGAAGAAGGTGATCGCCGCACATCCTGAGCAATCACTGCTTACCCTGACCGATGTGACCGACGCCCGGTTCAATGACGCGGTTACCCAGGAGATGAAGGCCTTCACTGCCCACAACCGGCCCTATGTCCGGGCTGGGGCAGTGGTCGGCGTGACAGGGCTCAAGCGGATCATTTTTCAGGCGGTGATCGCCTTTTCAGGAAGAAAGCTTTCGACATTCGACAGTGTCGAACAAGCGAAGCAGTGGCTTGTTAAAATTAGGAAAGGGAACTTTTAGGGTCAGGACTACTTTGTTGCCATTAATTCTTTTTTCTGTTATTGTTCACTTCATGGCTCGCCCCCTCCGCATAAAATACCCCGGCGCTGTTTACCCCGTTAGAGAATAATTGGTCTTCTCTCTGCTTGAATTGATTTCCTCGTAGCATTTAAACGATCGTTTTCCATCAAGTTAATTACGGTATTTATGATCTTTAACGGGGTAAACTTGATCAACGCCCTCCAGCACGTCAACAAACGGTACCATTGGATCAGTCACGCCTGCTGTATCATGACCAATCACTAACAAGTCCTCATTGAGACCCCAGACGGCAATCTCACTCTCGGCATAAAAGTCATGGGATGTCCCCAAAATTGTCTGAAAACAGAGTATGACGTGATGCTTCTGTCTCGAGTGGATAGAAAGGAACAAACTCATGCATGTCGCCCATGTAAAACATGGATAGACACTGAGAGTGATTGCAAATCATCTTCAAATTCACTATACTGCGGTCAGCAAGGTGGTAATGAGATTTGAGGTAAATGATGTTTCAAAACATGACCCAATCTGGTTCCGACCTCATAACGAAACGGCTTCATTTCAAGACGGTGTTGCCCCTGCTGCTGTTCCTCTACGTCTTCGGCCTGTTCGGTACCACAACCCTGTTGCAAGACGGGCTTTTCGAGAGGGACGGCTACTATCATGCACGCCTGGCCTGGATGATGCCCGAGCGTGGCTTGTCGCGGAGCTTTCCGTGGACGCAGATCAGTACCTGGAAAGACCGGTACTGCGACAAGGAGTTCCTGTACCACCTAGCCATGATGCCGTTTGCCCGGATCGGCAGCGAGCCGATCCTCGGCGCCCGGATTTTTGCGACGCTCCTTTCCGGAATGGTCATCGTAACGCTCTTCCTCGTACTTCGCGGCCATCGCGTTCGATGGCCGCTGTTCTTTACAGCCCTGCCGCTCGGGATGGGCGGCTTGTTTCTTGCCCGTCTCGGCATGATCCGGTCCCATGTCCTGAGCATGCTGCTCGTTCTTCTCGGAGTTCACTTCCTGCTCCGGCGGCGGTGGAGGGCCGTGTTTGTGCTCGGATTCGTTTACGCGTGGAGCTACACGGTTCCGTTCGTTCTGCTCATGACCGCCGTTCCAATAGCAGTCGGCAGATGGCTTTGGCGGGATGGTCTCGACTGGCGGTCCATTGCGGCTGCAGGACTTGGTTCGACGCTGGGGCTTGCGGTGCATCCCTATTCACCGATGACCCTCGAAACGTTTCTCACCTACGTACAGATCTTCCGGATGGGAATGGAGGGTGTCGGCCGTTCGGGCTTCGAGCTTGGCAACGAGATCTACCCGTATGCGCTGCCCGTTTTTTTCAATATCTATCCCTTGATCCTGATCCTTGTGCCCGTGCTCATCCTGCTCGTCGTCGTTCGCCGGAAACATCTTGCGCCGGAGACCCTGGGCGTCGTTTTTTCGGCCCTCTGCTGGTTCGGGATGACCATGGCATCTGCGCGCTTCGTGGAGTACTCGGTGCTGCTCCTGACGATCGCCCTCGCATTCGTGGTTCGGGACTCGGTCGACGCGATCGAATCGTTTCCGGACGGTCTGTTCCGCGGCCGGCGCGCACGCATTGCTGCCGCTCTTGCGGCGATCGGGCTCCTGATGGCGTTCCACGTCTATTCGATGAAGTTTTATATCTACTACCAGACCAAAGCGGCGTCTCCGCGGTTTTTCGATGGCGCATCGGCCTGGATGTCCCGCAACCTGGCCCCTGGCGAGACCGTTATAAATCTGTTCTGGGACGACTTTCCCGACCTCTATCTATGCCGCACCGCGGCAGCGGTATCTCTGGGGTCTGGATCCCACCTACACGATCCGGTACGATCAGAATAAGGCTGTTTTGCTCGAGCGGGCCAGGCGTCACCTCATTCCCCTCGATGGCCGTGAGCTGGAGCGCCTGTTCGGCTCACACTACCTCATTCTGAGGGCGAGCCGCGTGAACCGGTGGCCCGAATTGCGCAGCCCGCCGTTCAGCGTGGCCTATCGGGACAGTTCAGCGGTTCTGTACAGGATAGACTGACATTTCGCGTGAACAATCGGTCCTGCCAGCAGTTGATCTGCAGTAAGATTTTCGTGGAAGACGTTAGGATCAGGAACCTATACAGGGTCTCTATTGTTTCACTTTTGACTCTCATCATGATAACGGGTTATCAGACAGGCTCCGGCGTACGGGATCTGACTTGAAGATCGAATTGTGGCCGCTTCTCATCAAATGGGTGACCCTATGAGATCTCTGCTCAAATAGTGAGAGGGAATAACAGAACGCGGCTCATGACCACCCCATTCAATAGGGAAGAGAGGAGCAGAACATGAAAACCCAGGGCACGGGAGTTCTCATCGGCTCAATAGTAGGGGCTTTGCTGACTGCAGCCATGATCGCCGTTTTTTACGCGGGATGGCGGCTGGCGGACCTGCCCTTCGTTCCCTTTGATGTGTTCGACTGGATGACCCGCGTACTTCCCGGCGCAGTCATCGAATTCGTGATCAGCGCCATGGTGGCCGCCATCCGCGGGCTGCACCTGGGCCCCACATCGGTCGTGGCCAAGCTCATGGAACAGGCGATCGGTATCGTCAACCTGTTCATCACCGGCATTGTTGCCGGCGGGGTCCTCTTCAGCGTTTTGCGCGCTCTGCGCGGCCGATACGCCTACGTATCCGGTTTTTTCCTGGGAGTGATCGCGGCCATTCCCGCAGTGCTCATCAGTTCCTTTCTCAACAAGACAGCCGTTGCGCCGCCGATAATCGGCGCGCTCTGGATCCTGTTCGTCTTTACCTTATGGGGGATGGCGATCGGCTGGGCTTATCTGCGGCTGGCTGCTGTCAGCGCTCCCGCGGGACCGGGTTCGGACCTCGAACCTTTTGCCCAGCGGGTCAACCGGCGTCAATTCCTGATACGGCTTGCAGGATACACGGCGACCATCACGGTTTCCGGGGCAATGGTGGGTCTCTTGTCGGAGCGCCACAGCCGGATGAAAATGGAGGGCCTGATGCCCTGGTCCGCGTCGCACGGCCTGCCGAACGCCGGCGCGGCTGTCAAGCCCGCGCCCGGCACGCGGCCTGAATACACTCCCCTGGAGCGTCACTATCGCATTGATATCAACACGACCCCGCCGAAAGTCGACGGCATGATGTGGCGGCTCAAGATCTCGGGAATGGTCGAAAAGCCCCTGTCCTTCACGCTGGACGATATCCGGCGCTATGAACCCATGCACCAGTTCGTCACGCTGTCCTGCATCTCCAACCCCGTTGGCGGCGATCTTATCGGCACGACCCGCTGGACCGGCGTCAGCCTGAAGGGCTTTCTGCGCGACCTCGGCCTGAAGCCGGGCGCCACGCATCTGAAGATCACCTCGGCTGACGGGTTCTGGGAAACCCTGGCCCTGGACATGGTCATGGCCGACGAACGGGTGATGCTGGCCTATGCCTGGGACGGGGTGCAGCTGCATGACGACCACGGCTTTCCGCTGCGCATCTACATCCCGGACCTCCATGGGATGAAACAGCCCAAATGGATCGAGTCCATCGAGGTCATGGACCATTGGGAGCCGGGCTACTGGGTGGTCCGCGGCTGGGACAAGGTCGCAAAGATGAAGGCAACGTCGGTGATCGACACTGTCGCCGTTGATATGACCATCATCAGCGCTGACAAGCAAAAACTGGTGCCCATCGGCGGGATCGCCCACGCGGGCAGCCGCGGGATCTCCAAGGTCGAGGTGCGGGTCGATGAGGGCCCCTGGCAGGAGGCCGCGATCAGAACTCCTCTGTCGCGAACGACGTGGGTGATCTGGCGCTATGACTGGCCGTTCCAGCCGGGCAAACACACCTTCACGGTGCGCTGTTATGACGGGAGCAACACCCCGCAGATCGTTGAAGTCATGCCGCCTGCTCCCAGCGGTGCATCCGGACTGTTCAGCAAAAGCCAGAAACTCTGAGATCTCCGGGAATCTTTAGTCGACCATGCGGTATAATAGAAGTAGAAGGGGCACAATTGACGTTACGGCAGAACCCATCTGCGGTGCTCCTGGGAGGTATAAATATGACGACCATACTCATCATCGTGGCCATCGCTGCAGTGATCTACATCTATGCGGCTGTTGCATTCCACTATGGGTTCAAGAACTGGTATCCCGTGTGCGGCTGCAAGGGGACGGTATGCAGTCTCAAAAAACCATCGTAGTATCGCAGGCTGGAACATTGAGCTAAAATGTCAGCAGAGGAGCAGCGCATGATTATCCGTTACCCTAAAACCGTTGATCCAGGCGCGCCAGGGAAAGACGAAAAAGACGCAGTGTCGCAGGCAGGAGCAGACAAAGACGACGCCTGCAGGTGCAAAGCAGCCTCGGAAATGTCGCCCGGCGAGCTTTTCAAGCTCATGGTGAGCGATCTGGCGTTCTGGAAAAAGGCGAAATAAAGCTGATCCGGGATCGCGTTATATCTATGTGAAAATATGTTCGAAGGCGCTTGGGTCCGGTCTTTATTGCTTCCATTCTAACTCTCATCGTCGATAACAAGTGATGTGATCTGACCAAAAAAAATGCATTGAGCCCGCTTTTCCTGCCGGCAGACAGATGAACTCTACGATGCCGATTTATTCCCTGACCGACCGAACTGGTAAAACGGAACGAGTGGATCATCCAGTAGTAACAGACGAGACAACCAGGGGATGCAGGCTCCCGGAATGCTTTACCCTTCCAGTCATCATATGAAAATCATACCTTTGTCCCATTGATTGTCGCTTAACCTTGTGTTATCTTCTAATACAGGCGTGATCGGGCATTTGCAATTCGCAAAGAATAGTGCCAACAACTTGAGAATGGAGCCGGTCCATTAGAGATGCCAGCCTGATCCGGCAAATGTTGATCAGCAAACAAATCTGTTTCTAATTTATATCAAGGAGGACGCATATCATGAGAAAGACAGCCATTGCAGGATGTGTACATTATTGGGTTATTCAGCCTTTTCCTGGCATCAGCAGTATCGTTCGCCGCAGAACAAAAAGCGGCCGGCGGCAAAGAGGCGCTGATCGAGAGAGGTCTCTATCTTGTGACTATGGGGGGATGCAACGACTGTCACTCCCCTAAAAAAATGACCCCGAACGGCCCAGTGCCTGATGGGGCGCGGCTTCTTTCAGGTCATCCAGCCGATGAAAAACTGCCCGCGATCCCGCCAAATATATTCGGCCCGGACAAATGGGGCGCCATTACCAACAACAATTTAACAGGGTGGGTCGGTCCCTGGGGCACAAGTTATGCTTCTAATCTTTCACCTGATCCGGAAACAGGTACAGGGGCCTGGAATGAGGAGCTGTTCATCAGGATACTGCGCACCGGCAAGTTCATGGGAGCGGGACGTGACATATTGCCTCCCATGCCCTGGCAGGAATTTGCCAAAATTACGGATGCTGATCTCAAGGCGATCTTCGCTTATCTTAAAAGCCTCAAACCGGTCAAGAATCAGGTTCCCGCATCCGTTCCTGCCCCGCCTCCTCTAAAGTAATAAGCAGTCCCGATAACGTATTTCATTAAAATGAGGAGTAAAATATAGCCTGCCAGGTATTCACTGGCAGGCTTTTTAATTACAGGGACATCCCGGAGGTGTGGGTCCACAGAATGCTTCCTCGGACCACAGGGGTGATCCTAAAATTCTTCATGTATTGAAATCCTGATTCTCGCAAATGCCGGTCACGGAGAATCGTAAGCGAAGGACGAAAAGAGAAATGCCCCGTTAGAGCTGTATGAACTCTAACGGGGTGAAAAACCGCCTTATTGTGCTGATGGCAGGACAGGCACGGTGAGGGCCATTTCCGGGATCTTTCCGGTCAATGACTTGAGAAACGCCGTGATGTCCGCGACCTGGTCTTTTGTCAGGTCTTTCGCAAGCTGTACTTTGGCCATGATCACGACAGCATCTTCAAGCCTGTCAACAGAGCCGTCGTGAAAATAGGGTGGGGTTTCCGCCACGTTCCTGAGCACGGGAACTTTGAAGAAAAACTTATCAGCCGGGTTTTTTGTGACCGCAGCATGTCCCTCGTCGACCTGCGCGCTTTTCGTGTATTGCTCATAGGGCTGGAACACGCCGAACTTCTGGTACATTTGTCCGCCCAGATACGGGCTCTGATGGCACGTAATGCATGCGGTGCCTATAAACGTTTTTAAACCCCGTTTTTGCTGTTCGGTCAGCGCCTTGGCATTCCCGTTCATGAAATCATCGAAGGGGGCCGGGGTCACGAGCGTCCGCTCGAAGGCGCCGACCGCCTTTGCAAAATTATCCGCGGTCACGGGGTCTTTTTCCTTGGGGAAAGCCTCTTGAAACAAGACCACATACCCTTTGATCCCTTTGAGTATTTTTTCCACGGACTCGTACGACGGCATGCCGTAGGCAGGTGGACCGATAAGCGCCTGCTTTGCCTGGTCTTCCACATTTATCCGATTACCGATCCAGTGTGCGGCGATCTCGGAAGCTGCGTTGAATATGCACGGAGAGTTCCTCGGGTTCTCCTTGCAATGGTTCCCCAGGGCTTTCCTGAGCCCGTCCGCGGCATACAGGCTCATGGGATGGCATTTAACGCAGCTCACGGTCCCATCGCTGGATATCCGGGGCTCCCAGAACAGGATATGCCCCAACTTCACCTTTGCAGGGGTAATGGGGTTTTCAGCTGAAGGCATTGATGAAGGGAGTGGTCCGAAGATCGTTTTGGCCTGGCTCATGAGCTCTTCGTCCGCGCTCGCCGCATTGACCATGGCTTGCAGAAAAAGCGACGATACTGAAAGCGAAAAGTGTTGCAAAGAACTTCAGAATGAACTTTGTGAAGATGTCTCTTGCTTTGATCATGATAGTGCCTCCTTCTAGTTGATGCCGGGAATTGATATAGTAGACACGCTAATGCGGGGACGGTATTGGCCACTATGATGCCGTCTCCGTATCACGATCCGGAATGGCTGGAACGTGACGGAGATCCTTTCATTCACCCGCAGTTATGCCACCAGCTATTTCACCAGGCTGGCCTTGAGCCTGATCTCGACGCCGGTCAGGGCCATGGACACAGGGCAGCCTTTCTTGGCAGCCTCGGCCTTCTCCTTGAACGTCTTTTCGTCGATGCCCGGCACCCTGCCCTCGGTCTCGAGCTCGATGGTCGTGATCTTGAACCCCTCCCCGACCTTGTCGATGTGCACCCGGGCGACCGTGTGGATGCGCTCCGGGGCATATCCTGCCATATCAAGTATCATGGACAGGGCCATGGAGAAGCATCCGGCATGGGCAGCTCCGATCAGCTCTTCGGGATTCGTTCCCGGCCCCTCCTCGAAACGGGACGCAAAGGAATAGCTGCCCTCAAAGGCCCCGCTCCCGAATTTCATGCTCCCTTTTCCTTTTTTGAGGTTTCCCTCCCATACTGCTTCGGCTTTTCGTATTGGCATTGCGTGCCTCCTTACTGTTTTTTTTCATCATCCGTTGTGCTTGTCTTGTCGTCATGAACGTTTCATATGACGTAAGTATAGCACCCCTCCGAATTACCGGAATCAAACAAAAGGATTCCTTCAACTTTTTGGGGACATTCTCTATTCCCCCGCTGTTTCTCCAAGAGTTATAGGGCAAGGGTCGTGGGTCAAGGAATTTTGAAGATCAGCTGAAAAAAAATTAGCCACAGTCTGCTCTTTGATCCCTGTGGCTGACAAAAGGTCTTGCTGCTCAACCTGGCCCGGCCATTACCCTCGCTACTTTCCAGGAAACGATGCTATAATTCACAAGGAGGTGCGGCACATGGGAAAAAGAATACTGGGCATTGTAGGCAGCTATCGCAGAAACGGAACGATAGATTCGCTACATATCCATCAACGACTCTTCATGCTCACGTGCTGCGCGCTCTGCTTGATGCTCTTGAACGCGGACGCCGCATACGGGCAAGTGTTCAGCCAGGCGACGGGGACCAGAGGCGATATCTTCAGGCTGGAGCCGTACAAACCCCTGTACTTCATCGGAGCCTTCGACCGGACGCTGGACACTCAGGACCCGACGCTCCAGGAAGTGGAAGTGCAGTTCCAGCTCAGCTTCAAGATCCCGGTCAGCACGATCCCGTTCTGGAACGGCAAGGCCGCGATCGGCTATACTCAGGTCTCGTACTGGCAGATGTTCAACACCGACTACTCATCGTCCTTCCGGGAGACGAACTACGCGCCCGAGGTCATGGCCGCCTTTGAGAGCGGTTCAACATTGCTGGGGCTGGAGCGGATCAGGACCGTGGTCAGCTTCATACACCAATCGAACGGCAGGGGCGGTCTTGAATCGAGGAGTTGGAACAGGCTGTACGCTGAGGCCAAGCTCGACTGGGAGCAGATCACCATCGGCCTGAAGCCGTGGTACCGCATTCCCGAGTCAGCAAAGAAATTGCCTACGGACGCGCGGGGCGACGATAACCCCGACATCTCGCGGTTCCTGGGTTATGGAGAACTGACCGCGGAATACCGGGACAAGGCGTTCTCCGTGCTGATGACCGGACGGGACAATCTTCGCCCTCACGATAACCGGGGTTCCCTGCAGCTCGAACTTGCCATCCCGATCAGGAACGACGTTTCTTTCTATATCCAGGCCTTTGACGGGTACGGCGAAAGCCTGATCGATTATAACCGGTACACCAGCAGGATAGGCGCGGGATTCATGGTCGGCCGGTTTAAGTGATGAGAACATATCGCGTGCCACTGCTCATGATCCGGTTTTCTGCTATTTTGCTTTGACATGTCCTGGTTTTTTCTGTAAGTTATCTTCATGTACATCCTCGGCATCGAAACATCCACCAAGACCGGCAGCGTTGCGATCGTCTCCGAAGACGGCGTCATTGCGCAGTACAGCCTGAACATCGAAGTGACGCACTCCGAGCGACTGATGTCCACGGTGGACCGCGTACTGACGGACACGGGCTTCCAGATAGCCGATATGGATGGCTATGCTGTCGCGATCGGGCCGGGTTCGTTCACCGGCCTCAGGATCGGGCTGGCTGCTGTCAAGGGGCTGGCGCTCGTCACGGGGAAGCCGGTTGCCGCCGTGCCGACGCTCAAGGCGCTTGCGTGGAACCTGCCTTATGCAGCGTACCCGGTCTGCCCGATGCTCGACGCGCGCAAGAACGAGGTGTATGCGGCGACATACCGGTTCGAGGGGACCGCTCTTGTTTATGGCATGGCCGAGGCAGTGATCTCTCTTTCTCGGCTCTCCGAGCGAATATCCGAGAAGACGCATTTTTACCGGCGAGGCGTCCCGTCTTTTCCGCAAGGACATCATTGAACTATTCGGCGACCGGGCACTGTTCGCGCCGATCTCGGCTATTCTCCCCTCGGCGGCTGCTGTAGCGGAGATCGGACTCGATATGATCAAGAGCGGCAAACCAGGCTGACCCGGACAGCTTGACGCCAATGTATATCCGAAGGCCCGAGGCAGAGGTGGCATGGGAAAAGAGGGCGCAATCACGATAGATCTCATGCATAAAGAGGACATCGACCAGGTCCTCGCGATCGAACAAGCCTCATTCAGCATGCCCTGGTCAAGGAACCTTTTCCTTTCCGAATTCCGCAGTCCCCTTGTTTCCACTCTCCTGGTCGCGCTTGCTGATGATCCGTTGTTGAGGAACGTGGTCGGTTATATCGTGTTTTGGACCGTAGCCGACGAGATGCACATCCTGAACCTGGCGACTACACCTGAGCAGAGAAGGCAGGGGGTAGCGAGAAAGCTGGTACTGGCAGGGCTGAAGCGAGCTTATCAAAAGGGTGCCGCAAGGGCCTTTCTTGAGGTCCGGGCATCGAACACAGCGGCCCAGAAGCTTTATTCAGACCTCGGGTTCACGGGTACGTCTGTGCGGCGGGAGTACTACGATTCGCCGATTGAAGATGCCGTGGTGATGGTTCTGGAGCAGGGGGTGTTCGAGAGCCTGGTAAAGCGCAATGAGGATTGTTAATATATTGTTTTTTAACTACTATTTCACTATTGCCTTTTCACAGGAAATGTGATAACTTTTTTCTACATACATACAACTGCTCTTTTCCAGAACCTTCTCACAAACATTAAACCCTAAAGGAGGGACGCATTATGAATGTGGAGGTAAAAGAAGACGCACTCATGGCAAGGCTCAGGACCGAGAATCCGGAGTATCAGAAGTGGGAGCAGGAGCACAGGATGCTTGACAATACGCTGATGTCTTTCGAGATCTACCGGTATCTTACGCCTGAGCAAGAGGTGGAGAGGAAACGGATACAGAAGCTGAAGCTGGCGGCAAAAGACAGAATGATGGATATAATCAGGCGCACCAGCGTAGGGCTGGCCTGATAATGTGAAGGCAAGGCAAACAAACCTTGCCTTTTATGTTTATTCATCCCAGGAGGATGTGAGGATCCCTCTTTACAAGAGAGCGTAAAGGGGGATTTTTTTATTGACTCTTTCCCTCCATATATGTTAAAAATTACAATCATTTCCGATAGCGGAGAACAACATTGAGAAGCGACCGTATCAAGAAAGGCCTGGAGCGCGCGCCGCACAGGTCTCTTTTATTCGCCACAGGCATAACCCGGGACGAGCTTGCCAAGCCCATGATCGGCGTGGCTACGAGCTGGAACGACCTCATCCCGGGGCACATCGGCATGCGCGATCTGGAGCGGTTCATCGAGAAGGGCGTCCATGCGGGCGGCGGCTGGCCGCTTTTCTTCGGCATACCCGGCATCTGCGACGGCATTGCCATGGGCCACATGCGGCATGCATTATTCCCTGCCGTCCCGCGAGTTGATCGCTGACATCGTGGAGTCTGTCTCCATGGCCCACGCCTTTGACGGGCTGGTGCTGCTCACGAACTGCGACAAGATCACGCCGGGCATGCTCATGGCTGCGGCGCGGCTCAATATCCCTACGATCGTGGTGACCGCCGGTGCCATGCATTCCGGGAACTTTCACGGGCAAGCGAGTGAATCTCATCAGCGCATTCGAGGCCGTGGGCAAGGTGCGGAAAGGCGAGATGTCCGAGCGCGAACTTGCCGAACTCGAGACCTGCGCCTGCCCGGGCCCCGGTTCATGCCAGGGCATGTATCACGGCGAACACCATGGCCTGCGTCACCGAGTCGCTCGGCATGAGCCTGCCGGGATGCGCCACCGCCCTCGCCGTGTCCGGAGAGAAGCGCAGGATCGCCTTCGAGAGCGGCAAGCGGATCGTGGGCCTGGTGAAGGAAGATCTCACACCGCGCAAGATCATGACCAGGAACGCCTTCGAGAACGCCATCCGCATCGACATGGCCCTCGGCGGCTCGACGAATACCACGCTCCATATCCCGGCTATCGCGCATGAGGCGGGCATCGAGCTTTCGATCGAAACCTTTGACACGATCAGCCGCACAACGCCGCATCTCTGCAACATGCTTCCCGGCGGGCCGCACTTATATGGAAGACCTCGATGCTGCGGGCGGCATCCCCGGCGTGCTGTCGCGGTTCAGCAAAGTGCTCAAGACCTTCGCCTACCGTGAGCGGCAAATCGATCATCGACGCATGGCAAAGGCAGGCCGCGTCAGGAATGACGATGTGATCCGGCCGCTCGACAAGGCCTATCACAAAGAGGGCGGCATTGCGGTGCTCTAGGGCAACCTTGCGCCGGACGGCGTCGGTGGTAAAGCAGACCGCCGTGAGCGACAAGATGATGCAAGTTCGAGGGCACGGCAATCGTGTTCGACTCTGAAGAAGAGGCGATGAAGGCCATTCTCGCGAACAAGATCAAGCCGGGACATGTGATCGTGATCCGGTATGAAGGGCCCAAGGGCGGGCCGGGCATGCGCGAGATGCTCTCTCCCACCTCGGCCATCTCCGGCATGGGGCTCGGCGAATCGGTTGTTCTGTTGACCGACGGCAGGTTCTCGGGCGGCACGCGCGGCCCGTGCATCGGCCACATCTCTCCCGAGGCAGCCGAGGGCGGACCGATCGCTATCGTGCGGAACGGAGACAAGATCGTTCTCGACATCCCGAACCGCAAGCTGGAAGATAAAACTGTCCAAAGCGGAAATCAAGAAGCGGCTGGCAAAATGGAAGCCACGGGAGCCGAAGATCAAGACCGGATGGCTCGCGCGGTATGCCAAGGTGGTCACCTCGGCGAATACCGGAGCGATCGTGAAAGCGTAAAAATGTTTTGTAGCCGCACCCTTTAGGGTGCGTTCTTTGTCGCAGGCTAAAGCCTGCGGCTACCCTGTTTATCGATAGGTGCTATTATGTCCAACAAAGAGATCACGGGCGCAGAAATATTTCTTGAATGCTTGAAGAAGGAGAAGGTCGACACGCTCTTCTGCTATCCAGGCGGCGTCGTCCTCAAGATATTCGACGTCCTCTACGATCAGAAGGATGTCCGCATTAT
This sequence comes from Nitrospirota bacterium, assembly GCA_963732675.1. Lineage (GTDB taxonomy): Bacteria > Nitrospirota > UBA9217 > UBA9217 > UBA9217 > JALNZF01. The sequence goes on from CAVTAJ010000001.1 coordinate 93,286, forward strand.
CCTGCCGCGGCATGAGCAGGGCGGGGTCCACATGGCCGACGGGTATGCCCGCTCTACGGGTAAGGTCGGCGTCGCTCTGGTGACGTCCGGTCCAGGAGCCACGAACGTGGTCACGGGCCTTGCCACGGCATACATGGATTCCATCCCGATCGTGGTCTTCACCGGACAGGTGCCCACGGCGCTCATCGGCAATGATGCGTTCCAGGAAGCGGACATCGTCGGCATTACCCGCCCCTGCACCAAGTACAACTTTCTGGTCAAGGACGTAAAGGACATTGCCCAGACCATCAAAGAGGCGTTCTATATCGCCTCCACGGGACGACCGGGACCAGTGCTCATCGATCTTCCTCGTGATGTCGTGACGAACAAGGCCGAGTTCCATTATCCGGACAAGGTGGAGATCAGGAGCTACAATCCGACCGTCGCCGGGAATAAATGGCAGATCAAGCAGGCAGCGGAAGCCATAGCAAAAGCGAAAAAACCTGTCGCCTATATCGGCGGAGGTGTTATTCTTTCGAATGCCGCAGCGGAAATGCTCGAATTCGCAGAGATCACGAGGATCCCGGTGACCCATACCCTCATGGGCATCGGCGGGTTCCCCGGCACGCACCCGCTCTCACTCGGCATGCTCGGCATGCACGGCACGTACTATGCCAACATGGCGATCCATAATTCCGACCTCATTGTCGCCATCGGCGCGCGCTTCGACGACCGGGTGACGGGCAAGGTGGAGGGATTTGCGCCTGATGCCAAGATCATCCATATCGACGTTGATCCGACCTCGATCAGGAAGAACGTGCGTGTGGATATCCCGATCGTGGGCGATGTGAAACATGTGATGGTGGACCTCAACAAGGAGCTCCACCAGATCAAAGAACCCTGGGATGCGATCCGCAAGAGCTGGCTCAAGCAGATCGACGCCTGGCGCGAAGAAAGGCCGCTCACGTACGAATATGCCGATGACGTCATCAAGCCGCAATTCGTGGTCGAGAAGCTTTACGAGGTCACGAAGGGAGATGCGATCATCGTCACCGATGTGGGCCAGCACCAGATGTGGGCCGCGCAGTACTACAAATTCGACAGGCCCCGGAACTGGCTCTCCTCCGGCGGACTCGGCACCATGGGGTACGGGTTCCCGGCGGCCCTTGGCGCCAAGGTGGCCAATCCCAACAGAGAAGTGTTCTGTATCTCCGGCGACGGCGGCATCCAGATGAACATCCAGGAACTTGCCACGTCGGTGGAGAACCGCATCCCGGTCAAGGTGGTGATCCTGAACAACCGGTTCCTCGGCATGGTGAGACAGTGGCAGGAATTGTTCTACCAGGAACGGTATTCCTCGGTGGACCTCGGCAGCACGCCCGACTTCGTAAAGGTGGCTGAGGCCTATGGCGCTGTCGGCCTGCGCGCTATGAAGCCCGTGGACGTGGTGCCGGTCCTCAAGGAAGCGCTCAAATCCAAGCGGACGGTGTTCATGGACTTCGTGACGGCGCGGTACGAAAAGGTCTTCCCCATGGTTCCCGCAGGCGCGTCCATCAATGAGATGATCTTCGGGGAAGAGGGCAAAAAGGAAGAGAAGAAGCTGAAGGCGGTGAAGTAGGCAGATGCGGAGTGCGGAGTTCACCCTGCTCTGGCGAGAGCGCGGGTACAAGCGGAGTGCGGAGTAGAAGCATACAGCAATCCAGATGAGGCAAATAAGCTATGAAACATATCATATCCGTATTAGTGGAAAACAAATTCGGCGTGCTGTCGCGGGTGTCGGGACTCTTCAGCGGCAGGGGGTTCAATATTGAGACCATCTCGATCGGCCCTACGCTCGATCCCACGATCTCGCAGATGACGATCGTGACCGCGGGAGATGAACGCATCCTCGAGCAGATCATCAAACAGCTTAACAAGCTCATCGATGTCATCAAGGTCACGGACCTTGCGGAAAAGGAGTTCGTAGAGAGGGAGATGTGCCTCATCAAGGTCAATGCTCCTGCCGAGCACCGGGCGGAAGCGCTCCGGATCGCCGATATCTTCCGCGCGCGCGTTGTTGATTCCTCCCAGAAGAGCTATACCTTCCAGATAACGGGAGATGAAAAAAAGATCGCGGCGATCATCGAACTCCTGAGGCCCATCGGGATCAAAGAGATCGTACGCACAGGAAAGGTGGCAATTACCCGTGAATAGAGCAAATAGGACAGGACTCGGAATGCGGCGTGCGAAGTGGATGTGCAAGGTTCGGATTCCCGGCATCTTCGTATTGTCGGTGCTTATTGCGGTTGTGTTCGTTACCGGCTGCGCAGAAAAGGGACCGGTCCTCCTCAATATCGCTTATCAGGCGCCTGCGGAAAAGGCGGTAACGGAATCAAAGATCGTCGTGGGGGTGAGCCCCTTCAGGGATGGCCGCGGTGAGCCCGCGTCGGTACTGGGCAAGAGGACGATCCCGAACGGGATGCAAAGCGATCTCGTGGTGCAGGGCACGGTGGCGGAGTTGGCCACGATCAGCCTGAAAGAAGCGCTTACCCGCCGCGGTATTGCGGTGAAGGACGTTGCCGGCTGGGACCTGACGGCAGAGGGCATACAGGCCGAAGGCGCCGCCCTCGTGCTGGGCGGGGAGATCAAGGTATTTTGGCTGGAATCCACGGCCTCCGCATCCGCATTTAATACGCACCTCATGGCTTCTGTCCAGCTTAAGATCACTAGCAGGGGACACCGCGGAAAAGAAGGTCATCAGGACCATAGACGTGAGCAGTAAGCTGGACCAGGATGTGCTCTATTCACATGAGCTGCTGGAGAATATGCTTTCCGAAGCGCTGTCATCGGCGATCGACCAGATCTTCAATGACGCAGAACTGAAAAAAAGATTTTAAGTGAAACGATGGGAAGGCCGAACGAGATGCACGGAACCGCAGATCGTGCGTCTTTTTTTATCACACTACTAGGTATACGTATTTGAAAGGGGAAAAGATGAAGCTCTATTACGACAAAGACGCCGATCTCTCCATCATCCGCGGCAAGAAAGTGACCATCGTGGGCTATGGCTCCCAGGGCCATGCGCATGCGCTGAACCTGAAGGACAGCGGCGTCAACGTCACGGTGGCGCTGCGTGAGGGCTCGCCCTCGGTCAAGAAGGCGCAGACCGCAGGTCTCGCCGTGAAGAACATCGCCGACGCGGTGAAAGAGGCGGACCTGGTGATGGTGCTGGCGCCGGACGAGCACCAGCGCAAGATCTACGCGGAAAACATCGAGCCAAACCTGAAGAAGGGTGCGACGCTCGCCTTCGCCCACGGCTTCAACATCCACTATAACCAGATCGTGCCGCGCGCCGATCTTGACGTGATCATGATCGCCCCCAAGGCCCCGGGCCACACGGTGCGCAGCGAGTTCGTAAGGGGCGGCGGCGTTCCCGACCTGATCGCGATCTTCCAGGACGCGTCCGGCAAGGCCAGGGACACCGCGCTTTCCTATGCCTCCGCCATCGGCGGCGGCCGCACCGGCATCATCGAAACCACCTTCAAGGACGAGACCGAAACCGATCTCTTCGGCGAGCAGGCTGTGCTCTGCGGCGGCTGCGTGGAACTCGTGAAGACCGGCTTCGAGACGCTGGTGGAGGCGGGTTACGCGCCGGAGATGGCGTATTTCGAGTGTCTCCATGAGCTGAAGCTCATCGTCGATCTCATGTACGAAGGCGGCATCGCCAACATGAACTATTCGATCTCGAACAACGCCGAGTATGGCGAGTATGTCACCGGCCCGAAGGTGATCAACGAGTCGAGCCGCGCCGCCATGAAGGAGGCGCTGAAGAACATCCAGAGCGGCGAGTACGCCAAGCGCTTTATCCTCGAAGGCAGTGACCAACTATCCGGAGATGACGGGGCGTCGGCGCCAGAATGCCGCGCACCAGGTCGAGATCGTGGGCGAGAAGCTCCGCAGCATGATGCCGTGGATCACCGCCAACAAGCTCGTGGATAAGAGCAAAAACTAGAGGGACAGAGGTCAGGAGCAAGAAGATACAGAAGTCAGATGTAAGGAGAGAACCCTTAACAGCATGATGAAAAACTACGGAATACCGGTTGCCTCGGAGGGATGGCCGTTCATCATCCCGCTCGCGATCGTCACCGCGCTGCTTGTTCGCGCTCGGATGGAAGAACACGGCTGTCGTGTCGCTCGCACTTACGCTCTTCGTCCTGTTCTTCTTCCGTGACCCGGAGCGCACCGTGCCCCAGGGCGCGGGCGTGGTCGTGTCGCCGGCGGACGGCAGGGTGATCGTGGTGAAGGACATCTTCGAACCGACCTACCTGAAGCAGGAGGTGAAGCAGATCAGCATCTTCCTGTCCGTGTTCAACGTGCATGTGAACCGGTCCCCGATCAGCGGCACGGTCGAGACCGTGAAGTACAATCCCGGCAAGTTCCACGTCGCGTCCGTGGACAAGGCCTCGCTTGACAACGAGCAGACCGCCATGGTCATTTCGGACGGGAAGCACAAGGTGCTGGTGAAGCAGATCGCCGGCCTGATCGCGCGGCGCATCGTATGCTATGCCAAACCGGGCGACGCCATACGAACGGGAGAACGCTACGGCCTGATCCGGTTCGGCTCCCGGGTGGACATCTTCCTCCCCAAGGACGCGGACCTCAAGGTGAAGGTCGGCGACCGCGTCACGGGAGCACGGGACATCATCGCGGTGTTGAAATGAGAAAAGGGATATACATACTCCCGAACCTGATCACGCTGTCGAGCATGTTCTCGGGATTCTATTCGATCATCGCCTCATTGAACTCGCGATTACGAGCGGGCCGCGTGGGCCATCATGATAGCGTCGGTGTTTGATGTATTGGACGGCTGGGTCGCGCGGATAACGCATACGGCAACGCGCTTTGGTATTGAGATAGATTCGCTCTCGGACGTGATCTCCTTTGGCGTTGCGCCGGGCGTCCTCGTCTATACCTGGACGCTGTCGTCCTTTGGCAAGATCGGCTGGCTCGGCGCGTTCTTTCTGGTCGCCTGCGCGGCACTCAGGCTCGCGAGGTTCAACGTCCAGATGAGCGGCGCTGAGAAAAAACATTTTACCGGGCTGCCGACGCCTGCGGCAGCTCTGATGATCGCCACCACGGTGCTTGCCTACGGAGAGGTCATCGAGAGCCTTCAGAACTGGAAACTGGTGCGGCTGGCCGATGTGATGGTCAAGGATTACTGGGTGCTGGGGATGACGTTCCTTCTTGCCGGCCTCATGGTGAGCAACATCACGTACCACAGCATCAAGGAAGCCAATCTGAAGGAGCGCCGTCCCTTCGGGATCCTGGTCATTATCGTGGCTTTTCTGGCGTTTGTTGCCTATCATCCCGCGCTCGTCCTGTTTTTTGTTTCAATAACCTACGTTGCGATCGGCCTGGCAGAGGCGCTGTATGGACTGCTCAGGAGACAGAAGACCGTCTCTCCTTAGTCCGTTCTGATCGGAATAGCGATTACGACAGTGAGAGAGCAAGAGATTAAGAAGGCGGTCTTAATCTCTTTTTTACATTATTTGGCCGGTTCCAGAGGGACCAGTGACCGCAAAACGTTGAGGAAACCAGCATGAGCAAGATCATCAAAATATTCGATACCACGCTCCGTGACGGTGAGCAATCCCCGGGAGCGAGCATGAACGTTGAGGAAAAGATCACTCTGGCGAAGCAGCTCGCCCGGCTCGGGGTGGACATCATCGAGGCGGGGTTCGCCATCAGTTCGCCCGGCGATTTCGAGGCCATCAAAAGGATCGGCGCCGAGGTCGAGGGCCCGGTGATCTGCAGCCTGGCACGGGCGCGGAAAGAGGACATCGATCGCGCCTGGGAAGCGCTGAAAGATGCTCCGAAACGTCGAATTCATACCTTCCACTCGACGTCCGATATCCATCTGAAGCACCAGTACCGGATCTCGCGCGAGGAGGCGTTCAAGCGCTCCGTGGAGATGGTCAAACACGCGCGTTCGTACGTTGACGACGTGGAGTTCTCTCCCATGGACGCCACGCGGACCGATGTCTCCTACCTTCACGAGGTGGTCGAGGCCGTGATCGAAGCGGGTGCGAACACTGTAAATATCCCCGACACGGTGGGCTATGCCACGCCCGAGGAGTTCGGCGCATTGATCAGGGGCATCAGGGACAAGGTCACGAAATATCGATAAGGCGGTGATCTCGGTCCACTGCCACAATGACCTGGGACTTGCCGTTGCGAACGTGCTGGCCGCGATCAGAAATGGCGCGGAACAGGTTGAATGTACGGTGAACGGAATCGGTGAGCGCGCAGGAAACTGTTCCATGGAAGAGGTCGTCATGGCGCTCCGTACGAGGAAGGACTTTTTCGGCGCCGATACCCGAATTATCACGGAAGAGATCATGCGCACGAGCAGGCTCGTGACCAAGATCACCGGCATTACGGTCCAGCCGAACAAGGCCATCGTAGGCGCGAACGCTTTTGCGCACGAGTCGGGCATCCACCAGGACGGACTGTTGAAAGAGCGGACGACATACGAGATCATGCGCCCGGAATCGATCGGCCTGGTCAAGACCAACCTGGTGCTCGGCAAGCATTCCGGCAGACACGCCTTCCGCGACCGGCTCACGCAGATGGGGTATGACCTTTCCGACGAAGATCTGAACAAGGCCTTCGAGCGGTTCAAACACGTCGCGGACCAGAAAAAGGAAGTGTTCGATGAGGACCTGGAGGCCATTGTCTCCGACGAGATGCAGCAGATCCAGGAAGTGTATGTGCTGAAGGACCTTCGCGCCGAGAGCGGTACGGGCCTCACGCCCACGGCAACGGTGGCGATGGAGGTCAATGGCAAGGCAGTGAAGCAGACCGGCACCGGCGACGGTCCGGTGGACGCGGTGTACCGGACGATCGCTCATATGACGGGAACGAAAAGCAAGCTCGATGCCTATCTGGTGAAGGGCATTACCGGCGGCACGGACGCCCTCGGCGAAGTGACCGTGAAGGTAGAGGAAGAGGGCAAGAAGGTCGCGGGGCACGGCGCGGACACGGACATCATTGTGGCGAGCGCCAAGGCCTATGTGAATGCGCTGAACAAACTGGAGTACTGGAAGAAGGGGCGGCCAAAAAACAGTTGAATCTGAATAAGGGATATTGTATAGTCAAAAACCTATGATGACCATTACTGAAAAGATACTGGCCGCGCACTGCGGCAAAAAAGAAGTGAAGCCCGGCGAACTGATCAACGCGAAGCTCGACCTCGTGCTCGCGAACGACATCACGGCGCCCATCTCGATCAAGGAGTTTCGCGCGGCGGGAGCGAAAAAGGTGTTCGATCCCGAGCGGATCGCGCTCATTCCCGACCACTTTGCGCCGAACAAGGACATCGCCTCGGCTGAACAGTGCAACCTGCTCCGCCAGTTCTCGCGGGAGCATGACCTCTCTCTCTATTTCGAGGTCGGCAGGATGGGCATCGAGCATGCGCTCCTTCCGGAGCAGGGGATCGTGGTGCCCGGCGACGTGGTGATCGGCGCGGACAGCCATACCTGCACCTACGGCGGGTTGGGCGCGTTCTCGACCGGCGTGGGCAGCACCGATGTCGCCGCGGCCATGATCACGGGCGAGGCCTGGTTCAAGGTGCCGGAGAGCATGAAGTTCATCTACACGGGCAAGCTCGGCAAGTGGGTCGGCGGCAAGGACATCATTCTCCACACCATCGGCGATATCGGTGTGGACGGCGCGCTGTACCGTGCCATGGAGTTTACCGGAGAGGTGATCAAAAAACTCCCGATGTACGGCCGTTTGACGATCTGCAATATGGCCATCGAGGCCGGCGGCAAGAACGGCATCATCGAGCCCGATGAGATCACCGAGAAGTATGTTGCGAAGCGCGCCCGAAGGAAATATAAGTTCTATAAGAGCGACAGGAAGGCGAACTATGTGGATGTGCGCGAGTACGATCTGACCGGCATGGAGCCGCAGATCGCCTGCCCGCATCTTCCTGAGAACGTGAAGCCGGTGAGCCAGCTTGCGGCCGTCAATATCGACCAGTCCGTGGTCGGTTCCTGCACGAACGGAAGGATCGAAGACATGCGCGAGGCGGCCAGGGTCATCAAGGGCCAGAAGGTGCATCCCTATGTCCGCATGATCGTGATCCCGGCCACGCAGGCGATCTACAAACAGTGCATTAAAGAAGGCCTCGTGGACATCTTCATCGATGCCGGCGCGGCCTTCAGCACGCCGACCTGCGGCCCCTGTCTGGGCGGCCATATGGGCATTCTTGCCGCCGGCGAGCGCGCCATCGCCACAACGAACCGGAACTTTGTCGGCAGGATGGGGCACCCCAAGAGCGAGGTCTATCTCTCCAGTCCCGCGATCGCTGCCGCATCCGCCGTGCTCGGCAGGATCGGAAGGCCGGAAGAACTGAAGTAACGATATTTTGCCACAGAGATCACAGAGGACACAGAGGAAAATACGCAATGGAAAACGAATTGGACGAATGCGGATAGCTACGATTATCACCCTTTCTCCGTGTATTTCTCCTGTGATCTCTGTTAGGCATAAAATCTGAGGTTGTTTAATGAAATTCAAAGGCAATGCATGGAAATTCGGGGCGGATGTCGATACTGACGCGATCGTCCCTGCGCGGTATCTGAACACGTCCGATCCCGTGGAACTGGCGAAGCACTGCATGGAAGACTCGATGAACCCCGACTTCATGAAGAAGATGAAGCGCGGCGACATCATCGTTGCGGAGAAGAACTTCGGGTGCGGATCGTCCCGCGAGCATGCGCCGATCGCCATCAAGGCCGCCGGTGTGTCCTGCGTCGTGGCGAAGAGCTTTGCGCGGATCTTTTACCGGAATTGCTTCAATATGGGGCTGCCGATCTTCGAGAGCGTTGAGGCGGTCGAGGGGATCAAGGAGGGCGATCAGATCGAGGTGGACGCCGATGCGGGCGTGATCCGCAACCTCACCACGAAGAAGACCTTCAAGGTCGCGCCGGTGCCGCCCTTCATGCAGGAGCTCATTGCGGCCGGCGGGCTGATGGCATACACCAGGAAGAAGGCAGGGCTGTAAGTGACAGCGTGTTTTAAGCTGATGAAAGCGCTCCAGCCGGACAAACAGCCGGGACCGAGTTCACTCTGTGAGCAATGCGTATATTTCAGCGGGAACCTTGATTCGTCTCATTTCTCATCAAGCGGACCTTCACAGCATTCTTGCGGACTGGATTTTATTCCCGGCGACGACAAGTGTACCGAGATGCGGACGAATAATTGCAGCGCAAGGAAAAGATAAAAGCATTCTAAGGGGAAAGGGGGAAGTGGGGAGAAAGGGTGAACAGATTCATCAAGGTTTATCTTTCCCCATTTCGCCGTTTTATTCTCCATTTCTCCCGAAAGATTTTTAGGGTGGAATTTAACGTGAGAGGAATCATCATTATATGGCAAAGACCTACAAGATCGCATTGATCCCCGGTGACGGGACCGGCCCCGAGGTCGTTAAAGAAGCGGTAAAAGTCGTCAATGCCGCCGCAGCCAAGGGCGGATTCAAGCTCGAGTTCACCGAGTTCGACTTCGGCGCCGCCCGGTATTTGAAGACCGGTGAGACGCTTCCGGACAGTGCGATTGCCGAATTCAAGAAGTTCGATTCCATGTTCCTGGGCGCGATCGGGCATCCGGACGTAAAACCCGGCATCCTGGAAGCAGGGATCCTGCTCAAGATCCGTTTTGCCCTGGACCAGTACATCAACCTCAGGCCGGTGAAACTTTATCCGAACGTGGACACACCGCTCAAGGACAAGGGCCCCGAGGATATCGATTTTGTGGTGATCCGTGAGAACACGGGCGGCATTTACACAGGACATGGCGGAGCCACACGCGTGGGTACGTCCGAAGAGATCGCCACGCAGGTCATGGTTTACGACCGCCGCTCGGTGGACCGGTGCCTGAAGTATGCCTTCGAACTGAAGAGAAAGCGCAATGCCCTGAATCCCAAGTACGCCGCAAAGCCGATCACGCTCATCCACAAGCGGAATGTGCTGACCCATTGCGGAGACCTCTGGTTCCGTGCCTTCGAGGAGATGGGCGCGAAACAGTACCCGGACCTTAAGCGGGACTACAACCACATCGATGCCGCGAACATGTGGTTCGTGAAGAACCCTGAATGGTTCGACGTGGCTGTCACGGAAAACCTGTTCGGCGACATCATCACCGACCTCGGCGCCATGATCCAGGGCGGGCTCGGCGTGGCATCGGGCGGGAACATCAACCCCGAGGGCGTTTCCATGTTCGAGCCCATGGGCGGCAGCGCACCGAAGTATGCCGGCCAGAACGTGATCAACCCCATGGCGGCCATCGGCGCAGCCATGATGATGCTCGATTCGCTTGGTGAAACGAAGTCATCGCAGTCGATCGAAGCGGCAATGATTGCGACGATGAAGAAGATGAAGAGCCAGGCAGCGGGCAAGATGGGCATGTCAACTACGGAAGTGGGGGACATGGTGGCGGGGATGGTTTGAGGCAGTTCTAAGTTCAGAGTTCGGAGTTCAGAGTAAAATAAAATTAAGGTAAGGGTTACTCTATGATGCGAGTTGGTTTTATAGGTTGGCGCGGTATGGTGGGCTCGGTGCTCATGGGCCGCATGAACGAGGAAAAGGATTTCAATCTTATCGACCCGGTGTTCTTCACTACGTCGAACGTTGGCGGCAAGGGGCCGAACATCGGCAAGGACGTCCCGGCGCTCAAGGACGCAAAGAACATCGACGAACTGAAGGCGATGGAGATCATTGTCTCCTGCCAGGGTGGCGAGTACACGACCGAGGTTTATCCCAAGCTTCGCGAATCCGGCTGGAAGGGCTACTGGATCGATGCTGCGTCAACCCTTCGCATGACAAACGATTCGATCATCATTCTCGATCCGGTCAATCTGAACGTGATCAAGAACGGCATGGCAAAGGGGATCAAGAACTACATCGGCGGCAACTGCACGGTGTCGCTCATGCTCATGGCCCTGGGCGGGCTGTATGAGCGCGGGCTGGTGGAATGGATGAGCGCCATGACCTACCAGGCGGCCTCGGGCGCAGGCGCGAACAACATGCGCGAGCTGCTGAAACAGATGGGTTCTATCTGTGGTTCGGTAAAGACCTTTGCTGGACGACCCGTCGGGCGCGATCCTCGATATCGACCGCAAGGTGTCCGAGCATATCCGTTCGGATGCGTATCCCAAGGAATTCTTCGGCGTGCCGCTTGCCGGCTCGGTCATCCCCTGGATCGACAAGCAGCTCGACAACGGCCAGAGCAAGGAAGAGTGGAAGGGCCAGGCCGAGACGAACAAGATCCTGGGCCGCGAAAGCAACCCGATCCCGATCGACGGCACCTGTGTACGCGTCGGCGCCATGCGCTGCCACAGCCAGGCCTTGACGATCAAAATGACCAAGGATGTGCCTCTCGCTGAGATCACCGATATGATAGCCAAGCACAACAAGTGGGTCAAGGTGGTCCCGAATAATCGTGAAATAACCATACGCGAGCTGACCCCGGCGGCGATCACCGGCACGCTGACGGTGCCGATCGGACGTTTGCGCAAGATGAACATGGGGCCGACGTTCCTGAACGCCTTCACCTGCGGCGACCAGCTCCTGTGGGGCGCGGCGGAACCGCTTCGGCGAATGCTGCGGATCGTGGTGGAGAAGTAATAAAAGTTAAGAACTACTTCGAACCGCGAAGTCGACAGGATTCGAAGGATAGTGCAATTAATTAAAATCGCAGAGCTATTTATCCTGTTGCGTCCTGTGCATCTTCGCGATAAAGTTTTGTAGCTTTGGTATTAACGGACTCATGCTCAAGAAAAAAACTAAATATGTCGTTGCCATTGCCGGTGCGACCGGCGCCGTTGGCCGGGAAATGATCGAGATTCTTGAGGAACGGGAGTTTCCCGTGGCGGAGCTGGTCCCGCTTGCATCGGAGCGTTCCGAGGGCGAGAGGGTCGAGTTTAACGGCAAGAAGCTGGTCGTCCGGAGATTGACCAAGGATGCGTTCAAGGGCGTGGACATCGCGTTCTTTTCGGCAGGTGCTGAGCGCAGTAAAGAGTTCGCCGCGGCAGCGGTGAAGGCCGGCGCCGTGGTCATTGACAACTCGAGCGCCTTCCGCATGGAACCAATGGTCCCGCTTGTGGTGCCGGAAGTGAATGCCCATGCGATCTCGAAGCACAGCGGCATCATTGCCAATCCGAACTGCTCCACCATCGGGCTGGTCATGGCGCTTAAACCTATCCACGACGCCGTGAAGATCAAGCGCATCGTGGTCACGACATTTCAGTCTGTTTCGGGAACAGGCAAGGATGCCATAGATGAGCTGGCGGGACAGACCGTCGCGCTCCTGAACTTCAGGGATATCGAAACGAAGGTCTATCCGCACCAGATCGCGTTCAATTGTCTCCCGCATATCGATGCCTTCCTCGACAACGGCTACACCAGGGAAGAGATGAAGATGGTGAACGAAACGAGGAAGATCATGGGAGACGATTCCATCCGGGTGACCGCCACAACGGTCCGTGTGCCGGTCTTCCGCTGCCACTCCGAGTCCGTGAACATCGAGACGGAGAAGAACATATCGGCCAACGAAGCGAGGGCCATCCTTTCGGGCGCTCCGGGCATTATCGTGTACGATGATCCGAAGAGAAACCTCTATCCGCTTGCGATCGACGTGGCGGGCAAGGACGAGGTCTACGTGGGCAGGATCAGGGTAGATGAGTCGATCCCGAATGGCATCAATATGTGGATCGTATCCGACAACCTGCGCAAGGGCGCGGCGCTGAACGCCGTGCAGATCGCAGAGCTCTTAATACAGTAGTCAGGCGCCGGGAAAAAGAAAAATATCACTTGTAACGGATGTGTACGGGATTCCGGATCCTCAACCCTGATATTACCATGTATAAACTAATCTCCAAAATAATCGACAAGCTCGAAAAGGGTCTGAACCCGAGGGACAAGATCATCATCGTTTCCCTCCTGTTCATCATTTCGGTCCTGGGTATCGTGCTTGCGGTCCGTTACTACAACTATATCCAAAAAGACCCGGAGTTCTGCAACAGCTGCCATCTCATGGAAGAAGCGTACACGGCATGGAAACTCTCCGGCCACAGGAATATCGTATGCCAGGGATGCCATCAACTCGGCATGATGGAGCAGAACGGGTTGCTGGTCAAATTCGTTTTTTCAACGGGCCGGAAAACCCCCGAACCGCACGGGAACGAGACTCCGTGGAAGACCTGCACGAAGTGCCACTGGGATGAGGCTGCCCAGGGAACTCTGACCGTGAATAAGTCAACGGGTCATGCGCGGCACGTCTTCATGGAAAAGCTCGCTTGCAAGGATTGTCACAGCCGGACAGTGCATTCCTTCAGGCCCGACAAGGACGCCTGTCTCCGCTGTCACAAGAATTGGAAAATTCATGGGGTGGGAATGGAGGAGATCTCCTGTCTCAGATGCCATGCCTTCTCGCCAAAGCAACAGGAAGCCTTTATCCCGGACCGGAACCGGTGCTTGACCTGTCATCGGAAATCGTCAAAGACATCCTTCCCGGACCGGGTACCGATGGCGCGGCTGAACTGCTATGAGTGCCACAGGCCGCATGCCCGCATTAAGCCGAGCGACGACGACTGCCTGCGTTGCCATACCCGTGAGGTCCTGGCGCTCAAACCGGTCCACAAATCAGTCGAGAGCTGCATGACCTGTCACAAGCCCCATCAATGGAGCATACGTTAGAGTTTGCCGTGAGCGGATTGTCTAAACCGGACAAGGCGGACCCGACAAAGCCGGATCAAGGTCTTTGACTCCGAATTATACGTAGTGGATCATAAAGACCCATGATTTTTCATAGCGTTTAATCCTCAGCTTTTTAAGTTTTTCCGCAAGTATCATAGCGGACGATAAATACCCCGCATTCAATCTGATATAAACAAAAAGTTGCAAAAATAAATATCATTCAGTATATTAAATGCAAATGTTTGTGCTATAGTTATAACCATTAATAATTTGTTTTTTATGTAATGAAGGTATATGTTTTCGGGCAAGAATAACTCTTTACAAAGGAGCCAAACCATGTATCGAATTGAAATGCTTGAAAAAAAGCGGCTGGAGAAGGGGCTGAGCTACACAGAGATCGCTGACACGCTGGGTATGCATAAGGTGACCGTATCGAGAACATTGAGGGGAGTCACCATGAAACCTCGTACGGTAAAACTCCTGGCGGACTACCTTGGCGTTGGGATGGAGCGGATCGTTCAGTAGCTGATTTTATTATTTTATTTACCATGCATCAGCAGTGATACGTTCTTTGATGGGTAAGGCACACAAGCCTTGCCCTTTTTTATTTTTTGAGAACGTTCCGAAGTATGGTAGTATCCACCCGCCACGCATACCTTAGTTATGATTCCGGAGGACAAATGAAAGACCTTCTATCCGTTGCCCGTGAAGCGGCGCTCAAGGCCGGCGGGATTTTAAGAGACAATATTCACGGCATACGCGAGATCCAGTTTAAAGGCGACATCAACCTGGTCACCGAGATGGACATGAGATCCGAACGGGCGGTGGTCGAAACGCTGCTCGCCTCTTTTCCCGATCATGGTATCATTGCCGAAGAAGAGACCACGATCCGCAACGGTTCCGGATTTACCTGGATCATCGACCCCCTGGACGGCACCACGAACTATGCGCACGGATATCCCTGCTTTTCCGTTTCCATCGCCCTTGAACAGGACGATGAGATCGTTCTTGGGGTCGTGTATGACCCCATGAGGGATGAACTGTTCTCGGCACAGAAGGGGAAAGGTGCATTTTTGAACGGAAAGCAGATCAAGGTCTCCGGTATCGATACGCTCATAAAAAGTCTTCTTGCCACGGGATTTCCCTACGATCGCAAGGTGAGTGACAAGAACAACCTGGATTACTTCCACGATCTTCTTATGGCCTCGCAGGAAGTGCGTCGCGACGGCTCCGCGGCTCTCGACCTCTGCTATGTTGCGTCCGGAAGGTTTGATGGTTTCTGGGAACTCAAGCTCAAACCCTGGGATGTGGCGGCTGGGAGCCTCATCGTGACCGAGGCGGGAGGCAGGGTATCTGATCTTTCCGGTTCGAGATTCAGCATCCGCGACGACGAGATCCTCGCGAGCAATGGAAAAGTGCATGAGCAGATGGCCGAGATACTGCGAGAGGTGGAACGCCGGAAGGTGCCATAGGCGCATGTACGCCTAATCGAAGAATTGAGCGGCTACAGGCCGCTCGCATGATCTGTTATAAAGCAGCTTTAAAGCCTGCAGGATGGTAGAACGAAGGGAAACCCTGCATGTTCCAGAGAACGATTTGATCGCATCCAGCCCTCTACCCGACCTAACGACTGGAGCTGCTCAGAACTGCCTGGTACAAGCGTTGCACCAGGACCTGATTGTAGCCGTGGGAGGTCATGTTGGCGGTGATGCGTCCTCTGATGTGAAGGCCGAGGAGGCAGAGGTCTCCGATCAGGTCCAATATCTTGTGGCGCACGAATTCGTCGGGATAACGGAGTTCCGTGTTGATGACCTTGCCGTCGTACATGATGATATGGGAATGGAGATATCCGCCCCCGACCTTTCCAAGCTTCTGGGCCATTTCGATATTCTCAAAGGTGTTGAAGGAGCGGGCCGGGGCTATTTCCTTTGCAAAAGACCCTCGTTCAGGATTGAACGTGAGGACCTGTTCGCCTATAGGTAAAGGATAGTCAACCCTCATCGATATCTCGAACCCTTCAAAGGGCTCCGCAGTGAGATACTTTTCATGCTTCGCCTCGTTTCCCACTCCGATCTTCTGGCGGATGACAGCGACCTTGGTCTTAGCAGGCTGTTCCTCTATCCCTGCCGCTTCTATGAGGTCGCAAAAATCCTTGGCAGAGCCGTCTATGTTCGGTATCTCTTCGTCGACCTTTACGAGCACATTGGTTATGCCATACATGGAAAGCACCGCCATCAAGTGTTCAATGGTGCGCACCCGCCGCCTGCCGTTGTCCAGGGTGGTGGAGTTTGCGGAAAAGACCTTCGACGGGCCAGTCTGGGAGAAATCCTCAAGGGAGGTGATATGTCCACGGATGGTCTGACCGTCAAGCGTTTGAAAGACGATCCCCTCGTTGGTCCCGAGGGGGCTCAGGATGACACCTGTGTTCCTGCCGCTCAAGAGCCCGATGCCGTTCAGGACCACATTCCCTCTGATGGTGCGCTGAGGTTCGGGGGAATCCACCACGTCCACAACGCCGGGAGGCAACGAAAGGTCGGCATTGACGATCTCAAGCCGCGTATCCGAGGGCAGGGTCTCGTTGCTCACGGAATGTCGGTGCTTAAGGGCAGACGCCACCTTGTCGAGCAAGACCTCCAGATGCAGCGGTTTTTCCAAAAAATCGTAGGCGCCGGCCTTTATGGCGGCAACCGCCGCATCGATACCGGCATGTCCGCTCATCATGATGATGGGGAGTTCGGGGAATCGGGCATGCAGACGTTTCAGGAGTTGCATACCGTCAATGCCGGGGAGCCAGATATCCAGCAGGACGAGCGAGGGCTCCATTGTCTCGAGCCTCTGCCAGAAGCTCTCCGCATCCGGAAATGAGATGGCCGGATACCCCTCGTCCTTCAGAATGCTCTCTACTGTGGAAGTGATGGAAGATACGTCGTCTACTATACAGATAGGGTTCATATAAGGTTATACCTGATGTTTGTCCCGTTTTGAAGTGAAAACAGAGTAGGACAATGAAGGACGTTTGTCAAGGACATGCTGTGCGGGTTTTAGATTGTTGTCTTCAGGCTCTGGCCAGCCTTTCTCGTTCTCGGTCAATGATCCTTGCACAGACTTCCTCTTGAGTCAGACCAGCGCATTTGATAGTGATGTCCGCGTACTTTGTGTAAAGAGTTAAGCGCTCGTGAAACAAGTCGGCTAAGTTCTGGTCAGGTCTTTTTGCGAGACCTCTCGTGAGGAAGTCATGAATCCTTGATTCCAGTGTGGGCAAATCCACATCGAGAAAGATGACAAGGCCGTCTGACTTGAGGTGAGCCATTGCACGGTCACTGTAAACGGCGCTGCCGCCCGTGGCAATGACGCAATTTTGGACGGAAAGCCCAAGCAGAACGTCTTCCTCTATCTTCCGGAGGACAGCGTATCCGTTTGTATCAACAATATTCTGCAATGTTCGTTCTTGTGACGTCTGAATGAGCACGTCCGTATCCACGAAGTCACGTGATGTCTGCTTCGCCAGGATGATGCCGACGGTGCTCTTACCTGCTCCCGGCATTCCGATTAAAATAAGATTTGAACGTGTTTGTGTCATTATTTTAAAAGCTAACGGTTGGGCTCAGCCGCCTGCCTAGGCTGTCGAAGCCAGCCGTAGCAGATCGGCTGGGGCAAAAGGTTAGGCTGAAGCCTGCAGCGCAAGCGAAAGAGCATAGAGCCGTGACCTCAGATTGGCAGAGGCGTCGAAAAGCTTGTTCATAGGCACCTTGGCACTCGCGGCTGGGTCTTGCGTCATGAAAATGCCCGCGTCTGGATAATCATCTATAGTCCGAATACGGCTTTCGGCTCCAAAAATGCTTCTAAACCAAATTTTCCAAACTCTCTTCCAATTCCGGATTGTTTGAAGCCACCGAATGGAGCTCTCGGTTCATCCACAAAGCCGTTGATCGCAACTCTGCCAGCCTGAAGTTGCTCAGCAATCTTTATTGCTCGTTCTATGTTTGTGCAAGCAATATAGGCATGCAGACCATAAGTGGAATGATTGCTATCCGAACTGCGTAAGCATCGTCCTTATAAGTGATAACAGAAAGTACCGGCCCGAAAATTTCTTCCGCGGCTATTGTCATGTGGTTGTCCACTTTGACAAAGACCGTCGGTCTAACAAAAATCACCTTTCTCTTAAACCTTCGGGTTGTCCCAAACCACCGGTCAACAATTCTGCGCCTTCTTCAATCCCCTTCTTGATGTAGTTCTGCACACGTTCATACTGTTTTTTTGAAACTATGGGCCCTATTGCTGAAGCCGGGTCAGTTGCAAGGACCAATTTTCATGGCCTCAACACCTTTTTTCAAAGCGGCGACTATTTCTTCTTCTCGACTTGCGGGGATGAATATGCGGGTTCCTGCAGTACAGGATTGCCCGCTATTTTGCAGCCCTACCTGCAACACAAACTGGATAGCCTTTTCCAAGTCGGCATCATCCAGGATGATGGAGGGCGACTTTCCGCCCAGCTCCAAGGTCACACGTTTCAGCGTGTCAACTGCGTTCCTGGCAAGCAGTTTGCCTACAGCGGTGGAACCCGTGAAAGAGATCTTGTTGACTCCCGGATTACGGGTGATCTCATTCCCTAATACTTCTCCATTGCCATGCAAGACATTAATCAATCCGGGAGGAAGACCAGCTTCGTTGAATATTTCGGCCATAGCATGATTTTGCCGGGCACTTAACTCACTCGGCTTCATCACCACCGTGCAACCTGCCGCAATTGCAGTGGAAGCTTTTACGCACATGAACCACAAGCTGATATTCCACGGACTAATCAGACCTGCCACACCGACAGGCTCCAAGATCACTTCGGTACCTTCTTTTAAGTTGTAGCGGAACGTCTCTGGTTTTACCTGCTCTTTTGCCACCAACCAGGATCTTGTTGCATCTTGCAGAGCGAATTTGGTGAACCATTGCGGTGACCCATATTCGGTACTAACAATATCGAGTAGATGATCAAACTTTGCTGCAATCACATCATGAATCCGTTCGCAGGTATTCCTAATGAGTCTGCAAGCTGGATCGCGAATAGACCTTTAAATGCGGCATTAGCTGCGTTAATAACATTTCGTGTATCTATTTCATCAGCCAAAGTCACCTTGGTAATAATTTCACCGGTTGCCGGATTCTCCAGTTCTAATTGTTGCGTTCCATGTGGAGTAAACAAATACTCCGTTGATAAAAACATTGTTTACTGTTTGCATAAATAGCTCCTTCTCCGTTAGTCGATCGGATCTTAGTGAAACTACGGCCTAATGGGGCGGTAAGTCGCTTGCCCCGTAGGGGCGTCGATCTTGACTGCCTGGTTCTCTCCGCGCTTTTTGCGGAGAAGGCAGTTCAGCGACTTACCGCCCCATTCTCTCCGCGATTGCGAAGCGCGGAGAGAACGACGAGTTGAGCCCCGCGCCGTAGAGCGCGGGACTCGAACGAGGTGTTAGGCACTCTTTTGATGATGAGATGTGTACCAATCAACGAGTTGTCGGATCATTTTTTGATACGAAGTGTGATGCTTTTTGGCTTCTTTCTTGAAGAATTCAATGCTCGATTTCTTCAGGGCGAGCGTCACCTTGACATTATCCTCCTTGAGGACCAGTTGCTCCGGAGGCGGCAGAAAATCACTCACGACTTTCAGCTTCCCCATCGGTTCATCGGTGTACTTAATTTTGCTCTTCATATAGCTTCCTTCCTTTCCTCCAATATCCTGCTCCGTATATTCGGATGATATTTCCTCTATAAGTGAATCGAACGGTCATAATCCCTTCTCCCACACGACCTATGCAATAATATCGATTTTCCTCGGCACTATGCTCCTCATCCTCCACAATGATGCGATGAGCGTCCAGAAAAGCGTGTTGAGCAAGCGAAAAAGAACATTATGCTTTTTCTGGTTTTCCTGGCTCTTTATCCTCGTCCTATTCAAAGTTGGTTTTCTTCATTAGTTACACCTTAACATAGGTGGAGAAAATAAGCAATATTATTGTATGGCAATATATATGGTAATCAACCGATCGTGAAGAATTACGTGGAAGGGTAGCCGATTCAAGCGGCCATATATTGTTTCTTCGCAGCTAAAGGATGCTCCATCTCTGCAAAAAGAAGAATGTAGAGGACGTTGATACTTGACGATCATATTTTACCGCCATACAACATATTTAACTGCAAATAAATTTCACGCTGGTCTACGACGTCCGCCAGTTTTCGCGCCGCTCAGTAATTTTTTGTGGAAACAGCCGTGGTCGATCCCACCCGTCCCAGTTGCAACCGTAACTGAAACCGAATTACCGTTGAACCCTGGCCTTGCGAATTTATGACAGCATGGGGAACATCTGCACTTCCCGATTCAGACACAAGATTTGTAGTTCCACTCCACCCTGTTGACGAATTGAACTGCTTAGCATAAACAAGCGAATTTGCCACGGGATACTGATTCCATACAGCAACTGCTTGTCCCGCCCCGTTCATTTACAACGGAGAAGGGTCCCGAAGAATCCGGTTGCAATGGTCTGCGGCGTACTCCAACCAGTTCCCGGCACATAGCGACTGTAATAAAGATCAGGCTGACGCCAGAGTGAAATGGCCGTTCCTGAATCATCGATCGCTACGCGTACGGCGTATGCATTCGATGTGCCGGATTCAATCGATTGAATGGCATCCCAGCCTGTGCCTGGTACAAAACGTCTTGCATAGGCGTTATCAGTTCCGTTATTGTCCTCATACCAGACAGCCATTGCCGTGCCATTTTTTATTTACAGCTATTTCCGGTGCAAAGGCTGCTGTAGTGGTGCTGTTTGATATAAGTACCGGCGTGCCCCAAGTTGAACCAGCCGTGAACCGATTGGCATAAATACCAGTATACGTTCCATCGTATTGCTGCCAAGCAGCGATAGCATTGCCGGCGTTGTCAGTAACGATACGAGGATACTCACAACGACCTGTATTATCGTCAATGGCTTAAGCTGCATCCCAGCCCGAACCTGGCACATACCTTCGCGCAAAAAGCCGGTAATATGGGATACCGGGCTCCTCCCAGACGAGGATCGCGCTACCATTTCCATCGGCTGTTACCTGAAGATAGACGGTCAAAGGACGCCCAGCACTTCCGGAGATCCCCATCCAGTGCCCAGAACATACCGGCTGACATAAATATTACCTGTTTCTTTATACCAGAAAGCAAATGCGCTTCCGTTCGGACTCACGGCAAGACGAAGAAGAGCTATCATGACTAGGTCAGCACACCGATAAATACAGGTTCAACCCATCCGTTAAAAGAATATCGGCTTGCATAGGGATTGGCATTGGGGGTCGAACTTGTTGATGCAGACCATATCGCAAATATATTATCGACATCGATGCCGATGGCAGGATTATCGGCATTCGTAACACGAAGTGACGGAGTAGTGAATACTGGTGGGTCGGTATTCTTATGGCACGCAAAAGTCATGCTGAAAACCATGACCAAAACTAATATTCTAGACGAAGTCTTCATAATCAAGAAATCTCCTTAACCGCCGCCGTGAGGGGCGCGTTTATCAGCGACCCTCTCGACGGCGTGGTTGGATCATTGCACGCGGATTTCGGGTTCGTGCTCTCGCCGATCTACGCAACGTAAAGACAAGTTAGTCTGTCCGAATTGCGACGAAAATGCCTTCCATCGTTCCCGCAACATCCTTTTGATATTCGAGAACCGATGTTACCTCGATCCGCGCGAATCCTTTTTCGCTTCAACATCGCATGAAAACGCTGCCATGCTTGCGCAACAGGAACATCGCAGCGCGCCGCCGTAAAGAGACCGTCGATAGGTTTGTCGTAAGCCATAGAGTTTTTCTGGATGACCACCCGGCAGGGGAGCCCTTCGCGAAGCAACCCGAAGTGAACCACAGACCAGGCCGCAAGGATCGCGAGCGATGAAGCGCTGCCGCCGAACACGGTCTCTCGGTGGTTGATGTTCGGCTCCAGCGGCGCGGATAATACGACGCCTGACGCATCCGCCTTCACGACGGCAACGCCCATGCTTTGGATAACGGAATGTGTCGTGCAGATATTCTTGAATCTCCTGAAGTATGCATTCTCTCCTCAAAAAACGCGTATTAAACAAGTAAGAGCTTTGGGATACAGACTTATGTTCAAGAATAGAAGGCAAGTATTCCACGGGTAAATGATAGCAGCCGAAAAATCCCCGAAAGGAGGCTTGCATGAATCACATTAGCAAAATTGACTTCACAGGTCAACATATTTATATCGGCATGGATGTTCACGAGAGTTGGAGAATCAGTATATATAGCGACCAATTTGAGCACAAGACCTTTTCACAACCTCCGGAGGTCGGAGTGCTGGTGAACTACCTCAAACGCAATTTTCCGGGCGCTAAATACAAGTCAGTCTATGAGGCCGGTTATTCCGGCTTCTGCATCCATGACCGGATGCAGGAGCATGGAACCGATTTGTGAGTCAATGAATTTAAGAAAAAACTTGACGTATCTTGCGGATTTAATTAAACTTCGAGCAAATGACTAATATGCATAAAGTGATATTAAAAAATTATTAAGACTAATATGCAAATTCGGTATTAGCTAATTCCAGGAGGAGACCATGCAGCCTATCCCGGAAAACATTCTTTTGCAATTTAATGCGGTTTTGGAACAGAAAGCTGTTTCAGCCACATTGAGGGATGACTACCGAAAATGGCTTCGCTATTATCTTGATTCCCGGGTCAAATATCTTATGCCGGATGCAAAATCAGAGCAAGTTGCGATTGTTTTGCGTGTCGCTAATATATCTATTGAGATCGTTCATAACAACGTATGACTAAACATACTACATCAGATGTCTCTATCGTGCGCTGTGCTGAATATGACCGGGAGCGGACCTTCTCCGCGGTGAAGCAGGCCGTTGACCTGCTGGGAGGGATGCACACCTTCGTGAAGCCCGGCGAGCGGGTGCTTATCAAGCCGAACCTGCTCAAGGGCAAGGCGCCGGAAGCGGCGGTGACCACGCATCCCGAGATCGTGCGGGCCGTGATCAGGCTCGTGCGCGAGGCGGGCGGCGAGCCGATGGTCGGCGACAGCCCCGGCATGGGAGATCTCCGGAAAGTGTGCGAGAAGGCCGGCATCCTGGACGTGGTGAATGAGGAAGGTGCAACGCTGGTAGAACTGGACGAGGTTGTGCAGGTCAGGAACCAGGGCAGGTTTCAGCGCTTCGAGATCGCCCGTGCGGCATACGAGGCTGATGCGATCATCAATCTTCCGAAGCTCAAGACCCACGGCATGACGACGCTCACGGGGGCGGTCAAGAACCTCTTCGGGTGTGTGCCCGGCAAGCGAAAGGTCCAGTGGCATTTCAATACCGGTGTGAATCACGAGCTTTTTGCGACCATGCTGAACGAGCTCTGCGCGCTGCTCAAGCCGCGGCTCACGATAATGGATGCGGTCATCGGGATGGAGGGAAACGGTCCCGGCAGCGGCGAACCGCGGCAGATCGGTGTGGTGATCGCTGGTCGGGACCCGGTGGCAGTGGATGTGGTTTCCAGCAGTGTGCTGGGTGTATCGTTGGAAAGACTTCCCCTCATTCGGGCGGCCGCGGCAGCAGGTTATGGAGAAACGCAGCCTGACCGCATCAGGGTCCTTGGCGAATCCATCGCGAGCGTGGCGATCAAGCATTTTCGACTGCCGCCGCAGGAACACCTCGAATGGCGTCTCCCTGAATGGGCGAGGCTGGTGCTCAAGGACGCATTGACCACGAAACCGGTGATCAACAACCGCTCGTGCATCCAGTGCGGGATCTGCCAGGGCCACTGCCCGCAGGGAGCGATCGAAAACAGGGGCGGGAAGCTGGAGATACGCTATCGCGACTGCATTCGCTGTTTCTGCTGTCAGGAATTCTGTCCCCAGGGCGCGATCACGGTAGGCAGGGGATGGGCGCTCAAAATTCTGAAGTAGTCTTTAAATCAAAAGTAAAACACATCTTAGACGGGATAACAGGATTGACAGGATGTTAAGACCGGTAATGAGCCTATAGCACAAACTCAGTTTTCGACACCCTGATCAAAGTGAAGCGTCTCGCAACTGATTGGAAAGCAAGATTCTTCACTGCGGTTCAGAATGACCTATTGGATTGATTTGGCATTCGTGCCACAGGCTCTAATCCGACTTTTATCCTGTAATCCTGTCAAAGAGTTAATTCGGGTTTGACCAGGTCAGGACGCCATCATTCTTTTTGTTCCTCCTCATCGACGATCTCCGGAATCGTTCCTTCAGCCTCTATCTCCGCCATTTCTTCTTCGTCTATTTCAAAAACTTGTTCTTTCACCTCCAGCGTCGGTTCTTCTCCACGCACCCATAGTTCGCGGTGTATGAACGGCCTGATGGTCACGGGCACTGACGGGTCGGCATAGAGCTCCCGCAGGTCCATGATCTTCATCTCCGAAAGAAAGCGTACCGAGAAAGAGAGCGGGGTGTATGCATTGCGGGCCAGGGAGAACCGTATCAGCGAGCGGCTTGACCAGTTCGGGTGTTCCGCGATCATCCGGATCGTCTCTGCTCGTGTGTCTGTGCGGCTGATGACCTTGAAGAGGTGCCCCTCGGTGATATGGGGGTTAGTGAGACAGAGCTTCACGACCTCTGCATCGGCGTCCAGAAGCAATTTGAGCAGGACGCTCGCCGGCAGCTTTCTTGGCGAGCGTTTTCTTGTTCCCGAGCGGCATGGTGGGGATCCGCTCGTTGATGATCATTTCAACCTTGTGCCTGAAGACAAGGGGAATGAAATGGCTGCGGGTTATCTCCTCGAGGTCGAAGAAGCGGAGGTAGCGGGCGATGGTGAGCGAGATCGAGAGCGGTGACCGGGGATTCCTGGCGAGCGCGAGTCGCACCGGGTAGCTCTCGGCCCAGCGTTTGTCCTTAAAGACCATTACCAGGATGTCCGAAGGCAGGTTCTTTCTCTTCACGATGATCAGGACATCTTCTTCTGCCAGGCGCCTGTTTTCGAGCAGCGCGCGAATGACCCGGGGAGAGGGATCATGGAGATACCTGGCGATCTCCTCCTCGCTCGCGGCCGCAGCCTGCGCACTTCGTATCTCCTCTGATTCGGACATGGTCTCATTATACAAAGTTTCAAACCTATTGACAAATGGTACTATATTCTGTATTTTTATACCTCAACGAGCGTGTTATTGTGTTTCCGGTTCACTGGGGATATCGATTTCAAGAAGTCTGGTATTCACCGAGGGTCTGAATGGAACGGACGCTGCTTCTGAACGCAACATTTGAGCCGCTAAAGATCATTTCCTGGCAGAGGGCGATCACCCTGCTCACTCAGGGCAAGGTCGAGGTGATCGACTTTTACGACCGGGACATCCGGGGAGTGTCCCTCACCTTCAGGCTCCCCTCGATCCTCCGCCTGCTCAAGCTTGTCAAGATCAGGCGAGCGAGCCGCGAAGTGAGGTTTTCCCGGGCCAACATTTACCAGCGCGACAAATACGTCTGTCAATATTGCGGTGTGAAATATCATGCCGAGGACCTTACCTTCGACCATGTCATCCCGCAGGTGCAGGGCGGTGACGCCACCTGGGAGAACATCGTGACCGCCTGCCTCGCCTGCAACAACAGAAAGGGAGGCAGGACCCCGCGAGAGGCGAAGATGAGACTGATCAGACCGCCGGTGAAACCCAAGTGGATGCCGGTGGTCACGCTTACGCTCGGGATCAAGAATGCGCCTTTGAGCTGGCGCGATTACCTCTACTGGAATGTTGAACTGGACAGGGACGGCTGACACGGTGCGCGGTTCCGCGCACCGCCCCTGTCAGATCGTATCCACGCTCCGCTCCTGAAATTCCGCTCATTTCCCAAATAGCAGAACCTATGCACTCTTCCCCGGCTTTCTCCTCCACTGATTTTTTTCTTGTCAATCCAGATGTTTGATGTTATATTTTGATTCGATGTGTTGAAGAACCATTATTGCAACAGAGGGGGTAAGAGAATGAAAAAAATAGTTTCGCTGTGCGCAGGGATCATGCTGGTCCTCTTAGCCGGTCAGGTGGGTGCGGCCACCCGTTTTACCCAGTCTGAATTTACCACGGCGGAGAGCCTCGACGCGGGCATGACCCAGGCCGGCATTCAGTTTACGCTTGGAGACCACTATAAAAACTACTATCCCGAAGTCCGCTATGGATTAGGGGCGATGATGGAAGTGGGCGTAAAGTTCGGGCTCACGGCCGCTTCGATCGATTCGAGCGAAAGTGTTGGCGCGTTGATCGGCGCTGATTTCAAATATCAGGTCATCAAGGAAACCGAAGGGGTGCCCATCGACCTGGCGGTGGACCTAGGGTTGGACAATACGATCATCCACAGCAAAAACGCAACCGTCACGTCGTTTTCGACCATAGTAAGCAAGGGCTTTCCGCTGACCGATCGCGGGTATAAGTTCGTTCCCTATGGCGGCCTCGAGATGGCAGTGTTGCGCGGATCGCTGCCTGATGACAACAATACATCGCTGAATGTTTTCGGCGGCCTGGAATGGAAGCTGAGCCAGAAATTCATGGTGCTTCTGGAACTGAAATCCGGTTCCAAACTGATGGGCGGAGCCGGGATCAGGTTTGAGTATTAAGCTTAACTGCGCCGGCGACGGTTTTTTGGACGTGTGGCTGTCGACAACGATGCGGTGATGAGCAGGCAAATGGGTTCTTCTCTTCCATGTAAAATCATCTAATGTCTATTGCGCTTTCAGGAAAAATATCGTTTACACCGCTCGTGGATGTTTTGGAACAACTGCGCCAGAAAAAAGCCACCGGCACCTTGATCGTGAGCAGCGGCGGTTTGAAAAAGTGCATTTATTTTAAGATCGGCCAGATCGTTTTTGCAACGTCCAACATCAGCCGTGACCGGCTGGGTGATGTCCTCGTAAAAACCGGCAAGCTTACGCATGAGAACCTGGAGTATGCGACTCAACTTCACAAGAAAAACCTGGGATTGAAACAACTGGGGGCGATCCTGGTCGAAAACCGACTTATATCGTCTAAGGACCTGTTCGGCGGCTTAAAGGCCCAGGTAAAAGAGATTATTTTCAGCCTCTTTCTGCTGGATGCAGCCGATTATCAGTTTGAGGAACGCTTCCCTTCCGATACTATCCAGCTTCAAATCAATTTTCAGGATTTGATCGCCGAAATCATCCAGCGAATAAAACAGGAAGTCTGACGCCATGGCTTTGTCTTTTCCCTATCGTATCGGTATCGCTCCTCACGCCCTGGGCATTCCGAATTTTCTGATGTCCTTTGCCCCGGGTGCCGGTGTAATTTCCCTTGAAAAGATTCAACGCCGGAGACTGCTGTGAGATCCCTGGCGCATACCTCATTTCCGGAACAAGCGGACCGTATCTGTGCTCTCTATAATGACGAAGAGGATGCGCTTCTCCTCGGCATGCTTGGACAGGAGTATGTGATCCATCATGACGGTATTTTTCTTCATGGCCAGCAGGCGCCCGAAGTCCATGCAGCCGTGATCCTCGACTATCTTTTCTCATCAGGGACGACGCTGGACCTGCTACCCTGGCGCACGATCGGCGATTTCTCCGGCCAACCGTCGCCGGATTTCAGGAAAAGAGTAGAACTGCCGATCGTCAACTATGCGGCGGAGATCATTACCCGTGCAAACACCCTCCTGCCCATGGTGAACGCCAAAACGGTGCCGAGTCTCATCGGCAGCGACATGGCGATTACGATACAGGCATTGCCGATGGTGCATCTGCGCCTGGAGCTGTCTCAGGAGACCCAGGATTTCCCCCACGAGGCATGGGTCCTGTTTTCCAACAACGCGAATATGTTTCTGCCCACGCCGCGCCTGCAGGCAATGGCAGAAGTGTTCAAGGACCGATTGCTGAGCTTGCTCAGGATCTATTAAAGGGCCGGGGTCGGAAGTCAGGAGCCGGCATAAAGGCTTTTTCATCTTATGGCCAATACGATTACCTCAAGAGACCGCATTGCACTCGCCCTGGATGTTGACAACGATCATGACGCGCTTGCTATCGTTGCCGAGCTCAAGGATTCAGTTGGTGTGTTCAAGGTCGGTCATCAGCTCTTTACCGCCTACGGTCCGGACATCGTGCGCCGAATCATCGGCATGGGCGGTCGCGTATTTCTCGACCTCAAATACCACGATATTCCGAACACTGTGGCCAAAGCATCTGCCGAGGCCGTGAAACTCGGCGTGAGCATTTTCAATGTGCACTCCCTGGGTGGGATCGACATGATGAAGGCTGCGGCGGAATCGGCGAAGGAAACAGCGGAAAAATACAACTTGCCTGCGCCGATGGTACTCGCGGTCACCATCCTCACGAGCATGGACGAAAAAAGTATGAGAAAAGAGCTCAAAATAACGCGTTCACTCCAGCGCGAGGTCGCCCACCTGGCGCGGCTCGCACAGCGTGCGGGGATGCACGGAGTGGTCGCCTCACCGCAGGAGATCAAGATGCTGCGCCGGGCTGTTCGCGGAGCATTCGTAATTCTCACGCCAGGCGTGAGACCTGCATGGGCGGATAAGGACGACCAGAAGCGGGTCATGACGCCGGGAGAGGCGGTCAAGGCCGGCGCTGATTATATCGTTGTCGGGAGGCCGGTGCTCAAAGCGATGGATCGGAAGGCCGCGGTGGAGAAAATTCTCGAAGAAATAAAATAAATTCTTACGCGGATGCACGCGGAGGCTACAGGATTTAGCGCTGAGCTCAGGGCCCGCAGCTCTTGTCAGAACCTATCATCCATGAGCCATCAACTACGAACTGTAACATGCTCTGTGTTTTCTAAAACTCTGTGGCAAATGAATCTAAGGGGTAAGGACATGACATCAGAACAGGTATTGGACATTTATAAAAAGACCGGTGCGCTGCTTACCGGACACTTTCTGCTATCATCAGGCCTCCACAGCGAGCAGTATCTGCAGAGCGCTCTCGTACTCCAGCAACCGGAGATCGCGACGAAGCTCTGCGCCGCCCTTGCGGAAAACTTTAAGAATTCAATGATCGAAGTCGTCATCGCGCCGGCGCTGGGCGGTGTGTTCGTCTCTCATGAAACGGCGCGAGCATTGGGGGTGCGCGCAATATTCGCTGAACGAGCGGACGGCGAACTCACACTCCGGCGCGGATTCACGATCAAACCGGGAGAGAGGGTGCTTGTGGTGGAAGACGTGATCACGACAGGCAAGTCGACGAAGGAGACCATCAAGGTCGTGCAGAAGGCGGGAGGGATCGTCATTGCCGCAGCCTCGCTTGTTGACCGTTCCGGCGGCAAAGCGGATATCGGTGTACCGTACAAATCGCTCGTAACGCTGAATGTTCCCACGTATACAGCGGAGACCTGTCCGTTGTGCAAGGGGGGCAGTAAGCCGGTAAAGCCGGGCAGCAGAGGGCTCAAATAGCTCTGGTTGTCAGCAGCAAGTGGATGGTGAAAAAAAGGTTGGAGGAAAAAGAATTTCGACAATCCATGCACTATCGTTGACCGGAAGATGGAGATGATAAAAAACAGTATCACCACACGCTGGAGAATGGACAGGGCGAATGCAAACCATCCTGTCGGCCTACAAACGCGATCAGAGACATCGCAGGTACACTGAACCGGAACCGCCCGCCGCAGAACTCATACTCAATAATCTTCAGTTGAAGGTAATGGTCTTGACCACCGCGCCAGGCGGCAACCTCGGGGGGCGGAATTATGTAGTTCCTTGATGCGTTTGGCTAGTTCCGGCAGAAGTTTATATCCAGCTATCGAACGAACTGAATACTATCCGTGAAAGTTCATCTGAAGAATCCCATGATGCACCAGCATGAGCTTGATGAATGCGGAGAGGACAACGCGATGGAGCAGCGGCGGTAATTACATGTTTTCACACCGATGCGGAGATAGCGGGTTGGGAATGTCCATGGTCGCGAGTAGTAGTGAAAACCGCCCAAGAAAAACAGAAATGTGCTCCAGCTTGTTCTATTCACGTGAACGAGGTTATATCCCCCTCCTCTACGTGATATATAAATAAATGTTTGACCTGATTGCTGTTTTTGCTATAATTGAACTAGAGAGAGATGAAAGGCGGGTTGTATGAGTAAAATAGCGTTATCAGAAGAAAAGAGCGGAGACCCCGATGGGGTGCCCGAGGAAGTGTTAGAGGAGCTTGCTGACGAGTTCGCTGACGAAGAGGAAGAAGAGGAACCTTCTCCAGCCGAGATTGCCGAGGTTGCCGAAGAGGTGGCCGTTACAGGCGCTGACCTGGTCGATACCTATCTCAAATCCGTAGGCAGATTCCCCATGCTCAAGATCGAAGAGGAGCAGGTATATGTCCGTACGCTTGAGGAAGGAAAGGCTGTACTTAAGGAGATCGCACTGAGCTCTCCGCTCGCGATCCCGAGGGTATTGGCACTGGGCGCGAATGTCAAGCAAGGGCTCGTGAAAGCGCAGGATGTTCTCCGTTTCCCCGGCGAGTGGAAAGACTCGTATGAGACGGAGTTCATGCGCCTCTACAACAGGCTTAAGAGGCAGGTGGCCAGGCGTGATATGGAACGGGCGACGGCTACGGTGAACGAGATGAGCCTCTCATTCCGCGAGATCGAGAAGATGCTCAAGAAGCTCGTGGGATTAGGCAAGCAGGCAGAGAGAGGCAGCACTGTTGAGATGGAGAAACTTGGGCTCGACGAGTCTGCCCTCATGGACATGGTCAGCCGCATCGATAGAGTGGAGGCCAAGGTAAAGGAGGCCAAGGACGTACTGGTCCAGGCCAATATGCGGCTTGTGGTTTCGATCGCGAAAAAATACGTGAATCGGGGTTTGACGCTTCTTGACCTTATCCAGGAAGGCAACATTGGCCTGATGAAGGCTTCGGACCGATATGAGTCAGGGAAGGGGACCAAGTTCAGTACCTATTCCACGTGGTGGATCAGGCAGCGGATCACCCGTGCCATTCTGGATCAGGCGCGTACCATTCGGCTGCCGGTGCACCTTAT
The DNA here is from genome assembly GCA_963732675.1 of Nitrospirota bacterium. GTDB lineage: Bacteria > Nitrospirota > UBA9217 > UBA9217 > UBA9217 > JALNZF01. The sequence continues at coordinate 123,996 of CAVTAJ010000001.1, forward strand.
CGAGGAGAGCACCCGCATCAGCCGTATCTTTGCCAAGTTCATGCGTGAAAAAGGAAGGGAACCTGCGCCCGAAGAAGTATCGAAGATCATGGGGCTCTCGGTGATACGGGTGAACGAGATCCTGAGGGCGATCCAGGAGCCAGTATCCCTGGAAACACCGATCCTCTCGGAAGAGAAGGAACTCAAGGACGTGATCATCGATGAGAAAGCCATTTCTCCCTTCAAGACACTTGAGAACAACGAGGCTTCAAGCCGCATCGAACAAGTGCTTTCATCGCTCACCGAGCGGGAAGAGAAAATAATCAGGATGCGGTTTGGTATCGGAGTCAACAGCGAGCACACGCTCGAAGAGGTCGGCAAGTTCTTCAATCTCACGCGTGAGAGGATCAGGCAGATCGAGATCAAGGCGCTCAAAAAGTTGCGCCATCCCGCCCGGAGCAAAATGTTGAGGGAGTATGTTTAATGATAGTTATTAATAAGGAATGCGACAAAGGGCGCAGATAATTATCTGCGCCCTTTGTCTTTTTCTGTTCTGATCTATTGTCGTGGTCTTGATATATCAAGAGTGCGGATGTGTTCCGCTTAGTACAAGACGGGAATGCTCAATCGTTCGTGCTCAGGACAAACTCGATATCAGCGATAATCCGGGTGGCTTCGGCCAAAGCCGGATTGACGTGCTCAGGATCGCTGACAAAGGCGGCCATGATCGCCCGTGTTTTGTCTACGAGAAACCAGATGCGCCAATGGGTCTTTTCTTCCTTGACGTCGTAAGTATAATCCAGGGCCGCTATTCCTATATCTCCCCGGTTTTCTACTTTCACAGCTTCACGAGGGAAGGGCACATCACGCTCCTCCAGGGTGTCTTCGAGGAGAATACGGGCCGCCTCCGCAGGCGGTGTTTTTATCTCGTCCCTTTCAATAAACGAGAGCTGCATCATGCCGGGCCAGCCGTCCTTTTCCAGTAATACAAAACCCTCGTCTTCCCGTTCAGTCCACCCATCAGGAAGATACAGGGTCATCCAGCGTTCATACGTTACTATTTTGCCCATGACGCGCATTGTATCGGACAGGGGTAGGTCAGTCAAATGAGTTTCACAAATGGGGGGGAAAGAACTGTTTATATGTATAGCAGGTATTTTAGATAATCTAAAACTGTATCAGCCGATGCCTCGGGTGGATTCCGGCCATCCAGCGTGATATCGGGCTTGATGGGCGGTTCATAGGGCGACTGAATGCCCGGGACCGTGCTCGTCTTGCCTGTAGCGGCACGGCGGTAGATCCCTTTGGGGTCCCGTTGCATGCAGAGGTCAAGGGGGCATGTTACGAATACTTCTACGAATCGAGGAATGAGCGTACGAGCATACTCCCGGTAGTTCCGCTTGTTTGCCGTTGCATCGAAGATCACGTTCACCCCGTTTCTGGTGATCAATTCACCGATAAGCGCCAGTGACCGGTAAAAGGCATCGCGCTCCTCCTGACTATATGTCGGTTCAGGGGTGAGGATCTTTCTCATCTCGTCCGACTCCAGTACAACGACGGAAACTCCCCGTATCTCCAGTTTCTTTACCAGTTCCCGGGTTATGGCGCTTTTACCCGATGCCGGGATGCCGGTCAGCCATAGAGCGAACCCCTGTTGGATACTCATGTGAGATACCTGTTCACGTCCTGTGGATCGAACCGGTCGGCAGCCAGGATGTTCTGGATGAAATTAAATATGGTCCGGCGCACCGCCACGGGCAGGTGCGGGTACCAGACAGGACTTGCGATTACCAACCCGCGCCAGGCGAAAAAGGGCGCTGCGACCTCGAGCATTTCCCGGTCATTTGTCCTGGCGAGGTAGTTGTCCCAGAAGGACAGGAACATTTTTTCGAAGGGCCCGTCAAGCTTTCCCGAGCGCAGGAGCGAGGAAAAAAGATAGTTTATGCTCAGGCAGGTGGTATCATCCGCCGGTTCTCCCCATTCTCCCCGTGAGCGATCGAGCAGCGTGAAGTCCGTACCCTCGCGGAACAAAATGTTATAGGGATGGAAATCGCCGTGCACCCGGCAAAGCCGGTGCGTGCGGTGCTTGATGCGCCAGCGCCATTCGGCACAGGCCAACTCTATCTTCTTGAGGAGCTGTTGATCGATGAACCCAAAGGAGGCCGGGTAGTTGTCGATCAGTCCCATGATGCACTCGCCGTGGCCCAGGAGTTCACGGATCCTTCTGGCATAAAGTCCCGGTGAATCAAGTTTTGTGGAGTGGATCTCGACGAGGTATTCCGAAAGGGACCGGGTCCTTGTGAAATCCTTGTCCTCGGCGATACCTGCTTCCCTTATCCGGTCGAGGTCTTTAAAATATCCTTTCCCCTGCACAAATTCGGTCAGCAAAAAAAATTCCCGGGTCTTGCCTGTGGAAATGATAGCCCCTGAATCCAAAAAAGCACCGCTGTCGAGAGAGCGCACATGACGCGGGAGGTTGTTGAATGCGGAATGTTCCCACAGGATGGCCTGAGCGCGGTCTGAAAAGTGGTCATGACCGTAGGACGAGGGTGTCATGGTCTCGAGCACGGCCTTCTTCCGCTCACCGGCGACCTCGTACTCCAAAAACAGGGGCGAGCCGTATCCAAAGGCCTTGAGGTCATCGCCGGCTTCCTGCTTTCCCTCCGTGGTCATTGAGAGCACGCGCACGGACATGGCATAGAGGGACGCGAGATACTGAGTGACCGCTTGTATGGTGATCTGTGGCATATTCTCCACGATAATGGACCGCTGGTGCACTGCATGATCCCGATCGTACGTCAATGACTGTCGCTCATTTCTATTGTATCATGTTTTTTTCGTCCGCAAGAGGCTGGAAGGTTCATTTTCACAGGACGCCCGGCTATTTAAATGGATGCTGAATTGGAGAGGGTGTCACAAGAATCCAAGTCTTCTTAACAGTGGTAGGAAAATCAGAATACTTGACAGGTTAACTGGATGTACTGGATTGACGGGATGCGAAAAGATTTTTTATCGGATATATCCTGTAATCCTGCAGCAAAGCATTTCCGGTTTTTCCGGGAAGGGTGTTTGCTAACAATCCGCCCCGACACGGCGCAAGCCGGGGACGTCGATTGGAAGCGGTTCTCCGGGATCGAAGACCTCGTTCCCATAGCGGATGTGATACGTGCGGCCGGCAACCCGTTTGCTGTAGGTGATGATAAGGCGTCCGATGGTCTGCTTCACGTCCTGAGTGGGGTTCCCGTTCAGCAAGGCAACGGGGCCGGGGAAACCTTGGGGCATGAAAAGGTGGTACCCGTAAGGGGCGAGTGACATGAGCACGTTGTTTTCACTATTATCGCGGCCAACGACGATCTTGACCCCTGAGTCGATCCGGTAATGGCGGCCCACGGTCAAGAGGCGGATGTCATTGGGATTGACACATTGACTGTCATCGAACAGGTCACGCAGTTTTGCCGAGAAATTCGTGTCGGTGAGCAGACAACCACCAGCCGGCGTGGAGTACCCGCTGACGCCGTACCGTTCGGCAAGCCGGAGCTGGACGGTTCGTGAGCGGCCGCTGATGCTGAGGAGCTTTTCACGATCGATCGCGCCGTTCAGTTCGCCCTGGGTGGGCGGAAGAAGCTTGGCGGACAGGGGACGGAGGACCATGCCACGCATGTCCGCATCGCGTTCGATCACCGGGAAGGTGTCGCGACGCTGGGACATGGGCCGCTGCCCGAGGACCTCGCCGGTGACGACGAAAGGCGCTTTTAACTCCTCCATCACGGTCTTCGCCTTCTTGAGCATAAAGATCTTGCAGTCGATGCATGGATTCACATTCTTGCCGTAACCGTGAGCGGGATGACGGATCAGGTTGATATAGTCCTGACCCATGTCGAAAATCCGGAGTTCGATGCCGATGGCCTTTGCGACCCTGGCCGCATGGGTCTCCTGTTCCCGGCCATAGCTTTTAGCAAAGGCGGAGGTGCAATAAAGCCCGGTGATGTCGAAGCCCTGCTCCATGACGATCTTTGCAGCAAGGACGCTGTCGAGTCCCCCTGAAATGAGAGCGACTGCTTTTCTATTCAAGCCGTGATACCTCCAATGCGAAATGACGCCGTATTATATATCTCTGAATGTGAGTTTTGCAATAGAGAATAACATTTTTTATTGGTTATAGAAAACAATACGTTATGAAATAGTAGCCACCGTTTCTGCTGGGATACCCGCAGGGAATGGTGGAGAGAGGGAATCGTGTCATTGATTTTGATTGATCATCGGGATGAATTGTTGGAGAAGGCGCGGTTCTCGATCGAGGACAGGACTCATACCGCTGGAGAGGTATTCCGGATTAAAATCGACGGGTCAACATCATGCAAAATCCTCCTGTTTATATCGGCGCCAAACTGACGTCGTCTTCCTTGTCGTTGCGGTGGGAAGTCACTAAGAATTTGCCGGTAAAATACCCGATCGCCGAGCCGACAAAGACATCGGATGACCAATGGTCATTTTTGCGAGATACGGTTAAGAGCGGTGATCGAGGCGATAGTGTAAGCGAGAGGCGGTACGATGATAGTTGTCATACTCGATGCGATGACCGTTGCGATGGCAAAGTCCGACGCTGCATGGCCTGAGGGGAAGGAGAACCTGCTGTTTGATCCGTGAAGTGCCGATGCCGTCCCAGGCGTGAGGACCGTCTCCGGTATAGGGCCGGTGGCGCTGCACGCATACTTGAGCGTCTGAACAGAGATAACGGTCAAGACAACGCTCTCTATAGTGAGCAGAACGGTCTTGCGCATTTTAGGGTCATCTGCGAAATGCCCGTACAGGTACATCCCTCCGAGAAGTATCGGCGTATAGGTGAGGCCGAGAGAAGTGACATTGTCGCCGAGATTCTCCGTGGTCGTGGTTTTGTGGTCCTGCACCCATTTCTGGATCTTCGCATCGTTGTCGTACAGCCCTGCGGCGATCCCCGTGACGATCCCGGCCGTGAGCCAGTGCGATGAATCCCAGCGGGCAGGCGCCGTGACGATGTTCTTGAAATCCGTAACATACACTTTGAAATAGCCCTTGTGGAACTCAACGTTCTTTTCGCTCAACGTTATTTGTTTCGCTCGCCTTGCTGATTTGTCACGGTTGTCGTTGACAAGACTTCGTCAGCAAAGGAAACGACGGGAAACGTAAAAGCGGTTATGAGAACACAGAGAATAGTGCATTTCGAAAAAAAAATTTAAACACGTTATGACACTCCCGTTCATGCGTGTTTTGGGTCCGCATATTACCATAATCCCCGACAACATGATTCACAATTTGCCGATTATTGGCATGGGTTCGTCATATACCGTCATGTATTCTTGGTGTTTCAGATAAGTCTTCAGGCGCTTGCCTACATGGATGAAGTTCGGGAAGTCGTGCAGGGAGTCTCGAAGCTATCGTTGCAACCTTTGCCTCATCATTTCATAAAGGATGACCGCCGCGGAGGTTGCAACATTCAACGAGTCGATTGTTTCCGCCATGGGAATGCGAACGCGAAGATCGACATCAGCCATGATGTGCGGCGGCAGTCCAGCGCCTTCCTGTCCTAAGATGACTACGGTCGGTTTTGTAAGGTCGATGTCAAAGTGGGTCTTTTCACCGGTCACCACGGTCGCGACAGTCTGAAAACCCATCTTTTTGCAGCGCTTCACGAATGCTTCTATTTCTCCGACGCGTACGACGGGAAGCCGGAGGATGCTGCCCATTGATGCCCTGACGGTCTTAGCGCTGTATGGGTCAACAGTATTGGGGGTGAGCGCTATGCCGGCAGCGGCCACGGCCTCGGTTGTTCTGATGATAGTACCGAGATTGCCGGGGTCCTGGAGTTGATGCGCGATTACGATGAGCTTCGAGCCATGGGCAAAGAGCTCGTCCTCAGTGTGCTCCTTTATCCCGACCACGGCCATTACCGGCTGAGGTGTTTTACTTTCCGATACCGCATCCATCAGTTTTTCCGAGATCCAGAGAATAACGATTGATCCGGCTTCCGCCAGCTTGAGCACTGCCTTGCCGTGATGCTGAACGAGAGCCGGTGAGGCCACGACCATTTTGACACCGGCCTTGTCCCGGATCGCCTCCTCGACCATCTTAACGCCTTCGATCAAATAGGCCTGTTCCTTTTTCCGGTGTTTTGGATCGGACAGAGAGCGAAGGTGTTTTATGATATTGTTATCTTTACTTGTGATCGGATTGTGCGGGCTGGTCTGCTGCATGGAAGGGAGTATATCATAAACGAGGGAAAGGGTAAAAAGGAAATTCGAAATCGATTGCCGGTCACGGATACAATAAAAAGGACATGATCAAAGCTCAATATGACCATTAGGTTGTTTTCCAGGTATCTCGCTCATTTGATGTTTGAACCTGATCTCGTATTTGGATTGAGAAATTTGTACGTTTCCCGAGCCTCTGTGCCTCCGGGGGTTATTCTGATTAAATTTTCATCTTGCGAAATGCTTCCTGATATTGCCGTTCCAGTTCTTCCCACCTCTTGAGCGATTCGTAACTGCTCTGCCAGGCATCGTAATCATTCTTGAATTCGGGATGATCAGCCAGTCTGCCGCTCTGGAGCTCTTTAATAAAGACCGCGGTGGTCTTGTTGTGCTTTTGCTCCAGAAGGCCGAGGGATTTCTGGATCCTCTGGATGGTATTCTTACACACGTTCAGTTCTCTGGACAGGGATATTTCGAATTCATCGGTATGCACGGCTATTCTCCGGAATATGATTAGAACCAGTGCAATTGTCAGAAAAAAACAAGAAAATAATATACTTGACAAGATTAGTCAAGTTTGATATGTTTCTATTATCAGACAGTGAGGACTGAATCCATCCTGTTTGGAGATGGGATAATGAACTGCTGGTGAGCATAACGTATGAAGCTGTCTACAAAAGGTAAATATGGGGTTCGGGCGGTGTTCGAGATCGCGCGGCATTACGGCAATGGGCCCATTTCGATCAAGGAGATCGCCGAACGACAGGGGATCTCATTTTCCTACCTTGAGCAGATCCTGCACAAACTTGGCAAGGCCGGATTGATCGATAGCGTACGCGGTCCAGCGGGAGGATATCTACTCGCTCGGAAGCCGTCGGAACTGACTATCGGCGACATTGTGCGTGTCACTGGAAGGCCCGATAGCCCTGTCCCATTGTCTGGAGCCTGGTGAATCGGCTGAATGCTATCAGGCAGACGACTGCGTGGCCAGAATGGTCTGGGCAAAAGTCGGCGCAAAAATCGAGGAAGCGCTCGACAGTATCAGTTTTGATGACCTCTTGCAGCGGAATCAGAAAGAAGCGCTCCTCCTGAAGCCGAGGAGAAAAGCGGCTTTGGCAGGAAAGGGGGCATGTTGACATGAGAAACGTATATCTTGACCATGCAGCAACAACGCCGGTCCATCCGAAGGTGCTGGAGGCCATGCTTCCTTATTTTACGGTAAAGTTCGGCAATCCTTCGAACCTGCACGACATCGGCAGGGAGGCGAAGAATGCCGTCGACGAGGCGCGGGCCAAAACAGGCACGCTCATAGGGGCCAGGGCTGACGAAATATTCTTTACCGCAAGCGGAGCCGAGTCGAATAATTTCGCGATCAAGGGTTTGGCCCAGGCGAACAGCCAGAAGGGCAAACATATTATTGTGTCGCAAATAGAGCATTTTTCCGTGCTTCATCCGGTCAAGACGCTCGAAAAATCCGGCTTCACGGTCACCTATCTGCCGACGGACAAACAGGGGCTTGTGAGCCCTGATGATGTTGCCAAGGCGATCACCAAGGAAACGATCCTCGTCTCGATCATGCACGCGAACAACGAGATCGGCACCATCGAACCGATCGAGGAGATAGGACAGTATCACGAAAGAAAAGGGCGTGCTGTTCCATACCGATGCTGTTGCGACCACGGGCTGGATCCCCGTGGAGGTGAAGGCGCTGGGCGTGGATGCTCTTTCGTTCTCAGGCCACCAGTTCTACGGCCCCAAGGGTGCGGCAGGACTCTTTGTGCGGAAGGGCGTCCGGATCAAACCGCAGATCGAGGGCGGAATTCAGGAGGACGGGAGACGTGCGGGCACCGAGAACGTTCCCGCCATCGTGGGCATGGGCAAGGCAGCGGAGATCGCGGCGGCTGAAGATCACAAACCGGATGAGCACCCTTACCCTTCTGCGTGACCGGCTCCAGAAGGGCCTCGTGGAAAAGATCGACCACCTGGTGATCAACGGCCATCCCACGAAAAGGCTGCCGCACAACCTGAATATATCCCTGTGGTATGTGGAAGGCGAGTCCATGCTCCTGTTCCTGAACATGAAGGGGATCTCGGTCTCAAGCGGATCGGCATGCACCTCGCGGTCGCTCAAGACGTCGCATGTGCTTACCTGTATCGGCACGGACGCGGCTGTGGCGAACGGGACGCTGCTGTTGTCGCTCGGGATGGGCAATACCGCGGAAGATATCGACTACGTGATAGAGACACTTCCTCCCATCGTGCAGCGTCTGCGGGAGATGTCGCCTCTCTATGAAGATATGATCAAAAAAGAAAAAGGAAAATGAGGAGGAACTTATGGAACAGTACAGCTCAAAAGTGATGGAGCATTTCGCCCAGCCGCATAATGTGGGCGAGATAGAGAACGCTGACGGCGTCGGCACCGTGGGCAACCCGGTGTGCGGAGACGTGATGCGTCTCTATATCAAGGTGGAGAACAACATCATCACGGACGCCAAGTTCAAGACCTTCGGGTGCGGCGCGGCGATCGCCACGAGCAGCATGGTGACCGACCTGGTGAAGGGAAAGAGCATCGACGAGGCGCTCAAAATATCCAATGCGGCCGTGGCCGAAGCGCTCGGCGGTCTGCCGAAAGTGAAAATGCATTGCTCGGTGCTGGCTGAAGAGGCGCTCAAGTCCGCCCTCGACGATTATTACAAGAAGCAGGGCAAGATCTCGCCGGTAAAAATGCCTGCTGAAACAGGGCACGAGAATGAGATGGAGTAGAACGCTCACGATACGTCCTGAATGCTCAGTACGAAATACTAAACTCAATCCACATTCAAACGGAAAGCGCGTTTTTACTTTTTGATTTGATGGTGTTGAGGGTGTGGGATTTCGGATTGGTTGTTTATTTCTGCTGCAGGGTGTAGCGGGAAGCAGATCGGAAACATATGAGTGAAGAGAAAATCATACCCGATGAAGTTCTCGATTGTGTCGGTCTTGCCTGTCCCATGCCGATCTTTAAAGACCTCGACCAAGATCAAAGAGATGCGGTCCGGCCAGGTGCTCGAGGTTCAATCCGACGACGAGGGCATCGAAAAAGACATGCCGGCGTGGTGCAGGATGACAGGGCATGAGTATCTCGGCCTTACCAGGCACGGCGAAGAATACCACGTCTACGTGAAGAAGAAATAATCACGCCGAAACCTTGAATGATCCTGCTGCTTTTCATCCCTCATATAAAGGGAGTTGTCGCTGCGCTCCCTGTTCCCGGGAAACACTGTTCGGTTTTCTGTCGCTACAGTGCAAATTGATTGATTTTGAAGCGTGCAATGCCTTGCACGTTTTCCTCTTGAACTCCTCCTTCCCACTCATCCGTGCATGTGTTCGAACCTGCCTCGATAAGATCCTGACAACAATGGACAAGCTCGTCAGAAATTCCTGATGTTCTCTCGATGCGCCGAGTACGACGGAGAAGTAGGGTGACTTCGGGCAACCGGTATTTTTCTGGGATTCGTCCGAGCTCATGCCAATACCCAGGTGAAGGGGCGGGAAGATATTTGTACAGTTGTCTGGTGTGCTCCATTTCTGCTTTCCGTTTGACAATGGAGGGACGATAGTTTATTATCAAAACGCCCATGAACAGTGATGAGCGATCTTCACCAAGAGAGGGTAAAACGAAGTTTTTTCGGCATTGTGGTGATCACCACCGCCTCCGATTCCTCACCCATCGAGGGGTGGGGTGACAAGGTGAAATCCTGTCTCATGTGGGAAGGAGCATTGATGCAGACCATAGCATCGTTAAAAGAAGGCGATTGGGTCGAGGAGGTCTACCTTGTCACGTCGAAGCAGATATCGACGGCAAAGAACGGCGTGACCTATCTTTCGCTGAAGCTCGCTGACAAGACCGGCGAGATCGACGGCAGACTGTGGGACAACGCTGATGATGTTTCCGGGAAATTCGCGCGCGAGGATTTTGTCCGCATCAAGGGGATGGCCTCGATATACCAGGGATCGATGCAGATAAAGATGAAGGCGCTCGAAAAGGTGGATGACTCCCGGGTGGACGTGGCAAACTTTCTCGAAACGTCGCCGCGAAACATCGATGACATGGTGAAAGAGCTTCGGATTGTTGCGGCCGCCGTCACCAACGGGTATCTCCGGCAGCTCATGAACGCCTTTCTGGACGATCCGGCTTTTATGGCATTGTTCAAACGCACGCCGGCCGCCAAGACGCTGCATCACAATTACATCGGCGGGCTGCTTGAGCATGTTGTTGAGCTTGTTGCGCTTGCTCGCGATGTGGCCAGGCACTTTCCCTCAATTGACATGGACCTGCTGACGGTGGGCGCGTTCCTGCATGACATCGGCAAGGTGAAAGAACTTGCGGTCAGGAAATCGATCGAGTATACGACCGAAGGGCGGCTCATCGGACATATCTCCCTGGGGTACGAGATGATCGTTGAGAAGGTAAACGCAATCCCGGCATTCCCCGCGGAACTGAGCCTGCTGCTTAAGCATATCATGCTCTCGCACCACGGAGAATACGAGTTTGGCTCTCCCAAGAGGCCGAAGATCCAGGAAGCGATCGTCATCAACTATTTGGACGACCTCGCGGCCAAGATCAACAATTTCCAGGCAACGCTCAGGAAAGAGAATGTGGCCGAGGGAGCATGGACCGGCTACAGTAAAATGCACGACCGGTATCTTTACCGGCAACCGATCTATCCCTCTCAGGCGGAAGGGCTCGATGACGGTGAAGAACAACAGGCACAAAGGCAAAAAGGCGGTCTCCGGCGGGGCAGCGGACACGTCCGGCAAGCTGCCGCTGGATATATGACGACATTCTGCGAATGTCGAATTGGAAATTGAAGAGTGTAAATTGGAAATTTTAAATTGAAGGGAAACGGTCGTAAGCAGTCTATTTTCCAATCTTAAATTTCCATTTCAATTTCCAATTCATGTGAGGGTGTTTTATGTTCGGTGTTCTCCGTAGCCTGAGTGACGGGCTGGCAAAGACCAGAAAAAACTTTACGGACAAGATCGGCTCGCTGGTCCTTGGCGAGAAGATCGACGAAGCGTTTCTCGACGAGCTTGAGGAGGCGCTTATCGCGTCGGATGTCGGCATGGGGACCGCTTCGTTCGTTCTCAAGGACTTGAAGGAGCGGTTCAAGCGCAATGAATTGTCCTCTCCCGCGCAAGTCAAGGAGAGGCTCAGGCAAATCCTGTTTGAAATCCTCTCAGCCCGGCCGTCGGTGTTTTCCCTTGCTGCCGCCCCCGCTGTCGTGCTCGTTGTTGGAGTGAATGGCACGGGCAAGACCACCACCATCGGCAAACTGGCATACCGGCTTCGAGCAGAGGGGAAGAAAGTGATGCTTGCCGCGGGAGACACCTTCCGGGCAGCGGCATCGGAACAGCTTTCGATCTGGGGGGAGCGTGCGGGAATCCCGGTGATCAAGCATCAGGAGGGCGCCGATCCCAGCGCCGTGGTGTTCGATGCTGTTTCGGCGGCAAAGGCCCGGGCAGTGGACGTGCTCATCGTGGATACGGCAGGCAGGCTGCATACGAAATCGAACCTCATGGAAGAACTCAAGAAAATACAACGCATTCTATCACGCGAACTGCCGGGCGCGCCGCATGAAACGCTGCTCGTCCTCGACGGGAACACGGGCCAGAACGCGCTGGTGCAGGCCAAGATGTTTCATGAGGCGGTGGGTGTCACCGGTATCGTGCTCACGAAGCTTGACGGCACGTCCAAGGGCGGCATTGTCTTCGCCATTTACAAGGAACTTTCGATCCCGGTAAAGTTTGTGGGCATCGGCGAGGCCATTGAAGACCTGAGGAGCTTTGATCCGAGGGAATTCGTGAACGCACTGTTGTGAGCATAGCGCAAAGTGCATGGCGCATGGCGCGAAGAGCATAGATCTAAGAACAAGAGGATATAGAGTTTAGCCCTTTGCGCTCTGCTCTATGCGGTTCAATGGAGTACAATGGAACGTGTGCAGGTAGAAATATTCGGTCAGGTGTACAGCATCAAAGGCAAGGATGATCCTGCCTATATCCGCGAACTGGCTGCGTTCATTGATTCAAAGATGAAGGAAGTACAGAAAGGTACGGGCACAGTTGATCCTCATCGGGTGGCCATTCTGACGGCGCTCACGATCACTGATGAGCTGTACCGCTTGCGTGAGCAATATGGAAACATGGAAAAAACCACTGAGAACGCGGCTAAACGGCTGCTCGACCTGACTGAAAACCTCTGATCAATACTTGACAAACAATGTTTGGCCCAGATGTTGACAGGGTAGGAGAGTAGACGTATATTTGCATAACAGTATGAAATAAGGTGCAATTTATGCTACCCGGTGACAAAGCATGTTGTTTTTTCCGCTTGCCATTTTCAGCTGGTTCTGGTATATACTAGTATAGATAAAAAATGTCCCCTGCTTTGCCCGTGATGATGTAACTTGTTCCTCGTGAAAAAAAAATTACGGGAGCTGTCACTGAAAAGGGTGTGCATGCCCAGATAGGACTGGGAAGCCTAAACTTTTTGACATGGCGCCCACCTGGTTAATACCAGGAATCAAGTTTATCCACACGGCAAAAGCGGGGGTTTTTTATTGGTTCGAAAAGAATCGGCATCATTTCCATACAATAACGTGTAATCAGCGCGATTTCGAAAGGAGCGGGAATGCGGCTCCGGCGCTTGTGATAGTGTTCAAGCAACTGCGGTTCACTGAGACAACAGAACAATATGGATCTTCATAAAGGTGTATTTTCTCAGTTCCGCACACAGATTGTTTTTCCAGCGCGGTAACATAACAAGAACATGGGGATTTTCATGCATACATATATTCACCGAAAGGAAACACCGGGACCAGACTTTCTGGAGACGATGCGAGCCAAGGCCCTTCGCCAGGGTCGGCTTGTGCAATCTCCTGGAAAATCAGCAACTTCCCGGGTGATCCGATCAAATCCCCGGTTTCCTGTTATCCTGATCTGGATCAATCTGGTCTCCTCACTTTCACAGGTCCCGTGTAAGCCCTCCTGCAGTTAAAAACGTTGGGTCTCAAAAACCTCAAAAAACATACACCTGAAGAGTCAGTGTCCATCGAGCCCTCTCTACCGCCTCTGGCGTGGAGAATGCGCCCCCGTGACCTGTCTGAGTTCGTGGGACAGGAACATGTCCTTGGCTCGGGCAAACTCCTTCGCAGGGCCATCGAGACCGACCGGTTCATGTCGCTTATCCTGTATGGTCCGCCTGGCGTCGGTAAGACCGCGCTTGCGCACCTGATCGCGGAGCGGAGCAGCGCACACTTTGTCGCGCTGAATGCTGTCACCGCCGGTGTCGCCGACATCCGGAAGGTCACGCACGAGTCCGCAGAGGAGCGATCTCAAAGAGGCGGGAGGACCCTTCTCTTTATCGACGAGATCCACCGCTTTACGCGGGTGCAGCAGGACGCGCTCCTGCCTGATGTAGAGCGGGGGAATATCACACTGATCGGCGCCTCGACGCAGAACCCTTTCTTCGCCATTATTCCGGCACTCTCCTCACGCTCGCAGATCTTTGAGTTCAAGCCGCTCGACAATGAAGACCTCAAGGCGCTCATCCTCCGCGCGCTTGCGGACAAAGAACGGGGACTCGGGAACCTGGCGGTGACGCTGACGCCGGATGCACTCAACCACATTATTGCGAAATCAAACGGTGACGCGCGGCGTGCGCTGAATGCCCTCGAACTCGGTGTTCTCTCGACCGCACCGGGCACTGATGGCGCAATATTGTATGATCTCCCTACGGCCGAGGAGTCCATCCAGAAGAAGGCGCTGGCCTACGATGAAGACGAGCACTATGACACGATTTCCGCGTTCATCAAGAGCATGCGCGGGAGCGACCCCGATGCAACGCTCTACTGGATGGCAAAGATGATCACCGCAGGCGAGGACCCGTTGTTTATTGCGCGCAGGGTCGTGATCGCCGCGAGCGAGGATGTGGGGAATGCGGACCCGAGGGCGCTCTTCGTGGCCGTTTCCGCATACCAGGCGGTGGAGCGCATCGGCATGCCCGAGGGCACGCTGCCGCTCGCACAGGCGGCTGTGTATGTCGCCTCGGCGCCGAAGAGCAACGCGTCGTACCTTGCCATCAAAGGGGCGATGAAAGACATTGAGGAAGGGAAGCTCCTGCCCGTGCCGGACCACCTGAAAGACGCTCACTACAAAGGGGCTGGTCGTCTTGGCAGGGGTAAGGGCTACAAATATCCGCATGATTTTCCGGGCCACTATACGGCCCAGGACTACCTCCCGCAAAAGCGGGAATATTATCGGCCCTCGGAGCAAGGCGAAGAAAAAAGGATCAAAGAGCGCCTTGCCGGGCTGAAGAAGAGATACCAGGAGGAAAGTAGAGCATGATTGAGTATATTGTGGTGTTGGTTGTAGGGCTTGCCATAGGTGTCGGCGCAGGCCTGCTGATCAAGGGGAAGGCCGTTGCCAACAAGATCAAGGACGCCGAGACCGAGGCGGCGAGGATCATTGCCAGCGCCGAGCGCGAGGCGGAGACCAAAGCGCAAGGAGGCGGTGCTCGAGTCCAAGGACAAGTTCTACCAGGCACGGTCGGATTTTGAGAAGGAGACCCGCGATAAGCGCCAGGAACTCCAGAACCAGGAGCGGCGACTCACCCAGAAGGAAGAGAGTCTTGACAAAAAGACCGACCTTATCGAGAAGCGGGAAGCCGATGCAATGCGGCGCGAGCGGGAACTGACGGCGAAGGAAAAGGTCGCACAGGAAAAAGAAGAGCGATTCGAGAGGGGGCTCCGCGAGCAGCGGGAGATGCTCGAGAAGATCGCGAACATGACCGCCGAGGAGGCCAAGCGCCAGCTCATGGTCGCGATGGAAGACGAGGCCAAGTATGAGGCGGCCAAGACCATCAAGCGGATCGAGGACGAGGCCAAGGAAGAGGCGGACAAGAAGTCGAAGAACATCATGAGCCTGGCCATCCAGCGGTATGCCAGCGATTATGTGGCGGAGGCCACGGTCTCCGTGGTCAATCTCCCCAATGACGAGATGAAGGGCAGAATCATCGGGCGCGAGGGCCGGAACATCAGGGCACTCGAGGCAGCGACGGGTATTGACCTGATCATCGACGATACGCCGGAAGCGGTGATCCTGTCGTGCTATGATCCTCTCCGGAGAGAGATCGCGAAGCTCACCATCGAGCGTCTGATCCACGACGGCCGCATCCATCCCGCCCGGATCGAAGAGATTGCCGAGAAGGTCAGGAAAGACCTCGATGTCACCATGAAGGAGGAGGGCGAAAAAGCAGCCTTCGACCTCGGTCTCCATAATATTCACCCCGAGATCATCAAACTCCTCGGGAGGCTCAGGTTCCGTACGAGCTACGGACAGAACGTGCTCATGCACTCGCGCGAGGTCGCCTATTTCGCCGGCATCATGGCCGCGGAGTGCGGCGTGGACCAGAAGCTCGCGCGCCGCGCCGGTCTGCTGCATGACCTGGGCAAGGCCATTGACCACGAGGTGGAAGGGACCCATCCCCAGATCGGCGGAGACCTGGCCAAAAAGTACGGCGAGAACCCCAAGGTGATCAACGCGATCATGACCCACCACGGCGACGGGGAACCGAACTGTGTGGAGTCTGTTCTGGTGGCGGCTGCGGACGCGCTTTCGGCGGGAAGGCCGGGCGTGCGTCGAGAGACACTCGAGAGCTATCTCAAGCGGCTTGAGCAGCTCGAGACCGCGGCAAATTCCTTCAAAGGGGTCGAAAAATCCTATGCTATCCAGGCAGGCCGTGAGATCCGCATCATCGTCAAACCGGAAGATCTTTCCGATGCCCACTCCGCCCAGCTTTCGCGCGATATTGCCAAGAAGATCGAGACCGAGATGTCCTACCCCGGCCAGATCAAGGTCACGGTGGTGCGTGAGAGCAGGTATGTGGAGTATGCGAAGTAGATGAGAACAGGAGTCAGAAGACAGGAGTCAGAATGCAGAAGTTGAAGTAGCAGTTCTGCTCCTGACTACTGGCTCCTGACTTCTGAATATCAGGGGGTTCTGTTGAAGGTTCTTTTCATCGGCGACATCATCGGCGAGCCGGGCAGGAAGATGGTTCGGGCGCAATTGCGCGGACTCAGGGACACACATCGTCCCGATCTCGTAATCGCGAACGGCGAGAACTCGGCAGGCGGGTTCGGGATCACGTCCGAGATCGCCGATGAGCTGTTCTTTCTCGGCATCGACGTGCTGACGTCGGGCAACCATGTCTGGGACAAGAAGGAGATCGAACCCTATCTTGCCAAGCAGGACCGGCTCATCCGGCCGGCCAACTACCCCGACGGGAATCCCGGATACGGAAGTGTGATCATCTCGACCGAGAACGCCGGCAAGGCCGCGGTCCTGAACCTCGAAGGGAGGGTCTTCATGTCGAACCTGACAGACCCGTTCCGTGTTGCCGAACAGGAGATCGAGAAACTGAAAAAAGAAACGCCTGTGGTGATCATCGATTTTCACGCCGAGGCCACGTCCGAGAAGATCGCCCTCGCCTGGCACCTGGACGGCAAGGCGAGCGCGGTGATCGGGACCCATACGCATGTTCAGACAGCCGACGAACGGGTCCTTCCGGGCGGGACGGCTTTCATTACCGATGCGGGCATGACCGGGCCCACGGACTCGGTCATCGGCGTAAAAAAGGAGCAGGCCATCGCGCGGTTCCTCACGCAGACCCCGCACCGGTTCGAGATACCCAAAGGGCCGGTGCATCTCTGCGCGGTGCTTGTTGATATTGATGGGAAGACGGGAAAGGCGAATTCCATTGAGCGAATACACCTTAAATCGTAGGATCTGGAGTCATGGGTCAAGGGTCAAGTAAGTCCCATATTTTAACAGTAACGCAGCTTACCTCTCAGATTAAAACCTTCCTCGAAGAGGCGTTTCCCGATGTCTGGGTGGAAGGTGAGATCTCGAACCTCAGCATCCCCCAGTCCGGTCACGCCTATTTCACGCTCAAGGACGAACATGCCCAGATCCGCGCGGTCATGTTCCGCTCCTCACTTCGGTTCCTCAAGTTCACGCTGCAGCACGGCATACAAGTGCTCTGTCGGGGCAGGCTCAGTGTCTATGACCCGCGCGGTGAGTACCAGCTTATTCTCGACTATATAGAACCCAAAGGCGTGGGCGCGCTTCAGCTTGCCTTTGAGCAGCTCAAGGCCAGGCTCGAAAAAGAAGGGCTGTTCGACCGTGACCGCAAGAAGCCGCTCCCTCTCCTGCCCCGGCGCATCGGTATCGTCACGTCGCCGACCGGCGCTGCGATCCGTGATATGCTGCGCGTGATCAAGCGACGCCATCCCAGGATGCATATTCTGCTCTATCCCGTGCCGGTCCAGGGCAAAGAGGCTTTTCCCGCTATTGTCGAGGCGATCCAGTATTTCAACAGGTTGAAGAACGTTGATGTTATGATCGTGGGCCGCGGCGGCGGATCTCTCGAAGACCTCTGGGCATTCAACGAAGAGGAAGTGGCGCGCGCGATCCATGCATCACAAATACCGATCATTTCGGCAGTCGGTCATGAAACGGACTATACGATCTCGGATTTTGTCGCTGACCTCCGTGCGCCTACGCCCTCTGCTGCGGCCGAAATGGTGGTGGGGAGCGAGGAGCGTTTACGGGACACCATTCACTCTCTTGAGTCCAGACTTATCGGCCGCATGGAACAGAGGATCGAGACGTTGCGTGCATCGCTCCGCGAGAACATCCGCCTGCTGGGAGACCCGCGGCGGAGGCTGGAGCAGGTCGTGCAGCGGGTGGATGAACTGGTTCGCCGGATGGCGTTGGGACTTCGGCAGCATGTACGGCGGGACCGGGCACAGCTCACTTCTCTGACCGCGGGTCTCGACCATTTAAATCCGCTCGGTATCCTTTCGCGCGGATATAGCGTAACCAGAAAAATGCCTGAAGGGGTGATCCTTAAAGATGCAGAAGCGGTCATGCCTGGCGATCTGATCAGCACCAGGCTCCATGAGGGAGAGGTGTTGTCCCGCGTGGAAAGACCTGATGCTTCGGACACGTAGTCACGGCCGAAAGCCCTTCTCTACCAATGGCCATGCAGGCGCGCCCGCCTGCGATCGCCGAAGCGGGTAGTGCGTCACGTTCTCCTTTTGACACCCGGTCCGTCTTGTGGTACAGTAAAAACCATGCGGAAAGATATCGGCCAGGAAGAAATGCTTACCCCCGAAGTGCACGATGTTATGCGCTCTCTCGTGTCGGCGATCAGGACGGTTAAGATCTATCCTCCCAATAATCCCGTTTATTTCCAATCAATAAAAAAATCCTTTGAATTGCTGGAACATTTTCTGACCACGGCGCCGGAATACTCGGTCGGTGTGCAAAAAACCAACTTCACCTACCGGCGCATGCCCGTTGGAAAAGAGGCGCAGCTGAACAAGGCCATTGCTCAGGACCTGTTTGCGAAAGGGATCCGTGAGATCGTCCTCAGCGCCGGGGTGACTGAGGCGGAACTGCTTGAGCTTTGTCGGGCCCTCGCCCTGTCATCGGAAGACCTGGCGATGAAGAACGGCATATCCTCGATCCTCTGGGAAAAGGGTGCGGATCATATCAAGGTGACCGAGGCGGGTCTTGACGAAATCATAACGACGAAGATGTCAAAGGGTTTGATGGATAAGAACTCAACGGGGACCACTGCAACGATGGAAGCTACGGTGCCATCAGCGGCCAAAAAGGAAAAAGTTTTTTTTGGCCGCACGCTGGTCCTGGGTGAACTGATCAGTGATCCTTCGGGGTTCGCCTTCAGCATGCTTGAACTTGCAAAGCGGACGCACGCTGAACATGAAAGCGTGGAGGACCGGCTGTATGCCCTGTATCAGGAAGCGGGCTGCAAGATAGAAGCCGAGCATGCCGGACAGAGCGATGCCATGTTCGAGGGCCTGGCCAAGTCCGTACTTTCACTTGAACCAAACTTTCGCGATGCACTCGTTGCCGGCAAACTGTATAAAGACCTGGACACGGAAATGGCGGCGGAACAGCAGCCCGAGGCTGAACAGCAATTGCCCTCCGCGCTTCATGAGATCCAGGCGGGGCGTTTTTCCCATGCCTGGACCGTGCAGCAGGTGTCAACACTCCTGAAGAAATCGACATCAAAGAAAGCCCTCCCGTCAGTGCCTTCGTTGTCGCCCGCTGAAGTGGAAGCTGCGCCCGTATCCACGGACCTCATCGGGATTGCCAGGGAAATGGCTGAGTACAGTCCGGAAGAGATGGAACGACTTAAAATTCTTGGAGAAGCCGGCATGGAATCGGACATCTTCCAAGCAACACTGCACACTTTCATCTGTTTGCTGCCTCTCGCGAAGAATCCGGTGCATTCAGTTCCGGATGAGAAGGAACTCGTCCGGTTTTCCAGCGTGGTCCGTCAGCTCGAGGATATGATGAGCTTTTTTTTGAAGGAAAAGGATTATGATCGAGCATTAAGCATCATCCAGGCGTTTCATCGGCCGGTGGACCCGGCATTCCAGCCGCGGATAAAAGAGGCCCTGAAGAAGACAGGACCCAAGTCCGTCGTTATTGCGGCGATCGGCGAACTGAAAAAGCATCCCAAGGATTCTCGAGAATATCAGTCGGCATATGACTACATTTCAAAACTAGAACGGGAGGCAACGGAAGTCCTTCTGGAACTTATGGCGGAGGAACAGGACCGTACAGCGAGGATCTTCTATGTTGATCTCTTGAAAGATGTCGGCAAGAACCAGATCGCCCTGCTCGGGGAACTCCTTTCGGACGGTCGCTGGTATTTCGTGCGCAATATTGTGAGCATCCTTGGGGAAAGCAAGGCGGACCAGGCCCTTTTATTTCTCCGGAAGAGCTTCGGACCACGAGAATGTCCGTATCCGGCAGGAAGTCATCAAGGGGCTGCTTACCATCGGCGGGAAAAAGGCGGCCAGTGTTCTGGCGAAGTTGCTGCGTGACAGGGATGCCGATATTCAGATGACGGCAATCCGTGCGTATGGCGATTTCCCGGGCATCGGTGCTGAAGAATCAAGACCTCTGATAGAGTTTCTGGAGGACCGGTCCCTGAGAATGAAAGAACAGGAACTCACGATCGAGGCGATCAAGACGCTGGGGAAAATCGGCGGGCGGGATGCGAGGGAATTTCTGAAACGATATGATATCATCCGGTGGTGGAAACCCCGGAAACTTCAGAAGCAGATCAAGGCCGCGGCGGAACAGGCCGGAGAAGAGATATCGAGGAGACAGGGTGATGGCGGACGAACAAGGCGATAGCCGGGGAGAAGCGAGACAGTCCTTTTACGCGAAACAGTTGTTGATCGACTCGGCGCGGACCGCATTCCAGCAGCTCTCCGCCATCCTGAAGAACGCGGCCCTGTATCCGGAAGCGCACCCGTATCTGCTTACCGCAGCGGACAAATTCCGGGGCAAGATCGAAGAACTGCTTGTGGACCGAAAGGAAGTAGTTTTTTTTCTTGTCGGCGGTGAGCTGTTTTTTGAGAAAATATCCGTTCCGATCGACCAGGCGCTTTCCCTGCTCCTGGAACAATTTACCACGAGGGACGTGGGCGGGATCGTCTTCACGCCGGGACTTACCGCTCAGGAACTGATCCGGTTTGCCGGTCTCATGATCAAGGAACCGGCGTATCTCACCGGCCAGGGGGGCCTCCATGCCCTTATCGAGAAAGAAGGAATCACTCACATCGTGCTTCACAACGTGGTCCTGGTTGAAAAGCAGTCCGGTGAGGCCATCAAGGCGGGGAAGAAGAAGGCCTCCGACGTGTTCAAGGACGCAGTTGACACGGTGCAGGAGATGGTCCAGGCAATGCATTTTGATCAGGTATCCAGCGTGCGAAAGGTCAACTCGGTCATTCAAACCATGGTGGACAATATTCTGGACAACCGGGACGCCCTCATGGGTCTGACCAGCCTTAAGATGTACGATGAATACACGTTCGCCCACTCGGTGAATACATCGATCCTCGCGGCGTCCCTCGGCACCTTTCTCTCATTCGACAAACCCCAGATCGCCATCCTGGGTACGGCTGCGCTGATGCATGATATCGGCAAGGTCGTCGTTCCTCACGAGATCATCAATAAACCCGGCAAGCTCACGCCTGAAGAGTGGGACCAGGTGAAACGGCATCCGGTCGAAGGGGCGCTGCTTCTCGTTGATACACCGGGCGTGTCCAAGATGGCCATGGTGGCGGCTTTTGAGCACCACCAACACGGAGGGGTCCGGGGCTATCCGCAGGTGAACGGTCAACACGAGCGGCATCCCTTTTCTCAGATCGTGGCCCTCGCCGATGCCTATGAAGCGATCACGGCAGCACGGGTGTATTACAGCGCCCAGACGCCCCCGAACGAGTCCATCCGGATCTTGATCAATAACAGAGGGGCCACCTGCGACCCCGTCCTTGTCAAGGCGTTTGTCAACATGGTTGGAATATTCCCCATCGGCACCCTTCTTAAACTCGACACGGGTGAGGTCGGTCTGGTCATGCATCAAACGCGCGATTTGATGCGTCCCCGTGTTTTGATCCTGACCCGGTTCGATGGAACGGAAAAGGAGACCGGTGCAGACATCAGTCTTCTGGAGACCAAGGGAGGTCGCTTTCGGCGCTCCATTGCCGGCACCATTGATCCGAGAACCGCCAAAATCGATTTAAAAAAATATCTCGAATAAGAGACACCATTGCAAACCACCGCTGCCAACTGTTCCCGGTGCCCATTCCTGATGCGTGTTCCTTGTCTTTATCCTTGATTTTGTCCATCCATTACGGATATAATTATTCCATCGTGCTTTTCTTTTTTGGCTCGATATCGTGGAGCATGCGTTCATATGGCGGAAAAAAAATTTGAAACAGCGCTGGCGCGGCTGGAGGAGATCGTGCAGGAGCTTGAGCAGGGCGACCTCCCCCTGGAGCAGTCGCTGAAATTGTTCGAGGAAGGGATCAAGCTTTCCCGCATCTGCAACACCCGGCTGGAAGAGGCCGAGCGAAAGGTAGAGATCCTGCTCAAAGATAAGGCAGGAAGTTTGAAAGCCCAACCCTTTGAAGAACAGGAAGAGGAATAGTCCCCAGGTACCATGAATATCAAATCATACCTTGCCAAAAAAAAGACCATCGTGGACAAGGCACTCGATAAACTCGTTCCGCCTGCGAACATGTTCCCGGCCTCGGTGCACGAGGCCATGCGCTACAGCCTCTTTGCAGGCGGCAAGCGGGTGCGGCCCATTCTGGCCATTGCCGCTGCCGAGGCGCTCGGCGCAAAGACCTCCGACCTGCTTCCCCTCGCAGGGTCGCTGGAGTTCATTCATACGTACTCGCTGATCCACGACGATCTTCCTGCCATGGACGATGATGATTTCAGGCGGGGGCGGCCAACCTGCCATAAGGTATACGGCGAGGCCATTGCCATTCTTGCAGGGGACGGGCTTTTGAACATGGCATTCGAAGTGCTGTCCGATCCCCGCAGGACCAAGTCGGTCTCCGCGAACAGGCTCCTTTCCATCATCAGAGAGATCGGCGCTGCATCAGGCGTCCATGGTATGGTGGGCGGTCAGGTGGTTGATATGGAGTCCGAGGGCAAGGATATTGATTTCCCGACGCTCGAATATATCCATACGCACAAGACCGGCGCGCTCATTCGCGCCTCAGTGCGTGTCGGCGCTCTGTATGCGAAGGCGAGTGAAAAGCGCTTAAAGGCCCTTACCCGGTACGGTGAGAGTGGTCGGTCTCGCTTTTCAGATCGCCGACGACATTCTCGATATCACCGGCAAGCAGGACGAGATCGGCAAGGACGTTGGCAGCGACCTGAAAAAAGGCAAGAAGACCTTTCCCGGTTTTTATGGTCTCGAGGGATCGCGGTTGAGGGCCAACGAGGTTGCGGACAAGGCGATCCATTCCTTGCGGGATTTCGACCGTAAGGCAGACCCGCTGAGGGAACTGGCGAAATATATTGTGAATAGAGTGAATTGAAAGCAGGGATCAAGGGTACAGGGTACAGGGGTCAGGGTTCAGAATAAATGTTCAGACCCAGAACCCTGAACCCATGAACCCAGTGACCCCAGACTACCCTGAACCCTGATCCTACGAGGTACTAATGATACTCGACAACGTAAATAATGCAGTAGACCTGAGGGGACTTCCCCCGGAGGAATTGCCGGCGCTTGCCGATGAACTTCGGCAGGAGATCATCAATGTGGTGTCGAAGACCGGCGGCCACCTTGCACCGAGTCTGGGGGTCGTCGATCTGACCATCGCGCTTCATTATGCCTTTGACACACCCACGGACAAGATCGTCTGGGACGTAGGGCACCAGGCCTATGCGCACAAGATCCTGACCGGCAGGCGTGAGCGGTTCCCGACACTCCGGCAGCACGGCGGGCATCAGCGGATTCCCCAAGCGTGAGGAAAGTCCTTACGACAATTTTGATGTGGGCCACGCCAGCACGTCCATTTCCGCCGCCCTCGGCATGGTAGCGGCGCGGGACATCAAAGGGGAGAACTTCCACGTGATCGCCGTGATCGGCGACGGGTCCATCTCCGCGGGGCTGGCGTTCGAGGGAATGAACCAGGCCGGACATTTGAAAAAGAACCTCATCGTGATTCTGAATGACAATGAGATGTCCATCTCGCCGAACGTGGGCGCGCTTTCATCCTATCTCAGCAGGATGATGACCGGACATTTTTATACCAGGCTGCGCCGGGAGACCAAGAGTTTTCTGCAGGGCATCCCCAGGGTCGGCGAGTCCATGTTCAATCTTGCGAAGAAGGCGGAGGACTCCATCAAGGGCCTGATGGTGCCGGGCATGCTGTTCGAGGACCTGGGGTTCCAGTACATCGGCCCCATCGACGGCCATAATATCGACCATCTGCTCGAGACCTTCCGGAATATCAAGGAATACACCTGGCCGGTCCTGGTGCATGTCATCACGAAAAAAGGGAAAGGCTGCGAATTTGCCGAGTGCAACCCGTCACAGTACCACGGCACTCCGCCCTTTGATCCGGAGACGGGCAAGGTTGCGGCAAAGAAGCAGTCCATCATGAGCTATACGGAGGTGTTCGGCCAGACCATGATCAAGCTCGCCGAGGACAACGACAAGATCGTCGCCATCTCTGCGGCCATGCCCGAGGGCACCGGTCTCGACAAGTTCGCCGAACAGTTCCCCGACAGGTTCTTTGACGTGGGCATCGCCGAGTCACACGGCGTCACCTTCGCGTGCGGCCTTGCCGTGGAGGGGCTGCATCCGGTTGCGGCCATCTACTCGACGTTTACCCAGCGCGCCTATGACCAGGTGGTGCATGATCTCTGTCTCCAAAACCTGCCGGTGACACTGGCGCTTGACCGCGCCGGCCTGGTGGGCGAGGACGGGCCCACGCACCATGGCGTGTTCGACATCGCCTATCTGCGTCATATCCCGAACATGGTGATGATGGCGCCCAAGGACGAGAACGAGCTCCAGCACATGCTCAAAACAGCGGTGGAATACAACGGTCCTTCGGCAGTGCGCTACCCGCGCGGCATCGGCTGCGGCGTTCCCATGGACCAGGAATTGCGGACCCTTACGATCGGCAAAGCCGAGCTGATCAAGGACGGGAGCGAAGCGACGATCATCGCCATCGGCAACATGGTCTGCCCGTCGATCGAAGCGGCAAAACGTCTTGCGGACGAAGGGATCTCCGTCTCAGTGGTGAACGCGCGGTTCGTGAAGCCGCTCGATGAAACGATGATCCTCGCCCTTGCAAAGAAGACGGGCAGGATCGTGACGATCGAGGAGCACGTGCTCTTCGGCGGTTTTGGAAGCGCGGTGCTCGAATGCCTCGATGCGAATGGAGTCAGCGGGATCAAGACGCACCGCATCGGTCTGCCGGATGCTTTCATCGAGCATGGCACGCAGAAGGTCCTTCGGCAGAAGTATGGTCTGGATGCCGACGGCATTTATGCATCAGTGAAGGCGTTT
This sequence comes from Nitrospirota bacterium, assembly GCA_963732675.1. Classification (GTDB taxonomy): domain Bacteria; phylum Nitrospirota; class UBA9217; order UBA9217; family UBA9217; genus JALNZF01. The sequence continues at coordinate 149,166 of CAVTAJ010000001.1, forward strand.
GTGGAGAAGACCCGCCTTAAGGCGGTGGCTCCCGTTGCGTCGCTCAGAACAAAGGATGCGTGAGTCGAGTGTGGAGTTGCGGAGTTGCGGAGTAAAGACTGATGCAGTCTTAAAGGCGCTAAGAATATTTCTAGCGCCTTTTTTGTCGGAATCTCTTGAAAGCCTCTATGTCAAAGGCACGTCCAAATAAGTCGAATAAGATCCGCATCGATCGGCTTCTCGTCGAACGAGGCCTTGTCGAGAGCCGGGAGCGCGGCCAGGCCCTCATCATTGCCGGCCAGGTGCTCGTGAACGGCCAGAAGCAGGACAAGGCCGGCGCGCTTGTTCCCGAAGATGCCGAGATCCGTATTCTCGGGGAGGTGCTTCCCTATGTCAGTCGGGGAGGGCTGAAGCTTGAGGCCGCATTGCGCGAGTTCAAGGTGTCCGTTGAAGGCAAGATCGCCCTCGACGTGGGAGCATCGACCGGCGGATTTACCGACTGCCTGCTCCAGCACGGATGCAACAAGGTCTATGCCGTGGACGTGGGCTACGGCCAGATGGCATGGAAAATCAGGCAAGATCCGCGCGTCGTCGTCATCGAACGCACCAACATTCGCGCAATGGACCCTTCGCTCATCCCCGAGCCTGTCGATATCGTTGTGATCGATGCTTCGTTCATCTCCCTCGAAAAGGTAATTCCTTCGATCATGCAGTTTCTCAGGCCCGGATCAGGACTGATCGCGCTCATCAAGCCGCAGTTCGAAGTCGGGAAAGGGCAGGTGGGCAAAGGGGGTATTGTGCGCGACGAGGGACTGAGGATCGAGGTGGTCGAGAAGGTCAAGGCCTTTTTCCATGAAACAGGTCTCAACGTCATTGGCGTGATCCCTTCGCCGATCACCGGACAGGATGGGAATGTGGAATTTCTTATTTACGCAATCAGGCGTGAATAAGAAATAGTTCGGAGTTCTGAGTTTGGACTTCGGAGGGAAGAATGAAAAAGAAGTTCTGAAAATAGCGCGACGATCTTCGAGAGCATGCACAGTGATCAACGAAAAAGCGGGAGATAATCATCAAAGAATGAAGCGATTAGAAAACATTCGAGGTTGCATTGTAGAGCACACTATTTGCGTTGATAGTTGTTGAAAATGCGATTGGAAACCATGCTTCACCTACAAATGTGTAATTCCAACCAGACACAACTATCATCGAATACGGGTTGTATCATGCACATGAGGGCGCGGATCTCCTGCCGAGTGCATTAAGACCGGTCAAGAAATCATTCAGACAAGGTTAAAAAACTATAGCGTTAAAAAATCCAGATGGGCGTCTTTGCCCACCTGGGCAAGTGTAATGATTTGGACGGTTCCCAGAATACTCATTCTGGGCATTAGTGATTTCAAAAACCCCTGCGCAAAGAGCGGCAGGGGTTTGAGGTTCCGGAAGACATGTGTTGTTAGGGCTTCTTTTTCACAACAATTTCTCCCCTTATTGAATTCCTGACTTGGACTGGTATCGGAATAGGTGCCCTTGAGCACCAAATTCCCATTGGCGTCCTTGTACATTTTGTAGCTGTCGGTCCTGGATTTGCCGTCGGTCAGCTCGATTTTTTCGGAAGATATGTTTGTTATCTTGCCTGTAAATTTCTCTTTGCTGCTGGCGTAGTCAAAAGAATCTGTGTTATTAAAAATTATCTCAACTTCACCGGAAAGGCGATACCCTTTTCGTGTTATACCCCCGATCCCATTTGCCCACCCATGTTCCCACGAGTGCTTCTTTGGTGACAGGGATCTGCACGAGATCCTCGGCAAAAGCAATTCCACTAATAGCGGTCAGCGCTATTATCACAGCTATTATCAGTATCTTTTTCATGAGTTTCCTCCTTAAATTGATTGCCCACACCTTACGCGGCAGCACATCTACAACTAAATAGATATCAAGACATGCAACAGTAAGGATATCGGTTAGAAACATACAACCCATGCTAAAGGCGCATACCATGAATAAAAAACCTCCTACGCGGGAACTGCATAGAAGGTTTTTTTATTATGGTTCAGGATAATATTTAGAAGCCGCTGAAGGTATACCCTCCAAGCTCGCCTTTTACGAGCCACATGTTAACCGGGCCAAGCGTTGTACTCCCGTTCGTCGCGGTGAACGCGTAATGTGCCTGCGTGCTGGTGTACCCGGCAGCAGCCGGGAGGCCTCCCGGAGAGGCTATCGTGGAAGCCCCATTATATACGCCACTCCCGTTGTTGTATCCGATCGTCGTTCCTGATGGCGATGCGGAGATGGTAACTCCTGCCGCGTTCGAGCCGCCTGTAAGCTTGGCGCCGAAATTCGCCCACCCGATGTTCTGGATGCAGGGATCGGTCCAAGACGTTGCGCTAAGGCACTGCCCAAGTCCATTCGCGATCTGGACACCCTGGGCAGTTGTGAACATGTTTATGCTGGAAAACGCCAGCGATCCGGTCGTAGAGACAATGAGGGTGTTCTTGTTCACGTATCCGCTCGTGGTCAGATGTAAATAAACGCTTTGACCCGATGGCACGCTCGCGGTGAAGTTCCCGCTGCTGTCAGTCGTCGTCGTTGAAAGCTCAGTGCCGGGGGATGTTGCATTCATGGCGGAGACTGTTACGCCGGCCATCGGGGTGCCCGTAGCCTTGTCGACGGCTTGGCCCGTGATAGAAACGTTGGTTGGGCAAGGGTTGGATGCCACCTTTGTCATGCTAAATGTATCTGTGCCAGGTGTCCCTGAACACATCCCAAGAGCGCTATTAATTGTCAATGTAACAGTACCACTCATACTTGTGCCCGATAAAGTCGCCGCTATTTGGTTTACACATCCTTCATCATTGAATGACAGGTTGACATTGTTTCCATTTACGCTGCCTGTCAATGGCATAGTCGCTGTACAGATAAACGAACCTGAGACCGTTGTACCACTTTGAGTTAGGTTCACATAAACACCGCCTGCTAGGTGCCGTAATCTGCCAATAACCGCTTACATCAGCATCAGAGGTTGTCATCACCTCCTCCACCTCCTCCGCCTCCTCCACACTTCACGAGTGCCGCAAATATTATCAAATACAATAGCAGAGTTGACACTTTTTTCAATCTTCCGTTGATATTCATTTTGTCCTCCTCTTGATAAAATGATGCGATTCTATTTGTAAATCTTCTTAGCCACTCGGCTCAACCTACCTATCATCTTTCTCAAATAAATATGGCCGAACATTCCGAAAGGCCTTTCTTCGCCAGCTCGGCCATCTTGATCTTTTAAGACTCGCTGCTTTCCGTCCCATACTCCTTAATAGGTGAAATAGTTATTATTAATAAATCTAAACTTCAGGCTTTATGCAATCGGGAAAAGACTGTATTTTTGTACAGGGAATACCTTAGGGTTTTTACTGTACGGAGGCGACGATATCGAAAGGGGGAGATTTGAGGAGCAGTCCCGAGCGAGGATTACTGTAATTGGGCAAGTCCGTTAGCCATGGCAAATTTCACGAGGTCGACCACGCAGTGCGTGTCCAGCTTCTGCATGATCCTGGTGCGGTGGGTCTCTACCGTCTTGTCACTGATGCACAGCTGCTGGGCGATCACTCGGCTGGTCTTGCCGCTACAGATGAGCCTGAGGATCTCGCGTTCGCGCTGGGTGATCTTCTTGCCGAGGCCCGCACGGTAATCCCTCGCCTTGCGGTTGGCTGATCTCGCCGGCGCCGCTTCATCTGTAGGGGTGAACGACACAACGACAACGTTCGCGTCGCCGATCTCGATCATATTGGCTGCCGCAAGAACAGGGATGGTGCCGTTGCTCTTGTGACGGACGTGCAGGACCGGGCTGGCAAGACCGGGCCGCTCAGCCTGATGGCTTAGGATGGCGCGGACCTTATCCTGCTCCTCGCCGGGCACCAGGTCGGCGAGGTGCATGCCCATGAGTTCGCTGTTCGAGGCGCCGAAGAGCCGTTTGGCGCTCTTGTTCGCTTCGACGATCATCCCCGACGGCGCATCAGCGAGTACGATCGCGGTCTGGAGCGTGTCGAACACGCTTCGGTATTTCTGATCAGAGGCCGCGACGTTTTTTATTCTGTCACTGATCGCGGTGATGTCGGTGATGGCAATGTAGACCCTGGCCCAGGAGTGCTCAAAGGCGGGCGGGATGCTCGCCTGGATCAGGATGTTCTTGCTCGTTCCGGTAAGGGTCATGTTGACCGCTTCGCTGGCAAACGAGGTCTTGCCCTTCCAGAAGGCTATGAGCTCTTCCTTGAAGTCCTCGAAAGATTCCTTGTTGAAGATCAGGCTAAGCCCCTCCTGGAACTCAGCAGGCCCTGCCGCATCGTAGAGCCTGAGCGTCATCTCGTTGACCCGGGAGATCCTGACCATGCGGGCGAGCGAGAGCACCTCCTCGGGGTATTTCTTCAAATGCTGCCGCAGGTCCCCGACACCGTTTGCCTTGAGTTGGTCGAACCGTCTCTTCACATCCGAGAAGTCTTCCTCCCACAGGGAAACTGGAGCGTGGATGAAAATAGCATCTGCATCATCCGCAGGAGGGGTCCTATTTCCCTTCGATGCCCCAGCTATATGCGCGTGCCGGCCTGGTGATAGGTCCCTGATACACTGTTCCGACCCTAAGTCATCTTGGGTCGCGGCAGGTGTCAGATGCATTGTTGCTCTTTTCATAGCCCTGATCTTCATAGTGTTGTCGAGGGCACTTCTGCCCCCCTCTCACGAAGAGTTTAGCTTTATCGAGAACTATTTAGATATAATCACGGATATGAAGATTTGTCAATGTTCTCGATGGGATATTTGAAGAGAATTTCAACAGATACAGAATGTAACTTGATATGTTTCAATGATATGCTACTTCAATGAGTTCAGGAAGGATCAAACACTGCATGTTTCAAACGATATTCTTAGACGCGAACAGATTCTGGCATTACGAGGAACACCTACAAATGTGTAATTCGAACCAGACACAACTATCATCGAATACGGGTTGTATCATGCACATGAGGGCGTGGATGTCCTGCCGAGTGCATTAAGACCGGTCAAGAAATCATTCAGAAAAGGTTAAAAAATATAGCGTTAAAAAATCCAGATGGGCGTCTTTGCCCACGTGGGAAAGTGTATTGATTTGGACGGTTCCCAGAATACTCATTCTGTGCACTGGTGATTTCAAAAACCCCTGCGCAAAGAGCGGCAGGGGTTTGAGGTTCCGGAAGACATGTGTTGTTAGGGCTTCTTTTTCACAACAATTTCTCCCCTTTTGAATCCCTCACTTGGACTGGTACCGGAATAGGTGCCCTTGAGCACCAAATTCCCATTGGCGTCCTTGTACATTTTGTAGCTGTCGGTCCTGGATTTGCCGTCGGTCAGCTCGATTTTTTCGGAAGATATGTTTGCTATCTTACCTGTAAATTTCTCTTCGCTGCTGGCGTAGTCAAAAGAATCTGTGTTATTAAAAATTATCTCAACTTCACCGGAACGGCGAACCCTTTTCTTGTTATACCCCCGATCCCATTCGCCCACCCATGTTCCAACGAGTGCTTCTTTGGTGACAGGGATCTGCACGAGATCCTCGGCAAAAGCAATTCCACTAATAGCGGTCAGCGCTATTATCACAGCTATTATCAGTATCTTTTTCATGAGTTTCCTCCTTAAATTGATTGCCCACACCTTACGCGGCAGCGATAAGAGTACTCGCTACCACGGAATACTTCAGAAACTCCCTCCGGCTCACATCAGATTTCATGGTCCACCTCCTCCGTGCTTTAGATCATCGTGCAAAAACATATGGCCGAACTTGCCTAAACGTCATCCTTCGGCAGTTCGGCCATCTTCACCTCATAAAGACCCGCTACCTTCCGCCCGCCTCTCGCGAAGGGCTTGGCTTTATCTGAGTCCTTATATTAACGGATACTGTGAACTGAGTAATTAAAATATAGCAGACATCAAGAGTGAGCGCAGATAATAAATGGGGTATTTTTAGGGTTTCGCATGAAATGATAAAAAAGTATCAGGCGTAAAAAACAAAATTACGAAATGAAGTATTTGTGTTTCCAGCAGTCGCAACTATGACGAGTTCAGGAAGTACATCGCACTATACGTTACAACAGGTATCCTTCATTTCAATCGTCCCCGGCGGGGTTCCGTTGTTCGGTCAAGCGGTTACTCCGCGACTCGGCAAGCGCATATCCCGGCTATCTCCACTACTCGATGGTCGAGTTGATGATCTCGCGGGTCGTGTCGCTGTGCATCGAGATGCCGGGCAACTCGTACCAAGACCCGCCGAGATTGTGGCTTATCGTCGAATCCTCGATGTGAAGCGTGCCGGTATGGTCGTTGGAGATGAAGAAGATCGCAGAACCATAGCTGTTCACTTCGTTGTCTTCGATAAGAGTCCCGTACAGTGCAAGCGTCATGGTATTGCCGTCGTTGTAGATCGCGCCTCCGCTCCCACCACCTGGAGTCCCGGATTCAGCGGGATTGCCCCCGTTGCCGATCGCTTGGTTGTGGGAAAACAGGCTGTTGTAGATCGCCCAGGAAACCCCGATACTGCTGATGCCGCCGCCATTCGCGCCAATATTGCCATAGCCTGCAGCGCCGCCGAAGGTGCTGTTCACCACATAGACGGGCAGGCCGTTGTATTGACTGAAGACCCGGATGGCGGCGCCCCCGACATCCGGCCCCAGACTGGCGCAGACATTATTGAAGAACCGGCTGTTGACGACCTTGAAGCGTCCCCCCCTGACCCAGATGGCGCCGCCGCCGTCGTACTCGGACTCATTTTGGGAGTTGCCGTCGATGAACGTCAGGTTCTGGACGGTCAGCCGCGGTTGCTCCTGGTTGTCGCAATGAGACGTGGTCCAGACCTGGTTCTGATCGCACGTGTTCATGTACAGAATGCGGGTTGCACCTCCGCCACTGAGAGTGACCAACCCATTGCCGTCGATCACGACATCCGGTTTGTCATTGAACATCTTGGCCGGGCGATCGAGGGTGATGGTGAGCGGATTGGGGCCGCAATCGAACTGGATCTTGCCCCCCTGGGCAACCGCCTGGATAAATGCTTCTGCTGTACAGCTCTCGGGCGTACCGGTGCCGATGACCTGATCCGGGGAAGAGACGTCCTCAGCCCCGGCCTCGGAGGGGACAAGGTAGTGCCCGGATGGATTCCCAGCAGGCGGACCCTGCAGCGGGTCCGTATGCGGATTCGTGACTGACGTTCCACCCGTTCCACCTCCGCCACCACTGCACGCGCAGCAAATGACGAGCCCGAGGACGGTAATCGTCTTCATCAGTTTGTACATATCACCTTCCCTTAAAACGTTTACAGCACGTGTAAGCGTGAATATCGACTGCCGTAGTTGTATTGCGCGGAGATATTAAAAAAATGCTGACAGGGTTCATCAAAGCTCTATCAACTCACCATGATCCCTGCGAATTGTACCTTCTGCACTTAGCTTCCAAACGCTCAACTCAGAACTCTCAACTGCTATGCTGTCAGCCGTCCCGCAAACTCCTCTCCCAACACCACGATCGACTCAATATCCAGATAGCGCGGGGCGGTCCTGTCCAGGAGCAGCTTGCATTGCGCCGGAAAATTTTCTTCCGGCATCGCGTCGTAGAAGAGCAGCAGCACGGGGTAATGGGGGAAGAAACGGAATTCGTATGCCGCGTCGTGATCGCCCTTCATATCAGCCTTTATGCCGCCTGATTTCTCGCAGGCAGCTTTCAGTGCTTCTGCATTTCCGGAGAAATGTTTTGCTATAACTTCTTCCACATGGCCCGCCCATGCCTTGTCCTTTGCGTGGGAAGCCGGTATCGAACTGAACGAGGTCCATTCACCCGCAGGTGACGGCGGATCAGGCATGCAGAGGTAGTTGTAGATGAGGATCGAGATCCACGGCCGCGGTTCTTTCCCGGAGGAGTCCAGGATCTTCTCTTTCGTGACCACATAGTTCTCGTTCAAGAACTTGAGCTCAAGTTTTCCCGGTCCCATAACGGTTGCCCCGAAGAGGGAAGCAACCTTCCCAAAGTCCAGAGCCTGGATCTTCGGTTGAAGGGATTCCAGTGCCTGATCATAGACCGTGCCGGGAGAAGAGCGCCTCTCGATATCCGATGTGCGAAGGGCCTCCCTTGCTGTTGCGGTCATGGTAGGGCAGTCGTCGGGCGAGGCCTGGTTTGTGGCCAGCTTCGCGGCGAATCCAAAGCAGCTTGAGGTGCCGCATTTCCCGCAGTTGGTCTTGGGGAGGAACTTGTAGATCTCGACGGCGGTTTTCATGATGATCAAACTAACCTTTTTTATAGAGGGTGTCAAATTCAATTAATACGGGTGTCATGTGTCCTCCTTCCTTGACATCCGTACGTTCCCTTGTTACTATCCGGTATCCACCAGGCATGATCAGGAGGCGTAGTATGGAATGGACGGAAAAATTGGCGATCGGCATCAGTTCCATTGACAGCCAGCACAAAGAGCTCTTCAAGCGCATCAACAACCTTGTTATCGCGATCAAGGAGCAACGCTGCAAATCGGAGATCGACAATACGATCAAGTTCCTTGACGATTACGCGAAGGTCCACTTTTCCGCTGAAGAGAAGCATATGCAGGAGGCGAACTACGACGGGCTGGAGAAGCAGCGGGAGGACCACAGAAAATACCTTGCCGCGCTTGCCGAGCTCAAGGAACAGGCGTCTCAGCCGCGGGTGAAGGGCAGCTCCTACGATCTTTCAGCGACCACGAACCAGGTGGTGGTGGACTGGATCGTGGACCATATCTTGAAGATCGACATGAAGTTCGGGGAGTTTTTAAGACAAAAGGGGAAAGGGTAGAGAAAAGTAGGACCGAGGATGTGGGCGCCAAACGACAGGTCTGCCTTTTGAGCCCCTTTCCCGCTAATCTGTTTTGAATATTCTGGTGTCTTTTGAAGTGAATTTTTTTGGCCCCTTCCCGTTATTTGAGCATGGGTAGACGTGCTCGGGGATGCGATCGCCCGTTATAGGGATTTCTTCCAATGGATTGTACCTCAATGACACAATCATCGCACACAAACACACTTTTCGTTTGATTTTATCCCCCCGTGATGTTATTATTTTCGATACTGCCTAAAACAAACGGAATATCCTGAGGTTATCAATACCCGTATGATGAAAAAAGGTTTAGCAGCAATCCTTGAACGTCTCAAGAACGTGACCGGTTTTGCCTGGGAGAAGTTCAAGGTATTCTGGTTCACGATCGCGGTGCCGTGGCTCAAGGGACTCACCCCCAGGAAGGCATTGAAGCTCCTGGTGATCGCTTTTGCAGCCGGTGTTCTCTTCGTCGCATTCCTGTTCTTCATTCTTTCCTTCGGCCTGCCGACCGTGGAGTCGCTCAAGGACTACAAGCCGAGCCCGGGTACGATGATCCTGGCCGAGGACGGCCGGGTGCTGGGACAGATCAAGATCGAGAAAGGCGTTTACGTTCCTTTCAAGCGCATACCGAAGTACATGGTGAACGCGCTCCTGGCGACCGAAGACCCCCGCTTCTTTCAACACACGGGCATCGACTACCGCGGAATTCTGCGGGCCGCGCTCAAAAACATCATCGCGGTCCGCGTGGCGCAGGGCGGCAGTACCATCACTCAGCAGCTCACCAAGGTGGTGTTCCTTTCACCGGAGCGGAAGATCAAACGCAAGATCAAGGAGATCATCCTGGCGCGCAGGCTCGAGAAGGAGCTTTCGAAGGAGGAGATCCTCGAACTGTATCTGAACAAGGTCTACTTCGGCCACGGCGCCTATGGCGTCCAAATGGCGTCCAAAACCTATTTTGGCAAGAACATCTGGGAGGTCAACCAGGCTGAGGCAGCGCTCCTGGCCGGACTCCCCAAGTCGCCCACGGCTTATTCGCCCTACAGCGACATTGACCTGACCAAGCTTCGGCAGTGGCATGTGCTTAAACGGATGGTGGCGGAGGGATATCTCACCGAGGAGCAGAGCAAAAAGATCTACGATCAGCCGCTCAACCTCGAGAATTTGCGGACCCAGGAAGAGGTCGCGCCGTTCATCGTCGATCATATTCGAAAATACATCGAGAAAAAGTACGGGCCTGACAAACTGTATCAGGGAGGGCTCAAGGTTTACACAAGCATTAACCTCGATATCCAGCGCACTGCAAATATGGCGCTCAAAGAGGGGCTGCGCGCGCTCGACAAGCGGCAGGGTTTTCGCGGCCGCGTCGGGTTCAAGCAGCTCAAATCCGAGCCGATCCAGTGGGGCTCGCTCCACGTCATGGTGAAGCCCGGAGAGTCATTCAACGGCCATGTGCTCGCGGTCGACGATTCATTTATCACGGTCAAGGGCCGCGGCATGATGGGTTACATTATGCCGGACGATATGGCCTGGGCGCTCATCAAGCCCGGGAAGGCAAAGGACGCTGCAAACGAGTTCAAGAAACCAGCCGACATCGTCAAGCCGGGCGATATCATCAAGGTCCGGTTGAAGGATTACGACAAGAAGAAGCAGCTTGCCGCATTCATCCTGGAGCAGACGCCGCTGGTTGAGGGCGCGGTCGTATCGATCGAACCCTATACCGGATATGTGCGCGCCCTGGTCGGTGGTTATGACTTTGTCGAAGGCGGATTTAACCACGCCATGGAGGCCAAACGCCAGCCCGGGTCGTCGTTCAAACCCTTTATCTACGGCGCGGCGCTCGAGAACGGCTTCACCCCGGCCTCCATCCTCATGGACCTGCCGGTAATCCACGAGAAGGACGAGTACAATAAAAAGGGTTGGAAACCGACGAATTACGACGAGCGGTTCCTCGGCCCCATGCGTTTGCGCACAGCGCTGGCGCTTTCGCGCAATGCCGTCACGGTCGGCCTGCTCGAGAAGATCGGTCTGAACAAGGCCATTGATTTCGCCCGCCGGGCCGGGATCACGAGCCCGATCAGTTATGATTACACAACGGCCCTCGGCTCGTCGGCGGTGACGCCGCTCGAACTCACGTCGGCGTACGCAACCTTCGCATCGCAGGGGATACGCAGCGACCCTGTCATCATCAAGAGCATCATTGACGGCAACGGCGTTGAACTCGAGAGCTATGAGCCCCAGCCCAAAGAGGCCATAGACCGGACCACCGCCTATCTCGTCACCAGCCTGCTCAAGAGCGTGGTGGAGGAAGGCACGGGCAGGGGCGCTCAGGTCATCGGGAAACCCCTGGCAGGCAAGACCGGCACCACGAACAATTATATTGACGCCTGGTTCGTGGGCTATGCGCCGAGCATGGTGACGGGCGTGTGGGTGGGATACGATAATTCGCAGGCCTCGCTCGGCAACAAAGAGACCGGCGCGCGCGCCGCGCTCCCGATCTGGATCAATGTCATGGCAAAGGCGCTCGAGGGCAAGCCTGCCGAAGATTTCACTGCGACCGATGATGTGGTGTTCGTGAAGATCGATCCCGAGAGCGGATTGCTTGCGCGGGAGGGCGCAGGGGAAGTCTACAATGATGTGTTTCGCAGGGGCACAGAGCCGACGCAGTACGCTGATTCGGTAAAAAAATCGAAGACGGATTTCTTCAGCCTTGACCAGGGCGATGGGGGAGAAGCGCCGAAGACGAAAATAAACCCTGATGAGATAACGGACTGATGAACAGCTGTTTCGAGTTTTGAGTTTGGAGCTTGCCCCGTTAGAAGTCGCGGGCGACATTCCCGCCCTACTTCTAACGGGGTGAAGAGTGCGGAGTGCGGAATAAATGAAAGAGACAAAGAGTATGGATTATAAGACGACGCTGAATTTACCGAAGACCGATTTCCCCATGAAGGCAAACCTGAAGGACCTGGAGCCGCGGACGATCCTGCGCTGGAAAGAGCAGGGGACCTACGATCAGATCCGGGAGCGGAACAAGGGGAAGAAGACCTACATCCTGCATGACGGGCCGCCGTACGCGAACGGGCATATCCACATCGGCCATGCGTTGAACAAGATCCTGAAGGACATCATCGTGAAGTACAAGTCCATGCAGGGGTTCTCCTCTCCTTATGTGCCGGGCTGGGACTGCCACGGGCTTCCCATCGAGCACCAGGTGCTCAAGAACCTTGGCCCCAAAAAAGAGGGCATGGGGAAGGCCGAGATCCGGAAGCTTTGCCGCGAGTACGCCGGCAAGTTCATCGACATCCAGCGCGAGGAGTTCAAACGGCTCGGCGTGTTCGGCGACTGGGACCATCCCTACCTCACCATGAACTACGCCTATGAGGCCGCGATCGTGCGGGAGCTCGGAAAGTTCGTGGGTGCCGGCGGCGTGTATAAAGGGAAGAAGCCCGTGTACTGGTGCGGGTCCTGCGAGACGGCCCTTGCCGAGGCGGAGGTGGAGTACGCGGACCATGAATCGCCCTCTATCTCGGTCCGGTTCGCGCTTCCTGATGCGGCAAAGGCATTTCCGTCGCTCACGGGAAAGAATGTCGCTGTCGTGATCTGGACCACCACGCCCTGGACGCTCGTCTCGAATCTTGCCGTGGCGCTTCATCCGGAGTTCGACTATGTTGCCGTTGACATCGGTTCCAACTCGGTCATCATTGTTGCCGAGGCGCTCCTCGCCCAGTCGCTCCAGAAGTTCGGGGTGAACGAGCACAGGGTCATCGAGAAGTTCAAAGGCGAATAAACTGGAAGGTCTCAAGGCGCGCCACCCGTTCATAGACCGGGATTCCCAGGTCATCCTCGGAGAGCACGTCACGCTCGAGGCAGGCACCGGCATTGTGCATACCGCTCCGGGCCACGGCCAGGAGGACTACGAGGTCGGCATTCGGTACGGTCTTGACGTGTACGCGCCTGTCGATCATAAAGCCAGGTTCACAAAAGAGGCCGGCCAGTTCGCGGGCGAGCACGTGCACAAGGCGAACAAGGGCATCATCAATCTGCTGAAAGAAAAGAACGCTCTCCTTGCCGAGGAAAAAATATCCCACTCGTATCCCCATTGCTGGCGGTGCAAGAACCCCGTCATCTTCCGCGCCACCGAGCAGTGGTTCATCTCCATGAAGAACAATGACCTGCTCAAGAAGACCGTGGAGAACGTCCACAAGGTCACCTGGGTCCCGGGATGGGGCAAGGACCGGTTCCTCTCGATGGTCGAGAAACGGCCTGACTGGTGCATCTCGCGCCAGCGGGCATGGGGCGTGTCCATTGTGGCGTTCACGTGCAAGGACTGCGGCCAACTGCTCCTGGACAAGTCGATCATCGACCATGTGGCCGCGATCGTTGAAAAAGAAGGCGCTGATATCTGGTTCACCAGGTCCGTTGCTGAACTGATGCCGCCCGGCACGTCATGCAAAAAGTGCGGGAAACAGGACTTCGAGAAGGAGATGGACATCCTTGATGTATGGTTCGATTCGGGCGTGAGCCACGCCGCGGTCCTCAAACAGCGGCCGGAACTCTCCTGGCCCGCGGACCTGTATCTTGAAGGGAGCGACCAGCACCGCGGGTGGTTCCAGTCCTCGCTCCTCACGTCCGTGGGGACCAACGGCACAGCGCCCTACCGGACGGTATTGACGCACGGATTCACCGTTGACGGCTCAGGCAAGAAGATGAGCAAGTCGGCGGGGAACGTGGTCGCTCCCCAGGAAGTGATCGACAAATACGGCGCGGAGGTGCTCCGGCTCTGGGTCTCGGCAGCGGACTATCGCGACGATGTCCGCATCTCCCCGGAGATCCTGACCCATCTGGCGGAGGCCTACCGCAGGATCAGGAACACCAGCCGCTATCTCCTCGGCAATCTCTCTGACTTCGATCATGAAACGGACAGGGTCGCGGACAAGGACCTGCTTGAGATCGATCGCTGGGCAATGCATCGGCTGCAGAAGCTGGTCCAGCGGGTGCAGAAGGCCTACGATGAATTCGAGTTCCATGTTGTGTTCCACTCGCTGCACAACTTTTGCGCTGTTGACATGAGCGCGTTCTACCTCGACATCCTGAAAGACCGGCTCTATACCGCTAAAACCGCATCAATTGAACGGCGGTCCGGCCAGACCACCATGCATGCGATCCTCTCTGTGATGATGCGCCTCATGGCGCCGGTGCTGTCGTTCACCGCGGACGAGGTCTGGGGCTATATGAAAGAGAGCGGGCAGCTCAAGAGCGTATTCCTGGCTGACTTCCCGAAGGTTGAACCGACGTACCTCGATGACGAGCTCGATGCAAGGTGGGACAGGATCCTCGCGGTGCGCGGCGAGGCCGCCAAGGTGCTCGAAGGGCTCCGCAGGGACAAGAAGATCGGCCATTCACTCGATGCGGCCGTGACGCTCTATGCCGCGCCGGAACTTCATGAGCTTCTGAACAATTATAAAAAAGACCTGGCCTTCATCTTTATCGTCTCGTCCGTGTCTCTGGCAAAAGAAGCTGATGCGCCCGCAGATGCTTTCGCGAGCGATGTGATACAAGGGCTCAGGATCGCGGCCGGTCCGGCCACGGGCGTAAAGTGCGGCCGCTGCTGGATGTACAGTGAGACCGTGGGGACCGTGAAGGAACATCCGGAGATCTGCGGCAGGTGCGCGGGGAATTTGTAAGATAGTTAAGAGTTCGGAGTTTGGAGTGCGGAGTAAGGAGTAAGGAGTGAGTAATTAGCTCATGAAAAACAAATATCTCAAGGTCGGTTCGATCGTCGGCATCGTGCTGGTCCTCGACCAGATCACTAAATATGTAATTCAAACGCACGTACGGCTCAATGACAGTATTACTGTTGTTCCCGGCTTCTTCAACATCACCCATGTACGGAACAAGGGCGCGGCCTTCGGCATTCTTTCCACACTGCCGGAGTTCTGGAGGAGCGCGTTCTTCATTACGGTCACGCTGGTTGCGGTGGCCGCGATCATCGCGCTCATCATAAAAACACATGAGCGCCTCCTTGTGTATGCATTTTCACTCATTGCGGGTGGGGCAATAGGCAATGTGGTCGACCGCATCCGGTACGGTGAAGTGGTGGACTTTATCCAGTGGTACGTAAAATCGTACTATTGGCCGTCGTTCAACGTGGCGGACTCCGCCATCTCGATCGGAGTGGTGCTGCTGGCGTTCGAGATGCTGTTCGGGACAAACACCAAATCACAAGCACCAATCTCTAAAGGATAACTATTTGATGGCTTTGTAAATGGGCATATTTTAACCGCAGAGACGTAGCCTGCACTTGCGTAAGCGCGGCCATAAACAGAGAAAAGCCCTCTGATTTTGCTATGTTCTTCTCGGGCGTCTCAGCGGTGGATTTTTAATTTTTACGACTTTTATTAATATTTGGAACGTTGTGTTTCGATATTTGGATTTTAGACTTTGACCTCTTTTTGAAAGGCCCGTCATGCATCCTATATTGTTCGAAATTCCCTCAATCACGATCGGAAGCTGGACGTTCGGCCCAATCCCGATCAGGATGTACGGCCTGATGATCGGCATCGGGTTCCTCCTGGCCATGTATCTGGCGTCGCGGCGCGCCAAGAAAGAGGGCGTGGACCCGGACCGCATTCTCGATATGGGCGTCTACCTGCTCCTCGCGGCCATCGTTGGTTCACGGATCCTCTATGTGTTGACAACGCTGCAGGAGTTCACGGCGCACCCGCTTGATGTCTTTGCGATCTGGAAAGGCGGGCTCGTGTTCTATGGCGGTCTTCTTGCCGCGGTCCCCGTCGGCATATGGTACGTGCGGAAGCACAACCTGCCGGTCTGGAAGACAGCGGACATCATGGCCCCTTACATCGCCCTTGGACACGCCTTCGGCAGGCTCGGCTGTTTTTTTGCCGGCTGTTGCTATGGCTCCTTGTGCAGCGGACCGGTCTGCGTGACCTACCATGATTCGCACTCGCTTGCGCCCCTGGGTGTGCCGCTCTTCCCGACCCAGCTCATGGAGTCGGGCGGAGAGTTCCTGATCTTCAGTGTGCTCATTCTACTCCGGCGCTCCAAGAAGTTCGACGGCCAGCTCTTCTGGTTCTACCCGCTCTTCTATTCGGTCCTGCGGTTCATCATTGAGTTCTTCCGCGGCGACGCGATTCGCGGTCTGTACTTCGGAGGCCTGGTCTCGACATCACAGGTCATCGCGGTGTTCATGTTCGCGTTCTCTTTGTTTATGCTTTGGAAGCTCGGGAAGACAAAGGGAACAAATGCCAAATGACGAAGCTCAAAGTTTGAAACATTCGTAAACAAGCCAGGTCCACCGCTGAGACGTAGCCTGCTCTTGCGAAGGCGCGGCCATAAACAGAGGCGCAGAGAAATTCTTTAATATTTACAATTTGTATTTCTCCGTGTCTCCGCGCCTCCGCGGTTAAATAAGACTTCTTGCAATTTTATCAAGTTTAGATGAAGTTTAAAACGTAAATACCAAACTATGTGTATGAGTTGTTAAGTCCTTTGAGCTTTCCCTTGAAACATGCCGATCATAATCCATATTGTCACCGAAAACCACGTCAGCAAGCGCCTTGATATCTTCATAGCGCACTACGAGCACCATCTCTCCCGCAACCGTATCCAGACATTGATCAAAAGCGGCCGTGCGCTCGTCAACAGCGAGACGGAAAAGCCGGGGTATAAGGTAAAGCTGGGAGAACAGGTCACGCTCGAGCTTCCTGAAAGAAAAGTTCATGACGTCCTGCCCGAGCCCATTCCGCTTTCCGTTATTTTTGAGGACCCTCATATCATCGTGGTGAACAAACCGCCGGGGCTTGTGGTGCATCCCGCGCCGGGCAATTACACGGGCACGCTCGTGAACGCGCTTCTGTATCACTACGGCAGCCTGCCGTCACGAAACGCGGTTGCGGATGGAGGAGAACAAGCGAGCGCGCGGGCATTGTGCATCGCCTGGACAAGGATACCTCAGGCGTGATGGTCGTGGCCCGGACGCAGGAGGCGCTCCGCTCGTTGACCATGCAGTTCAAGAACCGTGTGGTCAAGAAGCACTACGTCGCACTGGTTGCGGGTGTGATCAAAAAAGGTTCGGGAACGATCGAGGTCGGCCTTGGCCGCCACGTGAAAGAGCGTAAGAAGATCAGCACCCACACGCACCATGCCCGCGAGGCCGTCACGAGTTTTACGGTAAAGGAACGGTACAAGAACGCGACACTCGTGGAGGTGGAGATCAAGACCGGCCGCACGCACCAGATCCGCGTGCACATGGCGCATATCGGCCATCCCGTGCTCGGTGACCGCGTGTACGGCGGCGGGAAATCGACCCAGTTCGGGGAAAGCATCATCACCCGCCAGATGCTTCACGCCGAGACGCTGTCTATCCTCCATCCGGCCACGGGAAACCCCCTGTCATTTACGGCGCCGTTGCCCGCGGACATGGCCGAGATCATCGCGAAATTGAGGAAGATGAAGCAGAATGAGAAATCGCGCTGAGAATCAAAATGAAATGTTATTTCTCTTCAAAACATGCGTGTCCGCGCGAATGATTGCCCTTGAATAGACCCCTCACCCCAGCCCTCTCCCGCAAGGGGCGAGGGAGGTTTACCTCCTCTCCCCAACGAGGGAGAGGACCGAGGTGAGGGGGGATTGGTTGCGGCCAAAGGCCGCACGATGAATCAGGTAGGAGCTGTCGCCGCCCTCAGCTGGCCGCAGGCGGCATGGATGTCGCGGCCACGGCTGTTCCTGACCACGGTCACGTAGCCGTTGGTCACGAGGATGTCCCTGAACACGAAGGCCCGCTGCTCATCGGGGCGATCAAAAGAAGAGCCGGGGAAAGGGTTGAAGAGCAGGATATTGATCATGCAGGGCAGGTCCCGGAGCAACTCCATAAGCCGCTTCACGTCATCATGCGAATCATTTACTCCCTTGAAGAGCACATACTCGATCGTCACGGTCCTGCCGGTCTTTTCACAGTAATACCGCACTGCCTGCATCAGCCGCGCGATAGGATACGTTTTGTTCACCGGCATCATCGCGCCCCTCACCTCGTCCGTGGTCGCGTTCAATGACACGGCAAGGCTCACGTCCACCCCGTCATCCGCGATTTTCTCTATCATAGGAGCGAGTCCGCACGTCGAGAGCGTTACTTTCCTGGGTGAGAAATCCATCCCGTTCCGGTCCGTGACGATCTCGATGAAAGATCTAACGGCATCGTAATTACTGAGCGGCTCGCCTGTGCCCATCAGGACAATATTCGAGATGGTCTTTTCGCCAACGACCTTCCGCGCCGCGAAGACCTGGTTCACGATCTCCGAGACAGCGAGGTTCCGAACCAGCCCGCCCGATCCGGTGAGGCAGAAGCCGCAGCCCGACGCGCAGCCGACCTGCGACGAGACGCAGAGCGTGAGCCGTCCCCCGGGCCGGGGATGAGCACGCCTTCGATAGTGTTCCCATCATCCAGCCGATAGAGCAGCTTCTCGGTTCCGTCTTCAGACGTAATGCGCTGTACAATGGTGAGGCTCGAGATGGAAACATGCCGCTTCAGCTGGTCGCGGAACGGCCTGTTCAAGTCGGCCATGGCATCGATATCTTCGACCTTCCTGCGGTAGAGCCATACTGCGGCGCGGGTCCCCTGGCCGGGTCTCTGGCCCAGCCGGTCAGTACAAAACCGGTCGATCTCGCGGGGGGTGAGACCTTTGAGGTCGATGCTCTGGTGAGAAGAATTATTCATAGTTAAGACTGTGAATTTTAATACCTACCGTCAAACAATGCAAGCGGATTGTGCGGAAATCCGTTGACAGCCCTGTTGTGAACATGCTACAAATAAATTCATGAGGTCGTATCATTCATTCGTTATTTCTAATATTCATTCGCATCCGGTCACTTTTTCCCCTATCCGCCGTGCCCCTCGTTCTTATCATAATCGTGTTTCTTTCCCCCGGCTGCACGCATCTTTTTTTCAAGCCATCGAAACAGCTGGTAGACAGCCCCGAGGTTCAAATGTATTCACCAACGGATGTTTACTTTATGTCGTCCGATGGTTTGACCCTGCATGGATGGTATTTCAGGGCAAAGGAGGAGCGCGGTACCATCCTCATCTGCCACGGCAATGTGGAGAACCTCAGCACCCATGTGAAGCTCGACTTGTGGCTGATCGATGCGGGCTACAATCTCTTTATCTTCGATTACCGCGGGTACGGGCGGTCGGAAGGCCAGCCGGACGTTCAGGGGATCAATCGGGATGCCGAGGCGGCACTTGAAACACTTCTTTTTACGCTGCCGCGCATGAGGCAGGACAATATCGTGGTTTTCGGCAAGAGCCTCGGTGGTGCTGTAGCGGTCTACACCGTGGCCAACTCACCGCATAAAAACCGGGTCAAGGCGCTTATTCTGGACAGCCCGTTCTCGAGCTATCGCGGGATCGCCCGCGAAAAAATAACAGGCTCCGTGATCGGCTGGCCGTTTCAGTATCCGTTGTCCTGGCTGATCAACGACGATTTCAGCCCGATAAAATATATTAAGAGAGTCGCGCCTGTCCCGGTCGTCATCATCACTGGGATGAATGATGATATCGTTCCCGGGCATCACAGCCGCATGTTATACGATGCCGCAGTGGCACCCAAAGAACTCTGGGAGGTCACGGTCCCCGGTCACGTGAAAGCTCAGGAGGACGAAGGGACGAGAAAAAAACTGTTGGACTATCTTATCGCGCTGCCTTAATTCCATATCTAAAACAACATCTGGATAACACTGAGCAGCATCGAACCTGCACCGAATACCGGATAGATCTCCTGCTGCAATTAAAAAGCCTTTGATCAAAGTGAATTCCCCGTGACGTTGACCGATCATCCAGGCCCATACGCTGTGACAACCGGTTCTCTACCCTGACCTGTTATTGCAAAACCGCGTTTAAGTTATTTTTTAGACCGTGTAAAGGATCGTTGAAAGTCTCATCTTGCGGATGTACGCCATTATAGAGTGCTTATGGTGAATATTCCCTTCACTTCAGCATTACATTTCAGGTGAGAAAAATGCAAATTATAATTTTATCAATATAGCCTAAAAATACCTTGAAATTCAATTATTAAGTATTGACTTCAATATGATGACTACTTATAATATCAAAGTGTTTTTTTACACTATTTTGTTTAATTATCTTATAACTAAACA
Source organism: Nitrospirota bacterium (assembly GCA_963732675.1). Taxonomy (GTDB): domain Bacteria; phylum Nitrospirota; class UBA9217; order UBA9217; family UBA9217; genus JALNZF01. Next base: position 169,164 of record CAVTAJ010000001.1, read on the forward strand.
ATGAGTTGTGTGAGGAGTTGCTCGAATTTTATCAAATGGCCAATCTGAATAATCGGTTCTTTCGTACATAAGTTGAAAGTCGATACATATCACAAAGAACTGGATACCCGCTTTCGCGGGAATGACGGAAAAAGAGCACTCGGAAATGTCATCCCAGCGAAAGCGGGGATCCCGCAGATCTTGTCAACTTATAGACGAATGAGGGCTGTTTTATTATGCAGCACGATCACTGATATTTGAAAGCTACCCTGTTTGATGACACTTCTCAGCGTGATTCAGAAAGATCGAATTATAATACGGGATCAACCCTGAATACAGAAAAGAAAGGCAGTCCTCTTTTTTATGGTTTCAGTCGGTACAGGAATAAGAGTTACAAAAGCAGTCTTGCTGATCGGCGGGCAGGGAACTTCGTTGACCCCCTTGACGAAATACAGACCCGCGGCCATGGTTCCGATCCTCAACAGGCCGCTTATCGAGCACACGATCATGCGGCTGCAAAGAGGCGGGATGACGGACATCGTCATCGCCGGCTCTCGGGGCGAGTACAGCCCTTTTTGTAACAATTATTTCGCGAACAACACGATCACGTTTCCGCGGGTGCAGTATGTTGAAGATGATCTGCCGCGAGGTGCTGCAGGAGTTCTCCGGGACCTTCGGGAGCAGATCGGTGACGAACCCTTTCTGGTGGTCAGCGGCAGCTGCTTTCTGGGAGACATCGATCTCGATGCTGTCCTGGACTTTCATGTCAAGAAAAAATCCGTCCTCACCATTGCGGTCCAACGGACGCGGCAGATCTCACTCGAGGGGATCCGCTGCTCTGAAGACGGCATGGTAGAGGATATTATGCGCATTCATCCGTCCCGACGGCGGTCCTCCATAGAAACCATCGGTGTGTACGTTTTCAGCCCCCGTGCACTTGATTATATTGGCGCCCGGTCATATTTTGATATTAAAGAGCAGCTTGTGCCTGCCCTGCGTCAGGCCTCTCTCCCTGTCTATGCCTATGAAACGAAGCAGTTCTGTAAGGCGCTTCATACGGTGAAAAATTATTTTGATCTGCAACGTACACTTCTCCTTGGTCATCCTGAAAATGTTCCTCACAAAGATATGACGATTATCGCCGACGGGATATGGGTCGGGAAGAAGGTGACGATATCGCCGACGGCTTACCTGATCGGTCCTGTTGTCATCGGCAGCAACAGCTCCATCGAGCCCAATACGCAGATAATCGGTCCCGCCGTTATTGGTCAGCGATGCGTAGTAGAGACAGGGGCGGTCGTGAGAGAAAGCATTCTCTGGGACGATGTGGTAATGGAAAGCGGATCACGGGCACAGTTCAGCATCATCCTTGAAGGGCTGCGCGTCACTTCAGGTGAGTCCTTTTCCAACACCGTTATCGTTGACGAGGCCGAGGCTGAAGATGCCAGTCTCATGGCCTCGGATCATGTGTTTCACGGGATGACGTCGCTGAACCCGTCCCTGCTGCTTGGCCAGAAACGCCCCTGGTATCTGTTTCTGAAGAGGTTCATGGACATAACGATTTCCGCTGTCGGCTTTGTAACCATGCTGCCGGTCCTCCTTATTATAGCGTTGGCTGTCAAACTGGATTCACCAGGCCCTGTTTTATTCCGGCAGAAGCGATGCGGTAAAGGCGGGTACGATTTCAGAATGCTCAAGTTCAGGACCATGGTCCCGGGTGCGGAGAACCAGCAGGAGACATTGACTGCGTGCAAAGATACCGATGGCCCCATGTTCAAGCTTGCTGCCGATCCGCGGGCCACTCGTGTCGGAGCATTTCTGCGGCGGACCAGTCTCGACGAGCTCCCCCAGCTCATCAACGTGCTCATCGGCGAGATGAGCCTGGTCGGTCCGCGGCCCCTTGTCATGGATGAGATGAAGTGCAGCCCGAGCTGGCGTGAGATCAGGCTGCGGGTGAAGCCGGGGATGACGGGGTTGTGGCAGGTGAGCGGACGGAGCGAGGGGCACTTCCATGACTGGATCCGGCATGATGTCCACTATGTCATGAACCAGTCGATTTGGCTGGACCTCAAGATATTGTTTAAAACTGTCAGCGTCGTCTTAAGAAGGGTGGGGGCATATTAGCGCAGCGCATAAGGCGGGATCAACTATATTAGGTTTTGGTCGCTTCGCCGGCCGAATGACATTGGTCGCCTAGCGTTTTGTTCAGGCACCGGAGTAATTGAAAAGACCGCTTGATGGCTGCAAGGTAGTACCGGCACTGCGAACAGCCCATACATTTTACACAATATACAAGAGAAGAGCCTACGGCAATAATGCCCATTTCCAGCGATGATAATAAAACGTCCGCCCGGCCGCAAGATCAAGTCACGCTCGTAGTTGGGGCGGGAATCACGGGATTGACCGCGGCCACGCTGCTCGCGGAGTCCGGCGTAAAATGTCTTCTCGTGGAAAAAGAGGAGGCTGTCGGCGGAGCATGCCGCAGCCACGTTCTCGACGACATCGTTTTTGATATGGGTCCGCATATTTTTTTGTTTAATGGCCAATGGGCGGAAAATTTCATGATGGACCTTCTGAAAGGTGAAAAGATCATTAAGCATCGTTTTCGCTGTGCCATTCAGTCAGAGGGCAGGCTTTGGAAATTCCCGGTCAGTCTATTTGATTTATTGATGTATCCGTGGACATACAAAAAACAAATGATAGCGGGTTTTCTGAAAAAAAAACCGCTTGCGCCGCTTTCTGATCCAGAAGGTGCCATCTCGGTTGAGAACGAAATTGCTGACAAAGTCGGGCCTGCGTATTATAACGATGTTTTTGCGAAGATGCTCGTTGCCAAGACGATTCTCACAGGAGACAAGCTCCATCTGGACTGGATAGCCCGGGTAGACAGGGATGTCAATAATTGCAAGGAGCCATTCGTTGCCCTGTCCCGCGCGGGGATCATGCGAAAGTTTATTAGTGCCTTCTACCAGGTATACTATTACCCGACAGAAGGTTTTCATGTGTTCACGCGTAAGCTTCACGAGAGATTTCATCGGGCCGGCGGCCAAACGATTCTCGACTGTGGTCCGATCCATTTGGAAAAAAATGCTGCACGGATGGTCTCGGTAACTGTCAGGGGAAAATCATATCCTGTAGAAGAAGTTGTTTGGACAGGACCCGTAAATGCTCTCAATCATGCGCTGGGAGGCAGCGCTCCTAAAATCCGATATATAAAGTCTATCCTTGTCTTCCTCACCTACAACAGGACGAGACCGGTAAAACGCCCTTGTGTCTATGTGTACTATGCCCGGAAAGACCTTATATTCAATCGAGTCTATTATCCGTACAGTATCTATCGTGAACAGAGCCCTCCCGCGAAAGAAGGAATTTGCGTCGAAATAAACTACTTCAATGAACTTGACAGCACTGGTGATGACGAGATCATCCGGCAGACGGTTGCCGATGTTGAAAAACTTGGGCTCTTTAGGACCGCCGACCTCAGATATTCTCATATCGTGCGGCTCGGGGAAAGCATCCCGCTCTACGAACTCGATTATGAGGCCAAGATGGAAGAAGCATTCAAGGACGTACATGCGTATGACAACCTCTACTCTGTCGGGCGGCAAGGCGGGTATTTTTTCTGCCTGTCTCCTGCCGCGGTACGGCAGGGGATGAAAATAGCAAACCATATCACGCAAAAGAAATCAACGGGTACACCGTAACCGATCGATTCGGATCGAGGAGAGGCACATGTCAATATTCGACCTTCCCACAAAAGGGATGAACGTGACGGCCCAGTTTAATATTCTGAGACGGCACCTGTTTGCTTTTTTAAAACATCTTACGATAAAAAAATTGTGGAACTTTTCTCTTGCCGAATATAATTCGCTGACGAAAAAAAGCAGAATCTCTTCGTATCCGTATATACTGAAGATCGAACCTTCAAATATCTGCAACCTCAAGTGCCAATTCTGCTACGATAACAGGCGACCGCCATCAAAGGAGGAGCGGCCTTTCGGCAGGATGTCCTTTGAGCATTTTTCAAAGCTTGTCGATGAGGTAGGGCCGTATCTCTTTAAGATCAACCTCTACGGATTCGGCGAGCCCTTCCTCTTCCCGGAAACCTTCGAGATGATCAAATACGCGACGGCAAAGAACATCGGCGTCGGGGTATCATCGAACCTGAATCTTGATGATCCCACGGTGTGCGAAAAGATCGTAAACTCGGGGCTTGAAACCCTGATCTTTTCATGTCACGGCGTCACCCAGGAGAGCTACTCCAAGTTTATGGTGAACGGCAATATGGATTTAGCAATGAAGAATATCCGCGATATCATTGCGATCCGCAGGAAACTCGGGTCAGTCACTCCGCTCATTGATTGGCAGTTCTGCGTTACCCAGTTCAACCAGGAAGAAATCGGCATGGCGAAAGCAAAGGCCAAGGAACTAGGCATAGACCAGATCCGCTTTATCAAACCCTTTTTCCCGGAAGAGGCCGGGGAAGAATGGCGATCCGACCTTTTTCCGAAAACCGTGTTTCGTCCTGAAGTCGATGCTCCTCCCTCCTGCTCATGGATATACCGTTCAGCCTACATAAATTATGACGGCAACCTGTTGCCATGCTGCAGAGATTTCCGGCGAATCGAGAATGACTTCGGCAACGTCTTTAAAGAAGGCTTCGCAACCGTCTGGAACAACGAAAAATACGTTATCAGCAGACGCCTGGTGGCAAATCCGAACGACAAGAGCATAACGTGCGATACGTTATGCTCGCGATGTCCTGTTACTTACAGCCGTTCTCGCCTCGTACCGCAGATAAGAGCTGAACGTGCAACTTTGCCACCGAAGGCCGGAGAGAGCGCCGCTGCCGTAACAGCGAGCGGACCAGGAAACAGTGCGTATGACATCTTTTTGGATTGCGCCGGCATGACTCTAGGAAAATTGTTGGAACGTAACGCCAGGCAGATTCCATGGAAAACCGCGGTTGTATTTCACGATCGAACGTTGACGTACGTGCAGCTCAATGATTCGGTAAACCGTCTGGCAAACAGCATGATCGCGATTGGCATCAACAAGGGGGATCGCGTCGGCCTGATGCTGCCGAGAATCCCCGAGCTTATTATAGGATTTCTCGCCGCTGCAAAAGCGGGTGGTACTGTTGTACCCATAAATTATGAGTTGCCTGCGAAAGGGATACGAACAATTCTCGATAAGACCCGTCCCCGATTTATTATTGTTGCGGACATGTTTTCAGAACTTGTGAAAGAATCCCTGCCTTCGGATATTCCTGCAACTATTATCAGTACCGGGGAAAATGCTCATGGCTGGGTTTCGTGGAATGACATGATGAAAACAGACGATGCGCATAATCCTGCTCGCGAACCGGAGTTTGGCGACGTCGTGTATCTTAATTACACATCCGGATCTACGGGAAATTCAAAAGGTGCCGTAACCACTCATGCCCATATCTATTGGAACACCTACGCTGCGGTTGAAGCGCTCGGCCTTACTCCCGACGATGTACACCTTTGCATGTTCGCACCCTTTGCCCATCCGCATGAACTATTCGCCCGGCCGCTGTACCTCGGCGGGACCATGGTGCTTTTGGACAATGTTTATCCCAAAGCCCTTGCCCAGGCGATCGCGGACAACGGCGTCAGCTGTGTGATGGGGTTGGCGCCAATGTACGAGAATCTGCTTGCTGTGCTTGAGCATAAAGCATATAATATTCAGTCTTTACGGATCCCCGAAAGCGGCGGCATGTTCACTCGTCTTGACCTCATTGAGCGGTTTCAGCAGAAGCTGGGTGTTCCGATCATCCCCGTCTGGGGCAGTACGGAGACCACGGGCATCGCTCTTGCCAACCGCCCGGGCGAGGATATCATCCCCTGTTCGGCAGGAAGGCCGTGCGCTTCCTACGATGTTAAGATCGTTGACGAAGACGGCAAAGAGCTTCCGCCCGGCGATGTCGGCGAGATGATCTTTAAAGGACCTGCCCTCGTCCAGCGTTACTATGAGGATGAGACCAGTACTGCAGCGTGTTTCCGAGACAACTGGTACTACAGCGGCGATTACGCCAGACGGGACGAACGCGGTAATTTTTATTTTGTCGAAAGAAAGTGCGGCATGATGAAGGTGGCGGGGTTCAAGGTGTTTCCCCTCGAGATCGAGCAAGTGCTCCTTGACCATCCGGGAATAAAAGAAGCCGCAGTGATAACGGCCAAGGACCGGTTGCGGGGAGAGGTCCCCAAGGCGATTATTGTTCCGAAGCACGGATGGGATCTGACGGAGAAAGAGGTGCTCCAGTTCTGCCGGGAACGGCTGGCCCATTATAAACTGCCGCGGTTCGTGGAAATACGGCAATCCCTTCCCAAGAGCGGGAGCGGGAAGATCAACAAAAAAGCCCTGCAGATGGAGCATGTATGAAAGCGCTTGTCGCAGAGGCTGAATGGAAGCCGCGAGTGAATTACCCTCTCGCGGCGGACGAGGACAGGAATAGACGCGCCATTGTCGGAAGTCAGACCTGGCGGAACCCCCGCATCGGGATAAAGAACGTTCCTGCGCCCGCCGTAGGGGATGACGATTTGCTTATCCGGGTCTCATACTGCGGGATCTGCGGTTCCGATACCCATACCTACGAGTCAGACAGCGATGGATATATCCTGTTTTCCGGACCGACGAAGCTTCCGTGCGTTCTCGGCCATGAATTTTCAGGCGAGGTCGTTGAGGTTGGAAAGGATGTCCTCGGATTCGTAAAGGGCGATATCGTCACGAGTGAGAGCGTCATGTGGTGTGGAAAATGTCTCTCCTGCCGCAGTGGCATGCTGAACCAGTGCGAACATATCGAATTAATGGGACTGAGTTCCAACGGAGCGTTCGCCGATTTTATATCGGTCAATGCGAGATATTGCTGGAAACTGAACAGTCTCAAGGAACGTTTTGAGACAAAAGATATTTTCACACTCGGCACTCTGATCGAGCCGATCGGCTGTGCTTATAACGGCATTTTCATATCCGGAGGCGGTTTTTTGCCGGGGTCGTATGCTATTGTGTATGGAGCGGGCGCGATCGGTTTGGGAGCGGTTTTGCTTTTGAGGACTGCCGGCGCAGCGAAGATCATTGCCGTTGATGTGGTCAATGAGCGGCTGGAAATCGCGAAGAAATTAGGCGCTGACCATGTTGTTAATGCCAGTAGCGAAGATAACCTGGAAGAAACACTCAGGGAGATGACATCGGGATCGGGCGCCGAGCATACAGGTTGAAGCGGCAGGCGCCGCCCATAAAACCATGCCCCTGATGCAAAAATTATGTGCGAAACGGGGCAAGATCATATATTTGGGCCGGGTGGACGCTTCAGCGCACGTGGACCTGAACCACGTCGTTTCGGGCGCTCATGCCATAATAGGTTCGAGGGGGCATTCGGGATACGGCATCTATCCCGAGGTCATTCGTCTGTTGCAGGGAGGCAGGCTCGGTCAGGCAAAAGAAATAGTCACATCGATCTTTCCGTTTTCGCGAATCCTGGAGGGATTCGCTTCATCATTATCCAGAAAAGACGGTAAGATCCTGATCGAAATCACATAATGCATCTGTCGCTCGGAGGATCAATGGGACCCGTGCTGAAAGGAGTTGTACTGATAATGCTCCAGAGGATCATAGCTGTTACCATTATTTGTTTCATGCCCGTGCTCTTTACCGGGTGCGCCTCATCGGGAAGCACATCCAATGTCGCGGGGCCGGAGCCAATGGCTGCGGAAAACCAACCCATGGCTTCCGAGTTTACGCTGGGGGTGGGAGATACTATTGAAATTGTGGTCTACCGCCACGATGACATGAAGCTGACTACAAAGATCAACCCATCCGGCACCATCATGTTCCCCTTGGTCGGAGACATCCAGGCCGCCGGGAAAAGCCTGACCTCCTTCCGTCAGGAACTTACAACACGCCTTGCAAAGTACATCCCGGACCCGCAGGTTTCCATTTCTATATCTTCAGTACAAAGCCAGAAAATTCTCGTCCTCGGCGAAGTAAAAAGTCCAGGTGCTTTCGCGCTTGATACCGACCTGACCATACTGGATGCCGTGGGCAAGGCCGGCGGCTGGACCGCAGATGCAAAAACGACCAATGTGCTTCTGCTCAGAAATGTCTCGGGCAAGGTCGATACCCGCTCTTTCGATGTGACGGAAGCCCTCACGTCGGGATCATTGTCGCAGAATATGAGGCTCCAGCGCAACGATATCATCTTTATACCTACAAAGAAGATTGCCGACATTGCCCGGTTCATGGGTTACATCTCCAACATTCTCAGCCCGATCGTGATGACCGAGGGCGGCATTGTGCTGTGGCCGCAGATGCTCGATGCGCTAAAAGGGGAATCGTCGGGATCGATTGCCATCCCCACACATTAGTTGTGGGCGGGACCCGGCTGTCGCGACACGGTGATGTCCTGGCGAAAGGAAATCGTCAAGACACGCTGACAATCACTTTGACGAGGCCCCGTTGCCGGCACGTCTCGTCCGTATTCTTGAAATTGCGTTCGTAAGGACCGGAAGTTTGCCTTCATTGTTGCTATGATTTCTCGGCACTTCAGTTTCACCAAAGGCGAACCTGAAGTCAATTCATCTTAAGGAGATGGAGTTTAATGGAATTTTTAAAGATCTGGGAAATCCTGGTCCGCAGGAAATGGATCATTATAGGGACCTTTCTGGTATTCGTGCTTACTACGTTCATCTGCGTCAAAATCATAAACAAGACCTATCAAGCAAAGGCCAAGGTTCTTGTTGAAAGCTCAGATACATCTTCCACTGTGCTGCAGGCTCTTGGCCTGTCATCCACAAAGACCTCGAGCTCGAGCTCGAGTTCGAGCTCGAGCACTGACCCTTTTGCTACCGACATAGCCCTTGCCATGGTGAGGCCCGTTCTTGACAATGTCATCAGCAGACTCCATCTTGTCGACCGCAACGGGAAAACCATCGACCCGGACGATTTCGCAAATCTCAGACTCTCCAAGAGAGTAAAATATAAAATATTGCCCCAGCCGTACATAGAAGTTGAACAATATAGCGATTCGTCATGCGAAATATTGGAGATCAGCGCCTACTCCACGAGCGCGGCGCAGGCTGCTGACATCGCCAACACACTTGTCGCCAGTTATATAGAGGACAGGACCCGGCGGACTCGAGATGACTATAAAGGCGCCCGGCTGTATATTCAGAGCCAGATACAGAATGTGAAAAAAGACTATAATCAGTCTCTTGCAGCCTATAGGGATTTCAAAATCAAAGAAAAGACAATCGACCTGACCCTTGAAAGCCAGAACGCGCTCAATATGGTGCAAACGCTCATGTTGAAGAATAATGACTTGATGGTCAGCATTGCAGATAAAAGCGTTGATTACACCCATGATCACCCGGAGATACTGAAACTTAAAAACGACGTGGAAGTCGTCAATAAGCTCTTAAGCACGTCTCTGAAAGCAGTGGACCCGCTCGCCGCAAAGTCAGCGGGGATCTCGCAGATCGAGCTGCTTCTCGCTGTTAACAAGGAGATATACCAGAAGCTTCTCCAGTACCTGACCCAGGTGGAAATTGCAGAATCGATCACACTCTCCAATATAAAACTGGTAGAGCCCGCTGTCGTGCCCATAAAAGTATTTTTCCCGGTCAAACTCCTGAGCTACGCCCTGGGGTCATTCCTTGGTTTCTTCTGGGGGATAGCCCTGGCCTTCTTCGTCGAATACATAGACAATACCATCAAAACACCCGATGATATCAAGAAACATTTCAAGAACGTACCTCTTCTCGGATCAATACCGAAATCCAAAGTACTGAGCGAGAACATCCTGATATCCGAGCTGAGCCCCACGGTGCCGATCGTCGAAGTTTTTCGAACCATCAAAAACAGCATTTTGTTCGCATCGGTCGACAAACCCATCAAAACCTTGATGGTGACGAGCGCACAGGAGGACGAGGGCAAGAGCACCTTCGCCGCCAATATCGGCATCGCCTTCAGGGACGCGACCAAGAAGATTATTATCGTTGACCTCGATCTCAGAAAACCCACGTTGCACAAGAAATTCAAGCTGCACCAAAACCGGGGCATAATTAATCTGGTCATGGAGTCCGCCCAGTTGGATGACGTAATCGTGCCGTCGGGCATCGAGGGGATCGACCTGCTGCCGAGCGGTCCGGTGCCCGAGGACCCGACGAAGCTCGTGGAGTCCAGGAAGATACAGGGCATCCTCACTGCGTTGACCCAGCGCTACGATCTGGTGATTCTCGATACCCCGCCGATCCTTGCGGTGAATGACGCCCTGATTATCGGCCGTCTCGCGGACGCTACCGTGATGGTCACGGGGGCCGGGGCAGTCAGCTTTGCGGCGTTCGAGCACACCAAAGACCAGATCGACCGTGCGGGTATTGATCTGGTGGGCATCATCCTGAACAAATTCAGGACCCAGGGATCGATATACTATTACTACCACTATTATGGAAAATATGGTTCGCGTAGTTGATTTTCACACGCATATCCTTCCCGGTGTCGACGACGGCGCCCAGAGCATGGAGCATGCTCTCGAAATCGTTCGCCGGGGCGTCCAGGATGGTATCGACACCTTTGTTCTGACGCCCCATATCCGGGGTGATTCCGACCTGGTGCGTCTGCCGCACATCCGAGACAGGTTTTCACAGCTCCAGGAGCGATGTCGATTGGAAAAGATCCCGGCGGAGCTGGTCTTGGGCGCCGAAGTGTTGGTGTTTCCCTCCCTGCCGGAGCATGCTGAGAAATACATGCACTTTACCCTCGGCGGGCCCGAAAAATATATTCTCATCGAGCTGCCTTTTACCCAGATGCCCCTGTACGCGGATCATGTATTGAACAGTCTCATGGTAAAGGATTTTACGCCCGTGCTTGCTCACCCGGAACGCTACCTGTATCTTCACGGCAAACTGGACCTCATCGAAGACTGGGTCGACAAGGGTCTCAAGCTGCAAATTAATACCGGCAGCTTGAACGGGCGCTATGGTTTGCGTATAAAGTGGTTCGCTAAAAAGCTGGTCAAGAAAAAACTGGCGCACTTCTTCGGCAGTGACGTTCATAGCGTGCATGATTATGTTCCCTCTTTCCGTGAAACGATGAAAAATGCGTCGAAGGTGCTGGGTAAACAACGCTGTGCAGCGGCCTGACCGGGATTGCCGAACATTCTTCCGATGTCGACGACATGCCTGATGTATTTCCTGACAAGCTCGGATATATATCATCCCAGACCCCGTCTTTCTTCCGATGTCTGCATTCGTAGGGGAAGCGTCCTCTTCTATCTTTGCCTTGGAATGCATCCGTCAGAAAGGAGCTAGATATGCAACGATGGAATGAAAGATCTCGATTAGTCTTTTTTGCTCTTGTTCTTATTCTTGTTGCTTCGACATCATCTCTTTCCCAGATGCCGCCGGAACGATCCGGAGACCGAGGCGGCATGATGGCGGCCCCGGGCGGACCTGTCATGATGGGTACCGTCATCCAAGTGTCCGGTGAAACGATGGAGGTCACAACAGGGACCGGCGAGACTGCGGCGATCGCTCTCACGAAGGGAACGGCATGTGTCCGGGAAGTGCCGATCGACCGGGCTCAGTTGAAAACGGGCGATGCGGTTGTCATCGAAATGCGCGAAGGAAATGACCAGATTTCGGCGCTGCGCGTGGTGACGGCAAAGGCGGGAGGCGAAGGCCGTCCGACGCAGCAATTTCAGGGCCGGGGACCGGTCACGGGAACAATTACCGGACTTGATCCCCTGACCGTGACGCTGAGCTCCGGCGACACGAAGAAAATAGATGCTTCGGGACCCACACGATACAGCCGGGAGGAGGCGCTGTCCCCCTCGGCTCTTGAAAAAGGCGCAAGGGTCGTGATCATTGCGCCTCCGGTACAGGGCGGAGGGCGACGAGAGGCAAAGAAAATCATCCTCCTGCCGTCCGCCGCCGGATACCGTCAACAAGGTCATCCGGGGAACGGACAATCTTTTGCAGGCTCTCCAAACGGAACTATAGCAAAACAGTATGCTGATTCGCTCTTTGGCTTTCGAGAAGGCCTCCTTCATCCCGATATTTACTCTGTTCTGGGAGTCCACTGGGCGGGAACGGGAATTACGCTCGCGTCCTGGAATGATGTGGAGCGGACCAAAGGACGACATGATTTTTCAGCCGTCGACAACACAATTGCGTTTTTTTATAACCAGGGCGTCAACCTGGAGATAGAATTGCGTCCAGCAAACGCTTTATACGGAACTGCGTTCAAGGAGTTTACGGCTTCCGGCGGGAAAAAATCGGTTGAATATCCTGAAGGACATGTGAATGACTATGCACGTTTTGTTAAGGCCTTTGTCGAGCGCTATAACGGCGACGGCAAAAATGACGCCCCTGGATCGCCGGTAATAAAAGAATACCAATTTATTCATGAGCTCCCGCCCCGGCACGCGGCCTTTGAGCAATATTGGAAGGCAAACCCCGAGAAATATGCAGAATTGTTCTCTGTGACCTACAGCGCCGTAAAAGAATCATGTCCGGATTGCGATCTCTATTTATCCGGTTCATTTATCGAAGATTTTGAATCGGGAGACCACAAAGCATTCTTTGCGGAAGTCTTTGACTATTTCAAGACCCATACGATCAGGTTTCCCACCCTCATTTTCGATTACCATTACTGGAACAGAAATCCCGTTGCCAATCCAACAGGATATCGGGAACATTATCGGATAATGGAGATCATCAGGAAATTTTGCCGATCGTATGGATACACGGACAACCAGGTGAAGTTCGTCTCTAATACCGGGGCGCCCGCGCGTTCGCAGAATGAGGAAAAAGGTCAAGCCATGTTTCTCGTCAAATCCTACGCGATCCTGGCCGGCGAAAAGGTGAAAAAGATTTTCTGGGCCATGAGCCTCGACAGCCAGCGGGAGCGCGATTTTTTTGCATATACCGGTCTCGTATACAGCAACGGTGAAAAAAAGGCCGCCTACCAAACGCTGCGTATGCTCATGGAAAGAATGAAGGGCGTCGATTTTGATGCCGTAAAGAGAGTTGAAGCCGGGGGACGGGATGTCTTTATTTTTGCATTTGCCAAACGACATACCGGCAAAAAATTATTTATTGCATGGCAGGATGCATCTCCACGCGGGTCGGATTTTGAAATTTCCGTGGGAAGAGGCACGTTTGCCGTGGTCGACGCAATTACGGGAGAGAACGTGGCCGAGAAAATATCGGACGGGAAAATCGCCGTGTCTCTTTCTGATGTTCCTCGCTATATTGAGGAAAAATGACTTTCCCAGCTCCATCCGGGATTCGGCTGACAACCTGCGCTCAAACGCATATCTCATCTGCAATTCATAAGCGCTGCCTGATGTGCGGCATCGCGATAACGCTTTACATGCTGTATGGTTCGGTCACAGGTCATTCCAATCGAGACTGACGGCCACCCGGGAAAGCTGATCATTGAATCAAGTAAAACAACGACGGGGTATTGCCTTCATGCTGGACATAATTCGAAAGATATCGTTTCATTTTCCGACCGGCGACATACACGGCAAGCATCTGCTGATGTTTGTCCTTTTTATTCCACTGTTGCCGCTTCTCGCCGTTTCCACACTGGTTGATCCCGAATTGACGATATTTTATTCTATCGTCCTTCTCATATTTATGATTGTCGTTGTGCGTCCTATGTGGGGATTGTTCGCCTGCATCGTCATGTTGCCGCTTGAAAATGTGAAACTGCTGTGGAATACCCCGTTCAGAACAGACACGGTTGAAATGATTTCAATGTTTCCTGTTCCGGCATTGTTGACACTTGTCGCCCTGATGTTGAGCAGGAAGACGAACCTCAAAGGGCTTTTCCCTTCACTGATACTGTTTTTTGCATATGCTACTTTTTCACTCTTCTATACCCAGGATATTTACCATGGACTGAATGAATACTTGAAATTGACCGGTAATTTGATAATGGTCCTTGTGTTTGTTTCGCTCATTACGGACAAAACCAAACTGAAGCAAGTTTTTACGGTTATCGCGATCATGAGCTTTTTCATGTTTGTTCTTGAAGTATCCTCGCAATATGTGAATGGCACAGAGAAGATAAAACTGATGCAAGATGTTTACTTGCAATTTCAACTTCCCTACCACAGCAAACGGCCTTCCGGATTTGCAAGCCCCGGCGTTGTCGGAAATTTTTTGGGCGCGTATGCCTTGATCAATATCGCGCTCCTGCCCATGTATGGCTCCAGGGTCAAAGGTCTTCTTCTTGTCAATGTCTTTCTTCTTTCCGTGGGTGTCGTGCTCACGGCTTCCAAAGCGGCGTTGGGAACGTTGATCATGGGTCTTTTTTTCCTCGTTTTCCTGGTGCCCCGGCTGCGACGCCATGCCATCAAGTGGTCCGCGGCAGTTGTTGCGTTTCTGATCCTCCTGCTCCCTGTGGTTTATCTGTTGCAGCAGGACGTCGTAATGGCGAAACGCATATCCTCTGCCGTTACTGCCGGATCAAGTTATTTGAAAGAGCGGTTGACTTGGTGGAAAATCGGTTTCCAAAGCCTGATTGACAGTTACTTCGTAGGAGACGGTATCGGGGGGTATGTGAAGTTGATCGACCCGTATCCCTATGCCCATAGCTATTATTTTTCCGTCATCTTCGATTTAGGTCTTATCGGTTTTGTCATCTACATGTATATCTTGTTGCGTTCACTGCTTGTGTACGTAAAAAGCATCTTGTTGTCCCGCGACGGCGATGTACAGTTCGCGGCCTATTGCCTTTTTACCGCATTTCTCATGACGTTAGTGTACGGTCTCGTGGATGAAGAATACACCTATCGCCTGGTGTTTTTTTTCATCGCCATCGGTCTGAGCATAAGAAATATTATTATGCATGCACCGGCCACGGAACATCCGTCCGAATAAAGGAGTCGTAACGTTTCAAGGTAGTAAGATCCCTGCAGCAAGCTGCGGGGAATGCGCTCACGTGACTGACAAAGAATGAAATGCATATGAAAACCATCGAACATCATCACGATACCGGTATCGTGGCAGCAAGAGTTGCAAAAAACTCCTTTTTCATATTTACGTCCAAATTGATTGAGATATCAGCGAACCTGGTTACAACGGCCTTGATCGCGCGGTATCTCGGAGTGACGTCCTTCGGTATGTTTGCCATAGCAACTGCCGTATCCACCGCACTCGTCCCGCTCGCGGACTTCGGGGTCGAGCGTATCATCTGCCGGGAGGTAGCAAGAAACACTCGGGACGCGAGCAGGTATGTCGGGATCACCATGATGCTGAGATTGGCCTTCTCGGCGATCATCCTTGCAGCGGCGGCGGGCATACTATACGGATTTTCCGACGGCGATGCGACATTTAAAGCGGCCGTTATGATTGCCATTGCGGGGGACCTCGCCTACTCGGTCGGAACGACATATCTGGCTGTTGTGCGGTCCTTTGAGCGCATGGAATACGAGCTCATCGTTAATATTCTTTATAAAATGAGTTTCCTCCTCATCATTATCGCGGTGAGGATATTCGATTGGGGTTTCGCCGGCATATTTTACGGACGGCTTCTCTCGGCGCTGCTCTTCGTCGGCCTCGCCGGGCTCGTGATGTACGGCAAATTCGTAAAACCCGCTTTCGTATACGATAAAAAGATCGCCAAATTTATTATAGGGGAGTCTTTTCCCCTGGCTGTATCGAGCCTTTTTATCACATTGATCTTCAAAGTGGATATTTTTGTTCTCAAATGGCTCGGTACCGCTTCGGATGTTGCGCTTTTCGATGTGCCGAACAGAATGATCATGCAGGCCCAGATGCTGCCCGTATCTTTTTCCATGGCCCTTTTCCCCATTATGTCCAGATTTGCGGGAGCTGATGCCGATGGAGCGAGGGCGAGATTCTACAACAATGCGCAAAAATTTCTCATAGTGCTTGCAGTGCCCATTGCGGCCCTGCTGATCTCCTCAGGCAGACCGTTCATCGTCGTCCTATTCGGCAGTGAGTTCGCAGAAGCGGCGACCTCACTCGGAATTCTCGCTCCCACGATCGTTTTCCTGTTCCTCATTTCATTTCAAAACCTGTTTATTACTGCAATGAATCGACAGGTACTTAATACAGTATCTGTAACTATCGCTCTTGCGCTCAATTTTATTCTTGACATTCTGCTGGTCCCGATTCTAGGATACGTAGGGGCCAGTATTGCAACGGTCGTTTCCTATTTCATGCTGCTCGTGACGAACTCGTTCTTCATCCGCAAGTTCGGCATAAAAAATGACCAGGGGATGTTCTTCGTAAAAACCATTATCGCAGGATTTTTCATGCTCGCGGTGATGATGATAAATACAGAAAATGCGCTTACGACATTGATCGTCAGATCGATCGGGGCGGGTGCGATTTATCTGGCCGCCATGTTCGCGCTCAGGCCTTTGTCCGCTGAAGATATTGAAGGGATCAAGGCGATCGTCCGGAGAAAAAAACCGTGAATGCATCCGGTCCGCCCATGATCCGCAGGGAACATGAATGATGCCGGCACATGACAATAACTCGGATATAAACAAAAATGAATAATAATAACAATAAACTATTACTCATAGGCATAGACGGGGCCACGTTCGCCATCATCAATCCTCTTATACAAGAGGGGCGGCTGCCGAACTTCGCCCGGCTGATGGAAAAAGGATCTCATGGAGTTCTCACTTCTACGATACCTCCGGTGAGTCCGGTCGCGTGGACCTCGCTCATGACCGGGATGAACCCCGGAAAGCATGGCATCTTCGATTTTACCGGCAAGATTCCCGGCACCTATGAATTCAAAATGAATACGGCGGCGGACCGCGCAGCTCGTCCCTTTTGGATGCACCTGAGCGATGCAGGCAAAAGGGTCCTCGTTCTTGGCGTTACCTTGACCTATCCGCCGGATCCCGTAAACGGGTACATGGTCTCCGGTCTGGGCATGCCTCCCACCAAGGACATCTCCAAATGCGTCTATCCGCCGGAATTTGCTGATATGGTCCTCTCTGCCGGGCAGTATAGGGCAGTGCCGGAAGCTGATCTGAGAAAGATATTCAAGTCTGATGGAGAAAAGGACAGGTTCCTGCGCGGCGTCATGGTGCAGATCGGCCAGAGGGTGACGTTGTTCAGGGAGATGTGGAAAAAGGAGAAATTTGATTTTTCGATGGTCTTTTTTCTTGATACCGACGGGGTATCTCATTATTTCTGGAAATACATGGAAAGCGGCGGAGCATATGCCGATGCCATATTCAACGTGTACCAAAGAGTCGACCAGGCGATAGGAGATTTGCTGGAAACGGTTGGTTCTGAAGCGGATGTCATGCTCGTATCAGACCACGGCTTCGGCCCCCTCAAGAAAGTCGTTTTTCTTAACAATTGGCTCGAATCCCAGGGGTATTTGAAGTTCAAGAAGCCCGGCATGTTAACGCGGCTGAAGAAGATACTCAGACGCCCGCCGAAAAATGCTATCGACTGGTCGGTCACAACGGCATATTTTAGAGGCACGATAGGCAATATATTCTTGAATCTGAAAGGCAGAGACCCGAATGGAATCGTAGACCCTGCCGACTATCCTGTTTTTTGCAAAAAAATAACCGCTGAGCTGCTGAACATTATGGACCCGGAGACGGGTGAACGCATTGTTCAGTCGGTTTACACGGGCGATGATCTTGGGACCAGGGATGTCCCCGGCGCTCCGGATCTTGTGCTCACCTTCAACAGGGGATACAGCGTGGTCGGAGATGAAATTACGCTCCAGGGGGTAAGAGACACCGGGACGATCATCACCTCCTCGAACAACTGGTCGGGCAATCATGAGCCGGACGGCATTTTGATTGCCGGCGGGCACGGGTTCAAAAAAGGATTTGCCGTCCAGGCAGCCACACTACCGGATATTGCCCCGACCATTCTCTATCTTCTCGGCGTTCCTGTTCCGGAAGCTATGGATGGCAAGGTCCTGGTAGACATATTTGATAGAGATGCGGTTGGCGAGGGACACGTTCTGTATTCCAGGAACGATGGCGCCGCGGATTCCGCCCCGCAAGGTTTGACCCAGGACGAGTCCGACATGCTGGTGAAGCAGCTTCGGAACCTTGGATACATGGAATAGAGGAAAATTCCGGTTGTTGTCTTCCGGGAGCCCGGAAAGGACGCCTGACGCATGGCGGCGAAAGATCAATGCGCAAGCTGATAGTGGAATTCATCGGCATCACCGTTTTCGTCATGCTCAAAATGTTTACCGGGATAGCGTATGGTCTTTATCATATCCTCGGATGGAGTTTTGTTTTTTTTATCGGCAATCTTGCCGGAAAGTTTATGTATGCCACTGACAGGAATTTACGGCGAATTACCGACAAAGAGCTCACGTTGCTTTACCGGGGGCAAAAGTCCGGTGCGGAAATAAAAGATATTACGAGAAGAACCATTGAACATTACTATCTCCGGCTGGTAGAAACGTTTTTTTTCGGGGCCCTTGATAAAAAGGGGCTTGATAAAATAATGCGGCCCGAAGGCATGGAAAACCTGGAGAAGGCCCTTGCGAAAGGGAACGGGGTGATTCTGCTCATTTCTCACTTTGGATCGTTTCTTCTTCCTCTTCCGTTCCTCGGCTATCGGGGATATAAGGTCAATCAAATTACGGGCAAACAGCTGCATAGCTCTCCCGTCACAAAACGCATATGGGCATGGCGGAAAAAAGAATCTGAAAGCTTGCCGGTAACGTTCATTCAGGTAGACAAGTTTTTGAGGCCCATTTACAAAGCACTCCGTAATAACGAAATAGTTGCTCTTGCGTTCGACGGAAGAGATGGTTCCAAGTGGGTGACAGTCGATTTTTACGGTCGTAAGGCGCTCTTTTCGGCAGGCCCTTTTGAATTGGCGCGGAGGACCGGCGCAACGATAGTTCCTGCGTTTGTCGTCAGAGAACGGGATGATACTCACAGAATCGTTTTCGAACCGACGTTCCCCTTATCGGAAGATCGGGACCGGGACAAAGCCCTGAGTGAAGATACCGTGAGGTACGTTGATCTTCTGCTTCGATATGTTGATACGTATCCCTGTCATTTTCTATGGATCCTGTTTAAAATAAAAAAATTGGAGAAAGCCGGGATAGACTACGCTCCGGCGCTGCTTCAGGACAACTAAATGAAGATTACCTTAATTACCCCTACACCGCCTGACATCAATGCCTTCGGCGCACGAATTTTATCATCCGTTCTCAAGAACGAGGGATGGAAGACGCAGCTGATCTTTCTTCCCGGTGGAATAGAGCATTTACGGTCCGACAGCAGCTATGTGTACCAGTATCCCGAGAAGACGCTCCAGCAGATTGGCGATATCTGCGCCGATACCGACCTGATCGCCTTTTCCGTCATGAGCCTGTATTTCGACCGCGCCGCACAGATTTCCCGGTACCTGCGGGAACGGTTCACGACCCCCATCATCTGGGGCGGGGTGCACCCCACCTACCGTCCGGAGCATTCGCTCGAGTATGCCGATATCATCTGTGTAGGGGAGGGAGAGTTCCCCATCCGGGAGCTGACGCGAAGAATGAGCGCCGGTGACAAACGGCGAGACATCCCGGGGTGCTGGTTCAAGACTGACGGAGAGATCCTGAAAAACAAGCCGGCGCCCATCATTCAGAACCTCGATGAGCTGCCCTTTGTGGACTACGACATTGCCGACCATTTCGTGTTTCAGTGGAGAACGGGCGATGTGGTGCGGATAGACGAAAAGACCATGAAGGAGCAGTTCCTCAAGCTTCCCTACTTTCATGACACGCACCGCATCGCCTACCGGACAATGACGTCGCGGGGTTGCCCCCATAAATGTTCATACTGCGCCAGCAGCGCCACAATGCAGCTCCGGCGGCGCAGCGTGGCCAACGTAATGCTGGAACTCGAGGACATCCTCAGGCGCTTCCCCTATATCGAGCTGATCAGCTTCTTCGACGACACCTTCTTTGCGGCGCCCGTGGAGTATTTCGAGGAGTTCCGCGATCAATACAAAAAGCGGATCGGCCTGCCCTTTCATGCGCAGTGCAGCCCGACGACGCTGACCGAAAAGAAGCTGACCCTGCTCCTCGATGCAGGGCTGTACTATACCGAGATGGGGATCCAGACCGGCAGCGACCGTATCAAGAAAATGTACCGCCGCATGGACTCCAACGAGAAGATGATCGAGGCCGCATCGCTGCTCAACAAATACCGCTCGCAGATGCTCGTCCCCGACTACCACGTCATCCTGGACAACCCCTGGGAAACAAAGGAGGACGTCCAGGACACGCTGCGACTGCTCCTGAGCCTGCCGGGCAAGTTCAGACTGCAGATCTCTTCCCTTGTCTTTTTCCCGGGGACCGAATTAAACGATCGGGCCCGGCGGGAGGGACTGCTGAAGGACGAGCTGAAGGAGGTCTGCCGCAAGCCCTTCACGCACCCGAAAGGCACCTACCTGAACTATCTCATCTTTCTTTCGGGATTTCCGGCGGTGCCGCGGTGGCTCCTGAGGCTCCTGTCGCGGGAAGGGTTCGTAAAGGTCTTCCATTCCCAGGAGCCCTCGCCGGTGTACCACGTGCTCGTCGGACTGACGAACCGCACGCGGCTTGTCCTGAAGGGTGTAAAGGCCGTCCTGACCGGTGACATCGGCAGGATCATCAACTATTTCAAACTGGCTCGCTAGCATGGTGAATTAATGAACATTACCCTCATATCGCCTTATCCCGACATCACATCCTTCGGCTTGCGTACCATCTCTGCCTATCTCCGGAAGAACGGCCACCGCACGCGGATGATCTTCATCCCCGATCCCTACGGTGACAATCTTCACTACGGCATCAAGCGGTACGAGGACGCCGTCCTGGACCAGGTCGTATCCCTCTGCCGGAATTCAGACCTGATCGGAATGACCCTGATGACCAACTTCTTTGACGGCGCGGTGCAGGTCACCGAGCGGATCAAGCGGGACCTCAAGGCCCCCGTGATCTGGGGCGGCGTGCACCCCACGATCCGGCCCGAGGAGTCGCTCGAACACGCGGACCTTGTCTGCGTGGGTGACGGCGAGGAAGCGCTGCTCGAACTCGCAAACAGCATGGCAGCGGGGCGGGATTACACCGCGACGCAGAACATCTGGCTCAAGAAAAGCGGTGTCATCGTGAAGAACCCGGTACGACCGCTCACCACGGACCTCGACGCGTATCCGGTCCCCGACTACAGTATGGAGGACCACCACGTCCTGTTCGATGGCCGCATCCAGCCGCTGACCGCGGAACTGACCAGACAGTTTCTCGAGCGCGGCACCGTATCGCACTATCTGCACAAGACCGGCTATCAGACCATGACCGGCCGGGGCTGCCCGCACAAATGCACCTATTGTATCAACGACGCGATCAAGTCCATTTACGGGAGCCAGGGCTATCTGCGATGGCGGTCCACGGACCACGTCATGCAGGAGCTGCTCTGGGTCAAGGAGCACATGCCGTATGTGGGTTTCGTCTGGATTTCGGACGACGCGTTCTTCGCGCGCAACACGGCCGCGCTGCAGGAATTCTGCCGCGTGTACAAGGAAAAGATCGGGCTACCGTTCAGCTGCCTCGCGAGTCCCCTCACGGTGAATGAGGAAAAGATGGCGCTGCTCGTCGACGCGGGAATGATTTACGTCCAGATGGGCATCCAGACCGGCAGTGCAAAGATCCAGGAGCTGTTCAACCGCAAGACCATGTCGAACGAGAAAGTCATGCAGGCGGTCCGGATCATCAACAAGTACAAGGACCGGATGTTCCCGCCCAGCTACGATTTCATTCTCGACGTTCCCTATGAGACCGATCAGGACGTGATCGACAGCCTGAAGCTGATCGCGCAGTTCCCCAAGCCCTTTCAGCTCCAGCCCTTTGCCCTGGTGCTGTACCCAGGCACGAAGCTGCACGACATGGCAACCAGGGACGGGAAGGTCCTGGACGAGCGACGGGAGGTGTATGCAAAGAGCTACACCATGCGGGAGCCGAACTACCTGAACCTCCTCATGACGCTGGCGAAGCGGGGCCGGTTCCCGAGTCCGCTCCTCCGGCTCCTGGTCAGTTCGCCGCTGGTCGATATCTTGAACAGCGGATCGCTCCGACCGTTCTTCAAATGGTTCTACCGGTTCCTCGAAGTGACCTATAAATCTCTGAAAAGGGTGCTCGGCAGAACGTGAAGGTACTTCTTGTCCAGTCCTATCTCGGCGGCAACGAACCGCTGGTGTACCCTCTCGGCATCGCCTGCCTGGCTGCAGAGCTCCGGGACCATAAGGTCATCCTGTTCGATACGAACACGTCCACGCGGCCCTTCGACGAGCTGGGGGACATCATCGCAAGCAGCAAACCCGATGTTGTCGGCATTTCACTCAGAAATATCGACTCCACGAACAAGCGGACCGTGGTGTTCTATTACCAGTACCTGAAGCGGACCGTTGATACGATCAGGTCCCGCTCCGATGCGAAGATCATTGTCGGCGGTTCAGGCTTCTCCATGTTCGCCCGCGAGATCATGGAGGACGACCCGCGGATCGATTTTGGCATCAGCCGGGAGGGTGAGCATGCCTTCCCGCTCCTCCTCAAGAACCTCGATGGCCCGGAGAAGGCCCCCTCGGTCTATTATCGCAGGAACGGCTCGATCACGAGCACCGCTCCCGGCCAGCAGGTCGATCTCAATGCTGTGCCTCTTCCCGACCGGAAGGCACTCCCGCTCGGACCGTACCAGGCCGTACCCGAGGCAGTGGGCATCGAGACCAAGCGGGGGTGTGCGCTGGGATGCGTGTACTGCATCTACGGGTTCCTGAACGGCAAGAACCTGCGGCTCCGCGAACCCTCGCGGATCGTGGACGAAATCGAACTGCTCGTGAAGGAACACGGCCTCCGGCGTTTTACCTTTGTGGATTCCGTGTTCAATATTCCGCAAAACCATGCGGAAAGGATATGCAGGGAGATCATCAGAAGGGGGCTGCAGACGACCTGGTCCGCATGGTTCAACGAAAAGGGCATCACCCGGGAATTCATCGAGCTGGTGCGGGATGCCGGGTGCAGGAACGTGATCCTCTCTCCCGATGGCTTCTCGAACGCGACCCTGAAGGCCCTGGGAAAGAACATCTCCCTGGCCGACATACACGCGTCCTACGCCGTAATGAAGGACCTCGACGGGTTCGAGGTGAGCTACAACTTCTTCAAGAACCCGCCGGGGCAGGATGTCAGGACGTTCCTCGCACTGCTCCGGTTCACCGCTAAGGCAAAAAAAGAGATGGGGAAGCGGGTCCACTTCGAGTTCAACTCCATGCGGATCGAACCGAACACCAAGCTCTATGACATTGCCCGGTCGGAGGGCGTTGTCACCGCAGGGGAAAACCTCCTCTATCCGAAATATTACACGCAGGGAAGAACGCGGTACCTCGAAACGCTGTTCAACCTGCTGCTCCGTTTGAAGGGGAAATGATCGTGGTAAAACTGCTCATCAAGAACGCTATGATCCTGTTCATGTGGTATCCCCTGCGGATGATGATCACCTTCCTGCCCCTCGCGCTGTCCGCCCGGATCGGGAGGCTGGGCGGGCGTCTTCTGCGCCTCCTCTCGCGAGAGAAACAACGGGTGATGATCGATGAGTTCCGCCGCGTCCTGCCGGGCCGGAGTGAGAAAGACCTGCGCCTCATCGTGCGGGAAAGTTTCATCAACTATTGCCTTTCCGAGCTGGAGATCTTATTATACCCTTCCATGGACCGGGCCTATATCGACCGGGTCTTCACCATCGAAGGGAGGGAGCATCTCGATGCGGCGCTGGCAAAAGGAAAGGGTGTTCTGCTCTGCCAGGCCCATTTCGGGGCCTTCCAGATGACTATGCCGGCCATCGGGTACACCGGCTATACCATGAACCAGATCAGCGCTTCAGCCGCGGTCTGGAAGGAGGGGGGCGCTTCCGCGTCGCAGAGCCGGATGTTTGATATCAAGGCACGATACGAATACACGCTGCCGGTTAAGCACATCTCGATAACGTCATCGCTCAGGCCGGTGTTCAACGCCCTCAAGAAGAACGAGATCGTGGGCATCACGGTGGACGGCGGGGGCGGGAAAAAAGTCGTTCCTTTCCGCTTCCTGGGCAGGGAGGCCCTGTATCAGACCGGGGCCGTCGACCTTGCCATCAGCACCGGCGCGGCCATGGTTCCGGCATTCGTCATCACTGAATCCGGCCTGCGTCACAGGCTCGTCCTGCACGCCCCGCTCCGCATGGATGGCGAGAAGGACACCGTCCGTCGGGCAGCGCTGCAGGAATTCGCCGCCCTTCTGGAGTCCTACGTCCAACGTTATCCACATCATTATGGTTATACGCTCTGCCTTCGGCGACAGAGAGCGGCCATTGATACGTATCCTTTTTTTACGGACTACCCGGAATCCGGTGAACCGACCGGCAATCAATCTCGGAAGAAAGTGACCAGCCATGCGCAAACGCAATAAAACACTGAAATGGGCGTTCAATCAGCTTGTAAACAGAAGTCTGCAGGGGATCTCATACAAGACCGACCGGGGGCTGTCGAAGCCCACGCGTCTGATATTCTGCATGACCCTGCGATGCAACATCAAATGCCGACAGTGCGCCATCTGGCGGATGCCCAGCACGGACGAACTCTCGGCGGAGGATTGGAAAAAGGTCATTTCCGATCTTCGGTCCTGGCTGGGTCCGTACCGCGTCCAGCTCGCAGGCGGGGAGATTTTCGTCCGCAAGGACATCATCGATATCATCACGCATGCGACAAAGAACGATGTTCTGACCGGCGTGGTGAGTAACGGCACCCTGATCAACAGGGAGCTTGCAGGCAGAATCGTGGATTCCGGCCTGGGCTATATCCATATCTCCGTGGACGGCCTCACCCCCGAGACCCATGATTACATCCGGGGCATCCCGGGGCTGCACGCGAAAACCATGGCGGCCCTCGGCCACCTGGTGGAAGCGAACCGGGGAAGCGGCATGTCGATCTGCAAGGCAACGATCGTCAACAAACGGAATATGCACGAGCTCACGTCGATCGTGCGGCAAGCCGAAGACATGGGGCTTGACGGCGTCATCTTCAACCCCCTGGGCCCGACCATCGACAGCGATCCCGAATGGTTCAAGAAAACCGACCTCTGGTTCGATGACCTCGGTGCGATCAACGGCGTCCTGGACGAGCTCATTGCCATGAAAAAGGCAGGCGCAAAGATTCTCAATCCGCCTGAACAGTTCGAAGGCATGAAGGCCTATTTCGAGAATCCGACGCTGCTCCAGAACAAACAGTGCATGGTCGGCATCACCAATCTCAGTCTCACCGCTGACGGCAACATCCACACCTGCTTCAAAATGCCGCCCTTGGGCAACGTACGGACGACCACGGCCGAAGCGGTTTGGGACTCGAAGGAAACGCGGGAGCTTCGCAGAAAGATCAAGGCATGCGACATCCATTGCAGCCCCGGGAACTTTGTGTACCGCAGGCGCCTCTTGAGCGAGGTGGTCCGGTTCCTAAAATATGGGTAACGGGCGGTCCGCATGAATGTTCGGGAAAGCATCGTACGGGACCTGCTCCGGATTATCATCTGGTTCCCTTTTCGCTGGATGATCGGCATCGTACCCCTTTCGCTGGCCTTTTCCCTGTATAAAGCAGCCGGGGATGTGCAGTTCGCGCTGAGCCGGGGGAAATATCGCCTGCTGGCAGTCAATCTGCAAAGACGGCTGAACCTCGACGAGGCAACCGCTGCCGGGACAGCCAAGCGCATTTTCGAGAACCATAGCCTTGACCGGCTCCATATTTTTCTGTACCCGAGGATGAAGGCCTGGGAAACCCTCGCACCCTACGTGAAATTCGAGAACCGCGAGGTGCTCGATGCAGGCGCTCAAAGAGGGGAAAGGCGCCCTCCTCATCCAGCCCCATTTCGGGCCTGTGCAGATCACGCTGCTGAGCCTTGCGCTCCAGGGTTACAAGCCCTTGCAGATCGGCTATCCGTCCGATGAGGGATTGAGCATCGTCGGACGCAAAGTGGCCTATCGGTACCGCCTGAAATACGAGGCCATGCTTCCCGCTCCCATCATACCGGCTGACGGCTATCTCGGAGCGGTCTACAAGCACCTGGTCCGCGGGGGCGTGGTCCTGACCACGGGTGACGGAGCCGGAGGAGGCGTCTTTCTCGGGGAACACCGCAAATTCCCATTCCTGGGAACGGAGCGGATGATCCCCTTGGGCCCGGCGATCTGGTCACTCAGGACCGGCGCCGCGTATCTGCCCACATTTATCATCCCGGAAACGCATGATCGTTTCCGGATCGTATTCGAAAAACCGATCGCGGCCAGATATGGTGATACGGAGCGGGACAAGATTGACATGACCGAGCGTTTCATTGCTGTTGCGGAAAACTAC
>CAVTAJ010000002.1:0-18147 GCA_963732675.1 Nitrospirota bacterium
ATTTGGTCTTGGGAAGCATGCCGCCGGCGATGATCCCGGAACTGATGAGACTTGCCACTTTCTTCCTGTTCAGCGCTGGGAATGAGGTTCTTGTCCTTGTCAAGGATGCCAGCCTGGTCCGTAAGCAGGATGAGCTTCTCCGCCTTCAGCGCTCCGGCAACAGCTCCTGCCACAAGATCGGCATTAATATTATAGGTTTCTCCCTGGGCGCCGACACCGATCGGCGCGATCACCGGGATGAAGCCCCCCTGGTCCAGCGCGACAAGCGCGCCTGGCCTGACTTCCGTGACCTCGCCGACTAGCCCGATATCGATGTTCTCGCTCTCGCCGGCGCTCCCGCTCTGTTTCGTCATTTTCAACTTCTTCGCCTGGATCAGTCCGCCGTCCTTGCCCGTGAGGCCCACGGCCTTGCCGCCTGCCTGGTTGATGAGGTTCACGATCTCCTTGTTCACCTTGCCGCCGAGGACCATTTCAACGATGTCCATGGTCTCTTCGTCGGTGACCCGCTGGCCTGAGACGAACGTGGGTTTTTTCCCCATCCGTTCCATGGTCTTGCCGATCTGCGGTCCGCCTCCGTGCACGATCACCGGGTTTATCCCGATGTAGCGCAGAAGCACCACGTCCTGGGCAAAGCCCTGCTTCAGGTTCTCGTCGATCATGGCGTTGCCGCCGTACTTGATCACGAAGGTCTTGCCCATGAATGTCCGGATGTAGGGCATGGCCTCGATAAGGACCTTTGCTTTTTCGATCAGTTTTTCCATATAAAACCTCAAATAAATCAAACCACAGAGATCACAGGGGATGAAGCAGAGAATGAAGATTAAAAAACTGCATTTGAGGAAATTCTCTGTGTCCTCTGTGGTTGCCGTTAGAGGATATATCTGCTCAGATCCTCGCTCTTCAGTACGTCCTCAAGGCGCTCCTGCACATATTTTGCGTTGATGGCGACCTTGATGCCCTTTTTCTCAGGCGCGTCAAAGGAGATCTCGTCAAGCAGGCGCTCCAGGATGGTGTGGAGCCTGCGTGCGCCGATATTCTCCGTGCGATCGTTGACCTTGGTCGCGATGTCGGCGATCTCCTCGATCGAGTCCTTGGAGAAGGTGATCGATACCTCTTCCGTGGCAAGGAGGGCGACCTGCTGCTTGATGAGGGCGTTCTGCGGCTCGGTCAGGATGCGGATGAACTCTGCCTTGCCCAAAGAATCGAGCTCGACCCGGATCGGGAACCTGCCCTGGAGCTCGGGGATCAGGTCCGACGGCTTTGATACATGGAACGCGCCAGCGGCGATGAACAGGATATGGTCGGTCCTGACCGGCCCATACTTGGTCGTGACCGTTGAACCTTCGACGATCGGCAGGAGGTCGCGCTGAACACCCTCGCGGGACACGTCGGGACCGTGTGATTCGCGGCCGGCGATCTTGTCGATCTCGTCGAGGAACACGATGCCGGACTGCTCGATGCGCTGAAGCGCCTCTTTAATGACCTTGTCCATATCGATCAGCTTCGCCGCCTCTTCCTGTACCAGGAGCCGGAGCGCGTCAGGCACTTTGACCTTGCGCCGCTTGGTCTTTTCGGGCAGGAGTCCGCCAAGCATCTCCTTGAGGTTCATCTCGATCTCTTCCATGCCCACATTCGAGATGATGCCGAAGGGCATAACTTTCTCTTTTTGCTCGAGTTCCACCATCCGTCCGTCGAGTTTGCCTTCCCGCACGTGCTGACGGAGCTTGTCGCGAGTGCTCGAGTGCTGCTCTTCCTGCTCGGTCGAAAGGGTTTCGGGACCCGGCGATGTCCTGGGCGGCGGCAACAGCAGGTCGAGGAGACGTTCCTCGGCCATGGCCGCTGCTTTTTCCTGGACCTGTTCCGTCATCTCGGTCTTTACCATGTTGATGCCGATCTCGGTAAGATCGCGGATGATGGACTCCACGTCGCGTCCCACATAGCCGACCTCGGTGAACTTCGACGCCTCGATCTTGAGAAAGGGGGCCTGGACGAGCTTCGCGAGCCTGCGGGCGATCTCGGTCTTTCCCACGCCCGTGGGGCCGATCATGATGATGTTCTTCGGCATGACCTCGTCGCGGAGGTCTTCAGACAGACGCTGACGTCTCCAGCGGTTCCGGAGCGCAATGGCAACGGCGCGCTTGGCCTTGTGCTGCCCGATGACGTACTTGTCGAGCTCTTCTACGACCTGTCGTGGTGTGAGAGAATCTTTCAAAAAAACCTCCGAGAAGTCAGGAGTCAGGATTCAGGAGACAGGAGATATATGCCAGATAGCTTTATTCTGGCTTCTGGCTCCTGGCTCCTGGCTCCTTACTCTGCATTACAATTCTTCTATCGTAATAACAGTATTCGTATAAATGCAGATTTCCGCTGCGATCTTCATCGCCTCTTCCACGATCGATCGGGTATCGAGTGTGGTGTGGTCCACGAGCGCACGGGCGGCAGCAAGGGCATAAGGGCCGCCTGAGCCGATGGCAGAAATGCCATTTTCCGGTTCGATGACATCTCCATTGCCGGAGAGGATAAAGGCGCGTTCATTGTCGGCAACGATCATCAGGGCCTCGAGCCGGCGAAGGACCTTGTCCGTTCTCCAGTCTTTGGCAAGCTCCACCGCGGCGCGGGTGAGGTTGCCGTGGTACTGGTCGAGCTTGGCCTCGAATTTTTCGAAGAGCGTGAACGCGTCGGCGGTGGCCCCTGCGAAACCGGCAAGGATCTTGTCATTGTACATCTTGCGCACTTTTTTTGCATTGTGCTTCATCACCGTCGCGCCGACGGTCACCTGTCCGTCACCGGCGATCGCTGTTTTCCCGTTTCGCCGAACAGCAAGGATCGTTGTTCCGTGCAGGGGTGTTATTTCACTCATAGCTCCTCCGATGATGTTTTATTACCGCAGAGACGCTGAGCACGCTGAGAAAAACTTTAATTTAAAAACGACGTCCTGTTTTTATCCGGACCTTGTTTCTCTGCGATCTCTGCGTCCTCTGCGGTGAAAGAGAAGTCTTGTCTACCGCTTCCTCGCCTTCGGATGCGCCTTGTCATATACCTCCATCAGCGAGTCGAGGTTCACGTGCGTGTAGCGCTGGGTGGTCGAAAGGCTCGCGTGGCCGAGAAGTTCCTGAATGGCCCGCAGGTCTGCGCCGGACTCAAGCAAGTGAGTGGCAAAGCTGTGCCGGAGCGTGTGCGGGCTCGCTTTTTGCTGCAGTCCCAGCTGTTTTCTATGGTTTTCTAAAATACGCTGAACCGTACGTGCTGTCAAGCGTTTTCCTGACGGCCCAAGGAAGACCGCGGCAATATCGGAGCTTCCGGCCAGACGGCCCAGATACGCATCGATCGCATCCAGCGCCTTGGTCCCGACCGGTACGATCCGTTCCTTGCGGCCTTTACCACGGATGCGGATGAGGCTGTCATGTCGGTCGATATCCTCCCGGTTCATGCCGATGAGTTCGCTCGCGCGGATACCGGTGGAGTAAAGGGTTTCAAGCACGGCGCGGTCTCTCAGCATGGTGTCGTGATCCGCGGGCTTCTTTGACTGCGGCGATTCCATGAGACGTATCGCGTCGTCAGCCGTCAGCACGGCAGGAAGGCGCTGTTCGCGACGCGGTGTGGCGACCAGTCGGGCCGGATTGCTCGTGAGTATTCCCTCGCGGTTCAGATATCTGAAGAACGTTCGGATGGCGGAGAGTTTTCTGGCAATGGATGATTTTTTCACCTCGCCCTGCATGAGGTGGGCTATGAATCGCCGAAGCGTTTGATGATCCACTGCGGACAGTTCTTTATCGCCGAGAAAGGTGGAGAGCTGTTCCAGATCGGAATGATAGCTCCGCAAGGTGTGAGGAGAAACATTTCGCTCATTTCTGAGATAGGTGAGGAAGTCAAAAATGTGCTTCTGCATGAGGATACTTTAGCTTAACAGGAGCGAATTTGCAAGGGAAGAGGTAAATGGTGAAGAGGTAAATGGTTTTGAGTGATATCGACAGCCGCTGAATATGGCGGAAAAAGAGGAAGAACAGCTGATCCGGCGAATGATCGGAGATGAGCCCGCAGATTAAACATAACCCTTCGACAGGATAGCGGGATTGACAGAGATATGAATAATGCTTATATGTGAATTTGTCCTGTAATAATGGAAAAAGTTATTTTTTTGGTTTATCCGGTCGTGATTTTGATCGAGAGCCGGATGACGGAGATGCCTTTTCCCTCGAAGGCTTCTTGGCCGCTTTTTTGGATGGCGTTCGTTTTTTGCGCCCGGCACCGTTGCCCGCGTTTTCACGACGTATCGCCAGCAGTTCATAGGCACGTTCAGGTATCATTTCCTCGAGGCGGTCGCTCCGCGTGAGGCTTGCATTGGTTTCCCCATCGGTGACATATACGCCGAATTTGCCCTCTTTGGCCAGGACCGGTTTGCTGCTCACCGGGTCATTGCCGAACTCGCGCAACGGAGGCCTTGGTGCAGCGCGACGTCCGAACTGGCGCGGTGTTGCAAGCAGCGCAAGGGCTTCTTCGACGGTAATATCGAAGATCTGTTCTTCGCTGGCGAGCGTGCGACTTTCTTTGCCCTTGGTGATATAGGGGCCATAGCGGCCATTTTGTGCGGTGATCGCCAAGCCATCAGCCGGATCAACGCCCACCACACGCGGCAGCGATAGCAGCCGCGCTGCGTCCGGGAGAGTGATGTGAGCCGAGTCCATTGTCTTGAACAATGACGCCATCTTCGGCTTGTCAAGCCCGGGCGGGGGAGCATCAGGAGTGCCCCACTGTACATACGCGCCGTAGCGACCGCTCTTGACAAACAGAGGCAGACCGTCGATTTCGCCGATCGGGTCGGTCCCCTTTGGCGCAGCGAGCAGTTTCAGCGCCACCTCCAGTGTCAGTTCATCGGGCGTCATGGTATCGGGAACGCTGGCCGTCTCTTCACCGCGGCGAACGTAGGGCCCGAATTTCCCGGGCTTAACCACGACTTCAAGGCCGGTTTCCGGGTCAATGCCGACGGGGAATGTGTTGATCGTTGAGGCATCGATCTCGTCAAGGTTTATTGCAACGCGTTGCTTGAGACCAACGAGGCCCTGGTCATTGCCGAAATAAAAATCAGCGAGCCACTGTTCCTTCTTCTGCAAGCCTTGCGCGATCGCATCGAGATCTTCTTCCGTGTTCGCGGTAAAACTGTAGTCGACAAGACCGGAGAAATGCTTCACCAGCAGATTAATGACGGAGAACGCAACCCAGTTGGGTACGAGCGCCTGGCCTTTTTTCCACACATAACCGCGATTGACGATCGTTTGCATGATGGATGCCCAGGTTGAGGGACGGCCAATGCCCAGTTCCTCAAGTTTTTTGATGAGTGAAGCTTCGGTGTACCGCGCGGGCGGCTGCGTGACGTGTCCACTCGGTGTAACGTTCGCAATGTCTATCTTGTCACCAACAGCAAGCCTCGGCAGCAGCGCTTCACGCTTGCTGTTCTCGGTATCGTCATCGGTGGATTCCTCGTACACCTGCCGGTAGCCTGCAAAGGCGATCGTCGTGCCGCTCGCAGTGAATTCGCAGTCAGTTCCCTTGCTCAGTGCGCCCAGCCGTATGCTGACGGTGGTGCCGTTCGCGTCGGCCATCTGCGAAGCGAGCGTGCGCTGCCAGATCAGCTCATACAGGGCAAACTCCTGGAGGTTAAGATCACTCTTGAGTTCGCGCGGCGATCGCATCGGCGTGCTCGGACGGATCGCTTCATGAGCTTCCTGGGCATTTTTCACTTTTGATGAGTAGCTGCGAGGGGTCGGAGCGAGGTACTGCTGACCGTATAACTTCCCCACTTCTGCGCGGATTTCTGCAAGAGCCTCATCGGAGATTACCACATTGTCCGTCCGCATATAGGTGATGAAACCGCGTTCATATAAACCCTGTGCGACACGCATGACCTGTGCTGCGGACAGCCGCAATTTCCGGCCGCCTTCCTGCTGGAGCGTTGACGTCATGAACGGCGCCTTTGGCGAAGAGCGGTATGGTTTTTCCTCGACGCTGCGGACCGTGAGAAGAGTTTTATCAAGGCCGGCTGCCAGCGCCATGGCCCGGGTCTTGTCAAGGACGATGACCTTGTCGCTGGCACGACCCGTGCTGTCGAAATCCTTGCCCGTTGCGACTTTGGTGCCGTCGAGTGCGACGAGAACGGCCATAAACGGAGGTGTCGTCGCAGTCACGACTTCGATACCCCAGTATCCGGCAGCGACATGAGCGATGCGTTCATGTTCTCGTTCCACCACGAGACGAAGCGCCGGGCTCTGGACCCGGCCGGCCGACAGGCCGCGATTTACGCGTCGCCACAGCACCGGAGACACCTCGTATCCAAAGAGCCGATCCAGGATCCGGCGGGTCTCAGCAGCATCAACCAGCCCGTGATCGATGCCGCGGGGATTGGCGACCGCGTGTTCGATCGCGGATTTGGTGATTTCGTGGAACACCATGCGCCGCACCGGTATCTTCGGTTTCAGGTGCTCAACGAGGTGCCACGAGATCGCTTCACCCTCGCGGTCTTCGTCGGTCGCGAGATACAGGGCGCTTGCGTTTTTCAGCGCTGCCCGGAGCTCTCGCACCACCTGTGTTCCGCGTTCAGTGAGCTCGTAGGTGGGTTTAAATCCATGGTCGACATCGACCGCGAGCCCTTTGCTCGGGAGGTCTGCAATATGGCCGACAGAGGCGCGCACATCAAATGCATCGCCGAGATATTTGGCGATGGTTTTTGCCTTTGCCGGTGATTCAACAATGACGAGGGATTTCATTAAGCAATACCTTTTTACCACAGAGGACACGGAGAATAAATGCAGAGTTAAAAAGGATGAGTCACATTCGGTAATCTCCGTGAACTCAGTGGTGAATCCGTTCTAATTCCACGCGGTCTTTTTTATCCGCCGGAGACCCACGGACGGGCTGTACTCCCGATCAGGGGGAGAGACGAAGAGGATAAAGGCTATCAGGTTCTTGATGTCCGCAAGCTCTATCCGTTCAGTGTATGTGGTCATGGCTTTTTCCAGCAGTTCTTCCCGCTGGTCCTCGGCAATGATGCCGAGATGGGTGAGCTTTGAGACAAAACCAAAGGCGTCGATGGTGAACCGTTCGCGCTCTTCCCGGTTCATCGCCCTCACCCGGATCGAAGATGCCTTCGGTTCTGTTGTGAAGAAGCTCTCGGACTGTTTCTGAACAAGGGCCTGCATCAGGGTGAGCGCGGCGTCCGCCTCCTGGAGCCGGAAACCGCTGTTCAGCAGGGCCTGCATGATCTTGCCTTCGTTGTCGAACAGCTCCTGTTTGTTCCGGACCTGGTCCGCGATAAGCGAGAAGAGGTCCATCATTTGTTCGTCCACAAAAATCTCCTGTTTTTACCACGGAGACGCAAAGAACGCAGAGAAAACATTATTATTTCAAAAAGCATTTCTCCGTCTCTCAGCGTCTCTGTGGCGACATGACTTGTGGCGAATACTTATGATTCTTCCCTTACAAAATACTTCCCCGGGAGCTGTTTCGCAAGTCCTTTCAGCTCCAGGTTGATCAGTACCGCGCTGAGCTTTCCGGCATGAGCACGGCTTTCATTCATGATGATGTCAATGTGCTTCGGCTCGTTCGTAATGCAGCAGAGCACCGTCGTTTCCTCCCGGGTGAGCGCGGGCAGGGGTCGGGCCGGAATCGCCTGTCCTTTGGCCTGCTTTTGCATCCCAAGGTCCCGCAGGATATCGTCCACGCCTTCCACCAGGGTCGCGCCCTGCTTGATAAGACTGTTCGTGCCTTTGCTGGTCAATGAGCCGATGTTCCCTGGTACGGCATAGAGCTTGCGGCCCTGTTCGAGCGCGTACTTCGCGGTGATGAGCGAGCCGCTGTCCTCGGCAGCCTCGATGATCACGGTCCCCCGCGAGAGTCCGCTGATGATCCGGTTCCTCGACGGAAAGTAGCCGGATTCGGGTTGCGTGCCAAAGGGATTCTCGGTCACCACGGCCCCCGCACGGCTGATCTCCTCCATCAGGCCCTTGTTCTCGGGCGGATACGCCACGTCGATGCCGCACCCGAGCACCGCGATGGTCCTGCCTTGTGCCGCGAGCGCACCGCGATGCGCCTGGGTGTCGATACCCCTTGCCATTCCGCTGACGATGGTAAAACCCGCGGAGGAAAGTTCCGCCGCGATCCGGCGTGTTACGGTCATCCCGTAGTGCGTTGGCTTGCGAGTGCCCACGATCGCGATCGCGTTCCTGTCTTCTGACTGCAGCGCGCCTTTCACATACAGGTAGACCGGCGCATCGGGCGTGTTCCTGAGCTGTTCGGGATACGCGGGGCTGTCAGCGGTGATTATCGCAACATTCGCTTCAGCCGCTTTTGCGATCTCCCGCGTCGCATGCTCCTGCCAGGGGAAGGAACCGATTGCCGCGGCAATTTTGTCGGACAATCCGCCGATCTTCCTGAGATCATCAGGGGAAGCGAAGAGCGCCCTCTCCGGTGAACCGAAAAGAGCGACGAGTTTCCTGAACGTGACGCGTCCGACTCCTGGAATGCTGCTGAGTCCTATCCAATAGAGATCCGGAGCAGTAGTGTTTTGCATAAGGCTGTCCGTGTGTGGGCTCTTTCCGCCTTTAAGGTTAGGAATTATACAGGCTCGGAGAAGATAGTCAAGTATTTTTTGTGGTCTGTCGTTGAGTGTGCTATGGTAATACAGAATGCGCGGCAATTTTATGCTGAAGCCCTGATCGATGCCAGTGGGTCGAATGGTGATCCTGGAAAAAGGGGAGAGGGTATGAAGTATGAGCTCAAAGCGGTCCTTTTTGATTTCGGCGGAGTGATCGCAGAAGAGGGATTTTGGGAAGGTATTCAGAGCATCGGGCATGGAGCATGGGCTCGATCCTGATGCGTTCTTCCAGATGGTAGATGCGCTTATTTACAAGACCGGGTATCTCATCGGCAAAGCGGATGAAGCTGCGTTCTGGAACGAGGTCAGGAAGAATGCCGGCATCAGTTGCACTGACGCTGAGCTCAGGACGGAGATCCTGAAACGGTTCGTTCTCAGACCGGAGATGATCGCCTCGGTGGACCTTCTGAGGTCAACGGGGCTCATTCTTGCCATGCTGAGCGACCAGACAAACTGGCTTGAGGAGATAGACCTGGATACCGGTCTCTTCCGGCACTTTGACCGGGTCTTCAATTCGTACAGGACCCATAAGAGCAAACGTGATGCGTCGGTCTTCAGGGAGGTATGCACGGAACTTGGCGTTAAGACGGAAGAAACGCTTTTTATCGATGACAATATCGATCACATCAAGCGGGCGCGAGGGCAGGGGCTCCAGACGATCCATTTTACGGGAATGGATGAGTACAAACAGCAGATCAGGAAATTCATCGATATGAGAATGAGAACTGGTATCACGAAAATGAATTCACAAATGGAAGCACGAATTTACACTGATTAAGAATCGAAGACTATGATCATTAATTCTAATTCGTGATCATTCAGGATGCATCCGTGGTAATTCATGATTAGATGTTCTTGGTTCAGATTTAGTAGCGGTCAAGATTGCTGGGGGAATTGTCAGTATAAAGACTTACAATCCAATGCCTTTCTCGCCAGCTCCACCAATCCAAAGACCTTCAGATCCACCAGCGTGCCGTTCATCTGCGCGGTGCGGAGAAACTCCTGGACCTTCTGGATCGGGACCTCGGTCACCTCGATGATCTCGTTGTCGTCGCCCCCGTTCTTGCCCACGTGCTTGAGATCCGTGCACAGATAGGCCCGGAGCGCTTCGGTCGAGGCGCCTGTCGAGATCGGGCCTTCAGCGAGAAATTCTATTTTCCCCGCTGACCAGCCGGTTTCCTCGATCAGTTCACGCTTCGCAGCAGCCTCCATGGACTCTCCGGGATCAACGAGCCCCGCGGGGAGCTCAATGACATCCCGACCCATCGGCGGCCGGAACTGCTTTTCAAGAATGACGTTGCCCGAAGGTGTAACAGCGACCATGACCACGATGCCGCCGACGCCCACGCGCTCGAGGGCCTCCCAGGTGCGCACCACTCCCCGGGCATCGCGGTAGGTGATCTCCACCGCGCTCATGAAATTACCCTTCCAGACGGTTTTTTTGCTGATGATTTCCATGGTTAAGGAACAGGAGTCAGTAGTCAGGAGCCAGTATTCAGAATAAATTCAGAACAATGATTCTTGTTTTTATCTGACTTCTGTCTTCTGGCTTCTGAATTCTGGTGAGCTTCACAGCCACTTCTTCAAATCCAGCGTCAACGCCGCGGGAATGATGGTGTCAACCTCACGGAGCCGTTTGCGGCCGGCTTTTACGAACATGGCCTTCTGCAATTTCTTTTCTTCTGCATAGTGGTCAAAGATGGGAAAATCGGCTTCAGGAATGTCTTTTGTAAAAAGTCCGCAGCCTTCGAGGTGCACGGCGCGGCGCGGTCCGCGGATGGTTGGCCCGAAGATCCGGCAGATGTGCGGCCGCTGGTCATAGATCATGCATGAGCCGTTCTCGAGCGCAGGGCAGGACATCTTTGCCGATCTGCGGGAGATCGAGTCGATGGCAGGCAGGGTCTTGAGCAGCGGGTCCTTGCGGGAAAAAGCCTTCTTTTTTTCCAGGATATCAAGCTGCTCATTGGCCCTGGCGAGGACCCGTTCCCTGGCAGGCGAGGGGACCTGTTTCAGCGCATTGCGGAGATAGATGGCGTCAAGGAGCGTGATGTCAAAGAACCCGACCGAGCAGCACTCATGACATCCCTGTTTGCATCCGACGCCATGTTTTGAAGCGGCCTTGGAAAAAACGGTCTTTGATCGTTCGAGGAACTGAGCATACTTCTTTGATTATTCGGTTCATTACACCATACCTTTCCTGATTGAGTGGCCTGGATTATACTGGTTTGACAGGCTCTTTGTCAATATGAAGCATCAGGATGGATCCATGCGATACGCGGAACGGCTGCAGTGAGGTATGGTCCCCGGCGGGATAAATGGGGAAAGGTAATTACTCAGGAATCAATGAAAGGCTATAAAACGAAGACAATATATTTATCCGGCAGTAACGGGCGCAATTGGAGGCAAGACGTTTTTTCTTCTTATGCTTTCGCGGCCATTTGGCTTTGCGCGAGATGAATTATTCCTTATGTTTTGACCAGTGGGTCGTGAATAAAAGGGGCTAGAAATGAACTCTGTGCAGATAGTACATGGTGGTGCTGTCCAGCGCTTGCCGTCCTGGCACTCCTCTTCGCATTTGACGGACACGGGGTCACCTTCCGCCGTTACCGTCCATTGACTCGGGCACCGCGGATCATGCCGCGCATCTCGCGCATGAACTCCTGCTGGAAGATGACGTACCGTCCTTGCTGTTCTATGGTGAGGATTTTTTTCAAGCCGCTCATTTCTTTATACTTCAGATCTTGCAGGGCGTGGTAGTTTTTTTCAAGTTTATCGAGATCGCTCTTGATACGCGACTCTTCAATTTTCGGAGTCGTAAGAGATTGCTGCAATAGTATCAGTGTTCCCGTTTGTTCGCGTTGGATCTCCCTGCGCTGCTGATCCAGGGAGCTGAGAAGCGATGACAGCTTCGCGCTGGTGTTGGCGTCGAGCTTCAGTGCTTCGGTGAGGCGCCATATCCTGACGGTCTCTATCTTTTTTCTTATTTCTGCGCGCTTTTCATCTGACAATGGTTCGCCCCGTCCCGGCCGGCCCAAATTCTCAATACCCCTGTTGTCATTGTACTGACTGCCGGGTTGCATTGACGCGGGACCCTGCTGTCCAAAAGCGGTCATGCCGACCGTGGTAAGCATCAAGACCATGGATACGATGGCAAGTCCTTTCATAGTTAGCCCTCCTTCATTCTTTGATCGATCTTTTGCATAAGTTGTTCAGCTTCCCGTTTATTCAATTCCGGAATCTCTTCAAATACATCGCTGTCCTGGCCGTTTCCAAGAACTTGTTCGGTCTCATGGGCGATGGAAGCGAGTTCAGTTCCGGCCCAGGTGTCGATCTGGGCAAGTTCGTCACGGTCGAGCTCTCCAACATTCACCTGTTCGGCAGGCATGATCTCTTCGGCGAATTCAGATCCCTGTAACGGAGGGCATCTTCGGTTCCTTCTGCACAGGTCTGATGATGAACCACGATATTAAAAGGACAGTCCCCACTATTGCTGATACCCATGTCCGGCGGGGAAGGGTCATTCGGTCGACAAGCCAGGCAAGTCCGAAGGTTCTCCTCTCGGCCTTCCGCGTCTGTACAGACTGGTATACACGGCCAGGCATCGCGGACCAGAACGTTTCACCGGGATCAGGCACAGTCTCTTCCGTCATCATCCGCAGGAGGGACAGCTCATTGCGGCAGTCCTCACAAGACGCGAGATGGTTCTCGATCATGAGAATCTCCGTCTGGTCAAGCGCCTGTTCCCGATAGAGCGGGAAGCAATTCTTTTACGGCTTTGTCTTTGCACATGGCAGTTCTTCTGAACTCTGTCTCCTGACTACGGTGTGCTGACGTTGTTCTTCTCAGCCATCATTGTTTTCAGCTTCCGTACCCCGTGATGGTAATTCGCCTTGGCAGTGCCGAGCGAGCACTGCATGATCTCCGCGATCTCCTCGAATTTACGGCCTTCCTGTATCCTGAGCATGACCGTCATTCGCTGTTTTTCCGGAAGCCCCGCGAGCGCCTGCCGGAGCAGGAGCCTGCTCTCTTTCTGGATGAGGGCTTCGAGCGTGCGGGGGTCCCGTCTGATGATCACGTCATCGATCGGGACATGCCGGGCTTTTGACCGGTCGCGGTAGACGTTCTTGGCAAGGTTGATCGCGATCTGGTAGAGCCAGGTCTTGAAGGTCGAACGTCGCTCAAAAGAGCCGAGTCCGGTAAAGGCCTTGACAAAGGTTTTTTGCAGCAGGTCCGATGCGTCCTCATGGTTGCTGACCATGCGATAGAGCAGGTAATAGAGTGGTTTCTGATACTTTAACACCAGCTCATTGAACGCTTCGCGATCGCCCGCTGCGGTCCTGTTGATAAGGTCAAGGTCTTCGTCCATAGGCGCGCTGTGTTCTGGTTAATGAGACCCCATTTAGGGGAAAAGGTTAAATAGAGATGAATCTAAGAAAGACCGGTTTCCTTCAAGTGCGAATGGGTACCGTTATGGCTGCCCTGTGGCCGCAACCAAAGAATAAAACCCTTGATACGAAAAATCTGATAACGGCTATGATACCAGCGGATATTTCATGTCGTTGTAAGAAATTCAGGATTTTCTTTGCGCACGTTGCGTCCTTGCGAGAATGATGAAGTTCGTCCATGTTCAGTTTCATGGCCCAGGCTTTACCGGCGCCGGCTCCGCGTCCTTGACATCCCTGTGCAGGCAGACGCGGTTCCTGCCAGACCGTTTTGCCTGGTACAGCGCATTGTCCGCCATGGTCACCAGGTCGGCCATGTTCTTCGTGTCCTCGGGAATACTGCTGACGCCGATGCTCAGGGTGAGCAGCAGGTCCTGGCCGCCCACCCGGGCCGCCACAGTTTTTTCCATGAGCTTTCGTAACCGTTCCGCCATTTGTTCCGCACCCTTGACATTGGTATCGACCATGCCGATGGCGAACTCTTCGCCCCCGTAGCGCGCCACAAAGTCAGAGCCGCGGCCGGTCTCTTTCAGCACCTTTGCGACCGCTTTGAGCGCGATGTCTCCCACCGGGTGGCCGTACGTGTCGTTGACGTTCTTGAACTTGTCGATATCCATGAGCAGGATCGAGAAGGGACGCGGATCGCGGTCGATGCGCCGGTATTCCTCGGCAAGCTTTTCCATGAACGTCCGGTGGTTCAGGAGCCCGGTGAGGCCGTCGGTCCTTGCCAGGTCCTCGATCTTCCGGTACAGGAGGGAATTGTAGGCCACCATGGAGATCTGGTTCAGGAGCGTGTCGAGCAGGTAGTTGCGGTGATATTCCGTGAACGCATCGGTCTTGAGCGAGGCAAGAAAGAACGCGCCGATGCAGGCGTCTTTGGCGACCAGCAGCCTTCCGTACAAAGACTTGATCGGTTTTTGAAACTCTTTGAACGGGAAGAGCCCGATGTCCCTGCCCCGGTCGCCGAAGTCCTGGGTATAGTAGCTGGTGATGCCGCCGTCCTGCCAGTGCTTCTGCATATACGTCACGATGGCGCTGTCCTCAAAGGGGAAGGTCGTGTCGATCAGCTTGGTATCATAACCGTGGAGCGCGATGAACTGAAGGTGCGGCTTGCCTTCCTCTTCCGTTTTCAGGACGCAGGCGCAGAAGTCAAAGGGCACCAGCTGCTGGATCCGGGGGATCACCTTGTCCATGATCTCGCCGAACTTGAGACTGCTGTTCAGGCCGGTGCTGATCTCGTGCAGGGCGCCGAAGTGGTCGGCCCGGGTTTTCAGATTGACCGTCAGCTGGATCTTCTCAATGACCTGGATAAAGAAGGTCTCAAAGTAGCTCAGGGTGTCCTGGTCCTCGAGTGAAAATGCCCCCGCCTCCAGGCTGTCCACTGCAATGACGCCGATCGTGTTCTCGTCCTGCACCACAGGGATGGCGAGGAAGGTCTTGACCGGCACGTTCCGGACATCATGCTGATAGTAGCCGAGGTTGGAGATGGGTGTGCTCATGCCCGAGATGTCGGACAGATACTGACGCTGCTTCTGCTCGCCGCAGACGTCGATGTAGGTCTTGCCACGCAGCTCCGTTCCCACCGGCATGATCGCGTGTCTGCTCTCGGTCTTGATCGCCCGCAGCACAAAAACCTCACCGTACTCGCGGCGCTCCTTCAGGAAGAGTGCATAGGTGTGGGCGGGTACGAACCGGGAGATCATGTCGATGAGCCCGTTGAAGGTGGTCTCGCGCTCCCGGGCGGCACTCACGGCG
The DNA here is from genome assembly GCA_963732675.1 of Nitrospirota bacterium. Classification (GTDB taxonomy): domain Bacteria; phylum Nitrospirota; class UBA9217; order UBA9217; family UBA9217; genus JALNZF01. The sequence continues at coordinate 14,845 of CAVTAJ010000002.1, forward strand.
GTCGTCCGCCTGTCCATGAGCGATTCCAGTGTGTTCGTCTCTGCAAGGGGGTCGAGTGCGTCCGCATGGGCGATCAGCCGTTCATGGGCGTCCTTGACCTGTGCAGCCTCTTTGCGGGTGCGGTGCAGGATGTGCGCAATGGCAATGGACAGACCGAAAAAAGACACAGCAAATCCGGCATACACGGGCCATCGCTCCGGCTGCCACTGGCCTGACAGCAGGAGATTGGATGCTTCAATGGCGATGATCAGGCAGACCGTTCCATACGTCTGGATCAGCGGAGAGAACGTCGCAACCATGACGGCGAACAGGAAATAGGCCGGCCACAGGGAGGAATGGGAGCCGCCGGTGATCTGGATGAAAAAATTCAACAGGATAATGCCGAGGACGATGAAGGGGAAGTAATTCAGGCGTTCTCTGGAAAAAAAGGAAAAGTAGGACACGGTCAGGGAGAGTATAAGATATCCCGTCAGCCAAAGAATCAGGTGCCAGCCTGACGGGTCCGGTCGAAGAAAAAATCCCAAGCCGGAAGAGAGGGTGTAGAGGACCAGGCCGGGGAAAACAGTTCTTTTCAAACTTTTCTTCTCCTGTTCATCTCTTCTTCCACATATTTGCGGTAGAGGACATCCCACTCGCGGCTGCCTTCGGGGACCCTGCGCGACAGCGACTGGATCGTGCGGCGGGCCGCCTCGTCCGCTTCGTCCTCGAACTTGAGCTCATCAGCGATGGTCCGCTTGGTCTCGCGGAGGACCCGCTCCTCGGTCTGGAGCACGTCGATGTTCCTGTTCCGGATAAGCATGTCCTGGATCAGGTGTGAGATATGGGATATTCTGTCTTCGCTTAAGCGCATGGTGGTTGATGTACTCCTGTGAGCGGCGTTACAGAACTATTCCGCGTTCCTTCGCGAGCTTCTGCTTGGTCATATCGAACACCTTGCGGTAGTCCATATTTTCCCTGGCGATCTCGTCCGCATGCGCGGAAAGGATCTTCTCCACGTCCTTGTTCAGCGCTTCTTCCGCCATCATGTCCGCGGTGATCACCTCTGCGATCTTCTCGGCGATAGCGCTTTTGGGCACCTCATACTCCACCAGGCCCTTGCTCTCAAGGTTCGCGGCGATCGCATCGGCGATGTGTTTGATCATTTCTTTGGGAAGACGCATGGGAACTCCTTGCGAGGCATTATAACAGAAAAGGCGGGAAAGTGGGAGAGGAAAATGAGGGATGGAGGCCATATCAGAAAACAACGGTTAACGAACATACCGGGATCTCACCGAGGCATTATACTATGGCAGCTGACACTGAATTCAGGAGTTGAACGGTTCAGGATCTGTTGCATGAGCACTCTACGATAGTGAAAACTGTCGCGTCAGCGCCCACCAATAATTCTTTTGCAAAAAAAGCATCTCTGTGATAAAGTACGCTTTAAAATATCTGAAAACACGCAGATTTATTGAATAGACGGGCAAAAACGCCTTGATGTGCAGTCTTCTGAATGCCTCGCCTGTGCGTGGTCGCCATGCGTACGGGAGAGTGAATGCGGCATAATTTTCATTCCCAAATGCCAGGCAAGTTCGTTGGGATGTAAATCGGAGGATAGACAATGGACCCCATTATGTGTCCGTTCTGCGGCGGGACCAATCTTTTTCAGGAGGACGACGTTTCCCTTGAAATGGACTTTGAATACTGGACCATTCACCATTGGGCGTGCCTGGACTGTGCTCAGTCTTTCGATAAGATAGAAATACTGCCCGCGTCGAACAAGTTCGAGGAGATCAATGAGAGCACCATCCACTGAAAGCGGGCCTCAACGATCGGGCGCGACAACCGTTCCCGTCGGACCGGCCTACGATCGCAGTGATCGACATGGATGCGCTTGACCATAATTTCAGGGAAGTCGTCCGTTGCGCCGAGGGACAGCAGGTGTTGGCCGTTGTCAAGGCAAGGGCCTATGGCCATGGGGCCGTGGAGGTGTCAAAGCGCCTCTTGAGGCTTGGCGCGGACATGCTTGGCGTTGCTCTGGTCGAAGAGGGCAGGGAACTTCGCGAGGCCGGCATCGATGCGCCGGTCCTGGTCATGGGAGCGACATTTCCGGAGCAGGCCGAGGAAATGGTGTCGCTGAAGCTGACTCCGGCGATCTTCAGTCTTTCTGTTGCGCAAGCGCTGTCAGAGGCGGCTTACAGGCGCAGAACAACGATCAATGTCCACGTCAAGATCGATACGGGCATGGGCAGGATCGGCATTGCTCCCGAGGACGCTCCTGAACTTATTGCCGCGCTCCAGAAACTCCGCAACATTTCAGTGCAGGGGCTGATGACGCACTTTGCCGATGCGGACTTGCGGGACAAACAGTTCGCTTCAAAACAGATGGACCGTTTCGAGACCCTCCTTAAGGCACTCGAGGCAAGGAAGATCACGGTGCCCGTGCGCCACGCGGCAAACAGCGCTGCGGTGCTGGATTTTCATCGCGCGTTCTTCACCATGGTCAGGCCCGGGTTGATGCTGTACGGCTACAACCCCCTTGAAGAGGGGGCGCTTGGCGCAGACCTGCGGCCGGTGCTGTCGCTCGTAACGCGCATAGCGTTCATCAAGAAGGTCCCGACAGGCGTGCCGATCAGTTACGGCCGCACGTTTACGACGAAACGGGAAAGCGCCATCGCGACCCTGCCGATAGGATATGCCGACGGGTACGGCCGCGGCCTTTCGAACAAGGGAGAGGCGCTGGTCCGCGGCATGCGTGTCCCGGTGGTCGGCAGGGTGTGCATGGACATGTGCATGATCGATGTCACGGATGTCCCCGCTGCGCGCGAGGGCGACGACGTCGTGTTGATCGGCAGTCAGGGCAGCGAACGGATCACGGCGGACGATATCGCCGCGAAGACCGGAACCATAGCATACGAGGTGCTCTGTGGAATCAGCAGCCGCGTCCCCCGGATATATCAATAGGTTCCTTGAGGTGGTGGGCCACAGGACCTCGGGCTTTCTCGCCGAGGTCGGAAGCGTGCTCATCTTCCTGCTCCAGACGCTCCGCTGGACCTTCACCCCTCCTTTTTACTGGAAGAGCGTGCTGAAGCAGATGGAGCAGATAGGGTTCAACTCGATCCCGGTGGTGATCACCACGGCGCTCTCGACCGGCATGGTGCTTGCGCTTCAGAGCTATACCGGGTTCAAGCGTTTCGGCGCGGAGACGCTCATCGGCACCGTTGTTTCACTTTCCATGACCAGGGAACTCGGGCCGGTGCTCACGGGCCTCATGGTGGCGGGCAGGGCGGGAGCTGCCATGGCAGCGGAACTCGGCACCATGCG
>CAVTAJ010000003.1:0-17473 GCA_963732675.1 Nitrospirota bacterium
GGTCACTGAGCAGATCGACGCCCTGTCGACACTGGCCACGAACCCGATGAAGTACCTCGTTGTGCCCCGGTTCATCGCAAGCACGGTTATGATGTTCTTTCTCACGATCCTCGGCGTAATGATCGGCATTATCGGCGGCTATTTTGTCGGCGTAAAAGTGCTCGATACGAACCCGGTCACCTATATCGATAACAGCATAGATTTTACCGAGGTAACGGACATCTGGTACGGATTGATCAAGGCGCTTGTGTTCGGAGCGGTCGTCGGGCTGATCGGCTGTTATAAAGGGTTTCATACGGAAGGCGGAGCAGAAGGGGTAGGAAAGGCGACCACCGGCGCTGTCGTCGTCTCGTGTATGCTGATCCTCATTCTTGATTATTTCCTTTCCGCGCTGTTATGGTGATGCCATGGCGATGATCGAGATCATCGACGTGCATAAGAGCTTCGGCAGTCTTGACGTGCTCCGCGGGGTGAACCTCACCGTAGAAAAGGGCGAGAGCATGACCGTGATCGGCGGCAGCGGCAGCGGCAAGAGCGTGCTGATCAAGCATGTCATCGGACTGCTGCACCCGGACAAGGGCAGGGTTATCGTAGACGGCCAGGTAATGAACGATCTCGATGAGTTCGGCTTGAACGAACTGAGGAAGAAATTCGGGATGTTGTTCCAGATGGCGGCGCTGTTCGATTCGCTCACGGTCTGGGAGAACGTGGGGTTTTCTCTCAAGCAGCATACGAAGCTCTCCGACAAGGAGATCCGGGAGATCGCGACGCAAAAGCTTGCCCTCGTAGGTCTGAAGGATGTCGAGGACAAGATGCCGTCAGAGCTTTCCGGCGGCATGAAAAAGAGGGTGGGGCTTGCCCGGGCGATCGCCATGGACCCGGCCATCATCCTGTATGATGAGCCCACGACCGGTCTGGATCCGATCGCAGCCGACGCGATCAACGACCTGATCGTCGACCTCAGGAAAAAGCTCGGCGTGACGTCCGTGGCCATTACGCATGATATGCACAGCGCCTACAAGATCTCGGACCGGATCGCCATGCTGTACAAGGGCGAGATCCTGGAGACCGGTACGCCGGACCAGATCAGGAACACAGCGAACCCTATCGTGCATCAGTTCATCACCGGCAGCGCGGTGGGGCCGATAACTGCGGAATAATTCCAATGCGGAATTGCGGAGTGCGGAATGCGGATTAAGAAATACGGATGAATACAAAAAATGATCCATTGTCTTGTGCCTATTTTACACATCCGCACTCCACACTAAAAGAGGTTCTCATGGCTAAATTGAACGCAGAGGCAAAGGTGGGTTTACTGGTTCTTGTGGGATCGGTACTTCTTCTGTATATGATCTTTGCCGTAGGCAAATACCAGTTCGGCGAAAAAAAGGGATATACCCTGCAGGCGGCATTCGACTCCGTGGCAGGGCTCGATACCAAAGCGGCGGTAAGAATGGCCGGGGTGAAGATAGGTTTGGTGGAGAGCGTGGAACTCGAGGACAGTCGGGCCAAGGTGACGATGCGGATCGATCCGGAGGTGAAGATAACGCGTGGGACCGAGGCCATGATCAAGACCAAGGGCCTCCTTGGCGAGAAGTATGTGGAATTTGTACCCGTCAAGCAAGGCAAACCGCAGCAGCCTTCGGCTGCCGGCGAGTCCACGTATCATGACGGCGAGCGGGTACAGGCAACGGTATCGCCGAGCGATATAGACAAGCTCATCAACCAGGTTTCGTCGATCTCCGATGACATCAAAAAGGTGACGGAGTCTCTCAGCCAGGTCCTCGGCAGCGAGCGGGGCGAGCGGTCCCTGGAGGATATCCTGGGCAATCTGCGCCAGACCACGGCGAATATCAAGGATTTTTCCATTACGCTCCAGGGCGATGGCAGTGAAATGGTCATGCGGCTGAACGAACTGGTCGCCAGCTTGAACGGCGTCGTGGGCGAGAACAGGGACAACTTGCAAGGTAACCATGGAAAATATCAAGGAAGCCTCGAAAACCGCGGAGATGGCCCTGGCCTCCATCGAGAACGCGACCCGGAAGATCGACCGCGGAGAGGGCACGATCGGCAAGCTGGTGAATGACGAGAGCATGTACAACAACATCGACAGCGCGGCAAAGGGGATCAGCGACTATACCTCGCGGATCGAGCGGATGAAGACGATTGTCGCATTCCGGAGCGAATATATGTTCCCCGAGGCCAAGAGCTACGTTACGCTCGAGCTCAAACCCAGGATGGACCAATATTATATCTTTGAAATACCTTCCGATCCCTTCTCGAACTATAACCGGACGACGACAACGACCACGCCGGGCAATACGGTCGTGACGGAGACCTACGAAGACAAGTTCAAGTTCAGCCTCGAGTTCGCCAAGCGCTGGGGGAACCTTGCGGTCCGTCTCGGTCTGATAGAGTCCACGGGCGGCGCAGGCGTGGATTATTATGCCTTTGATGACCGGATCAAATTCAGCGTAGATTCCTGGAACTATGGACAGCAAGGAGCCTGGCAATGATAAGGCGCACGTGAAGGCGACTGCCACTGTCGGACTCGGCAAGACGGTCTTCATGAATGCCGGATATGACAACGCCTTGAACTCCCGTCGGGCATCGGCCTTCGTCGGGCTTGGACTGCGGTTTGACGATGATGACCTGAAATATCTCCTGGGAAGCGTGCCCATACCGAAGTGACGGAATTAGCGACTGAAGTGCAGGCAGAGTGGACAGAGTGCAAAGGTACGGGTTTCAGCTTTATAAGCTATGCCCTAAGTCGTGGCTTCCACTTATTCCCGTCTTTTCTTGACATTTGCCGGAGAGTTACTTAGAATTACGCAGAGGATGAGGATAGAATGGTGAGTAAGACAATTACGAAAGCTGTTTTTCCCGCTGCCGGACTCGGGACCAGGTTTTTACCGGCGACCAAGGCCTCTCCGAAGGAGATGATGCCGCTTGTGGACAAGCCGCTCATCCAGTATGTGGTGGAAGAGGCCGTGGCGTCGGGCATCGAAGAAGTGGTGATGATCACCGGCAGGGGCAAGAGGTCCATTGAAGACCATTTTGATGTGGCCTTCGAACTCGAAGAGGACCTCAAGGCAAAGGGCAAGCACAAGCTGCTGTCCGAAGTGCAGCAGATCGCCGATCTGGTGACGTTCTGCTATATTCGGCAGAAAAAGGCGCTTGGCCTCGGCCACGCCGTGCTGACAGCCAAGAGGATCATAGGCGATGAACCCTTCGCAGTACTGCTCGGCGATGACATCATCGATGCCAGGGTTCCGGCGCTAAAACAGATGATGAAGGTCTACAAACGGTACCCGTCAACGATCCTGGCGATCCAGAAAGTGCCGAAGTCGCAGACGCGGAACTACGGTATCATTGATGGGAAAAGGATCGAGAACGGGATATACCTCGTGAACGACCTGGTGGAGAAGCCGTCCCCGAGCGAGGCCCCCTCCAATCTCGCGATCATCGGCCGTTATATCCTCACGCCGGAGATTTTCACCACTCTTGAACATACAAAGCCCGGCAAAGGCGGCGAGATCCAGCTCACGGACGGGATCAGGCTGCTTATGGAAAAACAGCCGGTCTATGCCTATGAGTTTGACGGCGTACGGCACGATGCCGGCGATAAGCTGGGATTTTTGAAGGCCACGGTTGAGTTTGGGCTGAAGAACCATGAGTTCGGCCAGAAGTTCAGGAGTTATCTCCAGAAGCTGAAGCTGTGAAGAGAAAGTGACGAGGGACGAAAAGTCATTGCGTCCATCGTCGATAGTGAGCGAAGCGAACGGTGCATCCATCGTCCATTCGCGTAGGTGAGCCGTGATGCAGAATTAACCGCGGCGTCCATCTTCCATCGGAAGATTAAATACCAGGAGGCCAGTTTGGCAAAGACCGAAACAAAAAGCATAGATCTCCAGCAATCAATAGAGATCCCCAAAAAAATTCCCTTGCTCCCGATAAGGGATATCGTGGTCTTCCCGTACATGGTGCTCCCGCTTTTTGTGGGAAGAGAGATGTCCATCAAGGCGATCGAAGTGGCGCTTGAGGGCAACCGCATGATCTTCCTGACCTCGCAGAAGGACATCAATGTGGAGAACCCTTCGCCGTCGGACCTCTATTCCGTCGGGACGGTCGGCGTGATCATGCGTATGCTGAAGCTGCCGGACGGGCGCATCAAGATACTCGTCCAGGGCGTTGCACGGGCAAAGACGGTAAAGTTCCTCCAGAAGGAGCCCTTTTACCAGGTTGAGATCAAGACGTTCCCCGATATTCCCGTGGTGGTGAATATCGAGATCGAGGCATTGATGCGGAACGTCAAGGAGCAGATCGAGCGGCTGGTGTCCTTCGGCAAGGTGATCCTCCCCGATATCATGGTGGTCATCGAGAACGTGGACGATCCCGGCAAGCTTGCCGACCTTGCCATCGCGAACATGGGTCTGAAGGTAGAGCAGGCCCAGGAGATCCTCGAGATCACCGATCCCCTGCAACGGATCAAGCGCATCAACGAGGCGCTCGGCAAGGAGATCGAGCTTCTCTCGATGCAGCAGAAGATCCAGGCCGATGTTCGCGGCGAGATCGACAAGACCCAGCGCGAATACTTTCTGCGGGAGCAGCTGAAGGCGATCCAGCGCGAGCTCGGCGAGACGGACGACCGGTCCGAGGACATCAAAGAGTTGCGCGAGAAGATCAAAGAGGCCAAGATGCCGGAGAAGGCCGCGAAAGAGGCCGAGAAGCAGCTCCGGAGGCTTGAGCGCATGCATCCTGATGCTGCCGAGGCGTCCATGACCCGCACCTACATCGAATGGCTTGCGGAGCTTCCCTGGAGCAAGTCAACAAAGGACAACCTCGACCTCAAAGCGGCGCATAAAGTGCTCGAAGAAGACCACTATGATCTTGAGAAGGTAAAGGAACGCATCATTGAATACCTCGCCGTGCGCAAGCTGAAAGAGAAGATGAAGGGCCCGATCCTGTGTTTCGTCGGACCGCCGGGCGTGGGCAAGACCTCGCTCGGGAAATCGATCGCCCGTGCCCTTGGCCGCGAGTTCGTGCGCATTTCGCTCGGCGGAGTTCGCGACGAAGCCGAGATCCGCGGCCATCGAAGGACATACGTCGGCGCGCTTCCCGGCAGGATCATCCAGGGTATCAAGACCGCGGGCAACAACAATCCGGTCTTCATGCTCGATGAGATCGACAAGATCGGAGCCGACTTCCGGGGCGACCCGTCGGCGGCCCTGCTGGAAGTGCTCGACCCCGAGCAGAACAACTCGTTCAGCGACCACTATATCGGCATACCCTTTGATCTGTCGCGCGTCATGTTCATCACTACCGCGAATATGACCGATCCGATCCCGGGTCCGCTCAAGGACAGAATGGAGATCATCCGCCTTTCAGGTTACACGGAGCAGGAAAAGCTCGGCATCGCAAAGAGCTACCTGGTCCCGAGACAACTGGCGGAGCACGGCATCACGGACAAGCAGATCAGCATTCCGGACAAGACGATGATCGAGGTGATCGCTCAGTACACGCGCGAGGCCGGGGTGCGGAACCTGGAACGTGAGATAGGGCATCTTTGCCGCAAGGTGGCCCGGAAGGTCGCAGAGGGCGAAGTTGAACTGTTCACGATCACCCCGCAGAACCTGCATACGTATCTCGGTGTGCAGAAGTTCATGCCCGAGGTTGAGCGCGAACAGGACGAGATCGGCGTGGTGACCGGTCTGGCCTGGACCGAGACGGGAGGCGATATCCTCTATATTGAAGCAACGACCATGCGGGGGAAGGGACAGCTCACGCTCACCGGGCATTTGGGAGATGTGATGAAGGAGTCGGCCCATGCGGCGCTCACCTATGTGCGCTCCCGCGCCGAGAAGCTCGGCATCAATCCCGATGTGTTCGCCAAGACGGATGTCCATATCCATGTGCCGGCAGGCGCGATCCCCAAGGACGGCCCGTCAGCCGGCGTGACCATGGCCACGGCGCTGGCGTCGGTCTTTACGAATTCGCCGGTGCGGAGGGACATTGCCATGACCGGTGAGGTCACGCTTCGCGGCCGGGTCATGCCGATCGGCGGACTCAAGGAAAAGACGCTCGCAGCACGCAGGGCCGGGATCAAGACCGTGATCCTCCCGAAGGAGAACGAGAAGGACCTCGAAGACCTGCCAAAGTACCTGCGCAAGGACATGCATTTTATCTTCGCCACGATCGTGGACGATGTGCTCGCCGCGGCGCTCCGCAAGAAGCTGCCCCGTACGAGCGTGAAGAAAAAAGTGTCCGCGAGGTCCCGCGCGAAGCCGGAACAGGAGGTAGGACGAGGGACGAGGACGAGGGATGACGCGGACGAGGACGTAGTGACGAAAAATTGCATCTTCTTAAGAGCGAAGCGAACGGACATCTCTCTGCCAAGAATTACGGTCTCCATCCTCCCGGGTAAACTCCGTGCCTCTGTGGCAGAATGATAACATGAAACTATCAAACATCGGCGAGTTCGGCCTGATCCGTGCCATTCAGAAGTTGTCTTTCCAGAGCTCGCCTGACACGATGATAGGCATCGGGGACGATGCTGCTGTTCTGAAGATTGCTCCCGCGACGCTGCTTCTGGCAACGACCGATATGCTGATAGAGGGCGTTCATTTTGACCTCACCTATACGGATTATTATTCGCTGGGATGGAAATCAGCAGCAATAAATCTGAGCGACATAGCGGCGATGGGAGGAAAGCCCAGATTTTGTCTCACCTCGCTCGCTATCCCCGTACACATTTCCGTTGAGGCGGTGAAGGAGTATTACCGGGGGTTTACTTCGCTCGTACGGGCACATAAGACAATTCTTGCAGGTGGAGATACCTGCTCCTCTAAAGACGGTCTTGTGATCAGCGTTACCGTGCTCGGCGAGGCGAAAAAACGAATGGCAGTCCCTCGATCCGGGGCGAAGCAGGGAGACCGGATCTTCGTTACCGGAACGCTTGGGGATTCGGGGGCAGGGCTGGAACTTCTGAAGCAGCAGGGGTCAGGGGTCAGAAGTCAGAAGTCAGGAGTCAGGAGTAAAGACGTTAACTCCGAACTCCGCACTCCGAACTCCGCACTTATTAAGCGTCATCTTCGTCCCGTGCCGCGTGTAGAGTGGGGGATGCAGATCGCGCTTTCCGGGTGCGCGAGTTCGATGATCGATGTCAGTGACGGCCTTTCGTCCGATCTGTTCCACCTCTGTGAGGAGAGCGGCGTAGGCGCTGTCCTTCTTTCAGATGCACTGCCCATTTCCAGATCGCTCCTGAAATCAGCGGACCAGCTTCACCAACCCCCTCTGCACTATGTCTTGTCCGGGGGGGAGGACTACGAGCTCTTGTTCACGGTGCCGTTGGCGCGGATGAAGAGATTGGAGGCGCTGCATATTCCTGTAACAGAGATCGGGAGGATCACGGCCGGAAATAAAATGTTTTTAATGAACACTAGCCGGAAGAAAAACCGCATTACGGCCGACGGGATATAATCATTTCAAAAGGACCAGGAATTGCGCGAAACACTCAACATAACCCCTCAGCGCAGCATGCTCGCATGATATCTATCAGGGACCGCATCAGAAGTCTTTTCCAGTTGAATGAATCGCCGAATGAGCTTGCGCTTGCTTTTGCTTTGGGCGTGTTTATTGCGTTTACTCCGACCATTGGATTGCATACGATCAGCTGTCTTTTTTTTGCATGGATGTTCCGCTTAAACAAGCTTGTCGTCTTCACGGCGGCATTCTTGAATAATCCCTGGACCATGGTTCCCCTGTATGGTTTTTGCCTGTGGTTCGGCATTAAACTGACCGGTCTCAGCGTTGATACACCAAACATCGCATGGCGGGCGCTCACCTTTTCCAACGCGTACGACATTTTGAGGCCCTATCTTTGGCCATTCGTTGCAGGGACGGTGGTGGTGGGGGCTGTTTCGGCGGTTTTTTCTTATTTCTTCATCTACTGGGCGGTGCTCCGGTATCGTAGGGCAAGGGATAGTGAATAGCCCTGTTGAACGATTGAAGCCCGCTCTCCGTTGCAAGGTTGTGAAGCGCACGCCGTCTGTTGCCGATGCCGTGGGTTGACTGCCTGGCATCGATGGATTATGATCAGCAAAGCATATTCATGCCATTCTCACATACGATAGAAAAAGATCAAGTTTCTTTGACGCCCGTACTCATCTCGGTGGTCATTGTTAATTGGAATGGGAAGCATCTCCTGGGAGAGTGTCTTGATTCGCTGCTTGCGCAGAGCGTCGGCGGGGTCGAGATCATCCTGGTTGACAACGGTTCACAGGATGGTTCGGCGGAGTACGTACGGGAGCGGTACCGTGCCGTCAGGGTGGTCAGCCTGCCGGAGAACATTGGTTTTGCCGGGGGCAACAACGCCGGTATCCGGATTGCTTCGGGCAAGTACATTGCGCTCCTGAATAATGATACCAGGGTTGATCCTGAATGGATGCCAAGCCTGTTGAAGGAAGCGGAATCAAGTTCTCCTGTCGTCGGCATGTGGGCATCCAAGATACTTTCCTATGACAATCCCGATATCATTGATAACGTCGGGCTCCTCATGTATCCGGACGGATTGGGGAGGGGAAAGGGGAGGCTGGAGAAAGACGAAGGGCAATATGACCAAACGGCAGAGGCATTCTTTCCGAGCGGATGCGCGGGCCTCTACCGGAAGGAGATGCTGGACGAGATCGGTCTGTTCGACGAAGAGTTCTTTGCCTATGCCGATGACGTCGATCTCGGTCTCCGCGCGAGACTGGCAGGGTGGCACTGCATCTATGTGCCTTCCGCAAAAGTGTACCACAAGTATTCCGCCTCATCATCAGCCCATTCACCGTTCAAGGCTTTTCTGGTTGAGCGAAACCGGATATGGGTGCTGCTGAAATATTATCCTTTGGAAATGGTCCTGGTCAGCCCCTTCTGGACGCTGACGCGACTTCTCGTCCATCTGTACGGCGCGTTGACCGGAAAAGGGGCAAGCGGCAGATTTTCCGAGCAGCATTCAGTTCTTCACGCAATGGCGATCCTGCTCAAGGCCTGGTCTTCGGCGCTCTCGGCGCTGCCGGGCATTGTCAGGCAGCGGCGGGCGTTTTCCAAACTAAGACGGATCGGGCGCCGCGAACTCTACCGATTGTTCTGCGAATATCGGATCTCGGCATACGAGATAGCTTTGAAAGAATAAAGTAATTATCGCGCAAAGCCGTAGCCTGCTGTTGCCAAAACGCGGCCATAAACAAAGACGCAAAGGAAAGCAAGTCAAGTTTTGACCGTGGTTTAAAACGGGAATAAAAGAATTGGTTCCAAGATGTTCTTTGCGCGCTTTGCGGCTTTGCGCGAGACGTCGTGCTAGTTACTGAATAACTTATGAAAATACTGATCATCATACCTGCATACAATGAAGAGGCAAGCCTCCCCGGAGTGATCCAGGACCTCAGGGAGCACATCCCCGCTGCGGATGTGCTCGTGGTCAACGATGGTTCTAAGACGATACAGCGCAGATCGCGCGCAAAATTGGTGTCAAGGTATTGGATCTGCCGTTCAACCTCGGGATAGGTGGTGCAGTGCAGTCAGGGTATCTGTACGCGGAACGGAACGGCTATGATATCGCGGTGCAATTCGATGGCGATGGGCAACACCTTGGCAGCGAGATAAAAAAATTGCTTGAGCCGCTTGAGGCGCAGCAGGTAGATCTCGTTGTCGGATCGAGATTCCTGGCCATTGGGGGTTACAAAGCCCCTATCTTCAGAAAGATAGGGATCGGGATATTCTCATTCGTTATCTCTCGTATTCTGGGAACAACGGTGACGGACAGCACATCCGGTTTCCGGGCCGCGAACCGGCGGGTAATTGAGTTCTTTGCACATACCTATCCCGACGACTATCCTGAGGTTGAGTCCCTTGTCCTTCTGCATAAGGTTGGACTGCGGATGACGGAGGTGTCCGTTACCATGAGGGGACGCACCAGCGGCAGGTCGTCGATAACGCCCGTTCGCTCTGTCTATTACATGACAAAAGTGCTCATGGCAATTTTTATCGATTTGATGAAGAAAGTGAGGTAACCTATGAACGTATTGAAAATTATAGCTATCGTGGTTTGCGGGATCTGGTTTAATGGTGATTGTTGAACTGATCAGGAGAGGACGGCTAAAAGAAAAATATTCCCTGCTCTGGCTCTTTGCCGGAATTATTCTGCTGATCTTTTCCTTGTCAAGAGGACTGCTGGAATATGTATCATCTCTGCTCGGCATCTATTACCCGCCTTCGCTTCTCTTTCTTCTCGCTTTTATGTTCCTGTTGCTGATCACACTGCACTTTTCCGTTGTTATTTCCGGATTGTCGGATAAGAACAAAAAACTGGCGCAGGAACTGGCACTATTACATCAGCAGATGCAGGAAGACATGGGCCGGTCTTCGGACAAGCATGTTGCAAAGGATTAATGCCGGGGAATATTCTTTACTTTGACCATTATCCGTGCTAAATAGTTATACGATAGTAAGGAGAACAGGGAGGAACATGGCAGCTATGCAGGCGTTGACTGAAAAACTGAACAAGATGTTCGCAAGCAGGAGATTCAATCTTATTGCCTTTGGTATCATTGCGGGTCTGGTCCTGATCGCGTATTCCAATACCTTCACCTCAAGTTTCCATTTTGACGATAACCCGTCCATTGTTGAAAACGCATCGATCAAACGGATGACTTCGGATAATATCATCGGCATTACTTACCGGCATTCGGCCTGTTGTCTATCTGAGCTTGATGTTCAATTATCAGTTGGGCGGACTGAATGTCGTCGGATATCATATCTTCAATATCGCAGTGCATATCGCGAATAGCATGTTCGTTTATCTGCTTATGCTCTGGACACTGAATCTGCCGGCATTGGAAGCGAAATATCGGGGAAAGGCCACAAGGATGGCCTTGTTCGGCGCCCTCCTGTTTGCCGTGCATCCCATTCAGACCGAGGCGGTAACCTATATCATTACCCGTACTGAACTGCTTGCAACCTTCTTTTACCTCGGAACATTTCTCCTGTTCATTAAAGGTGCGAGGACCAATAGGTCCTCCTATTATGTCGGTGCATTCTTTACCGCGGCCCTCTCCATGGGATCAAAGGAATGGGCAGTGACCCTGCCGGCGCTCCTGATGATCTATGATTATCTGTTCATTGCCGAAGGGAAGGTTCGCGTCGTCGCCTCCAGATGGATGGCATATGTAGCGGTGACCATCCCGTGGGTGATCGTCTTGCGCAATCTTGACCTTTTTGCCGGCGCGGGTTCGGGCGCCGGGATAGGATTTAATGTGTCAACAACGTCAGGTATCACAGCGAAAACCTTTTGGCTCACCTCTCTCAACGTTATCTGGACCTATATCAGGCTCCTGTTCCTCCCCATCAAACAGAACCTTGATTATGATTATCCCATTGCCAAGACATTATTCGAGTTCCCGACACTCCTCTCATTCATAGGCCATATTGCTGTCGTGAGTGCGGCATTCTGGCTCTATAAAAAGAAGGGATGGCTCTTGATACCCTTTGGCGTGGCGTGGTTCTACATCGGCCTGTCGCCTGTCCAGAGCTTTGTGCCGATCATCGATGTTATCTTTGAGCATCGCCTCTACATGCCATCGATAGGGTTTTTCCTTGCGTTTGTTGTTGCCTACGAGGGGCTCTTTGAGTGGTGGGAGACAAGGCAACTGCTCAAAAAAAGCTCGGCGGTATGAAGAAGAAGTGGAAACTAAGATGGTTCCGCAGTTTTTCTGCGGGGCAAGTTCGTGCTTAAAAAAGCCAAGGTTTTGATCGCGGTCCTTTCCCAGGTAAATGTCTTTGCCCTCAGAATGCCTGCTTCAATGAGCTTCATCCGTAAGGTCTTGTCCCTGAAAACAGATAAAATCCCCCTCGCAATATCAGATTGATCGTAGGGATCCACCAAGAGTGCCGCGTTTCCCGCAATCTCCACAAGTGGTTCTATCCGGGAACACACGACAGGCACGCCGCTGGCCATTGCTTCCAGAATGGGAAGGCCAAATCCTTCGTGAAGCGAGGGGTATATAAACATCTCCGCTCCTCGATAAAGCAAGGGGATATCCTCAAAAGGAATCCAGCCGAGCATGATGACATCTTTTTGCAAGCCTAACTGCTGAGATATCAGGCTGGCTAACTTATCGTGTCCTTTATCCCATGCTCCGGTAAATACCAACTTTCATCCTGGCATTTCCCTTACTATTTCCTTGAATGCCTTTAAAAGCCTTTCATGGTTTTTATGGGGCAACAATGCAGCGGCATAAAGGAGATAGTGTTCAGGCAAATTATATTTTATTCTGAGTGGACGCCATGTTGCCGTTGCCCATCGGGAAGAACAGCTCATGGTTAACAGCCAGGTGTGCGACGGTTATTTTCTCGGCCCCGATCTTATAGTATTTTATAATATCCTTTTTTACCTGCTCGGAGATCGTAATGATCCCATCTGAAGTTTTAGCGCTTAGATAGATGATGGTCTTGAGAAAGAAGAGATACAGTACGGGAGAAATTCTGCGGCTGATTGACATGCTGAAGGTCATAAATGGCGAGTACTGACGGGACCGGGCAGAAAAAGGGGGCTGTCATCCCGGCAGAAAGGAGAACATCGATCTTGTGGCTCCGGATCTGGAACGGTAAAATGAGTTGCTCCCAGAGAATGCGTATTGGACGATTGGTCGCCTGGATGGGACAGGGTACGATCTTGACGCGGGGGCAAATTCCTGAAATATCCCTATGCTTTCCTTGTTGATGAAGATGACATAGGTGTTGTCCCTGTCAATTTTCAACAGGCTCTGCACCAGATTCCTGATGTAGGTTTCCGAACCGCCGACCTTGCCCGGCAACAGGTACAGTGCATTAATGCCTATTCTCAAAAATATCTCCTAGGTTTTATCGAAAACGAATCGGCGAACGGCCGCCCTGATGCGCCGGGCTGATACCACAAGGAGTCTCGAGGAGCCGAGCATCCGGACCGTCCGCAAAGCGGTTCGCGAGTATCCAAAGGACAGTAGCCTGCGTTCGATCGCGCTCCATTCGCTGCTATCAACATCATGGCGCAAACCGGCGAAGATATACCACTTAAATTCCCTGCGTATAACGGCATGAAAGGCCAGCAGCGTTTCATCATCGTGAAAGAGATGCGAGCCCAGGAACTGATAACCCTCCAGGTCGATCAGGAACCTGTGGGCGGCGCCTTTCTGCAGAAAGCTGTCATTCTCGCCCACAGAGCACAAGCGGGTCTTTGATGTATTTCAGTTGACCGCCCTTTATCAGCATCGTAAGCAGGCGGAAGGCATGAGCGTAATGCGTACCCGTAAATCGTTCGTCATACCCTGTTGCATTCCACTTCTCACGGAGAACAACAATAGAACTCATATAGCTGAAAAGCGCCCCTATCGAAATTGCCTGGCCGAAATATCGAAGCAGTTCGGATTTGCTGGAAAGGTTAAAGATAGCATCATCCGTATTTCGCGAAAGCCATGATCGATTGTAAATCGGGTTCAGGTCTATGTCGCATTCGGTCCGATTGCATAAATAGACGTCATAACCCGAGGCTGTCTCGCGCAGGATCCTGCCTATCGCGCCGCTTTTAAGTGCGTCGTCGCTCGACAAGAGCCAGCAGTACTCGCCCTGCGCCAGCTCCATCGCTTTGGCCATATCCTTATCGATGCCGCCTTTTTTATCGAGGAGATGGTAATGAGCCGGGGATAGCGTGCTGAAAATTACGGACAACTTCCGCCGTGTTGTCGGTGGAAGCCCCATCGACAACAATGATTTCAACATCATCACCGGCCTGATCAATGACGCTCTTCAGCGTCTCGCCGATGAACCCGCCAAAGTTGTACGTTGGTATACAGACCGAAAGTCGAATGTTCTCATAGTGCCCTCCGGAAACGCGCCTGAATGAATGCGTATAGAGGCTTCGCCATATTCAGCAGCGAGATCGGCGCGTGGCGGTAAACGTAGAGCTTGAAGCGGTTCAAGATCATCGGGTAGCCGTACTGAATCTTTGCCAAGCGGTCAAGGGTCGCCAGATCTTCCCACAGGTGCTGGTTATGGCAGAGCAGCTTTGCGTCGAGCAGTCCTTTCAGGTTGTGCTCCGCATTCATCGCACGGCGGATATGGAAATCCTCTGGACTCCCCGGGGGAAAGAACGCCCGGGACAGCCGGTCAAAACCCTCGATCGTGATCCGGTAGCGGTTGACGAGCCCCCGGTCGAGGAACGAGTCGTTCTCACCGCGTTTGTACAGGTGCGGCGCGGGCAGGTATTTGATCCGGAGCCCGTCGGAGATCATCCGGAACAACCGCGCAACGTGGTCCCAGTACGACCCCACGAACCGGTCGTCCATCGCAACAGCTTCCCAACGCGCCTTCTTAACGACCAGCGAACTGCAAAAGCTGAAGAATGCCGCGGTGTTCCTGGCACGACTGAAGTAGTCCGCGCGAACGACGGGGTCCTTCAGGTCAAAGACCTGTTCGCGGTCAGCGGCAAGGAGATTATGCTTCCCGACCGGGGTCATGTCGGCGCGGCAGAGGATCGATTCGCAGAGATAGAGGTCATGTCCTTCCCCGAGCTGCTTCAGGATGTCGGCCACCGCGCCCGGCGCCATGATGTCATCACCGCCGAAGAGCCAGCAATAGTCGCCCTGCGCCAACTCCACGGACCTTGCCATGTCGCGGTCGATGCCGCCCTTCTTTTCAAGGCGGTGATAGCGGAGCTGCGGGAATGTCCGCTGGACTGACGCGATCACGTCGGCGGTGTTGTCCGTCGAAGCCCCATCGACGACCAGTATCTCGACCTCATCAGTCGCCTGGGGGATGATGCTCGCCAGCGTCTCACCGATGAAGGCTCCGAAGTTATAAACAGGAATGCATATGGAGAGTAGGGTCTTTTTCATGTATATCAAATAGATGTCAGACTAATTAGCCTGAAGCGTCAATAGAGTTCAGTAAGTCTGAGCCACAGCGGTTTTGCTATAACTATACTCACTGGCATATGACCTTGATAGGTTCTCAAGTTCGCCAGCCTTCGGCTGTCGACTTTCAGCGAGATGATTTTCTCTCGCAGGTCTCCCTGTTTATCCTTCTGAAAGATTTCTACACCGATGCCCCTTGACTTCAACTCCAGCATCTGTTCTATATCAGAACCGATAATGGCTTTGTGGTAGGCCACGCCCAGGCCCAGAGAAGCGGACCTGGCATGTCATGAAAGGGGGTAAGTACGATGTCGGTAGCACCCATGACGACTGGGATCTGAGATTCAGGAAGAAAACCCAAATTTTTACCCTTTCTCAAGCTTCATTTCCTGGATCCTGTTCATGAGGCGTTCCGCATAGCCGGATTTGTCACGGGAACGTGTTGCCCGCCCGCAATGAGAAATACGCAGTCATCAAGGTCTTTAACGGCGTCGATGGCCAGCTCGTATCCTTTTCTGTTGTTGAGGAACCGAAGATAGTGAGACCGTCCTACCCTCGACTCTCAATAGTTTCTTATAGTGCTGCCTCGGAATCGATCGGTTGTTCTATTTCAGGGATGGGAAGAGGCATAAGAAGCACCTTGTTGTCGTTAATTCCCATTTCCAGGATCGTCCTGCGGTGCTTTTCTGTATGGACAGTGATGACATCCGTCAATGAGAAAATTGATGTGGTAAAGGCGGTGAATGGAAATCTTCCCAGTTCCTTGCCCAGGGGACAAGTTCGTGCATGGTAAGCACCTTTGGGATTTTGATCTGACGCAGAAAGAGGGCGCAGTGGACAAAAGAACGAACCATAAAAGCGTTGGCGAAGAAGGGAACTCATGCTGGACATGGGCGATATCCGCGGCGTTCATCTTTCTTCCAAGGCGGATGAGGTCGAAAATCCCTTTTCGCCGAGCAACCGGGACGACCTCCACGGAGACCCCAGTTTTTCAAGCGCGGCCTTGAATTGAGAGGAATAATCGGCGATCCCGCACTTGTAGTCCCATGATGTATATAAGGATACTTTCATAAATATCCTCAGTATCTGTAGGTAGATTTAACAATATCGGCAAATCGTGCGAAGGTCAAGTCTGTTTCCTGATAGCGAACCAGCAAAAAGTATATCGTTTTTCATTCCATGCGATGAGCGGGGCAGGCGGACAGGTTCAATTCGCCAACAGGCGAGAATCCAAATTCTGCGGCACGATTCATAAACGCTTTAAGCTCATCCATGGAGAAAATGCGCCAGTCCATGCTGAACGCCGTGATGCCCGTTGTGTCGATCTTGTCGGGCCAGTAATCGACCGAAGCTATGAAGAGCCCACCGGGCTTTAATACCCGGGACAGTTCTTTCAATAACCGATCTTCTTGATAGCCATGCTCAATGACTGATATGGCAATACCGCTTCGAATGATGCGTCCGGGAACGGCAGGTGCATAAAGTCGCTGAGAACGTATTTGATCGCACCGGCATAGGCATATTCGCTAGATTCCGGTTCAGATCGACGCCTGTTAAATCTGAATACCCGAGGCGGTGAAGCGCACATAGTACCTCGGAAGCATATGCGCCAATATCGAGGATTGGCGCCTGCTGTCCAATGGAGCACTGTATGAGCTTGATGGTCTTCAGGATGTCCCAGCTTTTGCTGCGATCTCCGATGATTGCTTTTTTTGTAAGGCCGAGTTTGCGCGCTATTTGAAGGTAGAGCGGACTTATACAATCGATGCCCAGGGAGATCATTTCCGCGCGCGATCGTTCAATGTCGGATTCTGATTGAAGAATTTCAGCGGACATGGTCTGAAGCTCCTTTCTGTCGGATCATCGCTGACGTGTACTGGAGGTGAACACCAGCATTATTCGGGATGCCAGATCTTTCAATTTCACTAAAAGCGCTTGCATACTGCGACGCACCAAAACGCTTGGCAGAAAAACGGGGAAGAATTTCAGTGTAAAACGAACATGACTTTTCATCGCATATGATACGAACGCGTTACGGCGGTCTTTGCTCCTGGTCCAGACAATGAGGTGCTGACGCCGATCTTATGATAGACAATGCTTTCCGGGGCGTACGCAAGGGTATATTTGCCCTTGGCGCGCAAGGCCCAGTCGGGCTCTTCATAGTACAAAAAATAATCCTCGCACATAAGTCCTACATCGTTCAAGAAGGCTCGGGATACCAGCATTGAGTTCGCTAAATAGTCCAACGAATTTTCAACCTCATCGCGTGAGATGGCCTCTTGTATCGGCTTAAGATGGCCTATATTGCGGGAACGAGCGATCCATTTATTATACGTTCCGCCGCCGAGCGCCCATATCGTTGACGGTCGGGAATAGTAGGGCATTGTCGAGCCGCACATGCCCGCGTCTTTTTTATCGCGCATTCGCTGGACGAGATGCACAAGCGCATCGGGTTTCATTACGACATCGTTATTGAGCAGCCATACATAACTGAAATCGTTCCGCGACAATGCATACCGAAGCCCGACATTGTTGCCGCCGGAGAA
>CAVTAJ010000004.1:0-12764 GCA_963732675.1 Nitrospirota bacterium
ATTATTTATTCATCCTCTCCTCTCAAAGAGGGATGAACGAGGGGGGACTTCTCCTGACCCCTGTTTACTGTCCATTGACTCCTGCATTCGGGAAGTCGTTACACTATCATAAACAGCAAGGCTTTGCAAGTCGGATCCGAAGGCGGATTACGGAACAGCATCGAGAATCGCTAAGAATGGAATTACCAGACGCAAAGGGAGCAAGGAACTGCATGAGGCCAGAAGGAAGTAAGAATGATTACGTCCTGAGGGCCGCAGTTTGTTTGATCCAGTCATGGCGCTTCAAGGCAGCCCAGGACCGTCGCAGTTCAATGGCTTTGGAGCCGGCGTGCACGATTTTTCTACTTCACATCACTTTTCTTAAAGCTCCGGTACAACAGCAGGTCATAGACGATCTTGAGCCCGCCTGCTACGAGGAAGGGGCGATAACGACAGTACAGCGTATCCGGACATAATATGCCTGTTATTCACGCTCTGCTGATCTTTACATTCATAACGAATACCGGGACCGCAAGGACGAGAAGCGCGGCCATGAACCAGAACGCATAGAGATAATTATATCGAGCGATGAGAAATCCCGCCAGGATCGGCCCTGAAGCATGGCCGATATCGAAGATCGTGCCGAAGGTCCCCATGGCCGTGCCGAAGTGCTTTTCCTTGCACAGGTCAGCGACAAGGGCTGCGCCGGATGACGTGACAAGCGCCTCGCCCAGACCGAAGAAGGCGGCTGCGAGCATGAGCAGATAGAAGCTCTTTAACATCGGGATCGCACCGAAAGAAACCGCGCAGATCAGAAGTCCGGTTACGATAAGCGCTTTTCTTCCGTACTTGTCCGATGTCTTGCCCATGACCGGTTTTGACAAAATGGTCGTGACGACCTGGACGCCCCACAGAGATGCCTGCCTGAAATTCATTCAGTCCCGCGACCGTGACCGCATAGATCGGCAGGAACGCTTCCAGAGCGCCCACAGTCATATTCTGCATGCCTTCCATGACCGAGGTGATCGACAACGCGTTTGTCGCTCATCGACTTCTTTGATGCCTGAAATGAACCGTTCGAACGCCTCTTTTAGGCTTGCGCCGTCATCGATCGGATTTCCCGTCCTTGAGCAAACCGAGAGACAGAAGCAGCGCCATCATACCGGCGATGCCGCTCAGGAGATAGGCATAATGGAATTCCGTTGAGCGACGGGCTCGGCGGCCCCGGCTGCACTGGTGGAGGATGAATCCGCCCAGCGGCGCTCCAAGCAGGTTCCCGATGATGGTGATGGAGGAGAACCAGGAAAGCATCTCGCCTTTTTTGGCTCCCGCGACGTCCGCGACAACCGCCATGGACACAGGGCCGTAGATCGCCGTTGCAAGCCCGTGAATGAATCGGATGATGATCAGCAGGCTGGTAGTCTGCACCCAGAGATAGGTAAAAGGCATGAAGGCGAAGAACGACGAGGCCGATCAGCATGGTCCTCTTCCTGCCGATGACGTCCGAGAGCGCGCCTGCGGGAAGCTTGAAGAAGATCCCGGTCACGGTCGAGATGCCGACCGCAAACCCGATCGCCTCCGGTCCTGCGCCGAGATAGAGGGCGAAGAGCGGAAGCACCGGGCTTCTCGCCAGGGCATAGGACAGCCGGGCGAAGAAGCCCACGGTGCAGAGTGCGGTGAATGGTGAAAGCAAAGTTGGCATCATTGTTCTCTCTTATCTGACGAAATCCCCCTCACCTCAGTCCTCTCCCGCAGAGGGGAGAGGGTGTCAAGACGTAGCCCTCTCCCTTTGATGGGAGAGGGTTGGTGTGAGGGTGCTGATTAGGATTTCTTAATGCTTTGCCGGTGCCTGACGGTCGAAGTAGATGCTCTTGCCGCCGATGCTGACGGGGATGCCCATGGCAACCTCGGCCTTGGATCAGGCCGAGGGCCCGGGCAGCCGCGCCGACGCGCTGCTGCACCCTGTTGTCCACGTTATGGATGCTTGCGGTCTTTGCGGCCGATGAGAGGGCAACGCCGATGTCCATCATCCGCATGACGCAGTGCGGTCCGGTGTATCCCATTTCCTTGTGCCTTCATCTGCTTGTTCTTGGCGAACTCGGCGCACGTCGGATACCCGCAGGCCCCGCAGTCATACCCCGCGGTCACGGGTTTGGAAAGACCGATGAGCAGCAGCGCCTGGGAGTTCTCGATATTCGATGCATCCCGGTTCCAGAAGGCCTCATTCGTGCTCTTTGGCGCGTACTCCTTCATTGCGTTGGCGATCTTCTTCAGGTCCTCATCTTTCGTGATCACGACGATTTCGAGAAAATCCTTGCCTCCCGCCTTCGGCGCGGTCCGTGCCGATGCTGCCATAAATTGCACTGCCATTTCAGCAACCTGTTTCATGGTAACCTCCTAGTTTATAGCATTGTTTTCCAGATGAACCCTGCCAGCGCGGACCCGACGATCACCGGGATCATGCCCCATTTAAACCGCATCATTCCGATGAACGCGATCACTGCTGCTGCGAGCGCATACCAGTCAAATCCACCTGTATCAGGCACAAGGTGTGATGCGTGAAAAACACCGCAAGGTTCAGCACGACACCGACAACTGATGCGGTGATGGCTGATAGCGCGGTCCCCAGCTTCTTGTTCTTCCGGAGTGTTTCAATATAGGGCGCCAGGAGGAAGATCATCATGAACGAAGGGATGAAGGTCACCCAGGTAGTGAGCAGCCCCCCGATTGCGCCGCCAAGGGCCGGGGGAAGCCCCTGGGCATGATAGTATCCCGCAAGGTATCCCACGAACTGGTTCACCATGATGAGCGGACCCGGCGTGGTCTCCGCCAGACCCAGTCCATCCATCATTTGCTCGGGCATGATCCAGTGGTAATGGCTCACGGCCTGCTGGCTGATGTATCCGAGCACGGCATAGGCGCCGCCGAAGGTAACGACAGCCGCCTTGCTGAACAGGATGCCGATATCGATGAAGGTATCGTTCCAGCCTCTCCAGAAACCGAGCAAGCACGATCGGCAGCGACCACAGGACGAGGAAGACGAACAGTACTTTGACAAAGCGACGCCATCCGAGGCTGCGGGTATCGGCGGCCATTTCCGATATGATCGTGGCCGGCGCTGGGGCCGTATTGTTCGATGGTGTTGAAGGAAATAGTCCTGGCACCAAAGTTCCGGCAACGTAGCCGATCACCCCGGCTGATAGCACGATGATCGGAAAGGGGACATTGAAAAAATAGATTCCAATGAATGCTCCCGCGGCAAGGAAGTACAGAAATCTCGTTTTGAGCGATTTCTTGCCGATGCGCAGCACCGCCTCAAAAACAATGGCCACGACTGCGGGTTTCAAGCCGTAGAAGAGCGCCGCCATTGCGGGCACGCTTCCGAGAGACGCATACATCCACGCGAGCAGCCACAGGATAAAGATGGAGGGAAGCACGAACAGTCCACCGGCAATGATCCCGCCCCATTTCCCGTTCAGGAGCCAGCCGATGTACGTCGCGAGCTGCTGCGCCTCCGGGCCGGGCAGGAGCATGCAGAAATTCAATGCCTGGAGGAAGTGGTCCTCGGCGATCCATTTCTTTTTTTCGACCAGGTCCTTGTGCATCATCGCGATCTGGCCGGTGGGACCGCCGAAGCTGATGAACCCCAGCTTCAGCCAGTAGCGCGCTGTTTCGCTCAAAGTCATGTTGCCTTGAGCCATTGTTGAATCTCCTTTACTTGTTCGTTGTTATGTTTTCGATTGATACAGCATCTCGAACGCGGCCATTCCTCTTTCAAGTCCATCGGCGTCGTTCTTCGCGGTCTTTCTGATGCCGGCGAGGATATCTTCTACTCCGGCTGCTTCCGGCTTGTTGTATTTTTCGTCTTTCACATCGAGGTCATGCACGATCTCGGCAATCTTTTTGACCGCCTTGTCTTTGATCCCGAAGGATTTCACCAGCACCTCAAATGTGCATAGATCGCCGACATGGGTAAATGCCGCGCCGCGCACATCGAAGGCTATGGTAGTATTGTCAAGCGAACCGATATCACGCTCGTCAATGAAGGTGAATGAGGCTTTCGGGTCAATAAATCGTTTGATGAGCCAGGCCGACGCCATGCGGTCGATAAAGGGGTTTTTTCGCGTAGCCCAGATTTTCCCCTGATAGTCCTGCGACCGCCTTGTCATGACCGAGGCGGCTTCCTTCGGAGTTTTTTTCCCTGCATCCCGGAGCCCGGCTTCAAGCGCATGGATGCGCCTTTTCATTGCCTGCCCCGTTGAAGAATCGAAAAAATCGCGCTTGGCGACCCCCATGAACTCTTTCGTGATCTTAGCGACCTGATCCGCGAGACGCTTGCCTTCCTCGCTTTTCGTCCCCTTCCGGATGCTCTGGATCTTCCGCTCAAGGACATCGAGCGCCTTTTCAAGCCGGTTGTATTCCTGGTCCGCTTGCGTGGTGAAGAGCCGCCGGATGTCTGCATCGGTCATGGTCCTGATCTCGGCGCTCTTGACGAACGCGCCGTCTCCGCCCATGGACTTCACCTCGCCGATGAGCCATTGCAGGAACTCTTCATGCTCTTCCGTGGCAGGAAGGATATAGACCGCACCTTTGAGCTGCACTGCGCCCACCTTCGCGAGTTTCCGCCATATCATCATGCGGTTGCTCACGGGATGTGACGGAACGCTGTAAAAGATGAGAAGCCATTCTCGGGACGTTGTTTTCGGCATAATCGGTTTCCTTTTAATATACTCAATTCAATGCAGTTTTTGCGGCCACGCGCCTATACGAAACACATATCGTTGTCGCCATACTTACATTCGTCGCGATGGGCAATGTCCCTCTGCACCTGGTGTTCCCGCAGGATCGCCTTGTGGATATCATCGTAGTCCGCAGCCTCCGCGAACGCTATCTCGATGAGGTTCTCTTCGAGAGTTTCGCGCAGCGTTCCCGCTTTTGCAACGGGCGTGACCATAGTAACGCCCATTTCCAACAGGGCCGCATCAGCCAGCATATCCGTGATCTTGTTCATGAGCCTTTTCATGGGGCACCTCCTTGTATTTGTAACTTCTGAACATACTGTAACAGATGTTACATGGTTTGTCAAGGGGAAAAAGTACCGGAGCGGGCGATATCGGATTCACGGGATTGGCGCTTGGGGGGGAACGGGGTCGGTAACAGCGAGAGGGGCGTCCGTACAGGCCGCCCGGTCACCTCGCAGACGCTTGTTCAACGCTTCTGTTCACTCAAATTCCTGCATGCGCAGCACCTCGGCGCGCGAAGCCAGCCCGAGCGATCCGATCGTTCTGAGCAGGGGCTGAACCTCTTCCAGCGTGCGCGCAAGGGCATTTTCGGTCTCGTCCTCAGACACCGAATGATCTTAGGTCTGAGACAAACTTGATCAGTGATTTCTTTTCCGGAAAGACCTTCAAACGGACAGGCGCGTTCTCCGGAAGCCTGGCAGCAATACGTACAAGCCGCAAGGCAGTTGGGAAGCCGCCCAGCTCATCCACCAGACCCAGTCTCTTCGCATCCTCTCCGGTCCAGATCCGGCCTTTTGCTATCTTTTCCACCTCTTCCTTCGAGAGCTTCCTGCTTGTGGAGACCTTGGTGGTGAAATCGCCGTACACGCGGTCGAGCCACTGGCTGAACCGGGCCTGCTGTGCCGGTGTAAAGTCCCTGGTCTGGGTCCAGGCGTCGGCGTTCCGGCTCGTGTGCACCTCGTCCCAGGTCACGCCGAGCTTGTTCCAGAACCCGGTCGTGATCATCTTGCCGCCGAAGACGCCGATGGAACCGGTGATCGTCCCCGGTTGGGCCACGATCTTGTCGGCTGCCATGGCGATGAAATAACCACCCGACGCCGCCGTGCCGCCCATGGACGCGATGACCGGCTTGCCCGCTTTTTTCGCATTGATGATCTCGCGCCGGATGGTGTCCGAGGCCACATAGGACCCGCCGGGGCTGTCGATGCGGAACAGGATGGCCTTCACGTCCTTGTCCTCCACTGCCTCCCGGATCGCGGAAGCGATCGTATCCGACCCCATGATGATCTCGCCGGTCGCAGGTTCATAGCCGCTCTTCCCGCGCATGATCCCGCCCACGCCGTAGACCAGGGCGATGGTCGTCCCCTTTTTGTACGGACTTCCGGCCCGCTTCCGGTATTCCGTGAGCGAAAGGAGCTCGGCCTTTGCGCCGGCCTTTCCCTTGATTGTGTCATAGGCCTCGTCGCGATATGCAAGCCCGTCAATGAGCTTCACTTCCACCGCCTGCCGGCCGAGGAACGGCCCTTCGTTGATAAGCGACCGGACCTGGTCTTCCGTAAGCTTGCGCGCAGCAGCGATGCCGCCTACGATCTGGCTGAACTGGGACTCCATCACCCGTGATGATCGCTTCGCGGTGCGGCGGGAGGTATTTTCGCTCGGTGAACATATACCGGTAGGCCTTGTATTCCTTCCGGCCATCAATACGCGGAATGATGCCCAGCTTGTCCAGGGTCCCCCGGACAAAGGGTTGCTCGTAGATGAGCCCGGTAAGCCCCACGTCACCCGAGGGCTGCAGATAGATCGCGTCAAAGGCGGTCGCGAGATAGTAGGAGGAATTCCCGGGGCCGGCCTCGCCAAAGGTCTCGGCATACGCGATCGCGGGCTTGCCTGCTGCGCGGAAGGCGATGACCGCGTCCCGCACGTCCTGCACCTGGGCCAGCTTCACACTCGACTGGCCCACCCTGGCCACCAGCCCCTTCACCCGGTCGTCTTGTGACGCCTTCTGGAGGGCCTCAACCACATCGCGCACGCGCAGCTTTCTTGCCATCAGGACGCGCGCCAGGCCATCATCAGGAACGGACTCGATCATCCCGTGATCAAAGTCCGCCTCAAGGATCACCTGTTTCGGTACGCGGCCGGCAAAGAGCCAGAAATAGAGTCCGATTGCGGTCCCTGCAATAAGAAAGATGAAAAAGATAACAGTACAACCGCTTCTGCTCTGCTTTCGGTCATCGCGGTACATGGATAAGCTCCTTTTCAGTAAGGTAAATGATCCTGCTGGTGAATTGCCAAAAAAATCAAATCCTTCTCAAAATGGATGGAAAGATCTTAGGCCTTTGACGGGATAGGAAAATGCTTCTATCCGAACTTATCTTGTGAGTCCGTCAAAAGGATTTTCCGGTTATCGGGATTTAGGAAAAGAATAGAGGATTTTTTCGGAAATGGCAAGGGCTGCTTGTACGATCGGGGATAATGCGGCAAGGTACATCTCAGAAAGTCTATCAGGGATCCATCTTCAAGGAACACAATGAGGCGTGCAGTAAAAAAAAGGAGAGAGGGACACCCCTCTCTCCCATGGATAAGACAGGTCAGCAGCCAACTGCGGACTTTTTCTTGGGTGTTTCGCTGGTTTTCGGTTTGATGGATTTGAGGTAGGACACCAGGTCCTTCATCTGCTCGGACTTCACGTCCAGGGCCGTGCCCTTGAGCGCCATGGTAACACAGATGTTGACCGCCTCTTCGAGGGACTTGAACTCCCCGCCGGGGGTCTTCCACTCTTTCTTGCTGCCGATCCCTTCAAGGCCTTTGCCGTCAGGATGACAGGTGCCGCAGGATTTGCCCGA
Source organism: Nitrospirota bacterium (assembly GCA_963732675.1). Lineage (GTDB taxonomy): Bacteria > Nitrospirota > UBA9217 > UBA9217 > UBA9217 > JALNZF01. The sequence goes on from CAVTAJ010000004.1 coordinate 7,565, forward strand.
CGTTCCGCCACCGAGCTTCGTGTCGTTGAACAGGGCCTTTCCGCGGTCTTCAGGCGTGTGACTCATCGCCAGCACTGCGGAAGCGAGTAGCATCACGATCGCGATAAGTGCAACAATCTTGAATGACTTCATTCTTTTTCACCTCCTTTCTTTTAACGATATCGTACGTGGGCTTGAACAAAAACATCCATATACATAGCTGCATCAATAACATGCGTGTAAGCCGTCGATGGGGATATGTGGAAGTATAGCATATTTTTGCCGAGGTTAGGGCGCAGGTCGAATAATTTTTCCTGGCAAGCCGATGGAATCACCTATTGCGTTTTTGAGGAAAGCTGGTATCTTTGCTCTATCATAGTGATCATATAAGTTGTAGTGTATGTGATATTACAGGGATGGAGCAAACAAAAGGACTCTGGACGCTTTCGCCAATAAGCCAGGTGGGACCGTTTCCCGGGATCAGCGTTTCTCAATTCATGAACGAAAGAGGTGATGGAAGATGGCGCAATCACAGAAGGGTCCAAAGAAGGAAGTTAAGAAGCCGAAAAGCAAGAAGAAGTAATCCCGGCTATGAGCGAACGGACAAAGGGAGCACTACGCTCCCTTTGTCCGTTCGCCGGACCTGATCGGGATGAGGTCGCTTCGATAGAATTGATGTGCTGTGAAATATAAGAGAGTGGATAAACAAATGCTCATTCACGAGGTTTGACGCATGGAGCTTTTAAGCAAGACGCAAAAGAAGAAAGAGGCCCTGTCTTTGCAGGCACTGGGAGAGCGGTTGGTTACCCTGTCGGCCGAACAGCTCAAGAGCATCGAGCTGCCATCAGCCATGTTCAACGCCGTCACCCTGGCAAAAAAGCTCAAGAAACACGGCGCGCGGCTGAGGCAGATGCAGTATATCGGCACCTTGATGCGTAAATATGATCCTCAGCCTGTACAAGAGGCCCTTCAGCGCATGGAACAGGGGAATCGCGATCAATCCGCGGAGCACAGGAAGATAGAAACGTGGCGGGATGAGCTGATAGCCGGCAACGATCTGCTGATAGAACAGTTCGCGATGCAATTCCCCCTTGCGGACCGGCGGGAGCTGACCAATCTTGTTCAAAAAGCCCGGGACGAACGCGCTGCAAATGACCCCGCTCCCAAGGCATCCCGGTCCTTGTTTCGTTATTTGCATAAATCCACGCTGCGGCCCAAGACCCCGGTTGACGCTCCGGTCTCCTGAGGTTTTACCTGGCCTCTCCCTCTTCTGCAGCCGGGACGGGCTTCTCTGCGGACGCAGCTGTGTTCTTCTCCAGCTTGCGCTGCATCTTTTCCTCGTTCTTTTTTTTCTTCGCTATTTCCTTCTGACGCTTTTGAAAATCAAAGTTCGGTTTCGCCAATGGTTGCTCCTTTGAGAAGATTATTTTTCAGGTCCAGGATATGGTAACCGTGTCGAACCCGGTGAGTGCCTGGATGACTAACCCATTATACAGGGATGCGAACAGGATGTATACATACTTGTGATGGGAGGAGTGAAAAGACGCATCATCCTGAAAAGCGCTCTTACGCACTGAAGAAGCGGATTAACGTATGGTAAGATCGGATAAATAACGAAGTATTAGCTGCCGAGCGGGTACCAGCTGGGTGGAGCATCCTTCGAGAAAAAATCCACTGGTATCCGAATCATATCAGTGTAAATCCGTGTCAAATGGCGTTCTCGGGGCCATGCTGGATGATCATCGAGTACGGATTTAGATCTCCCAGGGATACCCGATGAAGATCTCCGGTTCGAAGCCTTCCCTGCCGAACGCGAAATCGCCCCGAAATACCACGCCTGACGCGGTGACCACCCTCAGCCCGAAGCCGTAGGAATCCCGCATGATGTCACCGAGTTCGCTCCTCACGTCCGTGGTGCTGCCGGTCTCATAGAACACGGAGATCTGGACCGAGGTGCGGACGTCCTTCATGACAAAAATGTCAAAGGGTGTCCGCTCGTCGGTCAGGTTCCACCGGACCTCGGTGCCGTAGAACAGGGTGTGCGCGCCTTTGTACCGGCCCTGGGAGTAGGACCGCAGACGGCTGAACCCGCCCAGGGTAGTGGCCGTGCCGTAGATATTGTTCGCGATCGTGTTGTCGATCACTTCATTGCAGAACTTCTGTTGTTCCGGGTCTGTGATGGTGCTGCAGTGCAAGCCCAGTCTGTCTTCAATCTTTGCCCGGTCCGTTTCTCCTTGTTGCCTCACGACCGCGTCGGAGCGGAAGAAGTTGAACGCCCAGGTACTGCGTCTCCCCAGAGGGATATAGCCGGTGGTATTGTAGTCCAGCACGTAGTAGTCCGGTCCCGAATCACTGGGCGGAGATATTGAGCCGGTCACATCGAGGCGAATCCCCCTGCGCGGGTCTCCGTAATCGTCGGTCAGGTCAACACGGGTCCCGACCATTGTCGTACGGCCGCGCGACCGGGGAGGGTTCTCGGCCTCAATGATAACGTTGCCGTCCTTGTCCCTGATGCTCTTGATTTTCCCACCGCCTTCATACATCGCCCCGTAGACCTCGAAGCGGCGCTCCAGGAACGTGGCCGTCATGCGGCCGCCATAGTACTCCATGTCGCCCATCTCGATCAGGCGGTAATCGTTCTTGTCCGTTTTCATGCCGCGCTGGCCGTAGCTCTGGATCGTCGCTGCGCTGACCATGCCGAACCCCGTATCGAGGATCAGCGTTTTCGGTATGAGATGGATGTCCGCAACGCCAAAGGACGCGCCCTTGACCTCGCCGGCGAAGATCACGCCGTATGCGTCTGTGTACGTGTCCGCGATATTCATCATGCCGCCGACCAGGCTGATGCCCTTGCCGATGCCGGGCAGGCTGTAGGGGTAGGGAAAGAGCGCGTAGCCGGGGTCCTTTGTGAACTGCTCCTTGCGGCGATTGGCGATGATCGAATAATCCGCCGGGTCCTCTTCCGCTGCAGCATTGGAACCCAGCAGGCAGATAAGACACGCGGCATACAGGAATCTCAGGACAAGCCTTTGCATCGGATACCCCCTGTATATTGAATGCGATGTCCTATCCCGGGGCCGAGCGAACACGACAATTATATTATTCTGCAAGAGTGGGGTAAAGTCAAGGGGGGTCTGATGGGCTGAAGCTCGATGGAAATACGGAAAATCGTTCTCACCGGACTTTTTACGCTACCCGCAGCACCCGGCGGAGGTATTGCTGCAGTCGCAGGATGGCGGACCGCCGGTCACCATGCTGTTGATGATGGCGGCAGCGCAGCCCACGCCGGCGTTCACGGTGATGGCGCCGAACTCGCAGTTCAGGGCGCAGGCCCCGCATTCCATGCACCGGTCCCTGTCCGTGATCGCGGCGCGCTTGTCGCGCATCTCGAAGACCCGCTGCGGGCAGACCTCAACGCACCTGCCGCAGCCGGTGCACTTGTCCAGCGAGTATTGGAGTGTGGTCACGTTCGCGAGGTATTTCATACGATCCTCCATTCCTTGAGCTTGAACACGATCATCAGGATCAACGATATGCTTGCTGCTCCAATGTAGAGCGGAATGCCGATCTTCAGTTCTTTTTTAACGCCCGACATGCCCGTAAAGGTCGTCGAGCCCGTGAACTGGAGCGCGATGTAGGAGCTTAATGCCGGAAACAAGAGATAAGACACGGTAAGAAGGATCGTGTCCCGCACAGTCGAGAGTTCAACATACCGTGTAGCGGCAAATATCGACAGCACTCCCACGATCCAGCCTTTTAGCGCAAAGGAACGGAACGGTATAAAAGGCAGCAGCACCGGCGTCACGAACGCGCCGGCCAGGACCGCAAGCAGCGCCAGGACCAGGAACGGAAGTCCCTGGGACCATGCCGGCTGGAACAGAAGGCCCTGGGGCTGGAGTCCGAAGACGACGAGAATGCCTCCCGCGACCCACGGGAACTTCTTCATGGCAGGATTGATCTCCATGGGCGTCAGCACCATCCGGTCGAGCATCGAGAACCTGATAGTGCTCATCTCTTCAGTCTTTTTATGGCCGGCCTGGACATAAGCAGGGATGTCCCGCGCCTGCACAGGGCCGAAGGAAACCCTGAAGCCTGTGTTCTTCTGCACCGTGCTCGCGTTCACGCCCACAGCGCCGAGTTGGGGCAGGATGATCCTGCGGTGACCCACCACCGTCTCGAGCTTTGCCTCCGCAATGCGCTTGATCAGCTCGTCGGTGCCGAACGTTCCTTTGCCCGCCGCGCACCAGACATTGATGCTCTTGGTGTCGAGCACGAGGATCCAGGCGTTCATGCCTTTGAGTTCACGACGGAGGAGGTCGAAGGTCAGTTTGTAGTTGGCGGTGACGAAGACATCGGAATCCTTTGTCGGATCGCCGACCGCGTACAGCCCCGGTGTCACCGCGTAATTCATGCGGAAGGCGCCGGTCCTGCTTTTGATCATGCCCCGATAGTCGGCGCTCGTCCACTCGGAGGAAACACGGTACACCGCTCCCGCAGGCGTATGAACCGTGCCCTTTGTCCAAGAGGGAACTTCCTTTTTCACGAACTTCAATGTCTGCATCTGCATGAAAACCTCCTCAGCCGCTCAAACCAAATACATGTTCATGGAACCGCGAAGTCGCGAAGGACGCGAAGAAATTCGTATTTAAATAAGAAGCATGCCGTCCTGGCGTTCTTTGCGCCTTGGCGGTAAAAATTTCTGCTTACAGAACATCCTTCATCACCGGTCCGAGCAGACCCTTTACCATGGTCTCGAGATTGCTTGCCTTCACCAGGGCGATGCAGCAGATCTCGCCGTCCTTTTCCCAACTCGTGATGGCCAGCTTGTCTCCCGCCTTGATACCTGCCTTCGCCCGCAGCTCCTTGGGCAGCACCATCTGGCCCCGCTCGTCAACCGTGACGATCGCCTCGACAGCGCAGCAGCTTGCGCCTTTACCGAACAGGCCGGCAACGGGCGCCTTTTCATTCTTTTTCATGATCCGCAATCCTCCGGTTTTCCGTATAATCAGATTTTACTGATAAGTAAGATTAGCCGGAATTGGGGGTCTTTGTCAACAAAAATAATTGCCGTCTCTGTCCCGCGATCACCAGAACCACGCCGGAGAGAATGATCGGCATCGCTATCACACCCGGCAAGGCAATCCGTTTTGCGGCAAACCAGATCCCGAGCATCACTGACAGGTTTAACGCTAAGGGAATATCGAACGGAGCAGAGAGCAGG
>CAVTAJ010000005.1:0-580987 GCA_963732675.1 Nitrospirota bacterium
TCACGCTGCCAGCGCCTGCTTGGTGAGTTCCCAGCTTGCTTCAGCTTGTCAGAGCGCCGCTTGTACTCGGACTGCACCTCGGCGATGCGCGCCTCGATCTTGACCTTCGCGTCACCCTTCGCCTTGGACGCCTGCTCCTGAAGGGACTTGATCTTCGCGTCCATCTTTTGTTTCGCGGCCTCGAGCTGCGCCTTGGCCCGGTCATGCGTGGCTTGCAGTTTGGCCTTGGTCGCGTCGATCTTTGCCTGGAGCTTGACCTTAGCTTTCCCGGTCGCCTGGGCATATTCGGCTTTCAGCTGGGCGATCTCGGCCTCGAGTGCATCAGTGTCCCTTTCGATCAGGACGTCCTCAACTTCCCCGAGTCCCGGCGCAATACGACACCTCCCACGGCCTCCATGCGGATATCGACCGGCATCGACCAATCCTCCCCGATTTCGGCGACAACGGCCGTCTTGCCAGGCTGCAGGAGTCCCCCGACCTCGGCCAGGAAGTCCTCGCCAACTCCGACGCTCGCCAGGTCGTAAAGTATACCCCCAAACGTCCCCGGCGATAAGCACCGATCGCGACACCCACGGGCCCACCAAGAAGGCCGATCAGACGACCCAGTGGCCAGGCCGACGCCCGTCCCTAGGGGGCCCTCTTCAGCCGCCTCTTTGACGGCCACCTTCCCGCCGGCGTCCTTCGCAATCACGCCCATAGCGTAAAGCGTAATACTGCCTTCGTCATGCAATTCCCTGAGTGCTTTGGAACCCTCGTACGCCTTCTTTTCGCTGTCGAATACGACTACAATCATCTTGTCCATAGTAATTCTCCTTTCATGTTTGAACATATTTTCATCGCGACCCGGAGGTGCGATGTCACAATCACGAGCAGTCGCGTTTTCCGTTATCAGGCCGTCGCCTTCAGTTCCCTTCGAGCTGCCACCGAGTACATAAGCCGGGTAAAACCGCTCACCAGGAGGTTAATACCCACAAGGGTTCCAATCGCCCACCCTGAACTGAAGGGCCATGGGTACCCGATCAGGAATCCCAGAAGTAGGGTCATTATGCTGTCAAAGAGGACCCATCCGGAACCCGGCAGGGAGCGGAACTGGAAAAACACGATCATCTGCAGCACGCCTTCTGCTACCAAGATGGCCGCCAGCACTAATGTGAGAGACTGCCAATGCGAGCGCCGGATGGAATACCAGATAAAAACCGCCAGCAACGTAGACTATCCCTATCAGCATTCGCCAGAGAAAGGCGCCGGCACCTTCAGCAGCAAAGGCATAAGCCACATAGGTGAAACCACCGAAGACGACGATCCAACCGACCAAAATGGAGACGCCAATCCCGGTGGCAAGGGGCAGAGCAACAGCCAAGAATCCCAACACGATCATCAGAACGGCCAATCCGATAGACATCCCCGTAACTTTCTTGAATACATCCGTGGTACTTTGTCCTTTCATGTTTTTTTCTCCTTTCTAATGTGATTAATGCTCCAGAAGTACTAAATGCGTTTGTTGAAATCTACGTAAAACAAATTTCGAATTGCCTGCTCGGCCGAAACCTTATTACTGCTTAGCGCTGACACCGGTCTACCTTCAGGGTCCTTCTCTCCCAATCCATTCGCGGATATATGCCGGGCAATTCTCGAGCTGGGTGCCATTCGCTTCGCAACGAGCCAGAAATCTCACAGCGTCTCGATCCACGAGCTTGACCTCTTTCAGATCCAGAACGATGCGGTGATCTTGTCCTTCGACTTCTAAGAGTCTTTGCAACTCCGCCACCTCTTCCGCCTTGATTCGACCACTCAGGGTAAAGGCCACGACTTCCTCTTTCGCCGATTTCTGAATTCTCAAGGTCATCGATTCTTTCCTGAGACCACTCACCTTCTTGTTTTATGGAATGTTATATTGCAATGCCAATGCCAATCGTAAGTCATTGAAAATACTTGGATGGCAAAAATTACAAAACGATGATTCTTCGAAAATTTGCGAAAGTTCGTGAAAAATGGATTTTGAGAGGAGGGTATTGCAGCTTCTAGGTGGATTTGAAGAGATATTTGTTGATTTTGAGGGATTTGATCTTCGATTCCAGAGTCGAGGGCGGCATCCCGAGCTTGGCGGCCGCACCTGACGGTCCAGACACGCGGCCGCCGCTTTCAGCCAAAGCAGCCTCAATCATCTCTTTGGTTTGAGTCACCAGCATGTCGGAGAGCGGTTGGCTGGCTGGCTGAGTCTGACAAGACTCCCGAACCAACCAATTCTCATCGACCGAAAAATTTCCGTGTCACAGACGATAATCGACCGTTCAATCACATTCTGTAGCTCTCGAATATTGCCCGGCCAGGAGTAGGACTGAAGCAGATCCATGGTCTTCCTGCTGGCGCTCCGTATTTTCTTCCCCAGCTTGCTGGCATAGCGATGGATGAAGTACTCCACCAGCATGGGGATGTCCTCTTTGCGTTCACGCAGGGGAGGTATTTCGATGGGAAATACATTGAGCCGGTAGAATAGATCGCTCCGAAAGCTGCCGGCTTCAATGGCGGACTTGCAAATCACGATTGGTGGCGGTAATCACCCGCGCGTTGGCTCGGATCGGCTGGTTGCCACCCAAACGCTCGAATTCGTGCTCCTGCAGCACCCGCAGCAGGGCAATCTGGGTCTCCATCGGCAGCTCGCCGATTTCATCCAGAAAGATCGTGCCTCCTTCCGCCAACTCGAAACGGCCGAGGCGCCGCTGGATGGGCTCCGGTGAAAGCTCCTTTTTCATGACCGAATAATTCCGAAGCGATCAACGGTGCGGGAATTGCAGCACAATTGACACTCACAAAGGCTCGCGAGGCACGCGGCGACCGCTTGTGGATGGCTCGAGCCACGAGTTCCTTGCCCGTGCCCGTTTCACCGGTGATGAAGACGATGGAATCAGTCGGCGCGACCTTGTCGATGCGGGCCAGCACAGCTTTCAGAGCCGGCGAGGCCCCCACGATCTCCTCGAACATCGAGGTTCTGTCAACTTCTTCGCGTAGCACAATGTTTTCCTTGGAAAGTTGGTCCTGCAACTTATTGATTTCGTCCAACGCCTTGGAGGGAAGCTTCGGTGCGCTTGTGGTTCTCGATATCTATACTGGACCCATACCATCTGACAATGTTTCCCTTTTCGTCACGCAAGGCACGTTGCGGTGGAGCATCCAGCGATATACCCCATCCGCCCGCCGGACGCGTGCTTCTCCTTCGAAAGGCTCCCCTGCCTCAAGGGCCGCGCGCGACTTTTCCACGAACGCTTCAACGTCTTCAGGATGAATTGAAGCCGTCCATTTCCAGCCCAACAGGTGCTCCAACGAAAGACCGACGAAGTTCAGCCAATATTGATTGAAAAAATCGAGACGGCCGTCAGGCGGACCGCTGTGGATCAGAGCGGGAGTCGAGTCAATTATAAGCTGAAGGTTCATGAGCTCGGATTTGTGTCCTTGAGAGGCCATAGGAGTCTGTCGGACCTTTCCGACGAAAATACGATATAGTAGCGATCAGCTTTTCAATACAGGCGCGAGGTTGAACAGAATAAGTTACCAAATAACATAAGTAGATCATCCGTTTGACGAGCATGTCAATTCAGCTAAAGTACTATCATAATCATTACGGTGGCCATCACGCGGGGTTTGGATGTGAAGTCCCATGCAAATTTCTGAGTGTTTTTTCAACATCTTGGACTTCATTATAGCACTTGTTTGCTCCAATTTCTATCACTTCATGCGTCGAGACCATCGCTTCAGACATCTCTTTCTGCTGCAATAGGTTGTGAGAAATCGCGGCGTGTGCAGGGTCGTCACGTCGAGCAGTCCATCAGCGAGTCTCAAGATCAGCGGCCATTGCTAAAATTGGCGAGCCGCTGCAGCACGATGTTAGTGCCCATCGTTTCGCATTACCGGGAAGCTTGAGACAGGTACTCTTTCGCCTTTCTATATCCCAATTCAATCATCTCGGATGCCCGATCAAACTCCAATGTCCGACATGCGTTCCTGGCAATTTCTATAACTATGTCTGGTGGATAAGCAGCAAGCTTTTGACGTGCGATGGTGCTCTGCATAGCCTCAAACGCCTGAATGGCGATATCGTACCCCCCCCAATCCCGGCCTGTACTGCTTGTCACGGATCGTTTGAGGTGGTTTATAAAGCGATTGATCTTTTCATGCAACAGCGATGAATGGGACACGGGAGCAGGACTCACGCCACTCGGTTGTTCCGAGGCTCTCTGCGGGGCCGCCCAGATTTACAGCAATAGTCATATCAGTTTCATCACCAATCGTTGGCGCAACAGGCACAGGATTTAAAACCCCTCCATCAATAAGATCGACTCCTTTGTACTTAAATGGAGTAAAAAAAAGGGGTATTGACATAGAAGCCCTTATCGCATCAAAAAGTTTACCTGACTTTATCCATATTTCCTTCTGGTTCTTAAGGTCAGTAGCAACAGCCGTATATGAAATCGGCGAGATCTTCGATTAGTTGCTCTCCCACTAGATCGATCAAGGTGTTGATAATTTTGTCGCCTTTCACTAGCCCGCTCTTTTCCCAGGAAAGATCCAGCAAAGTGACTATGTCGACTTTCGTTATGGAACGCACCCATTGCTCATATTCATCCAGTTTTCCGGCTGCATATATCCCCCCTATGAGCGCACCAATTGAGGAACCGGCTATTGAGCGTATTTTGTAATCATTTTCTTCAAGCCAATGAATTACGCCAATATGCGCTAAACCTCGAGCGCCGCCACTTCCAAGAACCAGAGATACGGTTTTCATATTCGTTTTTGCCATAATCATCCTCAGTGTTTTTCATTAACGTTAGCAATATGTGTACGCCATGAGTTTATGATACCATAATCAGCATAAATTGGGTTACATATCCGTTGATGGTAATGGATGAATTACTAACCATAGATAAACTTCGACATGAACTGTTGATAGTTTCGAGGAATGGAAACTTCAATGTTTCAGAATGACTCATGCGCCGAATGCTTCGACATGAAGTTATTATTTCTGAGATATGTCGCAGACGTACAGATCAATACGTATCCTGCATCTCCTGTTCATCAACTGTCATTGCAAGCTTATAGGTGGACAGGCGATTAGTCAATGATATGAGAACTCAAGATCAATACGTGAAATAGAGAGTGTGTGTTTCTTCCTATTCTAAGGAGCATCTTTTAAAGCTGCTATAATATCTTAAAAGGAGGTGTTAGATATGGCGGATACTATCAGGAAGGTGGCGTATTTTGCTATGGATGTACCGAACAAGCCGGGTGAGGGGGCACGAGTGCTGGGGGCTTTGGCCGATGCGGGCGTGAACTTCTTGGCGTTCACGGGGTTCCCAAGCGGCAGGAAGGCGCAGCTCGATTTTATCCCAGAGGATGTGGCAGTGTTTAAGAATGCTGTCAAGGCGGCGAAGATCAAGACACGTCCTCAGAAGTTCGGGTTTTTGGTCCAGGGCGATGACCGGAAGGGCGCCGTGGCGGACTTGCTCAAAACGATGGCGGAGAAAAAGATCAACGTTACGGCCATTGACGCTGTGTCGGCTGGAGCGGGCCGCTATGCCGCCATCCTTTGGGTTGGGACGAAGGACGTGAACAAGGCGGCGAAGGCGCTTGGGGCGAGCTAGACACATTTTTTTATCAGTAACTCGTGAATGGCTTCAAACAGAGCGAAGGGCTTGTAGGATACGACATGCCCTTCCTGTGTCACGAGTATGGCGTGCATGTTACAATGCTTGACTCTGCCCCTATTCTTCTCGCATCCTTCCCGGAAGTCGCACCAATGGCATGATGTCTCAATGTGCATATTTCAACTAGAAATCTATCCTTGGAACAAACGCTATAATTAGTAACTAAGGAATCAAATTCTACTCAAAACGGCAAGAATATTTACCGCAAAGGCGCGAAGAGCGCAAAGGACGGCAATAACAAAAGGACTTCTATTTTAATTAAGATTTATTGGTTTCCTTCGCGACCTTCGCGCCTTCGCGAGTTCAAAAGTTTTGGTTCCGGCTTGTCCGGGTTAGGAAGAGTGTAGGGGAAAGATGGAACAAAACACCTCCAGTTCACTGGCCCTGAATGTCATGAGCGAGTTTGCCGATCTGACCGGGCTCCTCTCGGACAGTAAAGCGCCGCGGCGCTACTTATGGACAGACGCTTTTGCCGTCTGCAACTTCCTGGGGCTTTATCGTCAGACAGGTGATGAACAATACAAGAAGCTCGCGCTGCACCTCATCGATCAGGTCCATTTCATACTCGGACGACACCGTGACGATGACCCACGGACCGGCTGGATCAGCGGTCTCAGTGAACAGGAAGGCAGATTGCACCCTACAAAAGGCGGGTTGCGGATCGGCAAGGGCATGAACGAGCGCGGGCCCGGTGATCCCTATGATGAACAGCTGGAATGGGACCGGGATGGACAGTACTATCATTACCTGACGAAGTGGATGCACGCTCTCAATAGAGTAAGCAGGGTCACTGGAGATCCAACCTGCAACAGATGGGCGATCGAGCTTGCGAAAACCGCCCACGCCAGGTTCACCTATGTACCGTCGTCCGGCGGTCAGAAACGCATGCACTGGAAAATGAGCATTGACCTCTCGTATCCGCTTGTAGCCTCGATGGGGCAGCACGATCCTCTCGATGGATTCATCACGTATCTCCAACTTCAGTCGACTGCGGAAAAAGATCCCGATAGATCAACACGGCTCAGACCTCAGCGCAGAGATCAAGGACATGGCCGACATTTGTGAAAGAAAAAGTTGGGTAACAGATGACCCCTTGGGTATTGGCGAACTCTTGAGTGCCGCATGCAAATTGGCTCAATTGATAATGATCGAAGGTGTTGATCAAGCCGAACTTCTGGATGCTCTCCTGGATGCTTCCCTGATCGGTTTGCAATCCTATGCAAGGGAAAGGGACCCCTTGATGCTTCCTGCTGATTACCGGCTCGCATTTCGGGAACTGGGCTTGTCTATTGGATTACGCGCACTAGAGAAGTTGCCGGGACTGATCAAGCAAACTCCACACGATTTCAAAATGAAACAGCGCATTCATTCACGGACCGAAAGCCTGATGCAGTATATGCCTCTTCGTGACGTTATTGAGACGTTTTGGCTTGAACCTGCAAACAGACAGGCGAGCTCCTGGAGGGAGCATCGAGATATCAACATGGTGATGCTTGCAACCAGTCTGGCCCCTGACGGGTATCTCACACTTGGCTAAGGTAACGGGGTCTTTGCCCGGAAAGCCATCTGGAACAGCCTGACCTCATGACCCCTTGGTACTCTAATACTTGAAAATGGTTGCTTTACAAATAAAATAATTTGACTATAATTGCAATATAAGTGAGTAACGGGAATAAGTTTTCGGCATTAAAAAACAATCAAAGGAGGCTAGAATGAAATTGCGAATATCGTTCGTCTTGTTGATGATGCTTGTGCTTATTTCTGTTTTTACTGTTACAAATTCTCTCGCAGACTGTGCCGCTGATTGTTCAGAGAGCTATACGAACTGTTATAATGGATGCATGAGCACTGATGATCATTGCCAGTCAAGATGCCAAGATATCAGAAAACAATGTGAATTGCGCTGCACGGTAGTACCCGCACCATCGTCCGAGCCTTCGCCAACACCATCAGACCCTGGACAATGACAAATTTTGAAGTATATACTTCTTCGCCGTGACAACGGCGCTCGAAATGACTTCGGGCGGTACGCTTAAAGCACGTACCGCTCTTTTTGTCTATAACGCCTTGACCTTCCCTCCTTCCTTCAGGTAGACTGGATACATTCTTGAAGCACCGCGCCCTAACCCGGACAAGCCGGAACCAAAAACAAGCGTCTCTCGAACCCTGCTCTTGCGAAAGCGGGCACAAGCAGACGCGGAGGACGCAGAGTAAATCGAATTTTTTAGTCTTGTTTTAAACCGGAATATTAATTTAGCTTTTCTCTGCGAACTTTGCGCCTTTGCGAGAAAATTCTTGCCATTTTGAGTAGAATTTGATTCACTTAGTTACTAAAAAGCCGCTGTTGCAATTCTCTTTGATCGCATGCAAAACAACATGACCTGGAACAGCCTTAAAAATCGTTTGATAGCGCGCGTGATCACGAGGTTTCCCTCGCTCGCGACGCGTTTCGTGCAGGCCTACGCGCCGTGGGAATCGGAGGACGTGCCCTGGACGCCGTTCGTAAAGCCGCTTTCGGAGTGCACCGTGACAATGGTGACGACCGCGGGCGTGCATCACCGCGACCAGAAGCCCTTCGACATGGCCGACCGGAACGGCGATCCTTCCTGGCGTGTCATCGATCTCACCCGCCCGCTCGAAGACCTGATGATCACCCACGACTATTACGACCACGCGGACGCGGACCGTGACATCAACGTGGTCTTTCCCGTGGAGCGCCTGCGGGAGTTCGAACGCGAAGGCGCGATCGCAAAGGTTGCCCGATATCATTATGGTTTCATGGGACATATCACCGGGCCGCACATCCCGACGCTGATCAACACGACAGCGCCCGAGATCGCACAACGGATACGACAGGACGGCACGGACGTGGTAGTGCTTACGCCCGGCTGAGGCATCTGCAATCAGTCCGTGGGGCTGATCCAGCGGGAGATCGAGCGGCAAGGGACACCCACCATCGGCATTTCGATCGTTCGGGACTATTCCGTAAAGGTGAAGCCGCCGCGGACCGTTTATCTGCGCTGGCCGTTCGGCCATCCGCTGGGCGAACCGTTCAACACGGACCAGCAGCGGGTTGTTCTTGCCGAGGCGTTTCGCGCGTTATGCTCCATCACCCGGCCGGGCGAGATCATCGACCTGCCTTACCGCTGGCGGCGTGAACAATACGGCGATAAAGACATCAACGCGATCCTCGAACCGTGCCGGCAATTGCCGCGACCGGCCGGCTGAACAACCGAAGTGAAACAGCGAGATGTTGGTACGGAACATGCTCCCCTCACGACCGCTTCCTGGCTGCCAGCCGCGAAGCTCCGCGTTCTTCCCGCGTGTTCAGCCTTTTTTCTATAACCAAAAACCCTGCGCTCATTTATATTATTAATAGGCAAAATTCTTGACAAGTAGTGGGACGTTGTGATAATTTTTTTAGACTTCAGAACGTGAATTTCCCTTTCTCTGCTGAACAGAAGAGGCACACGCACTTATGATAGACATTAACATCACACTCCTTTGGCAGCTCGCCAACTTCATCGTGCTGCTTATCGTGCTTAATTTTATCCTCTTCAAGCCCATCCGGCAGGTCATGCTGGAGCGCGAGCAGGGCATCAGTTCCGCGTTGGGCGATTCCAAGGCCGCGCAGGAGCGCATGCAGGCCATCCTGGAGCGGTATAATGCATCTCTGGCCGAGGCAAAGCAAAAGGCCGCAACAACCTACAATACTGTTTATCAGCAGGGCCTCGACGCCCAGCGTGACATGATCTCCGCGGAGCGCGACAAGGCGATCGAATTGCTGGACAAGGCGCGGAAAGAGATCGCGGCGGCGTCCGCGTCGGCCCGGACCGACCTCAAGCAAGAGGCGGAGCGGCTGTCGCAGGAAATTACCTCCAAGCTGCTCGGAAGAGCGGTTTAGAAGCGGTTCGTAGCTCAGTAGCGCGAGAGTTCAGAGAAAATACAAATCATGAAAAGCCTGAAAAAAATCATAGCAACAGTATCCTGCCTTGCGGGAAACCTCATGATCGCGGCAATTGCCTTCGCCCAGGAGGCTGAGCACGGCGGTCATGAAGAGGCGATCACCTTCATGGGCGACTGGCTGCCTCGACTGGTCAATTTTGCCATCATCGCGTCGGTTGTCGTCTATTTTGGCAGAAAGCCCATCCGTGATTTCTTCGCAAATCGGTCCGCCGAGATCGCAAAGTCCATGCAGGACTCGCACGAGGCGCGTGAGCGTGCCGTGGCCGCCCTCGCAGACATGGAGCGGAAGATCAAGGAGATGGAGGCGGAGACGGGCAGGATGGTCGCCGATGCCCAGACCCGCGGCGAGAAGGACAGGCAGGCGCTCGTTGAGGAAGGCCGGAAGGTCGCACAGGATGTTCAGGCCCAGGTCAAACAGGGCATTGACATGGAGCTCCATAAGGCAAAGTCCGCGCTCGCGGCCGAGGCGTCGCTCCTTTCCCTTGACCTTGCGGAAGGCAGGATCAAAGAGAAGATCAGCGGTCAGGACCATGAGCGCATTGTGAAGGAATACATCGCCAAAGTGGGAGGCCGGGCTTGATTCGGATCATCGCGAAGAGATATGCCAAAGCCCTCGTGCAGCTTGCCGAGGAAAAGAAGACCGTTGACAAGACCAGGGACGACCTTGCCGCGTTCACGAGCGCCGTGGATTCTCTGCCGGCTCTCCAGAAGCTTTTTGCAAGCCCTGTCTTTACTCCCGAGAACAAGAAGGCGGTCATCAAGGACCTGGCGCTCAAGCTGGGCATGCAGCCGACCACCCAGCGGTTCGTGGAGCATCTGGCGGAGACGGGCAGGATCAGATATGTCAGGGACATGTACGAGGCTTTCCTGGAGATCCTGGCAGAGCGCACGAATCGCGCCATGGCGCGGTTGACCACTGCCGCGGCAATTGATCCTGCCGACCTTGCGGAGATCAAGAAAAAACTTGAGGCGCTCACCGGCAAGCAGGTCGACATCGACGCCCAGGTTGATGCCTCCCTTATCGGCGGGGCCAAGGCGCAGATCGGAAGCACGATCTACGACGGGTCCATCAAGAACCAGCTGAACAAGATGCGCAAGTCAATTGATGAATTAATAAACCAGAAGACAGAAGTCAGGAGCCAGAAGCCAGAAGAAAAGCCAAACGTTTTTCTCCTGACTCTCTGACTATCTGGCTCCTGACTTCTGATCTCAACGAGGTGTAAACAATGCAGATCAAAGCACAGGAAATCAGCGAGATCATAAAAAAGAAGATATCCGATTTCGAAAAGACCGTTGAGGTCGCCGAAGTCGGCACGGTGATCACCGTCGGCGACGGTATCGCCAAGATCTTCGGACTCGACAACGTCATGTCCGGCGAGCTCCTTGAATTCCCCGGCGGCGTCATGGGCATGGCGCTGAACCTCGAAGAGGAGAACGTGGGCGCGGTGCTCATGGGCGACGACTCCAAGATCCGCGAAGGGGACATCGTCAAGCGGACCAAGAGGATCGCCGAAGTCCCCGTGGGCGACGCCATCATCGGCCGCGTGGTGGACGGCATCGGCCAGCCCATCGACGGCAAGGGCCCCATCGCTTCCAAGGAGTTCCGCCACATCGAAGTGATCGCGCCGGGCATCGTGAAGCGCCAGTCGGTGCGCGAGTCGCTCCAGACCGGCATCAAGGCCATTGACGCCATGATCCCGATCGGCCGCGGCCAGCGCGAGCTCATCATCGGCGACCGCCAGACCGGCAAGACCGCCGTTGCCATCGACACCATCATCAACCAGAAGGGCCAGAACGTCATCTGCATCTACGTGGCCATCGGCCAGAAGCGCTCCACGGTCGCGCAGGTGGTCAAGACCCTGACGGAACACGGCGCCATGGACTACACCATCATCGTGTCGGCCACGGCGTCCGACCCGGCGCCGCTCCAGTTCATCGCACCCTACACGGGCGCCACCATCGGCGAATACTTCCGCGACAAAGGCGGCCACGCCCTGATCGTGTATGATGATCTGTCGAAGCAGGCCACGGCCTACCGCCAGCTCTCGCTGCTCCTCCGCCGGCCGCCGGGCCGCGAGGCATATCCCGGAGACGTGTTCTATCTCCACTCCCGTCTTCTCGAGCGCGCGGCAAAACTGTCCGACAAGCTCGGCGGCGGATCGCTCACGGCGCTCCCGATCATCGAGACCCAGGCCGGCGACGTGTCCGCCTACATCCCGACGAACGTGATCTCCATCACCGACGGACAGATCTTCCTCGAGTCCGACCTGTTCTACTCCGGCGTGCGGCCGGCCATCAACGTGGGTATCTCGGTGTCGCGCGTGGGCGGCAGCGCACAGATCAAGGCCATGAAGCAGGTGGCCGGCACGCTCCGCCTCGACCTGGCGCAGTACCGCGAACTCGCGGCCTTTGCCCAGTTCGGCAGCGACCTCGACAAGGCCACGCTGGCCCAGCTGAACCGCGGTCAGCGCATGGTCGAGCTCCTGAAGCAGGACCAGTACTCACCGCTCCCGGTCGAGCAGCAGATCCTGGTGATCTTCGCCGGGACCAACGGCTATGTGGATGAAGTGCCGGTGAACGCCGTAAGGAAGTTCGAGTCGGAACTTGCTGCGGTTCGCGACGAGCAAGCACCAGCCGCTGCTCGACGATATCAAGGGTAAGAAGCAGCTCGACGACGACCTCAAGGCGCGTATCAAGAGCGCCATCGAGGAATTCAAGAAGACGTTCACGGCGTAAACGTTCAATTCATAGTTTCAGAGTTCATGAGTTGCTGAGTTAACTACAAACTGAACATAACTTGGAAACTTGAAACTTAGGAATTACTCATGCCCAGCTTAAGAGACATTAAAAGAAAGATCACGAGCGTCAAGAAGACCCAGCAGATCACCAAGGCCATGAAGATGGTCGCGGCTGCCAAGCTCCGTCGCGCGCAGGACCGCGTGATCGCCGCTCGTCCGTATTCGCGCAAGATGCTGGCCGTGATCGCGAACCTCGCGAGCCGCGTTGAGCGGGCGCAGCATCCGCTTCTGGCCAAGCGCGAGCCGAAGCAGGTCAAGCTTCTTGTGCTTACGTCCGACCGGGGGCTCTGCGGCGCTTACAATACCAATATATTGCGCAAAGCCGTCGAGACGGTCAAGCAGTTAAAAGCCGAGGGCAAGGAAATTAAGGTGAACGTCGTGGGCCGCAAAGGACGCGACTTCTTCCGCAAGCGTGCTGTGTATACCCTGGGCAAAGTGTGGTCGGAACTCGGCATGATCGACTATGAGAAGGCCGCCGATGTGGGGAAAAACATCGTCGAGCGTTTTGCAGCGGGCGAGACCGATGAGGTATACCTGCTCTACAACGAGTTCAAGAGCGTGATGCAGCAGAAGGTCACCCTCGAGAAGCTCCTGCCCGTGGAACCGCCTGCCGAGGCGGACCCGTTCACGGCCGCTGTCGATTATCTGTACGAGCCTTCGGCCGAAGCTATCTTAAGCTCGATCCTGCAGAAGCACGTTGAGGTGCAGGTATACCGTGCGATGCTTGAAAGCCAGGCGAGTGAAATGGGCTCGCGCATGACCGCCATGGATTCGGCCACACGGAATGCGAAGGACATGATCGAACGGCTCACGCTCAAGTTCAACAAGCAGCGCCAGGCCGCGATCACGAAGGAAATATCCGAGATCGTCGGAGGCGCGGAAGCACAGAAATAAGAACTAATTGGAAATTGAAGATTGAAGATTGGAAATTGTAAATTGTTCAAGTCATCTTACAATTTCCAATATTCAATTTTCAATTTCCAATTCAATATTCGAAGAATATTGCCACAGGGGGTTACCAATGAGCACAGGTAAAATAGTACAGGTGATGGGCGCCGTGGTGGACTGCGAGTTCCCCGTCGGAAACCTTCCCCATTTGATGAATGCGCTTCGGATCGATCAGGCGGAAGACAAGAACCTCGGAACTCCCGAGACCCATCTGACGCTTGAGGTCGCGCTGCACCTCGGCGAGAACCGGGTGCGTACGGTGGCCATGTCTTCCACCGACGGTCTCATGCGCGGCATGAAGGTGAACGACACCGGCAAGCCTATTTCCATGCCTGTCGGCAAGGAAGTGCTCGGCCGCATCATGAACGTGATCGGAGAGCCGGTGGACGAACTGGGGCCGATCGTGACGAAGGACACCCTTCCTATTCACCGTTCCGCGCCGATGCTCGAAGAACTGGACCCCTCGAAGGTGCTTTTCGAAACCGGCATCAAGGTCATCGACCTCCTCGCCCCGTATACCAAGGGCGGCAAGACCGGCCTCTTCGGCGGCGCGGGCGTGGGCAAGACCGTGCTCATCATGGAGCTTATCAACAACGTGGCAAAGCAGCACGGCGGCTACTCCGTGTTCGCGGGCGTGGGCGAGCGTACCCGTGAAGGAAACGACCTCTGGGCCGAAATGAAGGAGTCGGGCGTTATCAACAGAACGGCGCTGGTTTACGGCCAGATGAACGAGCCGCCGGGAGCCAGGCTCCGCGTCGGTCTTTCGGCCCTGACCGTGGCCGAGTATTTCCGCGATACCATGGGACAGGACGTGCTCCTGTTCGTTGACAACATATTCCGCTTCACCCAGGCAGGTTCCGAGGTGTCGGCGCTCCTCGGCCGCATGCCTTCAGCCGTGGGCTACCAGCCGACGCTCGGCACGGAGATGGGCGCCCTCCAGGAGCGCATCACCTCCACGAAGAAGGGTTCCATCACTTCGGTGCAGGCCATCTACGTGCCTGCCGACGATTTGACCGACCCGGCGCCGGCAACGGCGTTCGCGCACCTCGATGCCACCACGGTGCTTTCGCGCCAGATCTCAGAGCTGGGCATCTACCCGGCTGTTGACCCCCTTGATTCGACGTCCCGCATCATGGATCCCCACGTGGTCGGAGCGGAGCATTACGCTGTCGCGCAACGGGTGCAGCTCGTGCTTCAGCGGTACAAGGAACTCCAGGACATCATCGCGATCCTCGGCATGGACGAACTTTCCGACGAGGACAAGCTTTCCGTGTCAAGGGCCAGGAAGATCCAGCGCTTCCTGTCGCAGCCGTTCCAGGTGGCAGAGGCCTTTACGGGCACCCCGGGAAAATACGTGCCGCTGAAAGAGACCATCAAGGGATTCAAGGAAGTTGTCGATGGCAAGATGGATGATATCCCCGAGCAGGCATTCTACATGGTCGGTCCTATCGAGGAAGTATTCGAGAAGGCGGAGAAGCTCGGCTACAAGCGTTAACCAGCGCAGGAACCAATATCGTCCAACTGAACGAAATTGAGTAACGAGGATTGGAAAAAGACAATGGTTGCTGAAAAAGGGAAAATGCTCCTCGAGATCGTTGCGCCGAGCCGCCAGGTGGTCCGCTCGGAGCGCGTGGATGAAATTATAGCTCCGGGCAGTGAAGGCGAGTTCGGCGTGCTGCCGGGCCACACATCCTTTCTCACCACGCTTAAAGTCGGCATGCTCTCTTATCGCGAGGGCACGCAGTGGCACTACCTTGCCGTCGATTGGGGGTATGCGGAAGTCGTTGCGGACCATGTCACCATACTCGCTGAAGGCGCGGACCGCGCGTCCGATATCGACCTCACCGAGGAGCGGATCGTCAAAGAACGCGCCGAGAAAGCGCTGAGCGACAAACTGGAGCAGAAGGACTACGACAAGGCCCGCATCGATCTGCTCCGGGCAATGATCAGGATACAGGTGGCGGAGCAGCACGGACAGAAATAATACATACTTGCTCTTTCAGTTTATTTCAAAAGGCAGCCTCCGGGCTGCCTTTTTTTTCATTGGAGGGAACGGACTGCCGCGTCCGGCCGGATTGACGGTTGCAGGGAGAAGTGGACCGGAATAAACCTTGACAGCTTCCTGCTCATAATTTATATTGATTCTAAATAATATGCGCACAAAATATTTTCAGAAAAGGGAGTTGGGGACCCAGTTCAAGCGCACCCCGCAACGGCTCGCCATCCTCGACTATCTGGAGGGGAACACCTCCCATCCCTCGGCGGAGGAAATCTACCGGGCCGTGTCGATACGGTACCGGTCCCTGTCGTTCGCGACAGTCTATAATACACTGAACACGCTCGCTCAGGCGGGCGCCCTGCGCGAACTCACCATTGATCCCGAGAGAAAGCGCTACGATCCGGACACCAGCCACCATCATCATCTCATGTGTGTCCTGTGTCGTAAGATCGTGGACATCCCCGCGGGGATCGCCGTCGACCTGCCGGGAGATATGGCGCCGGATTTTACTCTTCTGGGAAACCATATTTCGTTTTACGGTCACTGTTCCCCATGCAAAACGAAGGGGAAGTCTTTATAAACTCTTCCGAAGACGACTTTTTCCGACTGGCATGATATACTTTACGAGGAGGTTTTCATGGGCGCTGTAAAGATAAAACCCGGCATCTTCTGGGTCGGAGCAATAGACTGGGCGGTGCGTGATTTTCACGGATATGTAACGCCCCACGGCACATCATACAATAACTATCTCATCCTCGACGAGCACGTGACGCTTGTCGATACGGTGAAGCATGATTTCTGCGAATATACGCTCGACAGTATCAGGGGCCTTGTTGACCCCGCGAAGATCGAGAACGTGGTGATCAACCACATCGAGAACGACCATATGTCGAGCATCGACCGGATCATGGAACTCACGCCTCAAGCACTGATCCATATCACCGCGCGCGGCAAAAAAGGCCTCGACCGGTTCTTCGACACCTCGAAATGGCGGTTCAGGATCGTCAAGACCGGAGACACGCTCAACACCGGCGCCAAGACCATCACCTTCCTCGAAACGCCGATGCTTCACTGGCCGGATTCGATGATGAGCTATGTGAAGGAAGATAAGCTTCTGATCAGTCAGGATGCCTTTGGCCAGCACGTGGCCACATCGGCGAGGTTCGACGATGAATACTGCGACCAGTATTCGGTCACCGCGCTTGAGCACGCGGTGCGGGACTACTATGCGAACATCCTGATGCCGTTCGGCACCCTCGTGAAGAACAAGCTCGCTGAGGTCCAGAAGCTGGGACTCGCAATCGATATGATCGCACCGGACCACGGCATCATATGGAGGAAGGACCCGGCTAAGATACTCCAGATGTATCTCGACATGGCGAACGACAAGGCCGACCTGCGCGTCGTGATCATCTACGATACCATGTGGCACAGCACCGAACATATGACGATCCCGATCATGGAGGGGATCAAGTCCACGGGCGTCGACGTGGAAGTGCTCAAGCTCCGGTCCACTCCCATGAGCATGGCGATCAAGAGGGTCTGGGAGTCACGCGCCATGCTGGTGGGCACGCCGACGCTGAACAATATCATGTTCCCGAGCGTTGCCGAGTTCCTGACGCACCTCAGGGGGCTCCGCCCCAAGAACCGGCTTGCCGGGGCCTTCGGGAGCTTTGGATGGGGTGGCGGCGCGGTGAAGGAGGCATACGAGGCCTTCAAAAAAATGGGGCTCGAAGTGGTCGAGCCCGGCATTGAGGTCCTGTATCGGCCGAGTCCCGAGGACGATAAGAACTGTTTTGAATTCGGGAAACAGTTTGCGGAAAAAACAATTGTGTACCACAAACAATTCAACGGCAGTCAGCCGGGCCAGTGCACATCATCAAGCATTGGGTAAACACCCCGCGAAAAAATAACGGTACCATAAGGAGGCTATCATGTGGAGATGCACGGTATGCGGCTATATTTATGATGATGCGAAAGAGGGGAAAAAGTTTGAAGACCTTCCTGATGACTGGGCTTGCCCGGTATGCAATGCGCCGAAGGATGCATTTGTAAAGATGTAAGTCCGGCATCATTTTCCGAGGAAAAGGCGGCCACGGCTTGATCAGGGCCGCCTTTTTCATTTGACAGGCGCCAGCGTCCATTCTATAATTTATCGCACAGTGAACGTTTCACCGATGAAGCAGTGAGGCCACATGCCCGAAAAAAAGAACCGGAGCGTTAAGAACTGGCCCGAGGACGAGCGACCACGTGAGCGGCTGATAACACACGGCCCGTCAACGCTCTCGGAAGCACAGCTCCTTGCGATCATCATCCGGATCGGCAGAGCGGGGCGAAGTGCGGTAGACGTGGGGCGTGACCTCCTGACGCGCTTTGGGAGCCTTGCCGGCATCGAGCAGGCTGGTGTCAGGGAACTCTGTGAGGTGGACGGCATCGGCCGGGCCAAGGCAGCAGAGATCAAGGCCGCCATCGAGCTCGGTAGACGGCACCAGAAGCCCTCCCTTGCGGGCGCGTCTTTTTGCTCAAGCAGCGACGTTGCCGCGTATTACAGGCCGAGGATGAAGGACCTGATGAAAGAGATCTTCCGCTGCGCGTTGCTGGATACCAAGAACAAGATCATCCGCGAAGAGGTCATTTCGGTCGGCAGCCTGTCCGCATCCATCGTGCATCCGCGCGACACCTTCAAGGCGGCGGTTCGCGAATCGGCAGCGGCAGTCATCTTCATCCACAATCATCCGAGCGGCGATATCAAACCGAGCCAGGAGGACATCCTGCTTACCCGGCGGCTCGTCCAGGCGGGTGAAGTGCTCGGCATCCAGGTGCTCGACCATATCATCATCGGCGACGGCGACCATTTCAGCTTTAGAGACAACGGCATGATTACACCTGCGCTGCAATGACATTCTTGTCGGGCGCATAGTATCCATGCCCGATATTCCACACACCGAATACACTGTGAGTAATGCAAAATAAGGTCATCATAGTAATCATCATAACGACGATCGCAGCTCTGCTGCTCTTGATTGCCGCCCTGTTTCTTACGAGTGTCATCCGGAGGGTATACAAAAAACGGAAATACCGGAAGCTTGACCATTTAAGAAAGGTCTTCGATAAAAAAATCCGCGAGTCGCTTGAAACCGGAACCATGCTGAGTACGCAGAGCGAGTTCATCGCTTCTCCGAATTCAGAAGCATGGCAGGCGATCGAGGGTGTCCTCCTGCAACTGATCGACGAGGAACGATACAGGGATGAGGCGCATACACTGTTCTTCTCGCTCGGCTATGTCTGGTATTATGAAAAGTACATTGACTACGGAAATGTCCAGATGCGTGCACTGAGCGTCGATAGGCTTGGCAGGATGAAAAGCGAATCATCAGTTCCAAAACTCATTGCCCTGCTCGACGAAAATAAACCGGAGATCGTTTCAGTTGTCGTTCGGTCGCTGAGTAGAATTGGAGGACGAGCGGCATTGCAGGCAATCGTCGAGCGATTACCGGTCATCCTTGACCGGTCGATCGTGACGCGCAAGGCAATGGGAATGGCCCTGCAGGCTTTTGGCGCGGACGCGATCCCCTATCTGGTCGAGCAAAAGTCGGGACTGGACAATCTCTGGATCATATCGTGCATTCTGGATATTCTTTCCCGATTACCTGCTGATCCACGATCGGTCCGCCTGGCCGCCAGGTATCTTTCGAGCATGAATGCCGAAGTGAGGAGCAAGGCGCTCAAGGTGGTGGGCCGGAGTGAAAATGTCCGTGCGGTCCACAATCTGCCGGAGCTGGTCCTTCCCCTGCTTCAAGATCCGGTGTGGTTTGTCAGGCTACAGGCAATACGGTCCATCAGAGCGCTGGGGTATGAAGCGTTCGCGCCATCGGTGGAAAAACTGATTTTTGACGAAAACTGGCAGGTGCGAAATGAAGCAGCGCAGGCGCTGATCGTTCTCGGTGAGCGTTCTCTCGACATATTTCTCGAGATACTGACGGGCGCCGACGGGTATGCGAAAGACAGCATTTGCGAGGAGATCGAGAAGACGAATTTCTCCGGCCGACTCATTAAAAACCTCAAGGCCAGTGACCGGGGTCTCCAGGAAAAGTCACGCCAGGTCCTTGAGATCATGCATTCCCTCGGATTTTCAACACCGCTCAGTGAATACCTGGAACAGGAAGGCGACGAAACAGAAAAAGAGCTCATCCGCGGTATGATGAAAACGGGATCCGGCGCATGAAGAAAATACTCATCATAACGGTTATCGGATTCAATTATTGCGTCGGGGTTTACTTCGGAGTCATGAACACGATTTACTCGGTCCTTCTGGCCCTTGCTCTTTGTGTGATATTCAGGCACCTTCGCCGTATAAAATATTCCCCGTACAAAGAATTTACCATCTCACAGGAGACCCCGCCTGTCACGATCCTGATCGCCATGCATAATGAGGAAAGGGTCGTTCTCAGGAGCATCAGATCCGCACTTGCCACTGAATACCCTTTTTTCGAAGTGATCATCATCAACGACGGGTCGACGGACGGGACATTGCAAAAAGTGATCGACACGTTCGGTCTTAAAAAGATCGATCGCGTCTATCGAACGTTTCTCAAGACGAAACCCGTAAAGGGTTTTTACTTCAGTCTGGAAACACCGCATCTCCTCGTGATCGACAAGGAGCAGGGCGGCAAGGCCGATGCGCTGAACTGCGGGATAAATGTTTCACGGTCGCCGTATTTTTGTTCACTCGACGCGGATTCACTGCTTGAAAAAGACGCCCTCATACGGGTCATGACCCCGCTCCTTGACAGCAACGTGCCGGTGATCGCGAGCGGCGGGGTCGTGCGCATTATCAACGGCCTGCGTCTCACCAACGAGATCGACGATCGAGGAGATCGATCTCCCTGACAATACGCTTCTCCTGTTTCAGATCGTGGAGTACATCCGGGGGTTTCTCTTCGGCAGGGTGGGATGGGACAACCTGCGCTCGCTGCTTATTCTTTCCGGGACCTTTTCGCTCTTTCAAAAAGCCAGTGTGGTGGAGGCGGGGGGATTCATGGTGGGCAACCTGGCGGAAGATATGGACATGATCGTCCGGCTTCACCGACATATGCTGAAAAAGAAAAAACCCTACCGGATACGATTCGTATCCGATCCTATCTGCTGGACCGAAGCGCCGGATGATTTTAAAATGCTCGGCAGACAACGGAGAAGGTGGCACCTTGGCCTGATCCAGACTATTTTCCAAAATAGAGAGATGATGTTCAATCCTCAATTCGGGAGGATCGGAATGGCGGTCCTGCCCTACTATGTTATTTTCGAGATCCTGGGCCCGGTGATCGAAGTCCTGGGATATTTCTTTGTCATTATTTCCTTTTTCCTCGGGATCCTGAGCCTTGATTTTCTCCTGCTTTTCCTGACGCTGGCGATATTCTACGGAGTGTTTCTCTCGACCGCCAGTATCTTTCTCGAAGAATTGACATTCAAGCGGTATCCGAAGTGGAGCCACTTGTTCAAACTTCTCATCTACGGAGTGCTTGAAAATTTCGGCTATCGTCAGATCAATTCTTTCTGGAGGTTCGAAGCGCTCATCCAGTACTTCATTGGCAAGAGAAAGTGGGAGTACGTCCACAAAAAAGGACACGAAGAACACGCGCCGGTTGCTGCTGATAGTACTAAATGAAGAACATGCAGCCGGGCTTTCTGCGCTGCCACGCCGGAAACAGGCTGGGGAAAGTAATACGTGCATTATAATAATCAGGAAGGGTTAACGAAATGATGATTCTCCTTGCATTGAGTCTTGTCGCCGCGCTAGCGGATGGCGACACAGCGATGTCAAGGGGTGACTATGACGCTGCAGCACAGTACTATCGTGCGGAGGCTGAAACTCATCCCAAATCGTATGAGGCCAAGTTCAAGCTCGCGAGAGCCCTCTCTTTTTCGAAACACCGTGATGAAGCAATTAAGCTTTACACGGAACTGCTGGCAACGCGACCGAAGAATTCGGAGCTGCTTCTGGCGCGAGGGCGGACGTATGCGTGGGAGAACCGCTGGAAGCGAGGCCGAGAAAGACCTCACCGCGGTAACGAAGCGGTCACCGGACTACGGCGATGCCTGGTCTGCCCTTGGGGACATGTATCTCTGGAGCGACCGGCCCAGCGATGCCGTGAACGCATATGGAAAATGGATAGCTGCGGATCCCGGTGACCCCAGCGCCTACATCGCCCGCGCAAGAGCCCATCGATCGGCGGGCGATCTCGAGGCCGCCGGCGCGGATTTTGAAGCCGCCCGCGCACACGGCGCGCCGGACTCCGAGATTGATCGGTATCTTCTTTCCCTCAAACAACGCAGATCTGAACCGGAATCAGCAGCGCCTGAAGCGTACAAATGGTTGGCGAGCCTGTCGTATGGCTACGGCAAATATACGCCGGTCCGCAGCGAATGGTACGATTACGGTGCTACTCTTCGACATTACTGGCAACATGGCTCGCTCGCTGTTGACTATCTCGATTCCAGGCGGTTCGGATTAAGCGACTATGCCGTGGCACTCGATGCGTATGTTGATCTCTGGCCGAGGTCGTATGCGAATATTCGATATCAGTATTCACCGAATGCTAAACTTTTCCCCGATGATGCTTATCGCATGGAAATTTTTCAGGGGGTAGGAAAGGCGTGGGAGCTTTCCGGCAGCTACGATCACATGGATTTCGGGGGAAGCAACGTCGATATGTACGGCCTTGGTCTGGGGAAATACACCGGCAACTGGTATTTCCGATGGCGGACCCTCTTTGTCCCATCATCCGCCGAACTGAGCATTTCCCACCGCGTTCTCGCACGATACTACTTTTCAGGGGATGGAGATGATTATTTCGAAATAAACACCGGATTTGGCCAGGGCGGCGAATTTCTCGCGGGAACGGACATCGTTAAAACAACAAGGAGTAAATCGATCGGAGCGGCATTCCAGAAATATTTCAACTCGCGGTGGGGCTTCAAAATATCGGCAGGTTACAGCGAAGAGAATATTTACCCCTTCAATGAGCGAAGCATCTCGGCCAGTATTTCAAAGCGCTGGTGATGAAAGCGGCAGAGCGCATGCAGGATGAAGGTAGGTGAGCCATTTGAAGAATCAAAATCAACATTGATCCAATGAACAATCACGGGAACGTATAACGTAAGCCGGTTGTTTGATAAGGATGGGATTCAAAGCATGAACAATGCTGTCCGGACGGAACCTGAACATTCATTCCTCGATACGTTGAAAAACTGCGCTGCTCTGTTTGTAAGCCTTTCATCGGCGTTATTGATCGCCTTCCTTGCGATGCGCGTGATGGAGTTCTTCTCCATTTCCATGACCACTAATCTTCCGGAGGATATCCGGACCGTAATTGTACAGGCACTCCTGTTCGATATTGTGGCCCTTCTGAAAATACTTCCATTCCTGTTTGTCCCATTTCTTATCGTTTGCGTTATCACAAGGACGAAAAGCAACCGCACCTGGGCCTATGGGGTTGGTGGATCGATTGTTATCATCATATACGCAGTATTGATCAAATACTTCGCCACGGCAGCAATTCCCCTCGGCGCCGATTTATTCGGTTATTCCATGAAAGAAATAAAAACAACCATCAGCGGCGGTCTCACGATTGATTCAATATCAATCTTCCTGTTTGTCATACCCGTAGCCGTATTCTGGGTCGCGCTTGTGGTTTTACACTCCCGCAAATCAATCAAACCGGCATATGCATTTATACTATTAGGCACGGGGGTCGTGCTGGCTTGCACGGTATCCGGACTCCCCGCGAGGTCATCATTCGCATCGGAATCATCTTATAATCTGGCGTTGAACAAAGTGATGTATTTCACCGGAGAATCCTATGCCTATTTTTCTCGCGACGGCAAAAGGGAGCAGTTATGCCAATGTCCCCCGCAGAGACGGGAGGCGGCCTGATACGCCACCGGTATCCAAAGAGGTCAGCTCTGTATATCCGTTTTTGAGAACCGACGAAACTCGTGATGTGTTGGGCGAATTCTTCAATGTTGATCCCACCAGGCCGCCCAACCTTGTGTTTATTCTGGTGGAAGGTCTGGGCAAGGCCTTCAGTGGGCCCAATGCGTATCTGGGAAGCTTTACGCCGTTTCTCGATGAGTTGGCCGGGAAAAGCCTGTATTGGGAGAATTTTCTTGCTTCACAGGGGCGCACCTTTGCGGCGCTTCCGTCCATTTTGGCTTCATTGCCCTTCGCAGAGCAAGGTTTTAATGAACTGGGGAAACACATGCCCAAGCATCTTTCGTTAATGAGCATCCTGAAACACAGCGGATATCGCCTCAAATTTTATATTGGCAGTGATCCTGATTTTGATAACGAACGATTGTTTCTCCAGCAACAGGGCGTGGATGTATTGGTCGGTATCGATGACTATGACAAAACGTATATGAAAAGCCCCGGTACCACCTGGGGTTATCCCGACAGGGAAGTGATGAGGAAAGCGCTGGAAATGGATCGTCGAGATTCGCAGCAGCCGTATATTTCGTTCGTGCAAACCATGAGCATGCATACTTCCTATTCCATACCCGATCAGGCGGAATACATTAAGCGCTTTGAGGACCGCATGGACCGGTTGGGTTTTGATAAAACACAAAAGGAGCGCCATCGCACGTACGAAAAGATATATTCCACCATCATGTATACTGATGATGCATTGCGCTTCTTTTTTGAGCAGTACGCGAAACTTCCCGCTTACGGAAATACCATCTTTATCATTACCGGAGATCATCGCTTGCCTGAGATCGAGATGTCCACCAAGATCGATCGGTTCCATGTACCGCTGATCATATTCTCGCCCATGCTCAAGCGTACAGCGCATATCGAGTCGATCTCATCACAATTGGACATTACCCCTTCCTTATTGGCTTTTCTTAAAAAGAAGTACAATATAGCTGTCCCCTCCACAGTTTCCTGGGTCGGTTCGGGACTGGATACGGATCCTTCTTTCAGAAATATCCATCAACTATCCGCTCAAACATACGAAAACCAACCTGATCGATTATATTTCCGGGATGTATTTCCTCGATCAGGATGTATTATTTTCCATCGGTAAGAATATGGATCTGGAGCCGCTACAGGACGAGGGGAAGAGAAAAGAGCTGATCGCGGAATTCAACCAGTACAAGTCACTGAACGACCAATTCACCCGTGAACTGAAACTGATACCGGATAGCTTGTACGAACAATACCGCCCGTGATAGCACAGAAGGGACATCCTGATCGCCATATCTTATTCGAACTGCCCGAGCTGCCATGAACATTCGGTGCATCATTTATCCGGAACACCGGCAAGAATGTGCTGATTCTCGCAGACGATGAAACGGTCTCCTTTATGGATTATGTATTGTACTCGATCGGGGCTGGACTGAAGGTATATTCTTAAGTTGCGGGAAGAGCCCATTCATCTACCATCAGACAGATATCCGGGAGATAGCGGACGCGGCGCCGGATTTGTCGACGCCCATGTGCATTGCAAGGATACCTGTTGTCTGGATGCTGTTGTCGATGCAGGCGTTGTAGCGGTCCGCGATGCCGGCATGAGAGACAATACCCTGCGCGGAATTATTGCGATTGACCAGGACAGCAGTCTTCCGCTTATCATCTCCGCCCGATGGGCCCTCTATAAAAAAGGGGGCTACGGCTCATCGTTCGGCATACCCGTTGAAACCACGGAAGAAATAAAATCAGCAATTTACACTCTTAAGAAAGCCGGGGCTGGTATAATCAAAATAATGGCGTCCGGCATCGTGAGCTTCAAAGAGCCCGGCAGGGTGACAGCAGGAGGTTTTAATAAAGAGGAACTCCACGTTATCGTGCAGGCTGCTGCAACATGCGGGCTCGATGTCATGGCGCACGTGAACGGCGAAGAAGCTCTTATTGACGTTGCTGAAGCGGGAGTGCGGTCCATCGAGCATGGGTTCTTCATGTCTGAGCGAGCGCTCGATAGAATGGCAAAAAAAGCCACATTCTGGGTGCCGACCGTGGGAGCGCTCAAGCGCGCTGCTGAGTCCGGCAACGTGTCAAAAGAATCAGAGGCATTTGTTTCCGGCCTGATCCGTTCTCATCTCGAGATGATGCTGTATGCGCATGGTATCGGCGTTCCCCTTGCCGTTGGCACGGACTGCGTGCTCCCTGATTCTCGATACAGGGAAACCTATGATGCGGAGCTTGCCCATTTTGAACAGGCGGGGATCCCTTATGATGAGGTGAGGAAGATCGCCGGTGAAGGCGGGGCGAGACTTTTGGGAATTTAAATGCGGGGTTTAGGGAGCAGGGGTCAGGGTTCAGGAATGCGAGGGCTTCTTAAATCCTATACCCTGTACCCTATACCCTGAACCCTATTTTTTACTGGAGGTAATTGTGCGAATCGGTGTTTTGTCAGGCGGCGGTGATGCCCCAGGCCTCAATGCGGTCATCCGTGCGGTCACCAAGACCGCTATTTTCAAGTACGGATGGCAGGTGACGGGCATCATCGACGGATTCGAAGGGCTGCTCACCCCAACGAAGACCCGCCAACTCACCTCCTGGAACACGCGGGGAATCCTCTTCATAGGAGGCACCATTCTCGGGACCACGAACCGCGGCAACCCTTTTGCGCATAAGATGGTTGTCGACGGCAGGGAAATCGTTGAGGACAGGTCCTCTGAAGTGCTGAACAACATCAGGGGACTGGGGTTGGATGTGCTTGTTGTCATAGGTGGTGACGGCTCCCTCAAGATCGGCGAAGGTATTCACCAGCGCGGTGTTCCTGTCATCGGTGTCCCCAAGACGATCGACAACGATCTCATGGCCACCCACGTGACCTTCGGGTTTCAGACCGCGGTGGATACGGCGACCGAAGCGCTCGACAAGCTCCATACCACGGCGGAGAGCCACCAGCGGGTCATTATTCTCGAGGTCATGGGCAGATACGCCGGCTGGATCGCCCTCGAGTCGGGCATGGCGGGCAGCGCCGATGTGATCCTGATCCCGGAGATCCCCTTCAGCATCGAGAAGGTGACGGAAAAGCTTCTGGAGCGGAAAAAAGCGGGCAGCAAGTCGAGCATCGTGGTCGTGGCCGAGGGCGCAAAGCCCGCGGGCGGAGAGATGGCGGTGCGCGAGAAGGCCTCAGACGGGTACGTTCTCCGGCTCGGCGGCATGGGCGAGATCGTGGCGAATGAGATCAGCAAGCGCACCAGCTTCGAGACGCGCGTGACCGTGCTCGGTCATTTGCAGCGCGGGGGCAGCCCGTGCTCCTTCGACCGGCTGCTCGCAACGCGGTACGGCGCCTACGCGGTGGAACTCATCGCGCAAAAGAGGTTTGGCGAGATGGTTTCGTACCAGCCGCCGGTCATCACCTCGGTGCCCCTCGAACAAGCGATCAGTCAGCTCAAACTCGTCGATCCCGACGGCGAACTCGTGAAGGTCGCCGAAGGACTGGGGGTAAGTTTCGGCAGATGATCTCCTTTATTTTCTTTGTCTTCGCCGTTTACGGCAGTGTCCATGTCTACGCATTCCTGAAAGCACGGAGCGCGCTGCAATTCGGTCCGCTTGCCGGCGTCCTCATTTCCGCATTCATGCTGCTCATGATCTTCGCGCTCTTTTTGGTACGCTCGCTCGAAGACCACGACTACGAAATTTCCGCGCGAGTGCTTGCCTACGTCACCTACTTCTGGATGGCAGCGCTGTTCTTGTTCTTCTGCAGCTCGCTTCTCTTTGATATCTACGCTCTTCTCACCCGCACTGCCGGATGGCTGACACGGACGGACGCATCCGCATATCTTCCCACTGCGCGGCCGGCATTTTTCATCTGCCTCGGCATATCACTTGTCATCAACCTGTACGGGTATTTTGAGGCGAGGGACATTCGGCTTGAGCGTGTCAGGATCGAGACAACGAAGCTTCCTCCGGGGATTGACCGGCTCACGATCGCGCAGATCACGGACGTTCACCTGGGTCTGGTCATCCGGTGCGAACGCCTCGAAAAGATGCTCGATGTGGTCAAGTCCGCAAAGCCCGATATACTCATTTCCACGGGAGACCTGGTGGACGCCCAGATCAACCACCTGACGGGCCTCGGAGAACTTCTGCGCGGGGTCAAGACAACATATGGCAACTATGCGATCACCGGGAACCACGAGTATTATGCCGGGGTCGAGAAAGCGCTTGCGTTCACGCGGGAGTCCGGTTTCACGGTCCTGCAGAATGAAGCAATGGATGTTGGACCGATCACGCTGGTCGGCGTTGACGACCGGACAGCGGTCCAAATGAAAATCGAGGAGCCTATATCAGAGAAGGAGCTGCTTGCAAAACAAGATCATAACCGCTTCATCCTGTTCTTGAAACACCAGCCGCGGATCGATAAATCTACCATCGGCCTTTTCGACCTTCAAATATCCGGCCACACGCACAGAGGTCAGATATTCCCCTTTACTCTGCTTGTCCGGCTCACCTTCCCGATGATCGCAGGCAACTATGACCTCGGCCAGGGCTCGCTGCTCCATGTCAGCCGCGGGACCGGCACCTGGGGGCCGCCCATCCGTTTTCTTGCTCCTCCTGAAGTGACGGTGTACGAGCTGGTGAGGAAACCAGCTGTATGATCCATTCCTGTAAGAGCGGCGTATGCATGCGGGTCTGCGCAGTCATTTCCGTGTGTGTGATGCTGGTCCTGAGCGGCTGCATGACCGAACGCGTCAAGCCGCTTGTTGAATACCCGTCTGTTCCAAATCAAACCACGTTCATGGTGAAGAAGATCGAATACGACGAGCATGGCCGTCCGCTGTTTCGGGAAAAGCTCGGCACGCGTCCCGGCGGAGCAGGCGAGCAGTTTACGCTTGTTCATGCCGTAAACGAGAGGCCGGTGCGGTCATACGATATCGCGATCATTGAACAGCAGCAAGCCGATATGAGAAAGCCGCTTGCGATTGTCTACGAGTGGACGGGAAGGGGCTTCCAGGCAGGACTGGACATCTCAGGTCACTTAGGCGTGTCTTTTTATGGATCGGGCAGGGAAGCGGCCCTGTATCTCGCGATCATGACGGCCCCGATCGTCATTGGCGGGGTGACCGGATTTGTCGTCGGTATCGTTTCCAGCATCCCTGAAACGGCAATTGAGCTGAGACGCGTGATCGTGAATGCCCAGGAGATGGTGATGGGATACACCCTCTATGAGTATGATGAAAAGGGGAGGATCAGGTCTATGAAGCTGTATCCACCTGTGGAACATGCAGAGGAACTGGTGAATACCAAATTTCACTACGCGGGAGAAAGTGAGGTTCCGTCCAAAACTGAGGTGACCAGCCGGGTGGAACATAAGATAAGGATGGTCCCTTAAAGTCTGAGAGTTAAGGAATTCCAGTGAAAAGGTTATGGCTTGTCCATCTGTTTAATAATCCCTTGCTTTTCAACGTGGGATATGAGGATCCCTTCCTTTTAGATAATCCTTTCCTTTGATTTTTCCAACTCGGGTATTGATAGGACCCTGATCCGGGAAAGCACATTAACTTTATGATCTTATTCCTAATCTGTTGACAACCTATTTTCAATTTTCTCATTGGGTATTGATATGACCCTGATGTGTAAAGCACATCAATCGTTTATACAACATGTTTTCTCCTTTCGCGATATGACTAATTTCAATTATTTCAATAACTTTGCCTTCTGAAGAGGAAACGCAATAGCTAAGTCTAATGATAGATGATATTATAATTGTAGCTTTAGCCATAGGCAATATAAATCTGCAATTGGCTGATCGTGTCATTTCTTTTAAAAGGAGATCCGACTGGCTGGCGTGAGGAACCGTGTCTTTCCAAGAGAAAATCCTTGACAATAATGGACTTATCTTATATATTTACTATTCTTTGCCGAGCGGGTGTATTCAATGTTTGATGCCTTAAGTGGTAAATTAGAGTCTGTTTTCAAGAAGCTCCGTGGCAGGGGGTCCCTCAAAGAGGAAGATGTCAAGGAGGCCTTGCGCGAGGTGCGCCTTGCGCTCCTTGAAGCCGATGTAAACTTCAAGGTGGTGAAGGAGTTCATCGGCAAGGTCCAGGAACGGGCGGTTGGGCAGGAAATTCTCTCAAGCCTTACCCCTGGGCAGCAGGTTGTCAAGATCGTCCACGAGGAGCTTGTAGCGCTCCTGGGCGGAACGCAGGCAAAGCTTTTTCTGTCGCCGAACCCGCCGACCATCATTATGATGGTTGGCTTGCAAGGGTCAGGCAAGACGACCACTGCCGGTAAGCTGGCAAAGAACTTCAAGAAGGATGGACGCAGGGTCCTTCTGGTCCCGGCGGATACGAGCAGGCCGGCGGCCATTCAGCAGCTCATCACCCTTGCGAAGCAGGTCGGGGTCGATGCTTATTTAACGGAAGAGCGGGACCCCGTTGTCATTTGCCGCGCGGCGGTCAAGCAGGCAGCTTCATCCTTGTATGAGGTGGTGATCCTCGATACGGCGGGCAGGCTCCAGATAGACGAGCCGCTCATGGATGAGCTCCGGCAGATCAAGGCCGGGGTCAAGCCGAGCGAAATACTGTTCGTTGCCGATGCGATGACCGGCCAGGAAGCCGTGAATATCGCCGCGAAGTTCAACGCCGACCTGGGGTTCGACGGCGTGGTCCTGACCAAGCTCGATGGCGATGCGCGCGGCGGCGCGGCGCTCTCGGTCAGGTCCGTGACCGGAAAGCCGCTCAAGTTCGTCGGCATGGGCGAGAAGCTCGATGCTCTCGAGCCGTTCCATCCGGACCGCATGGCTTCGCGTATCCTCGGCATGGGCGACGTGATGTCGCTCATCGAAAAGGCGCAGGAGAACGTTGACCAGGAAGAGGCGCTCAAGCTTGCGAAGAAGCTCAAGAAGAACTCCTTCGACCTGGACGATTTCCGCAGCCAGCTGAAGCAGGTGAAAAAACTCGGCGGTCTTGAGCAGATCATGGGAATGATCCCCGGGATGGGCAAGATGAAGCTCCCGGACGCGCAGGTGAATGAGAAGGAGCTGACGAAGGTTGACGCCATCATCAGCTCCATGACCCCCAAAGAGCGGGCCGACTACATGGTCATCAACGGCAGCCGCAGGGTCCGCATCGCCAAAGGCAGCGGCACCCAGGTGCAGGATGTGAACCGGCTCCTGAAGCAGTTTGCCGAGATGCGCAAGATGGTGAAGGCCATGTCGGGCGGCAAGATGGGAAAGATGGGTAATATCGGCAAGATGCTCGGCGGGAGGATGCCGTTTTAATTCGTTTCCGCAAAGATACGAAGACACGAAGTAAAGAAAAGAACGTTTCAATTTACGCGGTAGTTTTTCTTCATGACTTGTTGCCTTCGTGGTTGAGTTGTTATAGCATTATTGAGAAGAAAGAGGTGAACACATGGCTGTAAAGATCAGACTGAAGAGGATGGGAACCCACAAAAAGCCGTACTACCGGCTGGTGGTGGCGGATGCCCGTTCGCCGAGAGACGGACGCTTTATTGAGATGGTCGGCACCTACGATCCTCTTAAGAAGCCGGCGGAGATCAAGGTTGACCAGACCAAGGCATTGGACTGGCTCAAGAAGGGCGCAATCCCCTCTGATACAGCGAGGACCCTGCTCTCCAAGGTCGGGGTCATGAAGCAGTTCGCAGAAGCCGCGAAGTAGTCTTAGTTCGGAGTTCGGAGTGCGGAGTGAATACCGCAAAACCGTGAAGACATCATTCCGAATCCGCGAGCACGCGCTCATGCTCATAACCATCGGCAAAGCGGTTAAACCTTTTGGCGTCAAGGGCGAGATGAAGATTGAGCCCATGACAGACTTCCCGGAGCGCTTCAAGGACCTGAGCCGGGTGTATCTGGTCTCACCAGCAGGCAAAGAGATCGTTTGCGAAGTGAAGTCCGTTCGGTATGCCGGTGAGACGCCGCTCCTTGTTTTTAGCGGCTACGATTCTCCCGAGACGGCCAAGGTACTGAACGGGTGGCTCGTCAAAGTTCCGGAGGAAGACGTGGTTCCGCTGCCCGAAGGGCGGTATTACTGGTACGAGCTTATCGGCATGGACGTCCTTTCCGAAGGCGGCGAAAAGCTCGGCGCCATCGTGGACATCTTTGAAACGGGCAGCAACGACGTGTACGTGATGAAACGCGGCAGGCAGGAAGTCTATCTCCCTGCGACGAAGGAAGTGATCAAGCGGATCGACCGGAAGGCAAGACAGATGGTCATCCATCTGATGGACGGCCTGATGGAATAAAGGGATACAACGGTCCCGTCACTTATGCGAAGACTGAATTTCGAGGTGCTCACCCTGTTCCCCGGGATACTTGAGGGTCCGCTGAACGAGAGCATTCTGAAGCGGGGCCGGGAAAAAGGGCTTCTGAACGTGGCGGTCCGGAACATCCGGGACACTACGGAAGACAAACACAGGACCGCCGACGACAGCCCCTATGGCGGCGGCGCCGGTATGGTGCTTAAACCCGGGCCGATCTTCAGTGCCGTTGAAGCGATCCAAGCAGAGCATCCCGGAGAAAAGCAGCTGACGATCCTGCTCTCGCCGCAAGGCAGGCTTTTTGATCAAAAACGGGCGGAAGAGCTTTCCGGGGAAACGAGGAGGATCGTTCTGCTTTGCGGACACTACGAGGCCATCGATGAACGAGTTGTCGAAGCCCTCGTTGACGAAGAGCTCTCGATTGGCGACTACGTGCTCACCGGAGGAGAACTCGCGGCGCTCGTGGTGATTGACGCAGCAGCAAGGCTCTTGCCCGGTGTTCTGGGCGACGACGAGTCGGCGTACCGGGATTCCTTCGGCGACGGGCTGCTCGACCATCCGCACTATACGCGGCCCGCAGAGTTTCGCGGCAGAAAGGTCCCGGACGTGCTCCTCTCGGGCAACCACGCGGAAATCGAAAAGTGGCGCAGGCGCGAATCGCTCAAGGCCACTCTCATGAAAAGGCCGGACCTGTTGGCAACAGCGTATCTCACCGATGAAGATCGGAAGATACTTGATGTGTTGAAGAAGGAATTGAAATCGCAATAAGCACTAATGCTAATGATCAAGCACCAAGTTACCAATAAGCTCCAATAAACAGAATTCCAGGATATCAAACCTTGTAGTTTGGAATTTAATTGTGATTTGGAATGTGAACTTTGGAATTTAAAGCAGGAGGGTTGCCATGAACATCATACAGTCGTTGGAAAAGGCGCAGTTGAAAGAAGTGATCCCGAACTTCCGCGTGGGTGATACCATCCGCGTTCATACGAAGGTGGTGGAAGGAGATAAAGAGAGGATCCAGGTCTACGAGGGCGTGCTCATCGGCCGCCAGGGTGCGGGCGCGCGCGAGCTCATCCGGGTCCGGAAATTGTCCTACGGCGTGGGTGTCGAGAGGCTCTTTCCAACCCATTCTCCCATGATCGATAAGATCGAGATCGCCAAGCAAGGCAAGGTCCGCCGGGCAAAGCTGTATTTCCTGAGAGAGCTGCGCGGCAAGGCAGCCAGGATCAAAGAGAAAGAGCGCGTTTATGCAGCCGTGGCCGGCGCAACGCAGGTCGAGCCAACAGAGCAGAAGTAAGACTTCACGCGCCAAAGCCCAAAAGCAAGCTCCAGATAAATCCCGAACGACAAATAAGAATTTCCAGCGCAGCAACATTGGAAATTATTTGAGATTTGGGATTTGTTATTTGGTATTTTATTATTTGAGGTCGCTATGCCTCATGGACGGTCACGCCCGCGAGAACCTCATCCAGACCGCACTGCTGATTTGTTCAGCAATGAACTGGAGTGTGACCCCCTGTTCTTCGAACGAAGCACGCGCGAGGCCGGCTACAGGTGTATCGCTGGGCTGGATGAGGCCGGCAGGGGTCCGCTGGCCGGTCCGGTGGTGGCCGCTGCCGTGGTGCTGCCCGACGGCCTGCTGATCCCGGGACTCACTGATTCCAAACAGGTCCCTGAACGAGAGCGGGAGAGGCTGTTCGAGGTGATACGCAACTGAGGCGGTCTGCTACGGCGTCGGCATTGCCGATGAGCGGACCATCGACCTGGTGAACATCCTTCAGGCGACCATCATTGCCATGGAGCGGGCGCTTCAAACGCTCACCCCGCAACCCGATTACCTGCTCCTTGATGCAATTTCCCTCCTGCGTGTTCCGCTTCCGCAAAAACCTATCATTAAAGGTGACTGCCGCAGCCATACCATCGCAGCAGCGTCAATTATTGCCAAGGTGACCCGGGACCGGATGATGCAGGAACTCCAT
The DNA here is from genome assembly GCA_963732675.1 of Nitrospirota bacterium. Classification (GTDB taxonomy): domain Bacteria; phylum Nitrospirota; class UBA9217; order UBA9217; family UBA9217; genus JALNZF01. The sequence continues at coordinate 33,624 of CAVTAJ010000005.1, forward strand.
AAAAAATATCCCCACTATAATTTTCAAAAACATAAAGGCTACGGCACAAAGGAGCACCTCTTGCTTCTGCGAGAGCACGGCCCCTGTGATGCGCATCGCAAGACGTTTAATCCCGTCGCCCGGATGCTCAAGGGAGAGACCCGTTGAGCCTGTTTACAAAGCTTCTCGGCAAGGAAGGCGAGGACCAGGCCGCACGGTTTCTGATGAAACAGGGATATCGGATCATAGAACGGAACTACCGTACCCGAAGCGGCGAGATCGACCTTATCGCCCTGCATGACGGCGCTGTGGTGTTCGTTGAGGTAAAAACGAGAACGAGCGACGCCTTCGGCGCGCCGGAACTTGCGGTCAATCCCCGGAAGCAGCAGCGGATGGTCAAGGCGGCGCTCGGGTACATCAAATATAAGAAGCTTCACCAGGTCCCGTGCCGGTTCGATGTGGTGGCCATCACCACGGCAGCGGAAAAAGAAGTGGAACTTATCCAGAACGCATTCGAGATGGACCGTACGCATCTGTAGTGGAGGGAACATGAGTGAACTTCTCAAGAAGATACACCTGTTCGATAGTCTCACTGAGCGGGAACTGGAAAAAATTCAGAATATCTGTGTTATGGAAACGCATGCCAAGGACGCGATTTTGTTCCACGAAGGCGACCTCGGCAACCGGTGCTATCTCATCACCAAGGGGGCGGTGCGCATCAGCAAGTTCATCCCGAACATCGGCGAGGAGGCACTGGCGGTGCTGAAGGCGGGCGACTATTTCGGCGAGATGGCCTTGATCGACAATTTCCCCCGGTCTGCGCATGCCATCGCCAACACCGACATCGAGGTCCTTGCGATCGACAAAACGGAACTGGATAATGTACTGAACATGGACCATGAGCTCGGGTATAAACTGCTCTGGACGTTCACGGAGACTCTTTCGAAGCGTTTGCGGGAGACCAATGAAAAAATGGCGGGTTTTCTGGCCTTGAGCGGCGGATTTTAGTTTTTTCCATTGTCCGCGCCGGCGCCGAGTGGTATAGTGTCGTCACCGCAGTAATCGCTCCTGTTTGAGTTTATCTGCGCTATCGTACATCTTCAGGTCCGTGACAAAGAAACCATATAAAATAGGAATGGTCAGCCTCGGCTGTCCCAAGAACCAGGTGGATGCCGAGCAGATGCTCGGCATGCTCGCGGGGTCCGGTTTCGAAATAACCTCCGAGCAGACCGAAGCGGACGTGATCGTGGTGAATACCTGCGGGTTCATTGAATCGGCCAAGGAAGAATCCATCGAAGCGATCTTCGAGGCCGCGAAAATGAAACAACAGGGGAAATGCGCGAAGGTCATCATCGCGGGCTGCCTTGCCCAGCGCTATAAAGAGGACCTGTTACAGGAGCTTCCCGAGGCCGATGTCGTGATCGGCACGGGAGAGATCAGCCGGATCAGCGAGATCTGCGAAGAGGCGCTCTCGGGCAAAGAGCGCCTGTTGAAGGTATCCGCGCCGACGATGGTCTACGGCCTTCCCCGCGTCAGCACCACGCCGGCCCACTACCGCTACCTCAAGATCGCCGAGGGATGCAGCAACCGCTGTTCGTTTTGCGCCATTCCTATCATCCGCGGGAACTTCACCAGCCGGCCCTGCGGGTCCATCCTGGACGAGGCGCGCAGGCTTGCCGACGATGGGGCGAAGGAACTGATCCTCCTGGCCCAGGATTCCACAGCTTATCGGGACGGAGAGACAGATCTCCCGATGCTCCTGAAAGCGCTGACGCGCATCAACGATATCGCATGGGTGCGACTGATGTACGCCTATCCCGGCAGGATCAGTACTGCGCTGATGACGGTCATTGCTGAGGAAGAGAAAATCTGCAAGTACCTCGACATCCCGATCCAGCATTTTGACGACAAGGTGCTTGCGGCAATGAACCGGCGCGGGACGCCGGAAGATATTCGGAAGACCATCGAGCAGCTCAGAAAGCGGGTGCCCGGCATCGCGCTCCGCACGTCGCTTATTGTCGGCTTTCCCGGCGAGACCGATGCCGCGTTCAAGCGGCTGCTATCATTCATCAAGGAAGTGGAATTCGAGCATCTCGGCGTGTTCACCTATTCACCTGAAGAAGGTACGGCAGCTTTTGACCTGAAATCGCAGGTCCCGGCATCGGCTGCAGCAGACCGGCTCGACAGGATCATGAAGGCCCAGGCGAAGATATCGCTCAGGAAGAACAAGGCGCTTATCGGAACGCGGCAGCGCGTGCTCATTGACGGCATGGAGGACCTGGCGCTCATCGGCAGGCTTCAGACCCAGGCGCCTGAGATCGACGGCGTGGTGTATCTCTCCGAGACCGAGGCCGGGCCGGGCGAGTTCGTCGAGGTGACGATCACCGATGCCACGGAGTATGATCTGATGGGAAAAGCAGAAGACCAGGAGTCAGATAGCCAGGGAGACAAGATAATTACAGCCGGTGCTGTGAAGAAAGATCTCATCATCCAACCACGGATTGACGCGGAGAAAATCTACGTCATCCGCGAATCTCTAGGAAGAAAAAATAATAGTGCAAGGGGACTTTATGGATACCGATAATCAGGCAGCAAACGCAGCAAGCGGCGAAGAGAGCTTCGCGGAAATGTTCGAAAAGAGCTTTGTGCAGCGCAGCAGGCTTGAGGCCGGACAGATGGTCGAAACCATCATTGTCAAGATCTCGGGGGACTGGATTTTCCTCGATCTCGGCGGCAAGGGTGAGGGCTATCTCGAGAAAAAAGAGATGCTCGATGAGACCGGGAACCTGAAAGTTAAAGAAGGTGATCGGGTCCGTGCTTATTTCCTGTCCTCGGAAAATAATGAGATGCATTTTACGACCAAGATCGGATCGGGTCCGGGCAAGCAGAGCCAGTTTGAAGATGCCTGGAGGAACAAGTTGCCGGTGGATGGTACGATCGTGAAGGAAGTGAAGGGCGGTTTCGAGGTCAAGCTCGGAGGAAGCGTACGCGCCTTCTGCCCCTTTTCCCAGACGGGAATGCGACGGAACGAAAACCAGGCCGAGTTCATCGGCAAAACCCTCCCGTTCAATATTGCCGAATATGAAGAAGGCGGCAGGAACATCGTTCTTTCCCGAAGGGCCATCCTGGACCAGGAGAAACGGGATAGAAAAGAGGAATTGAAGAAAACGCTTCAAGAGGGCGCGAAGGTAAGGGGGAAGGTGACCTCCATTCAGAAGTTCGGTGCGTTTGTGGATATCGGCGGTGTGGAAGGCCTGCTTCCGGTTTCCGAGATCGCCTGGACCAGGACCGAGAATGTCGGCGATCTTCTCTCGGTCGGCCAGGAAGTCGAAGTGATCATCAAGAAGCTGGATTGGGAGAGCGATCGATTCTCGTTCAGCCTGAAAGACGCGCTGCCGGATCCGTGGGACCTTGTTTCGGACACCATCCTTGTCGGATCTTACCACACCGGGACCGTCTCCCGCCTTGCAGCCTTCGGCGCGTTCGTTACCCTGAAAGAGGGTGTGGACGGACTCATCCATATCTCGAAGATGGGCGCAGGCAGAAGGATCAACCATCCCCGAGAGGTGCTGAAAGAAGGACAGAGCGTCGAGGTGCAGGTGGAAGCGGTTGACCGGGCACAGAGAAAGATTTCGCTTGTCCTGGCGGAGATCAGACGCGCAGAGGAAGAGGAAGCCGCAACCCTGAAGGAGTACAACCAGCAGGTGACGGAAGAGCCACAGACCATGGGAACGCTGGGAGATATGCTGAAGACGAAGACGGAGCAAAAAGGGAAGTAGGGTTTCGGACAGGTAGACTCGCTTTCGGTTCGGAGAGGATAGGTCCGGAGAAACGGGAAAACAGATGATAGATAGTATGATCAAACAAGGCAGGCCGAATGGCTTGCCTTGTTTCGTTTGAGAGGAAGCTTTACCGGGATGTGTCGCCGGCAACAACGTCAACAGGCAGACTCAACGACACGGCAGCAAACATGAGAGAAGAGCAACGGAGTGCTTAAAAAATCTGCCAGTCATTTCGACGCGGAAATATACCATGTAGCCCCGAAGTTAAGAAGTATCCGCAAGGTGATATTGATCACAGATTATTATCTCTCAATCCGATACTATCATCCTGAAAGAACAGGCAGGATTCTTGTATGACGTGGGCTTGCATGATATGGCGGTGGAGCCGGCCATCCGGTCGAATACGGATATCGGAGGATAAAAGATGCTAAAACAGGAAGAGATGATCGAGGTCAAGGTAGCGGAGAAGAATATCGTGGCGAGTACAGTTAAAACCGTCGAGCAGGGAATTAACACGATCTTCAAGGGAAGCAAGGTTACCGGCAACATGGTCGTCAGCCAGGACCTGCAGATGAACGGCGACCTCGAGGGGAATATCACTGCCGAGAACAATGCAAGCATCTTCATCAAAGGCACTTACAAGGGGAACATCGATGCCAAGGGCGGCAGCGTCGAGATCGACGGCGAAATGAGCGGAGGGAATATCAGCGCCGGAGGGTACGTGAAGGTAACCGGCAAGTTTCTCGGCGGCAAGATTCAGGCAAAAGACAAGATCCACATCAACGGTGAGTTCACCGGCAGCCTTGAGAGCAACGAGGTGGAGCTCGGGGCCGCCGCGCGAGGCAAGGGGGAGATTTTGTACAAGGAGACGCTCTGCATTCAAAAGGGAGCGCAAATGGAAGGCAAAGTCACTCGTGCCGAAGCGGAACGGATGCCCGGGCCGGAACAAAAACCCGAACAAAAAGAGGAGCCGAAGCCGAATAAGAGTTTCTTCTTGTATAAGGAGCCGAAACCGAAGAAAGGTTTCTTTAAGTCTTAGGAGCATGAGCAGCTAAGGCATTGTGATGCTCCGACGCTTTACCTTTTCCCGAACGAAAGCCCGCTCGCACCTGGAGTGGGCTTTTCACTTGTCAGGAGGACATGTGTCCGGAGTACATCATAGGGCGCCCATTGGCAGGATGATGTCAAGGGCCAAAAAGCCATGTCTTGACGAGTGTCTGCGACAATGTTTTTAGGAGCGAATCCGGCATCGGATTAAAGCAAGTACTTCCCAGCACAAGTACGATTTAGAGGTCGTTGGATGGAAGATTACCCGGAATTACCGGTCAGGAATGCATCGGAATAATTGGTAGCTATTCTCCGAAATCTGCACAAAATGCTTGAATCCGATAGAACGGCTTCCGGTGCTATCGCAATTATGCACGATGCATTGTCTGTGGCCACAGGACTCCCTGTGGTTCCGTCACTTTTCTCTCACAAACGTCCCGCTCTTGCCGCCGGATTTCTTCATCAACCGGATATCTGAAATGGTCATCGTGCGGTCCGTCGATTTGCACATGTCGTAGATCGTGAGGCCCGCTGCGGCGACGGCAACGAGCGCCTCCATTTCCACGCCGGTCCTGCCGAAGATCCTGACCGTGGCGCGGACCAGGACGCAGGACCGTTCCTTGTCCGGCTCGAAGTCGATGTTCACGGATGAGACGTTCAGCGGATGGCAGAGGGGGATGAGGTCGGGAGTTTTTTTTGCGGCCATGATGCCTGCAATGCGTGCCACGGAAAAAACGTCACCTTTAACGACCTTGCGGTCAAGGATAAGCGCAAGTGTCTCGGGTTGCATGAAGACGCGGCCTTCCGCCACAGCTTCCCGGGCTGTTTCATCTTTGGCGGTAATGTCCACCATTCGCGCGGCGCCTTCTTTATCGAAATGAGTGAGTTTAGACATACGGGAATGAAATAACGAATCCCAGGCATGAAGATCTCGAAAAAGTCATAATCTACCGCAGAGGCGTAGCCTGCTGTTGCCCCCTGCTCTTGCGATAACGCGGGGACAAGCCAAAACGCGGCCATAAACGGAGACTCGGAGAAATGCATATTGATAATAAAAGGGATTTTCTCTGCGTCTCGGCGGTTAACGTCGACTTATTGCGAGGCCATCAGTATTTCGCGCTTGTTATTTGGAATTCGAGCTTCTTATCCTCCTATTTTTGACATGGTCCGCTGGAAGCAGCCGGGTCCGGATTCATTGATATAATGCCGGTCCGGCTTGATTGATAGCGCGAGCCTGAAGAGCCGTTCCAGCTCTGCGTCATCGCATCCTCCTCGCAGGGGCGACTTTATGTCGATCTCCGAGTCCGAAAGCAGGCAGGGCCTGATCTTCCCGTCCGCCGTGAGGCGGAGGCGCCTGCAGGATCCGCAAAAATGCCGCGTGATGGGGCTGATGAATCCGATCACCCCGCGCGCATCGGGGAGCTGGTAATTGTCAGACGGGCCTGCGGAGTTCCCCGAGGTGAACGGCGTGAGCGGGCCGACCTCGCGTTCGATGACCGACCGGATCTCGCTGGCGGGAACGCAGGATTCCCTGTGCCAGCGGTCATCAGCGCCGATGGGCATGAATTCTATGAACCGAACGTGAAGCCGCCGGTCGAGTGTAAGCCGCGCAAAGTCTGCCACCTCATTGTCGTTCATGCCTCTTACCGGCACCATGTTGATCTTGAGCGGGAAAAAACCGAGTTCCTCTGCCCGGTTGATCCCGCGCCATACCCGCTCGTAATTGTCGCTGCCGGTGATCGTCCGGAACTTGTGCGGATCGAGCGAATCAAGGCTGATGTTGAGCCGCGGCTTTCCGGCCTTTATCAGGCCGTCCGCCATTTCCTCAAGCAGCACGCCATTCGTGGTAATGCTGATGTCCTCCAGTCCTTCCAGGGAATTAAGCGATGAGATGAAATCGATGATCCCGCGCCTGACCAAGGGCTCGCCGCCGGTCACCCGCACTCGGGTGATCCCGAGCCGTACGGCAAGGGCCACGAGGCGGCAAATCTCTTCATAGGAGAGGATCTCGCTGTGGCGCAGCACCTTCATTCCGGCCCGGGGCTTACAGTAGACACAGGAGAGGTTGCACCGGTCGGTGACCGATATGCGAAGATAGTCGATGCGCCGTTTGTGCTGGTCGTAGAGCGGCATGAAGAAACACTACCATAGTGCAGTGCGTTCTTCAAGAGGTAATTCGCGCTGGCCGGGAGAGCCGCCAAATATGGCCTTGACCGGCCGGACATTTATCAGTATAATCAGACTATTGTTGTAGTAGGCAGGCAGTGATTGTTTGGAATCTCATCAGCGTAGTGAAGTATCGATGAAGGTGCTGAAAGCGTATGCCGACGAGCGGGAAGAGACATCTGATAAGCAGGGGCAAGGGCTATCTGAGCGCAGCAGGCCCGCAGTACCGCTTCATTCTTTTCCTTCTTGTTGTTCTGGGCGTCTACACCGTTCTGCTGAAGGTTTTCCAGAAACTCGCCGAGATCGTGCAGCTCCCCGTATTTCTCCCCATTGCCCTTATTACTCTTTTATTCTTCATCGGCGTTGCAGGCACTATGTATTCCCACTCCTTCGTTGGTCCTCTGCGGCGGATACGCAGGGCACTCGAGCATTTAGCGGTGGGAGACACCAACATTTCCCTGCGGCTGCGGGACTCGGACGATCCTATGCTTAAGGAGCTGGTCACGACCATCTCCCGGCTGTGTGATACCAGCAGGTGTTCCAATTCTCTGATCCGGGAAACCGCAGAGGACCTCTTTGCGGACATCGAGGCGCTCCGGCAAAAAATCCAACAAGGGGCGGACACAGGGGAAATTAAGAAGCATGTTGAGGGGATGCTGACAAAGCAGGACCTTCTGAAAAACGCGATCAAATCCATTGAAATAAAAAAGTAGGGGCAGTTATTATGGCGGAGGGCGGTTTCAGAGGCAAGAGCATGCGGGTGGTCGCTATCGATGTGGCCGAAGGCTACATCTCGGTGAATCCGCTCTTGCTCAAAAAATTCGACAAGGACATGGTTAAGGAGCTGAACGATCACCTGAACAAAGCGCTCACCAGCACAAGGAACGAAAAGACGGATTTCACCAATCAGACCGCACTGAGAAGTCGGAACATGAAGCTTCAGCGTCTGCACAATGCCATGATCGTCCTGCGGAACATTGCGCGGGAAAAAAGATTTCCGCTGTAAAGTTGGCAACGAGTCAGCAGAAATCAGGAAAATTACCGTTAAACAAAGATATATAAATAAATTATTTCTCCGGGTAAGTTTTGCAGGGCAGGTGATGCAAGAAAAACGTTATCATCTTTAGCAATTCGTGGACATTCGTATCGATTCGGCACACGCCGGCAGTGTTGGTAATTCCCGGCAATTTGCTCTCTTCAGGATCATCGATTTCCCCTTCGTACCATTATTCCTATCCACCAGCGGGCTATCTAATACTACCAATGCCCCAAACAGCGAAGTGACGGCATTGCCATCGCCTCGCTGCCTCGTGACGCTAAACTTGTTCACTTCCCATACACGTGGACAGTGTACTGGTTCCATATGCGCAGAACGCTGAAGGTCTCCAGGTCGGCAAAATAGAGTTCGTGCAGCCCCTGTTTCTTCGCGATATCGCCGATCGCGGCGCTGTCCCATGCCACACTCGCCCAGTAAATCGCAATATGTTTGATATCCCCGGCCCCAGCGGTCGGAACGACACTGGTATGGTCCATATCAACGGTCAAGGGCTGCCATGTGTGCGTGTAAATAACACCGGACATACACCCCGAAACCAGCAGTACCGCGATCAGAGTAAGTATTGCGATCCTCATTGTCTTCATGATCGCCCCCAGTCAATCGCCATACACGATCGTGGTCGTCTCGGTATAGATGCCGAAGACGATGTTCAGGAACTCCTTGTCCATGTGGTTCACCGTTGAGAGGCCGCCCTGTTTGGCAGCAGCAGCCGTGCTTGCGTCACCCCAGGCAACGAGCCCCAGGACCGAATACATGACTGCCTTGCCCGTCTTCTGACCCAGGACCGTCTTGTCGAGGTTCGTGTCATAGGGCATCAAAACATGAGTATACAGGCAACCGGTGGACAGAAACATCACAATGAGCGCTGTTGCAAAAAGTTTAACAATCTTCATGATCGTCCTCCTTCGCGCGAGATATGTGGATGGAGGAATTATAGCATACATTTATTACGCGTGGAATTATCAGCGAAAAGGCGACAGCCGCTTGATACACAAGGTCATTCGCTGCTGCGCCTTCTCGATGCTTTCGAGCAGTCTGAACTGGACCCGGGCGCGATGAAGATTGTGGGTGGGATATTGTATCTTGAAATAGGAGTCCCCGCGCAGATAGTCGGCGAGGAAGCGGAGGCCAAGCTCGAAGGTGATCACCTGAACGGAAACAGGCAGCATCGCGATCTCATCTTTCGTCAGGAACGCGCCTGCTTCACTGAAGTAGCCTTCGGTGATGGCCTCAAAGAGCTCCAGATCGATGGTAATTGGTCCGAGGTCCTTCGCATCCTCTCCCGCAAGGTTTGCCGCGGAGCGCACGCAGTCGCCGAAATCGAAATGCACGATCCCGGGTTTCACGGTATCCAGGTCGAGCATGCACAGTGCTTTCCCGGTCTCCCTGTGGATCATGATGTTATTCACCTTGGGGTCGTTGTGCACAATACGGAGCGGGAGGTCTTTCGAAGCGATGAGATCGGTCAGGACGGGAGCAAGGGGCCGTCTGCGATAGACGAACTCACGCTCGACGAGGAGCGCTGCTGCGCGCTTTTTTACATCAGCCTTCAGTTCTTTGTCATATTCGGATAGATAGTTCGGCGTGTAATGAAATCCCGGGAGCGTGTCGTGCAAAGAATCCGGTGACAGGTCGGAAACCAGCGACTGAAACCGTCCAACACTACGACCGATCTCGTAGGCATGCTTCCTGTCCAGGACCGTATTGAAGACCGTGCCGGCGTCGATGAAATGGAATGCCCGCCAGTATTCGCCTTTATCATCGAAAAAGAACGATCGTCCGCTCCGGGTGGTGATGAGCACGGGTGTAATTGCACCGGGATCGACCACGCCCTCTAAACGCAATCGCTGGACAATATGCGCAGTCACTGCCTCGACATTGTGCATCACCTGTTCAGGATGCGCGAATACCGACGAATTGATACGCTGGAGAATGTATTTGCGAAGCGCTCCTTTGTCGTCGAACTCGCAGAGGAAGGTGTCGTTGATCAGGCCGGAGCCGAATCGCTCAGACTTGATAAGTATTCCGGGGATAGAGAATTGAGAGATGATGGTTGCGGGCATATGCTTGCTTAGTATTCGTTCGTGATCGTATCATCCGCTCGTGGTGGCCCTGTCGAACCACGACAACCAAATCCTTCGACCGGTTCAGGATGAGGGGACGAAAAAAATATTCAGTGTTATTTCCGTGCCACGATCAAAAACACCGGAAACGCTTTTTCCCCTTTTCCTTCAATGTCCCGCATCATTGTCGTTGCCGTCGTACCACGAATGTCGCGGAACCCGGCCGCGAGAAGAAGTTTTTTCAGATGATCGCGGTCAAAGCCCAGATGGAACACTCCGGTGTTGTCGCCATGGAACGATCCATCTTCTGCATCGAGATCTGCAAAGCATAAGAGCCCTCCCGGCAGCAGGAGATCGTGCCATTGTTTGAACAGCCTTGCCGTGTCCGGCACATGGTGCAGGGTCATGCTGCTCACGAGTAGATTGAACCTGCCCTCGATGAGATCGCCCTTATCGAAATCGACAAACCGCGTCTCGACGTTCTTGAGACCCTGTGTCCTGATCTTGCCCTCCAGAACACCAAGCATGCCCGGTGAGCTGTCCGCACCAATGATGGTCCTGACGAGAGGCTGCAGCCTGAGCGTGACCAGGCCGGTCCCGCACCCGAAGTCCAGCGCATCCATGTTGTTCGCGGGCGCTGCCTCTCTGATGATCGCGTCAGCCACCTCATTCGCGAGCTTCACCCGGCCCGGGTTTGCGTCCCACTGCGCTGCTTCCTTGTTAAAATCTTTTTTCTCTGCCGGTTGCATCGTTCGATCTCCTCAGACCCGTGGTCATTATTTCCACAGGTGTTGTGCATTATACCATGCTGAGGTTTCAGTTCCAAAACAATCCTGATCCATGATCATTGCTTAGACTGATTCTGCGGCGCTGTCATACATTAAAACCGACGATACATGCATTCACGGCGGACTGCTACAAGGAGTTCACGGGTCCACGGACGATCTGGTCAAGAACTCTCACGTGCCGGCGCATAAGCAGAGGCCAAAAGAAAACGCCCCTGTGCTTTACAACTGCATAGGGGCGTTTATTTTTCCCATCGTCTTCCCAGCCGGCAGGGCTGTGCGCAGCAATCGTGATAAAAAATGCGCTGGTATGACTTCCTACCGTTGCCGCGGTTACTGGACCGTGACGACGCCTGTCATACCCATAGCATAGTGAAACGTACAATAGTAATTGTATGTCCCTGCCGTGGTGAACTTGAGACATACGGACGAGCCATTAGTGTTGAGCGGTTGGTCAAATTTTCCGTCCGCCGTCGCCGGCGACGTCCCGCTCGTCACGGTGTGAGCGAGGTTACTGGCGCTGATCCACCGTACCACGCCGTTCACCGAAATGGAGACATTTTGGGGACTGAATGAGGGCGTTGCTGTCGCTGTAACAGTGGCTGCTGATATTACCGTTGAACAGTCCACGACCGTGACCGATGATGTGCCAGCGTTGTCTCCGTCGCTACTCCCCCCCCCGCATCCCGCAAGTACCAGACACAAAATGCTCAACAGTACTCCCAGCGAAAATACTCCACATATCTTCTTTTTCATCTCAGACCTCCTTTTTTATTAAGATGATTGCTCAAAATCCGGTATTTGTCAAGCCGCATTTCCCGACAGAAGGATCAGGTCATTGCAGCTTGTCGGTGTCTTTGTATTAGCTTCTGTAACAGCAGTTTCCCGGAATGGTTCAGCGTTCGCATACAATATTGGCAAGCTCCTGTGAGAACGTCTCGTAATTGACCGAATAATCGATCGGGCATTCGATGAGCACGACGGTCTTCATTGCAAAGGCCTTCCGCAGGAGTTCGGACAAGTCGTCCCCGTCTTGAACCTTGATGCCGACGGCGCCGTAGCTTTCGGCGTACTTCACAAAGTCAGGGTTCCCATAGTCGAGCCCGAAGCAGGGGTATCCCTTGGCCTGCTGCTCCCACTTGATGAACCCGAAGGCATTGTCATTCAGGACCAGGACGACGAGGGGAACGTTGTACCGCAGCGCGGTTTCCAGCTCCCGGGAGTTCATCATGAACCCGCCGTCTCCCACGACCGCAAGGACATTCCGATCGGGTCTGATCATCCCGGCCGCGATGCCCGCGGGCAGCCCCGCGCCCATGGTCGCGAGCGCATTGTCCAGCAGGAACGTATTGGGCCGGTAGGTCTTATAGAGGCGCGAGAACCACAGTTTGTAGATCCCGTTGTCCAGCGACAGGATGTCCTCGTGCGCCAGCACGTCCCGCACATGCCAGACGACCTGCTGCGGCGTAAGGGGATACTGCTTCTTGAATTCGAGCGAAAGTTTCCGGTCGAGGAATTCCCGGATGGACTTGAACGTATCACCGTTCTTCCTTTCCGTGATCAGTTCCCCGAGCTGCCGGAGCGAGCAGGAGATATCGCCGATGACCTCGATATCGGGGTCATAATACCGGTCCACCTCCGCTTCAGTGAAATCGATGTTAATGATCTTCTTGTCGAGGCCCTTGTTCCAGACATAGGGAGGATATTCGACGATGTTATATCCGATCGTGATGATCACATCTGCCCGGTCGATGCCGCAGTTGACGTAATCGCGCCGGTGAACACCCGTCGCAAAGAGACTGTGGTCCGACGCATCGCTCAACACTCCCTTGCCCATCTGGGTGTGTACGGCAAAGATCCCCGTCTTCTCAATGAACTGCACCAGTTGCCTGGTGATCAGGTTCCGGTTCGCGCCCGATGACAGGATGATGAGCGGATTCTTCGACTTGCTGATCAGGTCAGCGGCCCGCATGAGCGCCTTGGCATCGGCTACGGGCCTGCGCACGAGGCCCCGCTTCTGCACCCGCGCATCGGTCTCGCTTTCCGCGACATCCTCGGGCAGTTCCAGGTGCACTGCACCCGGCCGCTCTGCCTGTGCGAGCTTAAAGGCGTTCCGGAGGATCGTCGGGACCATTCCCGGATCGACGATGGAGACGGCGTCCTTGGTGATCGGCCGCATCAGGCTAACGATATCGACGAGCTGGAAGCGGGCCTGACGGTTCTCCCGGAGCGCCTTCTGGCCCGAGATGGATACGAACGGAGCGCCGATGAGCTGGGCATGGGCCACCCCCGTTACCAGGTTCAAGGCCCCCGGCCCGAGTGTCGCGAAGCACACGCCTGCCTTGCCGGTCAGCCGGCCGTAGGTGGCGGCCATGAACGCCGCAGTCTGCTCGTGGCGGGTGATGATCACCTTGATCGACGATGTGCGGAGCGATTCGAGAAAGTGCAGGTTTTCCTCGCCCGGCAGGCCGAAGATGTACTCGACGCCTTCCTCTTCCAGCTGTTTCACGAACAGATCGGATGCCTTCATGCTAGCAACTCCAAATAATTTACACCGAGGCACAGAGACACGGAGAAAATTATGAACTACTGAATTTCGAACAGTGTCAACAATGCTCGAAGACTTTAATATGGATCACGCATGACAGGTTCACTCTTCACTTATGACATGGCTTGACATTGCCAACGTTTCGACTCCTCTTCTTTCAGTCTTCTCGTTCCAGTGATCTCATGTCTTCTGCGTCTCGCGTCTCCGTGTTACATGCTATCTTACTCCCTCACCACTACCGTCTTCACGTTCACGAACTCCATCAATCCGTGATGCGACATCTCCCTGCCGATCCCGGATTTCTTGATGCCGCCGAATGGCAGACGCGGGTCGGACTTCACCATGTCGTTGATCGTTACCGTTCCGGCCTCGATCCGCGCCGCAAGCCGCTCGGCCCGCGCAAGGTCCCTGCTCCAGAGGGACGCTCCAAGGCCGAACGCCGTATCGTTCGCCACCCTGATCGCCTCGTCCTCGTCCTTCACCGTGATGATCGGGGCGATCGGGCCGAAGACCTCCTCGGTCATGACCTTCATGTTCGGTTTGGTGTTCAGGACGACGCTGGGCGTGAAGAAGAGCCCTTTGGTGAAGGTCTGGCCGCTGGTCAGCACCATTGCGCCTTTTGCCTTCGCGTCCCGGAGCTGCTCCTTCAAACCGTCGAGGATATCCTTCCTTGCCACGGTGCCGATGTCCGTGCTCTCGTCCATCGGGTCTCCCATCTTCAGCTCCTTGAGCCGGGCGATGAAGTGCTTCGTGAACTCCTCCGCGATCGTGTCCATAACAATGAAGCGCTTTGCGGCAATACAGCTCTGACCCGTGTTGATCATGCGCGCGTTGGCCGCCATCCTGCCCGCTTTCTCGACATCAGCGTCATCGAGCACGATGTAGGGGTCCGAGCCTCCGAGTTCGAGCACGACCTTCTTGATCTTCCTGCCTGCATGCGCCCCGATCTCCTCGCCTGCCCGGTTGCTGCCCGTGAGCGACACAGCGTCCACCAGGTCGTCGTCAATGAGCCCGAGCGTTTGCGAGACGTCGATCAGCAGGGTTTTGAACACGCTGTCCGGGAAACCGGCCTTGGTAAAGGCCTCCTCGATTGCCAGCGCAGTCATGGGTACGTTCGACGCGTGCTTCAGCAGCGCCACGTTCCCTGCGACAAGCGCAGGCACGCCGAACCGCAGCGCCTGCCAGAACGGGAAGTTCCAGGGCATGACCGCCAACACAATGCCCAGGGGCTGGTACATGACGTAGCTCTTCTTTGCTTCGGTCTTGATCTCCTCGGGTTTCAGGAACTGCACGGCGTTCGCTGCATAGTAGTCCGCGAGCACGGCGCACTTCTCGACCTCGGCAAGCGCCTCCCTGATGGGCTTTCCCATCTCTTTGGTGATAAGCTCGGCATAATTCCGCTTTTCCGCGCGCAGCACTGCTGCCAGCTTCTTCATCAATGCTGCCCGGTCCGCAACAGGGACATCGCGCCACTTCACAAAAGCAGCACGAGACTCGCCCACCTGCCCGTTCAGTTCCACCGTGCTCATAAGCGGGAACTTTTTCATCACCTCTTCGGTGTAGGGATTGATCGAGAGGATCCGCGTCGATCTCTGCACTGTTTTATGTTTTACCGTCGCTGTCTTCATGTTCTTCACCCCTTCTTTCGCGGGGACGAGATTTTTCGTTCTGGCCCGTAATGTTCCCAGCCTCCTCTTCTCAACCTTTTCTCTTTTCCCTGCCATCGCGTCCTCCGAATCATCCAATTCCCGTTACTACTTTCTCTTCTCCCTGATCTCAATCCGATAATCCGCACTCTGGACTCACTTACTTCCTCTTCTCCAGCGGCTCATACACGCACCCCGTCTTTCCACAGTAATTGCCGATGTACTCCGACGACGGCCGGTAGAGCGCGGGCTTCTCCTGGGCATCGCCGAACTTTTCTTCGATGATATGCGCGGTCCATCCCGCGATCCGCGACACGGCGAAGATCGGCGTCATCAGGTCTCCCGGTATCCCCATCATGTGGTATACCGGCGCGCTGTAGAAATCAACATTGGGTTTGATCGTGGTCTTGCCCCGCTTCTCGAATTCTGAAACCGCGCTCTCCTCGATCACAGACGAGAGGCTGCACCAGTGCTCCTGCCCCAGTTTTTTCCCGAGCCTGAAGCACATCTCCTTCAGGAACCGTGCCCTCGGGTCGATCGTCTTATACACCGCATGGCCCATGCCCATGATCTTCCGGCCGCTGTCCAGCTGCTTCTTCACCCAGCCCGGGACGTCCTTCTCGTTCCTCAGCTCCATGAGCATCTTCATCACCTGCGCATTCGCGCCGCCGTGCAGGCTTCCGGACAGGGCTCCGACGCCGGCCGCCACAGCCGCGTACATGTGCGCCTGCGTGGACACGACCTCGCGGCAGGCAAAGGTGGACGGATTGAACGAGTGGTCCGCGTGCAGCACGAGCGCCGTGTCAAGGTCCTTCGCTATTTCCGGGTCAGGCTTCTCGCCCGTCAGCTGCCACAAAAAATTCCCGGCATGGGACAGCGATTCATCGTTTGGCAGCGGGTCCTTGTCATGCCGGATCCTTTGCCAGGCAGCGACCATTGACGCGACACTGGCGATGAGCTTCATGGCCTTTGTCATGTTCGCTTCCCGGGAATCATCAGTAAGATCGGGATCTGCCATGGCCAGGAGCGGGACCGAGGCCTGGAGCACGTCCATGGGAGGGGCCCCATGCGGCAGGTTCTTGAGCGTGTTGAGAATGAAGCTCGGGACTGCCGCGCGCGCACCAGCTGCCGACTGAACTCCTCAAGCTGGCTTGCGCCCGGCAACCTGTCATGCAGCAGCAGGTACGCTGTCTCCTCGAAGGTCGAGTTTTTCGCAAGGTCCTCGATGCGGTAACCGCGATAGATGAGGATCCCGTTCTCGCCGTCGACGTGGCTGATCTTCGTGTCAGCCACTTTCACGCCGCGGAGGCCGATGTTCTTTGTTGTTGCGGGTTCAGACATTACAACCTCCAATTGAGAATCTATTGCCACGGAGACACGTGACTGAGAAACTTTACAAATGTCAAAGCTCAAAGTTCAAATCCATTTTAGAAAACCAATATCAAGAGTTGCTACTATCTCCTTGAAGTCTTGCAGTTTGATTTGAACTTTAGATTTTGAAATTTGAACTTCTTAGTCCTCCGCGACTATCCTCGTCCTTCCAGTTCCCGTTTCACAAAATTCAGCGTCCCGCCTGCCAGCAGATGTTTCCTCTGCCGGTCGGACACGTCAAGTATTGTCATGATCGTCCGGCCATCAACCTCAACCGGAATTTCTTTGTCGCCCCGTTCGATCCGCTTCCGGACATCGGGGAACACAAGGTTAGCGCCCTTGTTGAGTTTATCATACTCTGACCGGTCTTTGAACGTAAGCGGGAGAATGCCGAAATTACAAAGGTTCGACTTGTGGATGCGGGCAAAGCTCTTTACGATCTTCGCGCGCACGCCCAGATAACGCGGCGCGAGCGCCGCATGCTCGCGGCTCGATCCCTGTCCGTAGTTCTCGCCCCCGATGATCACCACCGTGCCCATGGCTTTGGCTGTCTGTGCAAAGTCCGGATCGACCTGGGAATAGACGAAATTACTGATCGCCTCGATGTTCGAACGAAGCGGCAGGACCCGGTTCCCTGCCGGCATAATGGCGTCCGTGGAGACATTGTCGCCTACCTTCAATGCAACCTTTGCGATGAGCGTATCCGGCAATGGTTCCAGGATCGGCAGGGGCTTGATGTTCGGCCCGCGAACGATCGCGGTCTTTCTCAGCTCGTCCGATGGGAAAACGATCGACTTCTCTTCTATGATATTCTTCTTCGGGTCCTTGATACGGGGATAGGCCATTTCCCTGGCCAGATCGCGCGGGTCAATGATGACGCCTTTCAGTGCCGCCGCCGTAGCGGTCTCCGGAGAGCAGAGGTAGACCTGGTCGTCCTTGGTCCCTGACCTGCCCGGGAAATTCCGTGGAAAGGTGCGCAGGCTCACCTCGCCCGTGCCGGGCGCCTGGCCCATGCCGATGCATCCCTGGCACCCGGGCTCGTGCACGCGCGCGCCCGCAAAGAAGAACAACTGGAGCCCGCCCTGCTGCGCCACGTTCTCGATCACCTCGCGGCTCCCGGGGTTCACGTGAAAGTTCGTCTCCGGGTGGACGCGCCTTCCCTCAAGCATTTTGGCTGATATCATCAGGTCACGGTACGACGAGTTCACGCTGCTGCCCACAATGGCCTGGTCCACCTTGATGCCGGCCACTTCGCGCACCGGCACGACGTTCCCGGGCGATGACGGCTTTGCGATCAGCGGCTCGAGCTTCGCGAGATCGATCTCGTCGTATTCGTCGTACTCAGCCCCTTCGTCCGCAACGAGCGGCACCCACGCGTCACCCCTGCCCTGGGCGACGAGATATTCCCGCGTCCGTTCATCAGAAGGGAAGATCGAGGACGTTGCCCCGGTCTCGGTGCCCATGTTGCCGATGGTCTCGCGGTCCGTTGCGGAAAGCGACGCAACTCCCGGGCCGTAATACTCGATGATCTTTCCCACGCATCCCTTGACATCATAGCGCCTGAGCATCTCCAGGATCACGTCCTTGGCGCTTACCCAGTCAGGCAGCTTGCCGATGAGTTTTACGCCGAGCACCCTGGGACACGGGAGATGATAGGGATACCCGGCCATGGCCAGCGCCACGTCCAGACCGCCGGCGCCGATGCCGAGCATGGACACGCCTGCCGCGCCGGGCGTGTGGCTGTCCGACCCGAGGAGCGTCTTGCCCGGCACGCCGAAGCGCTCCATGTGCACCTGGTGCGAAACGCCGTTGCCCGGCTTGCTGAAATGCACGCCGAATCTCGCCGCAGCCGTCTGGAGGAACCTGTGGTCGTCTGCGTTCTTGTTGTCCGTCTGGAGCAGGTTGTGATCAACATACTGCGCGGCAAGCTCCACCTTCACACGATCGAGACCCAGGGCCTCGAACTCGAGCATCGCGAGCGTGCCCGTCGCGTCCTGCAGCAGCGTGTGGTCGATCCTGATGCCGATCTCGTTGCCGGCTGCCAGTTCCCCCTCGACGAGATGGGACGCTAAGATCTTATGGGTGAGATTTTTTTTCATGATCACCATTGTTATAATCGCCGTGAATAACGCTCCCTGTTCCTTCAGCCTGTCGGAACAAGGTCTGCTTCAGGACAGAAATGTTTTCTTTGTTATCGATGTGCTATTTTACCACATTTTTATACAGAGCGGTATGATTGGCATCATCCCTCTTCAGACAGCTCCGTGCGCACGAGGGCAAGGATCGCGGAATGGGGAACAATAAGGTATTTCTTCTCCTCGAACTCGATCTCCATTGATTGATCTTTGAGGAAGATGGCGTAATCACCCTCGGCAGCCTGCAGGGGGAGGTACTTTACGTCCTTCTTGCCCGTTCTCCAGGACTCGTCGGGCGTGTTGTCCGGAATGGGATACCCCGGCCCTGTCTTCACCACATGGCCGCCCATGATCTTTTCCTTCTCCTTGACCGTCGGAGGAAGATACAGCCCGGAGGGCGTCTTGTCCATCCGTTCATCAGGATCGATGAGGACCCGGTCGCCCACGATAATGAGATTTTTCTTCGTTTTCATGGCCAGCCTCGTATTCCTATTGACAACGACTACTCACTTTTTACCTTGTTTCCCGGTGAGCACTCGAGATCTACGGTCTCTGTGCCGAAGCATGGTCCTGCGACACAGGAAAAAACCCGCACCGTCGCCTGCTAACACCCTTTAAAGGTAACTGCGTCCTGCAATAGATAGCTGGGTTCGAAAGCAATATACCGGATCGTTCTTTTTAAATTATAGCTGAACTTGACAGTTAGATAAAGAACAAAAAGAAAGGGTTAGAACTGGCCAGGGCTGAAGACGCGTATTGTAAAGAGCGCGATACCGGATCAATCGGAGATGCGCATCGATACATGATTAAACATTGCAACCCATGATACGCTGTGCTATGTTTATCTCTGCCATCAAGTCACGGAGAAACTTTGGAAAAGATAAAACTCGGCATCAGTTCCTGCCTCCTCGGCGAAAGGGTGCGCTACGACGGCGGCCACAAGCTTGACCATTTTTTGACCGATACGCTGGGCGCGTACGTTGACTGGGTGTTGGTTTGCCCCGAGGTCGAGAGCGGCCTGTCGGTGCCGCGCGAGGCCATGCATCTCGTGGGCGATGTCGAGGCCCCGCGTCTCGTGACCATCCGCACAGGCGTGGACCATACCAGCCGCATGCGTCAATGGGCAAAGAAGAAGGTCACGACCCTTGCGACCGAGGACCTCTGCGGTTTCGTGTTCAAAAGCCGGTCCCCGAGCTCGGGCATGCGCGGCGTCAAGATCTACTCTCCTGAAGGCATTCCGATCGGCACCGGGTCCGGAATCTTTGCAAAGGCCTTTCAGGACCGGTTTCCGCTTTTGCCTGTTGAGGATGAAGGCAGGCTCCACGACCCTGGTCTCCGGGAAAATTTTATCGAGCGGGTCTTCGTGTACAAGCGCTGGCAGGAGTTCATGGCATCGGACCGAACTATAGGCGGGCTGGTTTCATTTCACACTGCCCACAAGCTCCTGGTCATGGCGCACAGCCCGAAGCACTATTCGGCCCTGGGCAAGCTCGTTGCAGATCCGAAACAATACAAGCCGGATGAACTGTTCGAACGGTATTGTGCGACCCTGATGGAAGGTCTGCAGCTCCTTGCCACGGTCAGGAAGAACACGAACGTGCTGCAGCATATGGCGGGATACTTCAAGCAGCAGCTTTCCCCTGATGAGAAACAAGGAGCTGCAGGACGTGATCGCGAATTACCATCAAGAGCTTGCGCCCCTCATCGTCCCGATCACCCTGTTGCAGCATTATGTCCGCAAGTACAACGCGGAGTACCTTAAGCAACAGGCCTACCTGAATCCTCACCCCCTGGAACTCATGCTCCGGAACCATGTGTAGCAGATCACGTTTTATTATGAACGAATGATAGTACAGAGGAAAGATGCCGCAGAAAGATCCAGGCAATACTAGTGATGATTTTTATTATAAGCCGCGTGCCGGAAAATCTGAAAATTACAGATTGCCCCGCAGTTTCTCCGCCTTCAGGATCCTCTTCACGGCCAGCTCGTAGGCGGCCTTCCGCATGCGGCACTGTGCCTCGTGGCAGTGGTCGTTGACGTCATTGAACGCAGTGGTCATGACCTGCTTCAGCCGTTCAAGTACCTTTTCCTCCGGCCAGGCATCGTTGCTTAAATTCTGGCTCCATTCGAAATAGCTCACCACCACGCCGCCCGCGTTGGCAAGGATGTCGGGGATGACCACAATGCCCCTGTTGAAGAGGATATCATCGGCTTGCGCGGTGAGCGGCGCATTCGCGAGTTCGACGACGATCTTTGCCTTCACATCATTGGCATTGTTCCCGTCGAGCTGGTTCGAGAGGGCCGCGGGTATCAGGATGTCGCAGTCGATGGCAAGGAGCTCTGCGTTGGTAATGGTTTTGGCGCTTTCGAATCCGACAACGCTGCCGGTCCTGGTCCGGTGATGTCTGAGCGCGGAGATATCGAGCCCCGCGGGGTCCATGATGGCGCCATTCACGTCGCTCACGGCCACGACCGTGTAGCCCCAGTGATGGAGAATGCGCGCGACATTCCCGCCCACATTCCCGAACCCCTGGACCGCAACACGGCTCCCTTGCGCTTTCATTCCCTGTTCCTTCATGGCCGCCTCAAGCACGTGGACGCCGCCCAGCGCGGTCGAGTATCTGCGCGCCCTGATGCCGCCCAGCGCGGGGGGTTTTCCCGTGACCACGGCGGGACAGTGCTCACGCTTGATCTGTTCATACTCGTCGAGGACCCACGCCATGATCTGCTCGTCGGTATACACGTCGGGCGCGGGGATATCCTTGAACGGGCCGATGTGGTCCGCGATGGCCCGGATGTACCCGCGCGTCACCAGTTCGAGATCGTGCCTCGAAAGTTCCCTGGGATTGAGCGCAACGCCGCCCTTGGCGCCGCCGAAGGGGATGTTCACCACCGCGCACTTGAGCGCCATGAGGAGGGCCAGTTCGCTTGCATGCTCTTCGTCCATCCCGGGATGAAAGCGAATGCCGCCTTTGGCGGGACCGCGCGCGTCATTGTACTGCACGCGGTAACCCGTGAACATCTGCGTCCTGCCCGTCGCCATCTTCACGGGAAAGCTCACCGTAAAGGACCGCCGCGGCACGGACAGGAGGTCGAGCTCCTCCTGGGTGAGACCGAGGCCGGCATAGATCGTCTGCAGTTCGGTCATGGCGAGACTGCGGAGGTCTTTTTCGTCGCGGTGGAGACGGTCGTGGTTTGTGTCCATGTGGTTCCTCTATTCAGGGGTCAGGGGTCGGGGGTCAGGGGTCACGGGGTCAGGGAATTGTATCATTATCCCCCTTGATTTCCTAAAACCTTGACCCTGGACCCAGAACCCCGACCTCTTTACTTCCTTGCCAACCCCGTTTTCCTTGCTGTTTCTCCAACGGCCGCTGCCACGGACGCAACCACGGTGCGGTCGAAGAGGCTCGGGATGATGTAATCTTCCTGAAGTTCGCTGGTCTTGACCGTCTTGGCTATTGCCCTGGCCGCGGCGAGTTTCACTTCCTCATTTACTCCGCGGGCCTGCACGTCGAGCAGTCCCCGGAACATGCCGGGGAAACAGAGCATATTGTTGATCTGGTTCGGGTAGTCGGACCGACCCGTGGCCATAACGCGCACCAGCGGCATGGCCTCCTCGGGCGCGATCTCGGGATCGGGATTGGCGAGGGCAAAAACGATGGGGTCTTTGGCCATCCTCCTGATGTCGGCGGCAGTGATCACGTTCGGGGCAGAAAGGCCGATGAACACGTGCGCCCCCTTCATGGCGTCCGAAATGCCGCCCTTCACCTTCCGCGGGTTCGTGGATTTTGCCAACAGGTTTTTATAGGGGTCCATGCCCTGCTTCCTGCCGGCATAGAGCGCGCCGATCTTGTCGCACACAATGATGTCCCTGATCCCCCAGGTCAGGAGGATCTTCGTCGTTGCTGAACCGGCTGCACCCGAGCCGACGACCACGACCTTGAACTTCTTCAGGTCGCGCTTGAGCAGCCGGGAAACATTGATGAGCGCGGCGAGCACGACCACGGCAGTGCCGTGCTGGTCGTCATGGAACACCGGGATGTCGAGCAGCTTCCGGAGCCGGGCCTCGACCTCGAAACAGCGGGGCGCTGAAATGTCCTCGAGGTTGATGCCGCCAAAGGCCGGCGCGATGTTCCTGACCGTGGCAACGATCTCATCCACATCCCTGGTCGCCAGCACGATGGGGAAGGCGTTGACGTTCGCGAACTCCTTGAAGATCATGGACTTGCCTTCCATGACCGGCAGCGCGGCCTCGGGCCCGATGTTGCCCAGGCCAAGCACCGCGGTCCCGTCGCTCACCACGGCCACGGAATTGCCCTTCATCGTATAGCGGTACATATGTTCTTTGTTCTGATGGATGTCCATGCAGACCCGCGCAACGCCCGGCGTATAGACCTTGGACAGGTCGTTCCGGTCCCGCACCGGGAGCTTGTTTTTGATCTCGATCTTTCCACCCTCATGGGCCGTGAACGTGCGGTCCGTGGACCTGAGGACCTTCACGCCGGGCACGGTCGAGATAGCCTGCACGATGGCCTGCTCGTGCTCCTCGTCCCGGGCGTTCACGGTGATGTCCCGGATGATCTTGCTCTTTTCAACGCCCACAATGTCAACGGCGCCCATATCGCCTCCGGCGCCGCTGATGGCCGTGGCGATCCTGGCGAACATGCCTATCCGGTTCTCGATCTCTACCCGTATCGTTATGCTGTAGCTGGGACTGGGACTGAATCCAGAGTGATTCATATGGATCTCCTTTTTCTCTATTATAGAAGCTATTCTCTCGATGGTCAAATGAGGAAATGTTATCAGAGGGGGTGCATTTCCGGTTGGGTTTTTTGTGTATAAGAAAATCATCGTGCAAAAACCGGAAAGAATAGGTATAATTGCACAATCAGTCGACCATTGACTGATCCTGACTTTCGACTGATCTTATGACCGACTACCGCATTGAAAAAGACTCTCTTGGCGAAGTAAAGGTCCCCGCGGACGCGCTCTACGGGGCGCAGACCCAGCGCGCGGTGGAGAACTTCCCCGTGAGCGCCATCCGGTTCCCCCGCGTCTTCATCCGCTCCCTCGGGCTCATCAAGGCGGTAACCGCTGAAGTGAACGCCGGACTGGGGCTGCTCGATGCGAACATCGCGCACGCGATCCATCTGGCTGCACTCGAGGTCGCCGATGGCGCCTGGGACGCCCAATTCCCGCTCGACATCTTCCAGACCGGCTCGGCAACATCAACGAACATGAACGCCAACGAGGTGATCGCGGTCCGCGCCACGCAGATCCTCGGGCCTTCGGCAAAGCCGGTCCACCCGAACAACGACGTGAACATGGGCCAGTCCTCGAACGACGTCATCCCCACTGCGATCCATGTGAGCGCCTATCTCGAAGTCCATGAGCTCCTGCTCCCCGCACTCAGACACCTTCATGCAACGCTCAAGAAGCGTGAGGCCGAGTTTCATGACATCGTCAAGACCGGCCGCACGCATCTGATGGATGCCATGCCGATCCGGCTCGGCCAGGAGATCAGCGGCTGGGCCTTCCAGGTCGAGCAGAGCATCGAGCGCATCGAATCCACGCTGCCCCGTCTTGCAAAGCTCGCGATCGGCGGCACCGCTGTGGGCACGGGCATCAATGCGCCGAAGGATTTCGGCAAGATCGTTGCCAACAGGCTTGCCGGCCGCACCAAACTGCCCTTTGTGGAAACAGACAACCACTTCGCTGCCCAGGCAACCATGGACACGGCCGTGGAACTGAGCGGACAGCTGAAGGCAACGGCCTCGTCCTTCATGAAGATGGCGAACGACCTCCGCTGGATGAACAGCGGCCCGATCGCCGGGCTCGGCGAGATATCCCTGCCTGCGCTCCAGCCGGGTTCGAGCATCATGCCCGGAAAAGTGAATCCCGTGATGTGCGAGATGATGATGATGGTCTGCGCCCAGGTCATCGGGAAACGATGTGGCGATCACGATCGCGAACCAGCAGGGCAACTTCGAGCTGAATGTGATGCTGCCTGTCATCGCCAACAACCTGCTCCAGTCCATCACCCTGCTCGGGAACGCATCTCGTCTCCTGGCGGACAAGGCGATCGCCGGCTTTACAATAAATAGGGAACGCATCTCCGGGCTGCTTGACAAGAACCCCATCCTCGTGACAGCGCTGAACCCGGTCATCGGCTATGACAAGGCCGCGCAGATCGCGAAGAAGGCGTACGCAGAAGGCCGCCCGGTCAAAGACGTTGCCGCTGAGATGACGAATCTGTCGAAGGAAGAACTGGATACGATGCTTGATCCGCGGAAGATGACCGGGGGCGGGATCAACGAAGCATAGGGCAGAGCACAGAGCGGGCCCTTCTTTTCATTCTTTGCTTCATGCCCCATGCGACATGCACCGTTCAGAACAATTGAGGGAAAGCTTCATGTTGCTACCCACATCCACTGTCGGCAGAAAGATCCTGATGGCCGTCACCGGCCAGATGATGGTCCTGTTCGTCATCATCCATTTGCTCGGCAATACCACCATTTACTTCAGCAACCTCAATGCCTATGCCGCTGCTTTGCACGCACTGCCGGTCCTGCTCTGGATGATCCGCCTGTTCATGGTTGCGATGCTCTGCCTCCATATCTATTTCGGCATCGTGGTCACGCTTGAGAACAGGAAGGCAAAACCGCAGCCTATGCCGTTACGAACCATCTCAGCACCACATTCGCCGGAAGGAACATGATCTGGACCGGCTCTCTGATCGGCGCGTTCCTTGTCTATCACCTCCTGCACTTTACCTTCCAGGTCATCGATCCCGCTGTCTCTGCGATACACAATCCGGACTCCCTTGGCCGGCCCGATGTGTTGATGATGGTCGTACGCAGTTTCCATGATATCGGAATTGTTTCCCTCTATGTTACATCAGTGGCCGGTCTGATGCTGCACCTGTCCCACGGGATCCAGAGCTCGTTCCAGACCTGGGGCCTGAACAATGACAGGACGCTGCCGGTGTTTGTCAAGGCGGGGACAACAACGGCAGTGATCCTCTTTCTCGGGTATGCTGCGATACCCGTGGTGATCGTGGCGGGAATGGTGAAATGATGAAAACGCATGGAGCAGAGAGCAGAGGGTTGAACGTTATACATCCATGCGCCATGCCCTATGCGCGGAGCATAATCGTATGATCCTCGACGGCAACATACCATCCGGTCCGCTGCATGAGAAGTGGGACAGGCGTCTGGCCGAGTTGAAGCTCGTGAGCCCGGCGAACAAGCGGAAGTACCGCATCATCGTGGTCGGCACCGGCCTGGCCGGCGCATCGGCTGCCGCTTCGCTCGGCGAGCTGGGCTACAACGTGGATGTCTTCTGCTTCCAGGACTCCCCGCGCCGCGGCCACAGCATCTCCGCCCAGGGCGGCATCAATGCCGCCAAGAACTACCCGAACGACGGCGACAGCATCGAGCGGCTCTTCATCGATACGATCAAGGGCGGCGACTTCCGTTCCCGCGAGGCGAACGTCTACCGGCTCGCGCAGCTGAGCGTCAACATCATCGACCAGGCCGTTGCCCAGGGCGTGCCCTTTGCGCGGGACTATGCCGGTTATCTCGCGAACCGCTCCTTCGGCGGGGCGCAGGTATCGCGCACCTTCTACGCGCGGGGCCAGACCGGGCAGCAGCTTCTGCTCGGCGCCTACGGCGCGCTCATGCGCCAGGTGAAGGCAGGCACCGTCACCCTGCACCCCCGTACGGAGATGCTCGACCTGGTGGTCGTTGACGGCGCAAGCAAAGGGCATCACGGTGCGCGACCTCGTGACCGGCAGGGTCGTGTCCTACGCTGCCGACGCGGTCTGCCTTGCAACGGGCGGATACACGAACGTCTTTTTCCTCTCAACGAACGCCGTCGGCTCGAACGTGACCGCCGCGTACCGTGCCTACAAAAAGGGCGCCTTCTTCGCCAACCCGTGCTTTACCCAGATCCATCCGACCTGCATCCCGGTCACCGGCGACCACCAGGCCAAGCTGACGCTCATGTCGGAATCACTCAGGAACGACGGCAGGGTCTGGGTGCCGAAGAAAAAGGGCGACACGCGCCGATTGAACGATATCCCTGAACACGAACGGGACTACTATCTCGAACGAAAATATCCCGTCCTACGGCAACCTTGCGCCGCGCGACATCTCTTCACGCGCTGCCAAGGAGGTCTGCGACGAAGGACGGGGCGTCGGTCCCGGCGGCCGCGGCGTGTATCTCGACTTCGCCGATGCCATCAAGCGCCTCGGCGAGGACACGATCCGCGAGCGCTACGGCAACCTCTTCGAGATGTACGAGCGCATTACCGCGGAGAACGCCTATGAACAGCCCATGCGCATATATCCCGCGCCGCACTACGCCATGGGCGGGCTCTGGGTGGACTATAACCTCGAGAGCAATCTTCCCGGCCTCTTCGTGCTCGGCGAGGCGAACTACTCGGACCACGGCGCGAACCGCCTCGGCGCAAGCGCGCTGATGCAGGGGCTTGCGGACGGCTACTTCATCCTCCCCTACACCATCGCGAACTATCTCGCCCGAACAGCCCCCGGCGCGGTCACAATCCGATCATCCGGAATTCTCCGCAGTCACGCGACGAGGTTGAGGCATCCACGAAAAAGCTCCTCTCCATCAAGGGGAAGAAGACCGTCACCGAATTCCATCGCGAGCTCGGCAGGATCATGTGGGAACACGTGGGCATGGCGCGGAGCGAAGCGAGCCTCAACAGAGGCCTTGAAGCTGATCCCGGCTCCTGCGTGCCGAGTTCTGGGAGAACGTGAAGATCACCGGCAGCGGCATGGAACTGAACCAGGAGCTCGAAAAGGCGGGGCGCGTTGCCGACTTCCTCGAGTTTGCCGAGCTCCTGGCCAGAGATGCCCTGCAAAGAAATGAATCCTGCGGCGCCCACTTCCGCGTGGAGTACCAGACGCCTGACGGCGAGGCAATGCGCGATGACGAGAACTTCAGCCATGTCTCAGCCTGGGAGTACAAGGGGTGCAGGCAAAGAGCCGGAGCTGCACAAGGAGCCGCTGGTGTTCGAGAATGTGAAACCGGCGACGAGAAGTTATAAATAGAATCGAATGCAAATTGACAGGATAACAAGATAAAATTCGATGACTAGTCTCATTCTTCCAGCATTGTACATAATTGCGTGCTGATCCTGCAATCCTGTAATTTGCATTAGAGGTCTGAATCAATGAATCTCACCTTATACGTCTGGCGTCAGAAGGGGCCGAGAGACAAAGGGCAGCTCGTCCGGTACGAGGCGAACGGACATCAGCACCGACATGTCCTTCCTCGAGATGCTCGATGTGGTGAACGAAGGCCTGATCAAACGGGGCGAGGAGCCCATCGCCTTTGACAGCGACTGCCGTGAAGGGATCTGCGGCACGTGCGGCCAGGTCGTGAACGGCATCCCGCACGGTCCGCGGAAAAAGACCACCGTCTGCCAGCTCCATATGCGCCACTTCAAGGACGGCGATACCATCTACATCGAACCCTTCCGCGCGCGGGCCTTCCCGGTGATCAAGGACCTGATCGTGGACCGGGGCGCCTTTGACAGGATCATCCAGGCAGGCGGCTATATTTCGGTCCACACCGGCGGCGTGCCTGACGGGAATGCGATCCTGATCCCCAAGCATGACGCGGACACTGCCATGGATGCCGCCGAGTGCATCGGCTGCGGCGCCTGCGTCGCGGCCTGCCCGAACGGCTCGGCCATGCTCTTCACCGCGGCAAAGGTGACCCACCTCGCCATGCTGCCGCAGGGACAGGTCGAAGCGGCCCGGCGGGTCTGCGTCATGACCGAGGAGATGCTGGGACAGGGCTTCGGCAACTGCGGCAACCACTACGAATGCCAGGCCGTCTGCCCCAAGGGGATCAAGGTGCAGTTCATCGCGAAATTGAACCGCGAGTTCATCAAGGCACAGATGCCGTAAAATTGGAATTTGACATTGCGATATATCGTTCCCATGCTATAATTTGACAGCAAGCATCCGGCATAAATAATTCATTCTCGATAACCATATAAGGAGGGCTCCATGAAACGTCTGTCACTCGCAATCGTTCGTACTGTTCGTGTTCGCTCTGTCCGCACCACGCTCTTTGCTGCAGACACCTTCGATCTCACCATCCCGCTTCCGCTGACCGGCAAGCAGGCGAAGTTCGGCGAGATCATGAAGCGGTCCTACGAAATGGCCGCCGAGGAGATCAATGCCAAGGGCGGCATCAAGGGCAAGAAGATCGCCCTCTCCTTCGAGGACTCCACCGGCAAGCCCGAGACCGCCCGGGCCATCGTCGAGAAGCTCATTGACGTCGAAGAAGCAGCCCATCATCGTCGGCGAGTACACCTCGGCCTGCGCAAAGGCCGTTGCCGCCGTGGCCGAGGAGCGCAAGACCCCCTACCTCGTCGTGGCAAGCGCCGACGACGCCATCACGCAGACAGAACTACAAGTACGTTTTCCGCCAGAACCAGGTGAATGCCCACTACGCCGACGCCTTCGTCTGCTTTCCTGAAGGAGGTCGTGAAACCGAAGACCATCGCGATCCTCTACGAGAGCTCGGCCTTCGGCACCTCGGGCGCCGACGCCATGGAGAAGGATGCCAAGAAGCATCGGCGCGAAGGTCGTGCTGAAGGAGAAGTTCGAGACCGGCGCCATCGACTTCAAGCCGCTCCTGTCGAAGGTGAAGGCGGCGCAGCCCGACGTCGATCTACACGGTCTCCTATGCCAATGAGGCCCAGCTCATCATGAAGCAGGCCAAGGAACTGCGGCATCGATGCGAAGCTCTTCGCCGGCGGCGCGGCCGGGTTCGCCATCCCCGAGTTCATCGACGGCGCGAAGGACGCTGCGGAATACGTGGTCAGCGCGACGCTCTGGACACCGCAGCTCAAGTACCCCGGCGCAAAGGAGTTCGCCGAAAAGTACAAGGCCAAACATGGCGACTATCCCTCCTACCACGGCGCCTCGGCCTATGCCGCCATCTACGTGACTGCCGAGCCCTTGACCGGGCAAAGGACTGGACCCAGGACGGCATCCGCGACGCGCTGAAGGCAACGAATCTCAAGACGGCCTTCGGCCCGGTCAAGTTCGAGGACAAGGAAGGCTACCAGAACCAGAACTTCGCCGAGACCCTGCCATCCAGGTGCAGAAGGGCGAATTCGAGACCATCTGGCCCAAAGTCGCAGGCCAGCAAGCCCTATGTCTTCCCGGTGCCGACGCTGGAGGGAGAGAAGGTAAATCGAGTTCGGAGTGCGGATGTGCGGAATACAGTCATTGTGTTTCCGCTTGAGTTTAACTCCGCACTCCGCACTCGCCACTCCGCACTGAGGTACCCATGACCTCTGTCCAGACTGAAGTTCTGCTCCAGACGCTCATATCCGGCCTCCTGCTCGGCGGGCTCTATGCCCTGATCGGCATCGGCATGACCATCATCATGGGCGTCATGAAGATCATCAACCTCGCCCATGGCGAACTGATGATGGTGGGCATGTACATCGCCTACGTCCTCTTCACCTACTTCCACATCGACCCCTATCTCTCGATCTTTATCGCCGCGCCGGCCCTTTTCCTGCTCGGCATGGCGCTCCAGAAATACCTGATCAACCCGGTGGTGAAGGTGGACTCCATCCTGCCCGAGAACCAGGTCATCCTCACCGTCGGCATCGGCATGGTGCTGGCGAACCTGGCAACGATCATCTTCAAGTCCGACTACCTGCAGACGCCTGTGTCGCTACGGCACGAAGGCATGGTACCTCTCCGACCTCTGGAAGACTCGCCCATCGAGCTCTCGCTGTCGTTCCCCTGGACCGTCTCTTTCGTCTTCTGCCCTGCTGATCACGGCCGGGCTCTGGTTCTTCCTGACCAGGACGGACACGGGCAAGTCGATCCGCGCCACGGCACAGGACAAGGACGCCGCCCTGCTGATGGGCGTGAACGTGGAGCGGATGCGGGTGGTCACCTTCGGCCTCGGGTCGGCCCTCGTGGGCGCGGCCGGCTGCCTCTTCATCCCGATCTACTATATCTATCCCGACATCGGCGGACAGTTCACGCTGATCGCCTTCGTCATCACGATCCTCGGCGGACTCGGCTCCACGGTCGGGGCCATCATCGGCGGCCTGATCCTGGGTCTTTTCGAGTCGCTGACCGCGACCTACATCGGCATGGGCTGGGCCCCGGTCGGCCGGTTCGTCATCTTTGTCGCGGTGCTGATCTTCATCCCCGGCGGCGTCGCGTCGCTGCTGCAAAACGAGAAAGTTCGGGAAATGAAAAAGTGCACTCGCTTCATCCTCCATCACGAGGTCAACTCCTCGCCCTCGAGAGAGGGCCTGGGTGAGCGGTTCCGGTATGAAAAAATATTTGCCTTCCATGCCCTGGTGCTGATGGCTCTCCTCCCGCTCCTGGGTCTGAACAGCTACCTCATGCACATCCTGATCCTGGTCATCATGTGGTCCGTGATCGGCATGGCCTGGAACCTGCTCGGCGGCTACTGCGGCCAGGTCTCCTTCGGCCATGCCGCCTTCTTCGGCGTCGGGGCCTACACCAGCGGCATGCTGTACAGCAAGCTCGGCATCTCGGCCTGGTGGGGCGCTGCCCGCCAGCATCGTCGTGGTCACCCTCTTCGCCCTGGTCATCGGCTACATCTGCCTGCGGCTGCGCGGCCCCTACTTCGCCCTGGCCACGCTCGCCATCGGCGTCATCCTCAGGATCGTCGCCGAGAACCTTGTACGGCGTCACCGGCGGGACCTCGGCATCATGATCCGCGAGCGGACCTGGATCGAAAAGACCTGGTACTACTACATCATCCTGGCCATCGCCGCGCTGTCCTTCTGCTTGTCAAGCAGGTCATCGGATCCAAGCTCGGCTACTACTTCGTCGCCATCCGGGAGGACCAGGACGCGGCAGAGTCCCTCGGCATCAACACGACGCTCTATAAGACCATCGCGCTCTGCTGAGCGCCGTGATCACCGGATTCGCCGGCGCCTTCTACACGAACTACATGGGGTATATCGACCCGAAGGTCGTCTTCGCGCTCCACGACATCTCGATCATCGCGATCATGGTCGTCATGGTCGGCGGCGTGGCGACCTTCTCGGGGCCGATCGTCGGCGCGATCATCATGGTGATCCTTGCCGAGGTGATCCGGTCCATCCCGATGCTCGGCACGGCGCACCATACGTTCTTCGGCATCCTGCTGATCGTCATCATCATCTTTCTGCCCAACGGCATCGTCGGCGATTTTCCGAAACTGAAGAGACTGCTTGGCCTCGCCGGAGGCCCTCATGAGCTTCCTTGAGATACGAAAGGTCTCCCGGTTCTTCGGCGGCCTTGCCGCCTCAAGGACGTATCCTTCGAGGTGCGAAAGGGCGAGATCCTCGGCCTCATCGGGCCGAACGGCGCGGGCAAGACGACGATGTTCAACGTGGTGAACGGCTTTTACCCTCCCTCGCGGGGCGAGGTCTATTTCAAGGACCAGAAGATCTCCGGCTTCAAACCGCACCAGATCTGCCAGCGCGGCATTGCCCGGACCTTCCAGGTCGTGAAGCCGCTCCAGCGATGAGCGTGCTCGACAACGTCATTGCCTCGGCGTTCCTCCGCGCGAAGGATAAGAACGAGGCCGTGGAGATCGCACGCGAGTCGCTCCAGTTCACCGGCCTGTATGAGGACCGCGACGTCATATCCAGGGGACTGCCGCTCGGGCAAGACGAAAGCGGCTCGAGATCGCGCGGGCGCTCGCCACGCAGCCTGAGCTGCTGCTCCTCGACGAGTCCTTTGCCGGCCTGAACCCGGCCGAGCTGGACGAGTCCATCGGGATCATCCGAAAGATCAAGGACAGGGGCATCACCATCATGATCATCGAGCACCACATGAAGGTGATCATGGCCATATCCGACCGGATCGTGGTGCTGAACTACGGCGAGAAGATCGCCGAAGGAACGCCGCTGCAGATCCGGAGCAACCCCCTCGTGGTCGAGGCGTACCTGGGAGAGGCGCAGAGTGCTTGAGATCAGGAACATAGACGTCTTCTACGGCGATGTCCAGGTGCTCTGGGACATTTCCTTTGAGGTGAAGAGGGCGAGGTCGTGGCGCTCATCGGCGCGAACGGCGCCGGCAAATCAACGACCCTCAAGACGATCTCCGGGCTTCTCCGGCCGCGCAGCGGCAGATCCTCTTCAACGGCACGCCGATCCATACCGTCGAGCCCTTCGGCTCATCGAGATGGGGATCGCCCACTGCCCCGAGGCGCGGCGGCTCTTTGTCGAGATGACGGTCGAGGAGAACCTGGACATGGGCTCGCTCCGGGGCGAGGCAAGGAAGCAGCGCGCGAAGACCAAGGAGATGGTATTCGGACTCTTCCCGCGGCTCAGCGAGCGCAGAAGACAGCCCCGGGGCTGCTTTCCGGCGGTGAACAGCAGATGGTGGCGATCGGCAGGGGACTGATGGCAATGCCGAAGCTGCTGATGTTCGACGAACCGTCGCTGGGCCTCGCGCCGATCCTCGTCCGCGAGATCTTCGACATCATCAAAACGATCCGGGAACAGGGGACCACGGTCCTGATCGTGGAGCAGAACGTCAAGCAGACCCTGGCGATCGCCGACCGCGCCTATGTGCTCGAAACCGGCAGGGTGGTGATGCAGGGGACCGGACAGGCGCTGCTCATATGATGAGCACGTGAAGACGGCGTATCTCGGGGTCTAATGGTGAGACAGGTACCAAACACGAATGGAGGTAGCCATGTATGTTTCCGACTGGATGACGAAAAAGGTTTATACCGTTGAGCCTGACGAGTATCTCTCTGATGCCCTTTCTGTGATGAAAGAACAAGCCATCAAGCACGTTCCTGTTGTCAAGGGCGGCAAGCTGAAAGGCATCCTCTCGGACCGGGACATCAAGGAGTACAGCCCGTCAAAGGCCACGTCGCTCGAATCTATGAACTTCACTACCTCCTGGCGAAGACCAGGATCAAGGAGATCATGAAAACAAAGGTCATCACCACGACCCTGACACGCCGGTGGAAGAGGCGGCCATGGTCATGCTGGACCAGGGCATCGGATGCCTGCCGGTGCTGGATAGCGGGAACGTTGTCGGCATCATCTCGGACAAGGACATCTTCCGCGCCCTGGTGGACATCACCGGCGTACGGCATGGCGGCAACCGGATCTGTGTGACCATCGAGGACAGGCCAGGCTCCATACGGGAGGTTGCGGACATCATACGAAAACACGGTTTCCGCCTCCTGGGGATCCTCACCTCCTATGAGGGAGTGAAGGAAGGCTACCGGAGGGTGGTCATCAGGACGAAAGGAAAGGGCAATTTCAACGCGCTGAAGCAGGAGATAGAAGGGGTCTTCAAGACCTGCCATATCAGGAAGGGGTAGCAACTAGAGCGTCATGAGCACCAGCTCATGTCCGTTCAGGTCCAGGTAAATTGCATCCAGCTGCGCCCTGCTCTGCGCAGTGAACATGACCGTGATCGATAAGTACTTGTCGCCGCTGCTCAGCCGGCTCTCAAAGGTAACACCGTCGAGCCCGGGCACATGCTTTCCCATGATCGCACTCACGACCGGGTAAAGCTCATCAGTATTTTTCCCCATTACCTTGATCGGGAACATGCAGGGAAATTGGAACAGGCTGTCTTTCTCGTTTTCGTTCATGTTACAAAGGAAATCCGCCTTTCTGCTCTCATCGCCGCAGGTCGCGTAGCCTGCTCTGAATCGTTATCACGCTCGATATCGAACAGCGAGTCCTTTTAAAAAACTCCTCAGAAACTGGTCACCGCACTCCTTGTAGTTCTTATGCTCTTTCTTCCGGAACAATGCGGTCAGCTCTGATCTTGACACTGTGATATTGGCCAGCTTCATGATGCCGAGCATGTTCTCCTCATCCAGTTCAAGGGCGATCCTTAGTTTTTTCAGTATGGCATTGTTGTTCAACAGAGCGGCCGGCCCCTTTACCTGGTCTGGAGCAATTTCCCGCTTGCCTCTGTTCCGCGTGATCAAACCATCCAAAAACCATCCCAGAACAGCATCACTGCAGATACGATAGCCTCTTTCATCTTCCTTTTTCAAGAGGCCTGCGAGATCAAATGGCTCCAGAGCATGACCGGTCAGATTAAAGATGTCCATCATCGCAGCATCGCTTATATTCAGCGCGTATCGGAGCGTTCGCAGCATATCGTTATTCGTCATCACTCATTCCACTGGTTCATTTGCAGACCGCTATCGCCCCGCCGGCAGCTCGTGGCGAACGAAGCGAAATCCAATATCCCTTGCTTATTCGTTTCAGACCTGCCCGCTCGATCGTCTATTCCATCTTTTCAAAAGCAAGGACCTTCTTCCTGATCTCCTCAGGGATAGCGGTCTTTTTGCCTTCGGTGTAGTTGTACATCACAACAACACCGTCGCCCTCTGCCGCGATCTTCTGATGTTTGTGGCTCACGACCACATACTTCATGGTGAACCTGTCTTCTTCCATACCCGTGATCTTTGCGCCGACCGAGATCGTATCGGGATAGGTGAGAGGAAGTTTATACCTGCAGCTTGTTGAGCCGAGGATCGGGCCGATGCCGGTCTGCTCTTTGAGCATGTGCAACCCGAGTTTTTCGGAATACAGGATGCGGGCGCTTTCGAAATAGCGGAAGTAGGCGACGTTGTTCACGTGCTGGAACGCGTCCATCTCTCCCCACGCGACGGGAATGTCGATCACGACCGGATAACCTTCTAATAAATTATTGTCCATAGCTGACTTAACCCATGATTTGTGGGGCGGGTGTTTTGCCGCACATCTGACACGACTAGTATAACTATACCTTATTCAACTCGAACGGTCTACTTATTCATTCGCGAGCTTTCAGTGCAGGTACAGTGGGATTCCCGTCAGGTGTGCCGATTCACTTCCTCACGCTAAATAAAAAAGGGGAAAGCATCCAAAGAACCATCGTCCCTCATCTGCCCTTTACAGCCGTTAACACTCCCGCAGAAATAATGGCACCACGTAGTTCATAAAACACCTGCGCGGCCTAGCCGCGGTCTCATGATGCCAGTACATGTTTGCGCCGTCGAGCCAATTGCCACGATGAGCTACTTTTGAAATCGCTTTTAACGTGCTCTTTTGAACACGTCCCTGCGTAATGATCTGTTCGCCTGCAGATCGCAGATACTCAAGCTTCTTCAGTAAGAGTGACCGCTTCGTAGGATTATAGTAAAGCTCCATGGCGCCGGGAAGCAATACGTTGGTGGCAAACGGGATATTTTCTTCCCGGGTGTAAGCTTCAAAGGTTTTGACCAGCGGTTCGAACTGCTCCACTTCGGGAAAGCCGCAGATCGAGAACAGGACCATGCTCTGTTGTATAGACATTCGGCGAGGATGGCGCACGAGTCCTCCGGCTTTTTCAACATAGGGATAGTGTATTGGAAGCTGCCGGTCGAAATGGTCCTTGACGAGCCCGGGAAGCGAGTTATAGTACAGCGGCAGCGCGTAGACGATCAGGTCCGCCGTGTCGAGCTTTTCCAGCAATTCAGCCTGGTCGTCCTTTTGTATACAGACCCCCGGCGTTTTCGTCCAGCAGGCAAAACAACCAAGACAATGATTGATCTTTTTATCATAGAGGTAGATCTCTTCCGTCTGTACGCCCGCCTTTCTCATACCGTCAAGAAACGCTTCGAGGTAAAAGCTCGTCAACCCGTTCTTTTTCCTCGGGTTGCCGATCAGGACCAGTGTCCGGGACGGCGGCGTCCATTTTTTCGAGAACGTTAGAGACCTGGGCGTTTTTATCTTTTTCGTGAGGAGGGTGGGCAGCAACCTGAGATGGGATAGGCTCCCTTGCACAGTGAGCTTCTTCGTCAGCATCGCCCAAAGGGGATTTCGGAAACCACCCGAAATATCGAGCCATACTGTTGCGGTTGTACGAATTACAATTGATGGCCGGTCGTGCTGACCTTCATGGAATTCAGCCGTTCCGTTCGAAAAGTGAATATGCACGGGGAAACCGCCTTCGATATCGGTGAAGACAAACTGATAGACGACGTCTACGTGAGTATATTTCGCGCCGTCGAACAGCAGTACCATATTCTTGAACAGCGATTGTATAGACTCTTTTGATGTCGGAAGCTCTTTCATGGTCCGTTCCTCCTCATCTCGTGGTCTTTGTTAATAGGCAAAAGGGTGTTCAATTTCTATTGCAGTTTGTCAATTTCCTTGAACAGGGTTTCACGTGCTTCTGTCGTCGCCTCCCCTGAGTGGACATGCCTTACCATGCCTTTTTTATCGATAAGCACGATATTTGACGCGTGTTTAGCAAGTACATAGTTTGTGAAAACCTCGCCTGTCCAGTCCAGTAAGATCCTTGCATTGTCTTTCCTGAAATTGTTTTTTATCCTGCTTTTCAGGAAAAAAGGAACTGTCCTGACATCAGCAATGCCAATCAGGAATATCTTATCTCTATGCCGTTCTTCGATCGCCGATCTCCACAGGGCATTTTGAGGTTCTCCCTCCTTGTCGCTTGCCAGCAGCACAACGATGCTGCCTTCCCCCTGCCGAATGTTGTATGGCTTATCATACTGGTCAAGCAGGGAAAATTCCGGCGCCTTAACATTCAGTACCGGATGGCCGCCCTCAGCCGCTTCGGTTGAAAGGAAAAGACTCAAAAAAAGAAAAAAATATATTTTCATAGCTGCCTCCTTTTATCGCCAACGTGCGTTCATAAGATACCGGTCTTCTCCAACCGACCAGCATGATCATTGATGCATCGTCGATCAAGCCCCGTTTTCGTACCTCAAGACGTTCTTGGGCATGGAATAGAACGTTGCTAATATACTGAACGACGTTCATTCATCAGTCAAAAAAAAATTGCTACTCTTTTTTCTTGATACTCTCCATCATGAAATCGAGAGCCCCTTCAATGATCGCGTTCAAATGCTCTTTTGGAAGCATGATCGCCCGGTCCCGGATAATGAGTGATGCCATGCCGTGCGTAAGCGACCATTTGGCAAATGTCGCGATATCTTCATTTGTCTTCATCAAATAGCCCGCTGACATACATTCTCTGATATTCTCTTTGAGAAATTCGTAGGAACGCTGACCCGATTCCCATTTTTTCTTTTCCTTCATTTTTACTATCGGCCCCCGCATAATGAACATGAGGTCGTAATATTCGGGGTTTTTCAGTGCAAATTCGACATAGACCTTGCCATGCTGCCGCAGACGTTTCCACGGGTCCTTGATCGAGAGGACATCCTGTTGTTTCTTGTAAAGCTTTTCGAACCCGATGGTCTGAAGTGCAAAGAGGATCTCGTTTTTGTCCTTAAAGTACAGGTAAATGGTCGCGGGGCTGTACTCAATCGCCTTCGCGATCGCCCGGATCGTAACGCGCTCGAAGCCTTCCTTCAGAAACAGCTTCATAGCCGCATCGAGGATCCGCCCTCGCATCCTTTCTTTATCACTCTCTCTTCTTTCAGCTATGCCCATGAGTTATTAATAAACACTGTTCATCCTATAAACGTAGTTTAGCAAATTATTTTCCGGTTGTCAAGTATCTCATTTTCCCAAGATAGAACCTATTCCAGGAAAGGACCTTCTTCCTGGTCTCCTTAGGGATAGCAGTCTTTTTGCCTTCGGCTTAGTTGTACATCACAAGAACACCATGGCCCTCTGCCGCGAATTTCCGATGCTTGTGGCTTACGACCATGTCCTTTATGATGAACTATCTTCTGCCATAACTGTGATCTCTGCGCCAACCGAGATCGTATCGAGAGAGGTGAGAGAAAGTTTATACCTGAAGCGTGCTAAACAGAGGCTCGGGCCGATGCCGGTCTGCCTGTGAGAAGGTGCAACCCGAGTTTTTCTGAATACAAGATGCGGGCGGAAGGGAGAGGGGGGGAAGGGGTGAGGAACGAGGAAGGAAGTGTAAGTGTGATGCCGCACATCTCACATGAAGTATCATTGTACCTTTTAATATTCATAGTGCAAGAGTATATTGATTTTTCCTGATGAAAATATGGTCGAGTATCATTTCATCGATTCACTGTTTCCCGAATCCCTTGACTGTATGAAGTTGCCTTGAAGTCGAATGCCTTATCAAATTTACTACTATCAAACAGATAGTCTGAATCATTCTGATAAAGCATCTCCACGCTTTCTCGAACATTACCGTTAAAAAATCCCACCATTTGTACCATCCAGCGGGGAAGAACCAGATAACGGGGTGATAGTTTAAACTCTGCAGCCACTCTTTCGATAAATTCCTTCCCTGTTAAAGCATTCCTGTCCGTTGGTAAATGCCATGCCTGGTTATAGGCACTCTCGGTATTACCCAAAATGGCGGTTGCTTTGCCAGCATCGGGAGTATAAGTTAGAGAATGCTTGACCTTATCATTGATCAGCCACTGCGCCTTCTTCCCTTTTTTGAAATTGTCAAAAACCATGACATTTACAAAGCTGAGTGGAGTGTTGGGCCCATAGAAATCCGCCGCCCGTGCAATTATGGCCTTTAATTTCCCTCCGCTTACTTCCTCCATTATCATATCAGCGATCCTTTTTCTCACTTCGCCCTTTTTGCTCGATGGATTCAGAGCGGTATTTTCTGTCATCCATCCATTGACACGTCCATAAGAATAGACATTATCGAAGAAAACCAGTTTGGCATCCTGTTTCTTACATGCTTCAATGACATTTTTCATGATTATGGGCCATTGGCTTTGCCACGTTTTAATATTATAAGGAAGTCCGGCCGTGAGGTAAACAACCTCAGAACCTTGGACCGCATGCAACGTTTGCCTGGCATCCAAAAGGTCAGCGGAAACTAATTCATCGGCTAGATTTACCTTCTTTGGATTTCGACTCACAAGCCTAATTCTGTCTGTGTATTTGGGAAGGCTCTTTGCCAATTCTTTTCCGATAATACCCCCTGCCCCTAAGATGGTTTGCATGTCATCCCTCTTAAACATAGATTTAATCCCCAAAAAACCTGCTTATATTAATATTAGCACAATGCAAAACTCATAACAGCTCAGGAATGAACAGGCACATTATATTTCAATCGATATTCCTCGACTCTATCAGATCAAATCTTTGGGGCGATCTCTACTATCTTGCAGCGGTGCGTAATGGAAACTATTGCAGCATCCTGATTGAAAGGTCCATCATCTCTGAGCAAACCCACACGCTTCAGACGCGAGGTTGAGCGACAGGTTAGTGTGTTTATTTCTTGTATTTCACAACCAGGCTCCAAATTCGCCAGTGTGCTGAAAAGCGCTTCTGCAACCTTAGCACTATCTTTTGTTCGTATGACGACTGGGATAATTTGCTTCTGTAAATGGGAACTTCTTCCAATATACAAATAACCTGCTTCCTGATATATATTAATCAACAAATAAAATGAGAAAGGAGAAACGGAGATGAAGACCAAGCTAGGCTATAAAACGGGAACCAGGGTTGGAAAAGGGACTTACTGGGATTTGGCGAACGGACAAAGGATCGATGTTGAACAGGAAGCTATTTTGAGCGGAGCGGAGTCATCGACCTATTTCCGCATCCCCACGGGCGTCATGCTGATCGCCGGACCGGTCATCGGCCTGTTCTACGTGATAGCCCTCCCGTTCATCGGTATCGCAACAATCGCATCTCTCGCAGCGGGAAAGATCGTCAACGGTCTGTTGAGCCTGGTCGGCACGAGCCTGTCGTTCGAATGGCGGCCCAGGGAAGCGTACCTGGCCGGCAAGAACAAGAAGAAGGGCAAGAAGGAGCCAAAATAGCATAGATACCCGCGTACATGGGGTGAGTGGATTTTCAAAATCATGCGGATGAACATCCGCTGGAACTTAAGGAGGAAACGCTATGTATACACTTTTTGATTTCATGACACATGTAAAGGGAATTGAATACCTCGTATCCGTCGCTTCCATCGCCGTATTTATGGTATTCTGGGAGGTCCTGAAACCCAAACCGTTCGCCAGGGCCATCAACTCCGGCAGGGAGGACTGGCAGTATCTCCAGAAGACCGGGGGGATCATGAAGTACGCCGGCAAGATAGCGGCCGCCCCGTTCATCGGATTGATGTACGTCGTTATGCTGCCCGTGGGGTTCTTCTTCATGGTGCTGGCCGAAGTCGTGAACCTGACGCGTAAAAGGCGTATCCACCCTTATGGGAAGAGATATGTCCTTTGATTGGAATCCTGTGGAAGCTTATTTTACCGGCAAGAAACGGAAACAGGCTGAGGCCGGCAAAGACGCAAAGAAGTAGGTCCACCGCAGCTAAATTCTACGAAAGGGACGGATCTTTAAGAAAAATACCCCGTATCACCATTGTCTTGAGCTTTTAACTTCTTGCCGCAGCGCATCTCATCTGAGCGCTGCGGCAAGTGCGTTCGGGGGAT
Source organism: Nitrospirota bacterium (assembly GCA_963732675.1). Classification (GTDB taxonomy): domain Bacteria; phylum Nitrospirota; class UBA9217; order UBA9217; family UBA9217; genus JALNZF01. The sequence goes on from CAVTAJ010000005.1 coordinate 74,575, forward strand.
GGTTGTGTCATAGGTATCGGTAACGGATCAAACATACTATCCTTAGACGCTGGCTGTGTGTGTATCGTTTATCGGTTTATTGTGAATTCAGCTTGCGAACTTTCATCGGGCAGGAGGCCTGTATTTGTTGATTTAACCTTGATCTTTCCCGAAAAAGATGACACCCAATTAAGTTTCACTTAGGTGGAGACGTTTAAACTCTGCATCCTCAGGCTTTAAATTCCCTGTTCCAACAAAAGCGCCACCTTCCTCACCGGGACCCCTTTCTCAAACACTAATAGAACTACATCTCTCTTGAACTCTCGACTAAAATGACGGCTTTCTTTCCTCACACCCATAAGCGCCTCCTATCAGATTGTACAACTCCTTGAGGTGTCCATCAAATCGGGGGAGGCTTATACTCTAATAGCATGGTTCTGTCAGCACGGCTGATACGAATGGCTTATAAAAAGGCATTCCTGAAATGTGATTTGAATCACAAAAAATGTGTAATCTGAATCACATACTATCTTTCAGGCTTCACGTACAATTGCGATCGTGAAATCCATATCTCATGCGATTATTCAGAGCGTTATCAGATTTCATGACATTTCAATCTTTCTCTGCTCAGAGCAAACCAGAGGAAACCCTGGGACGCAGATTATCGGGAGTAACGAGTTACCAGATTCACTGTCTGTCGAGCCGCCAAAGATTGTCGTAGGCATTTATTCATAGCTCGAATATAAGGAGAAACTCCACTTGATCAACAAAAAAGCAGGTTTCGTTCTTTTGGTATCACTGATTATTACAAGCCTGTTCGGATGCGGAGGCGGTTCTTCCAATCTAGATGCATCGACAAGTAGCAACCAGTCAGCGACAGAAGGGGTAGTTTTAACTTTGGCTTGGGATGCGCCAACGACGAACACAGACGGATCTTCCTTGAATCCTGCGACTGATCTATCTCAGTATAAAATATACTATGGAACAGCATCTCTTACGTATACAACAGTCGTGAATGTCACAAATCCTGGGACGACTACAATATCACAGACCTTGAGCCTTTCACCAGGGACATACTATTTTTCAGTGACAACTGTAGATGCCTCTGGGCAGGAAAGCAGCTATTCAAATGAAGTAATGAAAACGATTTAACATACAAAATTACATGCCCCCCATCAGCATCGGGGGGCATTCTTTTTTATATACAAGCAAAATTGAGCTCTTCGTTGAACTATCAAGCGAAGAAGAAGCATGCCCCATATTACGCGTCCAATAGTGATCGTTTAAACCCACTTATAGAAAGTACTTGAAACGCAATAACCAGCAGAATGCATTCAATCTTTCATGCTCCAATCGTGAAGCAGTCCTACTCTCTGCTTTGCTTATCTGCTCTTCTTCACAACTATCTCCTTCGTGATGTCCTTATCAAATGATAAACCTGGTCTTGCCAAGATGGATCACATAAGAAGTTCTTTTCTGGTGAAGCTTGACCACAGCGCCAGTCACGTCCCTACTTGCAGAAGGACGGTCATCAAGAAAAGGTGCTCTGTTCTCAAGCATATGAGTTCAGGAAGAATGTTCACGATGAGAAACTCGGCAATCTGGTAAGCGAAAAGAACGGCACCACTTAGGAAGCCAAATCCAGTCCCACGTGTTCCAGCCCTACCAGCCGGTGAATAGTTCCCCGGCGTTGCGATCTTCTTATCGACGCTGTGATTTTGATTGCTACGCTGCTAGCGATCTCGTCCGCACAGCGAACCTTTTTTCGAGGACCGCAAGCTTCTCCATGATCCCCGTGTACTCCAGCTCGTTCATGGGCAGCATGGCGGCTCCGAAGAACCCCTGTTTCCTCATATCCATGGCCTTGTCCGCTACATGATCACGCACCCGGTCCCAGAAGGGATGGTCAAAGGCATCGATGATTTCGGTGAGTTTGCCTTCGCGAATGCAAAACGTCGCGCAGCTCACGATCGGCGGGCCGTCGAAATAGCTGATCGTGGAGTTCAGCTTCACCGGCATGATCGGCATGTTATGGGAACCGCGCATGCAGCCTGCCACGAAGTGGCCGATGGAGAAGGGCTGCAGGACTTCTCCGGTCGCCGGAAAATCCATCTGGGTCCGGACAAGCATCACCGGATCGTCCTTGCCCGTATACTTGCCGGCGATATTGTGGAGCCGCGACGTTGCCACGGACACGGCCTGCGTTCCCGCGGCGCGCGACCAGATCGACTCGACCACGAACCGCTCCGCGTCCCTGAGCAGCGTGGCGATATCGTACAGGTCTTCCGGCGCGTTCAGTTCGATGACGCGGTCGCCCTCGGTATAATTCACGTCCATGATCACGAATTTAAATCCTTTGGCCAGCTTAGGTGAGAGCATCAGCCCCGGCGTGTTCATGGCATCGCGCAAAGGCGAGGTAGAGCGGGAGGTTGTAGGCGCCCGGGTCGGTTTTGTCCGCGGCAAAGAACAATATAGGGTTCACCGGGACGCTCATCGAACTCCATCTCAGTGACTGCGGGCCCCATGCCGTGGACGTTGCCTGAGAAGGCGTCCTTCAACAGGTCCTGCCCGGCGCCGTAGAGTCCCTGTGATTTCGCCACCGCGGTTCCCGATACAAAGGCGTCCCAGGCAAGCTTATGGACTTGCTCGTTTCCCACCCCTTTCGTGTGGGTCATCAGGATCGCCACATCATCGCCGGTAAAGCTCACATAGCTGTCGATGAGAAATCCTTTGCCTTTCTCCTGGACATGCTTCTTCACCGTCTCGAACAGTTTACCGAAGGTGCAATATGCCCACCTACAGATCCGATATCAGCCTTGATGACGCTCACGGTGATCTTCATGGCAACCTCCCTCTCGAACGGGTTGATAAATTGTCTGTCATGCCACTGCATGTCATTTCGGTCAGACAATTATTAGCGTTACTTTAATGATAGCACAGGCGGAGGGGGTTGAGTCAGGATGGGTACAGCTAAAGTACGAGGCTCGATTAAAAATCGGTTTCTTGAAAAGCTGTAACATAACTAAAGAAGTGGCCAAGGGAAAGGCCGGAGAATTACATTCCCCGGCCTCATTGCCTTATCTGTACTCTTTGTTTTCTGGCTGCGGCCTGCGTGCAGGTACGCCGCGGCAAAAAAGTCTTATATCGGACTCAATCTCCGGTCGATCACGGTCCGTGCTGCTACTAGCGGATCGATGAAGGCACTGTCCATGTCCATTTCGAGATCACGCTTGTTCGACAGGAAGGTGATGCGGTCCTGCATCCGGTTACGGAGGAACTGGAGATACTCGGGGTTCTTCGAAGGTTTGAATTTCTTGTCAAAATCTTCGCCGAAAATATCGGCGCCGTTCGCAGGAAGCAGAAGGCCCGGGAAGGACTTCCACTCGCGCCACTCGATCGTGCCGCGCACCATCTGGGTCACAATGTTGAGGGAAAGCTCCTTTGGGACCTTGACCTCATCACCGGGCATGCCGAAGTGGCCGGTGTTCATGATGTAGCATTCGGTTCCGAGCTTGAAAAGCTTCAGGAACTGGCGGCAATCCTCCAGGAGCGGATGGACTCGGAAGGGATTGGCAAAGGGCTCGATCACGAGCCTGGCCAGCTCTTCCCTCGGCACGTTCTCCACGCCCTTGGCGCGGAGCGTGCTGAGCGACGCGCCCATGGCCACCGCGAGACCGATATCCGAGACCTTCATGACCGGCGGCAGGGACTGGTCCTTCTGGAGCCAGATGAGCTGCTTCGGCCTTGCGCAGGAATCGGCGATGTTGAACATGTCGCGGGACTTGATGCACCGGCCGTTGTCGTTCCTGATGTCCTCGCACACCATCTCGCGCTTCCCGTTGCCGAGATCGGTGACCGCCACGTTCTGGGCGGAGTAGAAATACTTGATGATGGGGTCCCGGAACTGGACCGCGTCGGTCTTGTCAAAGAGGCTCGGTTCGAGCGCGACGGTGAGGTTCTCATCCAATGCGATGAGGAACGCGTCGTCATGGATCACCGTGACCTTCTCGCTCTTCTTGAGCGTGCCGCCGTGATCGTGGCTGTTGGTGATGGACGACTTGCCGGAGCCGGAGAGACCGAACACCGCGACCGGAGGATGGTTGCCGATGGTCTTGATGCCGCCGTGGCAGGCCACCATGTTCTGGCGCACACCGATCGTCCAGGCCAGGGTCAGGGTACCCTTTTTGCGTTCGCCGAAATACCGGAGGCCGAGGATGGCGATGCAGTTCTCCTCCTCGTCGATGATCACGAGCCCGTTCGGGAACTCGGGGTCCGTCCATTCGGGATCGGCCAGCACCAGGATGTCCGGCTCATCGAGTTTCTTCGATTTTTTGTAGGCCTCACTCCAGGGCTTCATCCAGGGCGCGAAATTGACGCCCCAGTCGAGCATGTTCTTGGCATCTGTGGCAGGGCTGAGCAAGTGCGCCTTCACCATGAAATCCTTGTGCAGCCCTACTGTCGCTTCGAGCCATAGGCACTCCCGCTTGGTCAGCTGATAGGTGACCTCGCCCAGGATGCGAAGGTACTTGTCCCGGTCCTTGCCCATCTCGCGCACGAGTCTGCGGGCTCGGGCCGTTCTGCCAACAATGCCGCCATCGTTCGAAACAAGCACCTTGGCGTCCTTCGGCAGTCCGAACTGGGACGGCTTGTAAAAGGGATGGGCTGTCGCCATTACCTCGGGTTGTTTGATCGCCAGCCTATAGAGCTCCGCCATGGTGGTCTTGCGCACCGAATTGGCGTAGAATGCGCCATCGATCATCGCCCGCCAGGGCGACCTGGGTAATCTGTTCACTGATGCCATGGATCCTCCTTGCAATCGTCAACGTGATGAGCAGGTAAAGTGTGGGCGAATTATGCACGATTACAGAATAAAAGTAAAGATACAAGTGGAAAAAAAAGCCCCGCGCACGGCACGGGGCTTTTGGATATGATCTTCTTTTCCCCGGGATCAGCGCTGAATGCTCGCCTTTTCCATGATCACGGAATATTTGTATCCGGAGCCGAAGTCCTTGTCCTTAAAGACAGTACCCTTGACCGTGATAACATCTCCCAGGGAGGGGCTTTCATCGGAGGTGGCCACCAGGTCGTTGGTTCCCTGTTTCGGATCTCCGGTACCGTCCTGCAGATGGATCCAGTTCTTTCCCATGATCCCGGCGGATACCTTTACAACCTTCCCCTTGACCACGGCGGTTTTTTCATGCAATGCTGTTCGTTTCTCGAATATTTCACCAACAGTATAGGCGTCCGGACCCGTTGCCTTGGCCACCTTTATGTCCTTGGCAGGGGGAGAGGCCGCCTTGCTACCCGCGGCCTTCTTGACGCCCTTCTCATTGCTGCTCGCGGACTGCGAAGCTGATGTGGGACCGCCTGAGAAGATGATCGAGTCGAACGTCCTGCCGAGCGACTTGCTCGTAAAATTTACCATCTCCTGGCCAGGCTGTAATGACATCTGCTGACCCACCGAGACCTTCATCTCCGGTACTGCTACCCAGGTCTTTTTTCCTTTTTTCTCAAGGCAGACGTACGTGTATCCGCCGGAATTCATCGTTTCCACAACCTTGCCCGAAAGGGAAGAGGTATCGGAAGCAGTTTGTGCTTTTGTCGCTTTCATTTCCGGCGCCGGCATTGGTGAAGGTTTATCCGTGACAGCTAAAGCAGAGACAGCGGAAAAGGCCAACATGGCGACAACTACACATAATGCAGCAAATCCAGAAAATCGTTTCATTTTTTTGCTCCCTATTTATTTGATTTGATTCAGGCCATCGTCTGGTGAATCATGATTTAAGTCCATGCAGTTTACCGCCTTTGGCGGAATTAATCAAGCGGGTTTTTACACCAAGAGGCGCATCCAAGCAGGATGTAGTATGCTAAAAGGCGCGATGAAACCCTTCGCGGGACATTGCGGTCTGATTTTATATCAGATATCACAGCTTGTACCCGATCTTCCTCAGGAATTCTTTCCGCTGCGCCCTGTCAGCCGGTGCTTCCACGCCTTTCGGTGAGAAACCATCGATCACGCCGAGGATGCCCTTGCCCTGGGCTGTTGTCGCAACCACCACTTCGAGGGGGTTCGCCGTGGCGCAGAAGATGCGGCAGACCTCGGGACAGTTCTTGATCGGGGTGAGGATGTTGACGGGAAAGGCGTTCTTGAGATAGATGCAGAATACGTGGCCTGCGCCGATGGACTGAAGTGTTTTCACGCTGGCGCTGATGAGTTCCTCGTCGTTCCCTTCGGTGCGGATGAGGCAGGGGCCGGACGCTTCGGTAAAGGCGATGCCGAACTTTGCCTGAGGGACGGTCGTGGCGATGATCTCGTACAGGTCTTCTGCGGTCTTGATGAAGTGGGTCTGGCCGAGGATGATGTTGCAGTCTTTAGGAATATCAACCGTTACGGTGTTCATGTCCATACGCGCCTCCTCGTTCGGGTTGATGACCGGTCGATAGTGATCCACTCGAAAAGAAGTGAACCGTAACGGAAGAGAATCGAATGCGGAATGCAGCGGATGATCAGAGCGGGTTCTTGTTCAGCACCTCGGACTCGGTGCCGTTCTGGAGCAGGTCGAGCATGCGCGCAAGGGACTCTTCGTGGAGTTCATGGATAAGTGCCCTGTCAACGCCGCGTCGTCTCTTTTTGTTCAGGAACGAGAGGAACACCATGCTCTTGTAGATCCGCTTGTTGGTATTGAAGGAGAACATGTAGCGGTCAAGGGAATTCTCGAGCAGCAGGTGGCCCCGTTTCTTGACCTTTTTGCTGATCATGACGGTCTGGAGCCAGTAGGTCTTGTCGATGAGGCTGTCCGCCTTCAACTCGATCCACGTATGCCCCATATTTCCCATTTCATCCGTAAGGGTTTCATGCGCCACGGTATCGGCGGCAAGGTGGCCCAGGAAGCCGTAGGCAAATGCCCGCTCGGGCCAGGTCTTTGCCTGGTCCAGGAGCTTCAGTCCGACATCCCAGGAGTGCGAGCTCTTGTCCTCGGGCAGGTATTTCTTCCCGAGGATCATGTCGGCCATGAGATTGCCGTACAGAAAATCCTGTTTATGCTTTTTGAGGAGAGCCAGTATTCCTGCGGGCAACAAAGGGGCGCACGAAAGGATTTCATTGCCGAGATACATATGGGTCATAGGACCCCATGCAAAGGCAAAAGAAGGGACAAGTATGAATCCGGCTGCAAGAAATAAAATAAATGACATGAATTCTTTTTCAGAAGCGATAAGATGCTCGAACAAACAAGTGGATATATGGTACCCCTTCAGCACCCTCTTCGTCAATACAAAAATTTAACAGCTGAATGCCACTTTTTCAGGTACTTGCGGTTCAACGCCGGATCCCGGGCACTGCTTTTCATCGCACCGGGGGTTTGCTAATGTGGTGTTCCAACCCCTTGGGGCTGTGATGCGATCATTTGCAGCCCGCACAGGACGACGATGAACAGCCGCCGCAGCCCGAGCCGCCGCTCGTTGCGCCTGCCGAAGACCCGCCCGAGGACCTGCCCATGCCGAAGCGCGACAAGAGCTTGCCCGTGTTCTTCGACCCGCACTTCTCGCATGAGACCTCCGTGGTCGACCCGAAGACAAGCTTTTCGAAATCAGCGCCGCAGGCGTTGCAGTGATATTCGTAGATAGGCATAGTAGGTCTCTCTCTGACCACAGGTGAACACGGCTAAAGTCCAATCAAGAACAAAATGAGGTGCTTTTATCCGCGTCCATCCGTGGCAAAATAATTCTACTTCTTCTCCAGCTTCTTCCAGTCCGCCAGGAACTTCTCGATGCCGATGTCCGTGAGCGGATGCTTCACCACTGATCGATCACCTTTTTGAACACCCTGTCCTCTTTGGCAATAAGCGAGGGATTGGTGGGCACTCCATCAACCACCCCGAGGCTTGCCGCTTCGCGGATCTCGTTCACGTTCACCGTATCGATAAAAAATTTCATGCCCTGTCCTTTCTCGGTCGTTATTTCCCGGACCCTGGTTCCTTGACCTGCGGCCCAGTCGATTCCAATTCCGCACCCGTCAACGCTTCTTCCAGCAGCTGCACCGGGTGCACCACTCCAATATCCGATCCATACCGCCTCAATGCATCGGCTATCTGCATGCAACAGCCGGGACAGCCCGTGGCTACCACGGCAGCGCGGGTTGCAATTATATTGTTTATCTTGTCCGCTGCAATACCATCGGAGAGCCCCCGGTGGGTTATCCGCATCACCCCGCCGAATCCGCAGCAGCGGTCCGCATCCTTCATCTCCACGAGCGAAATACCGGGGATGGCCTTTAGCAGGTCCCGTACAGTCCGCGACAGACCCTGACCTCTGCCGAGGTGGCACGGGTCGTGGATCGTTACGCTTTTGCGTACCGGGTTAAGCTTGCTCCCCGCGATCCGGCTAGAGAGAAAATCATGGATATCGAGCACGACCAGCGTTTTCGCGCCGGGCCGAAGCAGCTTAGGGTAGTCCTTTTTAAAAGTCAATCCGCAGGAAGCGCAGGCGGTGACGATCGCGTCCACCTCAAGGGCTTCGAAGAGAGCGGCGTTGTGCGAAGCAAGCTCTTCCGCCTTTTTCCGGTCGCCGAGCGACAGAAGCGGTCTGCCGCAGCACTTGAGGCCTTCTGGTACGATCACCTCGTATCCGATCGTGTTCAGGACACCTATCACCGCTTTACCAATGTCCGGCTGAAAATACTCAACCGCGCACCCGGGAAAAAATGCAACCCTGCCTCGCCTCCCGGTTTCCTTTGAACGTTGAACGTTGAACGTTGAACGTTCTCGCCGTCCCGTGACCTCTCCGGGCCCTGGACCCCGGCCCCCGGACCCTGCCTGGAGTAATGAAGCACAGCCGGCGCAAGCCACGCAGCAGCGCGAAACAGGGCAGGCCGCTTCACCAGTGTGGCGATAACGTTATTGATCATACCCATGCCGGATTCGGCGACCGCCTGTTCTTTAGCAGCCTGGATGATCTCTGTTACGGGCACGTTGCTCGGGCAGGATGCCTCACAGGCCAGGCAGGTCGTGCACGTTGCCAGGCGGTCTTTGAAGATCCCGGAGAAAGAGAGCCGTCCATCCAATATCGCTTTGATGAGCGTCATCCTGCCGCGGGCCGAGAACGATTCATCGCGTTCGTGCAGGTACGATGGACAGACGGCGCTACAGGACCCGCACTTGACGCAGTGGGACATTTCCTTTCGATACTTTTCGAGAAGGGGGTAACGGCGGCCGGGTTCAGGTTTGGTGTGTTTCATGGCAGGATCGTCACCGGCGTGCCGATGGATACTGCCGTATAGATCTCGTCAATATCGGTATTGTCAAGGGCGATGCAGCCGTCGGTCCAGTTTTTGCCGACGTACCGCGGCGCGTTCCCGGTTTCCAGCGTTCTCCCGTGGATCCCCACGGCCCCGCCGAGCCGCGTCCCCCACGGCGGCGGCAGCCGCTCCTCGATCGCCTTCTTGATCATCGCATATTCATCGGGAGAGATCATCCCGGATCGGAGTCCGGCTTCCGCGTGTTTCAAACCCGGGTAGCTGAGGCCCATGAACTTATAGAACCGCTTGCTGTCGTTCATGGCGCAGATGTAGAACTCTCCTTCCGGCGTCCGCTGGTCACCCCGCATTTGTTTATCACCGTTCGGGTAGCCCTTGCCGAATACCGCCCGATACGTTTTCACGGGTAACTCTCCTTTATAAAGGGTAACGGAATACCGGGATTTCCTGATAACGAGTTTGAGCTCGCCGGCGATAGACGAGAGCAGGGACGCAAGGGAGTTTCTTTTTCCGGTCGGCGCCTCAGGCGCCGGAGAAATACAGCTGAGCAGCAGGAACGCGGCAAGGAGCCTGAGAGCAAAACTACTATTCCTTAGCATAGGGACCATTCATGCACCCGCGATCACGAGCGGTTCTTGTCCTCATACTGCCGGGCGCAGGCGTCGCTGCAGAAGTGGGTAAGCGTGCCCCGGATGTGCCGGGTCACTGCGCGGTCCTTTACCACATAGGTATGACACTCGGGATCGAGCACCATTTCATCGCCCATGATCCGCCTGCTTCGCCCTTTTTCATCCTCGCGGTAACCTTTGACCGCTGACCGGACCACGGTCTTGAGCGCGGAATAGATCAACATTATGACGAGAAAAAACAATAAAAAACGGATCATTGGACATCCTTCTTGAGTGCTTTGTTAAAGGTCATGATCATGGACTTCATCTGTTCAGCCTGGGGATAATTTGGAGCGATTTTCAGAAGATCTTCCCATATGCGGGTCGCTTCCTTGTAATTTTTTTTATTGGTGGCATAAACGACCCCTGTGTTGTATCGGGCATTTAAGTGTCCGGGGTCATATTTGAGCGCAGAACGGTATTCGGCAAGCGCGCGGTCCGTCATTCCGATGTTCCGGTAGGCTGTCCCCAGGTCTGTTCGCACGTCCGCGTCTCCCGGGTTGATGAGGAGCGCACGTTCGTATATCGTGATCGCTTCTTTCCACTGACCATAGTCAAAGTAGGCATTGCCGAGGGCGGTGATCGCCGCGAGGTTGTACGGATCTTCCGCAAGGATCCTGCGGTATTCTTCGATGAGACCGGAGTAATACGGCGACTGCAATTCTCCATGCTGCGTTGCCGGTTCTGTTGCCACGGGAACATCAGGGGTCTTCCGTGTCCCTGTTTTCCGGCATCCACACGGGAGAAGGAGCAAGCAGAGGGCAGTCATGATAAATGCTTTTTTCATGAGCACTTCAACCTAACCCGGATAAACCGGAAGCAAAAAAACCAGGCCACCGTCTTTGACGCGGATAAGGGCGGATTCATCCCGTTCTGAATCTTCCGACAACATGTTGAACTGTGTGGTGCACATCAATGACTGTGCTGCGATATTTCTAACGGGATTAAAAGATGAATAAGCATGTTGCTCCATATTCAAATCCGGGTTCACCCCGTTATCGCTTTTCACCGCCCGGGGTGACTCGGGGTCAAAGAAGTTGACCGTTTCTACCCGAGTGAGTAGGATTGCATCCTTTTTTCGATCAATGCCTGAAATGCCGCATCCCCGTCATGACCATTGCAATGCCATGCTCATCCGCCGCTTTGATCACCTCTTCGTCCTTGAGCGACCCGCCGGGCTGGATCACGGCTGTTATGCCGGCCTTCGCGGCCTCATCGAGTCCGTCACGGAAGGGGAAGAAGGCATCCGACGCAAGCACGGTCCCCTTGAGCGGGAACTGCGCCTTCATCACGGCGATACGCACCGAATCAAGACGGCTCATCTGGCCGGCCCCGATGCCGATGGTCTGGTCTTTCGTGGTAAAGATGATGGCATTCGACTTCACGTGTTTGCAGACCTGCCAGGCGAAGGCGAGCGCCTCGTATTCGTCATCCGTGGGTTTCCGCTGCGGTCGCGACGTTCAGCTTCCTGACGTCGGTGATCCGGCCGAGGTCGCGGTCCTGATAGATAAGCCCGCCTACGATTTTTTTCATGTCCATTCCCTCGGGCGCGCCTGTCATCGTGGGCCCGATATCGAGGAGCCGCAGGTCCTTTTTCCGCTTGAGCTCTTCGAGCGCGTCAGGCGCATATTCAGGCGCCACCACTACTTCCACGAAGGTCGCCGCGATCTCTTTGGCGGCATCCAGGTCAACCATGCGGTTAAAGGCGATCACGCCGCCGAAGGCCGAGATCGGGTCGCAGTCACGCGCCTTGCGATAGGCCTCCACGAGCGTTGCTGCCGTGGCCACGCCGCAGGGGTTGTTGTGCTTTACAATGATCGCCGCGGTCCGGTCATACTCCTTCGCAAGCTCGAGCAGCGCTGTTGGCGTCGAGGAAATTGTTGAAGGACATTTCTTTTCCCTGCAGCTGCCTCGCGTGAGCAACGCTCGGCTCCCTTCGCCCGAATTCCCTGTAGAAGGCGCCCTGCTGGTGCGGGTTCTCACCGTAGCGCAGGTTCTGCACTTTCTCAAACTGGAGCGTGAGGATGTTGGGGAATCGGGTCTTCTCGTCCGTCGGCACCTGGCTGTCGAGCCAGGCCGAAATCGCGCTGTCGTAACGGGCGGTGTGGAGAAAGACGGTGCGGCAGAGCTCGAAGCGCGTCTTCGCGGACACCTCGCCGTGCTTCCGGAGCTCGTCGAGCACGCGGCCGTAGTCACGGGGCGACACCACCACGGCCACATCAGTATAGTTCTTGGCAGCGGAACGCAGCATGGTCGGGCCGCCGATGTCGATGTTCTCGATCGCATCCTCGAGCGTGCAACCGGGTTTGGCAACGGTCTGCTCAAAGGGGTAGAGGTTCACGACCACCAGGTCGATGGGCTCGATGCCGTGCTGGTTCATCTGTTTTACATGTTCGGGATTGCCGCGCCTGCCGAGGATCCCTCCATGCACTTTGGGGTGCAGGGTCTTGACCCTGCCGTCGAGCATCTCGGGGAACCCCGTGAACTCCGATACGTCCTTGACCTTGACCCCGGCATCGCGGAGCATCTTTGCCGTTCCGCCGGTGGACAGTATCTCAATGCCGAGTTTTTCGATCCCCTTCGCAAAATCGAGGATGCCTTCCTTGTGCGATACACTGATGAGCGCGCGCGTTACTTTGGCCACAGCATGTCCTCCAGTAAAAAAGAAAATAGATGGAACAGCAAAGTAGAACGAGCGGAATTGTAACCGAAAGGGCGGTGAAAGTCAATTTATGATGAGCTCTTAAAAGCGGGCTTGCACCCCGGAGGCGCGAAGGGCACGGAGAATAAGCCCGTCAGCTTCAAAATGCTTTTCTCCGTGTCTCCGGGGTGGATGTTGACTGTTATATCCTTTTGTTATTTCCCCAGACCCACCAGGAACGCACCGAGCCAGCGGATGTGGCTTTTTTCCTCGTTGATGACCTGGTCGACGATCTCTTTCTCTTTCACGATGGCCCGCAGCTCATGGAAGTAGAGCAGCGTCTCTTTTTCGAACCCCATCGCGAATTTTACGGCATCATGCACGGTCTTTACATGGTCCATGGCCGGAAGGGCCTTGCCCTTGCCGAGGAAAAATTCAGATTCGACAAAGGCCCGCATGTAATTGCTCACCTCTTCCCACTCGACCGGCTCGGCTCCCTTCTTCGCGACCATCGTCTTCAGCTCGGTAAAGACCTTCTCATGAACCTTTTCCTTGGAAGCCAGTGTAGTAAAGAGCTTGGCAAGGCCTTCGTCCTTCTTGAACTTCTCTGCAATGGTGGTGTAGAACTGATACCCGAGCGTTTCCGTCCGGATCGCCATCTCAATGATTTCATCGATCGAATAGGTGTTCATGCCGGTCTCCCTTATAAAAAGAAAAAAATAGATGCCCGCTCAGCACTGCCGGGCTGGTTGCCTGCAAATAATAGCGTGTTAGAAAGAAGGTGTCAACCCATTTTTGTTCAGTCGGGCGGGCTGTTCACGGTGATCCAAGGACATTGACACAGGGGCCGGATGACAGAACCGGACAACCTGTCTGAAAAAACGAATAACCGGCGTTCCCCATCGAATTGGTCTGGTGCCTGTTTCAGGGTTGACAAGTACCCTCTGTTTTGCTACATTTGCGCGGGATGTGGAACCGAAGGACAGGAAGCAAACGTAACCATCAGGATGAACCGATCAGGAGGCGATCATGGGAGAAAAGCTTGCAATAGTCATCGGCGGGGGACCCGCTCCCGGCATCAACGGGGTGATCAGCGCGGTCACGTTCGAAGCGGTGAAGCAGGGACTTGAAGTGGTCGGCATCTACGACGGATTCAAGTGGCTCGGCAAAGGGGACGCATCGCACATCAGGAACCTGCACCCCGAGGAGATCTCTCGCATCCACACGCGCGGCGGATCGATCATCCGCACGTCGCGGGACAATCCCACCAAGGATCCCGCCAAGATGGCCAACGTGATCAAGACGCTGAATGAGCTGGGCGTCAAGTACCTCGTCACCATCGGCGGCGACGACACGGCGTTCACCGCCACCCAGGTGGAGAAGGCGGCAGGAGGGAAGATCGCTGTCTGCCATGTGCCGAAGACCATCGACAACGATCTGCCGCTTCCGCACGGCGTCCCGACCTTCGGGTTCGAGACAGCGCGGCAACTGGGCGGGCAGCTCGTGGAAAACCTGATGGAGGACGCCAGGACGGCTTTCCGCTGGTACTTCGTTGTGGCCATGGGCCGGTCGGCAGGCCATCTGGCCCTCGGTATGGGTATGAGCGCCGGCGCGACGCTGACGCTTATACCCGAGGAGCTCGGGAACAAGATCTCCCTGAACAAGGTCGTTGCCATCCTTACGGGGGCCATCATCAAGCGCATGGCCACAGGCAGGAACTACGGCGTGGCCGTGATCGCCGAAGGCGTCGCCATCCGGTTCGATCCCGAGGAGCTGACGATCATGAAGGACGTTCCGCGGGACGAGCACGGCAATATCCGGCTGGCCGAGGTCCCGCTCGGAGACTTTCTGAAGCAACGGGTGACGGCGGAGCTGAACACCTTTGGGATCAAAACCACCATCATCGCCAAGGACATCGGCTACGAACTTCGCTGCCATCCGCCCATCTCCTTTGACCGCGAATATACTCGCTATTTGGGCTACAGCGCCGTGAAGTTCCTGGTAGCTGGCGGCACCGGCGCCATGATCATGTTGAAGGACGGAGTCTGTCATCCGATCAAGTTCACGGACCTCATGGATCCTAAGACAGGCAAGACCCGCATACGCGTCGTGGACACCTCTGCTGACGATTATCTGATGGCGCGACGGTATATGCTCCGTCTCGAGAAGGAAGACATGGAAGGGGAGAACCTCAACCAACTCGCAACAACGGCAAAGATGAGCCCAGCGGATTTCAAGAAGAAGTTCGGCGTTGCGGTGGAATAGATCCAAAGAGAAGTGAAGCGTGGAACGTGACGGGTGAATGGTCGTTCATCGACTGCTCACCCTTTTTTTGCTTATTGCGCAACGGTTTTTCCCGGTGTTCATCTGTCCTCTGTGATTCACTGCCGTTTTCAGGTTGCATGCAAGCTACGTTACCGGGAGATGGACAAGTTCGGAGAGGTCATGATCCGACAATGCACTGATGACGATTTCGAGACCACTCTACGCCATCATCAACGACTCCGCCCGGGCATACAAAGGCGTTATCCCTGCGGATTGCTGGAGAGAACCGTATATGTCCCGGGAGTATCTCCGACATGAGATCGACGCGGGCGTGATCTTCTGGGGTCATGAAACAGACGGGGAGATCGTCGGCGTCATGGGTATTCAGGACGTGCAGGACGTAACGCTCATTCGACATGCCTATGTCAACACGGCCTTTCGGGGCCGGGGCATCGGCGGAACGTTGCTCGCCCATCTCAAGACGCTCACAACACGCCCCACACTCGTCGGCACCTGGGCAGCCGCGGTCTGGGCCATCAGGTTCTACGAGAAGCACGGTTTTCGTCTGGTCTCGAAGGAAGAGAAGGACCGTTTGCTCAGAACATACTGGGCCATCCCCGAGCGGCAGACAGAGACCTCGGTCGTGCTGGCCGATCGGAGATGGTTTGAGTCCCACACCGGATCGCTATCATGAAAAAGCGACCGGGGCGGGGAGAAGGAGGCACGTAGTGTTAACGGGCTGTTGAAAAACCATTCCACGCAGGCTAAAGCCTGCGGCTACCAAAACCGAGGTAATGATTTTTCATTAAGGTAGCCGCACCATTTAGGGTAAGAGTTTGTGACATCGGTATTTTTTCAACAACCTGAGAGATCAACAACGAGTTTGTGCATCAGCTGTAATGGTTAACGACCCCATCATTCGCCTGTCAGGCTGTTCGATCCCTGCTCACGAACTTTTCGGTTTCTTCGCGGACTCCCTTTTGCATCTCAGATACAGAGCTTCAACTTTACTTCTCGCCCAGGCGGTCCTTCTCAGAAACTGCAAGCTGGACTTGATGCTCGGGTCATTCGTAAAGCACTTGATCCTGACAATTCTCCCCATTTCTTCCCAGCCATAGTGTTCCACCAGCTGGGTAAGGATCATTTCCAGAGTGACGCCGTGAAGAGGATCGATGGGCTGGCGGTCAGTCATGATTTTCTCCGTGGAATTAGGAACCAATTATTAAGATATATTGCAAAACCTTATCGGAATTCGGAGGTCAAGTCAAGAGCCATATGTAAATTGGATATGACCCGTGAACCGTGCGATCGTGATGCGGATCCTAAATCCGAACGATTGAGGTCGGTCATGGATAAATCGTTGGATAAGAAACTACCAATCGATCTAGTTCGCGTGTTCCCGCGCAAATCCGTGGTAAAAAAATATTTTCATGCTATAATCCCGCCATGCGATTCATCGCCGACCTTCACGTCCATTCCCACTATTCACGCGCCACGAGCCCGGACATGTGCCCGGAGGGCATCTGGAAATGGGCGCAGCTCAAGGGCATCACCGTCATCGGCACCGGGGACTTCACCCATCCGCAGTGGATCAAAGAATTGAAGGAGAAGCTTGACCCTCTTGGCAACGGGCTGTTCACGCTCAAGAAAAAGTATTGGACCGACGATGTTCCCGAATCCTGCAAGGCGGAGGTCTCGTTCATCCTCTCCGCCGAAGTCAGCAGCATCTACAGCAAGAACGGCAAGACGCGGAAGGTGCATTCCATCATCCTCGCACCGGACTTCGCGAGCGCTGAGCGCTTGAACCTCGCCCTGTCAAAGATCGGCAACCTCAAGTCCGACGGCAGGCCGATCCTGGGGCTCGATGCGAAGAAGCTGCTCCAGATCACCCTAGACGTTTCACCTGATACCATGCTTATCCCTGCCCACGCATGGACGCCGCACTTCTCCGTCCTCGGCGCGGCTTCGGGATTCGATTCCCTTCAGGAATGTTACGAAGAGCTGACCCCGCATATCCACGCCATCGAGACCGGGCTGTCATCAGACCCGCTCATGAACTGGCGGCTCTCGGCCCTTGATGCGATCACGCTCGTCTCGAACTCCGACGCCCACTCTGCGTCAAAGATCGGGCGCGAGGCGAACATCCTCGACACGGACATCACCTATGCTGCAATCATGCAGGCCATCAAGACGCGAAAAGGATTTCTCGGGACCATCGAGTTCTTTCCCGAGCAGGGGAAATATCATTACGACGGCCACCGGGACTGCAGCGTGAGCCTGACGCCGAAAGAGACGATACACCATAATTACCTCTGCCCGGCATGCGGAAGGAAGGTGACCGTGGGCGTGATGCACCGGGTTGAGAAGCTTGCGGACCGGGAAGAAGGCTTCAGGCTTGCGGGCGCGCCTTCCTTTGCCTCCATCATTCCCTTGCCGGAGATCATTGCCGAGGGTTTGGAATGCGGGGTGAACACGAAGAAGGTGAACGCCCT
The DNA here is from genome assembly GCA_963732675.1 of Nitrospirota bacterium. Lineage (GTDB taxonomy): Bacteria > Nitrospirota > UBA9217 > UBA9217 > UBA9217 > JALNZF01. The sequence goes on from CAVTAJ010000005.1 coordinate 91,873, forward strand.
GTATCTGCCCATGCTCGAACGGCTCGGCAACGAGTTCAAAATACTGCTGGACGTGCCGCTCGATGATATTGAGCGCGCCGGCACAGCGCTCATCCGCGAGGCCGTCTCGCGTATGCGCGCAGGGAATATCCATATCGCACCGGGGTATGATGGCGAGTTCGGGAAGGTTAGGATATTCGAAGATAGGGAGAGGAAAAAATTTTCTTCGAGGTCTTCGTGGTAATACCGATTCAGTATCGGCTTGTTGTCGTTAGTTAAGAATCAAATTCTTCTCAACTTGAAAACAATCTCGCGGAGGCACCAGACCGCAGAGAGATAGAATACAAATTATTAGTTTTTCATCCGACTCTGCGTTCTCTGCTTGTGCCCCCGCTATCGCAAGAGCAGGGTACGAGAAATGCCGTTTGGTTCCGGTTTGTCCGGTTTAGGAGGTGCTTCATGGAGGTTATCGAAAAAAAGATCAGCAAGACGACCATCCGGCTTGTGTCAGCAGACCTCACCGAGCGAAACGTCGACGCGATCGTGAACGCGGCAAACAGCCATCTGCAGCACGGCGGCGGGGTCGCGGGAGCGATCGTGAGAAAAGGCGGAAAGGTCATTCAGGACGAGAGCGACAAGATCGGCTATGTGCCGGTCGGCGGTGCCGCGATCACGACGGCTGGAAAATTGAAGGCGCGTTACGTTATTCACGCGGTCGGGCCGAGGATGGGAGAGGGCGACGAGGACAATAAGCTGAAGAGGGCGATTAACAGCGTGCTTGCCCTTGCCATGGAGCAAGGGCTCAGGAGCATCTCTGTCCCTGCTATCAGCGCCGGTATCTTCGGTTTTCCCAAGGATCGGTGCGCGAAGATACTGGTGGCCGAGACAGCCGCGTTCCTGAAAGGCGATCCAGCCGGTACGCTTGAACTCGTTGAGTTCTGTATTTTTGATAATGAGGCCTATGCATTCTTCAAAGCAGAGCTGGAGAAGCTGTAGTCATCAATACCTTGTCCGGGACTAAGGCATAGCAGCAACCATTTCGTCGCGGCAGGGCGTTGCTCACACTGCACACCGGAGTGGATGGCAGTATTGCAGTTGATACCAGGTCTCCCTTCGGGATGATAAAAAATGACTTGACCTGTCCGCGAATCTTCTGCATACTAACGGGCAGCCAGCAGGGATCATTAAAATAAGGCTGAACAATATATTATTCAGGAGGAACGAGTGAAGATCGATATCGAAGGAACACTTCTCAAGATGACGCCGGAAACCGGCAAGGAAAAAGAGGACCTCGCCAAACTCTGGAACACGGTCATCAGCTGCATCAAGGACAACAAAAAATTGGTGCCAGTAGGGCAGTATACGCCAGGGCTCAAGGAAGTGGCAATGTTCAATATTGAATAGCGTTTTATTATACGTATCAGGTGAAAGGGTCTGGGAAGCCAGGCCCTTTTTATTGTGTCATGTCATTTATCTCAAGATGTATTAGGAACAGCGTGCAGAATCAATGGAGGTTATTCTTCGAGCAGAGGGTTGCGGGCCGAGCGAGCATGGAGAGCAGGGCAGGAGGGCGGCAAACAGCCGGCAGTGAATGACAGCGTTACAATAATGTAGTAGCCTGTTTTTTCTTATCCTTTGTCATTCCCTTCACTCCCTGCCAAATAATCTATGAAGGTCTTAAGCAACGTCGTATCCTCATCAGTCAAATCGGTGAACTCCACCCCTATGTCGTAGTTTGTCTGACCCATATGTTCCGTCATGGCGCATGAAACAACTCGTCCGATAAACTTAACCGCGGTGTCAGAAATCAGTGACAATTCCATGGGAATCATACCATTTATTTCCAGGGCCTGTTCGGTTTGGATGAGCATGCCGCCCAAGCTGATTGATTTCACCTTAAACTGTAAAGGATAGCTCAAAATCCTCTCCTGGGGGGTCGTGATATTAAACCGGACATTGAGCCTCCGATCAGCGACAGACGGCGCTTCTTCTTTTTTTCTCGTTTGCTCAATTGGCTTTAGAAAATCGGCTAACTTATCAGCAAAGCCCTCTTTAAACATCATACCTACCGTAAATATTGAGACGCCTTGACCATCGGCTTTCTGTTCGATGCCGCTTAATTCGGAGCGAACAACAGTGCCCTTCACTTCAAGGTCTTTTCCTTTTTCGTGCAGCTTGAGCAAATATTCTTTGCCGATATTCAGTCTCCGGTCAGCTTTCAGGGATATTCCGCCGAGACTAATGTCAAGGATTTGCACTTTGTCGGCCAAGCTCATCTTGCCGTTTATTTCTACTAAATCCACACGGTATCTCTTATGCCGCCTTTTGTCCTGCATGATAATATAGTCACTCCAATTTCATGGCGCTCAATCGTTGGATACAATCTAGAAAAGAATATCCAAAGGAAACCTCATTGCATAATTATTCCCAAGGATAATTTCCAGCTCTTCAGGAGGTTTGATCTGTGCGCACCATAGTCAGAAGTTGCCGCAACTCGCATCAGCGAAAATCCGAGGCCCTCTGATTTTCATAGAGTATACAAATATAGAAGACACAAAGTCAAGGACAGTTTATCTTATTTAAGGCATGTCCTGTTCGTTTTTTTATGAATATGTCATATCCACCAAGAGGCAGGGTGGCTCTTGTCAGCTTTATCAACCTGGGGATCTATGACACCAGCCCGAAGGCTGTGGATACATCGGCCAAGGCCGAGGGGATCGACGACGAGGCGTCGAAGATCGTGAACAACTTCTGGGCCGACCCGCGGTATCGGGACGGCATGACACAGCAGCAGATCAACGCGATCATAAACGATCCTCATTAATGTCTGCTGAACGAATCCTATCTCTCCGTTGTATCTTGCTGGCGGGATTTTTTATGTTCCCACCTTCGTATCCGGGAAAGATCGTTTTTTGCCGCGATTAGATCAGATTGGGAGGGCTCATAGTGCGAAGAATATCTATATTAATTTTAGACAATGTCCTGTCTTCGGGTTGTGCAGAGGTGCAAACATAGCAAGAGCCTCAGGGGAATTATGTCGAATCCACAAAAGTAGGTATCTTTATAAATAAAAAATTGGTTGTGAAATTCCTACTGAAAGATTTACTTGCAGAACGCGCAGGGATCAAGCATGGAGATATTATCGTCTCCGTTAATGGTAAAAAAATTACGACAAGAAAAGAATTTATTTCTCTAATTGAGAACAAACAACTCTATGATCATGTACTATACGTAATCAATCGCAACGGACAATTAATTAATCTCGATGTTGAGCCAAGAATGGTCAAGGTGCGTGATTTCCAGCCATAACATGAAACAGTTCCAATGCCATTCCAGATGTAAGCATTGAGGAACAGTTTCTCCTGAACCACTCAAAAATATATATCTTCCTTCTCAAGCGCCTGTTGCCAGCAGACTTGAGAACTCCTCCACGGCTTGACTCCTTCGGACTTAAAAAGGTAAAGGCAATATTCCATGTTGTCATCAGGATCGAAGAGGTTCAATCCCATGGACTCTGCCCTTTCTCCATGCCAGTATGTATTGATCTGACATTTCCCGATGTCTACGCCGACCTCAGATAACGTCCCGATTACGTGGCGGTTGCTTGACTCGCAGGCAATGATGGCTTTGAGAATTTTCTGCTTTTGGATCTCCTTATCAATTGTTTTCAAAGCGAGCATCTTCTCGTGTTCCAAGCCATCAACCACCCGGCTGTGCACCATATGGGCTCCGAACATTATGAGAAGTAAGATCATGATTACTATTACATATGCATTTAACTTAACCATGGCTTGACTCCTTTCAAGCGATACCAGAGCAATACAATGGTGCGAAATTTATTAATATATTGCTTCAGCACTTAAAATTGCCCCCTTTGCACATACTGATTAAGGCCCAAGCGGGATCACTCTCTTCCCTGCCTTAATAAGACTAGTTAATTTCAAACAGACTGATGTGCTTATCTCTTATCTTGAATGTTATTGTGGATACAATTGTTATAAAAAGTGAACTCATAACCTATATTTGTGCAATTAAAGTGCTAGAAATTGGAACCGTCTAATTTTCAAATACTTGAAATATGCCTAATTGGAGATGTAAGATTTCCTGACAAACCCTAAAAAAAATAAATTCCTTCTAATCAATTAGATATATAAAAACATGTAAAAAAATCAAATTGTCATTCGAAAAATGCAAAATTGTCAAAATGGTGCTAGAACGCTTTTATAATATAAAATTGAGGTTGCAAAATACCTTGGCCGCTCTACCTAGGTATTGCGCGATATACGCTATTATAGATAATCCCCTGTGCGCGAGATGGTCATTGGCTGCTCTTCGACATCATTAATCTTGACGTCTGGATCGAGAGACATAAATCTCAACTCACATTTTGACAATTAAAAAACGACTGTTTTTTATTAATAGATGACGTTAATAAATCTGAGCGCTTCGCGGAATAGATATAGTTACAGCCCGGTATACCTGAGATCGCGACTATGAAAATTTCAGCTTCAAGATATGCTCGGTATTTGATCGCTTATAATATCGTCAATGAAGCAGAGTTGCGAATCGCCTGAAAGACGATCGGACCCCATCACTAAAGATGCGCAGGGAAAACTCATCCGCACTCACGGGCACAATTTAGGCACATTGTCGAGTTTGAAGGAAGAAGTTGCAGGGGAAGGACTGTCGGAAGGTGTAGTAAATAACATGGTGCCGGCGGCAGAATCTCACGAGCTCCGCTTCACGAAGGGGCCGGTCCCCTCGTGGGCTAGACCGGAACATGGGGGAGTCCTTCCCCCATGCGTCCTTGTTCGATGCAGATTGCGAGAAAACAAAAAAGACCGGCAAAAGGCCGATCTTTTTATTGGTGCCGGCGGTCGGAATCGAACCGACATGGAGTTGCCCCCGGAGGATTTTGAGTCCTCTGCGTCTACCAGTTTCACCACGCCGGCACGGGATAAAAGTTACACTAACCTTCTTTTGCTGTCAAGCAAAAAGGCTTGCAACTTCCTGCCTGGCTTTGTATAATACTCATCTATGCTTACGGGCTACAACACCGATTTCAAATTCCAGGCGAAGATCTACCACTGCCAGACCGAGGACGGCGGGACCAACAATCCTTATATAACCTCTCTCTTATATCTCCAGGGAGCAATCCTTGCCTCGCGCAAGACCAGCTACGCCGATATCCTCAAGGCGGACTGCCTTGATGTAGTGGTGCGCGAGCTGATGATGGAGCAGCACAAGCAGATGATCCGGGACCTGTTGAAGGGCAAGCTGAACCTGAATAACGCCCCTCATGAATCCACCTATGCGTCATCGACTGGGTCCGCGCCTGCGCCGGACGCACCGGCCCGGGCTGAAGAACAACCAACTCCGCCACCGTCGCCTCCGTCCATGGAGCCGGTGAAGGAAAAAGGCCTCGACGATATCATCCTGGACTTTCTTGCCCAGGAACAGCAAGACCGGGAAAATAAATAGTTCTGAAACACCTTCGCGCCGCAGCTACCTGTGGGACCGGCCCGTATAAAAATCAGCTGGACTGCTTTTCTTTGTGAACAGGACATCTTTCGTGGTTGCTCATTACTAAGATCCACTCAGGAGGACAAGTGCATGGCGGCATCAAAAGAGCAGTTGAAGACATTGACGGACAAGGCCAGAAGGGTTCGGATCGACATCCTGAAGATGCTGACCGAATGTGGCTCGGGCCACACCGGCGGCAGCCTGTCCGCGGCTGATATCGCGACAGCGCTCTACTTCTATAAGATGAAGTACGATGCGAAGAAGCCGGACTGGAAGGGGCGTGACCATTTCATCCTCTCGAAGGGCCATGCGGCTCCGCTCCTGTACACGGTGCTTGCGCACGCGGGATTTATCGAGCATGCGGAGCTTTGCACGCTCCGGAAGCTCGGCTCGCGGCTTCAGGGCCATCCGGACAGCAAGTACCTGCCGGGCGTCGAGATCTCTACGGGTTCGCTGGGCCAGGGACTGTCCGTGGCCAACGGCATTGCGCTGGCGCACAAGCTCGACAAGACGCTGAACCGGGTGTACGCCCTGCTCGGCGACGGCGAACTGCAGGAGGGCCAGGTGTGGGAAGCGGCCATGACCGCGGCGCACTACAAGCTCGACAATCTTTGCGCGCTCGTGGACAATAACGGGCTCCAGATCGACGGGCCGGTTGCCAAGGTAATGGGCGTGGAGCCGATCACGGACAAATGGCGTGCCTTTGGCTGGGAAGTACTTGATATCGACGGTCACGATCTGGGCGCCATCACGTCCGCGCTCGACAAGGCTGAAACAATCAAGGGAAAGCCGACCATGATCGTCTGCCGCACGGTCAAGGGCAAGGGCTCGAAGCAGTTCGAAGGCAAGGTGGAGTTCCATGGCGCTACGCCATCGAAGGACGAGCTCGAGATCGCGTTGAAAGAGTTGTCGGAAGAAACGGTGTGTAAATAGTGTCAGATGCGGAGTGGCGAGTGCGGAATGCGGAATAGCTTAAGGATGTACGCCGCTTCACTCCACACTCCGAAATCCGCACTCCGCAATTGAATTGGGGGAAACGTGACGAAGATAGCGACAAGAGATGCATACGGGGACGCGCTGGTGGCCCTCGGGAAAAAACGGGATGATGTGGTGGTGCTGGACGCGGACCTGTCGGGTTCGACGAAGACCTCGAAATTCGCCAAGGTGTTCCCGGAACGGTTCTTCAATATCGGGATTGCCGAGCAGGACATGATGGGCACGGCGGCCGGATTCGCCATTGCCGGCAAGCTGCCGTTCGCGAGCACATTTGCGGTGTTCGCGACGGGCAGGGCCTGGGAGCAGGTGCGGCAGTCCATCTGCTATCCGAACATGAATGTGAAAATCGTGGCGAGTCACGCGGGCATTACCGTGGGCGAGGACGGCGGCTCGCACCAGTCCGTCGAGGACATTGCCGTGATGCGCGTGCTCCCGCACATGACCGTGATCGTCCCTGCTGACGGGCCCGAGACAATGCAGGCCATCGAGGCCGTGGCCGAATACCAGGGCCCCTGCTATGTTCGCGTGGGGCGGAACAAGGTGCCCACGCTCTTTGGCGAGGGATATACGTTCAAGATCGGCAAGGCCCACGTCTTCAACCAGGGCAAGGACGCGGCCATCATCGCCACGGGCATCATGGTTGCCGAGTCGATCAAGGCGCGCGACCTGCTGAAGGCCGAAGGGATCGACGCGGGTGTGATCAACATGTCCACGATCAAGCCGATCGATGTTGACGCCATAATCGCGGCAGCGAAGCACAGCGGCGCGATCGTGACCGCCGAGGAGCACTCGATCATCGGCGGTCTGGGCGGCGCCGTGGCCGAGGTGCTTTGCGAATCCGCACCGGTCCCGATGGTGCGCATCGGTGTCAGGGACACCTTCGGTACTTCCGGTGATCAGGAAGGGCTTATGAAACAATACGGCATGTCGGCGGGCGACATCGTTTCCGCGGTCAAGGAAGCTATTAAGAAAAAACAACACTGACGAGCAAGCGGAAAGCTACAGAAAAATAAAGAGCAACGTACAGATACTGTCAAAATTCCAAATTTAAAGCGCTAAAACTGTTTTGAATTCCGGACATTGCGATTGGAAGTTTATTTGGGATTTGGAGCTTGTAATTTGAGAGTTAATGCATGATCCAGCTTTATCAGGTGACAAAATATTATGAAGGTATTCCCGCCTTGCGCGACGTGAGCTTCACCGTGGACAAGGGCGAGTTTGCTTTCGTCACCGGCCCGAGTGGTGCCGGCAAGTCCACCCTGCTCAAGATCCTCTTCTGCGCCGAACAAGCGGACGAGGGGCGGATCGTCATGCAGGGCATGAACACTTCCCGGTTGAAATCCTCGACCATTCCCTACCTCAGGCGTAACATCGGTTTCGTGTTCCAGGACTACAAACTCCTCTCCCACAAGACTATTTTTGAAAATATCGCACTCGCGCTCAAAGTGGTGGGCACGACCCCCGGCGAGATCGAGCGGCGGGTGTACCAGGTGCTTAAGAAGGTCGGGATGGAAAACAAGAGCCACTTGACGCCGCCAAAACTCTCCGGCGGAGAGCAGCAGAAGGTCGCCGTGGCCCGCGCGCTCGTGAACGAACCCCAGGTGCTGCTTGCCGACGAGCCCACGGGCAACCTGGACCCCCAGAGCGCCCAGGAGGTGTTCCGTCTGTTCAGGGACATCAACATGAAGGGCACGACCGTGTTGGTGGCCACCCACGACTGGGAAACGGTGCGGAAGATGCAGCGCCGGATCATCACCATGGAGGGCGGTAAGGTTATTGACGACGGCAGCCACTTCCAGCGCCCGGTATCCCCCCCGCTGTCGAAGCCGGACGCGGGAACGGCCGGAACAGCGGTTGAGGAGAGAGAGCCGTGAAAGGATACGGCCTGTTCTACTTTATCGCCGAGGCCTTCCGCGGACTCCGCGCCAACAGCCTTGTGAACCTCCTCGCGGTGGGCACGATCAGCATGGCCATGCTGATCGTGGGCTTTTTCCTGATCGTGTTCCTGAACCTGCAGGCTGCGGTGAATTCCCTGGGGGACCGCCTCGAGATGTCGGTGTACCTGAAGGACGGGTTGACGGAGCATGAGAAGGATTTTATCCAGCACCGGATCAAGATCGAGCCGGGCGTGAAAAAGGTCAGCTATCTGTCCAGGGCCGATGCGCTTCTGTTGTTCAAAAAGGAGCTGAAGGGACAGGAGGCGCTGATCCAGGGTCTGGCTGAGAACCCGCTGCCTGATTCCTATGAGATCACCTTTGACCGCCGTTCTGTTGACGCGGAGCGGCTTGAGGTCTTGGCCGGGAAGTTTTCCGAATATCGGGGCGTGGAAGACGTGTCCTACGGGAAAGAGGGCGCCAGGGTGCTGTCGGGCTTTTACACTGCGATCACCTATGGCGGAATGGCAATGGCTGTTCTGCTCGGCGTTACCGTGGTGTTCATCATATCCAATTCGGTCAGGCTCGCGCTATACTCCCGGGGTCAGGAGATCGAGCTGATGCAGTGGATCGGGGCGACCCGGGGATTCATCCAGGGGCCGTTCCTCATTGAAGGCATGATGCTCGCCATGCTTGGCTCGGCGCTTGCCATCGGCATCCTTGCGGGTGTGTACTATGCGTTACCGCAGGAGGTCGTCCTTTTCCTGTCGCGGCCAAATGGGCTGGACTTCCTGCCGCTTTCGGTGGTAGCATATATGATAATCGGCGGCGGCGTGCTTGGTCTTACCGGCGGGCTGGTCTCAGTCAGCAGGTTCCTGGAGTAGCGCATGGGGACGACGACAGGCACCCGCGTTTTTCTGCTCGTTGTTCTGATCGCGCTTTGTCTGGGCGGCTTTTCCGCAGCCGCGGACCGGTCAGCCGACAAACAGGAGCTTCAGCGCATCAAGCGCGAGATGCTCGAGAAAAAAAAGGAACTGAAGCGGGCGGACCGCAAAGAGCGTTCGATCCTTTCGGAGCTCGAAACGATCGACCGGGGCATCCAGACCGGAAGCGCGGAACTCATCGGCCAGCAGCAGCGGCTGCGTGCTTCCGAGGCGGCCCTTCGGGAGGTCGAGAAGAACAACACCGTGCTCAGCCGTGAGCTTGACTGCGCTGAAGCAGTACTATAGCCAGCGGCTTCGGGCGCTCTACAAGTTGAGTCGGGGTGGGTATGCTGTTGCAATACTTTCTCCGGACGGGCTGGGCCAGACGTTGAAGCGGATCAAGTATCTCGGCATGATAGCCGACCGTGACCGGGTGATCATGAGGGATTACGGCAATGCCCTGGCAAAGCTTGCAGCGCGGCAGGCGGAGATCGCAGAGAAAAAAAACGAGCTGCTTGCACGCCAGCGGGTGGTCGCAGCAACGAAGGCGCAGCTCGAGGCACGGAAACAGAAGAAAGCCGTCATCCTCACGAGTGTGCGGCACGAGAAGGGCCAATACGAGCAGTCCCTGCGCGAGCTTGAGGAAGCGTCCGCCAGCCTCTGGGCCATGATCAAGAAGGGCGAGCAGGAGAAAAGGGCTGCGAAAGCGACCCCTCCTGCTTCCCGGCAAGGGCACGAAACCGCGGATCGTGACAGGACCCGGTTCCCGTGGCCACTCGAGGGACAGGTGCTGACACGTTTTGGCATGCAACGCCATCCTCAGTTCGGTACCATGGTATACCGCAGGGGGATCGAGATCCAGGCGCACGAAGGGGAATCGGTTCGAGCGGTGCGCGACGGACAGGTGGCGTATGCGGATTGGTACAAAGGCTACGGGAAGCTCATGATCCTTGACCACGGTGACGGTTTCTACACGCTCTACGGCAATCTCTCGCGGCTGGACCTGAACAAAGGCGACCAGGTGACCAGGGGCCAGGTGCTCGGGCTGGCGGGCGAGACCGGCAGCCTGAAGGGGTCGAAGCTGTACTTCGAGATACGCCGGAACGGCGAGGCTCAGGACCCGCTCCAGTGGTTGGCGAAGAAGTAAGTCGAAAAATTGATAATGAAAAATCGTTGTTGCTAAGATCAAAAAAAGTAAAAAATCTCTCGCAAAGGCTCAACGTACGCAAAGATTTTTTACGAACAAAAGGGTTGCTTTTCTTTGCGGTCCCGGCGTTGTACAGGAACAAGTTCATGTTTTTTACGGTCTTTTCTTAGGACCTTTGTGGTTACATTAAATTTACAAAGCGCGGTATATTTTCACTATACCATATTGCTATTACTGCTGATACCTTTTCAGGAGAGTTATTATGCAGAACCATCTGGAGGATGATGATATGATACGAATCAACAAAAAGAAGTTTCTGATGGCCGCGCTGATCCTGCTGCTGGCCGGCGTCATGATCGGTCAGGGGTTGGTGCAGGCCAAGCCCGATACCTATGAGGAACTGAAGACATTCACTCAGGCACTCGAGCTTGTCAAGCGCAACTACGTGGAGGACCCAAACTCCAAGGAGCTGATCCAGGGCGCCATCCGGGGCATGGTCTCGAGCCTCGATCCCCATTCATCCTATATGAACGAGCGGTCGTTCAAAGAGATGAACATGGACATCAAGGGAGAGTTCCAGGGCGTCGGGATCCAGATCGGGATCAAGAACCAGCAGCTCACGATCATCGCCCCCATCGAGGACACCCCCGGGTTCCGCGCGGGACTTGCTGCCGGGGACAAGATCATGAAGATCGAGGATGACTGGACCAAGGACATGACGATTGAACAGGCCGTGGACAAGATGCGCGGCCCCAAGAACACGCAGGTGCGTCTCCTGATCTACCGTGAGGGATGGGACAAGCCGAAGGAGTTCAAGATCACCCGCGATGTCATCAAGGTGATGAGCGTGAAGTCCGAGATGCTGGACAACGAGATCGGTTATATCAAGATCATCCAGTTCCAGGGGCAGACCGCCGAGGAGCTCGAAAAAGCCTTGAAGGGTCTGGAGGCAAAGGGGCTCAAGAAACTGGTCCTCGATCTGCGGAACGACCCGGGCGGACTCCTCGACGCGTCCGTGGACGTGAGCAGCAAGTTTTTGCCCAAGGATTCGCTCGTGGTGTATCTCCAGGGCAGGCAGAAGACCGACCGGAAGGACTTCCTCACCAGCGGATCGGAAACGCCCCGGGAGTTCCCGATTGTCGTGCTTGTGAACACGGGGAGCGCGAGCGCGTCTGAGATCGTTGCGGGAGCATTGCAGGATTCAAAGCGCGCGGTGATCGTGGGTACGCAGACCTTCGGCAAGGGATCGGTCCAGACGGTATTCCCCCTCGAGGGCGGGGGCGGCATCCGGCTGACGACGGCAAAGTATTACACGCCGAGCGGCCGCTCGATCCAGAACGTGGGCATTACACCGGACATCGAGGTGAAACTGCCTACGGTAAAAGAGGTGAAAGAAGGGAGTACTGATTCGCTGCACGTGGTCGTGCGCGAGAAGGACCTTGACCGCCACTTGCAGAACGATACGGTCAAAGAGGAGAAGAAAAAAGAAAAGCCTGCAACACCTGCCATTGAAGACGATTTCATGATGGAAGTTACGCCGAAAGAAAAGAAAGACGATATCCAGATACAGAAGGCCCTCGAGATACTAAAGCCAGCAGTGAAGGCCGAGGACGTTTTCAAGAATATTCCAGCAACGGCAAAAACGGGAAAATAGAAAAAGAGACTTGAGAGAAAAATGCTAATGAATTGGAAAAGCAGGGATATCTTCCCTGCTTTTCTTTTTTATACTTGCTAAGGACAATAAATAACCGAGTTCAGTTTCTAAAAATTCTATTTCTAGCGGGCTTTTTAAATTACTTCAAAAAACCAGTAATTCTGCAATTTTTACTAAAATCATCTAATATCTGGTTAGAATTGTCTAAAATGGTAAATTCTGGGTTTGCTTTTTTTTGTCCTCAGCCCTATATTAGCACTCGCCATAAACGAGTGCTAAATTTTCTGCTATAATAAAACTTACAATTCACGAAAGGAGTTGAGCATATGAGTGTCAAATTCAAGCCATTGAAAGACAGGGTGTTCGTAAGCTACACAGCGGAACTGGAGAAGACCGCAGGCGGTCTGTATATTCCCGACTCCGCGAAAGAGAAGCCGCAGAGTGGCAAGGTTGAGGCCGTGGGTGATGAGGTGAAGTCCCTCAAGGTCGGCGACAAGATCCTCTTCGACCGGTATTCCGGCTCCAAGATCAATCTCGACAATGTCGAGTACCTGATCGTGAAAGAAGAAGACGTGCTCGGCGTTCTGAGCTAAGTTTCCTGAAGGTTTCCGTATCGGAATAAACAAACAACGTATTGAATTTTAGGAGGAAATAATATGGCAAAGCAGCTAATGTTTGACCAGGATGCACGTGCGGCGATCCTGAAGGGCGTGAACGTTCTCACGGACGCCGTAAAGGCGACGCTTGGCCCCAAGGGCCGCAACGTCATGATCGACAAGAAATTCGGCGCACCGACCATCACCAAGGACGGCGTGACCGTGGCAAAGGAAATCGAACTGAAGGACCCCTATGAGAACATGGGCGCCCAGCTCGTGCGCGAAGTTGCCTCCAAGACCTCGGACGTGGCCGGCGACGGCACCACGACCGCAACGGTCCTGGCCCAGGCCATCTACCGCGAAGGCATGAAGAACGTCACCGCAGGCGCGAACCCCATGGATCTGAAGCGCGGCATCGAGAAGGCCGTTGAAGCGGTCATCGCGAACCTGAAGAAGAACTCCAAGCTCGTTGTTGACAAGAAGGAGATCGCCCAGGTCGGCAGCATCTCAGCGAACAGCGACGCCACCATCGGCGACCTGATCGCCGAGGCGGTGGACAAGGTCGGCAAGGACGGCGTCATCACCGTGGAAGAGGCAAAGAGCATGACCACCAGCCTCGACGTGGTCGAGGGCATGCAGTTCGACCGCGGCTACATCTCCCCCTATTTCGTGACCAACGCCGAGAAGATGGAGGCTGTTCTCGAGAACGCCTACATCCTCCTTTCGGAGAAGAAGATCTCGAGCATGAAGGACCTGCTCCCGATCCTGGAACAGACCGCCAAGATGGGCGCGCCCATGGTGATCATCGCCGAGGACGTTGAGGGCGAGGCCCTTGCGACCCTGGTGGTGAACAAGCTGCGCGGCACGCTCCAGATCTGCGCCATCAAGGCCCCGGGCTTCGGCGACCGCCGCAAGGCAATGCTCGAAGACCTCGCGATCCTGACCGGCGGCTCGGTGATCTCCGAAGACCTCGGCATCAAGCTCGAGAACGTGAAGATCACGGACCTCGGCCGGGCCAAGAAGATCACCGTGGACAAGGACAACACCACCATCGTTGAGGGCGCGGGCAAGACCGACGCGATCCAGGGCCGGGTGAAGATGATCAAGGCGCAGATCGCCGAGACGACCTCCGACTACGACAAAGAGAAGCTCCAGGAGCGGCTCGCAAAGATCGTGGGCGGCGTTGCGGTCATCAACGTGGGCGCGGCGACCGAGACGGAAATGAAGGAAAAGAAGGCACGTGTCGAGGACGCGCTCCATGCGACCCGCGCGGCCATGGAAGAAGGTATCGTTGCAGGCGGCGGCGTTGCGCTGCTCCGCTGCATCCCGATCCTGGACAAGATGAAGCTTGCCGGCGACGAGCAGATCGGCGTCAACATCGTGAAGAAGGCGCTTGAAGAGCCGATCCGCCAGATCGTGAACAACGCCGGCCTCGAGCCGTCGGTGATCGTGGACAAGGTGAAGTCCTCGGACAAGCCGAACTACGGCTTTGACGCGCAGAAGGAAGAGTATGTGGACATGCTCCAGGCCGGCATCATCGATCCGACCAAGGTCACGCGGTCCGCGCTCCAGAACGCGGCCTCCGTGGCGAGCCTCATGCTCACGACGGAAGTCATGATCACCGATATGCCGGAAGAGAAGGGTGCAGGCGGCATGCCCGGCGGCATGCCGGCGGTATGGGTGGCATGGGCGGCATGGGCGGCGGGATGTACTAAGAATAAAAAAGTTTCCTTTCACGAGGAATAACACAAGGCCGGAGGGAAATATCTCTCCGGCCTTTTTTTATTTCAATTGGGATAGGCACTTGACATATGACGTACAATGTAATAATACACGTACGTCTTCAAGGAGGATCCCTATGACCACGAAACTTACCCTGCGCTTGGATGATACCGTCATCAGGAAGGCAAAAAAAACCGCGAGCAACAAGGGTGTCAGCCTATCGCGTATGGTGGAGGATTATTTTAAGGCCGTCACGAACCAGGAAACGCAGGAGGTGCGGGAATCGCCGGTCCTGTACGAGGTATCGGGCGTGCTTTCGGGCAAACAAGACGTCGCGCAGCTGCGCGTGGGATACCGGAAACATCTCGCGGAGAAGTACCGATGAAGAGCGTCCTCTGCGACATCAACGTCATCCTCGACATCTTCCTGAAGCGCGATCCCTATTACGCCCCTGCCGCCCGACTGTTCACTCTGATCGAGGAGAAGAAACTCCACGGCTATCTGTCCGCGCAGAGCTTCCCGACGATGTTTATATTCTGTCGAAGGAATTGAAGCGTGAGATGGCGATGCGGGTACTCGAAAAGCTCAGGATCGTCTTCCGGGTCGCGGCAGTCGATGAAAAGGTGATAGACCTATCGCTCGCCTCTACCTTCAAGGACTTCGAGGACGCAGTGCAGTATTATTCAGCGCTCCACGTCCGGGCTGACTATCTTATCACCAGGAACAAGGCGGATTACCGGGCTGATCGGCTCCCCATCATGACGCCTGAGGAATTTCTGGCACTTGAATAAAGAGATACAAAGGGACGTTGCTGCACCCGTTGCGCAGCTTGAGCGATTATGACCGGAGAGAAGAGCTTTCCGGCCTTTTTGTTTCTCGGGTTCCGAAGGTGCATTTCTTCATGAGTCCCTCTTTCAAGCGCGTTTGACTTCGGATGCTCCGTGCGATATAGTTTTATCGACAAGCCCTATTCCAATTCAAAGGAGGATACATTATGGATCCCGTTGTACACTTTGAGATGCCGTTCGACGATCGGGTGCGTATGGCGAAGTTCTATAAATCGGCTTTTGGCTGGAAGACGCGGATGTTTGGCGAGGAGATGGGTAATTATGTTACTGCAGCCACCACGGAAACCGACGAGAAAGGCCCCAAAAAACCCGGAAGGATCAACGGCGGCTTTTACCCGAGAAAACCCGATTGGCCCGCGCAATATCCGTCCGTCGTTATCGCAGTTGACGATATCAAGAGATCGATCAAGAAAGTGCAAGCCGCGGGTGGGAATGTGCTGGGGGAACCTATGGAAATTCCCAACGTCGGACAATATGTATCGTTCATCGACCCGGAGGGTAACCGCGTGAGTATGCTTCAGCCCATCCCCTTTAATTGGCATGCGCCGAAGAAACGTAAAGCAACTAAGCTCAAATCCAAGGCAAAGGCCAAGCCAAAAGCTCGATCAACGCGAAAGACCGCCTAACTATTTGGTCGAGTCCAGTGTTACGTACGTTTAAACGATCATCGCCGGAGAGAAATTTCTCCGGCCTTTCGTTTCAGGGGACCATCCTTATACTTCCCGATTGCTTCTGCGCAAAAACCGGTTTATGACCCGGTTCAGAAAGAGAGTTGCCATGAAGAAGAATGTCAAACGGTGCTCCTGGACGTCAGACGATCCGCTGATGATCGCTTATCATGACGAGGAATGGGGCGTACCGCTCCATGATGACCGGAAGCTTTTCGAGTTCCTCGTACTGGAGGGCGCGCAGGCCGGGTTGTCCTGGTCCACGGTGCTCAAGAAGCGCGAGAACTATCGGAAGGCCTTTCGGGGTTTCGACCCCGCGGTCGTGGCGCGGTTCACGATTCGGGACAAGCAGCGGCTGCTGAAGGATGAAGGCATCATCCGTAACCGGTTAAAGATCGAGGCCGCCATAACCAATGCCCGGCTGGTCCTGGAAGCCCAGAAGGAGTTCGGTTCGCTGGACGCGTACCTCTGGCGATTCGTGGGGGGAAAGCAGATCCGCCACGCATGCCAACGTCTTGCTGAGATACCCGTAACTACACCTGAGGCTGAAGCCATGAGCAGGGACCTCAAGAAACGCGGGTTCAAGTTCGTCGGACCGACCATCTGCTATTCCTTCATGCAGGCTGTGGGAATGGTCAACGACCATGTCGTCGATTGTTTCCGGTATCGGAAAAAGGGCTGAAGCTCAGGGGCGCTGGGGAAGAACCAAATGATGTCGGTCTTTGATGTGTAGCCCCGCCTACAGATGCAAAAAAACTTCCCGTTGTCTTTCAGCACCCGTAAAGTTGAGACCCTTGCTCCCATGAGGGTAAGGCAATAGGACCTCATAGGGTTAGGTCTATAATGTTTGACTATGACATAGCGTATCACTTATTCTTAGTGGCATGTCTCCAATGTAATAAACAAAGGCCCGAGAATTCCAGGGCCTTTTTGTTTATGGCATTGCTTTCTGCGCTTTTCAAAAGATTAAGGGTCGGACTTCAGAATTGACATTCCTGGACGGAATGATGGCGATGCGGCGGGAACTATCGTGCAGGTGGCGTGGGATTGATGCCTTTGGACATCTCGCGCCTGATGAACAGGCGTATGCGCTTCTGGTCCTCTTCCGAGATCGATACGAACTGCAGTCCCATGCCTGTTCGGCCCTTCTTGTCCTCATCGGACCGTTTCGCGTAAATAACAACGGCATCAGCGGATATCACGCAGTCGGGAAACGTGATCTTGACCTGCAGTTTCGTGTCGCGCGGATGGAACGAGCTGGTCCGGATATAAGCCCCGCCGTCGGAGATCTCTTGTACGCATTCATCTTTTCTCTTACCGTTTATTGCTGCAGGCAGATCATCTGTGCTGATACGGATGGTCATGCGCGGGATGGGTTCGATGGCGATTTGGATCACCCGGTAGAAGTTCTCGAACGTAACAGGCGCGTGCAGGCAGGTCAGCGCTCCGGCGCCCAGACATTCCCGTTCGAACGTGGGCTCGGGATGAGCGATGATCACGATAAAAGGGGCCGTGCATTCCGGGTAGGCCGACTTGATGGATTTGATGAGCCCGACTGCGTTACAATCGGCATCGATCCGTCCGGCCGTGACGATCAGGACCGGTTTGAGAACGGTCACAATGTCCACCGCCTCCTTTGCCGTACCGACCGCGTAGGGTGCGTATTCGAACTGTATCAGGAGCGTGGACAGGAACAGCCGGTTTCGCTCGCTGCTTTCTACAACGAGCACGAACCGTTGACGCCTGGCAGTAATCTGTTCGATATTTTTTAGTTCCATTGTCTGCTTAATGAACGGCGAGCGTTCAGAATACCCTCAAAAAATAAGAAAAGCAAAAGGAAAATACACCCTAGATCAGATGTTGTAACGGGTGTTTTGGGAACCCATAGGTCAGTACTTTTACCTTGGTATTGTTCTGAAACAAGTTTCTTGCAGCCCGTTGTTCCATCTTGAGTCGCATTTTTTTAACGCTTCCCGTCGATCATCCCTTTACTTCCTAATTGCCTTCCGCGCTGAAACCCGGTACCATATCCCATGACCCGGTTCAAGACCCCCCTCGAAATCTATGCGCTCCTCCCGAAGACGAATTGCGGCGAGTGCGGCATCGCGACCTGCCTTGCCTTTGCTGCCGCGGTCCTCAAAGAGGAAAAGAAGCCTGCCGACTGCCCGCGCCTGGACCAGGCAACGCTTGCCCGACTTGGAGGCGCGATCAGCAGGCAGGTCAATATCGAGAGCATCAGGGATGAACAGCTGAAGGTGCTGAAAGAGAAGATCGCGAAGCGGGACATTGTTTCCCGGGCAAGGCTGCTCGGCGCCGCAAGCAACGGCAGGAGCATTACGATCACGTGTCTGGGCAAGGATTTCGAGGTCGACGGGCAGGGCGCTGTCGTGTCGCAGTGCCACACCCACGCGTGGTTCACCCTGCCGCTGCTTGATTATATTCTTACCTGCGAGGGAGCGGAACCCTCCGGCAGGTGGGTGCCCTTCCGGGAACTCCCGCGGGGAAAGACCTGGAATCCGCTCTTCGAGCAGCGGTGCGAGAAGCCGCTGAAGCGAATCGCGGACGGCCACAGCGATCTGTTCGAGGCCCTCGTGAGCATGTTCGGCGGGACCTCCGCGGTCCGCGCCTTCAATTCCGACATTGCCGTGGTCCTCTTTCCCCTGCCGCGGGTGCCGATGCTCGTCTGCTACTGGAGACCGGAGGACGGCATGGAGTCGCAGCTTCACCTCTTCTTCGACGACACCGCCGAGCGGAACCTCCCCGTGGAGTCGCTTTTCACCATGGCGACCGGTATCGTGCGCATGCTCGAGCGGATCATGTACAGGCACACGGACGGGAAGAGCGAGCTTGCGTAAGGTCGGTCTCTTTCGGATCGCGCAAAAAGAAAAGGCCGAAGGGATCAGCTCCCTTCGGCCTTGTTCTTGTAACTTCGCGCTTTTCCCGCTAACTCTTCAATATCTTCTCCGCCGCGATCTGCGCCTCATGCACACAGTCGCCGATGCCGATGCCCTTGTAGGAGCAGCCGATGAGATGAAGTCCCGGATGCGTGGCGAGCATTCGGTCAACGAGCGCGATCCGATCGAGGTGCCCTACCGTGTACTTCGGCATCCCCCTGTACCAGCGGTAGACTTTCGAGAACAGGGCATTTGCTTTGATTCCGAGGACGGTATCCAGCTCTTCGAGCACCATCCTGACCATGCCCGCTTCATCGAGCTCGTGTACGAGCTCTTCGTGATGGCCGCCTCCAACAAAGACGCGGACCAGGAGCGTGTCGTCAGGCGCGCGGTAGGACCACTTGATGGAGCTGTAGGTGGCTGCGTTGATCCGCCTGCCCTCAACACGGGGTACGATGAACCCGAACCCTTTGAGCGGGACCTTCACATCCTCCTTCTTGAACGCGATCGAGACCGTGGCGGACGACGACCATTCAATCGTGTTCATCTGCGCGGCAAGGTTCGCATCCATACCTTTAATCATCTCGGCGGAATCGTAAGCAGCCGGGGCCAGCATGACATGGTCCGCCTCGAGGGTCTCGCCATTCTCGAGAATCACCGCGTATCTTTTCCCCTTCGGCTCAACAGCCCTGACCCCGGCGTTGAGCCTGATCGAATCCCGACCAATGAGATCCGCGCAAGCCTGTGACAGGGTCTGCATGCCGTTCTTGAAGCTCATGAAGTAGGTCATTTTCGGCGAGCCGGCTTTGGACGACGGGCCGCTGAGCGTTGCGTGAGGCCGGGTCTTCATGGTTGAGATCATGCCGAGGATCAGGCTTCCGCTCTTCTGCTCCATCTGCACAAAGCGCGGAAATGTCGCGAGGACACTCATGTTATCGGGATTCGAAGTATGGATGCCGGCTACGAGCGGTTCCGCGATCTTTTCCAGACACTCACGGCCAAGCCTGCGGGTGACGAAAGAGGCAAGGCTTTCGTCATCCCGTGATTTCCGTTTCGGCACGAACAGTTCCATTCCCATCCGGATCTTGCCGGGCCAGGTGATGAGGTGGGACTTAGCCATAGGCCAGAACGAAGTGGGGACCATGAGCATCACGCCTTCAGGCAGGGAGTGGAGTCTTTTCCGTGAATAGATGAAGGTCCCCTTGAACTGGTCGTTTGACGGCAGCATCTCTGGCTCGAGGCCGAGATGGCGAGCGAGGTTCACGGACCAGACCTTTTCCGGGAGGAAGCTGTCAGGCCCGCCTTCGATGAGGTAGTTGTCGTGTTTCTCGGTCAACGATTTTGCCGCCGATACGACTGTTCTTTTCGAGCAGCAGCACATCAATGGTCTTGCCGTAGGCCTTGGCCCCGGACTTGAGGTGGACGGCAGCTGCCAGGCCGGCGATCCCGCCGCCTATGATGATGACTCTCGGCATGTCATATCCTCTTTTTACCACAACTTCAATAATCAAGTCACCAATGAAGAATATGCTCTTACACTTATTCTTCGTCTATTGAGATCAATTCGGTGACCAAGCTATTATACTGATTTTTTTTATAATATCCGCCAGGGCTTTAATGAAAAGCGGCGAGGTGTTCAGACGACTCCGCGCGTTCAAAGTTGAGCCCCAGCTTTTTCGCGTGCGCCCGATGGACGATATCGATGTCATAGAGCGTCTCCATGTGGTCACAGGTGAAACCGATAGGAACTTCAAGACACGGACTTGCAGCCTTCCCGGGCGATCTCGTCAAGCGTGGGCTCTACCTCGGGCCCGATCCAGGGTTCCGTTGCCCGCGCACCCTTGCTTTGCCAGGCAATGCGCCAGTTTTTTATTCCGGTCTTGTTGACGACAAGACCGACAGTTTCTTCGACCTGTTTCTGGTACGGGTCGCCGGCTGCGATGTATCGAATGGGGATGCTGTGGCTCGTGAAGATGACGACGACCCGCGTCCTGCTGAGTTTCCGGAAACCTGGCAAGTCCTGCCCGGACCTTTTCACCCCATGAGTCGATGAAGAGGGGATTGTCATGCCAGCTCGGGATAAAGAGCGGGCAGGTTTCCCCGCTTCCCAGCCCATCGCAGGCGCTTTTATATGCGCCGGTCGTGACCTCCGTTGAGAAGGGCGACATGGAAAGCGCGATCACGCGCCGTGCTCCGTCCTTGATGGCCCGGTCGAATGATTCAGCTACTATCGGCTTGGTATATCGGAATCCTTCGTATGCCCGATACCCGGTGCCGAGTTCTTTTTCCAAGGCGTCTGCCTGGGCCTTGACGAGTTCGGGAAGAGGGGATTTGCCGCCGATGAGCTTGTAACGCTCAACCACGGCGCTGCACAACGGGCAGGCGGCGCCGGCCGTCCCATGAAGGCGGCCATGAAGGGTCCGACTTCGTCAAGTGAACGGGGCCCTCCCAAGGGCGATGAGTATGACGGCAGTATGATTAACATATTGAATCAGGGGTCAGGGCACAGGGTGCAGGAGGCCGGGAAATTCTTTACCCAGAACCCTGGCTACCGAACCCTGACCCTTGCTCCTATCTCTTGCTCATTTCATGCGTTGCGTTGATGAACTCTGCAGCATGGTCAAGCGGTGTCTGTTGCAGGATGCCGTGCCCCAGGTTCATGATGTGGCCGTTCCTGTTGCCTGCGCGGTCGAGGATATCCTTGGTGCGTTTCCTGATGAACTCCTTCGTCCCGAAGAGCGCAGATGGGGTCGATATTGCCCTGCACGCCCTTGTCGTGTCCCACGCGCTTCCAGGCTTCATCAAGGTTGCAGCGCCAGTCGAGTCCGATCACGTCTCCGCCGGCCTCGGCCACCATTTCAAGAAGATGCGATGCGCCGTGGGCAAAGTGGATGAGCGGCACGGTCTTCTTGACGCCGGCGATCACGTTCTTCTGGTGAGGCAGGACGAACTCGCGGTAGTCGATTGGCCCGAGGGCGCCGACCCAGGAGTCGAAGAGCTGGACCACCTGCACGCCCGCGTCGATCTGGGCGTCAAGGTAGTTGATGATAACGCCGGTCAGATGCTCCATGAGCTTGTGCCAGGCTTTGGGCTCGGCGAACATCATGGCCTTGGCATGCTCGTAGTTGCGCGACCCGCCGCCCTCGATCATGTAGGAGGCAAGCGTGAACGGCGCGCCCGAGAAGCCGATGAGCGGCACTTTTCCGTTCAGCTCCTTCAGCACGAGCTTGATGGCGGTCATGAGATAGTCGATCTGCGGGCCGAGTCGATGGGCTTGAGCTTCTGCACGTCCGCCATGGTGCGCACGGGGTTGTGGATCACCGGTCCTTCGCCCTTGGCGAATTCGAGCCCGATGCCCATGGGCTCGAGCGGCAGCAGGATGTCGGCGAAGATGATGGCCGCGTCGATCTCGTAGCGCCGCACCGGCTGGACCGTCACCTCGGCGGCGAGCTCCGGCGTCTTGCACATCTCGAGGAAGGTGTGCTTTGCGCGGATCTCGCGGTATTCCGGCAAATACCTTCCCGCCTGGCGCATCATCCATACCGGGGTGCAGTCCACCGGCTGACGTCTGCATGCATTGAGGAACCTGTCTGCTCTGGACATTTATAGATCTCCTGAAAGTGATGGTATGTTCTGCCGCAGCACGTGCAGAGAACGCGTGGGAGCGCATAGGGGCTTCTTCCGTAGCGAACCAATGAGCGCTTACTATAGTATTTTACGAGACAAAACTCAAGAAAAATTTATTTTACTGAGACTTCCTTGCCCCAGTTATGCTCGGTTGCGCGGGTTGCGGTTTTATCCTCATTTATTACTTTAGGCAGGCCAGGGAAGAAACGGGAATTCCCTTGGGCGGGAAGAAGGTAGTAGATCTACTCTGTATCGCAGGGCGGCTTCCGTTCTTTAAGTTTCGCGAGTTTTGCTGGTGTCAGCTCGGTCTTTATCGTATAGTAGGGCAGCGCATATGCGTCCTTCTTCTTCATGAGCAGCCATTCTTTGCCCGTGCCCTTTGGGAGACCCTTCATCTGCGCAAGGGTGAAGGCGCCTTTAAGCCTCTTCCCTTTCAATTCAATACTGAGCTTGCCTGCTGTCAGCGCCGCGTCAGGATCATCGGTCTCGAGCAACACGAATTCTCCCGCATCCCAAACGACCACCGGTCCAGCACCATAACTGCCCTCGGGAATAATGCCTTCGAAGTCTATGTATTCGAGCACATGGTCGGGAACCATGATCGCGAGCCGCTTGTCCGCGGGATTCATGGACGGACCCTTGGGGATCGCCCAGGACTTGAGCACGCCATTGATCTCCAGACGGAAATCATAGTGGGGTCGCGAGGCTTTGTGCTCCTGTACTACGAATCTGCGTGGTTTGACCGTCATGGTTGGCCCCCCGTGTATGCGAAACTTCTTGACAAAGATTGCCGCAATCTATAATATTTCACTTCACTCCGACTGAGGCGGAACAGCCATTATCCTATGAAAAGCTTACATCACCTGAGGACTGTTTGTCTATGATAAAGCTTTACAATACATTGAGCGGGAAAAAAGAGGAATTTGTCCCGATCCATCCCGGCAAAATGACCATGTATGCCTGCGGTGTGACCGTGTATGATTTTTCCCACCTCGGACATGCGCGCGGGGCCGTGGCTTTTGACCTGATCCAGCGGTACTTCAGGCGTAAGGGTTTTGACGTGACCTATGTGCGGAATTTCACCGATGTCGACGACAAGATCATCAACCGCGCGAAGGAGGAAGGGATCACTGCCTCAGAGGTGGCGCATAAGTACATCGTTGCGTATCAGGAGGACATGAAGCGGCTGGGTGTTGGCAGGCCGGACCTCGAGCCCAAGGCCACGGAGCATATCGCAGAGATGATCGAGGTCATTGAGGGTCTCGTGGCAAAAGGACATGCCTACGTCATTGACGGTGACGTGTACTTCCGCGTGGCAAGCTTCAAGGAGTATGGCAAGCTCTCAAAACGGAACCTCGATGACCTGAAAGCAGGTGCGCGCGTAGAGGTTGACGAGCGCAAGATCGATCCGCTCGACTTTGCCCTCTGGAAAAAGTCGAAGCCGGACGAGCCAGTCTGGGACAGCCCTTGGGGGCCGGGCAGACCGGGATGGCATATCGAGTGCACGGCCATGGGATTCAAGCACCTGGGACAGACCTTCGATATCCATGCAGGCGGCAAGGACCTGATCTTTCCGCACCACGAGAACGAGATCGCGCAGAGCGAGGCCTACTCGGGCAAAACGTTCGTGAACTACTGGCTCCATAATGGGTTCGTGAACATCAACCAGGAGAAGATGTCCAAGTCGCTCGGCAACTTTTTTACCATCCGGGACATCCTGAACCAGTATGACGCAGAAGTGGTGAGGCTGTTCCTGCTTTCCACGCACTACCGCAGCCCGATCGATTTTTCCGATGCGAACCTTAAGGACGCCCGGGCAGGGATCGACCGGTTTTATACGATGAAGGAAGGGATATTAAAGTTTCTCGCCGGGAAGAAGACATCCTGCGGTCAAGCCCGAGGATGTCATTGAGGTCGTTGACCGGCCGCTTTACGAAAAGATCCTGAATCTGCCCAAGGCATTTGAAGAGGCCATGGACGATGACTTCAACACCGCCTTCGCCATCGGGCTTATCTACGATCTGGTCCGCGAGGTGAACAGGGTCCTTGCGGAAGCGGACAAAAAGAACGAAGATGCCGTGATCTTGCTGTTGTCGGCGGCAGCAGCGTCCTTCGACGATGTGAACAAGACCCTCGGCATATTCCTCCGCGATCCCGAGGAATGGTTCAAGGAGGGAAGGCTCGCTGACAGCAAGGTTTCGCTCTCCGTTGAACGGATCGAGGAACTCATTCATCTCCGGAACGAGGCCCGGGCGCGCAAGGATTGGGCCGAGGCCGATCGGATACGCAAGGTTCTTGACGACGGCGGAGTGGAGCTTTTCGACCGGTCCGACGGCACGGTGTGGAAACCGAAGTAGTTCACTGATCAGCACTAAACCCCAAGTACCAACTTCCAAATAAATTCCAAAAAATAAACACGAATGCCAAATCGCAGTTTGTGATTTTGAATACGGAGTATTATTTTCAGTTTGTAAATATAAATTTAAAGATTCCCCCAGCTTATGCAAAGAGATAAAATATTTGGGATCAATCCTGTGATCGAGGCGCTCAGGGCCGGAAGGTCCGTCCAGCGCGTCTTGATCGCCGAGCAGAGAAAGTCGGACCGGGATGTTCAGGAGATCATCCGGCTTGCCAAGGGAAGTGGCATCGAGGTCAGGGTGACGACCCGCGACGCCTTGAATCGGGAGGCGCCGAATGCCCTGCACCAGGGTGTGCTGGCTGTCATTGCTGCTCGCAAATACGCCACGCTCGATGATATTCTGCAGATTCCTGCTCAGAAGGGGCAAGCTCCGCTCTTCCTTATCCTTGATGGGGTGGAAGACCCGAGAAATCTCGGCGCCATCCTCAGAACAGCCGAAGTTGCCGGTGTACATGGTGTAATCATCCCCGAACGAAGGGCGGCGGGCCTCACGGAGACCACTGCCAAGACAGCAGCCGGTGCCTTGGAATACGTGCCAGTTGTCAAGGTCGTGAATATGGTGAACACTCTCGAAGAACCTCAAAAAGGGTGGCGTATGGATTGCCGGTGCCGAGGCGGGTGGTGATCTGGTGTATTGGGAGGCGGATTTTGTTCGTCCAACCGCGATCGTGCTTGGCGGGGAAGGCAAAGGCATCCGCCGGCTGGTGCGGGAGCATTGCGATTACCTGGTGTCCTTGCCGCTCATGGGGCGGATCAATTCACTGAATGTATCTGTAGCATCGGGGGCTCTTTTATATGAAGTGCTCAGACAGCGACGGGAGAAGAGCGGAATTTCCTCTGAGTAATGTATGCTGCACAACTTGGCTATTTTGATAAAACCACGTGTATTAATCTTTTTGCTTGACAAGATCATCCACAATCTCTTATAATTACAATTCTTTGACGCGGGATTACATGCTTCCTTTCGCTATCTTACGGTAAGATATGGGATTTATTTAATCAGGCAGGGGCGTGGTGTGTCCTAGATGGTTCTGCCACCGTAACTCAGTTGGTAGAGTAGCTGATTTGTAATCAGCCTGTCGGGGGTTCGATTCCCTTCGGTGGCTCCACTTTTACAGTTTTTGTTCATGCGAGATCAGCGTTTGTTGTATCCATCGGGGAGGTGCCCGAGTGGCCAAAGGGAACAGACTGTAAATCTGTCGGCGTCAGCCTACGGAGGTTCGAAACCTCCCCTCCCCACCACTTCATGAAATGCGGATTGATGATTGCGGAGTGCGGATTGAAAATCTGAAATCTGCAATTCGAAATTCGAAATAAAATGCGGGAATAGCTCAGCTGGCTAGAGCGCAAGCCTTCCAAGCTGGGGGTCGCGGGTTCGAATCCCGTTTCCCGCTCCATTAACCATTCAAGTGGCTTGAACAGCTTAAACCGATTTAAACAGGTTAAGTCGCCCATGTAGCTCAGTTGGTAGAGCACATCCTTGGTAAGGATGAGGTCAGCGGTTCGATCCCGCTCATGGGCTCCAGTAAAAAAGCAGTGCGTATAACCGGTTCCTATCGACCTTTAACCTATTTACGCAGGAGGAATGCATGGCAAAGGCAAAATTTGAGAGGACAAAACCTCATGTGAACGTGGGCACTATCGGCCATGTGGACCACGGCAAGACGACCTTGACAGCGGCCATCACGAAGGTGTTGTCATACAAGAACATGGCGACCTTTGTGTCCTACGACAACATCGACAAGGCCCCGGAAGAACGGGAACGCGGCATCACGATCGCCACGGCGCACGTGGAGTACCAGACGGACAACCGTCATTATGCCCATGTCGACTGTCCAGGCCATGCCGACTACGTAAAGAACATGATCACGGGAGCCGCCCAGATGGACGGCGCTATCCTCGTGGTCTCCGCCGCAGACGGCCCCATGCCCCAGACCCGTGAGCACATCCTGCTTGCCCGTCAGGTCGGCGTGCCCTATATCGTCGTGTACATGAACAAGGTGGACATGGTGGACGACCCCGAGCTCATCGAGCTCGTGGAGCTTGAGATCCGTGAGCTGTTGACCAAGTACCAGTTTCCCGGGGACAAGACCCCGATCGTCAAGGGGAGCGCGTTAAAGGCCCTCCAGAGCGAGAGCAAGGACGTCAATGCGCCTGAGTACAAGAGCATCTTGGAGCTTATGGCAGCCGTTGACAGCTATATCCCCCAGCCCAAGCGCGAAATAGACAAGCCTTATCTTATGCCGGTGGAAGACGTGTTCTCCATCGCCGGTCGCGGAACGGTGGTCACGGGCAGGATCGAGCGCGGCATCGTTAAGGTAGGCGATGAAATCGAGATCGTGGGCATCAAGCCCACGCAGAAGACCGTGGTGACGGGCGTCGAGATGTTCCGGAAGCTTCTGGACGCGGGCGAGGCCGGAGACAACGTCGGCGTCCTGCTCCGTGGCATCAAGAAGGAAGACGTGGAGCGCGGCATGGTCCTGGCAAAGCCGGGAAGCATCACGCCGCATACCAAGTTCAAGGCCGAGGCCTATGTTCTGACGAAGGAAGAAGGCGGCCGCCACACCCCGTTCTTCAAGGGGTACCGTCCCCAGTTCTATTTCCGGACCACGGACGTGACGGGCGTGGTGACGCTCGCCGAAGGCGTCGAGATGGTGATGCCGGGCGACAACATGACCTGCTCGGTAGAGCTCATCACGCCCGATCGCCATGGACAAGGGACTGCGTTTTGCCATCCGCGAAGGCGGCAGGACCGTGGGCGCAGGCGTTATTACCGAAGTGATCGAGTAAATAAAAACATTGAAGCTTGCGGATTACGGAATGCGTGATTCGCGATCAACGAACTGAAATCTGAAATTGAGAAGGGTGAGGCAATTGACATGCGCGAAATCGTATTACTTGCTTGCGGTGAGTGCAAGCGGAAAAACTATTCAACGACTAAAAACAAGAGGAATACTCCTGACAAGCTGAACCTGGACAAGTATTGCCGATTCTGCCGCAAGCACACGACGCATAAGGAAACCAAAGCGTAATCGAGATGCATACGGATGCTGCTGAGTAGAACACAGGCCAGTAGCTCTAATGGTAGAGCTCCGGACTCCAAATCCGGCTGCTGGGGGTTCGAGTCCCTCCTGGCCTGCCATATTCTCCTGTGTAGAAAGAGGCCTTTCTCATGTTCAAAAAGATCGCGGAATTCTTCGAAGAAGTAAAGCTGGAACTCAAGAAGGTTGTGTTTCCGACAAAAAAGGAGGTCATAGGTTCTACCTGGGTGGTGATCACTACCGTGCTCATCGCCGCCTTTTTTCTAGGTTTGGTAGATTTAGGGTTGGGGAGATTGATGACCCTTGCCTTTAAGTAAGGACAATTATGCCCATGAACTGGTATGTGATCCATACGTATGCGGGTTTTGAGAACAAAGTGAAGGCCAGCATCCTTGAGACCGTCTCTAAACTTTCGTTGCAGGAAAAAATAGGACAGATTCTGGTCCCGACCGAAGAGGTCCTTTCCATCAAAGGGGGGAAGAAGCGCAAGTCGCAGCGGAAGTTTTTCCCCGGCTACATTCTCGTCGAGATGGAGATGGACGACAATACGTGGCATATTGTGAAAGATACACCCAAGGTTACGGGCTTTGTCGGAGGAAGCACGAACCCGACGCCGCTCTCCGATGAAGAGGTGAAGGCCATCCTCAAACAGGCGGAAGAGGGCGCCGTTGCCCAGACCCAGCCCAAGCATGCGTATCAGAAGGGCGACCGGGTCAGGGTGATCGATGGGCCGTTCAGCAGCTTTATCGGCACGGTGGAAGACGTGAACCCTGCTCACGGACGGCTCCGGGTAATGGTGAGCATATTCGGTCGTTCGACGCCGGTGGAACTGGAATTTCTTCAGGTTGAGCGGGAAAAAGAAAAATAAATTCGAGATTGACATTTTTAGGATCAGGATAAAAATTAAAATTCAAGGTGGGAGTTATCAATGGCAAAAGAGATTACAGGAAAAATCAAGCTTCAGGTTCCGGCAGGAAAGGCCAATCCGGCACCGCCGGTGGGTCCCGCGCTCGGTCAGCACGGCGTGAACATCATGGAGTTCTGCAAGCAGTTCAACGCCAAGACCCAGAAGCTGGGCGACACGATCGTCCCCGTCATTATCACGGTCTATTCGGACAGGTCCTTCACCTTTATCACCAAGACTCCTCCGGCAGCGGAACTGCTCAAGAAGGCCGCCGGGATCGTCAAGGGTTCCGGCGTGCCGAACAAGGACAAGGTCGGCAAGGTGACCCGCGCCCAGATCAAGGAGATCGCGCAGACGAAGATGCCCGACCTCAATGCGGCAAGCGTAGAATCAGCCATGCGCATGATCGAGGGCTCGGCGAAGAGCATGGGGCTGGAAGTCGTAGATTAAAGTCGACTCAATTGCAAATTGAAATTCTAAAACTTTAAATTCTACAATTTGCAATTTCGAATTATGATTTTATTGCGGGAGGCCGACAACGGCCGCTATTACCGCGAGGAGGAACCATGGCAGGGAAGAAATTCAAAGCAGTAGCAGCACTGGTGGACAGGACAAAGTCGTATGGCCTCGAAGAGGCGGTCGGGCTTGCCAAGAAAACGGCAAGGACCAAGTTCGATGAGACCGTTGATCTGGCAGTGAACCTCGGTGTGGACCCCAAGCAGGCCGACCAGATGGTCCGGGGAACGGTAGTCCTCCCTCACGGTACCGGGAAAAAGGTCAAGATCCTCGTCTTCGCCAAGGGTGAGAAGGAAAAAGAGGCGAGGGACGCCGGCGCTGATTATGTGGGTTCCGAGGACCTCGCTGAGAAAATACAGAAAGAAGGCTGGACCGATTTCGATACGGTCGTGGCAACGCCGGATATCATGGGCCTCGTTGGCAGGCTCGGTAAGGTGCTCGGTCCCCGTGGTTTGATGCCGAACCCCAAGACCGGCACGGTCACCTTCGACGTGGCAAGGGCCATTAAAGAGATCAGAGCCGGTAAGGTGGAGTATCGCGTGGAGAAGGCGGGCATTGTGCATGTGCCGGTGGGCAAGGCATCGTTTGACGAGAACAAACTGGTGGACAACGCTAAAGCAGTGCTTGAGTCCATCTTGAAGGCAAAGCCTGCATCGAGCAAGGGCAAGTATCTGAAGAACGTGACGATTTCCACTACTATGGGCCCTGGCATTAAAATGGATACGGCTGCGATCGAGAAGATAGCAAAATAATGGAATCAGAAATCGAAGTAGATCACGTAATTTCGATCAATTGAATTTGTAGTAATAAAAGGTCGGCCCCTGAAAAAGAGGGGTGCGGTCCGAGACAGCAGGTACTGAAAGGGATTTGATACACATCCCCTTTGGCTTAATCCCGTACTGGGGCCTGCCGAGACCCGGGTAAAAAGAATGTGCTGGATCCCATCACTTTCTTTTAAGAATCCTGGGCTGGTCATCGGGAATTCTTGAAAGAAAGGAGGATCGTGTGAATAAGCAGGAAAAAAAGGAAGCAATTGACGAGTTGCATGAGAAGTTTGCTCGTGCCAAGACCGCTATCATCACCGGGTACACCGGGATCAACGTGGAGCAGATCACAGACCTTCGTGCGAAGCTGCGCACGTCAAAGGTTGAATACCGGGTCGTAAAAAATACGCTGGCGAGGAAAGCAGTGGAAGGCACCAGTCTCGAACCGCTCAAGGACTACTTTGTCGGTCCCGTAGGGATTGCTCTCGGATTTGATGATGTGGTGGCGCCCGCCAAGGTGCTCTTCGATTTCAACAAAATTCAGGCAAAACTTGAACTCAAGATCGGCGTGCTGGACGGTAAACTGCTCAAGCCGGCGGACATCAAGGCGTTGGCATCCTTGCCGTCGCTCAATGCGCTCCGCGGGAAGATCGTAGGTCTTCTCCAGGCGCCCGCATCGAGGATGGTCGGCGTGCTCGCGGCCCCGGCTGGCCAGATCGCCAGGGTTATGAAGGCAAAGGCAGACAAGGGTTAACAGGCATTAAACCGTACCCCTGTTATGGGGACGAATTTAAAAAAGTTTTTACACTTTCAGGAGGAGAGAAACATGGCGGATTTAGCGAAATTGGTTGATGAGTTGAGCGGCTTGACCGTTCTTGAAGCAGCGGAATTAAGCAAGATGCTGGAGGAGAAGTGGGGCGTTTCAGCAGCAGCGCCCGTGGCAGTGGCGGCAGCAGGCGCGCCGGCAGCAGCCGTGGAAGAGAAGACCGCGTTCGATGTGATCCTGGCCGGTGCCGGTGCCCAGAAGATCAACGTGATCAAGGTGGTGCGCGAACTTACGGGTCTCGGCCTCAAGGAAGCAAAGGACCTGGTGGAAGGTGCGCCCAAGCCGGTGAAGACCGGAGTCGCCAAGGAAGAGGCGGAAACTATGAAGAAGAAACTTACCGAAGCAGGGGCGACCGTCGAGGTAAAGTAAGACACAAACGAGCTTCATTAGCCAAGTCCTTGCCCTCCGGCATCGGTCCGGAGGGCAAAGGACTTTTTGCGTTTATGGATAGGGCTTGCGGAGACGGCAGAATTCCATATAAAAATATGAAGTGCAAAGTGAAAAATGGAAAGGGTCGCAATCAGACTCTGCGTTTTTTACCGGTTGCATTTTTCATTTTGCATTTTAATGCTGCAAGAGGGGTGCGATAATGTCAAAGGAAAAGAGAGAGCTTGTCCGCGTACGCAAGGATTTCTCCAAGATCCCCACGATCCTGGAGATTCCCGATCTGATCGAGATTCAAAAACGTTCCTATGATTCCTTTCTCCAGAAAGATACTGCCTCAGATAAGAGAAAGGACAGGGGACTCCAGGCGGCGTTCAAGAGCGTATACCCCATCTACGATTTCAACGAGACTGCGATGGTTGACTACCTCGGCTACTCGCTGGGAGAGCCGAAGTACAGCCTCTGGGAATGCCTGCAGCGCGGGTCTACCTTCGCGGCGCCACTCAAGATCAAAACACGTCTTGTGTTCTTCGAGAAGGACGAACAAACCGCTACCAAGCGGGTGAAGGACATAAAAGAGCAGGAAGTCTATGTCGGTGACCTCCCACTCATGACAGATACCGGTACGTTCATCGTGAACGGGACCGAGCGAGTGGTGGTAAGCCAGCTCCACCGTTCACCGGGCGCATTCTTCACCCATGACAAGGGCAGGACCCATGCGAGCGGCAAGATCCTGTACTCGGCCCGGATCATACCCTACCGGGGTTCATGGCTCGATTTCGAATTTGATGTCAAGGACATCGTGCACGTGAGGATCGACCGGCGCAGAAAGATTCCCGCGACGATTCTGCTCAAGGCGTTCGGTTATTCCAATGAAGATCTGCTCAGAATGTACTATCCCATAGAAGACATCAGAATCAAGAAAGAAGGCTTCACGCGCGGAATCCTCGCGGACGTGCTGGTCGGCATGAAGGCCCCCATCACGATTTACGACAAGAATACCCGCGAACAGATCGTCAAGGAAGGTGCCAAGATCACCCGCGTTGCCATCAAGAAGATGGAAGCCGCGGGCATCACTGAGGTCCCGATTCCGCGCGAAGACCTTATCGACCGTATTGTGCTCCGTGATGTTATCGACCCGGAGACGGGCGAGGTGCTCCTCACCGCGAATGATAAGATCACCGAAACGTTCCTGGTCCGGATTGTCACCACGAAGGTGGAAAAACTGGAAGTGATCTATATGGATGGCATCCATGTGATCGCGGCAATGCGTGACACGCTGCTCTCCGACAAGGTGCAGTCATCGGACGAAGCGCTTCTTGAGATCTACCGGAAGATGCGGCCGGGCGAACCGCCGACGATCGACATGGCGCGGAACCTCTTCTCCGGCATGTTCTTTAACGCCAAACGCTACGACCTTTCGAATGTGGGAAGGCTCAAGCTCAACAAGAAACTCAAGCTCGATATCCCGATCGACAAGACCACCCTTACTGCGCAGGATGTTGTTGAGGTGATCCGCTATCTCGTGAATCTCCGTACCGGCAAGGGTGAAGTGGACGATATCGACCATCTTGGCAACCGCCGGGTACGGTCCGTGGGCGAACTCCTCGAGAACCAGATCCGGGTCGGTCTTGCTCGCATGGAACGCGCCATCAAGGAGCGCATGAGCCTCCAGGACATCGATACGCTCATGCCGCACGACATCATCAACCCCAAACCCGTGATCGCGGCTATTAAGGAATTTTTCGGTTCCAGCCAGCTCTCGCAGTTCATGGACCAGACCAACCCGCTCGCGGAGATCACCCACAAACGCAGGCTCTCCGCACTTGGGCCCGGCGGCCTCACGCGTGAGCGCGCGGGATTCGAAGTGCGCGATGTGCATACGACCCATTATGGCAGAATCTGCCCGATTGAGACACCGGAAGGTCCGAACATCGGCCTGATCGTTTCTCTAGCCACCTATGCACGGGTGAACGACTATGGTTTCATCGAGGCCCCTTACCGGAAAGTTAAAGGTACGAAGGTATCGGATGAGATTGAGTACCTGTCAGCCGTGGATGGAGAAAACTATGTGATCGCCCAGGCCAATACGCCGGTTGACGGCCGCAGCAAAATCGCCGTTGACAGCGTATCTGCCCGCGTGGGTGGCGAGTTCAAGCTGGTGAGCGCCGAGGAAGTGCAGTATATGGATGTGTCGCCGAAACAGATAGTTTCTGTCTCCGCCGCGCTCATCCCGTTCCTCGAGAACGACGACGCGAACCGCGCACTCATGGGTTCGAACATGCAACGCCAGGCTGTACCGCTTCTCCGTCCGCAGGCTCCCGTCGTCGGCACGGGCATGGAGCGGGTCGCGGCCAGGGATTCCGGCGCTATTGTTTCAGCAAAACGCGATGGTATCGTGGAGGCCGTAGACTCCACCCGCATCACGATCAAGGGTGAGGATGCCAAGGGGCGGACGGTTATCGACGCCTACCCGCTTACCAAGTTCTATCGCTCCAACCAGAATACCTGCATGAATCAGAAGCCTATCGTGCGGGTGGGTGATAAGGCGAAGAAGGGACAGGTGATCGCCGACGGTCCGGCGACCGAACTCGGTGAGCTTGCGCTCGGCCAGAACGTGCTCGTGGCCTTCATGCCCTGGAGCGGATACAATTACGAAGACGCGATCATCATCAGTGAGAAGATCGTAAAGGAAGACCGTTATACGTCAATCCATATCGAAGAGTTCGAGATCGAGGCCCGGGACACAAAACTCGGCAAGGAAGAGATCACGCGCGACATACCGAACCTGGGCGAAGAGACGCTCAGGAACCTCGATGAGAACGGCATCATCCGCATCGGCGCCGAAGTCATGCCGGGCGACATTCTCATTGGCAAGGTGACTCCCAAGGGCGAGACGCAGCTTACGCCTGAAGAAAAGCTTCTCCGTGCGATCTTCGGTGAAAAGGCCGGCGACGTACGGGACGCCTCGCTCTACGCGTCTCCCGGCATCGAAGGAACGGTGATCGACGTCAAGGTGTTTTCGCGCAAGGGTGAGGACAAGAACGAGCGGCTCAAGACCCAGGAGAGCGAAGAGATCGCGCGGCTCCAGAAGGAATATCAGGACGAAATGCGGGCGGTCAAGGAGGACCGGTATAAACGCATCCGCCGGATCCTGATCGGGAAGACCGTTGCCGATAAAGCGGTGAACTCCAAGACCGGAAAGACCGAACTGGCCAAGGGTAAAAAGATCACAGTAGAGATCCTCGACAAGCTGCCGGAGAAGGATCTTGCCAAAATCAAGGTGGAGTCTGAAGACTATCCGGCAAAGCTGCAGGAGATTCTGGACAACTCGGAAAACCAGCTGAACATTCTTGAAACGATCTATGATGAAAAAATCGGCAGGCTGAAGCGCGGCGACGATCTGCCGCCCGGTGTAGTGAAGCTGGTGAAAGTGTACGTAGCCATGAAGCGCAAGCTTTCCGTCGGCGACAAAATGGCCGGCAGACACGGGAACAAGGGAGTGGTATCGCGGATCGTGCCTGAGGAAGATATGCCCTGCCTTCCAGATGGCACCCCGGTCGAGATCGTACTGAATCCGCTTGGCGTGCCCTCCCGTATGAACGTAGGACAGATCCTGGAGACCCAACTTGGGTGGGCAGCGAAAGCGCTTGGCCTGCATGTGGCGACCCCGGTGTTCGACGGCGCGTCAGAGGACCGTGTACGTTCGCTCCTGAAAGAGGCCAAGCTCCCTATAACCGGCCAATCCGTTCTGTTCGATGGCCGCACCGGAGAGCCTTTCGACAGACCGGTTACGGTCGGTTACATGTACATGCTGAAGTTGCATCACCTTGTTGACGACAAACTGCATGCACGTTCCATCGGGCCCTATTCGCTTGTGACGCAGCAACCCCTTGGTGGTAAGGCCCAGTTCGGCGGCCAGCGCCTCGGTGAAATGGAAGTCTGGGCCCTCCAGGCCTACGGCGCGGCCTACTGCCTCCAGGAGTTCCTGACGGTCAAGT
This sequence comes from Nitrospirota bacterium, assembly GCA_963732675.1. Lineage (GTDB taxonomy): Bacteria > Nitrospirota > UBA9217 > UBA9217 > UBA9217 > JALNZF01. The sequence goes on from CAVTAJ010000005.1 coordinate 127,179, forward strand.
CCGACGATGTGTCCGGACGGGCCAAGATCTACGAGGCGATCGTGAAGGGTGAAAACACACTGGAGCCGGGCTTGCCGGAATCGTTCTACGTGCTTATCAAGGAACTTCAGAGCTTGTGTCTGGATGTCGAGCTCATCGAACGCAAAAACGAGCGGGAACGGGTGATCGGACTCGAAAAGATTTCTTCGGCACGATAGTGCGGACATTCTAAATCTGAAATCCTAAAGACTATCATTTTTTAAAATGGATATAACGTTTTGAATTTTGATTGATAAAGTTTTGGATTTGTTTAGGATTTTATGCTTTGGATTTGTAGTTTGTTTTAAAGGGAGGCCCACTGTGGAAGACAAACACATGTACGATAATAAAGCCAGAACCGATGTCATGAGCTTGTTCGAAAAACCGAAAGACATCAGTTTTGATGCCATGCGGATCAAGATCGCTTCGCCTGAGCGGATCAAGGAATGGTCCTACGGCGAGGTGAAGAAGCCTGAGACCATCAACTACCGTTCTTTCAAGCCGGAGCGGGACGGTCTGTTCTGCGCCAAGATATTCGGCCCTATCAAGGACTGGGAGTGTCTCTGCGGCAAATATAAACGAATGAAGCATCGCGGTATTGTGTGCGACAAGTGCGGCGTCGAAGTGATCCAGTCCAAAGTACGGCGCGAGCGCATGGGTCATATCGAACTCTCATCTCCGGTTGCTCACATCTGGTTCCTCAAGGGTCTCCCGAGCCGCATCGGCACGCTTCTCGACATGACACTCCGTGCTCTCGAAAAGGTCCTCTATTTCGAAGGCTACGTTGTGATCGACGGCGGCGATACGCCGCTCAAACACAAGGAACTCCTGACGGAGGAAAAATTCCGCAAAGCACAGTTGGAGTACGGCTCCAGCGCTTTTAAAGCGGGTATGGGTGCCGAAGCGATTCGGGAGATGCTCAAGGCGATCGATCTTGAGGGTGAATCCGAAGATATCCGCAAGAAGATAGAGACGGCCACTTCGATGGCCACAAAAAAGAAACTGACCAAACGTCTAAAGGTGATCGAGGCATTCCGCAAGTCCGGTAACAAGCCGGAGTGGATGATCCTCGATGTGATCCCCGTGATTCCGCCGGAGTTACGTCCCCTCGTGCCCCTTGAGGGCGGTCGGTTTGCCACGTCAGACCTGAACGATCTCTACCGCAGGGTCATCAACCGGAACAACCGATTACGCCGGCTCGAGGAGCTCAAGGCCCCGTCAGTCATTATCCGGAATGAGAAACGGATGCTGCAGGAAGCGGTTGATGCGCTCTTTGACAATGGCAGGCGCGGACGGGTTCTTCGCGGACCGAACAAGCGTCCGCTCAAGTCCCTCTCGGACATGCTGAAAGGCAAGCAGGGACGGTTCCGGCAGAACCTGCTCGGAAAGCGCGTGGACTACTCTGGCCGTTCCGTGATCGTTGTCGGTCCAGACCTCAAGCTTCACCAGTGCGGCCTGCCGAAGAAAATGGCGCTTGAGCTGTTCAAGCCTTTTATCTTCAACAAGCTCGAGGAGAAGGGCTATGCCACGACTATCAAGAGCGCCAAGAAAATGATCGAACGCGAGCGGCCCGAGGTATGGGATGTGCTCGAAGAGGTCATCCAGGAGCATCCTGTGCTGCTGAACCGCGCACCAACGCTCCATCGGCTCGGTATCCAGGCATTCGATCCTGTGCTTGTCGAGGGCAAGGCCATTCGGCTCCACCCGCTCGTGTGCGCTGCCTTTAACGCGGACTTCGACGGTGACCAGATGGCCGTCCACATCCCGCTCTCGGTCGAGGCGCAGCTGGAGGCGCGGATACTCATGCTCTCGATCAACAACGTGCTGTCGCCGGCGAACGGCAGGCCAATCACGGTTCCATCACAGGACATTGTGCTGGGCTGTTACTATCTCACCAAATCCCGTTCCGGAGCCCTCGGCGAGGGGAAGGTGTTCTCCGGCAGGGATGAAGTCCGTATCGCCTATGACCAACGCATGGCTGATATCCATGCACGGGTCAGGGTGCGCATCAACGGCAAGATCGAAGAGACCACAGTGGGGAGGGTCCTGTTCAGCGATATCCTGCCTGAAGGCATGCCCTTCTCGTCGGTGAACCGGGATATGAACAAAAAAGAACTTGCAAAATTGATTGATGAGTGTTTCCGAAAGCTCGGACTGCGGCGTACGGTGGTCCTGATCGACGACCTTAAGGAAATAGGCTTCAAGTATGCAACACGCGCCGGCATCTCCATCTGCATTTCCGATATGCATATCCCGAGCAAGAAGCAGAAATTCATTGATCAGGCGCAAAAAGAAGTGATGGAGATCCATCACCAATATACGGAAGGTCTTATCACGAACGGTGAGCGCTACAATAAGGAAATCGACATCTGGGCGAATGTGACCGAGAAGATCGCTGACGAGATGATGGCAGAACTCGGCATGGAAGCGGTCGAGATTGGAACCGCGAAGAAGTCGGAGCTTCAGGAGGCGCGGTCGTTCAACAATATCTTCATGATGGCCGACTCCGGAGCGCGCGGCAGCACGCAGCAGATCCGGCAGCTCGCGGGTATGCGCGGACTCATGGCCAAGCCGTCAGGCGAGATCATTGAAACACCGATCACCGCGAATTTCCGCGAAGGCTTGACAGTGCTCCAGTATTTTATCTCGACACACGGGGCACGCAAAGGTCTTGCTGACACCGCTCTCAAGACGGCAAACTCCGGATACCTCACGCGGAGGCTCGTTGATGTATCGCAGGACGTGATCATTACTCAGGATGACTGCGGTACGACCGACGGCATTCTTGTCGGATCGCTCGTCGAGGGCGGCGAGATCATCGAACCGTTGTCGGAACGTCTGCTTGGACGCGTTGCCGCTGAAGACATCAAAGACCCGATTACGAAAGAGGTGATCGTCGCTGCCCGCAGAGAGATCAATGAAGAACTCGTCAAGCGGATCGACGAGTCCGGCATCGACCGCGTCAAGATCCGCTCGGTGCTCACTTGCCAGTCCCTGCGTGGCGTATGCAAGCTGTGCTATGGCCGGGATCTTAGCCGCGGTAAGCTCGTGGACATCGGCGAGGCCATCGGTATTGTTGCCGCCCAGTCTATCGGCGAGCCTGGAACGCAGCTTACCATGCGGACGTTCCATATCGGCGGTACGGCAAGCAAGGTTGTTGAGCAGACAGTGCTTGAGGCGAAGAACGCCGGCATTATGAAATATCTCAACCTGAACACGGTGAAGAACAAAGAAGGTGATTACGTGGCCATGTCACGGAACGGCAGCATTGCCATCTACGACGAGACGGGCCGAGAGAAGGAGAAGTACGCGGTCATCTATGGCGCCAGGATCAAGGTCCAGGACGGACACAAAGTGGACGTGGGCCAGAAGCTCGTAGAGTGGGACCCCTACTCACTGCCCATCCTTACTGAAATCGGCGGAAAGATCGCTTTTGGCGACATCATTGAAGGTGTCACCATGCGTGAGGAGGTTGATGAGATCACCGGCTTGTCGCGCAAGGTGATCATCGATTATCCAAACCAGAACCTGCGTCCGCGCATCTCGATCAAGGACCAGCATGGAAAGACGGCAAAATTGCCAGGATCCAATGTTGTGGCTCGGTATCTGTTGCCTGCGGGAGCGCATATCCTGGTTGACAAGAACGCTGAGATCTTCCCGGGAGACATTCTTGTCAAGATTCCGCGTGAGACCACTAAGACTAAGGACATCACCGGCGGTCTCCCGAGAGTGGCCGAGCTGTTCGAGGCGCGGAAGCCCAAGGAACAGGCCATCATCAGTGAGATCGATGGTACTGTAGAGTTCGGCGGTTTCGTTAAGGGTATGCGACGCATCCTTGTCAAGGACGGTATGGGGAATGAGAAAGAATACCTTATCCCTAAGGGTAAGCATGTGAACGTGCACGAGGGAGACTGGGTCACAGCCGGCGAGCCTCTGATGGATGGCCCGGTTGATCCCCACGATATTTTGAGCGTGCTTGGTCCGAGAGAACTCCAGAAGTACCTCGTAGACGAAGTGCAGCAGGTCTATCGTCTCCAGGGTGTGAGCATCAACGACAAACATATTGAGGTCATCGTACGCCAGATGCTGCGCAAGGTCAGAATCGAGGAAGCAGGAGATGCGCCGTTTCTCATTGGGGAGCAAGTGGATCGCTTTACCTTTGCCAGGGAAAATGAGGCCGTCATCGCGAAGGGCGGCATACCCGCTACGGCGCGGCCGATCCTCCTCGGCATTACCAAGGCATCACTCACTACCGACAGCTTTATTTCAGCCGCTTCCTTCCAGGAGACCACACGCGTGCTCACGGAAGCCGCTATTACAGGGGCAGTGGACGATCTCGTCGGTCTGAAGGAAAATGTGATTATGGGAAGATTGATCCCCGCGGGGACCGGAATGACAGAATATCGGAACACCTATGTCGTTGTTGAGGAAGAGGCTTCCCAGCCAACAGAGTAAGGTTGACTTAGACCTGTAATAATACGGGAAGTGGATAGTGGAGTTGAGGCAGACAGCATTTTTCAGTCTTATCGAGCATGAAGGTAAACTTAAAATGCTGCCGCTAAAAAAAACCTTGACAATATGGTCAAGTGTCAGTATAATCATCAGGTTTTGACTCAATGTTTTTAAAAACATGCTATCCCTGTGATTTTAAGGAGTAATTCTCGTGCCTACCATTAGTCAACTTGTGAGAAAAGGCAGAACGCTAGCTGCCACAAAGACCAAGAGTCCCGCGCTTAGGAGCTGCCCTCAGAAGAGGGGCGTTTGCATCAGGGTGTATACCACGACCCCGAAGAAGCCGAACTCGGCTCTCCGGAAGGTCGCGAGGGTCAGGCTCACGAACGGGATGGAAGTGACCACTTACATCCCTGGAGTAGGACATAACCTGCAGGAGCACTCCATCGTGCTCATCCGCGGCGGAAGAGTGAAGGATCTCCCGGGCGTGCGCTATCACATCGTGAGAGGCACACTGGATACTGTTGGTGTCGCAAATCGTAAGCAGGGCCGTTCCAAGTATGGGGCCAAGCAGCCCAAATAGCAGACGGATAGTTCAACGGGCGCGCAGAAGGGCGCCAAATGCGTAAGAGAAGGAACACCATAATATGCCGAGAAAAAGTGTTGTTGTAAAAAGAGAATCATTGCCCGATCCAAAATATCACAGCCAGATGCTGGCGAAGTTCGTGAACGTGCTCATGCGCAAGGGCAAGAAGAGCACAGCAGAGGCTATTTGCTACAAGGCGCTCGACCGAATTCAGCAGAAGACTAACGGCGATCCGATTGCAATTTTTAAGAAGGCGATAGAAAATTTAAAGCCTACTCTGGAGGTAAAGTCGCGCCGGGTAGGTGGGGCCTCGTACCAGGTGCCGATCGAAGTGAAACAGCCGCGCAGGATGTCGCTCGCTTACCGCTGGCTCAGGCTCTACGCGTCTCAGCGGCCGGAAAAATCCATGGTAGACAAGCTGGCTGGAGAGATTCTCGATGCATCTAACAATACCGGCGCGGCAGTGAAGAAGAAGGAAGACATCCATCGTATGGCAGATGCCAATAAGGCATTCGCCCATTATCGCTGGTAAGTTTTTATTGAGAAGCGGAGGAAGTTTTGGCCAGGCAGTATTCACTCGAAAACACGCGTAACATCGGTATTATGGCTCACATCGACGCCGGTAAGACGACGACGACCGAGCGCATCCTTTACTATACCGGTGTTTCCTATAAGATCGGCGAAGTGCACGATGGTACCGCGGTCATGGACTGGATGGTCCAGGAGCAGGAGCGCGGTATTACCATCACCTCAGCCGCAACGACGTGCTTCTGGCGGGACAAACGCATCAACATAATCGATACTCCCGGCCACGTGGACTTTACTATTGAGGTGGAGCGATCGCTCCGCGTCCTTGATGGTGCGGTGGCAGCATTCGACTCGGTGAGCGGTGTTGAACCTCAGTCCGAGACGGTATGGCGCCAGGCAGACAAATATCAAGTTCCCCGCATCGCTTTCATGAACAAGATGGACCGCATCGGCGCGGACTTCTACATGAGCGTCCAGTCGATGTTCGACCGGCTCGGCGCGAATGCAGTGCCAATCCAGCTTCCCATCGGCGCTGAAGACAAGTTCCGTGGCTGCATTGATCTGGTAAAAATGAAGGCTGTATTGTTCGACGACGAGACGCTTGGCGCAAAATATATTGTGGAAGATATCCCGGCAGACCTCCTGCCCAAGGCACAGGAATACCGGGAAAAAATGATTGAGAAGATCGCCGACGCCGACGACACCGTGATGGAAAAGTTCCTGAACGGAGAGAAGCCGACGGAAGCCGAGATCATGGCCGCGATCCGCAAAGGAACGATTGCCATGAGCATCTTCCCGGTCATTTGCGGTTCGGCGTTCAAGAATAAAGGCGTGCAGCTCTTGCTTGATGCGGTAGTGGACTACCTCCCCTCGCCGCTTGACATCCCTCCGGTCAAAGGAATTGGACCCAAGGGTGAGGAAGTAGTTCGCACCGCCTCTGATAGCGAACCCTTTGCGGGCATAGCATTCAAAATCATGACCGATCCCTTTGTTGGTCAGCTTACATTCATCCGGGTCTATTCCGGCACGCTGACATCCGGATCGTATGTATACAACTCTACCAAGGGTACCAGGGAGCGGGTCGGCAGGCTGCTCAAAATGCACGCGAACAAACGAGAAGAGATCGAGCAGATCTATTCCGGAGATATCTGCGCGGCTGTCGGTCTCAAGAGCACGCTCACCGGGCATACCCTCTGCGATGAAAACAAACCTGTCGTCCTGGAAGCCATGATTTTCCCGGAGCCGGTGATTTCCGTGGCCATCGAGCCCAAGACCAAGGCTGACCAGGAAAAGTTAGGTTTCTCGCTCCAGAAGCTCATGCAGGAAGACCCGTCGTTCCGCGTGATGACTGATCAGGAGACCGGACAGGTCATCATCTCGGGTATGGGAGAGCTTCATCTGGAAATCATCGTCGACCGTCTCTTGCGTGAGTTCAAGGTAGACGCGAACGTGGGCAAGCCCCAGGTGGCGTATCGCGAAACGATCCGCAAGAAGGTGACAGCGGAAGGAAAATATATACGCCAAACCGGCGGCCGCGGCCAGTATGGACATGCGGTGCTCGAACTTGAGCCGCAGGAGCCGGGTAAAGGCTTTGAATTTGTGAATAAGACCGTTGGTGGCTCGGTTCCCAAGGAATACGTCATGCCGATACAGAAGGGCATCGTAGAGGCAATGGAGAACGGTGTAATCGCCGGCTATCCCATGGTTGACATCAAGATTACACTCATTGACGGATCCTATCATGACGTGGACTCATCGGAAATGGCATTTAAGATCGCCGGTTCCATGGCCTTTAAGGAAGGCGCAAACAAGGCTTCGCCAGCGTTACTCGAGCCGATCATGGCAGTTGAGGTCGTCTGCGCCGAGGAGTACATGGGAGACATCATCGGCGACCTCAGTTCCCGTCGCGGCCGCGTGCAGGGTATGAACATGAGGGGTGCGGGAAGGGTGATCACGGCGCAGGTGCCGCTGTCCGAGATGTTCGGTTATTCGACCGATATCCGGTCAAAGACCCAGGGCAGGGCCACGTATACCATGCAGTTCGCGCACTATGAAGAGGTTCCTAAAAATATTTCAGAGCAGATTATTGCAAAAGTAAAGGGTGAGGCTGTTAAGGCCAGGTAATTTCATTTCATTAGGTTTTTAATTTTTTCACTTCTTGGTCAGGAGGCAATTAGCATGGCAAAGGCAAAATTTGAGAGGACAAAACCTCATGTGAACGTGGGCACTATCGGCCATGTGGACCACGGCAAGACGACCTTGACAGCGGCCATCACGAAGGTGTTGTCATACAAGAACTTCGCTACCTTTGTTTCCTACGATAACATCGACAAGGCCCCGGAAGAGCGGGAACGCGGCATCACGATCGCCACGGCGCACGTGGAGTACCAGACGGACAACCGTCATTATGCCCATGTCGACTGTCCAGGCCATGCCGACTACGTCAAGAACATGATCACGGGAGCCGCCCAGATGGACGGCGCTATCCTCGTGGTCTCGGCCGCAGACGGCCCCATGCCCCAGACCCGTGAGCATATCCTGCTTGCCCGTCAGGTCGGCGTGCCCTATATCGTGGTGTACATGAACAAGGTGGACATGGTGGACGACCCCGAGCTCATCGAGCTCGTGGAACTCGAGATCCGTGAGCTGTTGACCAAATACCAGTTTCCCGGGGACAAGACCCCGATCGTGAAGGGGAGCGCGTTAAAGGCCCTCCAGAGCGAGAGCAAGGACGTCAATGCGCCTGAGTACAAGAGCATCTTGGAGCTTATGGCAGCCGTTGACAGCTATATTCCCCAGCCCAAGCGCGAAATAGACAAGCCTTATCTTATGCCGGTGGAAGACGTGTTCTCCATCGCCGGTCGCGGAACGGTGGTCACGGGCAGGATCGAGCGCGGCATCGTTAAGGTCGGCGATGAAATCGAGATCGTGGGCATCAAGCCCACGCAGAAGACCGTGGTGACGGGCGTCGAGATGTTCCGAAAGCTTCTGGACGCGGGCGAGGCCGGAGACAACGTCGGCGTCCTGCTCCGTGGCATCAAGAAGGAAGACGTGGAGCGCGGCATGGTCCTGGCAAAGCCGGGAAGCATCACGCCGCATACCAAGTTCAAGGCCGAGGCCTATGTTCTGACGAAGGAAGAAGGCGGCCGCCACACCCCGTTCTTCAAGGGGTACCGTCCCCAGTTCTATTTCCGGACCACGGACGTGACGGGCGTGGTGACGCTCGCTGAAGGCGTCGAGATGGTGATGCCGGGCGACAACATGACCTGCTCGGTAGAGCTCATCGGTCCGATCGCCATGGACAAGGGTCTGCGTTTTGCCATCCGCGAAGGCGGCAGGACCGTGGGCGCAGGCGTTATTACCGAAGTGATCGAGTAAGAGGGAAGGGAACACACGTGACACAGAAGATCAGGATACGACTAAAAGGATACGACCATCGGCTGCTCGACCAGTCTGCGGTAGAAATCATGGATACGGCAAAGAGGACGGGAGCCAAGGTTTCGGGCCCCATACCTCTCCCGACCAGGATCAATCGCTGGACCGTGCTCCGCTCTCCCCATGTGGACAAAAAGTCCCGCGAGCAGTTTGAGATCAGGACGCATAAACGGCTGATGGATATTCTGGATCCAACGCCGCAGACCGTAGATGCACTTATGAAGCTTGATCTTGCGGCAGGCGTTGATGTGGAGATTAAGCTGTAGAAAAGTAATCGGCCGCCGATGCATGATGACCCTGAAAGGGGTGAATGCAGTATGCGGGTGAAGGGATAGGCAATGAGCAAGGGAATCATCGGAAAAAAGATAGGCATGAGCCAGCATTACAGCGGCGGGGAACTTATACCGGTTACGGTTATTCAGGCAGGTCCGTGCACGGTGGTTCAGAAGAAGACTGCAGAGCATGATGGATACGAGTCGGTCCAGCTTGCTTTTGAAGAGGAAAAAAAACAGGGACGTATTACGAAGGCCATTGCCGGCCACTTTAAGAAGTCGAATGTGCAGCCCCACCGGTTCCTGCGGGAATTCCGCACTGGCGAATTTGAGCAGGGTCAGATCGTGACCGCTGATATTTTCAAAAAAGGCGAATTGATCGCGGTGAGCGGCGTCACCAAGGGTAAAGGGTTTGCCGGCGTGATGAAGCGGCATAATTTCGCAGGTGGACCTGGCGGCCACGGTTCCATGTTCAATCGTGCGCCTGGATCTATCGGAGCGAGCGCTTATCCGTCACGGGTATGGCCGGGTAAAAAACTTCCGGGACATATGGGAGTGGTGAATCAGACTATTAAGAATTTAGAGATCGTCGATGTCCGGCCGGATCAGAACCTGTTGTTTGTCCGCGGAGCGGTACCAGGCGGCGTCAATGGGCTGCTCCTTATCTACAAGGCTGATTAATAGAAAATAGAGGATTATTGAAATGCCGTCAGTCGTAATGGTGGACCAGAACAATAAAAAAGTGAAGGATGTGGAACTTCCTGGGCTGTTTTCAACGGAAGTGAGGGCACATCTTATGCACGCCGCGGTAGTGAACCAGCTAGCGAATAAACGCGCCGGTACCGCATCCACGAAGAACAAGGCGCTGGTGAGTGGTGGCGGAGCAAAACCCTGGAAGCAGAAGGGCACGGGCAGAGCGCGCTCCGGCAGCAACCGCTCCCCGCTCTGGCGGCATGGCGGTACCTGCTTCGGTCCCATGCCGAGGGATTATTCCTATGCCCTCCCGAAGAAGGCAAAGCGGGCAGCACTTATCGATGCCCTTGCGTCAAAGGTCAATGAGAACAGGTTGGTTCTTATTGAGAAGCTTGAACTCGCAGAGCCCAAGACCAAATTGATTTCCACGATGCTCGAGACCCTCGGGGTGCAGGAAAACGCACTTATCCTGATCAAGTCGGAGAACAAGAACCTGACGCTGGCCGCCCGCAACATTCCGTCGGTCAAAGTGCTCAGGATGGACAATATCAATATCTATGACCTGCTCAAGTACCGCTACCTCATCACAACGCAGGACGCGCTGAACTCCATTCAGGAGGTGTACGGTAAATGACGATAGAAATGTATGACATCATTCGCGTTCCGCGGATAACGGAAAAAGGCGCTCGGCTGAAGGAAAAGAATAATGTTTTGACCTTCGAAGTGAAGGTAGATGCCAATAAAGTAGAGGTAAAAAAGGCGATCGAGGGAATCTTCAAGGTGAAGGTCGCCGATGTGACTACGGTTAAGAACGCAGGCAAGAACAAACGGGTCGGTCAGCGGTTAGGCCGCAGGTCGGACTGGAAAAAAGCGTATGTTACGCTTAAACCAGGTGAAAAGATCGCAATATTCGAGGGTGCTTAAATGCCGGTAAAGTCCTATAATCCAACATCTGCTGGAAGACGGTTCCAAACCACGTCTACCTTTGAAGAAGTGACGCGCAGCACGCCGGAAAAATCGCTGGTTGTAAAACTCAACCAGAGCGGTGGAAGAAACAATCGCGGTAAAATAACCGTACGGTATCGTGGCGGCGGGCATAGGAAAAAATACAGGATCATTGATTTCAGGCGCGACAAGATGGGGATTCCGGCAAAAGTGGCGCAGATTGAATATGATCCGAACCGCTCGGCGAGGATCGCACTCCTCCATTACGCGGATGGAGAGAAGCGCTACATCCTGTTTCCGCTCGGCCTGAAGGTGGGCGATAGCGTAATGTCAGGTCCTGATTCTGATATCAAGCTGGGCAATGCTTTGCCTATATCGTCGATACCCGTGGGCACCACCCTGCACAACGTGGAGCTTAAACAGGGGGCTGGTGGCCAGCTTGCGCGGAGCGCAGGTGCATCGGTGCAGCTCCTGGCGAGGGAAGGCGAATATGCCACGCTCCGGCTCAATTCCGGTGAAGTGCGCATGGTCCGATCCGAGTGCATGGCGACGATTGGCCAGGTAGGGAATCTGGATCATGAGAATATCAGCATCGGCAAGGCCGGCAGGGCCCGCTGGATGGGTATGAGGCCGAGGGTTCGCGGTGTGGTGATGAACCCTGTCGACCATCCGCTTGGCGGAGGCGAGGGCAAATCCTCTGGCGGCAGGCCGGGTTGCTCTCCGTGGGGTCTTCCTGATGGGGTGAGGACGAGGCATAACAAGACTACGAGCAAGTTTATTCTGTCGAGAAGAACCAAGAGCAGGTAACTAAAACAAACACTAAATCCTAATAATGCAGGATAAAGCAATTATAGATTTCGGATTTGAATTAACCGTACGGAGGATACGGTGCCGAGATCAGTTAAAAAAGGCCCTTTTATAGATGAGAGCCTCATGAAAAAGGTTGAGGCCATGAACACCACGGGCGAAAAAAAGATTACGAAGACGTGGTCACGCAGGTCGACGATTACACCGGATTTCGTGGGACACACCTTGGCGGTGCATAACGGCAGGAAGTTTATTCCGGTGTACATCACCGAGAACATGGTTGGCCATAAGCTCGGCGAATTTTCGCCGACCCGGACGTTCAAGGCGCATGGCGGGTCAAAAGCTGCAGAGAAGACGAGCGCACCGAAGTAAAACTCAAGAACGCCTTGTATGACAGTAGAGTGAGGACGATCAGATGGAAGCAAGCGCAACAGTAAGACATATACGAATTACGCCGCGCAAGGCGAGGCAGGTGATAGACCTTATCCGGGGCAAGATGGTGGGAGATGCGCTTAATATTCTCACGTTCACGCCGCTCCATGCCGCGCGTATAGTCAAGAAGCTTTTAGATTCCGCGGTGGCGAACGCTGAGCAAAAAAAGGTGGGAGATCTGGATGCACTCAAGGTGACAAAGGCCTACGTGAACCAGGGTGTGACCATGAAGCGGATGCGGGCCCGGGCCATGGGACGCGGCAATACTATTAGAAAGCGGACCAGCCATATAACGCTGGTACTCTCAGCGTAGTTTTATCATACGGAGGCATCATGGGACAGAAGGTTCATCCAATCGGGTTTCGGATCGGGATTATAAAGACATGGGATTCACGCTGGTTCTCCCAGAAGAATTATGCAGCGCTTTTGCATGAGGACTTCAAGATCCGTAAGATCGTCAAGGAGAGACTCATGCATGCGGGGGTCTCCAAAATCGAGATTGAGCGCGCGGGCCAGAAGGCAAAGATCAATATTCATACTGCCCGGCCGGGCATTATTATAGGTAAAAAGGGCGCTGAGGTTGACAAACTCAAAAAAGACCTCGAGACCATGACTGGTAAACAGATGTATATCAATATTCAGGAGATCAGGCGTCCCGAGCTGGATGCTCAGCTTGTGGCCGAGAATATAGCACTCCAGCTGGAGCGCAGGATCGCATTTCGAAGGGCTATGAAAAAATCAGTGACCTCAGCGCTCAGGCTGGGCGCGCAGGGCATTAAGATAATGTGCGCCGGAAGGCTGGCAGGCGGCGAGATCGCACGGACCGAATGGTACCGTGAGGGCCGGGTGCCGCTCCATACCCTCCGGGCAGACATTCAATATGGCTTCTTTGAGGCCAAGACCACGATGGGCCAGATTGGCGTAAAGGTCTGGATCTACCGGGGGGATGTGCTCCAGGTTCCGAAGCCAACGGCTACTGCATAATAGTACGAGTGCAGATATGAGATCACAGAGATAAAGGATTTTTATTTATGTTATCACCCAAACGAGTAAAGCATAGAAAGATGCACAAGGGAAACATGAACGGCATTGCCTACCGGGGTGCGGAAGTAAGCTACGGTGAGTATGGCCTGAAGGTCCTGGAGCCTGGTTGGATCACGAGCAGGCAGATTGAGGCAGCTCGTATCGCTATGACTCGTTACGTCAAGCGTGGCGGCAAGATCTGGATACGGATATTCCCTGACAAGCCGATTACGAAGAAGCCCGCGGAAACGCGTATGGGAAAAGGGAAAGGTGCGCCGGAATACTGGGTTGCCGTCGTGAAGCCCGGTCGTGTACTCTACGAGATGGGTGGAGTTGACGAATCCGTGGCCAGAGAGGCGTTCAGGCTCGCGGCATACAAGCTGCCGGTTGCTACGAAGTTTGTATCGCGGGAGGCGGAAATATGAAGACGAGAGCAAAGGAACTGCGGGATCTGTCAAGCGATGAACTGCAGACCAAGGCGGCTGATCTCAAAAAGGAGATGTTCAATCTGAGATTTCAGCAGGCCATGGGCCAGATCGAGAACCCGATGCGCCTCAGAACATTGCGCAGGGACATCGCCAAAACCAAGACAGTCTTAAAGGAAAAGTATGGAAGAGTATAAGAAGCGAAAAACGTATATGGGTCAGGTCGTTAGTGACAAGATGGACAAGACGGTTGTGCTCGCGGTCACCAGACGTATTGCGCATGCGAAATACACCAAGACCATCAAGCGGACCACAAAGTTCAAGGTTCATGACGAAAAGAACGAGTGCAAGGTGGGGGACGTGGTCCGGTTCATCGAGACCAGGCCTCTTTCCAAAGAAAAAAGGTGGAAAATTCTCGAGATCGTCGAGAAGGCCAATCAATAAAGGGCGAAAACCCTTTCAGAGGATGAATTATGATTCAGCAGCAGACAGTATTGGATGTCGCCGATAATTCTGGCGCAAAAAAAGTGATGTGCATAAAGGTCCTTGGCGGAACACGCAAGCGCTATGCCTCGCTCGGCGACATAATCGTCGTGGCCATTAAGGTGGCGATTCCCGAGGGACAGGCCAAAAAGGGAACGGTGGCCAAGGCCGTGGTCGTCAGGACCACGAAGGAAGTTCGCCGGCAGGATGGGTCGTACATCAAGTTCGACCGGAATGCTGCAGTGCTTATCAATGCATCGAATGAGCCGATCGGGACGCGTATCTTCGGGCCCGTTGCTCGCGAACTCCGCAAAAAGAACTTTATGAAGATCATTTCACTTGCGCCCGAAGTTCTCTAGGCTCATAGTTGTCAATAACAGCTTATGGATAAGCAGGATTAGGAAAAATGCAGATTAAAAAAAATGATAACGTTATGGTGGTTTCCGGCAAGGAGAAAGGGAAGCGGGGCAGGGTAATCGCAGTCTATCCCGCTACCAACCGGCTCCTTATTGAGAAGCTTAATATGATCAAGCGGCATACAAAACCCAATCAGCAGCTCAGGCAGGGCGGTATTCTGGAGAAAGAGAGTCCGATTGCCGCCTCGAACGTAAAACTTATTTGTGTGAAATGCGATAAGCCAACGTCGATTTCACGGAAGACACAGGGTGATGGCACGCGCACACGAGTCTGCAAGACCTGTAGCGAGATCATTGATTGATACCCATACTGCTGAGGCAGCGTGAGGATGTTCAGATTGGCAAAATAGGGAAAAGATATTATGGCAGATAAGAAAGATAAAACAAAAGAGACTAAGGGAAGTGACAAGAAAAAGGATGCTGCTAAGACTCCCAAGGTGGCTGCGAAGCCGAAGGCTTCGACAAAGGAAGTAAAGAAGGTTGCCAAGACCGCTGAAGGCGCACCGGAATCAGCTGTTTCGAAACGCGCCCCGGAGCGCATCCCGACGCCGAGGCTGAGGCAGCGCTATCATGATGTCGTTGTGCCGGCGCTGATGAAGGAATTTCAATACAAAAACCCCATGCAGGCGCCGAAGCTTGTTAAGGTGGTACTGAACGTAGGTATGGGTGAGGCGATTACCAATGCCAAAGCGCTCGACCATGCCGCTGAGGAAATAGGGAAAATTACCGGCCAGCGTCCGGTTATTACCCGCGCCAAGAAGTCTATCGCGACCTTCAAGCTCAGGGAGGGGATGCCGATCGGCTGTATGGTGACACTCCGGCGCGAGCGCATGTATGAGTTCCTCGACCGGTTTATCAACGCGGCGCTTCCTCGCATCAGAGACTTTAAGGGTGTGTCTTCAAAGTCGTTCGACGGCAGAGGGAATTATACGGTAGGGATCAAAGAACAGGTGATTTTCCCTGAGATTGAGTTTGACAAAGTGGACTCGGTTCACGGACTCGATATCGTGATTGTAACGACGGCGAAGACGGATGAAGAAGGAAGGGCGTTGCTTGGCCATCTGGGGATGCCGTACAGGAAGTAATCCGGTCAGACGGACGAGATGGAGGAACAATGGCAAAGAAGTCTTTGATAGCGAAGGCATCAAGAGCACCAAAGTTCAAGGTACGTGCGTACAGCCGCTGTCCGCTGTGCGGGCGGTCACGGGGGTATCTGCGGAAGTTTGACTTGTGCAGAATATGCTTCAGAAACAGGGCGCTCAAGGGAGAGATCCCGGGCGTGATTAAGGCGAGTTGGTAAGCAAAAGGGGTTTGAATCAATGATGACCGATCCTATCGCGGATATGCTGACGCGCATCCGCAATGCCAGTAAGGCAAAACATGAAAAAGTGGACATTCCCTCATCCAAGCTGAAGGTGGAGATTGCGAAGATTCTGAAGGACGAGGGATTCGTCAAGAATGTGAAATTAGTGAAAGATCGCCGGCAGGGTCTAATTCGCGTGTATCTCAAATACACAGAAGACGAGGCCCCCGTTCTTCAGGGTCTGAAGCGGATCAGTAAACCCGGCTGCCGGGTGTACGCAAGCAACGACGCTATTCCTAAGGTGCTGGATGGGCTTGGCACAGCCATTCTATCCACGCCGAAAGGGATACAAACAGGCAAGCAGGCGAAGAAGGACAACGTAGGTGGCGAAGTCATTTGCCATGTGTGGTAAATTAAGTTTATAGAATTTGTCCAATCAGTATTTTAGGAGCTGTCATGTCGAGGGTTGGTAAAAAACCGATAGAAATTCCATCCGGCGTCGAGGCAAAACTCGAGACCGGCAAAGTTACGGTCAAGGGTCCGCTTGGTGAGATCAGCCAGAATGTGAATCCAAAGCTGTCCATCAAGAAAGAAAGCAATACACTAGTGGTCGAGCGTCCGTCAAATCAAAAAATATATCGCGAGCTGCACGGATTAACAAGAAACCTGGTTGCCAATATGGTGATAGGCGTAAGCAAGGGATATGAAAAGACGCTCGAGATATCCGGAGTCGGATTCAAGGCCGCAACGCAGGGGTCAAACCTGATGCTGAGCCTCGGGTTCTCTCACCCGATCATCTATCCCATGCCCAAAGGGATCAAGGCGACGGTTGATCCCAAGCAGACCCAGATCACGCTCAAGGGTATAGATAAGCAGCTTGTGGGACAGATTGCGGCAAACTTGAGAAACCTGAAGAAACCCGAGCCATACAAGGGGAAGGGCATCAAGTACAGCACTGAGGTCATACAGCGCAAAGAAGGTAAGGCTGGTAAGGGCGGGAAGTAGAATATCATTTAGAATTTAGAATCGTTGATTGATATAAAGATCAGCGCTTAATTGGATGGAGAATAAACGGTGGCACAGAGCAAATTAAAAGCCAGACAGAGACGGCATGATAGAGTCAGAAAGACCGTGTACGGAACGGCAACGCGCCCAAGGCTGAGCGTGTTCAAGAGCCTGAGCCATATTTACGCGCAGATCATAGACGATACCACCGGCAAGACAATTATTGCCGCGTCCTCTACGGAGAAAACGCTCCATGACGGGCTGAAGCATTGCGGGAATGTAGAGGCTGCCAAGAAGGTGGGTGCGAGTATTGCGGAGCGGGCGCTTGGCAAGAATATCAAGTTAGTTGTATTTGACCGCGGCGGTTATCAATACCACGGTTGTGTTAAGGCGCTGGCAGATGCGGCGCGCGAGAAGGGGCTAAGCTTTTAGGAAACGGCGTTTAATTCGGAGGCGGCATTGGCAGATCGATATCAAAAAACAGCAGAGGAAAGCGACGGCCTGAAAGATAAACTGGTCTTCCTGAACCGGGTGGCCAAGGTGGTCAAGGGCGGCAAGCGGTTTAACTTCAGCGCGCTGGTGGTCGTTGGTGACGGAAAAGGAAAGATCGGCG
Source organism: Nitrospirota bacterium (assembly GCA_963732675.1). Lineage (GTDB taxonomy): Bacteria > Nitrospirota > UBA9217 > UBA9217 > UBA9217 > JALNZF01. Next base: position 144,615 of record CAVTAJ010000005.1, read on the forward strand.
TGGGCAAGGGCAAAGCAGCTGAAGCGCCGGTAGCCATCAAGAAGGCTGTGGAACGGGCGAAGAAGAGCATGATCCAGATCTCCCTGAAAGGAGATACGATCCCTCACCGTGTACTTGGACATTACGGTGCGGGCAAGGTGTTGCTTAAGCCGGCTTCCGAAGGTACGGGTTTGATTGCTGGCGGAGCGAGCAGATCCGTGCTCGAGGTCGTGGGCGTACGGAACGTGCTCTGTAAATCTCTCGGATCAAGCAATCCGCATAATGTAGTGAGCGCTACGATCGAAGGACTGATGAGGCTTAGGAGTGCAGAGCAGGTTGCGGGGCTTCGAGGCAGGTCGGTAGAGGAGCTTGGATAGGTATGGCAAAAGCTGATGCTAAAAGACTTAAAATTACACTTGTAAAAAGTGGTATTGCTCGACCGGGAAAGCATAAGGTCGTGTTGATAGGACTGGGTCTCAAAAAAATGAATCATTCCGTCATTCGTTTGGACACGCCGCAAATCCGCGGTATGATTACTAAGATATCTCACCTCGTTAAAGTGGAAGAAGCATAGCGTAGATGTTTCAAAATAAATTATACAAATTCGATTTAGTGACGGTAGCGAGTAAACTATGAGATTAGAAGAACTAAAGCCGGCAGCAGGGGCAACAAAAAAGTCAAAAAGGGTCGGAAGAGGTGTCGGTTCCGGATCAGGCAAGACCGCAGGGAAAGGGCATAAGGGACAGAAGGCCCGCTCGGGCGGTGTAAAGGGGGCTGGCTTTGAAGGCGGACAGATGCCCCTTCAGCGGAGGATCCCGAAGCGGGGGTTCACGAATATATTCCGGAAGGAATATTCCGTTGTGAACCTCCAGGACCTCGAAACGATGGCCGGTACTGATCCTATTACGCCCGAGGTGCTCATGCAGAAGGGTTTGATCAAGGACATGAAGACCGGGGTGAAAGTGCTGGGTAACGGTGAGTTGAAGGTAAAGGTCACTGTGCGAGCGCACAAGTTCAGTAAGAGCGCAGTCGAGAAAATCCAGGCTGCTGGCGGAAAGGCCGAGGTGATCTAACTCTTGTTCACCGGCCTGAAAAACATATTTAATATTCCCGAACTCAGAAAGCGGATCGTTTTTACGCTCCTGCTGCTTGCGGTATACCGGATAGGTGCGCACATTCCTACGCCCGGCGTAAGAGGAGAGGCGCTGAGCCAGTACCTGCATCAAGCTGCAGCGGGTCTCATGGGTTTTTTCGACATGTTTTCCGGCGGGGCACTTTCGAAGGTAACTATTTTCGCTCTCGGGATCATGCCCTATATTACGGCATCGATTGTGCTTCAGCTTCTTACTGTGGTGATCCCCCGACTGCAGGCGCTTGCCAAAGAGGGTGAGGCTGGCCGGAAAAAGATTACTGAGTATACACGGTACGGAACGGTTTTGATTGCTGGCTTTCAATCATTCTGGATGGCAGTTGGCATCGAGAAAATGGGAGATGGAGCCTTCGTGGAATCCACAGGCTGGTCCTTTCGCATTCTCACCATGATCACGCTTACTGCCGGCACAACGTTCATCATGTGGCTTGGTGAGCAGATTACCGAACGGGGAATAGGCAACGGCATCTCACTCATCATCTTTGCGGGTATTGTGGCGGGTTTCCCCCGCGCCGTGGAAAATACTTTCCAACTTGCCCGGTCCGGTGAAATTCCATATTTTTTGGTAGCGGTGATACTGGTCCTGATCATTGCTAGTCATTGCGGCCATCATCATTATGGAGCGCGGCCAAAGAAAAATATCAGTCCAGTATGCGCAGCGGATGGTTGGCAGAAAAATTTACAAGGGACAGAGCACGCACCTGCCGCTGAAAATAAATTCCGCGGGCGTGATCCCGCCGATCTTCGCATCCTCGATATTACTGTTTCCTGCGACGATCGCAGGGTTTACGCAGGTCGCGTGGATACAATCTATCGCACAGCAGCTTTCACCGGGGAAATTGCTTTACACGACCGTATATGTTGTGATGATCGTTTTTTTCGCGTACTTTTATACGGCGATCGTGTTCAATCCGGTGGATATAGCCGATAACCTGAAAAAGTACGGAGGGTTCATCCCCGGCATCAGGCCCGGCAAAAAAACCTCTGACTATTTGTATCGCGTGCTGACCCGTATCACGCTGGGCGGTGCGCTCTATCTTGCCGCAGTCTGTGTTCTGCCGGACATTTTTTATAAATTTTTTAATGTGCCGTTTTATTTCGGAGGCACATCGCTCCTGATTGTCATCGGCGTTGCGCTTGACACGGTATCGCAGATAGAGTCACACTTAATTCAAAGACATTATGGAGGTTTCCTGAAAGGCGTTTCGGTCAAAGGGAGACGGTAACATCGGGGAAGTGTCATGATCATTCTCAAGTCCCTTCAGGAGATCGAAAAGATACGGAAAGCCTGTTTGATTGTCGCGGATGTCCTGGAAAGAATTCGCGGAATGGTCCGGCCGGGGGTCACGACTCAAGAGCTGGATGAATTTGCTGAGCGGTTCATAGTTGCCGCAGGAGCGAAGCCGGCATTCAAGGGCTACCGGGGTTATCCAAAGACGCTTTGTACTTCAGTGAACAATGAGGTTATTCACGGCATTCCATCAAAGGATGCTGTTCTTAAACAGGGTGATATTGTCAGTGTCGATGTGGGAACGATCGTGGACGGGTTCTACGGCGATGCGGCGATAACCCTACCGGTGGGTACGATAAAACCGGAGGCTGAACGCCTGATGAGGGTTACGGAGGAATCACTCCTCCGTGGCATAGCTCAGGCGCAGGCAGGTAACCGGTTGTATGATATTTCGCATGCCGTTCAGGATTATGTGGAATCGAACGGATACTCAGTCGTCAGGGAATTTGTCGGACACGGGATTGGAAGAAGCCTGCATGAGGATCCCCAATTACCGAATTTCGGTGCCTCAGGACAGGGCCCGAGATTGAAACCGGGGATGGTGCTGGCAATCGAGCCGATGGTAAATATCGGTGGAAGCGCGACGGTCACTCAGGAAGATAATTGGACGGCCGTTACCGCTGATGGAAGCCTGTCAGCGCATTTTGAACACACGATAGCGGTAATGCCTGACGGGCCATGGATACTGACAAAGAAATAGTGAGGATATGGCAAAAGAAGATTCCATAGAGGTTCAAGGCACGGTGCTGGAAACACTCCCTAATGCTATGTTCCGGGTGGAGATGGAGAATGGTCATAAAATACTGGCACACATATCGGGTAAGATGCGGATGCACTTTATAAAAATACTCCCCGGCGACAAGGTGACGGTGGAGCTTACTCCCTATGATCTGACCAGAGGTAGAATCACATACCGATTCAAATAGAAACTCGATAAGTTTTGTGTTGGTACGAATATCACTTGAAAAGAATGGAAGTAAAAGGACATGAAAGTTCGCTCATCAGTTCGTAAAATTTGTCCCAAGTGTTCGGTCATCCGCCGCAAGGGAATCGTACGCGTTATCTGTGAAAACGCACGCCATAAGCAACGGCAGGGATAGAAGACCGTACAGTCGTTAATAGTGAGATTATGGACGAAGGACGAAAAGACGTAAGGCACATGACCTCTCGTCTTAGCGATAGCGGTAGTCCATCTTCCGTCATAAAGGCGTATCGTCGGTTGAGGAGGAACTGTGGCACGAATTGCCGGTGTAGATTTACCAAAAGATAAAAAAGTTGGGATCTCGCTTACCTATATTTTCGGAATAGGACCGACGTCTGCAAAAAAGATCCTAGCCGAGGCGGGCATCGATCCGAATACCAAGAGCAATAATCTCACGGAATCGGATATTGTGAAGATCCGTACCATTCTCGATCGTGACTACACTGTGGAGGGGGATCTCCGCAGAGATGTGACGATGCACATCAAACGGTTGATGGACATCGGCAGCTATCGAGGACTGAGACACCGCAGGGGCCTGCCGGCCAGAGGGCAGCGAACAAAGACAAATGCCCGGACGCGAAAAGGACCCAAGAAGTCAGCGATGTCAGGCAAGGGAAAGAAGAAGGGGATGTTAAAGAAGTAAATGGAACGAGCGTTGCTCGGGCATGGAGAAAATTCATGCCAGAGGCGATATCACACGCACTGGAGAGCAGATGGCAAAGAAGGGTAAAGAAAAAAAGAATGTGGCAAATGGTGTAGCCCATATCCACGCGTCCTTTAACAACACGATTGTTACGATTACCGATGCCACCGGGAATGTAATCACCTGGTCAAGCTCTGGCAGCAAGGGATTTAAGGGTTCGAGAAAGAGCACTCCCTTTGCCTCACAGCTGGCTGCAGAGACGGCTGCCAAGAAGGCAATGGAACACGGCATGCGGCAGGTTGAGGTATACGTCAAGGGTCCGGGCACGGGCAGGGAATCAGCAATTAGGGCGATCCAGGCCGCAGGGCTCGAGATCGTGGCGATCAAGGATGTAACGCCGATCCCGCATAACGGGTGCAGGCCGCCGAAACGGAGACGGGTTTAGATTTACAGGTTAACACAGGAGGAATCACGTGGCACGGTATATAGGATCAGTCTGTAAGCTTTGCAGGAGAGAGGGGACGAAGCTCTTTCTGAAAGCGGAGCGTTGCTATACGGATAAATGCGGAATCACCAGAAGAAGCTACCCGCCGGGACAGCATGGTCAGGCGAGGATCAAACAGTCTGAATATTGCATACAGCTCAGGGAAAAACAGAAAATTCGGCGCGTCTACGGTGTGCTGGAGCGCCAGTTTCGCGGTTATTTTGAGAAGGCTGAGCGAATGAAGGGAGTTACAGGCGACAACCTACTGCAGCTTCTCGAAAGACGGCTTGATAACGTTGTTCAACGAATGGGTTTTGCCGGCTCCAAGAAGGAAGCGCGGCAGCTTGTGCGGCACGGCCATATGCTCGTGAATGGGAAGAAAGTGAATATCCCTTCCTATTTGCTCAAAGCTGGAGACGTTGTGGAGTTGCGGGAAAAGAGCCGGGGTATTGCTCAGATTCAGCAGACCCTCACGGCGCTTGAGAAGCGGGGTTTCCCGACCTGGCTTGAGATCGACAAGGTTTCGTTTAAGGGTAAAGTACTGGCACTGCCTGCCAGAGATGAATCGACGATGCCTACGGTAAAAGAACAGCTTGTAGTCGAGCTCTATTCGAAGTAAGGTTAATACCGAAGGTGAAAATATTCTGAGGACAACTAGGCATCGCCATGTTTCCAAGGCGTGCACTATATTTATACAGTCCTATGACCAGTTTTTTCACTCCGTTATGGAGGAACAATGCTCAAAAAAGCAAAAGATTTCCAGATGCCGAAAAAACTTCAGTATGATTCTAAAAAAATAACTGATACATACGGGAAGTTCACGGCAGAGCCGCTGGAGCGTGGTTTTGGGACAACGCTGGGCAATTCTTTGCGCCGTGTTCTTCTTTCATCGCTTGAAGGATCGGCGATCACATCGTTAAAAATATCCGGTGTGCAGCATGAGTTTTCGAGTATCCCGGGGGTCGTCGAAGACACGACGGACCTGATTCTCAACCTCAAGGAGATCAGGCTTAAACTCCACACTGACAAGCCTAAGACGCTTTCATTGAAGGCGAAAGGCCCGGGAGAGGTTACGGCCAAGGACATTGTGGCAGACGCCGAGGTGGAGATTTTGAATCCGGACCTTCATCTGGCAACGATCGATAAGAATGGAAAACTCGAGCTTGAAATGAGAGCTCGCCGCGGCAGGGGGTATGTCTCCTCGGATAAAAATAAGGAACCGGGACAGTCGATTGGTGTCATCCCTATTGATTCCATATTCTCTCCGCATTCGCAAGGTGAATTTCAAGGTGGAAAACGCCCGCGTCGGACAGGAAACGGACTACGACAAGCTTGTGCTTGAGGTATGGACTGATGGCAGTATCAGGCCTGATGACGCCATTGCCCACGCGTCGAAGCTGCTTAAAGACCATTTATCCATCTTTATTCACCTGCCCGAGGAAGAGGAAGAGTCACTGGCGATGGAAGAGGAGATCAAAAAAGTACCATCGTTCAATGAAAACCTTCTTCGTAGTGTGAACGAGTTGGAGCTCTCGGTGCGGGCGGCGAACTGCCTGAAGAATGCAGGGATAGAGACCATCGCTGAGATGGTGCAGAAGACCGAGAGCGAGATGCTCAAGACTAAAAATTTTGGCAGAAAATCGCTCAATGAAATAAAAGAGATTCTTTCCGAGATGGGGCTTAGTCTCGGACTGAAGGTGGATGATAAAATTGTGGCAGAAGCCAGACGGCTTCTCGCGGAAAAACCGAGCGAAGCATAATAAAATCTATATGGCAAGGATAGTGATATGAGACACGGATGCGCAGGCAGACAATTTGGGAGAGATACGAGTCACCGGAAGGCACTTCTCAGGATGCTCGTTACCGCACTGCTCAAGAACGAAAAGATCGAGACTACGGTCGCGAAAGCCAAGGAAATACGACCGCTGGCGGAAAAAATGATCACTCTTGGCAAGCGCGGAGATCTGCACGCTCGGCGTCAGGCGCTTAGCTTCATTCACGACGAGATCGGTGGTGAGCGGATTGTTCGCTCAGATTGCGCCGCGTTTTGTCTCCCGGAACGGCGGGTACACGAGGATTGTGATGACTCGCACGAGGCCTGGTGATGCCGCACCCATGGCTGTTATCGAACTGGTAGAACGGCAGAAGCAAGAGGCCAAGGAAGCGAAGGCAACGGGAAAGAAAACACCTCAATAGACTGTCACCCCATAGTAGGATGGTGTGTCCATAGGTACAGGGAGTTCGCATTTCGTGTCCTGCTGGCATCGGTAGGTCGCTATCTGGATACGACAATCAGACAGGAGCAAAAAGGCAAGGGTAAAAAACCCTTGCCTTTTTTTATTGCATTTACACAAAAGCGCATTTATGCTACTATCACTCGCAAGCATAGCGGACGGTGAAGGAATGATTTCTGCGGATCTGGCGCGGTTGCGTCAATCCGTTTTCTGATGGTAGGGTGAAAGCGCTTGCAAGATCTCCTTTTTCATGACAATGATCTTCGTGCTTATCGCCGCGCATGCAGGGACTTTCGTTTTCTTGGAAGGGAGCAAGGACTTAACAAGGAGATTAGAAACAGAATGTCATATGTGGCCAAAGAGCTTGCGGTTTTCATGGAAGAAGATAGTATCACAGGATGCAGGTCCGCACTCTGTAAAAAGATCTCTCCTCCCTTTATGGCTAGCGAAGAATTACTTTTCGGTAACGCCTTGCTCTACTTTATGACCTATAATCACAATTACAAAATGCCCACAGGTAATACGAATACGGAAATATTTATTAACTGAGGTTCCTGTCGACAGAGGACATCGAAAACAGTACTAGCCTTGGGTTTTCAATTCAGCGATACGGGTAATGGTATCCCCGAAGAACAAATGGATAAAATTTTCGACCCATTTTTTACCTCACGACGGATTGGTGAAGGGTGTGGGTTGGGATTGTCTATCAGTTATATAATTGTTCAGAATCACGGCGGCATGATCTAAGTTGAGAGTAACGTTAGTGCAGGGTCTACGTTCCGGGTGATCCTGCCGGCATATGAGTCTGATGAGTTTGTAGAGTCTCAAGGGTGGAGAGCGTCCTGTTTTTCTCAAATCCGCAGACTTTTTAAGCTCGATAGGCATCATAGACGCTTGCATGGGGGTGCAGTCATGGCCAATGAAAGAATACTCGTTGTTGATGACGAGGCTATGATCAGAGACCTGTGTTCCCATATTTTGTCAGCTGAGGGGTACCAGGTGACCACGGCCTCGAACGGTATGGCAGCCCTGGAGGAACTCGGTCGCTCGGCGATAGATCTGATGATCACCGACATCAAGATGCCGGGTATGGACGGCCTAGAGCTCTTTGAGCAGGTCAAGGCAGGGACGCAGGATGTGGTAACGATTTTTATTACCGGGCACGGTACGCTCGATACGGCGATAGAGTCTCTTATGCGGGGTGTGGACGGTTTTATACTCAAGCCCTTCGCCGAGAAGGAACTGCTGGGGGCCGTTGACCGTGCGATCAACAGCAGCAGGCTCAAGAAGGAGAATATCAGGCTCAAGGCGCTTATCCCGCTCTTTGAGATCAGCAAACTGCTCGTGACCGAGATCGACCTCGCCCACTTGTTCAAGATCATCACCGAGGTGCTCGTGAAGGAATTTTCGGTGGACCGGGTTTCGTTGATGCTGATCGATGAGGCAAGCGGAACACTGTTGATACGCGCTTCTCACGGCCTGTCCTCGGATGTGGCGCTGAAGGCCCGCCGCAAGGAGGGAGAAGGCGTCTCCGGGTTGGTACTGAAGCATCGGAAACCGCTGATCATATCGGCCGGGAAACACCCTGACCCGGAAGTGATGGCAACCATTAATCGAGAGAACATGCCTGCCTCTTCCATGTCGGTCCCCCTCATCGGAAAGAACAAGCTGTTCGGCGTGCTCAACGTGAGCAAATTCTCGGGGGCGCCGTTCTACCACGAGCGACCTTCAGATCGCATTGATCCTGTCCAGCCAGGTGGTGACAGCCATGGAGAACGCATCGCTCTATGAAAACTTGCGTGAGAACTACTTTCGAACGGTTCAGGCGCTTGTGGCCGCGGTGGAGGCAAAGGACCCCTACACCCGGTGGCACTCCGCCAACGTGGCAAAATACGCAGTGTCAGTCGCGCGCGATATGGAGATGAACCCGTCCCAGCTCGAAGAGATCCATATCGCAGCCATTCTTCACGACATGGGCAAGATCGGGATCAGCGAACTGATCATCAGCAAACCGGCGGGCCTGAACCAGGAAGAGTTCGACATCATGAAGGACCACCCGGCACATGGCATCAGGATCCTTGAGCCGATCGGATTTTCGCCGGCCATCATCAATGCTATCTATCAGCACCATGAGCGCTTCGACGGGAAAGGCTACCCCCAGGGCCTTGCGGGGGAAGAGATAACGCTTGCGGCGCGGATACTCAATGTCGCGGACACGATCGATGCCATGGTCTCCGAGCGGCCCTACCGCGGCAAGATCTCGATCCAGGGGGTATTGCTCGAGTTGGAGCGGGAAGCAGGGGGGCAGTTTGATCCGCGCGTGGCTGAATCTGCAAGACGGCTTATCGAGAAGGGGTTGCTTAAGTTGGGGATGAATTCCTAAAACCAGTAAACGTTTGAAACGGACAAGACGGCTTACGATGGAAAAAACTCCTCACGGCAGGACGGTATGTTAGTATTTCGTGCGGACCGCCAGGCAAACGACGCAGGGAAGCGTCCGTGAGCGTGGCAATCGGATCAGACAGTTGACTCCCTCTGTGTTGGCGGGCCGGACCACCGACGACATGATCTGTTGATACACCAGGGCAGTCTGCCTGACAACGTGACCACGATCATCCTTGCCCTTGACGAAGATGGCCGGACCACGGTGTAAAGTGAGCATTACTGGCGGCTTCTGAGGATGTATAATGTGAAAATGAGCAAGGTGTCACTGCCTGTAGAAGACTGTTTTGGATGAACAGGGACATGAGGGAAAAAGGGAAAGAGAATCAAAGCGTTGCGTTCTTTCCCATATCACGACTTGTCCCATCTCACGTATTTATCCATTTATTCTTGGAGGTTTTATTCTTATTCTACCAGTTTATGACACACCAGGAAGGGACAGAGCCTGCATATGGTCGAGCCTGGATAGGTTTACGCTGATGCGAGAATGACGCACCTCTGCCGGCTGTGCAGATAGTTAATATATCTTGCAGCGCGTATTTCGGTGTTCTCGTTTTAGAGACAGATAGAAAACGCTTGACTTGATTATCCGAGTTTGCTATATTTTCCGATAATAATTGAGTAAGTAATCTCACTGTACGGGTTATCACTGTTTGTAGCAGTGTGTAATAGTGGCAGATTCAATCGGTTCTCTCAATCTATGATACCCATTATCAGACCTACATATCAAGATTGCACTAGCCTTTCCGAGGAACAGTATGTCGGCTGTTCCGGCAACGGACTCTCTGGACACTTCAACCAAAGTAACACTACAACATTTAAATGCACATTAGTTCACTATGCAGACTTATATCATTACTGCTTTGGTCAAATCCACAGTTTTGTTTAATGACGAAGGGGGGTTGATCTCAAAAAAATTGTGTCCTGTATCAAGCCGCATTTTTTTGTGTAGTATACAAGAGGTTACCATTCGTGTTCCGGTTCAGACTGGAGCAAAATCAATATTAAGGGAGGATAGATGATGAAGAAGATTGTTATGTTACTGGCAGTTGCAGCAATGACGTGTTTCAGCACATCGGCGTTCGCAGGTCCACGTGGGAGAGGGCAAAGTTTCAGGCAACATGGCGGATATCACCGTCGGCGGCAGCATGGACATCCGGAGCCGTGATTTCCGTGATCTGGACATGAATAAGAATGTTTGGGATGGTCAGGTGGATACCCAGGAGCGCGTCAGGCTCGATGTGAATGTGAAGGCCGGCGATGTACAAGGTAAAGTGACGATAGAAAACGATTGGGATACCTGGGGCAGGTTTGAGATCCGTACAGGCCGCATCGACAGTCACAACAGGTCTGCCGTCAGCACGACGAAGCAAGCCGCCTTGGCTTCCGCGAGGCATGGATGCTCTTCCCCGTGCCCAGCACGCCGATCATGGTCAAGGGCGGCCATATGCTCCTGCAGCTCGGCCAGGGTTGGTGGTTCCGTTCCATGAAGTACGGCTCTGACGCATGGGTTGCCTTTACGGACATCGACCCGGTTCACGTCGGGGTGGTTAATGTGAAGGTATCAGAAGGCGTAACTGCTTCGTCAGACGATATTGACGCCTATGTGCTCTTTGCCACGGTGAAGGCCAGCGACACCATGAAGTTTGGTGCAGACGTCACGTATGCAAATGACCGGAGGAACGGCTTTGGATTTGGCGGCGTGGCGCCTCAACAAAGGAAACGCAGGCCTACAACATTGGCCTGAATGCTGACGTCAAAGCAGGCCCGGTTGGCTTGAAGGCTGAGGTTGATGTGCAGACCGGAAAAGCAAAAGGGAATGACGCGAAGTTCAAAGGCAATCAGGTCGTGGTCCAGGGCAATGTGGCGATGGACCCGGTTACGATCAACTTCACCGCGGCCTATGGCTCCGGCAAGAAGGCAACGGATAAAGATATACAAGCAGATGGTTACCTTCCTTGATGCTGATCAGCATTACACCTTCCTGTATGAATATAAGATTGCCGGTCCCTGCGGTCTCCACACCGGATTCTGCAACACCACGGCAATCAGCGCAGGCGCAATGTTTGCAGCAACCACGTCTCTGAGCATTGGCGCAGATGTGTGGTTTATGCAGGCATCGGAGAAGGTCGCTGATGTTACATCGACCGACCCCGGAACGCTACCACCAGTGAACTCGGTACGGAAGTCGATGTCAAGATCAATTGGAAGCTTGCTGACAACCTTACCTGGAACTGGACCCTCGGTTACCTGGATCCGGGCAAGGGTCTCGGCAAAGACGCTTCAACGGGCGCACAGGGTGTGCTCAGCATGAAGTTCTAACGTAGAAGCACGATCTTTGCTGATACGGCAATAAACGCCAAGCCCCGGGGGAGCAATCCTCCGGGGCTTTTTATTGAGTGCGGCGGCGATGTGTGATGGAATGAGAAACGCCCCCGATGTGCATCGGGGGCGTTTTTATTTGGCCGGCTGTTCAGACTGTCGAACGGGATATGTGCTCAGGAAGCTCCGCAATCTGCGATAAAACTTTGTATTGATCCTTAAGGGTTCTGCAGCTTTGCCGCTTTTACCACGTGTTTAAGCAGCACGCGCGTGGTCACGGTGCCGACGCCGCCGGGGACCGGGGTGATCGCTCCGGCAATGTCCTTTGCGGGTTCGGTGTCCACATCGCCGACGAACTTGTCTCCCTCCGGATTGATGCCCACATCCATGACCGTGGCGCCCGGTTTGATATAGTCCTTTGTGATCATCTTCGCCTTGCCGATCGCCGCAACAAGGATGTCGGCGCGTCTGCACACGCCGGGGAGGTCCTGCGTCCTGGAGTGGCAGACGGTGACCGTCGCATTCTCGCCCAGGAGCAGCATGGACATGGGTTTGCCGACCACCATTGAGCGGCCGATGACTACCGCCTCCTTGCCGCTCATCGGGACCTGATAGAAGCGGAGGATCTCCATCACGGCCTGCGGTGTGGCGGGTGGGAAACCGGTCAGGTCTCCAGCCATGATCTTGCCGGCGTTCACGGGATTGAAGCAGTCCACATCTTTTTCCGGAGACAGTATGTACTTTACGACGTCTTCCCTGATCTGCTTCGGGAACGGACGCATCACGATGATGCCGTGAATGGTCTTGTCCGCGTTCCGCTGCTTCAGGATGTTCACGAACTCGTCTTGGCTCATCGTGCCTGCCAGCTGCTCGATTTCGCAGGCAATGCCGTTCTTCTCCGCCATCTTCTTGGCGCTGTTGGCGTAATAGACCGAATCTTCCGCCTCGCCCACGATCATGATCCTGAGTGCAGGATTCACGCCCTTTGCCTTGAGCTCCTGGACCTCCTTCTGGATGTCCTGGTCCATCTTTTGCGCCACTTCTTTTCCTGTTAACAATTTTGCCGGCATGTGATGCTCCTTCCAAAAGTTATTAAGCATAGGGCATGGTGGCATAGAGCAGAGGGTTAAACCCTATGCCCCATGCGCTCTGCTCTCTGCCGCAGCTTATCCCATCTTCTTATACGTCGTTTCCATCACAGTCTTTTCAAGGGCCGCCACCTGCTTAAGCACATCCTGCATCCGGGTCCACGTGTCGTTGTTGTATGCCTCGTCTTTAATACTGTTGACGTTGATCTTGACGTTGAGCGCCGCGCTCTGGGCGCAGGCTTGGGCAAGCAGTACTGCAACGCCAGCGTCGCTCACCGCACCCACGTTACCGATATCAGCTGCCCGCTGTGCGAGCTTTGCTACCTCAAGCGATTTGAGCCCGATCTCGAACGGAACCTGGCAGGCGATCTTGAGCGCTTCCTGCATCTTTGCGGTGCGGGCAGCCTTTTCCTCATCGGTGTTCTTCGGCATTTTATAGACTGCGGAGAGCGCACCGTAGGCCTCGGTGTCTTTCTGGATCAGGTCCTGCATGTCCGAGCGCAGTTTTTCCGATTCTTTGAGCAGTTGCTCGATCCGGGGCTGAACATCCTTGTATTTTTCCTTGCCCAGGGTAAGGTTACCCACCATACTCACGAGTGCTGCGCCGAGCGCACCAGTAAGGGCAGCCACGCTGCCGCCTCCCGGCTCGGGAGATTTGCTCGCCAGTTTGTCCATAAAGTGTCGTATCGGCTGATCGATGTACATCGGGAATTTCCTCCTGTATTATTCAATTACTCAGTAGTTGTGGGGTTTAAAGAGTGAAATAATAGTGAAATTCAGGTTCCTTGTCAATAAAAAAATACCCCTGCCGACTGCTATGGAGGCGTTGACAGAGGATGTTCTTATTCAAGGAGGTGTTGTTATATGAAACGAGAAGTATTGCTACTTATGGTTATTAAAAAAAGTAAACTGACACATAGTAAAAGTTTATCTTGACTACATTTGGTAAGCTTTGGTATTATGAAACGCTATTATAAGGGGGAGTGCTGTATTCATGGACCTTGCACACGGATTAACGTTGTATGTTCTGTTGTACTCGCTCGCCATGGGCCTCGTCTCGTTCGTGTCTCCCTGTATTATGCCCCTCATACCTTCATATGTTTCTTACATCACCGGCATAAGCTATGACGAACTGGTGAGCCCTGATTCGCGCAGAAAGAACATGAATATCACCCTGCTTCATTCTCTTGCTTTTGTTGCGGGGTTCTCCGTCATCTTTGTTCTCCTGGGTGCATCGGCAAGCCTGGCGGGCAGTCTCCTGGCACAGCACCTGAACACCATCCGGATCGTGGGCGGAGTGCTTATCATCATCATGGGCGTTTTTGTCATGGATGTGGTGAACATCCCCTTTCTCCAGAGAGAGGCTAAACTGCATCTCAAGACGCGGCCTGCCGGCTACATCGGCACGCTTGTCGTTGGCATGATCTTTGGCGCGGGCTGGACCCCCTGCACCGGACCTTTTCTGGGATCGGTGCTGGCGCTGGCCATGACGAGTGACACTCTGGGCAGCGGTATGGTACTGCTCATGTTCTATTCGCTCGGCCTCGGGATCCCCTTTATCCTTTCGGCCGTAGCCATCAGTGCATTCCTGTCGTCGTTCAGCAAGCTGAAAAAGCATTTCAAGGCAATCAAGATAGTAAGCGGCGCCGTACTGATCATCATGGGCGTGCTGCTGCTCATGGACAAGATGACGATCCTTATACCACGGTAGAAAAAAACTTTGGGAGAAGATAAAAGCATATGATAGTCGATAGCCTGGATGTACTCAAAGACAAGGACGCGCCGCTCTACACCATGGGCGTGGCGGCAAAGCTGGTTGGGACGACGGCGCAGACGCTGCGTCTGTATGAGAAACATGGTCTTATCCTCCCGACGAGGGAGCGGAGAAACCGGCTCTTTACGGAAAACGACATCAAATGGTTGCGCTGTATCCGCGAACTGATCCACGCCAAGAAGATCAGCATCGAAGGGATCAAGAAGCTCCTCGACTATGCGCCCTGCTGGGAGATCAAGGACTGTCCAGACGAACGGAGAGTGGTCTGCACGGCGTTTACGAACAAGAGCAAACCGTGCTGGGAAACCACCCGGTGTCGCAGTGATGCGGATTGTACAACCTGTGTGGTCTTCCTGAGGGACGGGAAAAAAGCAGCGAAGAAATAGACCGCTGGCGGAGAATGCAAAATCGAAGTTGCGGAATTGACAAGTGTAAAATGAAGCTGAATTCTTTCGTCCAGTCATCCTGCAAATGTCAAGTTTGCAATCTTCAATCTCACAATTCCGGCTCGTCTTTACGGATGTTCCTCCACCCACACGTCCCCCTCCGGGGTTGTTTCCTTTTTCCAGATCGGCGTGATCCTCTTCAATTCATCGATGCAGAAACGGCAGGCCTTGAACGCCTCGTCGCGGTGCACTGCGGCCACGGCGATCAGCACGATGTTCTCTCCTATCGGCATCGTGCCTATGCGGTGAATGATCGATACGTCGATCACCCCGAATTCCCTGATCGCCCGCTCCCTGATCTCCCGTAGTTTCTTTTCTGCCATGCCAGGGTAGTGTTCGAACTCGAGCTTTGCCACCTGCTTGTTCTTCGAGACATCGCGCGTTGTCCCGAGGAAGGTAACGATTGCGCCGATTGATGGCGAAGCTTGCTTCAGCCGATCGATCTCCCTATCCAAAGAAAAGGGTCCCTTTTGGATATGAACATGCCCTGTTGTCCCGCTTCCACCGGAGAACGGCGGCATGAGCGCCACCTCATCGCCGCTCTTGACCGGCGCATCACCTTTGACAAATTCCTGGTTCACCGAGGTCAGGACCCTGCCGCAGGAGAGGATATCGGATAAGGCTGGATATTCATTCGACACTTCCTTGAGCAGTTCCGATACCGTGGATGCACAGGTGTTGATATGCAGCTCATCCTGTCCTGCCTTGTCCTTCAGTATGGCGAAAAGCTTGATGGTAATCATAAAAAAGGTCCTTTGCATTGAGGAGCTAAAGAGTTGAGCGCTCGATATGATCCGGTCCGGTGATGTCAGGCACGATCCGGTTCTCGATCAGGCACTGCAGCATCTCAAGCTCGTCCTGATCAAACCAGGTGATGCCGCAGAAACTGCAACGGTCGACCTCGATCAGGTGCGCCTGGCTGTAAAATCCGCGGGACATGGGGTTGCCGCACTTCGGACAGGAGAGCAGCGGGATAACTTCCTTGCCGCCTTCCCTGCGTTTCTGAGTGGGTTGTCGAAGCTGGTTTTCCTTCACAACCGCCTTCGCAAGCGAGTTGATCCGCTCCGAACAGGGCCGTTCCCTGCCGGTCCGTACAATGATCCGAGGAATCTTTACCGAATCCACCAGGATGCCGGCACAGAAGCGGCATTGATATATCTGGGTGCCTTCGTATGCTTCCGTTACCAGCGGTTGACGGCAGGACGGGCAGGAGAAGTTCGAGAGAGGGCGCTCCTGCTCGGAAAGCCGCGACAGGAAGATGGCGTTGATCAACGGCTCCTTTGAAGCGCGCTCTACGGGATGCTCCTTGCCCTGTGTGATCCAGGTAAGGGGCGAAAGCCACGGGAGTGCGGCAAGTTCGGCCGGAGTGAACGGCCCCTGCCACTGCTGCTGGGGGCTCATGGCGTAATGCAGAGGGACAGAGGACCCTTGCGCACTCGTCGTGGCAGCCTTCCCGGTCCTCGCATCCAGCTCGGCGATGCTCACCCGCGCCATGTTGAGCAGGATGTCCATCCTCCTGCTGAGCGGCGGATGGGTCGAAAGGAGGTCTGCCCAGAAACCTTCTGTCTCGTCCAGTGCCGTTGCCTGCGGATTCACGATGCAGAGCATCTCAAAACCGCTGCCGATGAACCCGGCCCCACGCCAGCTTCGCGACAGGAGGTGCAATGTCTCGGCAAGCGCGATCGGGTTCCTGGTCATGCGTACGGATGCGGCATCGGCGCGATACTCCCGCTCACGGGAGATGAACATGTTCAGCAGATAGCTCAACTGGAGCAGCATCCAGGCCAGAAGGAACGCCGGAGAGGCGAACGATCGACCACGTGACGTATCGGTCAGCTTCTCCATGGCCGAGGAATAGGTGCCGAAGAGGCTGGCGGCAACGGTGGTTTCGAGGCAATCGCCCGAAAGGATATGATGCGCTTCGTGGGCGATCACGGCCTCAAGCTGCGGCCGGGTGAGGCGCGAGAGCAGCCCTTCCGTGATGCCGATGGCGGCCTCGCCCTTGAGGTCCGCAACGGCCAGCGCGTTCAGAGAGAAGGACGGGATGACCACGCACTGTATCTTCCGCCTGTTGCCGGTTACCACATGGATTTCCTGCATGATGTTCATGAGCATCTTGTGGATGTCGTCCTGGGGGTCCGGTGGCTGCGCGTCCAGTCCGCGGATCACGGTGCGGACCGTATCGTAGGCAGAGAACCAGAAATGGATCCCTGCCACGAGCAGGGCGATCATTCCCGCAAATACCCAGAAGCGCGGCGTAGCATACCAGGTGAAAGGGAGGAACGTTGCCGCAAAAAGAGCGGTGAGGACAAGATAGATGAGCATGAGGAACAGAAAGAACAGCCAGATGCGCCAGTTCTTCTGTTTCTCTATGTCGATGAAGGTAAGGGGCATGGGAGAAGATCAGTAGTAAGTAGTCAGGAGTCAGGAGAGGACGTCAAATATCATTCTGACTTCTGAATTCTGTCTCCTGGCTTCTGTTTTTCTTACTTCCTCAGGCTCAGATTCACTCCAGGTACCGCGCGGTCCGTTTCTTCAGCCCCGAAATATTCCTCTGACTGGAAATTGAACATCGAGGAAACGACGTTGTTCGGAAATACCTGGATCTTCGTGCGATAGTTCGCGACCAGGTCGTTGTAGAGCTGACGGGCAAAGGAGATCCGGTTCTCTGTTGACGTGAGCTCTTCCTGGAGCTGCATGACGTTCTGGTTGCTCTTGAGCGCGGGATAGTTCTCCATCACGGCGAAGAGTTTGCCCAGTGCCTGGGTAAGCATGTTCTCAGACTCGGCCTTGGAGGCAGGGGTGCCGGCGGACACGGCCTTTGCCCTGGCGGAGATCACCTTCTCGAGGGTGTCCTGCTCGAACTCCATTACCCCTTTCACGGTAGAGACGAGGTTCGGGATCAGATCATGCCGGCGTTTGAGCTGCACGTCGATCTGTTTCCATGCGTTCTGTACGTCGTTCCGGATCGATACGAGACCGTTGTAGATCAGAACAAGCCAGATCAGAACCAAACCGAGCACTGCGAGTATAATCCACGCGATCATAGGGCCTCCTGATGGGGAAATTTTAGGAATGGTAAAGGATGACCGTAGAGGTGATTATATCATAAGCGTTTTCCGGTGAACAGGGAGAAAATTATTCATCCACCAAGAGTGCTTTCCCGGAGCGCGGGAATATTCCGCACGCTTCCGCCTCGTCAAAGAGCCTGCGCACCGCGGCCAGGCCTTCCTGTCCCAGGTCAAGGGAGAAGTCGTTCACATACAGATCGATATGTTTCTTCATCACTGTCTCGTCCATCTCCTGGCTGTGCTGCCTGCAATAATTCAGCACCTCTTCCGCGTGGGCATTGCATACTGCAGGCTCTCACGGATGCCGGCTTCGACAGAAAGCAGTACGTCCCGACCGAGCGATCGCTTCCCGAGGATACCGCCCAGAGGGATCGGGAGGCCGGAATGGTCTTCCCACCACGCGCCAAGGTCGAGCAGTTTTTCAAGGTGATAAAGCGGATAGGTGAACCGGCTCTCGTGGATGATGAGCCCAGCAGTCACCGCTCCTGTTGAAACCGCGTCCATGATGCGGTCAAAGGTCATAACAACGATATTGGTGATCGACGGATCATACAGCCGGAGAAGAAGAGAGGCGGTGGTCAGCATGCCGGGGATGGCGATCGTACCCTGCTTAATGTCCGCGAGCCTGGTTCCCGGTTTCGCAACAATGAGCGGACCACAACCGCGTCCGAGCGCGCTGCCGGAACGGAGCAGGGCGTACTGCTCACGCAGATGGCCGAGTGCGTGGTACGAAATTTTCGTGATGTCCAGACTGCCCTCGAGCGCCATCTGGTTCAGTGTTTCGACATCCGCAAGCTGTTCGCGGAATTCAAGGCCCGGGACATGAACGTTGCCATGTACGAGCGCGTAGAAAATGAAGGTATCGTTCGGGCACGGTGAATAGCCGATGGTGAGCGTGTGTGTCACCTGTCCCAGCCCTCCACGATATGTTGAACCGCCTGCTGCACTGCCCCAGCCGCTTTCGGGATATCCCACTTCGTTAGATCGCGGTCTTCCACGATGTTCGATATGCCGCGGACCTCGAGCCAGGGGACACCATGCAGTTCCGCCACCTGCGCGACCGCGGCCCCTTCCATATTCTCGCAAAGGCCGTGGTAGCGTTCCTCCAGCTCCTGCGCACGCGTGGCGGTGCCGGTGCAGGTTGACAGGGTGACGAAGCGCCCGACGTGTATTTTGCCCTGCCCGGATTTCTGATGAGCAGCGAGCGACTGCAAGGACCGATGCACCAGCGGCTCCGATGCGGGGTAGGTCGTATAGATCAGCGATGTGGCCGTCTTGAGAAGGGGGATGCCGATGAATTCGGCGTCCTTGAAGCCTTCCCGGGTCAGAACGCCTTCATCGCCGGCGATCTCTTCCTTTGCGATCGCGAGATCGCCGATCCCGGCACCCGACGAGGGGTAGGCGCCGCCGATGCCGAAGACAACGAGTGCCTCGGGATCGAACCGTGCGAGCATAAGTGTTGCAGTATGGGCCGCATTGACCTTGCCCATGCCGCTGACGCACAGGAGTATCCGCTGAGCTCCGATCGTCCCCTCGATCAGCAGTTTGGAGCCGAGCGTCGTGCTCTTCATCACGACCGTTGATGCGAGGAGACGATCTG
This sequence comes from Nitrospirota bacterium, assembly GCA_963732675.1. Taxonomy (GTDB): domain Bacteria; phylum Nitrospirota; class UBA9217; order UBA9217; family UBA9217; genus JALNZF01. The sequence goes on from CAVTAJ010000005.1 coordinate 164,121, forward strand.
CTTCGGCAAGGACGGAACAGAGCAGAGCGATCATACGCAAACCCTTTTCACCGCGGAGATCGCTGAGACCGCAGAGTAAAACAACCGCGCCGGTGTCCTGCTTCCACGCACACTGCGTGCTTTGCGGTAAATCATGTTGTTGACGGTTTTCATAATTCCAGCATTACCAGGCCGGTTTTCTCGTTCAATGTCTTGCGGGCATCAATACCGAGGATCTCCGTGATCACCGCCTCGATGACCAGGTATACGGAGCTTTCCTTGCGGATGCATCCCGTCAATGTCTCTTTCTCCCGGCCGATGGCGCCGTGAAGGTGGAGGACCGGCTCGTCGCCTTTCCAGAAAAGGGTGCCGAAGCCAAGCACCTCGCGGCCGTCGTTGAAATTGATCCACATGGGTTCCGGCGGGATGGTCGCCTCTTTCGGGCCTGAGACCAGCCCGGCCGAGCGCATACCGCCCAGGAGCATGATCGTCCCTACTTTGATCTTTTCTGTGGTTGCTACACGCTTTATTTCAGACAGGAGATCGTCTTTGTCCTCGAATTTTAACACAAAAACCCTGCCGAATGACCCTTGTTTATATTGCACAGCAAACTCCCTATAACAGTTATTTTGGGTATGAACGTTTATTCTGGAGGCTTATTTTATCCAAAAATAACACAAATTATCCATAAAATACCCTGAATAGTACCATACTTTTGATTGCACTTCTACTGCAAATTTGCTATGATGAGCCCGATTTTATGGTATTTTCGCCTTCAAAACCTCTCGCGAGGCCATAGGCAGGGGATCTTTTTCAGGGGGAATATATAATGTTACGATTTTTAACTGCCGGTGAATCGCACGGCGAACTCATCATGGGGATCATTGAGGGTATGCCGGCGGGTCTCTTGATCCGGGTGACGGACATAGACCGCGACCTTGCCAGGAGGCAGGGGGGATACGGTCGCGGCGGCCGAATGAAGATCGAAAAGGACACGGTCAAGATCTACACCGGTGTCCGCTGGGGCAGAACGATAGGCAGTCCGATCGGGCTCATGGTCCGCAACAAGGACTGGGAGAACTGGCGGGACAAGATGTCTCCGGACCCCATGTTCCTGAACACGGCGGAAGCGGTCACGCGACCCCGTCCCGGCCACGCGGACCTGGCAGGCGTCATGAAGTATGGATCTACGGACATCCGGAGCATCCTTGAGCGCTCGAGCGCCCGTGAGACGGCCATGCGTGTTGCGGTCGGTGCTGTGGCAAAGCGGCTGCTCGAAGAGTTCGGCATCGAGGTCGTGAGCCATGTGCTCTCCATTGGGAATGTGTTTGCCAAGGTCCCGAGGGCGTCGGTTCATGAGATCAAAAAAAAGGCAGAGGCGTCCGAATTGCGCTGCGCCGACCCTGAAGCGGAGAAGCGGATGATGCGCAGGATCGATGAGGCGCGGGCACAAGGGGATTCCCTGGGCGGGGTGTTCGAGGTCCTGGTTACCAATGTGCCGATAGGGCTTGGCAGCCACGTGCACTGGGACCGGAAGCTCGACGGCAAGCTCGCCGCCGCTCTCATGAGCATCCAGGCCATTAAGGGGGTAGAGGTGGGCGCGGGATTCGGCGCGGCGAACAAACCCGGTTCCCAGGTACATGACGAAATCTACTGGAGCAAAAAGGAAGGTTTCTTTCACAAGACGAATTCGGCGGGCGGGATCGAGGGAGGGATCAGCAACGGCGAGACCATTACGCTCCGCGCTGCCATGAAGCCCATCCCCACGCTGTATAAACCACTCCGCTCCGTGGATATGGTAAGCAAGAAGCCCTTCAAGGCGAGCATCGAGCGCTCCGACATTTGTGCGGTGCCGGCCGCGGGCATAGTGGCTGAGGCAGCAGTGGCATGCGAGATCGCCTCCGCCATGATCGAAAAGTTCGGCGGCGACAATATCGACGAGATGAAGCGCAACTTCCATGGGTACGACAGGCATTTGAAGGCGCGGATGGAAGTGGAAGAAGAGCAGGGGAAATAGTAGAAAAACAGTAGGCAGGAGTCAGGAGACAGGAGTCAGAAGGGATGATAGCAGCAGGCTTCAGCCTGCGTTGAATCGCTGTTTTCTCGGTGACCGCTGTGTTCTCTGTAGCTAAAAGGTTTTTGTAATTATGTTCAAAAACATCATTCTCACCGGCTTCATGGGCGTGGGTAAGACGAGCGTGGGCACGCAGCTCGCAAAGGACCTGGGTTTCACCTTTGTGGACGTTGACAAGCTTATCGAAGCCGACCAGAATTTGTCGATCACCTCCATCTTTTCAAAATTCGGCGAACCCTACTTTCGCGAGGTCGAGGCAAGGATCATCGGGCAGGTCATGACGGGCGAAGGCCAGGTGGTCTCCACCGGCGGTGGCGCGGTGATCCAGGACCGGAACCGCGGGGCCTTCAAAAAGGGCGGGTTCGTAGTCTGCCTCGCCGCGAGTCCCGATGTGATCTACGAGCGCATCAAGCACGAGACCCACCGGCCCCTGCTCCAGACGGCGGACCCGAAGGTGAAGATCAAAGAACTGCTCGACAGCCGCGCACAGTTCTATGCCCAGGCCGATGTTTGCATTGACACTTCCGACAAGTCCGTCGACGACGTCATCAGAGCGATCAAAGAGAGAATCAGACATGCATACTGTTAATGTGAGTCTTGGCGACCGAAGCTACGATATCGAGATCGGCACAAGCCTTGAAAAGACCGGCGAGCGCCTGAAGGGCCTCGGTTTCGGACGGAAGATGGCCCTCGTCACGAACCCGACGGTCAAGAAGCTTTATGGCCGGCGCGTAGTGGACAGTCTCAAAGCAGCAGGGTTCATGGTCATGTCCATCGAAGTCCCCGATGGCGAGCAGTATAAGAACCTTGACTGGGCCAATGCCATTTATACTGCGCTCCTGACCAATTATTTTGACCGCACGTCCGCGCTGGTGGCACTCGGCGGTGGTGTGATCGGCGACCTCACGGGTTTCGCTGCTGCGACGTTCATGCGGGGCGTACCTTTTGTGCAGGTTCCGACCACGCTCCTCGCGATGGTGGACAGCAGCGTGGGCGGCAAGACGGGTGTGAACCATCCAATGGCCAAGAACATGATCGGCGCGTTCCATCAGCCGAGGAAAGTTTTGATGGACTTGAGCGTGCTCACGTCCCTGCCGAAAGAAGAGTTCCTCTCGGGCATGGCGGAGGTGATCAAGTACGGCGTGATCCGGGACGCTGCGTTCTTCGAATACCTCGACAAGAACCGGGAAAAGATCCTCGCGCTCGATCCCGATTCGCTGGAGCACGTCATTCGGCGCTCCTGTGAGATAAAGGCCGAGGTCGTGAGCAGGGACGAGCGGGAGGGCGGTCTCCGCGCGATCCTGAATTATGGCCACACGGTCGGCCATGCCATCGAGAAGGCCGAAAATTACACCATGCGCCACGGCCATGCCGTCGCCATCGGCATGGTCTACGCCTCGCGACTCGCACACAAGACAGGCTTGTGCGATGCCTCGGTGCCCGGGCGCGTGGAGAAGCTTATCACGTCCTACGGCCTGCCTGCGGACCTCACCGCCCTCAGTCGAAGACCCTCCGTTGCCGAATTAATGGGCACGATGCAGATCGATAAGAAGGCAGAGGGCGGCAAGGTGAAGTTTGTCCTGCCGAAGAAGATCGGCGAGGTCGTTATCACGAAGGAGTGGGATGAGGGTTTGCTGCAGGAGCTTCTGGAGAGATAAGTAAGGCAGATCGTTGGAACAGGATGGGTGGCTTATGGGCATTGCAGATATCTTTGGCTTTGGAAAAAAAGAAGCGAAAAAGAAGGCACCTTTTAGAATACCTGCCGAAGCAGCAGCTATTAGTACCATAATAGATGCTGAAAATAGAGAAAACTTTCCTAAGCTGGCCCGTTATCAGGAAATCGAAAAAGATTTCGAGTTTGTCCTTTCACGAATAGACGCGATCATCGCGCAAGGCGAACATGCGGAAGAAGCCATCAGGATAAAAGAAGATATTAAGAAAAAGATGGGGCAGTTGACGGAAAAGATCAATAATAATAAAGCTGCGGCAATAAAAGATAATAAAGAGGACTATGTTGCAGACAACATGGCGTATCTTGAACGAAAAAACATGAGAAATCAGGCAAAGACCATTTTTGCCGAGTGCCTGGATGCGATCGAATCGATAATGAAATGCTGCAAAGAAGAAAGATTGAAGAATGGGACAACGATGGAATCGGCAACAGATGAATTAATTAGGGCCATGTCGGCGTTAAATAATAGCTACTTTAAAAAACACGTCGAAGATAAAGAGATCAAAAATATGAGAGAAGAGTTGCTCAAGAAAATAGAGGGGCTCAATAATTATTTCGAAAAGAACAGGGACAGGATCAAAGAACAAGGATTGGAAGAACGTGCGCGGTCAGTTATTGCGGAAATAGCGAGGGCGACAAGACTATCTGAAATATGAGATGCGTGGTCCAGGTCCAAGGAGGGAAACGTGAGCGAATATCTCTGGTACTGCCCCTACTGCAACAGGGAGCAGACCGTGACCGAGGAGGGACGGCAGGTGGCCTTCGCCGATCTCACCCTGCCGAACGCAGATGGTCCCCGCCGTCTGGTGAGCAAGTTCGTGGTGTGCCCCAATCCCGAGTGTGGAAAATTCTCCCTGAGCGCCTCTCTTCACGGCCTGGAAGTCAGCGGAAACCGTTCCTATACGGGCAAGCACCTCAAGACATGGAACCTTGTCCCGCCGTCGCGCGCCCGGTCCTTTCCTGTTGCCATTCCTCAGCATGTTCTGCAAGACTACCAGGAGGCCTGTCTCACGATCGAGCTCAGTCCAAAGGTCGCAGCGGCCCTTTCACGGCGCTGTCTCTCGGCGATGATACGGGACTACTGGCAAGTCCAGCCCGGCAGTCTGAACGATGAGTTCCGTCAGATCAGAGGCACGGTAGACCCCCTTACCTGGGAGGCCATCGAGTCCATCAGGAAGAGTGGAATGACCGGGACCCGTATGGAGAGCGACGGTGCTGAAATCCTCGACACCGAGCCCGGCGAGGCAGAGCTGTTGATCGGCCTGATCGAGACGCTCATCGAGGACTGGTATGTTACCCGGGAAGAGCGGCGGAAACGGTTGAAGCAGATCAGGAAGGTCACGGGTGAGGACGTCGCAGAAAAGACATCGGATGCGTGACGATCAGCCCCATCATCATGTATAATTATCTTCAGCCATGAATGCTCCTTTCGAGACATATCTTTCAGACCTTCCTTCTCTCACCCCGCAAACAATCTACCTCGTAGGCGGCTCGGTCCGTGACCTGCTGATCGGCAAGCAGGATATCAAGGACATTGACCTCCTCATGGCCTCAGGTTCGGAGAATGTGGCGCGCAGGTTCGCCGAGGTGATCGGCGCGAGCTTTTTCTTTCTCGATGAAGAACGGAAGATCACGCGTGTGGTCAAGCAGGCAGACCATGACGTCATTCAGTTCGACTTCACGAACTTCGAAGGACCTGATCTTGATGCCGATCTCGGACGTCGTGACTTTACCGTCAATGCCATGGCGCTGGATCTGCGGGAATTCACCCGGAAGAGAACCTTCGACGGTCTGATCGACTTGTTTCATGGGAGGAAAGACGTACAGAATAAACTGATACGTTTGACGAAACCCGCGGTGCTTGATGAAGACCCGCTCAGGCTTTTGCGCGCGGTGAGGTTCACGGCAACACTAGGATTTACAATAGAAGATGACGCTGCACAGCAGATCCGGAAACGTTCAAAGCTCATCAGCAAGTCCTCTCCTGAACGTGTGCGGGACGAACTCTTTTTGATCCTCTCAGAGCGAAATGCTGAAAAGCATCTCATGCTTATGGATTCCCTTGGTTTGCTTGCACCGCTGTTCCCTGAGCTCGAACCTCTTCGCGGGTTCGCACCAGGCAGGTATCACGTTCACGATGTACTGACCCATTCCATCAAGACCGCCGGGTATATAGACAGCGTGTTTGACGATCTGCCGAACATATCGCCTGACCATGGCGAGACGGTCCGTGCACACCTTGAGGAGAACCTTGAACAGCATGTCCCTCGCAAGGCGGCTCTCCGGTTCGCCTGCCTGGTCCATGATAATGCAAAGCCCGAGACCTTCAGCAAGGCCGATGACCATGTGCGTTTCCACGGACATGATAACCTCGGTGCTGAAAAGGCGGCATCTATCTGCAGGCGATTCCGGCTTTCGCGAGACACGGAGAAGACGGTCACGAAGGTCATCAAACAGCACATGCGGCTGTTCAATCTTTCCACTCCGGGCGGGCCGAGCAAGAACGCCATGTACCGCTACTGCCGGGACCTCGGAGACGCCCTGCCGGAAAGCCTGGTCCTCGCGCAGGCGGACGCGCGCGCGACCTTCGAGATCATGCCGAAGGAGAAGTTCACGGACACGACGAAGCCCATGGCACTGGTGCTGGATTATTACTTTACAAAGTTCCTGAAGGTCGAGGCCAGGCCGCTCGTGACCGGGCAGGACCTGATCGATCTCGGATTACAGCCGGGGCCGAAGTTCCGGGAGATCCTTGAAGAGATCAAAGAGCGCCAGGCTGAGGGTATGCTGACGGACCGGCACGAGGCGCTTGACTATATAGGCAAATTAGCGTAACAACGGTTTTGTCACGGACAGGGATGTAGAGCCACGGAAAGAATATAGACATAAGAACGAAACGGATATCCTAAAGCGACTCTGCAGGTAAACGGAATAGAAGTTTTCTTGAGGCTTGTTATTATGACGAAGAAACTAGGAAGACATGTCAATCGAAGAACTCAAGGCAGAGCTCAAAAGGCTCAAGGACAACCTCTGTGACATTGAGGACCTGCACTCGTTCACCTTCGGCAAGACCTCGGTGCATATCGGCGCTGAGAAGGCGCAGAATATGGCGACCGAATATGAAGAGGATTGCAAGCGGTATAACGAGCAGATCGCCGCAATTGAGAAGGCATTGAAGGCAAAAGGCGCTAGTGTAAGTTTACGACAGGCCCTGCACGAGTTCGTAGAGTTTTGGATAGTCGTTTTTTGTTGCAGCGGTCTCTTCCCTGAGCAGTCTGAGCGCTTCCGGGACATGCTTGAGGAAATACTTTTTCCCTTTTACGACGGAGAGGAATCCGTATGCGCCGAGTGCCTGCATATGGCGCTGCAGGCGGCAGGGGATAAGGCTCTCTCTGAATACTGCCTCCTGAAAGCCCGCTGAATTCCGCTCCATCTCACCCACGTAATAATCGATCAAATGTTCACGAACACCATCGTCGAGCCGGTGGTAGGGGTCCCAGAGGACCGAGGCGACATCGTATGCGGCAGGGGCCATTCGCGCGCCCTGAAAATCGATGACCCGGGGAATACCGCCGGGTGTGATCATGATGTTCTGGCATTGGAAGTCTCGATGGATCACACCCTTGGGATAGGTGTCAACCTTCTGCGCGAGGCTATGAAATTCCCGCTCCAACGCCGGCCTGTTCTTCAGCACTACCTTTTGGAGTCCCGTAACAAACCGATCGAGAAAATAGCTTGTTTCCCATCTCAGATAGTCATAACCAAAGACCCGGTCCCGGAGCAGGGGACATTCATGGATATGCCTGGTGACCCGGCTGTGGAGCATGATCAGGATATCGAGAACGCTTCGATAGATGTCCTCGATATGTCCGTTGTCATGGGGAAGCTTCAGGTATGAGTAGAGACTGGTGTCGCCGAGGTCTTCGAAGAGGGCGCGTTTATCATCATCGACGAAGGCTATGAGTCCCGGCACCGGGACGGAGTGGGCCTCGAGGAAGCGGGTATAGATGAGGTGGCGTTCGTAATCCGGGTCATCGGGCCTGCACTCCATGAGCACCGCCGTTTTCCCATCATTCCGCACACGGAAGTAACGCCTGTCAGAGCCGCCGAGGCCGATCAGGTCCGCATCCACCAGCTCTGCCTCGCCGGCATTTATGACCTGTTCGTTCAAACCGAAGTAAGCGGCAAACAGCGGGTCGTTCAGCGCGACCCTCTTTTGCTCCCGGCTGTGGAGCGAGGGCTGCATCTCTGTTTCCTTGAGATCGATGGCATAGTCAGGACCGATGATGCGGTTTTCGTGTCTGCCTGAGACCCGCGCATCGGCCATCACGATGCAGTTTCGGAGCCGCGCCCCGTCCCGGACCTCGCTTCCCGATTCGATCACGATATAGCCGTCTATGCCGATCTTTCCGCATTCAGCGGCCGGGGACAGATAAACGGTTTCCCCGTTTTCCCTCAAGGCATCGAGCACACCCGCGGCATACGAGGCCGGTGTGCCGATGTCATTCCAATAAGCGCCGGTAACATCGAGCGCCTGTACCCGATGTCCGGCTTTCGAGGCTGCGACCCAGGCCACGGTCATGTGGGACACGCCGGGGGGCAGGAATTTCAGGATATTCGGAGAATAGACGGCAATGCCGGTATAGGCGACTTTTTTGGCAATGGTGTTCGGGTCTGGTCGGGAATCCCCTGGATTTTCTACATCAAGCAGAAGGTCATGTTCATCAACCACCACGTTGCTGTACTTCGGATGCTTATGTGTCACGAGCGTGGCGATGTTTCCTGACGCGAGATGGGTATCGATCAGTTGTTCAAAGTCGATATCCAGAAGAATGTCCGAGTTGTGCACCAGGAAATGGCCGGTTGACAGGAACTCTTCGGCGTTCTTGAGCGCGCCTCCGGTGCCGAGGATCGGGTCTTCGGGGAAGAACCGGATTCGGTCTGCGTGGACGGAAGCCCGTGCCCAGCTTCGCAGCAGCTCAGGTTTGTAATGAAGATTGATGCCGATCCTTCCATCACAAACAGCGGTGAGCCGATTCGAGGATGATGTCGATCAGCGGCTTGCCGAGGATTGGCAGCAGCGGCTTGGGCAGGTGGTTTGTGATCGGCCTGAGCCGCTCGCCGAGTCCGGCTGCGGGGAGGAATATGTTGATCGGGAATTTGGGCATGTTAAAAGCGGTCTCTCGCAGAGGCGCAGGGGTGCAGAGAACGGCAACATCAAATTCTTTTCTTGGTTTTAAACCCGAGGCATTGCCGTGCTTTCCTCTGCATACTCTGCGTCTGCGAGACGATTATTCATAGATCAGGTATTTCCTTCTTATTTTTTCAAACGCCTTCGCCTCTTTTTTCCACCATTTTTCCATTTCATCCAAGGTCTTTCCATGATTCGATGTCCTTTCGCAGCCGGCTGGAGCCTGCAAGGATGTCGATCGGGAGGTTGACCTCCTCGTACTCGTAAGGCGGCTGGTTCCACGTGAAATCGCGCGGGTAGGTGTTGTGGATCGCTTTCAGGATCGCCACGCCGGTCTTGAACGGCTTGAACTTCTCGCGGTCCGTAACATGGATCTGTGCGCCTCCGCAGAGCAGGCCCGCGTGCTTCTGGAACGTGGGCTGGAACGAGAGCGGCCGGAACAGCACACCGGGAAGCTTGAATTCCTTGAGCACGGCCACCAGGGTTTCCGGATGGATGAACGGGGCGCCGAAGAGCTCGAACGGCCGTGTCGTTCCGCGGCCTTCCGAGATGTTCGTGGCCTCGAACAGGCACATGCCGGGATAGACGAGCGCCGTATCGAGTGTCGGCATATTGGGAGAAGGCATGACCCAGGGCAGGCGCGTCTGATCGAACCACATCGTCCGTTTCCATCCCTGCATCGGGATGACAGCATAATCGAGACCGGGATAGAAGGTGTCGCGAAGGTATGCGCCCACTTCTCCGATGGTCATGCCGTGCCGCACCGGCAACGGCCGCAGCCCGACGAACGATGCGAACTCGGGGTCGAGCACCGGTCCTTCGGTGATATGGCCGGCAAGGGGATTCGGACGGTCGAGCACGACGATCGTTTTGCCTGCTTCACGGCAGGCCTGCATGCAGAGATCCAGCGTCCAGATGAAGGTGTAGTAGCGGCTGCCCACGTCCTGCAGGTCGATCACAAGCGCATCAACATCGGCGAGCATCTCGGGCCGGGGTTTGCGCGTCTTTCCGTAAAGGCTGTACACCGGCAGGCCCGTACCGGGGTCGCGGAAACCTTCCCACTCGACCATGTTGTCCTGCGTCTGACCGAGGATGCCGTGCTGGGGTCCGAAGAGCGCGGCGAGCTTGAACTTCCTCGATCGCATGCAGACGGTGATCGCGTGCTCCAGTCTGCTGTTGACCGAGGCGGGATGCACCACAAGCCCGACGCGCGCGCCCTTGAGGTCACCGGGCCAGAGCGTGTCGATGAGATCGAGGCCGGTGCGCGTCCCTTTTTTCTGTTTCAGCATGGGCAGATTATATTGACTCTGCCCATGAATAGCAACAGGAAATTTTTCGCGTTCATCGAAAAAATATTGAAAAATGACGGGCACTTTCCTATAATGCAGCCATGAAATACAAGGTCGTTGAAATCAGTACAGTGACCGATGAAGAGATCGAGCGGACCCTGAACGAGTGGGCGGCAAAGGGGTATGTCTTCGAGAGTATCCAGTTCGTCACTTCAGTTTCGTCCAAAAGGCCGGCGATGGCGTTTGTGTTTTTTACGAAGAACGCATAGGGGTATTGCATGCATGTTCTTATCATTAAAAATGTTTTCTCCGAAGGACCTGGTACGATCGCTGATTATCTCAATTCCGAAACAATCCCTTATTCCATTTGTGAAATGAGCACCGGTGATGCAGTGCCTGATCTGGATTCCTTCACCCACCTCCTCATCATGGGCGGCCCCATGGCGGTGTATGAGATGCAACACTATCCCTATCTCGTCAACGAGGCGCTGTTCATCGATCGCTCGATCAAGGCGAACAAACATGTGCTCGGCGTATGTCTTGGCGCGCAGATGGTGGCGCATGCGCTCGGAGCAAAGGTCTATCCCGGTCAGAAGAAAGAGATCGGCTGGTACGAGGTGGCGCTGGACCCTGACGGGATGAGCGACCCTCTCATGTCCGCCCTTGCGCTTCCCGACAGGAACGCCGCACAGGTGTTCCAGTGGCACGGGGACACCTTTGATCTGCCGCGCGGTGCGGTGCGGCTCGCGTCGTCTGACATCTTCCCGAACCAGGCGTTCCGATACACCGACCGGGTATACGCGCTCCAGTTCCATATCGAAGTCACTCCCACTATTGTCCGGGACTGGTTGGCACGGGAGCAGGGGGTCGATGTCGCTTCCATTACAGCGGAATCGGAAAGAATATTCAACGCGTACCAAGGGAGGGCCATGAAGTTTTATAAGGGATTTTTCAGGCCGTAAGCGAAAAGATGGTTTATTTGGACCGCACTATTGACTTCAGGTCCCTCGGGTGGGAAAACCTTGATCCGTTGACAGGCTAGCAGGGTATTTACTGGATCGAAGGGGTATGAAAATACCCTGTGCGATATGTTATCCTGTCAATCCCGTTAAAAAGCTTTTCCGGTCTATCCAGGCAGTGATGCGGATGAGGCGTGGGAAATCGATGGCAACCTTACAGCTCGACCTCATTCAACGAAGTATACACATAGAGGGTAAAGTCGTACTGGATCCGGTCATGCCTGAGGGCGATGGAGGGTGACAGGTTCTCGAGGGAGAACTTCACCATCTCACCAGGTGAGGTGAAGTGGAGCTCGGGGTCCTTGATGGGCGTGTGCGACGAGAGGGCGCTCAACGCCAGGCCTTTGTTGCAGTGCCTGAAGAGCGTGACCAGCGCGTTCTTCAGATCATCGTCAACGCCGGGGACCTGCAAATTGAACACGCCGCAGATGAAGATATAGTCATAGAACCCTTCGAACTGGTCGTCATCAGCATTCATGACCTTGAAGGTGCACTCGGGGTACTTGCTTTTCGCCAGGTTGATGAAGTTTTCGTTGATGTCCACGCCCGTATACTTCACGTTGATGCCCCGACGCTTCAAGAATTTATAAAAGTCCCCGGTCCCGCATCCGTAGTCGAGCACGGTCGCGTTGTTCAGGTCCCGTGCGGGCGCGATGTCAGCGAGCATATGGTATCGTTTGAGCTGGCCCTGCGGTGTCCAGCGGAGAGCTTCGGGCCTGTCGCCGAACTTTTTCAGATGAAAATTGTAGAACGACAGCAGTTGGTCTTTGGAATAGGGGTCCATGGTATCCTCACGAGTGGAGGCTATTGTACTGTATCAAACGCCTGAAAACAAGGGGAAAGGGCTTCCCGGGCCGTGAAATCTCAGGACCCTGTTTAATACAGAACCGAATGACTTTTGTTCAAATGTTTTGCTTGACAAATATTTTTGCATGGCTTATCATGAGCCCGTTTTAGAAGTTCTGCTAATCCAAAATTTAATAGCAGGGAGTTTAGTGTATGACACCAAGTACCTATCTTCCGGAACACTTTCTGCCCGTGATTGTTTTTCTGCTGCTCGGCACCGCCGTCGGCATCGGGATGCTTGTCTTCAGCTGGGTCCTCCGGCCACGGAACCCCTATCCCGAAAAGCTGCTGACCTACGAGTCCGGCATCACGCCCTTCATGGACGCCCATCAGAAGTTCTCTATCCGTTATTATATCATCGCCATGCTGTTCCTCATATTCGACATCGAATCCGTGTTTCTCTATCCCTGGGCTGTAGCCTATAACCACATTGGCCTGTACGGTTTTGTGGAAATGGTGGTCTTCATCGCCATCCTGCTCGTTGGGTATTTTTATGCGTGGAAGAAGGGGGCCCTTGAATGGGAATAATCCAGAACGCCTTCGAAGAGGGGTACGTCACCACGAAGCTCGATGAGCTTTTGAACCTTGCGCGTTCCTACTCCATCTGGCCCATGACGTTCGGTCTCGCATGCTGCGCCATCGAGATGATCCAGTACTACTCCGCTCCCCAGCATGATTTCGACCGGTTCGGCACGGTGCCTCGTCCTTCTCCAAGGCAGTCAGACCTTCTGCTCGTCGCCGGAACCCTTACCAAAAAGATGGCCCCGATCGTTCGCCGTGTGTACGACCAGATGCCCGAGCCGCGGTACGTTATCGCCATGGGCAGTTGCGCCGGTTCCGGCGGGATCTTCAATACCTACAGCGTGGTGCAGGGCGTAGACAATATTGTCCCGGTAGACGTGTATATCCCCGGCTGTCCGCCGCGGCCGGAGGCCCTGATGTTCGGCATCATGAAGCTGCAGGAAAAGATCAGAACCGAGCACTACATCCGGAAGTAGATCCTGCACAATAAGATCAACACCTACTATACCGTATCGCCTGCAGCAGGCCACAGAGACTCCGAATGCCAGGCCGCTTTGCACCGGAGCCTTGGGTAGAGATCAGTACGAGACGAGGTTGTATGGACCCCTTGCAGATCGCCAAAATGATTGAAGAAAACTTTCCTGGCCAGGTACTCGGCACGACGACCCATGCTGGGCAGGTGGGAGTGTCCCTCAAAAAGGACATGATCAGGGAAATCTGCCTCTACCTCCGCGACGAACCGTTGGTCAGGATGGACCATCTGGCCGATCTTACGGCAGTCGATTATTCAACCTACCCCGGCGACAGCGGGCCGCGGTTCGAGGTCGTGTATAATATGATCTCGACCACATTCCACCATCGCATTCGCTTAAAGGTCAGAGTGCCGGAAGAGGACCCGCGAATAGACTCGGTCTCCTCGATCTGGCAAACAGCGAACTGGCACGAGCGCGAGACCTTTGACCTCATGGGGATAAAATTCGACGGCCATCCGGACCTCCGCAGGATCCTCCTGCCCGAGGACTGGGAAGGGTATCCTCTCCGGAAGGAATATCCGTTGAAAGGCTACTAAAGAAAGTTCAAAATTCAAAGTTCAAAATATTTTGACATTTGGCACTTGATGTTTGAATTTGAACTTGAGTTTTGACATTTGACATTATATGGTGAAGAAATGTCTTCTACCGATACAGAAGAAAGAAATAGTACAAAAAGAAATTACGCTCAACATGGGTCCCCAGCATCCGGCCACCCACGGCGTGCTGCGCCTGGTGCTCGATCTGCAGGGTGAGACCGTGGTGGGCTGTGACCCGCGTCCCGGGTATCTTCACCGCGGGATCGAAAAGTGGATGGAGAGCCGCACCTACCACCAGATCATCCCCATGACGGACCGGCTGGAATATATCACCTGCATGAACAACAACCTCGGCTACGTGGTGGCCGTGGAGAAGCTCGCCGGCATCACCGTGCCGGAGCGGGCGCAGTTCATCAGGACACTGATGGCCGAGCTCACGCGGCTTTCCGGGCACCTTGTGTGGCTCGGCACCCACGCCCTTGATATCGGCGCCATGACGGTCTGCATGTACACGTTGCGGGAACGGGAACTTATCCTCGACCTTACGGAGATGGTGACGGGAGCGCGACAGACCGTAAGTTATGTCCGCATCGGCGGTCTGCGGAACGACGTGCCGCGCGATTTTATCGATAAGTGCCGCGAGTTCACCGAACTGTTCCCCAAGCGGCTCGAAGATTACGATACGCTTATCCGCGAGAACAGGATCTGGCTCAAGCGGACAGTGGGTATCGGCGTGTTCTCGGCCGAGGATGCGGTCAACTACGGTCTGACCGGCGGTACGCTCCGCGGCTCGGGTGTGAACTACGACCTGCGCAAGGTCGAGCCCTATGCTGCTTATGATAAGGTGGAGTTCGATGTTCCGCTCGGGAAGAACGGGGACGTGTACGACCGGTATATCGTGCGCATCAACGAGATGCGCCAAAGCAACCGGATCATCAAACAATGTCTTGACATGATGCAGCCGGGGCCGATCACGACCGATGACCCGCGCTATGCCATGCCGGAGAAGACGCAGGTGATGCAGAACATGCAGTCCCTTGCGCACCAGTTCGTGCTCATGAGCAAGTGGGTCCCCATGCCCAAGGGCGAAGTCTATGTGGCCACCGAGGCGCCGAAGGGCGAGCTCGGATTTTATATTGTGAGCGACGGCAGCGGCAGGCCGTACCGCATCAAGATCCGCGCGCCATCGTATGTGCATGTGAGCGCCCTTCCGAAGATGGTGACCGGACATATGATGGCGGATGTTATCGCCTGCATCGGCACGATCGATATCGTGCTCGGCGAGTGTGACCGATAGAGGAGAGGGTTGCCGGATGAATTTGAGAGAGATTGTGAACCTCTTGGGCGCGCAGGTCCTTGCCGGGAACGGTCTTATCGATGGGATCGAGGTGGAGCACTGCTTCAGCGCCGACCTCATGAGCGACGTGCTCGGCCGCACTCACGCGAACGGCATTCTGATCACGGGACTCACCAACCCCCAGGCAGTACGGACGGCCGACATCGCCGATATCAAGGCGGTCTGCGTCGTGCGCGGCAAACAGCCGGATGCTGACTCGGTGGCGCTGGCAAAACAGAAGGACATCCCCCTGTTCGTGACGAAGCTCACGATGTTCGAGGCCTGCGGCATACTGTACCTGAAGGGACTTAGAGGAGTGGCCGAGCGGCATTAGACGGATGGAACAGCAAGAAAAAGAGCAGGGAGCGATGGACCGGGTGACCAAGACCCAGGAGATGGTCTATGAGATCACGGTCGGGGAGGTCATGCCCCCCACGATGGTCATCGTCGGGCCGGAGCAGACCATGGCGGAACTCAGGATCCTCTTGCGGGACAATCGCTTGTCAGGCACGCCGGTGGTCGAGAACGGGAAGCTTGTCGGCATGGTCAGCATCGAAGACCTGATCAATGCCCTCAATGACAACGCGATCAATGCTCCCATCCGGGAGAGGATGAAGACGAAGGTTGAGTGCCTGTACAGCGACGAGCTCCTGGTGCACTGCATCGCCAAATTTTCCAAATACGGGTTCAGGCGATACCCCGTGTTGAATCGGCAGGATGAGCTGGTAGGTATCGTCACCAAGGGGAGCATCGTAGAAGGCCTGCTCAAGAAGCTTGAGATCGAATACGAGCAGGCCGAAAAAAAGGAAACCATTACGCGTCATCGGCCTACGGTGAAGAAATTCTTCGAGGACGTGACCGCTGACGAGATCAGTTTCATCTTCAAGTATAATGTTATCGGTCAGAGCTTGAAGGAAGCCGGCAAGGCGGCGAGCGAGCTCAAGAACGCGCTCAAGAAACTGGGTGTTTGTCCCCCGCTCCTGAGAAGGATCGGCGTTGCCACCTATGAGGCTGAGATCAATCTTGCATCGTACACCAAGGGCGGTCAGATCCGGGCCCAGGTGGAAAAGTGGGGGATCACCGTGGAAGCAATCGACCAGGGTCCCGGAATCCCGGACGTCGAGCGTGCCATGCAGCCGGGGTACTCCACTGCGCCCGACTGGGTGCGGGAACTGGGGTTCGGCGCAGGCATGGGGCTGGTGAACATGAAGAAATGCGCCGATGAGATGGACCTGAGATCATCGGTGCCCGATGGAACGCACCTGACCATGCAGTTCTATTATACGAGTTGATCGGGAACCCATTATGAACCTGAGTGACCTTGTAAAGGAATTCGGTCTGGAAGTAAAGACCGGCGCCGATCACCTTGACCGAGAGGTGAGCAGCGGTTACGTGAGCGACCTCCTGTCGGACGTCCTGGCCCATGCGGACGAGGGTACCCTCTGGGTAACGCTCCACATTCATCAGAACATCGTGGCTGTGGCGTCGCACAAGGACCTGGCGGGCATTATCCTGGTCCAGGGACGGCAGCCGGAAAAAGACACGATTGCCAAGGCTGAGGAAGAGGGCATCCCGGTCCTGGTGAGCGGCCTGTCGGCGTTTGAACTGGTCGGCAGATTATACAAGGCAGGGATCCGTGGCGCTGAGGCGGATTAAGGCGGATCTGCATGTGCATACCTGCCTGTCTCCCTGCGCCGGTCTGGACATGTCGCCCCGTGAAGTGGTGAGTGCGGCCCTCGGGAAGGGCCTCGATCTGATCGGGATCTGTGACCATAACTCGGCGGAAAATGTCCTTGCGGTGAAAAAGGCGGGTTTGCGGAACGGGCTGATGGTGCTGGGCGGGATGGAAGTCGCCTCTTCCGAGGAAGCGCACATCCTGGTGTTCTTTGATGACGATGACGATCTCCTGAAATTCCAGGATTTTATCAACCACCACCTGCAGGGCACGAATGATGAGCATGCCTTCGGCCAGCAGGTGATCGCTGATGACGAAGACGGGGTGACCGGGTTCTGCGACCGGCTATTGATCGGGGCAACATCGCTGCCGGCCGCGGAAATCGTTGAAGCGGCGCGCGCGGCACAAGGTGCAAGCCTGGTGATCGCGGCGCATGTGGACCGTGAGTCGTTCAGCATCATTGGACAGCTTGGCTTTGTCCCGCCTCGGCTTGCTCTTGATGCCCTTGAGGTCTCAGCGCACATGACCGCGGCTGAGGCGGCAGACCGGTTCCCTGACTGCGGGAAGTATCCGATCATCACCAGTTCCGATGCTCACGGTCTCGGGGACATCGGAAAACGGACCATGTGCTTTACGATCGAAGACGGGACCGTAGCGGAGATCAAAAAAGCACTGGCGGGCAGAGACGGCAGGAAGGCGGTCTGCTGAGGCCGTGGAAGACATCTCGCTGCATATCCTTGATATTGCCGAGAATGCGGTCCGCGCTGATGCGAAGACGATATCGATCATCATCACGAGGGACGTGGAGCACGACCTTATCCGCGTTGAAGTGATTGACGACGGCAGGGGAATGGATGCCGAGACGCTTGCACAGGTCCGGGACCCTTTTTTCACCACCAAGCACAAAAAGACCGGACTGGGGATACCGCTCCTGTCCCAGGCGGCGGAGCAGGCAGGCGGGAAGGTAACCGTGGATTCCGCTCCGGGCAAGGGAACGAAGGTTGCAGTAATTTTTCGCTGGAGCCATGTGGACCGGCCGGCGATCGGCAGCATGGCTGATACGGTGCTCACCCTGATCGCAGGCCACCCCGATCTTGATGTTGTGTATGAAGCACGGGAGGGCGACAGGGTCTTCCGGCTCGACACACGGGAGATCAAAAACGACCTTGAAGGCGTGCCGATCAATGCTCCGGCGGTGCTTGATGCGATCAGGGGCATGTTCAAGGAACAGATCCAGTTTGAACGGTGACATTTCACATTGCCAAGAGGTAAACGATGAGTAGCGAAGCGGTTGCACAGCAGACTGCGACAAATAATGAGATCATAACGCCGGCGATGTTCCTGAAGATCGACGCGATCGTCGCGAGGTATAAGGACAAACCCGGGTCTCTCATCCCCGTGCTGCAGCAGGCACAGGAAGTATGCGGATATCTACCCCCTGCGGTGCAGCGATACGTCGCCAGGGGTCTCAATATGTCGCCAAGCGTGGTCTACGGCGTCGCGACCTTTTACTCTTTTTTCACGCTCGTGCCGCGCGGCAAGCACGTGATCCGGGTCTGTCTCGGCACTGCCTGCTATGTGAAACGGAGCGAGGAGATCCTCGATAAGATCAAGGACGAGCTCGATCTGGAGGTCGGAGAGGTGACGAGGGACAAGAGGTATTCCCTCGAGGCCGTGAGGTGCCTCGGCGCGTGCGGTCTTGCGCCGGTCGTCGTTATCGGCCAGGACACCTACGGTGACGTTGCCGCCACGAAGGTGATGGACATTGTCAAGAAGTACGAGTAGGCCCATACTGCAAATTGCACAGTGCAAAATGCAAACGTACTCGTCGGTATCATTTTGTATCTAACAATTCACGGAGTGATGAACTATGGCCAAGCTCACGATCGCTGATTTAAAGAAGATCAAGGAAGATTACCACCAGGGGCTTCGCGAGGGCGGGTTCCGCGTCAGGGTCACGGTGCACATGGGGACCTGCGGGATCGCCGCGGGCGCCAGGGGCATCATGAACACGATCATGGAAGAGCTCGCCAAATCGAACCTGAAGGACGTCGCGATCACCACGTCAGGCTGCGCGGGCCTTTGCAGCAAGGAGCCCATGGCCACCATCGAGACCACGGGTGAGCCGCCGGTGAAATACATTTCGCTGACGGACGAGAAAATGCGAAAGATCTTTGCCGAACACATCGTAGGGGGCAAGCCGGTCGCGGAGTACGCGCTGGTGGTAGGACATGAGACGACGTACTAAGAAGAATTGAAAATTGGAAATTGCAGATTGAATATTGTAGATTGAAAAACAGTATGTTCTTCTTTAAAATTTAAAAATTTCCAATCTTCAATTTCCAATATATTTACGGAGTAAATAACCGTGGAAACGACGACATACCGTTCTAACATAATGATCTGCGCAGGCACGGGTTGCGTGGCGAACGGATCGCTCAAGGTCAAGGACGCCCTCGAGACCGAGCTCATCAAGCGGAACCTCCAGAACGAGGTCAAGATCGTGCTGACGGGGTGCAACGGATTCTGCGCCAAGGGACCGGTCATGGTGGTCTACCCCGAGGACATCTTCTACCAGCTGGTGAAGCCCGATGATGTGCCGTTCCTCGTGGAGGAGCACTTCATCAAGGGGAGGCCGGTCGAGAAGTTCCTCTACACGCCGCCGGCGGCGAAAAACACGATCCCCGTGATGAACGATATCCCGTTCTTCAAGCACCAGGTGTTGCGTGCGCTGAGGAACCGGAGCCTCATCGATGCGGAGAAGATCGAGGAGTATATTGCCCGCGACGGATACATGGCCGCGGCCAAGGCGCTCACCGAGATGACGCCCGAGCAGATCGTGAGCGAAGTGAAAAGTTCGGGGCTGCGCGGACGCGGCGGCGCCGGCTTCCTGACGGGTCTCAAGTGGGAGCTTTGCGCGCGGGTCACCGGCGATATCAAATATATCCTGTGCAACGGCGACGAGGGCGACCCCGGCGCATTCATGGACCGGAGCGTCATGGAGGCGGATCCCCATTCGGTGCTCGAGGGAATGATCATCGCGGCCAAGGGCATCAACGCCCACTATGGCTATATCTATGTGCGCGCGGAGTATCCGCTTGCCGTGCACCGTCTCCAGATAGCCATCGATCAGGCCAAGGAGAACGGGCTGCTGGGCAACGATATCCTCGGCACGGGGTTCGACCTCGATATCGAGATCTATCAGGGGGCGGGCGCCTTCGTGTGCGGCGAGGAAACGGCCCTCATGGCGTCCATCGAGGGCAAGCGCGGCATGCCCCGGGCAAAACCGCCGTTTCCCGCGGTCAAGGGCTTGTGGATGCGTCCCTCGGTGCTGAACAACGTCGAGACCTTTGCGAACGTGCCGCCGATCATCCTGAACGGCGCGGACTGGTTTTCGAGCCTCGGGATCCGAAAAGAGCAAAGGGACCAAGGTGTTCGCGCTCTCGGGCGCGCTTAACAATATCGGCCTCGTCGAGGTGCCGATGGGCACTCCGCTCAAGACCATCATCTTTGAAATCGGCGGCGGAATCAAAAACAACCGAAAGTTCAAGGCCGTGCAGATGGGCGGACCGTCGGGCGGCTGCATCCCTCATACGCTGATCGACACGCCGGTGGACTTCGAGAACATCAACAAGACCGGCGCGATCATGGGTTCCGGCGGCATGGTGGTGATGGACGAAACCACCTGCATGCCGGCCATGGCCAAGTTCTTCCTCGAGTTCACGGAAGACGAGTCCTGCGGCAAGTGCGTTCCCTGCCGCATCGGCAACAAAACGCTTCTTACCATCCTGCAGCGCATCACGAACGGCGAAGGCCGCGAAGGCGATATCGAGCTGCTGCTCGACCTTTCGCAGCAGATCAAGGACACCTCGCTGTGCGGTTTGGGCCAGACCTCGCCCAACCCCGTGCTCACCACGATCAAGTATTTCCGCGACGAATACGAGGCGCACATCAAGGAGCACCGCTGCCCGGCCAGGGTCTGTACTCCCCTCGTCAAGTTCGTGGTGGACAAGGACAAGTGTAAGAAGTGCGGCCAGTGCTTCAAGGCCTGTCCGGCCGGGGCGCTTATTTGGGAAAAAGGCCAGGTGGCCTATATCGATCCGGAAAAGTGCACGAAGTGCAAATCCTGCATCAAGGCATGCAGGTTCTGGTCGATCGATTAAGAATAAAATCTTCACCACAGAGGACGCAGAGAAGAAACAGGAAAGATTTGACACGTCAGGTTCAAATCTCTGTGATCTCTGTGGTAAAAAAGGTTTAAGGTAAAAACTATGGCGAACATGACGGTAACGGTTGATGGAAAGAAGGTCGAGGTGCCCCACGGGTCCACCATCCTTGACGCTGCTAACGCGGCAGGATCGCGGGTGCCGACCCTGTGCCAGGACAATAAATTGCATCCCTTCGGCGCCTGCAGGATCTGCCTGGTTGAGGTGGAGGGAACCCCCCGCAAGTTCACGCCGTCCTGCACCACGCCGGCTACCGATAATATGGTCGTCAGAACCACAAGCCCGGCGCTCATTGAGGCGCGGCGGATGGTGCTCGAACTCCTGCTGATCAAGCACCCGCTCGACTGCCCGGTCTGCGACAAGGCCGGCGAGTGCCAGCTTCAGGACCTTGTTCACGAGTACGGTCTCGCACCAAGCCGGTTCGACGCTGAAAAGGGGTACCTCCCGCCGGACTTTGGAGAGCCCGATCGTGGAACGCAACATCAGCCGCTGCATTCTCTGTGGAAAATGCGTCAGGATCTGCGATGAACAGAACGGCGTGGGAGAGTGGGCCTTTACCCGCAGGGGAACGAGGGCGCGTATCAGCACTGACTTCGACCGTCCGCTCGACTGCGAGTTCTGCGGCGAGTGCACCGAGATCTGCCCCGTGGGCGCGCTTACCACGCGCCAATTCAAATACAAGGCCCGGAGCTGGAACCTCGAGGGGACCAAGTCGGTCTGCAACTACTGCGGCTGCGGCTGCGGGACCACGTACGAAACACGCGACGGGAAGATCATGCGCGTGGGTCCGGCAAAGGACAACTATCTATGCGCCAAGGGCCGTTTCGGCTGGGATGCTGTTCACAGCAGCGAGCGGATCACGACCCCGAAGATGCGGATCGGCGGCGAACTCGTGGACTGCAACTGGGACGAGGCGTTGTCGGTCATCGCGACCAACTTCAAGGTGATCAAGAGCAAGCGCGGGCCTCAGAGCATCGGCGCGCTCGGTTCGGTCCGGACAACGAATGAAGATAGTTATCTTTTCCAGAAGTTCATGCGCACCGTGGTCGGGACGAATAATGTGGACATGCTCGCGAGGCTAAAAGTGCCGAAAGGGCTGAACGCGGCGTTCTTCTCGGGAGAATTGAACAAGATGAGCGAGCATGACGTTATCCTCGTGCTCGATAAAAATGTGGGAGAGATCAATCCGCTTACCGGCATTGAGATCGTCCGTGCCGTGACCCGGAAGGAACGGAAGGTCATTCTCGTTAACAGCGAGCAAAATAAATTCAACAAGATCGCCTCGGTGGTCATTCCCACGAGTTCAGAAAAGGCGATCGAGGGCCTGGTATCCGCTCTCTCCTCCGCAAAGGGCGGGAGCGAGGTGTTGAAGGCCGTTGAGCTTCTGAAGGCGGCCAAGAGTGTTGCGATCATCGTCCCCGCCCGGGTGACCGACAAGGAGTTCGTGAAGATCAAGGAGCTCTCGGGCAGCTCAAGAACGTCACGCACTATCCACTGGTACGGCGAAGCAACTTCCAGGGAGCGCTCGACATGGGGGTGCATCCGGCCTATTACCCCGGATATCGCACGGTGGACGTTGACCAGACCGCCTTGTTTGCGAGCGCGTGGAACGCGATCCTGCCTGAGACGCCCGGCATGAACGCCGTCGAGATGATAGAGGCGATTGCGCCGGGCAAGCTCGCGGCGCTTTATATCATGGGCGATGATCCGGTGGGGAGCGACCGGCGCCTCCAGCAGCCGCTCGACAAACTCGAGTTCCTTGTTGTGCAGGACATCTTCATGACCGAGACGGCGATGATCGCCGACGTGGTGCTCCCGGCAGCGGCAAGCGCGGAGAAGACCGGTACGTTCACCAACCTTGAACGCAGGCTCCAGCAGCTGAACAAGGCGGAAGAGCCGATCGGAGAGTCACGGCCGGATTGGGACATCATTCAGGACATAGCAAAGCGGATGGGCGGCTCGATGCACTATGCCTCGGCCCGGGACATCATGAACGAGATCAGGGCGGTTGTACCGATGTACACCGACCTCGCGATCGGCGCATGCTGGCCGCGCGAGAAGTCCCCGCTGATCAATACGGACGTTGATCTTTCGCTTCATTCGGACTCGATCATGACGCAGGAAGTGCTTACGGCCGAGAGGCTGCTTTTCTCCTCAGGCGGAATGATAACGCGTTCCCATGAAATAGGTACCATACGGCATTTGAAGATCGAAGTATAGGAGCAGACCATGCCCGATATCCATCACATATTGAATAGCATCCTGATGCTGGTGATCTTCCTTATTCCGGCCCTGGTCCTGGTGGCGTTCCTCCTGGCCAACATCATGTATTTACCCTACATGGAGCGCAAGGTGCTTGCGCATATGCAGTCGAGGCTCGGACCCATGCGGGCCGGCTGGCACGGACTCCTGCAGCCCATTGCCGATGCCGTCAAGTTCCTGCTGAAAGAAGACATCATCCCCGCAAAGGCCGACAAGTGGGTGTTCAGCATTGCGCCCCTGATCCTGTTCGTCATGGCCTTCGGGGCCATTGTGGTGCTGCCGTTCGGTCCGCCAACAAATTTCTACGGGCTCCTGTCCCACAAGGTCCCGCTCTATATCTCCAACCTGAACATCGGCGTTCTCTATATCATCGCCTTTGCCAGCATCGGCACGTACGGCGTGATCATGGCCGGCTGGGCCTCGAACAACAAGTATTCCCTCATGGGCGGGTTCCGCTCCGCGGCGCAGATGATCAGCTACGAGATCCCCATGGCCTTTGCCATCATCACCGTGGTGCTCATGGCCGGGTCTCTGAACCTGACCGATATTGTGAATGCCCAGTCCCAGAGGTGGTTCATCGTCGCATTGCCGGTCGGTCCCGTGGCCTTTTTCCTTTACCTGATGGCGGGTATCGCCGAAACGAACCGCGTGCCTTTTGACCTGCCTGAAGCAGAGAGCGAGCTCGTTGCCGGGTACTTCACCGAGTACAGCGGTATCCGCTTCGGGTTGTTCTACATGGCGGAGTACGTGAACATGATGGTCGTATCTCTGCTCGTGAGCATCATGTTCCTGGGAGGCTGGCTGCCGGTGCAGATCCTGCCGCAGACGCTCGGCCACCTCGCCCACATCGCCTGGATCAACCGGATGCTGGCCGCCATTCCCCCGATATTCTGGCTGTTCGGCAAACTCTACTTTTTCATATTCTTCTATATATGGCTCCGGGCCACGCTCCCCCGGTACCGGTATGACCAGCTCATGACGATCTCCTGGAAGGTGCTGCTTCCTCTGTCGCTCGGTACCTTGCTGGTGGCGGCCGGTATGAAGCAGATGGGATGGCTGTAGAGGCAGTTTTGAGTTATGAGTTAAGAGTTGGGGAGTGTCAGGCAGTTTTTAGTTTTGAGTTGGGAATGAGAAGCAGTGCGGAGTGTGGAGTGAGGAGTTGACGGCGATGAACAAAATAACAAAACTGCTCAAAAAGATATTCCTGTTCGAGATCGCCCAGGGAATGGCCTTGACGCTCAAGACCATGCTGGCCCCGGCGGTCACCCGGCAGTATCCCACGTTCAAGCGCAAGCCGATCCCGGGGTCGCGCGGGCTTCATGCCATGCGTCGTGATGAAACGGGAAAGGAAGCATGCATCGGGTGCGGTCTGTGCGAGGCGGTCTGTCCGTCCAAGGCCATCACCGTGGTGACGACCGAAGGGCCTGAGCACCAGAAGCTGGTGATGGCCTATGAACTCGACCTGCTCCGGTGCGTGTTCTGCGGCTTCTGCATCGATGCCTGTCCCGTGTCCGCGATCCTGATGACGCCGGAGTTCGAACTTGCCTGCTACTCCCGGAACGACGCGTTCTATTCCAAGAACCGGCTCGTTGAGGGTGGAGATCGCTATATGGGCAAAAAGGCGGTAAAAAAACAATGATGAACAAGCTCATTTTCTTCTACTTTGCCATGGTGATCCTGGCATCGGCAATCCTCACGATCACGCGCCGGAATCCGGTGCACAGTATCATGTTCATGCTGCTCCTCTTCTTCCATATAGCGGGGGTCTTTGTTCTGCTCAATGCCGAGTTCCTTGCGGCAGTGCAGCTCATCGTATACGCCGGAGCCATCCTGATCCTCTACCTTTTCGTGGTCATGCTTCTGAATGTTGACAGGGAAAGCTCCGCCGCCCGGGCGAACCGGTTCTGGCCCTGGATGGTCGCGTTCGGGATACTGATCGCAGGTGAGATCGTACTGTTGATCTCGCGCGGCACGTTCCCCGCAGAGACCGGTCAGCCCATGCTGCTCGCGGGCACCGGGGTCAAAGAACTGGGGATAGTGCTGTACCAGAAGTATCTGGTGCCATTCGAGATCGCGTCCGTCATCCTCCTCGTGGGACTGGTGGGCGCTGTCATGCTGGCGAAGAAGAATGTGAAGGAATAAGACGAGAAGGAGACAGGAGCCAGAATACAGAAGCCAGGAGTAAATCGGTAGATGCTGTATAACCGGTTTTTTCTTCGCTCTTCTGACTCCTGACTTCTGGCTACTGACTACGGTGATTCTGGAGGTTTTATGATTCCCCTGTCCTGGTACGTGATCCTGAGTGCGCTGCTGTTCACCATCGGCGTGGTGGGCGTGCTTTCCCGGCGCAATATATTCATTATTCTCATGTCCATCGAGCTCATGCTGAACGCGGCGAACATCAACCTGGTGGCATTCTCGCACTATCTGCAGTCGCTCACCGGCCAGGTGTTCGTGATCTTCGTCATTACCGTGGCGGCGGCCGAGGCGGCCGTTGCGCTTGCGATCATCATCCTGATCTCGCGGAACCGCGGGACCGTATACGCGGATGAGTTTAATATCTTGAAGGGATAAATTCGAGTCTCTAGAGTCGATCAGTCTGTAGCAGTTCAAGAGTTAGAAGCCGGGGATTTCGAGTCTGTTGACTCTTGAACTCCATGAACTCGACAGACTCGACTGACTCATCATGGGAGTACCTATGCTCACCTACGCACTGATACCGCTGCTGCCGTTCGCCGGCTTCCTCATCGCGGGATTGTTTGGTAAATTCCTGAAGGAGAAGTCCGCCTATTTCCCCATCGCCGGCGTTATCGGCGCGTTCCTCCTGTCCGTCAGCGCATTTTTCGATGTGGTCGGCGGCGTCCACCTGAACGAGAACTTTTACTCCTGGATCTCCATCGGGACCTTCTCGGTGAACGTTGGGTTCCAGATCGACCAGCTCACCGCGGTGATGCTGCTCGTGGTGACCACGCTCAGTTCACTTATCCATATCTACTCCGTGGGCTACATGCACGGCGACAAGGGATATCCCCGGTTCTTCGCCTATCTGGCGCTCTTTACCTTCTTCATGCTCGTGCTGGTGATGGCCAATAACTTCCTGGTCATGTTCGTCGGCTGGGAAGGCGTCGGTCTCTGCTCCTACCTTCTGATCGGCTTCTGGTACGAGAAAAAATCCGCGTCAGACGCCGGCATCAAGGCCTTTGTCGTGAACCGCGTCGGTGACTTCGGGTTCGTGCTCGCCGTCCTGCTCATTTTTCTTACCTTCGGGACCCTGGATTTCTCCGAGGTCTTTGCCTCGGTGCCCTCGGCCGTCGGGAATGCCCCGTACCATCTGTTCGGCGGCGAGATCAGCGTCATAACCCTCATCGCGCTCCTCCTGTTCCTGGGAGCAACGGGCAAGTCCGCGCAGCTGCCGCTCTATGTCTGGTTGCCGGATGCCATGGAAGGCCCGACGCCGGTCAGCGCCCTGATCCACGCCGCGACCATGGTCACCGCGGGCGTGTTCATGGTCGCGCGCTGCGCGCCGATCTTCTCGCTCTCCGACGACGGCGATGAACACCGTGGCGATCGTCGGCGGCTCTGACCGCGATCTTTGCCGCGACCATCGGCCTGGTGCAGAATGACATCAAGCGCGTGATCGCCTATTCCACGATCAGCCAGCTTGGCTACATGTTCCTGGCGCTGGGCGTCGGGGCGTTCTCCGCCGGCATCTTCCACCTCACGACCCACGCCTTCTTCAAAGGGCTCCTGTTCCTGGCCTCGGGCAGCGTTATCCACGCCCTGTCCGGCGAGCAGGACATGCGCAAGATGGGTGCGCTCAAGCCAAGAATAAAAATCACGTGGGCGGTATTTTTTATCGGAACGCTGGCATTGTCCGGCATCCCGCCCTTTGCCGGTTTCTTCAGCAAGGATGAGATCCTCTGGAGCGCCTACAACGCCTCTTCGATCGGACCAGCGCTCTGGTTTCTCGGACTCGTCGGCGCTTTTATGACGGCATTCTACTCGTTCCGGCTGATCTACCTTACTTTTTACAACACGTCACACGTGGACCACGAGGTCGCGCATCATGTGCATGAATCTCCCCGGGTGATGACCGTGCCGCTCATGATCCTCGCCTTTTTCTCAACCACCATCGGATTCATCGGCATGCCTATCATCCACGGTGGAAATCTCTTTGGAGAATTTCTCGCGCCGCTCTTTCCCCCTGCCGAACACGCGGCAGAAACCGGCAGCCATTCAGCCGAGCTTTTCGCAATGCTCTTGTCGGTCGGCATTGCGGCGGCAGGTTGGCGTTTGGCGATGGGCATGTATAAGACAGAAAGCGCCTGGCCTGATAAGATCGCTGAAAAGTTTAAAGACGGGTACAGTCTTTTCCTCAATAAATACTACGTTGACGAGATCTATACCTATCTCTTCGTCGACGGACTGGTCCACAAAACAGCAAAGTTCCTCTACACGGTGGGAGATGTCAAGATCATCGATGGTCTTATCAACGGGTTGGCAAGCGCCATCGGCAGTACGAGCCAGCGCGGCAAGAAGCTTCAGTCCGGGTTCGTCCAGCAGTACGCATTCACGATGGGTCTTGGTCTCGTGGTGCTGCTCGGGTTGTACTATGTGCTTAAGTAAAAATCGCAAAGTGCATAGCGCTCATAGAGCAAAGCGCATAGCATGGGGTTTGAACCCTAGCCTCTGCCTATCTGCACTTTGACACTCTGCGCTCTGGATGCAGTCATTTAAAGGAGCCTGATCCATGCTCGAACTTAATCTCAACCAGCTTGATTATCCGCTCCTGAGCCTCCTGATCTTCATCCCGGTGCTCGGCTCGTTCCTCCTGCTGTTCATCCGGAACGCGGCCATGGTGCGCTGGACCGCGCTCGCCTTCTCGGTCGTGGAACTTGGGTTGTGCCTGCCGCTCCTCCTGAATTTTGACGGCTCCACACCGCACATGCAGTTCGGCGAGAGCCTGTCATGGATAGCGGCGTGGAACATCAATTACCGGCTCGGCGTTGATGGGATCAGCGTCCTGTTCGTGGCGCTGACCACGCTCCTGACCGTCATCTCCATCATGGTATCCTGGACTGCGATCCAGGACCGCGTGCGCGAATTCATGATCGCCATGCTGTTCCTCGAGGCGGCGATCATCGGTGTGTTCGTGTCCCTCGACCTGTTCCTCTTCTATATCTTCTGGGAGGCCATGCTCATCCCCATGTACCTCCTGATCGGCATCTGGGGCGGGCCGAACCGGCTGTATGCGGCGATCAAGTTCTTCCTGTATACCCTGGTCGGGAGCGTGCTCATGCTCATCGCGATCATTGCGGTATATTTTGCGGCCGGCCACACCTTTGACGTGCTCGCGATCATGGCCATCCGTTCTCCCGCACGTTCCAGCTGTGGGCCTTCGCGGCGTTTTTCGTCGCGTTCGCGGTCAAGGTGCCGATGTTCCCGGTCCATACCTGGCTGCCTGACGCGCACGTGGAGGCGCCGACCGCGGGCAGTATCATCCTCGCCGGGATCCTCATCAAGATGGGCGCTTACGGGTTCCTCCGGTTCTCGCTGCCGTTCTTCCCGGACGCGGCTGTTGCCTGGACACCGGCCATCATGATCTTGTCGGTCATTGCCATCATCTATGGCGCTTACATGGCCTTTGCGCAGACGGACTTCAAAAAACTGATCGCCTATTCGAGCGTGAGCCACATGGGGTTTGTCACGCTCGGCATCTTCGCGTTGAACCTCCAGGGCATGGAGGGCGGCATTCTCCAGATGCTGAACCACGGCGTTTCCACCGGAGCGCTGTTCCTTGCCGTGGGCGTGATCTATGAGCGCACACACACGAGGCTGATCGCCGACTACGGCGGCATCGCGGCCAAGGTGCCGGTCTATGCCACGTTCCTGCTGATCATTACACTGTCGTCCATCGGACTGCCCGGTACGAACGGCTTCATCGGCGAATTCACGATCCTGCTCGGCGCGTTCCTGCATTACAAACCCGCCGCCGTGATCGCCTCGCTCGGCATCATTCTTGGCGCGGGGTACATGCTCTGGCTCTACCAGCGCGTTGCCCTGGGCAAGATAACCAATCCGCATAATGAGCACCTCGCGGACATGAACACGCGTGAGGTGGTCGCGGCGCTCCCGCTCGTTGCATTGGTGTTCATCATCGGCCTGTACCCGAACGCGGCCTTCGGAGTCATGCACGCTTCGGTGGCGAACCTGCTCCAGCACATGAATGCCAAAATGCAGGCCGCTCCGGCAATGACGCAGGCGCTCGGCACGCTTATAGGAAACTAACGGTCAAGGAGAACCCGATGTCCAGCATGTATCAGCAATTTCAGCAAGCCATACTCCCGATACTGCCCGAGCTTGTCGTGATCGTTGTGGCGCTTTCGGTGCTCGTCCTCGATTTTTTTGTGGAGAAGGAGCGCAAGGCCATTCTCGGCTGGTACAGTCTTGGCGGCATAATCATCGCGGCGTATGCGAGCTACCAAGTTGATGGACATGAACGGGGTCTTTCTTTAACGGCACGTTCCTGCTCGATCCTTTTTCCACGTACTTCAAGTTTGTCTTCTATAGTGCCTGCGGCCTCGGCATCCTGGTGTCCATCAACTACCTGAAGATCGAGGACATCCACCGCGGCGAATACTATGCCCTGATGCTCTTTGCCACGAGCGGGATGATGATGATGGCGTCGGCAGGCGACCTGATCACCCTGTATCTCGGTCTGGAACTCATGGCGCTTTCCGTCTATATCCTTGCGGGTTTCATGCGGAGGGACAGCCGGTCGAACGAGGCCGCGATCAAGTATCTGGTGCTCGGCGCGTTCTCGTCAGGCATCATGCTCTATGGCATGTCGCTCCTGTACGGGCTTTCGGGCACCACGAACCTCGCGCGGGATCCTCTCGTTCCTGCAGGCGGCCGACCTCACGAACCCCGTTATTTTCCTGTCCATGATCATGCTGATCGTGAGCTTCGGATTCAAGGTGGCCGCGGTACCCTTCCACATGTGGGTGCCTGATGTGTACGAAGGGGCGCCGACGCCGGTCACGGCGTTCATGTCCGCGGGGCCCAAGGTCGCCGGCTTCGCCGTGCTGCTTCGGATCTTTCTCTACACGCTCGGGCCCCTGCACGAGCATTCCACCGCGGTCCTCGCCGGCCTTGCCGTGCTGACCATGGCGGTCGGGAATATCATGGCCCTGTCCCAGACGAACATCAAGCGCATGCTGGCCTATTCGTCCATCGCCCATGCCGGGTACGCCCTTGTCGGCCTGGCCGCGGGCGGACCGGAAGGCGCTGCGAGCGTCATGCTGTATGTCTTTATCTACGCGCTCATGAACATGGGCGCCTTCGGCGTGGTGATCATGCTCCGGAAGGCCGGGGAGCGGGGTGAGGAGATAACGGACTTCGCGGGTCTGGGCAAGACCAACAAGACCGCGGCGTTCCTCATGCTCATCTTCATGTTCTCGCTTACGGGCATTCCGCCCCTGGCCGGGTTCGTGGGCAAGTTCTATATCTTCAAATCCGCGGTCCAGGCCGGCCTTGTCTGGCTTGCCGTCGCGGGCGTGCTGTTCTCGTCCATCAGCGCCTACTTCTACCTCCGGGTCATCATGGTCATGTACATGAGCGAGCCGAAGGGCAGCATCGAGCTCTCTTCCGCGCCGTCCCTCGCGCTGGCGCTGGCGATCTCGGCCACGGCAGTGATCTGGATCGGCGTATATCCGACCGACCTCCTGAACTACGCGCGGGCCTCCATCATCGGGATCATGTAAATCTAAACAGGGTCAAGGGTTCAGGGTCCGAGGTTTGGGAAAAAATGAACCCGGTAAAATCCCATCCGGTATCTGTCCCTTTTGACCCTTGCTGTTCGCATCATATGATTTCCCTCATACCTTCCTTCTGTAGACCATGATATATTTCACCCATGAGAACTGAAGCACGAGGATATTTTCTGAAAGAGTACGGCTCCTGGAGCGTTCTCATCATTGCCTACCTGATCGGCCTGGGTGTGAGCCACGCCTTTTCCTGGGCGGCAATACCGCTCTTTCTCGCCCTTGGGCTGCTGATCAATTCCAAACAGGCTTTCATGAAATGGGTGCGCCGGACAGGGGACAGGACGTCTCTCACGGTCTTTCTCGGGCAGATCGCTGCGGCAGTGGTGGTCCTTGTGGGAGTTTTTCGGGGTGATATCCCCAGGCTCCTTCCGCTTCTTATCTTCCCGGCGCTCTATCTTTTCATGAACAAGCTTAAAGGAGAGCACTTTGTTCTGACCGAGGTCCTGGGTTTTACGCTTCTCAGTCTTGCGGCCGTTCTCGCAAAATTCCTGCTGACGGACGATCTGGACGTACGGCTTTTCCTGGGCGTGGCGCTGTATTTCTCTGCCGGTGTATTCAAGATCAAAGCGGTACTGCTGAAAAAAACGAGGGACCGCGTTCTGACGGCCATCGCCGTCGTTGTTGCAGCCGTTGTGTATCATCTCATGCACATCCCGATCATCATTCTTCTGCCTCTCGTGGACAATTTAATCGTTGCGGCTGTCCTCTATCGCGTGAAGCTCCAGACCACCGGCTGGATCGAGGTGGCAAAGAGCCTGACGTTCCTTGGCCTGTTCATCAGCTACTACTAAAAATGTTCACGACGCATAAGGCGGGATAGTGCTCTCGAACGGCTGGGGCACGCGATATTCCATTGGTGCGCGTTGCTGCTGCGTGGCCGTCTTGCCTGGGCGAAGCATCTCCATCACCTCCATCTTATTTCGGGCGTACGTGTTCGAGGAATCAAGCCTTAAGACGAGACTATACTGTGCCAGCGCCTTGACCACGAATCCTTTTTCCGCGAACAGCCCTGCGGCGCGGAGGTATTCCCTTATTGCCGAGCATTTCCGATTGAGTTTCAGCCGTGCGTCGCCGATCCGCACCCTGATGAGAGGGTCCCGGTCGATGGCATACAGTTTTTCCATCTCCGCGATGGCGGCCTTCCAGTCTGACCTTTCGAGATGTTCCTGCACGTTTTCAGCGATGATCGTTTTGTTCGAAGCCATGGGAAACCTCCTCTAAGCAATGAGTTGATTTACTTGAGCGAGGATACAGGGGGAGCGTTCGCAGACGATTGCGGCTTGCCACTCGATTTATTCAGGACAAGTTATTCTTGGCAGCTCATGAAAGAGGGGAAGGCCATTCGACCCATCTGTCTTTCCTTTCACCTGTTCCCGTATGCTTCATCGCTGTCCTGGGTTCATCTTGTGCGTACAGATTCCGGATGGCAGGCACGGCGTCCCGCCCGCATTGGTTATAAATTTATGATATGCTTGTACGTATCTCGAACAGACGAGCGGTCATCAAGGATAGGGAAGACCATTTGCACTTCCGACTCCTGAACAATGCTTGCGTGCAGTTCAAGACAGGCAAACCATGAAAGCACTAGTTACCGGAGGCACGGGTTTTATCGGGAGCAAGGTGGTTGACCTGCTCGTAGAGCAGAGCCAGAGCGTGCGTCTTTTTTCGCGCCAGACGGGGCTTCCCCCGCGGTTCACGGGCGAGGATGTTGCTCTGTTCCCCGGAGACCTCAAAGAACCCGACTCAGTTCTGGACGCCATGATGAGAATGGATGTGTTCTTTCGCATTGGTGAGCTCAAGAACACCTCGCCCGGGGCCGCGGAAAAGAACGTTCTTCTGGTCGAGCGTATTGTCGGCCGCTTCCGGCAGTCGGGAGTCAAGCGGCTGGTGTTCATCAGTTCCCTCACTGTTGCAGGCATCCCTTCGCATGCACCGGCCACGGAAGAGACCATGCCTGCAGTAATAATTGAGGACCCGTATACGCGGTATAAACAACGATGCGAGAAATTACTTGACGAAAAGGCCGCCGGTGTGGAATATGCGGTGATCCATCCCGGGATCGTCTATGGTTCCGGATCGCGCTATCTGGGCGGTCTGATCACCGCGATCGAGAAGATCGGGCCTGTGGGTTTCCCCTTTATCGGCAACGGAAAGAACACTATGCCGCTTATCCATGTCAAGGACCTGGCGCAAGAAATCTTTCTCGCGGGCATCCGGCAGGATGCAGCAGGAAAGACGATTAAATATCATCGATGGTTAAAACAAGACCTGAGATCGATTTTTTTACGACCGTGGCCCGGGCGCGCGGGAAGAGGTTCAGGATCATTCCGTTCCCGTCTCTCGCAATGCGTGCGCCGGCGCGGATCTTCGATCTCTTAAGCGGCCTGTTCAGCGTCAAGCTGAGTATGGATCACTCTGTGATTATGCTGCCGCGGACCTTGTGATCGACATAACAAAAGCGAAGCAGGTTTTGAAATGGGCGCCTGAGTATGATTTGGAAAAAGGAGTTGACGAGATGGTGCGGGGATACGGGAAGAAGCGAAGATGATCAGAAAGGCTGGTGGACAATATGGACATGATGGAAAAAATCCTTTCACGGAAAAGCGTGCGCCAATATACGCCAAAGCCGGTGCCCCGGGAGGTGATCAGAGAGATCCTGCATGCAGCGATGAGCGCCCCGTCGGCAGGGAACGAGCGGCCCTGGCACTTTATTGTTCTGACCGACCGGGCGTTGCTTGACGAGATCCCGAAGTTCCATCCCTATTCCGCGATGTTGAAACAGGCCGGAGTGGCCGTCCTCGTGTGCGGAGACACAACGCTCGAGAAACACAAAGGGTGCTGGGTGCTCGACTGTGCCGCGGCCACGGAGAACATGCTGCTCGCCGTTCATGCCAAGGGACTCGGCGCGGTGTGGTGCGGCGTCTATCCCACCGAGGAACGGGTCCTGGGTCTCCGGAAGCTCCTGAACGTGCCGGAGCACATTGTCCCTTTTTCGCTCATCCCCATCGGCTTCCCTGCCGAGGAAAAGAAAGCGGGTGACCGTTTTGACGGCTCGAGGGTCCACGAAAACCGCTGGTAACGAGGGTCTGCAGCACACATCACGGGTATTTTTAATGGACTTCAGCATGGATCTTCGGCGTGAGTTCAGATGAACGCTCAGCCGAACACAAGAGAGGAGACGAGATCGGATGGGTTTCCATGCGACAGAAGCAAAAAATAGATATTTTGTCAGGCGGTATTTTTTTCTGCATGGCGGGTCTTCCGCAGGCCGTTAAAAATCCTTTCCCGTTGACATCAACCATGTTGTATGCTATCTTATACGAAAGTTAAACGGTAATGCGGTACACCTCAATCCCGTGTCACCTCTTGCGATTTTCAACGACTATTACGGACCTACGCTTGTATACTATTTAAGGAGGATTATGATGAAGAACAGACGTATTTTCTTGATTGGTGTTATTGTACTGCTCAGCTTATTTGCCCTCTGGGGCTGCCCCAAGAAGGCGCAAGTGACCACCACACCGGAAACGGCTCCTGCCGCAAAAGCAGAACCGGCCGCCGAACAGACGGCTGGGCGGCGAGGGAGGAAGAAGCGAGGCTCGGGCACTGCGGCAAAAGATGAGTCCCGGGAGCGTGCCGCAACCGCAGCAGCGGGTCTGCAGCCCATCTACTTCGATTTTGACAGGTCCTTTGTTCGTGACGACGCCAGGGCCACGATGAAGGCGAACGCGGAGTGGCTCAAGGCCAATCCCAAAGCGAAGGTCAGGATCGAGGGGAATTGCGATGAACGCGGCACCAAGGAATACAACCAGGCCCTCGGCCAACGCCGCGCCACAAGCGCAAAGAAGTATCTCACTGATATGGGTGTTTCCGCGAAACGGATCTTGATCCTCAGCTATGGAAAGGAAAAGCCTGTTTGCAGTGAGTCCACTGAAGGCTGCTGGCAGAAAAACCGGAGAGACGATTTTATCGCGGTGACGGAATAGGATCGGTCATCATCATGAACGGGGAAGGGGATGTTCGGCGGGACATCGTCGGATTACCCTTCTCCGCTTTCCTTGTTCTACGCCATCGGCTCCTGTTCATTATGTATCTCTCTGTACTCGGAAAAAATACCATGACGACCAAGACCTTTCTTGCCATTGCCGGTTGCCTGTTCCTGATGGCCGCCTGCGCTCCCCAGTCGGAACTCGTGAAGATCAACACCGACATGTCCGAACTGCGCGGGAAAGGGCGGCAACGAAGACGCAGATCAAGGAACTGCAGAAGCGTATCGATGTTCTCGATGCGAACATCGGGGAACGGTCGACGTGCAGAAGGTGATGGCGGATTCAGGCGCCAAGTCGGACCAGCTTGCCACGGACATCCAACTTGTCCAGGGCAAGCTCGAGGAGAACAACTTCCATATTACCGAGCTTGCGCAGAAGCTTGATGATAAGAGCGTCAAAATTTCGGAACTCACGGCGCGGATCGAGGAGCTCGAAGCAAAGGTGAACAAGTTGAGCTCCGGGACGGGCGGCCTTTCAACGGTGCCGATCGGGACCTCGACTGACAGGGACAAGAAGTCCTCCCTGAAGAGCAAAGAGCCTTCCGAGGCCTATAATCAGGCAAAGAACGATTTCGACAAGGGGAATTTTGACCTTGCGCTCGACGGATTTCAAAATTACATGGCCCTGTTTCCGGACACCAGCCTGGCTGCCGCCGCCCAGTACTGGATCGGTGAGTGCTACTCCTCAAAGAAGGAATTCACCAAGGCCATCCAGTCCTTTCAAAAGGTCATCACGTCCTATCCCAAGAGCGACAAGGTGGCCGGCGCCAAGCTCAAGATCGGCCTGTCCTATCTGAACGAGAAGCAAACTGCCAAGGCCAGGGAATACCTCAACAGGGTCATCAACGACCATCCCCATACTACCGAGGCGGCGATCGCAAAGGACCGGATCCGTAAAATCCGCGAATAACTCTTTTAAAGGTCGTTCTCGAATTTATTACCGGACAAAGGCGAAATACCTTCGCGATCGGACATCCCGTTAACGCTTCACCTCACCTGCAATAATAAGGGTTTTCTATTGATGCACCATTATTTCTATTTATGCTATAATGCCTGAAAAAGCATTTTTGGACGCTGAAGAGGCGGGTTAACGTATGATTAAAGCAGATGCAAATAAAATGAAAGGACTTCACCCGATAGGTGAAATACAATTCAAATAAAATCCGATAAGAGGGTACCATGGATGGCGATCTGAAGCGGAGGTCTGCAAACTACACATCTGCGGCCTGTATTGAGTTCATTGAAAGTCATAGTCCGTCAATACAACGGTGCCAGATCAGTGATTGCGCCGTTCCCTCGGAAATAAGTCCTAGCCCAGGTACCTAAAACATGATTGATGCAGGCTTGAATGGCTTGATGATCGTCGATTTCTTGCGTTCTATCTGAAAAAGCAAGGCAAGAGAAATTAGTCCTGGTATTAGTGAGTTTTGTCACTTATTAAGAACTATGGAACTCAAAAACTAAGAACTGTTTTCCAAATCCTCACTGTATGAAACAATACACCTCCTGTTGCAAACGCTTCAATTTTCTGGTTCGTCAATTCGCACTATTTATTTAACTGGCCGAATTTTCAAGGGAAATAGTATTTTGACTTTCTGGCTCTTGTCTTGCAATATATCTCAATAGTATTCGACTGGAGATCGATGATGTTCTTCCATACAGATCAGTGCATATTGAAAATAGTAAAGAAGGAACATCATGTGTCAAGTCGAAATCTCAGCTGAAAGGGGTGCAAATTCTATGAAAAAATTCTCTCTTGCTACAATGGCAGTGATTATGGTCCTGGTATTATCGGTCGGCATGTCATGGGCATATGAAACCCAGAAGACAACGGGTGGCTTGACGATCACGCTTTCTGCCGGCAGTTACCCGTTGGTGAAGGGTGATAATGACCTAAGCGTGAAGATCACAGACGCTGCGGGTAAAGCAGTGACGGATGCCAAGGTCACGGCGCGTTTTTTCATGCCGGCCATGCCGGGGATGGCGCCCATGTCTTCTAAGCCCGAACCAGTGCTCAAGGGTGATGTCTACCAGTATAAGGCAGGCGTGAGCATGGAGGGCACGTGGAAGACCGAGATCACCGTTGTACGACCTGGAAAGTCCCCGGTCACGGCGACTTTTAACCTTGACGCACGGTAGATGGATCATACCCTGCATGCTGGAATGAAAAGTTGTTGCATAAGGCGCCGTGCATAAGCACGAGCGCCCTTTTTTCTGCTATATTTAAGTGCATGAAAACCTGCATCTTGATCATCATTCGATGCGGAACAATCTTCAACAGTATGCTGATCCCTTGTTAATGTATTTATCTCACATGCATATGCTTTGGCCTGCACATTGCATTATTTTTGTCCAGGAGGAATAGATGCAGAGAACACTGATGAGTTTGCTGATCGTCGCTGGGCATTCTGCTTCCCGCGCAAGCCCGGGCAGAAGACGGCGTGGTAACGCTGAAGGACCTGGAGCAGGAGGCCTTGCAGAACAACCCCGAGATCCGCATGGTGGATAAGAAAGCAGAATCCGCTGACGAGAAAAGGTCCCTTGCCGCGGCCATGCCCGACCCGATGATCGGCTATATGGTCCAGAACGTCGGGGCGCCGGTCGCCTGGAGCGTGGGCAAGGAAGATATGAGCATGCAGGGCATTGTCTTCTCGCAGGAGGTCCCGTTCCCGGGCAAGCTCTCGACCATGGGCCATGCTGCGGGGAAAATGGCCGAGCGTGAACATGAGAACGCGCGGGAGATGCAGCTTCGGGTCCTGACAGAACTCCGGAACGCCTATTATGAGTACTACCTGGCCTACCGATCCACCGAGATCATCACCCGGACCAAGGACCTGATGCAGAATGTTCAGCAGATCGCCGAGACCCGCTACGGGACCGGCCAGGGGTCACAACAGGACGTTCTCCGCGCGCAGCTCGAGGTTCTGATGCTCCTGGACAAGATAGCGGAGGAAGAACGCAAGACAGAGACGCAGGCGTCAATGATCAACCGCCTCGTTGGCCGCGATCCCCTGGCGCCCCTGGGCAGACCCGCCGAGTCCCCCGGACCGCTCTGGAGAAAAGCATCGAGGACCTTGCTGCCATGGCACAGGCCCATTCGCCGCTGCTCCAGGGAAAACAGCGGATGGTGGAGCAGAGCGAGTTCGAGGTCTCATCCCGGAAGAAGGAGTTTCTGCCTGATCTCGTCCTGTCCGGCGGATGGTTCACGCGGGGCGACAAGTCGGACGTGTGGCAGGCGAGCGTCATGTTCAAGGTCCCGCTCTATTTCTGGAACAAGTCCACCGGCGTGAAGGCGGCGAACGCGGACCTGCAGTCGTCCCGATACGATTACAATACCGCACAGCTCTCCGTCCTGGCGCGGGTGCGGGAGCTCTATTCCACGGCAAAGACCTCGGAGCACCATCTGCATCTTTACGAAACGGGCATCATACCGCAGGCGACCCTGGCGCTCCAGTCCACCGCGTCGAACTACCGGGTGGGGAAGACCGATTTTTTGACCTCCTGGACAGCAAGAGCCTTCTGCTCAAGTACCAGCTGATGGAACAGGAAGAGCTGGCGAACCTGCACAAGACCCTTTCCATGATCGGAGAACTGACGGGAGAAGACGTAAAATGAAAAATGGAAATCGGGATGCAAATTGGAACGCTGCAAAATATGCACATTTCAATTCACTTTGCAATGCGCACTCGTCTTGTTTCTATCTGATCGTCCGGGGACGACGGCACGGCCCAGGACATTCGGCCCAGGACCAAAACACAAGGCGGCAACGGCAACGCAGGGTAGACTACCCGGCATCCGGTGCAGGAGGAGGCAGCGCCGACCATAACCATTTCTGACGAAAAGCGTCAGCTGATCGGGGTGCGGACCGCGCGGCCGGGTTCCGCACGCTGGACAAGCAGATCCGGACCGTGGGGAAGGTGGAGGTCGACGAGACCCGCCTCGCGTTCGTGAACACAAAAATAGCCGGATGGGTCAAAAAATTATTCGTGAACTTTACCGGAGATCAGGTTGTCAAGGGCCAGCCGCTCCTTTCGATCTACAGCCCCGACCTGGTCACTGCCCAGGAAGAGTATCTGCTGGCCCTGCGGTCCAGGACCACGGTTTCTGGAGGCATTGCAGAGGTCCAGGCTTCCCAGCAGTCGCTGGTCGATTCCTCGAAGCGCAGGCTGCTCCTGTGGGACATCACCGAGGAGCAGATCGCGGCGCTCGAGAAGACAGGAAAAACGCAGACGGAAATGACCATCAATGCACCGCTCAGCGGCATTGTGCTCGAAAAGATGGTGCTCGACGGCGCCTATATCACGCCGGGCATGAACCTGTATAGGATCGCGGACCTTGCAACGGTCTGGATCATCGCGGACGTCTATGAATATGAGGTCCCGCTCGTGAAGGTCGGCCAGCAGGTGCGGGTGACCCAGCCATACGCTTCGGGCGAGGTTCTGCACGCGACGGTGAACTTTATCAACCCCGTGCTCGACCCCATGACTCGAACGGTCAAAGTACGGATCGCTGTGCAGAATCCGGGGCTTATTCTCAAACCGGACATGTTTGTGAATGTCGAAATCATGGCCTCTTCCCGCGCCCGGCTTGTCATCCCCCGGAGCGCGGTACTGGATTCCGGTACGCGCCAGATCGTGTATGTGGAAAAAGAACCGGGGGTCTTCGAGCTGCGCACCGTGACCCTCGGCGCGCGCGGTGAGAACGAGGTTGAGGTGCTCACGGGGATCAAGAAGGGCGAGCGCGTGGTCACCTCGGGCAACTTCCTGATCGACTCGGAGAGCCAGTTGCAGTCCGGACAGTAATATAAAGGAGACAGCAGCCGGAGAGCGCAGAAGTAAGGAGTTGCAGAATTGATCACAGATCATTCTGAATTCTGGCTGCGATGTCGAGTCGCTGAATTAAAAACTAAGAACTAAAGACTAGAAACGGGGTTACCATGTTAGCCAAAATCATAGAGCTCTCAGCGAGAAATAAGTTCCTGGTATTCCTCCTCGTGGGTTTCCTCACGATCTGGGGCATCTGGGCGGTGTATCATACCCCGCTCGACGCGATCCCCGATCTGTCCGATGCCCAGGTGATCATCTTCACCGAGTGGCCGGGAAGAAGCCCGGACCTGGTCGAGGACCAGATCACCTATCCCATCGTCTCGACCCTTCTTGCCGCGCCGAAGGTACGGGCCGTGCGCGGCAAGTCCTTCCTCGGCATTTCCTTCATCTACGTCATCTTCGAGGACGGAACGGACATCTACTGGGCGCGGAGCCGGGTGCTCGAGTACCTTCAGGGTGTGCAGGGCAAGCTTCCCGCCGGAGTGACCCCGCTCCTCGGGCCGGACGCCACAGGCGTCGGCTGGGGATTTCAGTACGCCCTGGTGGACGAGACCGGCAAGCATGACCTTGCCCAGCTCCGGTCGCTCCAGGACTGGACGCTCAAGTTCGCCTTCGAATCCGTGCCCGGCGTTTCCCAGGTCGCGAGCGTGGGCGGGTTCGTGAAGCAGTACCAGATCACCGTCGACCCGAACCGGCTGATCGCCTACAATCTGCCGCTCATGAAGGTGATGGAGGCCGTGCGCAGAAGCAACCGCGATGTCGAGGGACGGGTGGTCGAGTGGTCCGGCCGCGAATACATGGTCCGCGGCCGGGGATATATCAAGGACAAAACGGACATCGAGAAGATCGCCGTCGGCACGCGACGGGAAGGGGACGCCGATCCTGCTCCGGGACGTCGGCACGGTCCAGCTCGGCCCCGAGATCCGGCGCGGCCTGGCGGACCTGGACGGCAAGGGCGAGGCAGTGGGCGGGATCGTCGTCGTCCGGTTCGGCGAGAACGTGCTTGCCGTCATCGAGCGGGTGAAGGAGAGGATCAAGGAGATCACACCGTCCCTCCCGAAGGCGTGAAGATCGTCACCACCTATGACCGGTCGGAGCTGATCCACCGGTCCGTCGATACGCTCAGCGACGAGATGATCAAGCTCGGTATCGCCGTGAGCGTGGTCTGCATCGTATTTCTGTTCCATCTGCCCAGCGCCCTGGTGGTGATCCTGACGCTGCCGATCGCGATCCTCATCTCCTTCATCTGCATGTACTATCTCCGGATCACCTCGAACATCATGAGTCTCTCCGGCATTGCCATCGCCATCGGCGCCATGGTCGACGCCTCGATCATCATGGTCGAAAACGCCCACAAGAAGCTCGAGGACTGGGAGGCAGCGGGCAGGCCGGGATCGCGGGTTGACGTGATCATCGACGCGGCAAAGGAGGTGGGGCCGTCGCTCTTCTTCTCGCTCCTCGTGATCACCGTCGGGTTCCTTCCGGTATTCACGCTCGAGGACCAGGCAGGCAGGCTGTTCAAGCCCCTGGCCTACACCAAGACCTTCGCCATGCTCTTTGCGTGCTTCCTGGCCGTCACGCTCACGCCGGTGCTGATGACGCTTTTCATCAGGGGCAAGATCAGGCCCGAGGACGACAAACCCGATCAGCCATTTTCTCCGATAGGCTCTATCACCCCGTGGCCGGATGTTCGCCTGCGCTTCCGCGGAAAGTGATCATCCCGGCGATCATCATTGTCGGTATCGTACGATCATCCCTTTTACGAAGCTCGGGTCCGAGTTCATGCCGCCCCTCTACGAGGGGACGCTGTTCTACATGCCCTCGGCCTGCCCGGCGCGTCCATTACCACCGTGGGCCAGCTGC
Organism: Nitrospirota bacterium; assembly: GCA_963732675.1. GTDB lineage: Bacteria > Nitrospirota > UBA9217 > UBA9217 > UBA9217 > JALNZF01. The sequence goes on from CAVTAJ010000005.1 coordinate 205,904, forward strand.
TCCAGGCCCAGGACCGGATCCTGAAGCAGTTTCCCGAAGTGGAGCGGTCTTCGGCAAGGCGGGACGGGCCGAGACGCCCACGGACCCGGCGCCGCTCGAGATGTTCGAGACCATCGTGAACCTGAAGCCGGAAAAGGAGTGGCGGCCCCAGTTCAAGAAGTGGGAGGACCTGCGCGATGAGCTGAACAACGCCCTGTCGATCCCCGGCGTGGCCAATACCTTGACCATGCCGATCAAAGGCAGGATCGACATGCTCTCCACAGGCATCCGGACGCCCTCGGCATCAAGGTCTTTGGACCCCGTCTGGACGAGATCGAGCGCATCGGGCTCGATGTGGAACGGACGCTCAAGGATGTGCCGGGCACGAGAAGCGCCTACGCCGAGCGGGCGAACACGGGATACTTCCTGGATTTCACGATCAACCGGGACGCGATCGCCCGATACGGGCTTACCATCGAGGATGTGCAGGAAGTCATCCAGTCGGCCATCGGCGGAATGAACCTGACGACCACGGTCGAGGGCAGGGAACGCTATCCCGTGAACATCCGCTATGCCCGCGAGCTGCGGGACGACATCGAAAAGCTGCAGCGGGTCCTCGTCCCGGTGATGGGCGGGGCCCAGGTGCCCTTGGGACAGCTTGCGGACATCCAGGTCAACGGGGCCCGGGCATGATCCAGAGCGAGGGAGGGATGCTGACCGCGGCGGTCACTCTCAGTATATCCGGAAGCGACTTCGGCGGATACGTGGAGGAGGCAAAGAAGGCCATTGCCGCGCACGTCAAGGTACCCGGCGGGGTACCGGCTCCAGTGGAGCGGCCAGTACGAATACATGGAGAACGTGAAGGCCAAGCTCTTCTACGTCATCCCGCTCACGCTGCTGATCATCATCGTGCTCATCTACCTGAACACCGGGTCCTGGACCAAGACCGCGATCGTGCTGCTCGCGGTGCCGTTCTCGCTCGTGGGCACCTTCTGGCTTCTCTACTTTCTCGGCTACAACCTGAGCACCGCGGTCTGGGTCGGCGTGATCGCCCTGGCCGGGCTCGATGCCGAGACCGGGATCGTGATGCTGCTCTATCTGGATCTTGCCTACAACAGGTGGAAGTCAGAGGGAAACATTCATTCGCTTCGCGATATCGAGGACGCCGTCATGGAAGGCGCGGTCAAGCGGATCCGGCCCAAGATCATGACCGTGTCGGTGATCCTGGCGGGCCTGGTTCCGATCATGTTCCGCCCGGGACGGGTGCTGATGTGATGAAGCGCATCGCCGCGCCCATGGTCGGCGGCGTAGTCACCTCGACGATCCTGGAACTCATTATCTATCCGGCGATCTATGTGATCTGGAAGGAAAGGGAACTGAGAACGTCAGCAGACAGAAGCTCGAGTTAGAAGGGTGCAGGGTTTAAGGTTCGGGTTCGGGTTGAGAATTTAACTTTGAACATTGAATTTTGTTCATTGAACCTTGAAGCCCTTTGATCACTTTTTCGGTGGATTCTTCGCTGCATCATAGCGCTTGAGATAGTCGCTTGCCATCCGCTCGGGTTCGCAGCCGAGGGCCTTAGCATAGAGCATGAGGAACCCCCGGATATAGGCACGGGCAGGCAGTTTGTCAAATAGTTCCTCTTCGATGCATTCGAGGTACCGGGTGCCGATCTTTGTCATGTCCGCGATATTCCGCAGCGTCAAGCTGTGCTGTTCTCGCAGCATCTTGATTGCGGGTCCGGTAAAATCCGCGATGAACTGGGAGACCGGCGTAATCGGCTCGCGCACATTATTTTGAGGGGTCGGTTGCTGAAGCGGCAATTCCGGAGAAGTGAGGTAGCGGTTCTCCGACGGCAGCGTGAGGGCCGACTGAATTTGGCGGGGCTGATATGTCGGCTCAACAGGACGAGGTTTGTATTCCGGCTCAGAGAGGTGCAGCGGCAACTCAGGCAGTTCGTCCTGGCCTTTCAAGAGGGCATCGTACCGTTTTCGGTTGTCATCATACACAAGGGTCCGGTAAGCTTCTTCTATCCGCTGGGTGATGAGCGCGGACTCTTCGGGGCTGAAGAGCGAGTAGAGCGCCATGGAATTCGGCTCGTACACCCGCCGGACCCGCTCGTAGGCCTTGTGGATTTCCTGGGAGGTTGCCCGGGGACCAACCTCCAGCAGTTCGTAGTAGTTGAGGTCCTCTATCTTTTTGATCATACCATCCTCCCCTAATAGAGCATGCTGAGCGTCAGCTGCTCTTTCCTGAGCAGGTTGTGGACGATCCGCTCAATGCAGCGCGACGGCCGTGAGAAGGGATACTCGATCATGAGCGGCCGTTTGCTCCTGATGGACTGCCAGACGCAATCATCGTATTCCACGTAGCCAAGATAATCAACATTGATGCCGAAGTATTTCTGGCAGGCGCTTTTCATCGAGAACCCGATCTGGATGTCGTTCTTGGTCCTTACCTGGTTCACGATCAGCTTGGGACGGAACTTCATGACTTCGAGTTCGAGGATCTCGCCCACCTCCCGCTCCATCTGCTTCACGCGTTCGATGAGGTCGTAGGGGGTGCGAATGCCCAGGTTGTTCTTCTGGTCCATGGCCGCATCGATAAGGTCCTTGATATTCTGATTCACCACCACCTTTTTGAACCTGCGGTAGAAGGCGCTCTTGATGAACCGATAGGCGTTCTCAATGGCCGTGGGCTCGGGCAGTACCACGAGGATGCCGTGGTCCGAGAACAGGAAAAAATCGAGGATATTGAACGAGGTGCCCGCACCGAGGTCGAGGAGAATATAATCAGCATCCAGCGTTTCGAGATGTCTCAGCAGGCGCGTTTTCTGAGCAAAATTCGGGTTGGCCGCGTCGAGGAAGTCCTGGGCGCCGCTGACGAGGCTCACGTTCGGGATGCCGGTCTTGATAATAACTTCCTGGATGGTCTTGACGCGATGGTTCAGAAAATCCGAGAGCGTCGTCTCCGGGACGCCGATACCGAGCGTGGTGTGAAGGTTCGCTCCTCCCAGGTCCGCGTCCACCAGCAGGACCTTTTTCTTAAGGCGTGCGAGGGTGATGCCGATGTTCCCCGTGATCAGGCTTTTGCCGATCCCACCCTTGCCGCCGCCGATGGCCCAAATTTCTTTTTTGCGCAAAGCATCCTGGAGCTCGATCATCCTGACACGTTCTCCTCGGTTGAGGCCGCTGTCAGCGTATCAGGTTCAGCCGCCTCTGGGGACAATGCCTCTTCTAAGGCCGCATCCTCGGATGAAGATGTATCTGAGTCCTCTCCCTCAACAAGGGGTACCTCTTCCATGACTTCCTCTCCTGCCTCGAGCTCCTGGAACTCCTTGAGCGTCGGAAGGGCGGAGAGGTCATTCAAACCGAAGTACTGGAGGAATTCCTGCGTGGTGCCGTACATCATGGGTTTGCCCGGCACGTCCTTCTTGCCCACGATCTTCACGAGGCGGCGCTCCATGAGATTCCTCATGATGCCGCCGATGTTCACGCCGCGGATCGCTTCCACTTCCGAGCGGGTGATGGGCTGCTTATACGCCACAATGGCGAGGGTCTCGAGCGCGGGCTTCGAGAGTCTGGTCGTTGTTTTTACGGTCTTGAATTTCCGTATCCATTCGAAGTGCTCCGGCCGCGTTGCGAGCTGGTATCCGCCGGCGACTTCGGCCAGCATAAGACCCGAGCCCCGGTCGATGTAATCCTGCTGGAGCAGCCGGACCTGTTCCTCGATCTGCCCGGCCGTTGCCTCTTCAAAGATGCCTTTGATCCGGTCCAGGGACAGGGGATTGCCCGAGGAGAAAACGAGCGCCTCGATCGCCGATTTCAGTTGATGATCTTCCAATTTAAAAAACCTCAATAAAGTTATGAGTTCTTTAGTTCATTGTTTTGAGCTTTGAGCTTATAGTTTTATAGTTTTTCAACTAAGAACTAAGAACTTAAAACTCAAATCTGTTTCATTCCATCGCCAAGGGGTCGCCCAGTCTTCCAAGCGCCACCTTGGCGTTCATCTTAACGTCAATGTCCGTCGCGGTCTCCATGATCTTTCTGATTTTTGGGATCGCGTCCTTGACGAGCTCCGGGCTGGAGCTGCCGATGTTCCCGAGTGCGGCCACTGCGTTCTTGACCGCGTTCGGGTTGCCGCTGTCCAGATACTGGATCAGCCGCGGCACCAGGCCCGCCACTTCCCGGGGATAGTGCAGGCCGATCGCGCCCAGGGCAAAGAGCACGCCGCCACAGGTCGCCTCTTTCGAGAACTCGAGCACCTCCACGAGTTTAGGAAGGATCCCCCTGATCAGCTCCGGCGCGTTGATGCCCACCTTGCCCAGGGCATGCGCAGCGGACTCGCGTTCATCGTCATCGCCCCCTTCGAGCATCTGGATCAACCGGGGGACCGCATCCTTCACCAGGTCCGTATGGGCGAAACCGATGTTCCCGAGGGCGTAGGCGGCTTCCTGACGCACGAGACTCTGCTCATGATTCAGGAGCAGCTTCAATTTTGGGGCAGCTTTGGAAGCCGCATCCTTGAAGCTGAAGCCCAGGTTGCCGACTGCGTTCGACGCGTCGATCTTGATGAACATATCAGGGTCGTCGAGCAGCGCGATCAAGGTCGTCAGGTGCGGCCGGGTGTCGTTCGGGTAGTCGAACCCGACGCGCGACAGGAGGTTCAGCACGCCGGACCGGACGTCGCCATCCTTTTCAGCGAGGAGTGCAACGAGATCGCCGATGAGCGTTCGGTCTGCATAGATCGCGGTCTCGATATCGCCGAATTTTTTTGCCTGCGCAAGTGCTTTGATGTCGGGCTTCATGTTAACCTGGTAAAAGTTCAATTTTCAAAATCCAAATATCAAATCAAGCTCAAATAAGCAAAAGCAAACGCTCATTTAAGCATTTAACCTTTGATACTTGATTTGAACTTTGGGCTTTGATATTTGTAATTTAACGTTTTTCCCTATCCGAACAGATTTCCCGTTGCAGTGTCCCGGTTCTGCCGATCGTTTACGGCTTTCATGATCCGGATCGCACCGAATTGCTCGACCTGGAACGCCTTAACCACCCGGGTCTTGACCAGCTCGAGGAGCGCCAGGAACGTGCCGATCACCTGGGCTTTGGACGTGCTCCCCTCGAAGAGGTCGGCGAAGAGCATGCTGTCCACGGACTCAAGCCGCGACAGGATCTGGGAGATCTTCTCGGTGATCGATACGGTATCGGCCGTGATCTCGAAATCGGCATCAGGCACCCGCGCCATGACGTCTTTGAGCGCCGCGAGCAGATCGAAGAGGTGAAAGTCGAAGAGCAGGGGTTCGTCGTCCGACGGGAGGTCAGGTGAGGCATCGGCAGGCCGTGTGTACACTTGCGACCAGGTTTCTTCCTTGTCCTCGAGCGATATTGCCGCTTCCTTGTAGCTCTTGTATTCGAGGAGCCGTCGAATGAGCTCGGCCTGGGGATCCAGACCGTCGTCCTCGCTTTCGGGGTTCTCGGACGGCGGCAGCATCATCTTGGATTTAATGTGCGTGAGCGTAGACGCCATCACCAGGAACTCGCCAGCGATCTCCATGTCGAGGCTCTTCATGAGGTCGATATATTCGAGGTACTGCTGGGTGATGAGTGCGATGGGGATGGAGTAGATATCGAGTTCGTGCTTCTTGATCAGGTGCAGGAGAAGGTCCATTGGGCCTTCGAAGATCTCCAGCTTTATCTGGTACGACATGGATAGTTGAGTCCCTCCGTGCATGGCCTGTAAGGTTCCGGGCCACCCGTGAAATCTAATGAAAATTAGCCTCATTTGCCCGAAAAGTCAAGAGAAAACAGCGTGAGCGCTGCAATTTAGCGATACCCTGCCTTAACATGTCTGGGATTTCTCGAAGCGGTCGCTGCCAGGGCGAGGTGCGGGCGCAAACGGGGAGATTGACAATTTTGTCCTGTTGTGCGATTATCTGTGCGCGATGAGAATTGTACGTGGCCTTAAAAACTTTAGCGAGCGGCTTCCGAGCCCTGTGCTTACGCTGGGGAACTTCGATGGGGTGCATCTGGGGCATCAGGCGATATTCAAGAAAGTGATCGAACGGGCCCGGGAGATCAACGGGACGAGCATTGTTTTTACCTTTGAGCCCCATCCGCTTAAAGTCCTTGCCCCGGAGCGCTCGCCCAGGATGCTGAACACCTTTCACGGCAAGATGAAGCTCCTTGCCGCGGCAGGTATCGAGATCGTGATCTGTGCCAACTTCACACGGATCTTTGCTGAGCAGCATCCAGAGGATTTCGCCCGCGATGTTCTGTTCAAACAGATAGGTGTCCGTGAGGTTTATGTCGGCTATGACTATGCTTTTGGCAAGGGCCGTGAAGGAAGTATTGAATCATTGAAAGGAATGGGGCGGACCTTCGGGTTTGACGTGGGCGTAGTTGAGGCAGTTCAGGTGAACAATAGTGTGGTCAGCAGTTCAATCATCCGCGATCTTATATCAAGTGGCAGTGTAGAGGAGGCGGCCGGTCTCCTCGGCAGGAGGTATGCCGTTGAGGGCGAGGTCGTGCATGGATCGCACCGTGGACAGACACTGGGTTTTCCTACGGCCAACCTTAAAATAGTCAATGAGCTTATTCCCGCTCACGGTGTTTATGCAGTGCTCGCACAGGTTGAAACATCAAATGATCAAGGGTGTGGCGTCAATCGGGATCAGGCCCACCTTTGATGCCGGACCAGTTTCACTAGAGGTATATCTTTTTGATTTCCACGAGGGGCTCTATGGCAAGGAAATAGAGGTCTCGTTTGTGAAACGTTTGCGCGGAGAAGAAAAGTTTCCCAGCGCCGGTGCACTCGTTCAGCAGATCCGGAAGGATGTGCAGGATGCTCAAGTGGCTCTACAAAATATCTGATAGGTCGAATGTTGTTTTCTCGGTCGTTGGTGCAGTTTCGGACCCATTGTGACATTTGGAGTGCAGGCTATTTGATTACAACGGGATAAAACTTGATTGGTTCTGAGTCTGACGATACTTCTAAGGGGGTGATGATTGATGGCATGTGGAAAACAGTGCGGGACAAAGAAAGCAGTTAAGAAAAAAGCCACAAAAAAGAAATAAGGTGAACAGTGTCCAGGGCGGGTGAGAAAGTTACCCGCCATTTTTATTTCGTTTCCTTTGAGCCTCTCGTCAGCGATTGTGTACGATCATTTCTCCTTGTCTCCGGTCATTCCATAAAGGTGAAAGCGGATTACCCTGAAACTCATTTGGCCCCTCATTTTTATTAGAGATATTGTTCACTTCCCAACGCATGCCGGTCACTATTAAATTGACTTTTACGGTGGTCTATGATAAAAATTTTCTTCTTACACGTCTGAAGGAGATTGCATGAAGACAGCAGTCATAATTCTGGGGCATGGGAGCAGAGGCAACGGGAATGATGCAGCAATCAAGCGAGTTGTGGAAGCGATTAAGATGAGCCGTAGCCGCGAGATCGTAGAATACGCTTTTTTACAATATGTTCAACCGACTCCAGATGAGGCTTTGGATCGCTGTATCAAGCAAGGTGCTAAAGAAATCGTGATCGTTCCTTTCTTCATGCAGGCGGGAGCGCATGTTACGAAGGACATCCCTGACTTTCTCTATAAGTCAAGAACACAGCATCCGGAATGCATTATTCGCTCGACTGATTATGTCGGCGCCCATCCGTTGATGACGCAGATCGTGATGGATCTGTTGGGCAAAGCGAAGTGATTATTGCTGCTCGGCACGGAGTGTAGAGCGGAAACGCGCTCCTCCGGTTTGTCTAAAGAAGAGGCCTATGCGTTCAGCACAAGAACAACTTTCCATTCTCAAGCGGGGCACGGTCGAAATCCTCGTAGAGGACGAACTCCTGAAAAGACTGGAGCGTTCTGTCGCTAGCGGCAAGCCGCTTCGCGTGAAGGCAGGATTTGACCCGACTGCGCCGGATATCCACCTTGGCCATGCCGTGCTTCTCAACAAGATGCGTCAGTTTCAGGAAATGGGCCATGAAGTCATTTTCCTGATAGGCGACTTCACCGGCATGATCGGCGATCCCACAGGCAAGTCAGAGACGAGAAAACATCTTACGAAAGAGGAAGTTCTCGAGAACGCAAAGACCTACCAGTCTCAAATATATAAGATACTCGATCCAGCCAAGACCAAGATCGCCTTTAACAGCGAGTGGATGTCGAAGATGACGGCGGAGGCGATGATCCAGCTTGCTGCCAAGCATACGGTTGCTCGCATGCTTGAGCGTGAGGACTTTAAAAAACGGTATCAATCAGAGCTTCCGATCAGTATCCACGAATTTCTGTATCCGCTGATCCAGGGGTACGATTCGGTGATGCTTAAGGCGGATGTCGAATTGGGCGGCACGGATCAGAAGTTCAACCTTCTTGTTGGCCGTGAGCTTCAGAAGGAATACGGGCAGGATCCGCAGTCAATCGTGATGATGCCGCTCCTCGAAGGTCTCGACGGCGTGAACAAGATGAGCAAGAGCCTGGGGAACTATATCGGCATCAACGAGCCGGCCAAAGAAATATTCGGCAAAGTGATGTCCGTGAGCGATGTCCTTATGTTTAGATATTATGAGTTGGTAAGCGCAGTGAAGCTCGATGAGTTGCAGAAGATCAAGGACGATATCGGATCCGGCGCGCTCCATCCAATGGAGGCCAAGAAGCGGCTGGCTGCGGAACTGGTTGACCGGTTCTGCGGTGCCGGGGAAGGCGCCACAGTCCGCGCCGAGTTCGAGAGGGTATTCAGCAAGAAGAACATGCCGGACGATATCCCGGTCGTCGAGGTCTCCTGGGAAGGCGAGAAGATGAAACTCGCAAAGATCATCGCGCAGGCTGGGGTGGCCAAGAGCAACTCCGAGGCGCGGAGATTGATACAGCAGGGGGCTGTTGAAGTGGATGGAACACCGATAACAGACATTGATGCTGAGTTACAAGCTTCCGGTGAGTATATTTTGAAGGTAGGAAAGAAGCGTTTTGTGCGAGTAGCACCGAAAAAATAAAATAATGAACAAGAAAAGAAAAAAGTCTTGACACGGAGTGCGGTTTCTGATAAATTGCGCCTTCGTTCGATGGAACCGCGAAAGCAAAACCTCGAAGTTCTGAATGCCAACGATCAAAAAAACAGCAAATAATAGAATAAAGTCCTTGACAAAACAAGTCTAATAAATTATATTTACTATTCTGCGACGTGTGCAGAGCATGGTCTTTGAAAACTAAATAGGTGAAAAATTTAAACAGATTTTCAAATAGTCTGTTTTAAGTTGGCGGGTTTTAGAGATACAAATTAGTCAAGTTACCTTGAGTAACATTGCATAGGATCAGATTTTTTTGGAGAGTTTGATCCTGGCTCAGAACGAACGCTGGCGGCGTGCTTAACACATGCAAGTCGAACGAGAAGTACGTAGCAATACGTATTGTAAAGTGGCGCACGGGTGAGTAACACGTGGGTAATCTGCCCTTGAGTTTGGGATAACCCCGCGAAAGCGGGGCTAATACCGAATAAGACCACGGGGACCAAAGTCCCTGAGGTAAAAGATGGCCTCTATTTATAAGCTATCACTTGAGGATGAGCCCGCGGCCCATTAGCTAGTTGGTAGGGTAATGGCCTACCAAGGCTATGATGGGTAGCTGGTCTGAGAGGACGATCAGCCACACTGGAACTGAGACACGGTCCAGACTCCTACGGGAGGCAGCAGTGGGGAATATTGCGCAATGGGCGAAAGCCTGACGCAGCAACGCCGCGTGGGGGATGAAGGTTTTCGGATTGTAAACCCCTTTCGACCGGAACGAATCTCCTCTTGGTAAATAATCAGGAGGATCGACGGTACCGGGAGAAGAAGCCACGGCTAACTCTGTGCCAGCAGCCGCGGTAAGACAGAGGTGGCGAGCGTTGTTCGGATTTATTGGGCGTAAAGCGAACGTAGGTGGTTTGGTAAGTCAGGGGTGAAAGCCCACAGCTTAACTGTGGCACTGCCTTTGATACTGCCTTTCTTGAGTGCATGAGGGGGAAGCGGAATTCCGAGTGTAGAGGTGAAATTCGTAGATATTCGGAGGAACACCGGTGGCGAAGGCGGCTTCCTGGCATGTAACTGACACTCATGTTCGAAAGCGTGGGGAGCAAACAGGATTAGATACCCTGGTAGTCCACGCCCTAAACGATGGGCACTAGGTGTGGGAGGTATCGACCCCTTCCGTGCCGCAGCTAACGCATTAAGTGCCCCGCCTGGGGAGTACGGCCGCAAGGTTGAAACTCAAAGGAATTGACGGGGGCCCGCACAAGCGGTGGTGCATGTGGTTTAATTCGACGCAACGCGAAGAACCTTACCTAGGCTTGACATCCCTGGAACCCCCTGGAAACAGGGGGGTGCCCGCAAGGGAGCCAGGAGACAGGTGCTGCATGGCTGTCGTCAGCTCGTGTCGTGAGATGTTGGGTTAAGTCCCGCAACGAGCGCAACCCTTACCCTCAGTTGCCATCGGGTAATGCCGGGCACTCAGAGGGAACTGCCCCGGATAACGGGGAGGAAGGTGGGGATGACGTCAAGTCCTCATGGCCTTTATGCCTAGGGCTACACACGTGCAACAATGGCCGGTACAAAGGGTTGCAATCCCGCGAGGGGGAGCCAATCCCAAAAAACCGGTCTCAGTTCGGATCGGAGTCTGCAACTCGACTCCATGAAGTCGGAATCGCTAGTAATCGCGGATCAGAACGCCGCGGTGAATACGTTCCCGGGCCTTGTACACACCGCCCGTCACACCACGAAAGCCTATTGTACCTTAAGTCGCTGCGTCAACCCGCAAGGGGGACAGGCGCCCACGGTATGATCGGTGATTGGGGTGAAGTCGTAACAAGGTAGCCGTAGGAGAACCTGCGGCTGGATCACCTCCTTTCTAAGGATGAATCAGGGGTTACCTTGGTAACCTCTCATCCAGGTCGTTCCGCCAGCACCTATTTAGTTTTGAAGGACCATGAGCGTTGCTCAGGGCTATAGGCATGGGCTCGGAGCTTTACCCCCGGGAAAAGTCCTGAGCCTGAACGAAACGGGCCTATAGCTCAGTTGGTTAGAGCGCACCCCTGATAAGGGTGAGGTCGGTAGTTCGACTCTACCTAGGCCCACCACTTACAACAAAATCTGAGTGCAAGTTTCTCACTTGAATTTTGGAGTTTGAAGTTATCATGGGGCTGTAGCTCAGCTGGGAGAGCACCTGCTTTGCAAGCAGGGGGTCAGCGGTTCGATCCCGCTCAGCTCCACCAAAATAATTCAAAATTTAAAATTCAACATTCAAGTATTTGAATATTGAATCTTGAATTTTGAATTTCGGACACGCAGTGATGCTTCGGGATTGTTCTTTGACAACTGAATATGCAAGAATACAAGAAAAGCTGAGGCGAAAAATCAAGAAACGCCGAATCTGCCAGAAGCAGATTTTGGTGGTTAAGCTACAGAAGGCGTATGGTGGATGCCTTGGCGCCAAGAGGCGATGAAGGACGTGGCAAGCTGCGATAAGCTTCGGGGAGCCGCTAACAGGCTGTGATCCGGAGATTTCCGAATGGGGCAACCCTTCCAGATGAAGTCTGGAAATCTGCATCTGAATACATAGGATGCAGAAGCGAACTCAGGGAAGTGAAACATCTCAGTACCTGAAGGAAGAGAAAGAGACATCGATTCCCCTAGTAGTGGCGAGCGAACGGGGAACAGCCCAAACCGGGTCCATGTGATAGTCTGCGGACGTTATGGATCTGGGGTTGCAGGAATTTGCCGGAGGGGGCCGCAAACCCCTCGGAGAGTTACAAACCTCTGTTGTAGTTGAACGATCTGGAAAGATCGGCCATAGACGGTGATAGCCCGGTAAACGAAACGACGAGAGGCTCTCTGGGCAGAATTCCTAAGTACCACGGGACACGAGAAACCCTGTGGGAATCCGGGAAGACCACTTCCCAAGGCTAAATACTACTTGGCGACCGATAGTGAACCAGTACCGTGAGGGAAAGGTGAAAAGAACCCCGGGAGGGGAGTGAAAAGAACCTGAAACCGTACGCTTACAAGCAGTGAGAGGGCTATGGACCGCAAGGTCAAAGCCTGATTGCGTGCCTTTTGCATAATGAGCCGGCGAGTTATTAGGTGTGGCAAGGTTAATCTCGATAAACGAGAGGAGCCGTAGCGAAAGCGAGTCTTAATAGGGCGATTGAGTCACATTTAATAGACCCGAAGCGGAATGATCTACCCATGGCCAGGGTGAAGCGAAGTTAATCCTTCGTGGAGGCCCGAACTGGTGATTGTTGCAAAAATCTCGGATGAGTTGTGGGTAGGGGTGAAAGGCTAATCAAATTCCGTGATAGCTGGTTCTCCCCGAAATAGCTTGAGGACTAGCCCTGCGAATTAACTGACGGAGGTAGAGCACTGAATGGACTAGGGGCCTTACCCGGTTACCAAACCCAATCAAACTCCGAATGCCGTCAAGTCTTACCGCAGGAGTCAGACTACGGGTGCTAAGATTCGTGGTCAAGAGGGAAAGAGCCCAGACCGCCAGCTAAGGTCCCTAAATATATGCTAAGTGGGAAAGGTTGTGGGAGCGCATTGACAGCCAGGAGGTTTGCTTAGAAGCAGCAATCCTTTAAAGAAAGCGTAATAGCTCACTGGTCAAGCGGGCCTGCGCCGAAAATATAACGGGGCTTAAGCATATTACCGAAGCTGCGGATTCTACCGCAAGGTGGAGTGGTAGGGGAGCATTCTGTCATAGGTTGAAGGTTGACCGTAAGGACAGCTGGACGAAACAGAAGAGATTCTGCCGGCATAAGTAGCGATAAAACGGATGAAAAATCCGTTCGCCGAAAACCTAAGGTTTCCTGGGCAATGTTAATCATCCCAGGGTGAGTCGGATCCTAAGTCGAGGCCGAAAGGAATAGACGATGGACAGCAGGTTAATATTCCTGCACTACTGTGGTAGCGTTATCAACGATGGGGGGACGCAGTAAGGTAGATCTACGGGCGACTGGAAATGCCCGGCCGCAATTCGAGGGGGATCTCACAGGCAAATCCGTGAGGTCATTACTCTGAGGAAAGCGGGGAAGCGAGCCTTCGGGCAAGCCAACTGATTGATCCTACACTGCCAAGAAAAACCTCTAGTGAGTCACCATAGTATCCGTACCGCAATCCGACACAGGTAGGTAGGAGGAAAACTCTAAGGCGCTTGAGAGAACTCTGGCTAAGGAACTAGGCAAATTAGCCCCGTAACTTCGGGAGAAGGGGCGCCTCATTAGGGTGTTAAAGCCCGAGGAGGCCGCAGTGAAATGGCTCTGGCGACTGTTTATCAAAAACACAGGTGTCTGCTAAGCCGCAAGGCGATGTATAGGCACTGATGCCTGCCCGGTGCCGGAAGGTTAACAGGAGGGGTCAGCCGCAAGGCAAAGCTCTGAATCGAAGCCCCGGTAAACGGCGGCCGTAACTATAACGGTCCTAAGGTAGCGAAATTCCTTGTCGGGTAAGTTCCGACCTGCACGAATGGCATAACGACTGGAGCACTGTCTCGGCCAGAGACTCAGCGAACTTGTATTATCGGTGAAGATGCCGATTACCCGCAACTAGACGGAAAGACCCTGTGAACCTTTACTATAGCTTGGCAATGAATTTTGGAACCGTATGTGTAGGATAGGTGGGAGACTTTGAGACGGGGGCGCTAGCTCTCGTGGAGTCGCCGTTGAAATACCACCCTTATATTTCTGAAATTCTAACCTGGGCCCATTATCTGGGTCGGGGACATTGCCTGGTGGGTAGTTTGACTGGGGCGGTCGCCTCCCAAAGCGTAACGGAGGCGCCCAAAGGTTCCCTCAGGCTGGTCGGAAATCAGCCATTGAGTGTAAAGGCATAAGGGAGCTTGACTGCGAGACTGACAGGTCGAGCAGGTACGAAAGTAGGGCTTAGTGATCCGGTGGTTCCTCGTGGGAGGGCCATCGCTCATCGGACAAAAGGTACTCCGGGGATAACAGGCTTATCGCGTCCAAGAGTTCACATCGACGACGCGGTTTGGCACCTCGATGTCGGCTCATCGCATCCTGGGGCTGAAGTAGGTCCCAAGGGTTTGGCTGTTCGCCAATTAAAGCGGTACGAGAGCTGGGTTCAAAACGTCGTGAGACAGTTTGGTCCCTATCTGTTGTGGGCGCAGGAGATTTGAGAGGATCTGTCCCTAGTACGAGAGGACCGGGATGGACGAACCTCTAGTGTGCCAGTTGTCCCGCCAGGGGCAGCGCTGGGTAGCTATGTTCGGTCGGGATAACCGCTGAAAGCATCTAAGTGGGAAACCCACCTCAAGACTAGATCTCCCGGGCCGTAAGGCCCCTAAAGACCCCCGGTAGACCACCGGGTTGATAGGCTGGGCGTGTAAGGGTGGTAACATCCTAAGCTAACCAGTACTAATAGGTCGTGAGGCTTAACCACTAATTTTTTGCTTCTGACAGATTCGGCTTTTCGAAGTAATCCTTGCATATTCAGTGTCAAACATTACCATAAGGTTTCTCGGTGGCTATACCGGAGGGGTCACACCCGTTCCCATCCCGAACACGGAAGTTAAGCTCTCCAGGGCCGATGATACTATGATCGCGAGGTCATGGGAAAGTAGGTCGTCGCCGGGAATATTTTTTGAGCCCATCATCAATCGATGATGGGCTTTTTTTGTGCTTTGGATTGATTTTGATGATTGTTGTATGTATGATAAAGACGGAGCATCTGTTGGATTTTTCCGTATCATAATAAATGCTTTACCGGATTCCCTATCGATGAAAGACAAGCATATCTGCCCTTGGTGGCTAGCATATACGTTTGACAATCCCCTGCGCCGGTATTTCCATGATCCACACGCCATATTGAAGCCCTATCTCCAGGAAGGAATGACGGCAATAGACCTTGGGTGTGGCATGGGATATTTTTCACGGGCAATGGCGAAGATCGTGGGTGATACGGGAAAAGTGATAGCCGCCGATCTCCAGCAGGAATGCTGGCTATTACGCGCAAGCGCGCGGAAAAGGACGGGTGGCCGGCGCATTCTATTTCTGCTCGCGAAAGAAGACGATATTGGTTTCACAGGTCAGGTGGATTTTGCGCTGCCTTCTGGATGGTCCACGAGGTGACCGATACAAGGAAATTCTTCCTGCAGATATCCAGAATGCTCGAACCAACAGGGAAACTTCTCATTGCTGAACCCAAAATGCATGTAACCCGGGCCCGATTTGACGAGATACTTTCTTTTGCGCAGGATGCGGGTTTTATGATCACCGCGACACCTGCCATTCGGCTCAGCCGCTCGGTGTGTTAAGTAGATAAAGAACTACGAAGCCAATCCATCACAGGGATAATGAACCGAACTTTGAACCTCGAAGCTCCGTTTCAACGATACTGAATCGTAATACCGAGAAAGGCACCATCCCGCGACGGTTCAATGACAGGCACGATGGGAGATGATTTTTCAATTCCGAGAAAGGCATCGTTGATGAAGGTACCGATGAAATGCCCCATCGCCACGCCAGCAAGCACGTCAGATGGATAATGACTGCCCGCCTCCAGGCGCGCCCACGAAACACCGCAGTGAGAGTCCCAAGGAAAATCCGCGATGCAAACAGCATGTCTTCAGGCAGGGACATGACTTCCAGATTCCGTGATGCAGCGCACCATACACACCTGCCTTCATCGCGTGGTTGGAAGGAAAACTCTGGCTGTCAGATCCATTGGGACGGGTCCTTGCGGTCTGGTCTTTCAGCAGGCCGTCAACTGACTGGTGATCTCCACGGCCCCATACCCTCGGCAAATCCCTGGCTTTTGATAGAGCCCATTCTCCCAACCGTCGCCGCTTGGTGTTGCCACTGCGGTCCCGACATATGCCGCCGAAAGAGCACTTCCGAGGGCGTCACTGGCATGAGCGGCATTCCTTTGCGAACCGTACAGGGGTGTCGGACCATGGCCCACTGGGCAAGGTTCCGGTCGGCACTGCCTACCTGGAACGCAAGCGCGCCTGCCGCAGGCCCCCAGGTCGCCGGCGAGGCCGCGGCATCCCATGCTGCACGGCTGATACGGTCCCAGCCCGGCGTCAGCGTGGCGTCCTGCCCCCACCCGCGGCCGTTCGGAAGCGTACCGCAGCCAGCGGCATAACAAGCGAAGAAAAATAAGAATATTGAAACTGCATGCAAGGATGTGTTCTCATGTAGCTAACCACCAGGAACATCTGCGCATCGGATTTGAACCGCAGATGCACAGGTTCGACAGAGACCCAGGGGCAAAAAAGATCTGCAAATGGCTCAGGCAGCGACACCGATATAGCCGGTGAATCGGCCATATCTACAACTGTAGCACAAAAAGACGTTGCACGAAGGCTGTAGCTTTCCCGCGTAACGTTGCTCGATGGAATTTATGCGTTGAGAGCACCTTCCGCGCCTCACCGAGAGCCGCTGTTTTCTGCCCGCCGGACTTCTTCTTACTCGACAAAAAACTCAAAAAAGTTTATGATGCTTCCCTGACTCATCAAAGCGAGGAGTGAATACGATCGATGATACTTCATTTTACCAGGACCAACGGCCCCGTGGACGAGGCCATTGACAGATTAATAGAGACCGCCGAAGGCATCAAACGGTCGGAGTATGTGCGCGAAATGATCCTGGCCGCGCTCAAGGCCGGACAGGAAGATGACGAAAGCGCGGACCTCAAGCTCATGAACACGACACTAAAGGAGCTGCGGTTCACCTCCAAGATTTTCGGCCCCTACCGGAACGTGCGCAAGGTAACCGTGTTCGGATCAGCGCGCACGCAACCCGATGACCCCGTCTACGCTATGGCGCGCGACTTCGGCAAGAAGCTCGCCGAGTCAGGTTACATGGTCATCACCGGCGGCGGAGCAGGCATCATGCAGGCGGTGAACGAAGGCGCGGGGCCAGAGCACTCCTTCGGCGTGAACATCCGCCTCCCCTTTGAACAGAAACCGAACCCCGTGCTCGAGGGTAACCCGCGGCTCATCACGTACAAGTACTTTTTCAACCGCAAGGTGGCTTTCCTTAAGGAAGCCGATGCGGTAGCGCTCTTTCCCGGCGGATTCGGCACTCTCGACGAGGCCATGGAGACGCTCACGCTGGTCCAGACGGGCAAGCGCAATCCCCTGCCGCTCGTGCTCGTGGACGAGCCCGGAGGCACCTACTGGACAAATTGGATCAAGTTCTTCAAGAACGAGCTTCATGCCCATGGATATATCAGTGATACGGATTTTTCGCTCTTCGAGCGGGTCAACTCCGTGGAAGCCGCGGTCAAACATATCAACCGTTTTTACAGCCGCTATCACAGCATGAGGTTCGTGAATGGCCATCTCGTGTTCCGTCTGACTTCGGTTCTTGCGCAACACCATATTCAGAAGCTCAAGGAAAAGTTTCAGGATATCCTGGTGCCCCAGGGAAACATCGTTCTTTCCGGCCCTCTGCCCGAGGAAAAGGATGAGACGGAAATATCCCATTTGCCGAGGCTCGTGGTGGATTTCAACCGCCAGAACTTCGGACGGCTCCGGAGCCTGATCGATGCGATCAATGATTTCTAATACATGCCGCTAACAATGGTGCCGCAAGAGGCAAAAAGTTGCGGAAAGAATTGACTCCCTTCTGAAATTCCTCATCGTTTCGGCCGTTCACCCTGCAAAATGTATTGACATTAAAACAGGCGCTGTGATATAAAAGAAGTCTTTTGAGGCATCAGTACTGCTGGTTTTCCCGGCAAGGAATCGATAAATGGCGAAAATAGCCCCCTTCCGGGGAATCGTATATAATGAAGGCAAGGCTGGCGCGATAGACACGCTTGTCTGTCCTCCCTATGATATCATTTCCCCGGCTGAACAGCAGGAACTTTACCGGAAAAGCCCTTATAACGTGATCCGGCTTGAATATGGTCTGACGAGTCCTGCGGATGGCGACGAGGACAACCGGTACACCCGGGCAGCCGCTGTTCTGGAAGACTGGTCGCGATCCACGATACTGCAACAGCATAAGGACCCGGCTTTCTATGTGTACGAGATGGAGTACAAGGCCGGAAAGGCCGCAAAAAAGCTGCGAGGCATCATCTGCCTGGTCAGGATCGAGGATTACGATTCAGGAATCGTGAAGCCGCACGAGACAACGCTCTCAGGCCCCAAGACCGACCGTTTGAACCTGCTGCGCGCGTGCAAGGCGAGCTTCAGCCAGATATTCTCGCTCTTCTCGGATCCCCAGGACACGGTAGCAGACTATCCTCGCGAAGGTGACAAGGAAACCTGAGATGGAAGTGAGGCACAGCGACGGCGTTATACATCGCCTCTGGTCTTTAAGCGACAAGAACGATATCATGGCCATTACCCGCGAGCTAGCGGACAAGCCTATTTTCATTGCCGACGGCCATCACCGCTACGATACGGCACTGAAGTATCGAAACGAACAACGCAAGGCATCTGGCACGTTCACGGGCGATGAAGGATTTAACTATGTCGCCATGTTCCTGGCGAGGCTGGAAGACCCCGGGCTCACCATACTCCCGGCGCACCGCGCGCTCTTTAATCTCACGGACTTCGACCCCCGGCGCTTTGAGGATGACCTGAACCGGTATTTCAACATCGAGCGCATCGATTTCGACAAGAGATCCGAGTCCAAGGACCTGATGACGATCCTGGACACCATGGCGCATCGCGCGGACCATGCCCACGTGTTCGGCATGCGGGTCAAGGGCGAGCAGAGTTACTATTTGCTGACCCTGCGGAATGAGGCGGACATGGACGCATTGCTGCCTGACAAATCTCAGGCATACCGGAGGCTTGACGTCTCGATCCTGCACCACCTGATCATCGACAAGCTGCTGGGGATCAAGATGGAGACCCACAAGATGGGTCTCAATATAGAATATATCAAGGATGCTGAAGAGGCGGACAAACGGGTCGCACGACAATGCTGCCGAGGTCGTATTCTTCATGAACCCCACGAAGGTGCGGGAGGTGAAGGAAGTGGCGGCTGCGGGCGAGCGCATGCCACAGAAGGCAACGTACTTTTATCCCAAGCTCCTGACGGGGCTGGTGATGCATAAGATTGAGTAACATAAAATTCAAGATTCAAAATTCAAGATTGACTCAACAAGCGCCAAACAGGCGATTTTCCCTTGAACTATTGAATCTTGAATTTTAAATTTGATTCTCAAGGAGGCTACCATGGCGGTAAGAATTGCAATCAACGGATTCGGCAGGATCGGCAGAAACGTGTTTCGCGCTTCGCAGAACAACAAGGACATCGAGATCGTCGCGATAAACGACCTTACGGACACAAAGACGCTTGCGCACTTGCTGAAATGGGACTCCACCTTCGGCGAATTCAAGCATGACGTCAAGGCCGGCGACGGCAAGATCATCGTGGACGGCAAGGAGATCGCCGTGCTGGCAAAGAGGGACCCCGCTGAGCTTCCCTGGAAGGACCTCAAGGTCGACATCGCCCTGGAGTGCACCGGCCTGTTCCTGGACAAGGCGAACGCCGGCAAGCACATCACCGCAGGCGCCAAGAAGGTCCTGATCTCCGCTCCTGCCAAGGACCCGGACGCGACCTTCGTGATCGGCGTAAACGAGCACACCTACGATCCCAAGGCGCACCACATCATCTCGAACGCCTCCTGTACCACGAACTGCCTCGCGCCTTTCACCAAGGTGATCCATGAGAACTTCGGCATCGTGCACGGCCTTATGAACACGATCCACTCCTACACCAATGACCAGAATCTCCTCGACCTGCCGCACAAGGACCTCCGCCGGGCGCGCGCCGCATGCATGTCCATCATCCCGACCTCGACGGGCGCGGCCAAAGCCGTGTCCCTCGTGCTGCCGGAACTGAAGGGCAAGCTCGACGGCATGTCGCTCCGCGTGCCCACGCCGAATGTCTCGGTCGTGGACGTGGTGTTCGAGGTTTCGAAGAAGACCACCAAGGAAGAAGTGAACGCCGCGCTCAAGGCCGCAGCCGACGGAAAGCTTAAGGGCATTCTCCAGTTCGAAGAAGCGCCCCTCGTCTCCATCGACTTCAAGGGCAATCCCCATTCCTCCATCATAGATGCAGCGCTAACAACCGTCATGGAAGGCACCATGGTGAAGGTGATCTCCTGGTATGACAACGAGTGGGGTTATTCGAACCGGCTACGCGATCTGGCGATCCTGGTGGCGAAGAAAGGCCTGTAATATTGACAAGCTTTACCACAGAGATCACAGAGAATAAAACTACGGCTTTTTTAACTGGAGTTCTCGGCTGTGATCTCTGTGGTTAATTTCATTTTGGGGTAATCAATGGATAAAAAAACCATCGAGAAGGTCGATCTGAAGGGCAAACGGGTCTTCATCCGAGCGGACTTCAACGTGCCGCTCGACGAGAACGGCAACATCACCGACGACACCAGGATCCGGTCCACGCTCCCGACGATCAACTATGCCCTTGATGCGGGCGCCAAGGTGATTCTCGCATCGCACCTCGGCCGGCCCAAGGGCAAGCCTAACGCCAAATACAGCCTGGCTCCGGTCGCCCTGCGGTTGAACCGTCTTCTGAATAAAGAGGTGAAATTCGCCAAGGACTGTATTGGCCCTGATGTAGAGCATCTGGTCCAGGGCATGCGGCCCGGCGACGTACTGCTGCTTGAGAACCTCCGGTTCCATGCCGAAGAAGAGAAGAACGATGAGGGATTCTCCAAGGCCCTCGCCGCGTTCACCGATGTCTACGTGAACGATGCCTTCGGGACGGCCCACCGTGCCCATTCCTCCACGTACGGCATCACGAAGTTTGTAAGGCAGTCAGTGGCCGGTTTTCTTATGAAGAAGGAGATCGATTATCTCCAGAAGACCGTTGCCAATCCCGTGCGGCCCTTCGTGGTCATCCTCGGCGGGGCAAAGGTCTCGGGCAAGATCGGCGTGATCGAAAATCTCCAGAACAAGGCGGACAAGATCATCGTCGGCGGCGCCATGGCCTTCACCTTCAGCAAGGCCAGGGGCCAGGAAGTAGGCAACTCCCTGGTGGAAGAGGACATGCTTGAAATGGCGCAGCGCCTCAGAAAGGGCGTCCGTGAAAAGGGCGTCAAATTCTACCTGCCCGTGGACTTTGTTGTCGCAGAGAGCATGGAGGATGGGGCGGCTACGAAGATCGTGACGTCCCAGGAGATCCCCAAGGGATGGGTCGGCCTTGACATCGGTCCGGCAACGACCCGGCTTTTCGCCGAGGCGATTCAGGACGCCAAGACCATCATCTGGAACGGCCCCATGGGCATGTTCGAGAAGGACGCCTACTCACGCGGAACCTTCGCGATCGCGCGATCGGTTGCGGACGCATACGCGACCACCATTGTGGGCGGAGGCGACACGGACGTCGCAGTGCACAAGGCAGGCGTCTCCGACAGCATCACGTTCATCTCTACCGGCGGCGGCGCATCGCTCGAGCTGCTGGAAGGCAAGGAACTGCCGGGTCTCGCGGCGCTGACGGACGATAAAGAGTAGTAACGGTTTTCTGTAGGCACGGGATTACAGGATGAAATCGGATATACGACGTTGTTTTTTTTATCATCCTGTACATCTCTGTTATCCTGTATATACAAGGAGGTTATCTATGAATCCCAAGACGACGACCAATCATCGCCGGCAACTGGAAGATGAACAAGACCACGACCGAGGCGCGCGACCTGGCGACCAGGCTCGTGCCGCTCGTGTCCGGCGTCAACGGACCGGGACATCGTGCTTGCCCCGCCCTTCACGGCGCTCTCGGCGGTGGCCGATACCATCAAGGGCACGAACATGGCGCTGGCGGCCCAGAACCTGTTCTGGGAGGACAAGGGCGCCTTTACCGGCGAGATTTCCGCTGAAATGCTGTTGGATTTAGGCTGTAAATATGTTATTATAGGCCACAGTGAGCGCCGGCAGTTCTTCGGCGAGACGGACGAGACGGTGAACAAGAAGGTCCGGCAGGCCCTGAACAAGGGGCTGCTCCCGATCGTCTGCGTGGGCGAGCTCTTGAAGGAACGTGAGGCAGGCAAGGCGAACGAGGTGATCGACCGCCAGGTCACGGGCGCGCTCAAGGGCGTGAACGCTGCCGAGATGCAGAAGATCGTGATCGCGTACGAGCCTGTCTGGGCCATCGGTACGGGCAAAACCGCGACACCGGAACAGGCGAACGAGATCCACAGTTTTATCCGGAAAAAGGTGGAAGTCACGTACGGCAGGGTGGTCGCGGATTCCCTCCGCATCCAGTATGGCGGAAGTGTGACGCCGGAGAACGTTTCGACGCTCATGGCCATGCCGGACATCGATGGCGCCCTCGTTGGCGGCGCAAGCCTGAAACCGGAGTCGTTCGCGGCACTCGTCACGTTCAAATAAAGGCGTTTTAATGCAGATGCCGGCCCTGAGCATAGCCGAATGGACAGAAAGGAAAAGCACTAGCCCGATAATCTAGATACCAGACAAGTTCAAATATTGAAAAACAAGGTTGAGCATCGGGGAATTAAATATTGTTTAGAATTTAGATTTTAGCCATTAGAATTTATTCATCAGGAGGTAGTAATGTTACGCATTTTTTTGATCACACTCCACGTCACCGTATCGGCTATTTTGATATCCATGGTTCTTTTGCAGAAAGGCAAGGGTGCTGATATCGGTGCGGCCTTCGGCGGCGCTTCCCAGACCGTGTTCGGTCCGCGGGGCGCGCAGAGCTTCCTGTCCAAGCTCACGACAGCCGCAGCGGTCATCTTCATGATCACCTCGCTCACACTTGCGTTCACCACGGCGAAGAGGAGTTCGATCATGGAAGGTGTGAAGCAGGAGCAGACGCAGACTGCGCCGCCAGTGCCGCTCGCGCCGCCCACCCAGGTGCCCGTTGCACCGGCACCGGCAAAATAGCATCACATGCAGTTCTGACTGATGCACATATCACGGGGTAGGCCTTGCCTACCCTTTTTGTTTTTGGATGAGCCTATTTCGGTAAGATACAGATAACCGTCATTGCGAGCGAACAGCGGCATCGCGGCAATCTCGCCTCTCAAAGTCGAGATCGAGAAGCCTGATCCGAACATCGTGAGGAATCTACCCCTTCTCGCAACGACCCCGTTGACGGTATTTCGATATTTCACGAATGAGAAAGCATTTCCTCTACCTGCTCCCGATTCTTCTTCTCCTTCCCGCCTGCGTTCAAAAGGCCGAGCGGAACCCGAATACCTTTGTCGAAAGCTCCATCGGCGATGCGCGGAGGCTGAACCCGGTCATCGCGAACGATGCGGCGTCCGGCACGATCAATGATCAGCTCTTCAACGGCCTTGTGAAGTACGACAAGGACATCAAGCTCATCGGCGACCTCGCGGAACGATGGGAGGTCACGAACAGCGGCAAGACCATCACGTTTTACCTCCGAAAAGGCGTCAAGTGGCACGACGGCGTGGAATTCACGGCTGAGGACTGTTTGTTCACCTATCAAAGGCTCATCGACCCGAAGGTGGCCACGCCTTACAGCAGCTCCTACATGGATGTTTTGAAGGCCGAGGTCGTGAGCAAGGACATCTTCCGGGTGACCTATAAAGAGCCGTTTTCCCCCGCGCTCGAGAGCTGGAACATGGGCATGCTCCCGAAGCATCTTCTGGAAGGCAAGGACATCAACACCGATGCCTTCAACCGGAATCCCATCGGCACCGGGCCCTACAGGTTCAAGGAATGGATCGCCGGGCAGAAGATCGTGCTCGCGGCGAATGACGATTACTTCGAGGGCAGACCGAAGATCGACCAGTTCATCTTCCGGATCATCCCGGACAGCTCGACCATGTTTCAGGAACTGCTGTCCGGCGGAGTGGACATGATGGGCTTGAACCCGCTCCAGTATCTGCGGAAGAGCGAGACCCGCAGGATCAAGGAGAACTACCGCAAGTTCCGTTATCCTGCCAATGCCTTCACCTACATGGGCTACAACCTGACCAACCCGCTGTTCACCGATATAAAAGTGAGGCAGGCCCTCTCGTACGCCATTAACCGGCAGAGCATCATCGACGGCATCGTCCTCGGCATCGGCAGGCCCTGCACCGGCCCGTACGCGCATGTTTCCTGGGCCTATAACCCGAACGCCAGGAGCTATGACTATGAACCCGAACGAGCGCGCCGCATGCTCGCTGAAGCGGGATGGAAGGATGCGAACAACGACGGCATTCTCGAGAAAGATGGCAGACCCTTCCGCTTCACGATCATGACCAATCAGGGGAATAGCGAGCGCATCCGCACCTCGGAGATCATCCAGCAAAACCTGAAAGCAGTTGGAATAGACGTCAACATCCGGGTCATGGAGTGGCAGGCGTTCCTTGAGCAGATCGATAAGCGGTCCTTCGACGCCATGATCCTCGGATGGAGCATGAGCCGCGACCCGGACCTCTACGACATCTGGCATTCGAGCAAGACCAAGAAGGGCGAATACAACTTCATCAGCTATAAGAATGCCGAGGTGGACCGCTTGCTGGTGGAAGGCCGCCGCACCTTTGATGTTGAAAAACGCAAGAAGATCTATTACCGTATCCACGAGATCCTGGCGGAAGAGCAGCCCTACGCATTCCTCTACGTGCCCGATGCGACACCGATCGTGCACAAGCGGTTCAAGGGCATCGTTCCCGCGCCGCTCGGCATCTTCTACAACTTCAGAGAATGGTATGTGCCGAAGAATAGGATGGAGTGGTAGCCTAACAGCAGTTCGGAGTGCGGAGTGCAGGAGTTCGAAATCGTGTGCATGCGAGCCTTAAACTTTGAACCTTGAACCCTGTACTCTGTACCCTGAACCCTGAACCTTTCACTATGACGATCATCAACGTCCAAAATCTCTCAAAGCAATTCAAATCCCTCATTGCCGTCGACGGTATCTCGTTCTCGGTGAACGAAGGCGAGGTCTTCGGTTTTCTCGGCCCGAACGGCGCAGGCAAGACCACGACCATCAACATCCTCTGCACGCTGCTTTCTCCGTCATCGGGAACAGCCGGGATCGCGGGTTTTGACTGCGCAAAAAACTCCGACGAAGTCCGGACATCCATCGGCCTCATCTTTCAGGATACGACGCTTGATGCAGGCCTGACCGCCTACGAGAACCTGAAGTTCCATGCCTACCTCTACAATCTTGACCGCAAGCTCACCGAGAAGCGCATCGACGAAATGCTCAGCGTTGTGGAACTCCAGAGCAGGAAGCATGACCTTATCAAAAACTTCTCCGGCGGCATGAAGCGCAGGCTGGAGATAGCCCGTGGTCTCCTCCACTATCCCCGTGTGCTGTTTCTGGACGAGCCGACCCTTGGTCTCGACCCGCAGACCAGGAACACGATCTGGGACTTCATCAACATGCTCAGAAAAAAAGAAAAGATCACCGTGTTCATGACCACGCACTACATGGAAGAGGCGGAGAACTGCGACCGCATTGCTATCATCGACCATGGCAAGATCATCGCTCTCGACAGCCCGGCCCGGCTCAAGGCGATGGTTCACGGCGACGTGATCCATCTCGTGACTGCCGACAACAGGCGGGCCATCGAAGAGATCCGGAAGGTCTTTTCGATCACGGCACGGGAGGAGAACGGTGGATTGGTGCTTGAAACAGAGAAAGGGGACGAGTTCATACCGATGCTGCTTCGTTCCCTTTCCATGCAGACCGTGTCCGTCAGTCTCAAGAAGCCGACGCTGAATGACGTGTTCCTGAAGCTTACCGGAAGGACGATCAGGGATGAAGTTCTCGCGGATGACAAGGAGGTTACGCGCGAGTTCGTGCGCAGCCACCGGAGGGCACAGCGATGATCCAGTGGCGGCCCGTATACGTCATCTGCCTGCGAGAGTTCAAAAAGTTCTTTCGCGAAAAGAGCCGCCTCCTCGGCACCCTTGCGCGGCCCGTGCTCTGGCTCTTCGTGGTCGGGAATGGGATGGGATCGCTCATCAAACCGCAGGCCGGCTTTTCCTATCTCCAGTTCATCTTCCCCGGGATGATCGGCATGACCATCCTGTTCTCATCGATCTTCTCGTCCATCTCGATCGTCTGGGACCGGGAGTTCGGGTTCATGAAGGAGATGCTCGTCGCGCCCATTTCGCGGCTCTCGATCGTCATCGGCAAGGCCATCTCGGGAACGCTCATCTCCGTGGCCCAGGCCGTCATCATCCTGGTCCTCATCCCTTTCCTCGGCATCCATATCACCTTCATGCAGTTCATCGAGGTCGTTGCCGTGTCCCTGCTCGTCTCGTTCTGCATCACCTCACTGGGGATCCTGATAGCAGTACGGCTCACGTCATTTGACGGGTTCAACATCATCATGAACTTCCTCGTCATGCCCATGCTGTTCCTCTCCGGCGCCATGTACCCGGTCACCGCCATGCCCTCCGCGCTCCGGCACCTTACGCTGATCAACCCCCTTACGTATGGTATCGACGCGTTCAAGCATGTCCTGCTCAGAAACGGCACACCGCCTCTTGGCCCGGAATTTTCGCTCTCTCTTGACCTGTTAGTCGTAACCGCAATATCAATCGTCATGCTTACTCTTGCGGCGTTGTCGTTCAGAAGAAAAGAGTAATAAACGGTCCAGCCTATTTGAATCGAGTTGCATGCCGATCTGTTTATGGAGGGTCGCTGTTGTCATGAAACGTCTGCACTGACCCTTACATAGTACTACATGAAAATATGATTTTGTGGTACAGTAGGAAAGCGTAAACAAGCCTTGTACCGACGGCCCTTGCAGGGTGAGCAGGGTTTTGTCAGGCAATCGATTGTTCCATGCTCTATTAAGAGGTGGGGTGATACGATGGAAACTGACGCGAACGATGGCAAACAAGCCAGACTCATGCTTAAAAAGGACGTGGTGATAAATAATTCCGTAAAAGGATATACCCTGGAGATAAGCGAGGGAGACATGCTCTTATATTCACCTGTTCCCTTTACCATGGGTAGGATCATAGAGCTGAGCTTTTCCCTTGTCGATGGCCTGCCGCCGATAAAGTTACGGGCACGTGTTCAGACGGTGCAGGAAGGGGTGGGGGTCGGTGTGTCATTTACGGGTATCAATCAGGCTGACAAGGAGTTGTTGAAAAAATTTATCGAGGAAAAGGTGTCTGCCCAGTCAGTGAAACAGGAGCTGCCCTGCCGGTGATACAAGGAAGAAGGTTTTGCTTGTCGATGATTCAGTCACCGCGAGAGCAACGTATAAAAACAAACTGGTCCTTTCCAACTACAATGTAAGAGAGGCGTCAAGCGGGATGGAGGCCATAAAGTCAATTACCGAAGATATCCCTGATCTTATCGTGCTGGATATGCAAATGGAGGGCATGGACGGGACAAAGTTTCTCCAGTTTGTGCGCTCGAACGATACATGGAAAAATGTAAAAGTTCTTATGCTGTCCGGAAGGATAACCCCCCAGGAGACTGACCGGATCTCGGCAATGGGTGTGTCGGGCATTCTTTCCAAGATGATCACAACCCCAAACAAACTTGCGGATCAGGTCAAACAGATATTAGGATCGTGAGGGCAGCAAATTTATAAAATATAAGTCAGTCCTCTGTGTCTCGGTGCCTCTTTGGTGAGAGATGCTTTTTCAACAAACATACGAGAGCACCTAATTTTTCATTCGAAAATTGCTACAGCGTGCCCAGAAAGTATCCTTTCAATATCGTAGACAACTGCCGGACAAGTCATGTATGCTTGATAACAACGTGACTGTAACGGATGCTGAATTAAAAGTCGACTCACTTCGCACATTTATATTTTGTTGCTTGGAAGGGGGCCTGCTCGATCCCTGATTGGCTGGAGCAACGATATGTTCTTTCAGCCGGGTGCGAAAAGCTAATACTATTATGACAGCTCCAGCATCTACCATAGGCTATTTCGAATGGCGCACGGAGAGCTCGTACACGAATACCATAACGAATTCCCAATGGCACTAACAATTTGGGTCGATCTGGTGTACCGCTCATCTGCGCATATGGCGCAAGATTCAAATCGTATTATGCGCATCATATTCATCACACATCGGTGCGCTTTTATCGATGATGCCTTCCACCACTTCATTCGCCATTCAGCATATGAACATTACAACCTGAATGAAATAAACACACCCGCCGGCATATTCATCAATCAGAACTACGCTCCCGGCGGTGGGTTCTTCTTCGGCGCCTCCTCATTGTTCTCTTCTTTCTTCTCCTTTTTCTCTTCGACCTTGTCGTCCGCTTTTAGCTTCTTTGACATCTCCTTGAGCCGTTTGTCCACAAGGAAGTTGATCGAGCCCTGCGGCCAGGTCCAGTCTACCTGGCGCTCACCGGCCGGAAGTCCTGTCAGTATCTCCAGCGCCTCATTCACGGTTCTGACCGCATAGATGCGGAACTTGCCCTCTTTCACGGCGTCCACCACTTCCTTCTTGAGCATCAGGTTCTTGACATTGAGCTCCGGAATGATGACACCCTGGTCGCCTGTCAGGCCGCGGTTCTTGCACACGGCAAAGAACCCCTCGATCTTCTCGTTCACCCCGCCGATGGGCTGGATCTCGCCCTTCTGGTTGATCGAGCCGGTGATGGCAAGGTTCTGCTTCACCGGCGCCTCGGCGATGCCTGAGATGAGCGCGACAACCTCCGCTGCCGAGGCGCTGTCGCCCTCCACCTCGCCGTAGCTCTGCTCAAAGGCAAGGGTCGCGGAGACCGAAAGCGTCTTGTCCTGCGCATAGGTGCCGCCGAGATAACCCGAGAGGATCAGCACGCCCTTGTTGTAGATGCGGCCCGAGAGCTTGGCCTCGCGCTCGATGTCGATGACGCCCGACTTGCCGAGGTATACCCGGCTGGTGATGCGCGACGGTTTGCCGAACGAAAAATCGCCGATATCGTACACCGACAGCCCATTCACCTGAGCGACCACGGAGCCGGAAACATCGACCATCAGGGTGCCCTCGGTGAACAGCTCCTGGATGCGCTCATCGAGCAGGTTCGCCCGGTAGATCTTTTCATCCAGGGCCTTGTCCACATGCAACGCCGCCACAACACTGCTCCCGGACTTTTCCGCCCAGTACGACGACTCGCGCACCAGGTCCGAAAGTTCGCTGAAGCGGAGCGAGAGTTTGTTCTTTTTTTCGGCAATGCGCACGGCGTGGTCCACGACTCCGGCGACGGCGCTCCGGTCAAAGGGGAGCAGGCCGTCATTCTTCACCATGGCGCCGATGAAGTTCGCGTAGCGCATTTTTTCATCGCTTGAACTTGCGGTTTGCGTGTCGAAATCCGACTTGACCTTGAAGATGTCGCGGAAATCCTCGTCGTAGTAATAGAGGAGGTAATAGAGCCAGGGGCTCCCGAGCATGATGATCTTGAGCGAGACCGGGATGGGCTCGGCCTTGAGCCCGCCCGTGGTAATTCCGTAGAGCTCGGCCATGTCTTCGACCTTTACCTCGTTCTTCTTGATGACCCGCTTGAGCGCGTCCCAGGAAAAGGGGCTGCGGAGCACGTCGAGCGCGTTCAGGACCAGGAAGCCGCCGTTCGCCTGAAGCAGCGAACCGGAGCGGACCATGGTGAAATTCGTGTAGAGCGCGCCAAAGCGCGCCTTGCGCTCGATGCGGCCGACCAGGTTGTTGTACGTGGGATTGGATTCTTCAATGACCGGCCCGCCTTTGGTCTCGGCGTTGTCCACGAGCACGTTCACCTTGTAGCGTTCAAGGAAGCTCCCCTTGTCCATGCCCTCGATCTGGTACGGCAGCTCCTGCGTCTGGCCCAGGAACTCGCGAAGGTTATTCAGGACATCCTCCTCGACCTCTTCAAGATACTCCGGAATGCGGGGATTGACGCGGTACTTCTCCTTCAGGTCGTCGAGCTGGTGCCCCATGGCGAAGTGCGCGACGCGGCGGTTCAGATCATGTACTTTTTCGTGCGCCTCTTTACCGAGCAGGCGCGCCTTGGACAGGAAATCGCGGATCTCGGTGTCCACCATTTTCTCGTGTCCCTCAAGCTCGCGCCGCTGCTCGGGCGAGAGGGACTCCAGCTCCTCGGGCGTAAGCTGGCTTGCCCTTCCACAGCGGGACCTTCACGATGCCGGTGCGGGTGATCGTCAGCTGAAATCCGAGCTCGAGCGCGCGCTTGCCGGCATCGGCAAAGAGGACCTCCTTCGCCTTCTCCGACTCATCCGTGATGCGCGTCTTCTGTTCTTCATATTCCTTGGACTCGAATACCTTGGGGATCTCGCTCTGCATGAACTCAATGAACTTCTCGACGTCGCGCCTGAACTCGCGGCCCTTCCCCGCTGGCAGTTTGATCGCCCGCGGCCGGTCGGGGTCCTTGAAGTTATTGACATAGCACCAGTCATCAGGGACCGGCCGGTCCAGGGAGATCCGCTTGACGATGGATTTGGCAATGGAGTTCCTGCCCGTGCCCGGGATGCCGGACACAAAAATATTGTATCCGTGATTGCGGATGGAGATGCCGAACTCGATCGCTTTGACGGCCCGCGTCTGGCCGATGACCTCGTCCCTGAGCGAGAGCTCGGCAGTGGTTTTAAAGGGAAATTCCGCGGGATCGCAGGTGTGGCGAAGTTCAGCAAGCGGGACTTCCCGGTCTTTGATGTCCACGGGAGACTCCTTCTCTCGTACGCGCTATCTAAATTGGACGAGCCGAAACTAAAAACCTTCTTGCCACAGGACACAGAGATCTCAGAGGTAAAATAGAATGCACGATCTTGTTGTTAGGGAATAGATGCAAGCCTTTCTCTGTGTACTCGTGGCCTCTGTGGCTTAATCTTATCCCCAGTTCGAGCCAGCATTTGATTGACGATTAACCTGTCCCGGTGAGCCGGAGCCAAAACATTGATCTACCAAGACGCTTCATTTTGGCTTGTCAGCATGGCAAGCTTGCACGCTTGCAAGCCGATTAAAACCTCGGCGTCCTGGTAACATATGCTACGCTTGTTGAGAAGAACGTTACTCCTCGTTAAAGTGTATGCGCAGCGCTGCGTATTGTCAAGGGACCCTCCGTCCTCTTGACGCGCTGATAGCCCGGTATTGACATACTTTGCTATTTGTGCAATTATGAAAGCCTATGGCCCTTGTCAATCATCAAACACGGGAAATCAACGCGAAGATCGTTTACTATGGACCGGGGCTGTGCGGCAAGACGACGAACATCCATATGATCTACCACCGCATCGCTCCGGGACAGCGCGGCAAACTGATCTCGCTCGCGACTGAAACGGACCGGACGCTGTTCTTCGATTTTCTTCCCGTAGAACTCGGCACGATCAAGAACTACAAGGTGCGGTTCCATCTCTATACCGTGCCGGGTCAGGTGTTCTACAACGCAACGCGCAAGCTCGTGCTGAAGGGCGCTGACGGCGTGATCTTCGTTGCCGACTCGCAACGCGCCATGCTCGATGCAAACCTTGAGAGCATTACGAACCTCCGCGATAATTTTAATGAGCAGGGGATCGACCTGTCCGATTTTCCCATGGTGATCCAGTATAACAAGCGGGACCTTCCCGATATTCTCCCGGTCGAAGAGCTGAATGCGGCGATGAACCCCCGGTTCGTCTCCTTCTACGAGGCGGTTGCGACGACGGGCGACGGAGTGCTGAAAACCTTCACTGCCATTTCCAAACTGGTGCTTCAGGACATGCAGAAACATCCCGAGCACCACAACTTCACGCTGGGGGACATCCTCGGCAAGAGTGAGAAAGAACCGCCCGTCCCGAAGAACATCGTGGCGGAGAGGACGCGGTCGGAACCATCCATGCCCGGTGCACCCATGGCAGAGGCCAAGCCGGAGATGGCGGCGCTCGAAAAGGCCGTGGAGGCGGGGATAAAGGTAGATTTGGGAAAGCCTTATATGGAAGGCGACCAGATCGTCCTGCCCTTCGATGTGGCGAGCAAAGACCGTGAGGACCAGTTTCAGCTCCGCATATCTATCGACATGGAAGCACCGATGGCGAAACGGTTCAAGATCACTGTGAAGAACTTCAAGAAGTGATTCTCGAACACTGCAAAAAAAGAATGTTTCCCGCAAAGCTCGCTAAGCGCAAAGAGATTCCTGATTTCTTGGTTTTAAAACCGGAAAAAGCCTTGCTGTTCGTTGTGAACGTAGCGTCTTTGCTTTAACCAGCTATTGATTCCGGTTTTACCGAGTTAGAATTTTCGAGGTCCCCA
Source organism: Nitrospirota bacterium (assembly GCA_963732675.1). Classification (GTDB taxonomy): domain Bacteria; phylum Nitrospirota; class UBA9217; order UBA9217; family UBA9217; genus JALNZF01. Next base: position 238,020 of record CAVTAJ010000005.1, read on the forward strand.
TGTCGAAGGTGACGGCAATCATACCCGCTGCGGGTATGGGCAAACGGATGGGCAAGGCCGTGTCGAAGCAATTTCTGACGATCGGCGACAAACCCATGTTGGCGCATACCCTTCTCGTGTTCCAACGCGCCCCGGAGATCGACGAGATCATCCCGGTCCTCTCCAAGGAGGACATGGAGAGCTGTCTCCACGATGTGATCGAACGGTACCAGATCACCAAGGTGAAGACCCTGGTCGTGGGAGGCAAGGAACGTCAGGATTCCGTGTTGCACGGTCTGCAGAAGATCGGCAAGGACACGACCGTTGTGCTCGTTCATGACGGTGTGCGGCCCTTCGTGACGCTTGATATGATCCGTGAAGCCGTCGGCCTCGCGAAGAAGGGCGAGTGCATCGCCGTGGGCGTGCCGATCAAGGACACGATCAAGGAAGTGGATGACAACAAGATCGTGCGCCGAACGCTGGAGCGGGGGAAGCTCTGGGCGATCCAGACGCCCCAGGTCTTTCCGGTAAAGATACTCAGGCGAGCCTATGAGGAGTCTTCCAAACAGAAAATGTACGGGACCGACGACGCCACGCTTGTGGAGATGGTGGGCGGCACGGTGCGGGTGATCATGGGGAGCTACGAGAACATCAAAATTACCACACCCGAGGACCTGATCGTCGCGGAAGAGATCCTGAAGAGAAGGTAAAGGTAATGGTGAGGATCGGCACAGGTTATGATGTTCACCGTCTTGCGGCGGGCAGGAAACTGATGATCGGCGGCGTGGACATCCCCTTCGAAAAAGGGCTGCTCGGGCACTCTGACGCGGACGTGCTGCTCCACGCGATCTGTGATGCGCTGCTCGGCGCGGCCGGTCTCGGGGACATCGGCAGGCACTTCCCCGACACAGCGCCTAAATACAGGGGGATCTCGAGCCTCATGCTCCTCGAGGAGGTGCGGCGGCTGCTCGCCGAGGCCGGATTCCGCGTTAACAACATTGATGCGACCATTGTCGCTGAAAAGCCGAAGATGGCTTCCCTTATCCCCGCCATGGTCACGAACATCGCCTCGGCAGTCAAGGTGGACCGGTCCGCGATCAATGTGAAGGCCACGACGACCGAGGGACTCGGGTTCGCGGGCAGGGGCGAGGGGATGGCGGCATACGCCGTGGCCTTGATCAGGAAAGCGGAGTGATCCATGCGTAGAATGCTGCTTCTCATACTGGTGCTCACGGGTTTTGCAATGACGGTCTTTGCTCAAGCTGACCCGCAGGTGCAGACTGAGGACAAGGAACAGCAACAAAGCTACCTCTATCAATGGACCGATGATAAGGGCATTGTCCATATCACCGACAGTCTGGGAATGGTACCGAAACAGTACCGCGATAAGGCAATAAAACTAAAGCAGCCGAAAAAGGAAAACATTGATCAGGGTCATCAGGTGCAGCAGGAGTCGACCTATCCGTCGGGGGCTGAATCCGATGCCGCCGACGCTGTGGTGAAACGCGAGTGGCAGGAACGCTTGCGAGAAGCGAAACAGCGGCTTGACGCCGCTGAAAAACGCTACCAGGGACTCGATCAGCGAAGGAACGAGCTGCTCCGGAGCTGGGGTGGTCCTGCGTACGGCCGGCTCGTTGAAAGCACTGAGGTCGAGAAAATCGATCAGGAGATTAAGGATGTGCAGAGAGAGATAGACGAGGCCCGAAATGATATCGACGTCGTTATCCCGGAGGAAGCGCGCAAGGAAGGCATCCCGCCGGGATGGTTGAGGGAGTAGACAGACAAAAAATTCGGAAGGTGGCATGCGGCAGCAAGAAAAGCGAGGTCAAATTCTTTGACGCGGATACGGGTGAAGGAAACCTATGATGCATCAGGATCATTCGAAATCCAATCCGCGAAAAGCAGTGTCAAAGAGGTTGACTTTTTCTACCCAAGGTGAGAATAATCTGATTCTTTAGTAACTATCCAATATGTGCGAGACCTTTCGAAAAATACAGAGAGACTTTTACGCGGCGCTGTCGATGGACCCGGCAGCCACGAGCAGGATCGAGGTCGTCCTTACCTACGCCGGGTTCCATGCGCTCCTGTTCTACCGGTTCGCGCACTGGTTGAGCAGAAAGCGTGTTCCCTTTGTCCCGCGGGCGTTGTCGCAGTTCGCGCGGTTCATTACCGGCATCGAGATCCACCCTGGCGCGATGATCGGGTCAGGCCTGTTCATCGATCACGGCATGGGGGTGGTGATCGGCGAAACCACCGAGATCGGCGACAATGTAACGCTGTTCCAGGGGGTGACCCTTGGCGGTACCGGCAAGCAGCGGGGCAAGCGCCATCCGACCATCGGGAGCCACGTGGTCGTGGGTGCAGGAGCGAAAGTGCTCGGTCCTATCACGATCGGTGATTACGTGAAGATCGGTGCGAACTCGGTCGTGCTCCAGGACGTCCCGGACCATTCAACGGTGGTCGGGATACCGGGGAGAATCGTCAGGATCAAGGATGAGCGCGTCGCTGACGAGGCGCTGATGGACCACATCCATATTCCCGATCCCATTGCGGACCGGCTTATCGAACTGCAGGTCCAGATGGATATGCTGAAAAAGGAATTGGAGATTCTCAAGAACAGTGGAAAGTAAGTAAGGGATGAAGTTGAGAAGGTATCACCTGCCCGCGATTTTCCGTGTTCTTACCTTTCTTACTTCCCGACTCGTTGTTCCTCCACGATCCTGTAACTGTGCGTGATCGTTCCGGCCTTGGCGAGCGTTGCACCAACGGAACAGTATTTCTCCAGGGACAGGGAAATGGCGCGCTCCACGGCCCCCTTTTCTACGCCTTTGCCTGTTACCACATATTCAATGTGGACTTCTTTGTAGATCTTCGGAGCCGTGTCTGACTTTTCTCCTTTGACGTTGATCTCGAGGCCTGAGACCTGCTGTTTCTTCTTGCGCAGGATGGATATCACGTCCATACCCGAGCAGCCGCCGAAACCCACGAGAAGAAGTTCCGTGGGGCGAAAGCCTGCATTGCGACCGCCGGAGTCTTCTTCAGCATCCATGATCAGGGTATGACCTGATGATGCTATTCCTGTAAACTGCATATTGTTCAGCAACGTTACTTTTGCTTCGACCATATTTTTCTCCGTTATCACAGGGAATGAAAATGCAACATCATGGTAGCAGAACTCAGCAGCAGAGTCAACGCATGGGTGCTCAGTGCGTGATGATTCTTTTGCAAAGAACAAGAAAATATCGCATATAGGGTTATCCTGTCATAAAATTAAAATCACTGTGCTGCAATATTATCCTTGGTCCTTTGGCCCAATATTTCTTAGCATACTGCGATAGACACCAATTGCTAAGAAATCTAACGTTATGATTATTAAATGGTTTAATTATCATTTTGTCAATAAACCCGTGACAGCCAAGGGATATTTGGTAACGAGACAGCTTTTTAAAGTATCCGTGTTAAATCATAACTATTTGTAATTATTGCGAAGTACTCAAGAGATCTGCATCAATGTCAATTGCGAATGATTATGGTGCAATTAGTTTTTTTTATTTGACTAAAAGAGGAACTACACATACAATCTCACTTCCTGCCATCATCTTGGTAAGTGAAATCATGACCGAAGAGATTGCCAGACCAACCCACCTTCGGTATGCTATATTAGTTTGTTATGTTTTTTTTGAAAGGGGGACATCACACCTAATAAAATAAACCGAATTCCTCAGGTTGCATGGCGAATATGAATTACGTTGAGCGTATTTTGTTTCAAGGAAGCATGATACCGGTCTTACGAATTTCAGAATCTTACAAAAGTATAGCCAGATAATTCTATAAGGAGGATTTTCTAACATGAGCAAAGATGGTAAGACACCGATGCTTGACGAACTAGAAAAAGGCGCATGGCCAAGTTTCGTAAAAGAGATCAAGAAGGCCGCCGTGAAGAGTAATACGGCGAAGGATCTGCTCAATATCCTTGAGAGATCATACAGGGATAAAGTAACCCACTGGAAGCACGGCGGGATCGTGGGCGTGCTCGGTTACGGCGGTGGCGTTATCGGCCGTTACTGCGACCTTCCGGAGGAATACCCGGGCGTCGCTCACTTCCACACCGTCCGCATCAATCAGCCCGCCGGTTTCTATTACACCGCCAGCGCACTTCGTGAACTCATGGACATCTGGGACAAGTACGGCAGCGGCCTGACGAACATGCACGGGTCCACCGGCGACCTTGTCCTCCTCGGCACGCAGACCGACAAGCTGGAAGCCATCTTCGCGGAAACAACGGCAAAGGGCTGGGACCTCGGCGGTTCCGGCTCCTGCCTCCGTACCCCGAGCTGCTGCGCCGGCATGTCCCGCTGCGAGTTCGCGAACATCGACACGATGGAAATTTGCGATACGCTTACCCACAAGTTCCAGGATGAGCTCCATCGTCCCGCGTTCCCCTACAAGTTCAAGATCAAGGTTTCGGGCTGCGCCAACGACTGCGTCGCCTCCATTGCCCGCGCCGACATGTCCATCATCGGCACGTGGAGAGACACTATCCGGATCGACCAGGCCGAGGTAAAGAACTACACCAAGAGCATGAATATCGCCGAGGAGATCGTGGGCATGTGTCCGACGAAATGCATGAGCTTCGACGGCAGCACGCTTAAGATCAACGACAAGGATTGCAACCGCTGCATGCATTGTATCAACCAGATGCCTAAGGCGCTGCGTCCCGGAAAAGAGAAAGGCGCGACCATCATGCTCGGCGGCAAGGCCCCGATCGTGACCGGCGCTCTTATGAGCTGGGTCATCGTTCCCTTCATGAAGCTTGAAGCACCCTACGATAACCTGGAAGACCTCATCCGCAAGCTCTGGGAGTGGTGGGATGATCACGGCAAGAACCGCGAGCGTATCGGCGAGCTCGTCGACCGTCTTGGGCATGAAGTCCATGCTTGATTCAACCGGCCTCCCGGCCGTACCGCAGATGGTGAAAGCACCAAGGTCGAATCCGTACGTATTCTGGTCACCGGAAGACGTGAAATAACTTAAGGAGGATACTTTATAATGGCTGACAAACCGAAGAGAATAACCGATATTGGAGCTCCTCACTTTAGCAAATTCCTGCCTCCCGTGATCGCAAAGAACTACGGGAAATGGAAGTACCATGAACATGATCAACAAAGGCACGATGAAGCACGTTTCCGAGACCGGCGACGAGCTCTATACCGTGCGTATGGCATCACCCCGTCTCGTGAGCACCGATTATATCCGCGAAGTATGCGACCTTGCCGAGAAGTTCTCCGGCGGCCATCTTCGTTTCACGACGCGTAACAACGTCGAGTTCTTTCCTGCCAAGGCGCAGGTGGATGCGCTCCAGGCCGAGCTCAAGAAGCGCGGCCATCTGGTCGGCGGCATCGGCTACGGCATCAGTAACGTGGTGCATACCCAGGGGTGGGTCCACTGCCACACCCCTGCAACGGACGCTTCCGGTGTCGTGAAGGCCGTGATGGATGAGCTTCATGAGTATTTCACCACGAAGACACTTCCGGCACGCGTGCGCATCGCGCTCGCGTGCTGCCTGAACATGTGCGGCGCTGTGCATTGCTCCGACATCGCAATTCTCGGCATCCACCGCAAGCCGCCGAAGGTGAACGAGGCGACGATAGCGAACCAGTGCGAGATCCCGACGACCATCGCGTCATGTCCTACGGGTGCCATCGCCCCGAACCCGGCTGCGAAGTCCGTGAAGATCAAGGAAGAGCGCTGCATGTACTGCGGCAACTGCTACACCATGTGCCCTTCGCTCCCGCTCGCGGATGCGACCGGCGATGGTATCTCCATCTGGGTCGGCGGCAAGGTGTCCAACGCACGTGGACCGGCCCGCATGTCCAAGCTGGCCATCCCATTCCTTCCCAACAATCCTCCGCGCTGGCCCGAGGTCGTGCAGGCTGTTAAGCACCTGGTAGAGGTCTATGCCAAGGATGCGCGCAAGCACGAACGTGTGGGCGAGTGGATCGAGCGCATAGGCTGGGAGCGGTTCTTCAAGATGACCGGGATTGCGTTCACTCAGATGCATATCGATGATTTCACCTTTGCACGCGATACGTTCAGAATGACCCCGACCTTCAAGTGGGAATAGTGGTATAACGTCATGCCGGCCCCGGTGAGAGACCGGGGCCGGTTTTTATGGTGATGTGAATAACCTAAGCCGAGGGGTGAGAATATGGATGCTGAAGAACTGCAAAAAAAAGTTTACGCGCTGGTTGAAAAGAGCCAGGGTAAAAAGAAGCTGAAGCCCAAGGACATCAGCAATGCCATGGAGGCTGAAGGTGCAACTCAGGCTGAAACGAAAGCCGCGCTCCGCGTGCTGATAGACGGCGGCAAGCTGGTATATTCGTATTTCGGCGGCACTGCCGTCGAGATCCCGCATACAGAAGGCTCGGCCAATCCGCAATCGTAATGCTGACTATGCCGAGGCTGGTAATTTCAGCCACCCGAGGGGGGCTGGGCAAAACCACCATCTCGATCGGCATCACCTCTGCCTGGCGCAAGCAGGGCAGGCGGGTAGCAGTATTTAAAAAAGGCCCTGATTTTATCGATGCAGGCTGGCTCGGCGCAGCAGCCGACCGGCCCTGTTATAATCTCGATCTTTTCATGATGGAGCAGGAAAGCATCCTGCGGTCATTTGGAAAGCACACCGCTGATGCGGATGTAGCGGTGATCGAAGGCAACCGGGGCCTCTACGATGGTGTAGATGAGTCAGGGACCTACAGCACCGCTCGATTGGCGCAGCTTCTGAAAACGCCGGTAGTGCTCATTGTTGATGGAACCAAGGCATCGAGCACGGTTGGAGCAGTTGTTCTGGGATGCCAGCAGTATGACCCCGGCGTAGCTCTCAGGGGGGTCATTCTCAACAACGTTTCTCCGGGACGGCATGAAACCGTAATCAGGCAGGCCGTTGAACAGCACACCGGCTTGCGCGTTGTAGGCTCAATACCGCGCCAGAAACAAGGCGGGTTCCCCGAGCGGCATATGGGGCTTACGCCCTTTCACGAACATCCCGAGGTGGAGCAGGCAATAGCCGCCGCGGCAGCGATAGCCGAACAGTACCTTGACCTCGATTCCCTGTGGAACATCGCCTGCGATACACCGGACCTTGATGCGCTGAAACCGGTTGTATCAACGACCAGGCAGGCGGAAGAAGACAAGTATCCAGTCATTGGGGTTATTAGAGATACGGCATTTCAGTTTTATTATCCTGATAATTTAGAAGCACTCGAAGGGCAGGGCGCCCGACTTAAGATCATAAATGCTCTGAAAGACAGTGCGTTGCCCGATATCGATGCCCTGTACATAGGCGGAGGCTTTCCGGAAACACAGGCCGCTGAGCTGGCGGGGAACAAAGGTTTCTGCCGATCGGTCAGGGAGGCCGCCGAACAGGGGCTCCCCATATACGCTGAATGTGGTGGTTTGATCTACCTCGGCAGGAGTTTGAAGGTCAAAGAGACGGTCTATCCCATGGCATCGGTATTTCCGGTCGATTTTGTTCTTGAACAACGGCCGCAGGCGCATGGATATACCGTACTGCACGTTGAATGTGCAAGTCCGTTCCTTGACAAGGGGGTCAGTATCCGGGGGCATGAGTTTCACTATTCCCGGGTAAAGACACTTGATAACCTGCCACCGATGGGGTATCATATGAAACGCGGTGGAGGGATCAACGGCACAGCCGACGGATTGATGTATAAAAATGTCCTTGCCTGCTATACTCACCTCCATGCGCTGGGTACGCCTGAGTGGGCCGCGGCAATGGTCAGGAAGGCACGTGAGTACCGGCGCTCTGAACAGGAAGCGTAGAAGGCAGGATTGGATTTGAAGGAAAGAACACGGGAAGGCAGAGAACCGCGCTGTGCATTCTGCAAGGCAACGCTCGCACGGCCGGCGACGATGATCATCAATAACTCTGAGAGTGTTCTTGGCGGTACCTGCGGTTCATGCGGCGCACTGTATATTGTCGATCCTACGAGCAAAAATGTGGGTGAAGTAATGATGCAGGCGCTTGGTCTTGCCGCTGACAAACTGTCAAAGGACATTTCCGACATGACAGCAGGAGAAGATTACGAGGACGCGATCCTCAGCTACGATCTGAAGCTGCACCGTTCATCCGGTGAACCGCAGGGATTCATGGATGGGAACGCCCGGCTCTATATGATCAAGGTGATGACAAAATGAGGCTGACCGGTATGACTGTACCGTTTAAAAAACAGCAAAGAGACGGGCGCTGAAGCCGCGTCCAACTTATATTTTATTTTAACGAAAGGGGAAACAAACAATGGCAACAGTAGACGTAAAAGGCAAGACGATCGAAGTGGATGAAGATGGATTCCTGGCGAATCTGGATGACTGGAGCATGGATGTGGCGAATTACTTCGCACAGGTCGAAGGTATTGATATGACCGAGCAGCACTGGGAGGTCGTGAACTTCCTGCGCGATTATTACAAGCAGTACCAGATCGCGCCGATGATCAAGATCCTCGTGAAAGAGATCGGCAAGAAGCTGGGCGCAGAAAAGGGCAATACCAAGTATCTCTATGAGCTCTATCCGGGCGGCCCTGCAAAGCAGGCATGCAAAATCGCCGGCCTTCCCAAACCGACAGGCTGCGTCTAGACCGATTCAGGACCACTGTTCCGGGTACCGGAAGGTGCCAGAGGACGGTCGCATTGTGTCCGCGCGTTGGGTGCCATGACCATTTATGGTTGCCGGGTGCTTCCCTCCGGCGAAGGACATGCGATGCCGAATAGTGCAGTACGATAACTGACGGGAGGAGGAACGCGTAATTATGTATATGGTATCGATCGATACAAACAAGTGTGACGGCGACGGCACCTGCGTGAACGTCTGTCCGCAGTCGGTGTTCAAACTGGATGGCGGCAAAGCCGATCCTGCGAACATGTCCGAGTGCATAAATTGCCTGACCTGCGTTGAGAACTGCCCGCAGCAGGCGATTACGGTAGCTGAAATATAGTAAGCCAACAAAGAATCATACGAAGGGGATAGTTGAATAAATTATCCCCTGTTTTTTTATCAAAAAACGCTTTGGGGAGGTGAGAATATGAAGTTAGCGGTATTTTTAAGCGACTGGAGAAGGACCGAAAACACCCTCGAGAGACTGAAAGCCGATAAGCTGGGGGTCATTCTGGTGGCAAACGGGATCTACCATGCAGTGACGAAGGAGAATGGCAAGGATTCACCAGTACTCTCACAGGCCGGCGCAAGCTTCTATGTTCTGTCGGATGACCTCGAAACGCGGGGATTCACCGCGTCGCAGGTCAATTCCAAGGTAAAGGTCATCAGCTACGGTGACATCGTCGATCTCATCATGAACGATTACGAGAAGACGGCGTGGCTGTAAGATTTGATCAGACCGAGGAACGAAGGATCATCGATCGTCCATCGAAAATTTAAAAGGAGGTTACAATGGGAGAATTAACATTAGGAGTTTTCCCCTCTCTGGTCGGCTCGATGTCGCTTGATTTTGCATTCAAGCTTGCCGATGCCGGTATGGCCAAAGGTCATAAAGTGAACATGTGGCTTTCAGGCAATGCCGTCATGATGGCCAAGAAGGGGCAGAAGTCATTTAAAGATTACTCGCACCTTGAAAAAAAGATGATGGAACTGATCGGCAAGGGCATGGAGATCACCGTGTGCGAGGCCTGCGCCGAGGCGCGGGGATACCACAAGGAAGATACACCGGCGGGAATGAAACGCGCCAGCATGGACTGGTACCTGGCCAAGACGGTTAAGACCGACAAGCTGCTTCACATTGGAGGTGAGTAAATGGGTGCCGTAAAATTATTGTTCGTTGTTCAGAGGCCGCCATACAAGAGCGAGAACCCCCGTCTGGCGCTCACCCATGCCATTGCGAGCCAGACCGCTGAGATCTATATGGATGACGGCGATTCGGTCGTCCCGACGATGGTATTCGTGGGTGATGGTGTGCTCAACATGGTGAAGAACCAGCAGGCCATGAAGGTGTATGGCGTGACGAGCACCGAGAACCATATCAAGAGCTGCCTGATGATCGATCTGCCGGTCTGGGTCTGCAAAGAGGACATGGAGCGGCTTGGACTCAAAGAGGACCAGATCATCACCGATGCCGAAGATATGGGCGCCGATCTCAAGACGAAGTTTGTTTCCTTCGCCGACATTCAGAAGGAAATGGAAGATGTCAAACACCTGCTGTTCTTTTAGTCGATATGCGCGGAGTGGTCGCTGCGGATTTGATCTTCCGCCTGCACAGGATGAGCATGAATCTTAAACAACATCTGATAGAAAAGAAGCCCGCGATCCTGAAAAAGTGGTTCGACGCTGTTGCGGAGACCTATCCGAAGGATACCGCGGGTTTTCTGAAAAAGCAGAAAGCGCAGTTCACAAATCCCGTGGGCTATACCATCTCGGAGGGGATCGAGGGACTCTTTGACGCGTTGCTCCAGGGGATGATTCCCGAAAACGTTTCCACGTTTCTCGACAGTATCATCAGGATCAGGGCCATACAGGATTTCAATCCTTCCGGCGCCCTATCGTTCATTTTTCAGCTGAAGATAGTGATTCGGAAGGAGCTTGGAAACGAGGTGCTGAAGCAGCAGGGTATTGCCGAGGAACTGGTGGTCTTTGAATCGGCAATCGACGACCTGGCCCTCTTCTCTTTTGACATTTACATGAAATGCCGGGAAAAGATCTACGAACTCAAGGCGAATGAAGCGAGGAACATGACCTTCAGGCTTTTGCAGCAGGCGCGTCTTATCGTTGACAATCAGGATTAACGGAAGGCGCAAAGACCGCCGGCGCTGCTAACCTAAACGAAAAGAGGTAACGAAATGAAAGTCATAATATCTTTCATCGTAGTACTTGCGCTGGTACTGGTTGCCTATGCAGGAGTGACGGCGCTTAATGCGCAGTACCTTTTTGGGATCATCATACCCTATCTGGCGGTACTCTTGTTCATAGGCGGCATGATAGCCCGTGTTCTGAAATGGGGAAGTTCACCGGTGCCGTTCCGCATTCCCACAACGTGCGGACAACAGGAATCGCTCCCCTGGATCAAGCAGAGCAAACTGGAAAACCCTTCCACCATGCTTGGCGTTCTCGGCAGGATGGCGCTCGAAGTCTTTTTCTTCCGTTCTCTTTTCAGGAACCTGAAAACGCAATTGGGGGAAGACAAACAACTTTCCTACGGGGAAGCGAAGTGGCTCTGGGCGGCGGGTTTGGCGTTTCACTGGTCTTTTCTCATCATCTTGATCCGGCATCTCCGCTTCTTCACCGAGAGGCTGCCTTTTCCCGTGCAGCTTGTTGAGGGGCTGGACAGCTTTCTCCAGATCGGCACGCCGCTCCTGTACATGACCGACCTGGTGCTCCTGGGCGCCGTGTTGTATCTTTTCCTGAGGAGGGTCGGCATTCCCCAACTCAGCTATATTTCACTTATCAACGATTACTTCCCGCTCTTTTTGATATTCAGCATCGGTCTTACGGGCGTGCTGATGAGATACTTTTATAAAACAGACATCGTGAGCGTGAAGATGCTGGCCATGAGCCTCGTCAGCTTCAGCCCGATCACCCCGCCCGCGGCCATCGGCCCGATTTTCTACGTCCATCTGTTCCTCATCTGCACGTTGTTCGCCTATTTCCCCTTCAGCAAGCTGGTGCACATGGCCGGCGTCTTCATGAGCCCGACCCGCAACCTGGCGAACAACAGCCGCAAGAAGAGGCACATCAATCCCTGGAACTATCCCGTTCACGTCCACACCTACGCGGAATATGAGAATGACTTCAGGGAGAAAATGAAAGGCGCCGGCCTGCCGGTAGAAAAGGAGTAATCATGGCAAAACTTCCGAAGCCAGAAGAACTGTCAAAGATAGATTACACTCCGCCGAAAACGGGGTGGATGGATACGCCCGTTGTATTCAAAGAGGGCATGTTCTGTCATGGATCGAAGCCGAAAAGCCTCGAGATCGTCGGTTTTCCGAACCCCCGGGATTGGCGGCCTGCGGACGCGGACTGGAAACTGCCCGAGAACTGGAAGCAGATCCTGCTCGATGGGATCGCGGAGCGCCTCGAAAAGTACCGGTCCTTCCGGCTCTTCATGGACATCTGCGTGCGCTGCGGCGCCTGCGCCGACAAGTGCCACTTCTTCATCGGCACCGGCGATCCAAAGAACATGCCGGTGCTCAGGGCCGAGCTCATTCGTTCGGTCTATAGAAAAGAATACACCGTTGCGGGTAAGATCTTCGGATAGATGGCGGGAGCGCGCGAACTCACGCTCGATGTGCTGAAGGAGTGGTGGTACTATTTCTACCAGTGCACCGAGTGCCGCCGCTGCTCGGTCTTCTGCCCCTACGGCATCGACCAGGCGGAGATCACCATGATCGGGCGGGAACTCCTCAATCTGCTCGGCCTGAACATCGAGTGGATCGCGGGGCCGGTCTCGAACTGCTACATGAAGGGCAACCATCTGGGCCTCGAGCCACACACGATCGTCGGCAACCTCGAATACATGCTTGACGACATCGAGACAATTACGGGCAAGAGGATCAAGCCCACTTTCAACCGGAAGGGCGCAGAGATACTCTTCGTGACCCCGTCGGGCGACCTGTTTGCCGATCCGGGCACCTATACCGCATGGGTTATCTGATGCTGTTCGAGGAACTGGGGCTTGACTATACCTGGAGCACCTATGCTTCCGAGGGAGGCAACTTCGGGTTCTTCACGTCGAACGAAATGGGGAAGCGGCTCAACTCCAAGATCTATGCCGAAGCCAAGCGTCTCGGAGTGAAGTGGATCCTCGGCGGAGAGTGCGGTCACATGTGGCGGGTTCTTTACCAGTATATGGACACCTGGAACGGTCCGGCTGATTTTCTGGAGGTCCCGGAGTCCCCGATCACCGGCACGGTTTTCGAGAACGCGAAATCGACGAAGATGGTACATGTTGCCGAATTTACGGCCGACCTGATCAAGAACAACAAACTCAAACTGGATCCGAAGCGCAACGATCACCTGCACCTCACTTGGCACGATTCCTGTAATACCGCGCGCGGCATGGGCCTGCTCGATGAACCGCGGTACGTGCTCAAGAACGTGTGCAATAATTTCACTGAAATGCCGGAAGACACGATCCGTGAGAAGACCTTCTGCTGCGGCAGCGGCACGGGCCTGAACGCATCGGAAGACATGGAGCTCAGGATGAAGGGCGGGTTCCCCCGGGCGAACGCGGTCAAGTATGTTGCAGAGCACTATGGGGTGAATATGCTCGGCAACGTCTGTGCCATTGACCGGGCTACGCTCAAGGCTCTGATGGAATACTGGGTCCCCAGCGTGGGGGTGTGCGGTCTCCACGAGCTGGTGGCCAACGCTCTCATCATGACAGGCGAGAAAGAACGGACGACCGATCTGCGGGGCGAGCCTCTTCCGTCAGCCCAGGTGAAGGAGGAAAAAGCCTAATGAAACTCTATGATAGCGGTAAAATATTCATCGGCTTGATTGTTTTCCTGGCATTTGCTGCTTTCCCGTTTTATTTCAACATCGGAAAGGTTAATGCCAAGCCTGAGCCGAAAGTCGATACACCGGCGATCCAGGAATGGGAGAAGCTGAACGGCAAGAAGGAGTGTGTGGAATCCAAGGAATTCATGAGAACGGAGCACATGCAGCTTCTGAACAACTGGCGGGATTCCGTGGTCCGCGACTACAATCGCGGATATATCAGCAATGCGAGCCATAAACGGTTCAACATGAGCCTTCAGAACGGCTGCATGAAGTGCCATTCCAACAAGAAGAAGTTCTGCGACGAATGTCACACCTATATGTCGGTAAAGCCGTATTGCTGGGACTGCCACATCCAGCCAGTGGAGAAGGAGGAGGCAAAATCATGAGCATGGATAGAAGACAGTTCATTAAAATAGCCGGTATTTCCTCCATCCTGGGGTTCGGAGCTTCGGTGGCATCAGCCACGCATAATATCTGGACTAAAGGGTTGGATCCGTCAGAGGTGAACCGTAACCCTGAGGCGCTGACTGCGAAGCGATGGGCAATGGTCGTGGATATGAGCAAGTTCAAGAACGACGAAGATGTTAAAAAGGTCATTTCGAGCCTGCCATCAGACCCATAATGTCCCCGATTACCGGAACGCCGACGGGTCCGTCAACAGGAAGGACGAAATCAAGTGGATCTGGCAGGCGGCGTACGAGCGCGCCTTCCCGGGCCAGGACAACAAATATATGAGCGAGCACATCAAGGAGATGCCGTTTTTCGTGCTGTGCAACCACTGCGACAATCCTCCCTGTGTGCGGGTCTGTCCCACCAAGGCGACGTTCAAACTTCCCGACGGGATCACGATGCAGGATGAACACCGCTGCATCGGATGCCGCTTCTGCATGGCCGCATGTCCCTATGGGGCGCGGAGCTTCAACTGGAGAGATCCGCGCGGCAAAAATCCGAACGGCGAACCGTTCATCAAGAATGATGAACAAGGAATATCCGACGCGGACAAAAGGCGTTGTGGAAAAATGCACCTTCTGTACCGAGCGGCTTTCGGTGGGGAAACTGCCGGCATGCGTCGAGGCTGCGCCCAAAGGCGGCCTGCTCTTCGGAGATATGGAAGACCAGAACTCCGAGGTCAGGAAGATCGTGACGAACCAGTACACGATCCGCCGCAAATCCGACCTGGGCACGGGCCCGGCCATTTACTATATCGTAGGAGCAGGAGGGAGCGAGCATGCTTGAGAAAGCACTAGTAGGGAGTAAAAAATATTGGGCATGGCTCATGTTTCTCGGTGCCCTGTCGCTGGTGGGGGCGTATTATTATTACCAGCAGTTTACCTACGGGTTGGGGCTTACCGGCCTTCACCGGGATGTAACGTGGGGCCTGTACATCGGCCAGTTCACGTTCCTGGTCGGTGTTGCGGCCTCGGCCGTTATGCTGGTCATCCCGCACTATTTGCACGATTACAAGACCTTTACGAAGGTCGTGATCCTCGGTGAGTTTCTTGCGATTTCGGCGGTCGTCATGTGCATTCTCTTCATCATGGCGGACATGGGTCAGCCCATGAGGGTCGTGAACATATTCCTGCACCCCACGCCGACGGCGATGGTGTTCTGGGACACCGTGGTGCTGAACGGCTACCTGTTTATCAACCTTCTGGTCGGCTGGGTGACCCTTGGTTCAGACCGGAAGGGCATCGCCCCGCCGAAATGGATAAAACCCTGGATCTATCTCTCGATTCCCTGGGCGATCAGCATTCACACGGTCACGGCATTTCTGTATGCCGGTATCCCGGGACGTCATTTCTGGCTCAGCGCCATCATGGCAGCGCGGTTCCTGGCCTCGGCATTTGCCGGCGGTCCGGCCTTGCTGATCATCCTCGCCCTGATCGTCCGCAAGATCAGCAAGTTCGATGTGGGCAAGGAGGCCATCCAGGCAGTCGGCAGGATCGTCTCCTATGCCATGTTCGCGAACGTATTTTTCCTGGGCCTGGAGTTCTTTACGGCGTTCTACAGCGGCATTCCGGGCCATGCACAATCGTTCCTGTACCTGTATACGGGGCTTGAAGGCCATAGCGAACTCGTTCCGCTCATGTGGACCTCAACGGTCTTCGCGGCGGTATCGCTGTTCATGCTTTGGGTACCGGCGATACGGAAGAACGAAGTGCTGCTTACCCTGGCCTGTATCATGCTGTTTATCTCCCTGTGGATCGACAAGGGTTTCGGATTGATCATCGGCGGTTTCGTGCCGAATCCCTTTGAGGAGGTACACACCTACTGGCCGACCGTGCCGGAGACCATGATCACTATTGGGATCTGGGCCATCGGGTTCCTGGTCCTGTCCCTGCTCTACAAGATCGCGATCACGGTCAGGGAAGAGACCGCCGGGATAGAGATAGAGCATTAATACAACGTTATTTTAGTACATTGCATTCGGTGCCCACCCTGAAAAGGGTGGGCCTTTTTTTTCTCTTGAATTTCATTTCTTACTTGATTTTATCGTTCGGGGCGGGTAATATGGCGCGTTTCGGGTAGTTATATTTTAACTGAAGGAGGAAACAAGCCACATGTACATGGTAACAGTGGACAAGAACAAGTGCGACGGCTGCGGCACATGCGTGACAGTCTGCCCGCAGCAGGTGTTCGCGCTGCAAGCTGAAAAGTCCGAGCCGGTAAATATGTCCGAGTGCATCAACTGCCTGACCTGCGTTGAGAATTGCCCGCCTCAGGCTATTACAGTCACCGAGATATAGTTCTTTCAACAACAACTCATGAAAAAGGGGACTGCTTAAAAGACAGTCCCCTTATTTTTTTTCGCCCTGCAAGCGCTTCACCCCAACCGCCTAATTTTTAACTGATTTTCCTCCTTGCCCTCATACCCTTTGCCCTTTGCCCCGTGTCACTTGAAATTTATTTACTTCGGCGAGAAGAATGTTGAAACATACAAGATATATGATATACTACTAAAATAGTAGCCCGATTTGGCTTCGCATGATTTATACAAAGCGTAACCACGGCAGGTATTTCTATGGCATTAAACAAAACTATTTTTGGACTTCGTTTTGGGGCGGATGAAACGCTGTATCCGGCACCAACGGATCTCAAGGTATTTCTCGAGAGCCCGAATAAGAAAGGCGAGCGTGGACGGCATGACGACGACCTGGCCGCGTATCGTGACTTGCTCGCACGCGTTACAGCGTTCGAGCGTCAACAGCAAAAAAATGCTTCGCTGTATAATTTCCGGGAAAGAATGTTCTATGGTGTTCTCAGCCTTTCTCACTTTGTCAATCCAGTGCTCAAACGCGAGGTGGAGCTGTACAAATACTACGTGCACGGGTTTACTTTGCTCGACTTCAAAAAACCGGCGGCGTTCATCAAGGCCGCCGAAGAAGAAATGAGCACGCTTAACCCGAAGAGGAAGCAAGACGCAGGTAAGCTTCACAGACTGGAAGGAATGGTTGAGGAGCGAAAGCGAACGCTCGAAACATACGAGAAACGCAGGGCGGCGTTAGCGAAAGAACTGGGCAGCATCGCCAGGTATGTCAGGTCCAATCTGGTGAAAATAGGGAAACTTTGCGAAGCGTCGATCGTTATTCTCATGGAGCTCCAGATGTCAGGGAAGATGGCGGGCCGGCTGATCGAGGAGATCACAAGAAGACTTCAGGGAATATCTCGAGGATGTTAAGCATCAAGGTCCGGTCGCCGGGCAGTACCTCGATACCGTAAAGCAGGATCTCAGTATGCTTACCAGTGAAATGTCGGTTCTCGTAAGGGAAGACTTGTATGCCCTGGCGGGTTTGTACGAAGCCATTTACGACAAAACAAAGAGAATTGTACACGAGCTTGACATTCGGCTGTCGGGGATGGAAATCAGAAAGAAGAGAAGTTTCGAGGAGGACAGCGAGCTCTTCACACAGGTCGAGCAGGTACTTGTCTCACTCATTTCGGGTTATCACTTTGAATTGAAAGCAAGGAACATGCGCGCCGAAACGGCGCATGAAAGTATCCTTATGGAAAAAAGACACGAGATGATCGAGGACGTCTTTGAATTACTGAGTAGTGAGCGCAGGGTCCGGACAGATAGAAGATCAGACGACAATCGAAGAAGATTCAATGAGCCGGAAGATAGATCTCGCGAACGGAGACAGAGAATAGTCAGAAGTGGGAAAGACAGAAGAGAACCGGCAGCATCAGGCGTATACTTATAGCAGTTCCCCTGTGACAATATTGTGAATGTTCTGTATTGAAAACTCGAGGATATTAATACTGAGTGTGCAAGTAATCCATCCATATTGACATGGTGATCGTCCAACATCAATATCCCTGATGATATCCACTGGTTTTCAAACAAAAACAGCGTGCGCCATACAGAAAACGTTCAAACAAAAACCCTGTCTCCACAGTTAAAGACAGGGTTTTGCATTTTTGGAAGCTTCTCGCCCTCCATCACCCTTGAGGGGAGATGGAGGATACTCTTACTTCTTCCCGATCTGTTTCATCCATTTCGGATATCTCTTTTTTGCGAGTTCGATCGGGACCATGCCATCGAGCATGATCCTGAAGGTCCCCGGGTTTGCGAGCGTGCCGAGGTAGATATGGGCCGGCACGGCAACGACGAAGAGAATAAAGGCCAGATTATGCACCAGGTGGGAGGCGAGCGTCAGCGTCCGCATGCCCGGCATCAGCCAGATGGCAAAGCCGGAAGCCGCAATTCCGAACCCTGCGATCAGGATCGCCAGATAATAGAACTTCTGACCGGTGTTCAATTTTCCCATGGGCGGGCTTTTGACGTGCCCCTTGGAAAGATATCCTCCGCCGACCTTGATCCATTGCCAGTCATCGGCATCGTAGGTCAATGCTTCACCAAGATAATTGAACATGGTGGCGAAGAGGGAAAGGATGAACACAACGCCAGCCCAGTTGTGAACAACTTTCATGATTATATTACTTCCAAAGAGAGCAGTGACCTGCTCGATCTTGAACAGGAAACCATACCCCGTAATGATCAGCACGATACAGCTGATCGCCATGATCCAGTGATTAATGATCTCTTCGGTTGTAGCTTTTCTCACCATCTCAGCCATTTTATTTCACCTCCTCATCATCTTTGTGCGGTCCGACTGCAGCATAGTGGATCAGCGCGACGGCAACAACGCCGCCGAGGCCTATGACTGACAAGGGTTTAAGGACCTTGTGCCAGAAGACGACGCTTTCCGGGATCGCGGGGTTCTCGTTCATGCCGTAGATCATCGGAGCATCTTTAAAGGCATAAAGCGCTCCAAGGCCGCCGAGGTCTGCCTCTCCGTATACTTTTCCATAACCTGCTTTTTTAGCCGCTGCTATCAGTCCATCGCGGTCCCCGAACTTGAGCGCGCCGGTGGGGCAGGTCTTTGTGCAGGCAGGGGACATGCCTTCGGCTATCCTGCCGGCGCAGAGATCGCATTTTCCTATTTTGTCCTTCGCGTCATACCTCGGCACATCGAAGGGGCATCCGGCAACGCAGAGCTTGCAACCGATGCATTTGTCCTTATTGAACGCCACCGCCCCTTCCGGGGTCTTGAAAAGAGCGCCCGGGGCGGGACAGATCTTCATGCACCCCGCATCGTCGCAGTGCATGCATCTGCGGCTGACAAAAAGCCAGCGTACTGCATTGGTCTGGGACGGCACTTCGCTGAAGCGGATGATGTTGAATGCCGAAGCGGATATGTCGGGCGGATTCTGCATTGTCCCCGTATTTTTTGTGGCCTGGCCGGGCAACTGGTTCCAGGACTTGCACGCGGTCTGGCAACCCCTGCACCCGATACAAAGCTCCGGAGAAACGAGCAATGCTTTTCTATTAGCTTTTGTCGTCATAGTCTTCCCCCTATGCCTTCACGATGTTGACCATAAAGGCCTTGGATTCGGGTATCATGGTATTGGCATCACCGACGGTCGGCGTGAGCAGGTTCGCGCTGTCGCCGCCTCCGCCGCCCTCAGGATACTGCCAGCCGAAGCACCAGGGGAGCCCTATCTGGTGGACGGTCGATCCGGCTATCTTGAAAGGCTTAAACCGGCTCGTGACCATGGCAATTGCCCATATCTCGCCGCGGCCCGATTTCACCATCACCTTGTCTCCATTCCCGATGTTCTTTTCTTTTGCCAGCTCTTCGCTCAATTCCACAAACTGCTGCGGCTGCATTTCAAGCTGCCAGGGTTCATGCCTTGTCATAACGCCGGTCTGCCAGTGCTCGGATGTCCGGTAGGTCGTTGCCACGAAGGGGTACCGGATATCGCAGGAGAAGTAGGCATCTTCCTTGTCCCCGAACAGCTTGATCGTGGGATTGATACGCTGCTTGGACATTGAGTTTTCCTCGAGTGGGCATTCAAGGGCTTCATAGTGCTCGGGGAAGGGGCCGTCGGCAAGTCCCGGACCGAAAAGGGCGCCTACGCCGGTGGCCATCATGATAAAGGGCAGCTTGCCTTTTTCCGTTGCCATGGGAGGGGCCGGGCCGTCCGGCACATCGCCCACCCACATCCCCGGTTTCTTGCTTGCCGGATCCACTTTAAGCGGGTCCCATTTGACGACCGCGCGCTTCGGGTCCCAGGGTTTGCCCTGTTGGGTCAACGGAAGCGCGGTTATAGATGATCCTGCGGTTTACCGGCCAGGCCCAGGCCCATTCAGGGTACAAACCGAGGCCTGTGGGATCGGTTTTGCCCCTTCTCGCCATCATGTTGATGATCTTTCCCTCTTTCTGGGTGTAGCTCTGAGAGTAGATCCAGCACCCGCACGAGGTGGAGCCGTCAGCCTGCAAATGGACGAAGGAAGCGCAAAGGTCGCCTTTCTTGCCGAGAAGCTTTGGCGGAGTTGCGGTCTTATCATAGACATCTTCAAGGTAGTAGCCGTTGATCTCCTTGGCCACATTATGGATATTGATGCTCTTGACCTTGCCGAGAGCGTCCTTTTCCCCATAGTTCCAGGTCAGGTTCATGATCGGCTCCGGGAATTTTCCGCCCTGTTTCCGGTACAAGCTCTTTACCCTGAAGTAAAGCTCGTTCATGATCTCCGAATCCGGCTTGGACTGGCCGATGGGATCTATGGCCTTATATCGCCATTGCGCCCACCTGCCGGAGTTCGAAAGGCTGCCTTCCTTTTCAACGGATGATGCAGGCGGGAAGCAGGAACACCTCGGTCTGGATATCCTTCGGGATTCATGCCCGGGCCTTTCCAGAACGACCCGGTCTCGTTGTCGAAGAGGTTGATGTTCACCATCCACTTGAGCTTTGCAAGCGCCTGCCGGGTCTTGTTCGAATTAGCGCCGGAACAGGCCGGGTTCTGGCCCCAGGCAAAGAACCCTTCGAACTTGCCGTTGTGCATCTGGTCGAACAGCATGAGCCACGAAGCGTTCATGCCTTCATCGATTTTGGGCAGCCAGGCGTATCCGAAATCATTTTCTTTCTTGGCGTTGCTCCCATAAATGGCCTTGAGGTAACTGGTGATGTACTTGCCCCGGTTGGCCCACCAGTTCACGCTTTTCGGTTCTTTGGTCTTGGGCGTGAATTTTTCGATGTAGGCCGGAAGGGTAGTGACAGCCGCCGAGGGCGTGGGCAGATAGCCCGGCAGAATATGGAACAGCAGCCCGTAGTCCGTCGAGCCCTGGACATTGCTCTCGCCGCGCAAGGCATTGATACCGCCGCCCGCCATCCCCATGTTGCCGAGCAGAAGCTGGATGATGGTCATGGCACGTATGTTCTGGGTGCCGATGGTGTGCTGGGTCCAGCCCATGGCATAGAGTTCGGTCCCGACGCGGTTTGGTTTCCCTGTCGAGGCGTAGAGTTCGTACACCTCGACCAGCTTTTCCTTCGGAGTACCCGTGATGCTCGAGACCTTGTCGAGGGTGTAGCGGGAGTAATGTTTTTTCATTTGCTGGTACACGCAGTTGGGATCCTTGAGTGTCGGGTCCTTCTTCGGGACCCCGTTCTCGTCCATCTGGAACGACCAGGTCTTTTTATCGTATTTTTTAGTTTTTTCATCGTAGCCGGAATACAGGCCGTTCAAATCAGCAGGCCCCTTGAATTCGGGATTAATGAGGAACGGGGCATTGGTGTATTTGACCACGTATTCCGAAAAAATGAGATTCTTGTCGAGGATGTACTTGATCATCCCGCCGAGGAAGGCTATGTCCGTGCCGGAACGCATAGCTGCGTACACATCGGCCTTGGCAGCGGTCTGGGTGAAGCGGGGGTCCACGACGATCAGCTTCGCGCCTTTTTCCTTTGCCTTCATGACCCATTTCATGGAAATGGGATGGTTCGATGCCGGGTTGCTCCCCATGACGAGAATTACATCAGCATTCTTGATATCGATCCAGTGATTTGTCATTGCGCCGCGCCCGAACGACTCTCCCAGAGCCGCTACAGTTGCGGAGTGTCAAATACGCGCCTGATGTTCTATGTAGACCAGACCCCAGGAGCGGAGCATCTTCTGGAGCATGTAGCACTCTTCGTTGTCCAGGGCCGCGCTTCCGACATGGGCGATGCCGTCGGTCCGGTTGACCACAAAGTCCTTTTCCACCGTCGTTTCCGTGCCGTCAGCGGCTTTTTCTTTTACCTTGGATTTCGAAGTGATCTTAAAGGTTCGGTCGCGCGTGTCTTTGACCCGCTTGGCGATCTCGTCGAGTGCCCAGTCCCATTCCACTTCCTTGAATTCCGTTGCGCCGGCTGCGCGGTATTTTGGCTTTGTGAGCCGCTGCGGGTTATTGATGATCTGGTAGAGCGAGGAGCCTTTGGAGCAAAGGGTGCCTTCGTTGATGGGATGGTCCGGATCTCCTTCGGTGTTGATGACTTTGCCGTCTGCCGTGTGGACGATGATGCCGCATCCCACGGCGCAATACGGACAAATCGTTTTGGTCTCTTTGGCACCTTTGATCCTGAGGCCCTGGGCGTATGCCCGGGCTGGATCAAGGTTAATGCCGAGAGACCCGAGCAAAACCGTGCTGCCTGATATCTTGATAAAGTCCCGTCTCGATACAGCCATATCAGCACCTCCATAGAATTAAAAATGATCTGCATAAATAAACATTGAATCTTCATAACAACTTCTGGAAAGGAAAAGGACATGATTCATCTGGAATTGAAGTAATACAATGTGTGCGCATCAAGATATTTTAATAAACAAAGGAAGGTTGCAATCGTACTTTTTTTGAACTATAGCAAAGAAAAACATAATTGTCGAGGAAGGCGCAAACAATATCATTATGTTGCATTACCCTAACGCGGACAAATCGGAGCCGAAAGCGTCTCTCGTGCCCTGCTCTTGCTATAACGCTGGCACTTGCAGAGCACGTACCCTGCTGTTGCCATAGCGCGGGCATAAACGGAAGACGCAGAGTTTTGAAAAGGTTATTTTTTCTCTGCTCTCTGCATCTTTGCGAGAAATTTTCGTTTTATTTTTGAGAAGAAATTGATTCGCAACTGACCAAAAACGGCAGTTGACACGGATTAAATCTGATAAGGATCCGGATAAAATCTTAATTTTTCTTTGGATTGTAATAAACCCACAGGGTGAAGTCCTTCCAATTTTGATTTTCATCCGTATTTATCATACGTTAATCCGCCACTTCAGTGTCCACATGCTTTTTTCAGGGTTATTTATTCACGCTGAAACCAAGGGGTGCCATGGGATCACCCGTTGAGCCATTGACAAAGCTTCATTAACATGAAGGGGAGTCTCGTCATTTTTTCTTGATTCCAAATCAGAAAGCTTGTCTAGCGCTTCGGGCGTATTCTATTGCGCACAAAAAAAGGCGGCCAGAAAGGCCGCCCTACGTTGATTTCTTGAAGCAATTCTTTCCGTGCTAATTCTTCTTTTCCGTCAGCTTTAAGAACGCCGAAAAAATATCTATCGGCAGGGGAAATACGATGGTTGTATTTTTCTCGGTGCCGATCTCGGTGAGGGTCTGGAGGTACCGAAGTTGAAGCGCGATCGGGTTCTGGCTGATGACCGCCGCGGCTTCTCCCAGCTTCGCCGATGCCTGGAGCTCGCCTTCGGCATGGATGATCTTGGCCCGGCGTTCCCGCTCTGCCTGCGCCTGGATCGCAATAGCGCGCTGCATTTCGGCCGGGAGGTCAACGTTCTTCACTTCCACGGTCGTGACTTTCACGCCCCAAGGCTCGGTCTGTTCATCGATCACCTTCTGGAGCTCAACATTGATGGCCTCGCGGTTCGAGAGCAGGTCGTCAAGGGTATTCTGGCCGAGAATGCTCCGTAGCGTGGTCTGGGCAATGAGCGACGTGGCATAGTAGAAGTCCTCGACCTCGACAATGGCCTTGCGCGGGTCAATGACCCGGAAGTAGACCACTGCATTCACTTTCACGGTCACGTTGTCCTTGGTGATCACGTCCTGCGACGGGACGTCCATGGTAACGGTCCGCAGGCTCACCCGTACCATTTTCTGGATGCCCGGAAGAAGCACGATCAGGCCCGGTCCCTTCACGCCGTGTTCCAGGCTGACCTTGCCGAGGGTGAAGATAAGGCCCCGCTCGTACTGTTTCAGGATCTTGAGGGTGTTGAATAGGAACCAGCCGCCTAAAAAGATGAATATCAATAAACCGAGTCCGTATGCTTGCATTTTACTCCTCCTTTGCAGAATGTGGATTTTCGGGAATTCGTTACCTCAATGTTTACAACTACTCAAGTATACCTCGCACAAAGCCGCAAAGCGCGCAAAGAAATTCGGGGCACTTGTATCGGAAAGCAATCTACTCTTTTGACAAGGCAGATTTTTAGCTTACTATCATGATTTTTTCACGATAAGGGTAAGTCCATCTATATCTACGATGGTCACCTTTTCTCCTTTATGAACGGGCTCATTGCTCCGTGCGTTCCAGTATTCGCCGTGGACGAATATCCGGCCCGTAGGATTGAGGTCCGATCTCGCCTCCGCCTGCTTTCCGATGAGCCCTTCCTGGCCTGTATCGGTCTTTTCCCGGTGCACCCGGACCGCGACGGTGACGGTGATGATGAACAACAACGCGGACATGGCCACGACGGGGATGATCACGGCCCAGGAGATCTGGAGCGCCGGCACAGGAGAGTCGATGAGCATGACCGATCCCAGGAGCATGGCGATGGTCCCGCCGACGCCGAGGATGCCGTGGCTCGTGATGAAGGCCTCGGCAATGAACAGCGCCATGGCAAGGATGATGAGCATGAGCCCCGCATAGTTGATCGGCAGGGTATGGAGGGCGTAGAAGGCGAGGATCAGGCAGATGGCGCCGGCCACGCCGGGGAAGATGGCGCCGGGATTCGAGAGCTCGAAGTACAAGCCGTAGAACCCGAGGATCATGAGGATATAAGCGACGTTGGGATTGCTGATAATGCCGAGGACCTTGTCACGGAACCCCATCGTGATCTTTTCAACCTCGGCGCCGGCGGTCCTGAGCGTCCTCTTTCCGATGACCATTTCCACTGTCCTGCCGTCCATTGCCTTGACGAGCGACGGGATATCCGGTGCAACGAGGTCGATGACCTTGTTCTGGAGCGCTTCGGTCTCGGTGATGGAAACGCTGTTCCGCACAGCGTCTTCCGCCCACTTCGCGTTCCTGCCGCGTTTTTCCGCGATGCCCCGCATCATGGCGGCAAGGTCGTTCACGGCCTTCTTCTCCATGGTTTCGTCCATCTTGCCCTGCATCTGGACAGGGTGGGCCGCGCCTATGTGCGTGGTCGGCGCCATGGCCGCGATGTTGGCCGCAAGCGTGATGAACACGCCGGCAGAGGCGGCACGGCCTCCGCTCGGCGCCACATAGACCACGGTAGGCACTTCGGAGGCCATCATCTTCATCACGATCTGCTGGGTGGAGTCCACAAGGCCGCCGGGGGTGTTCAGCTGGATAATGAGGGCTTCAACATTGGCCTTTGCAGCACGGTCAATGGATTTGATGATGTACTCGGCAACCACGGGCGTGATGGGCGCGTCGATCTCGATCAGGTGGATCTTTTTTGAGGAAGGAACCGATGCAGCCTCAGCGGGAGGAGCTGGTTTGTTCACCTTCTTCGCATCAGCGGCCACCGTGAGAACGAACGTGCCGGCAATGATCAGGACGAGAGAGAAGAGAAAGGTCGATCGTGCTGTTAAACGCATGGTAGATATCTCCCTGAATATGAAAAAGTATATCCACATTGTCCTTGTGTGTCAAGAAGTGCTTGACTCAGAATGGGTTTTTCTGTAGCATCGCAGTGGTGGACAGGCGATGAGAGTTACCGGAGGCAGTGGCAGGGGACAACGGTTGAAGGTACCGGCAGGGGACCGCGTGAGGCCCACGTCGGACAAGGTGAAGCAGGCCTTGTTCAACATTCTCGGCGATCGGGTGGTCGACGCCGTCTTTCTCGATCTTTTTGCCGGCGCGGGCGGCATCGGCATCGAAGCTCTCAGCAGGGACGCAGCGCGCGTTGTGTTCGTGGACGAGTCGCGTGATTCTTTCAATGTAGTGAAGCAGAATATCGAGCAGACCGGATTCGAAGAACGGTCGCAGGCCATGCTGTCGAAGGCAGAGTCATTCCTCAAAAAACCGTCAGGACCGTATGATATCGTGTTCCTGGATCCGCCGTACGCAACGGGATTGCAGCCCTTGCTCGAACAGATCGCAGGGGCAGGGATTTTGAAACCTGACGCGATCGTGATCGCCGAGCACTTTAAGAAGCAACCGTCTCCTGAGCGTGCGGGTGGTTTGGAGCTCTATCGTGAAGCAAAGTATGGTGATACGGTGCTGGCGTTTTATAAATTCAGGAGCCAGGAGACAGGAGTCAGGAATAGTAGACGGAGTAAGGAGTAAGGAGTCAGTAGTCAGGTTTTTCATCATAAGGTTCGGATTTCTTCTGGATACTGACTCCTGACTTCTGACTACTTTATTAAAGGAGATGCCATGAAACGCATTGCGGTTTACCCCGGAACCTTTGATCCTGTCACGAATGGGCATATCGACCTCGTTGAACGAAGCCTCAGAATATTCGATAACGTCATCGTCGCTGTGGCGGAGAACCCCAGGAAGGCGCCGCTTTTTTCACTTGAAGAGCGCATCGCCATGCTCATGAAAGCAACGGCTAAGCATAAGAATGTCGTGATCGAAGGGTTTGACGGCCTGCTCGTTGATTATGTCAGGAAGAAGAGGGCGATCGGCATTATCCGGGGGTCTGCGGGCGGTATCAGATTTTGAGTATGAACTGCAGATGGCCCTCATGAACCGCAGGCTCGACAACACGATCGAAACGGTGTACTTGATGCCGAGTGAAGAATATTCGTTTATCACATCGACCATTGTGAGGGAGGCCGCGAGCTATGGTGGCGACGTGTCCAGCCTTGTGCCGAAGGTGGTGGTCCAGAAGTTGCGGAAGAAGTTACGGGAAGTAGTCATATGCTCAAGCCTGCTGTCCGGTCTCTGCATGCAGGCAAGAGACATGAAACTGCCAGGCCATGGTGAGGAGAATTATTTCCTGTCGGATCAACTGCTTGTAAAGGCTGAGTCATCGCATTAGAAATCCTCCAGATTGTCCTTCATCACCATTATTGTGAGTAACGTTTGATATTTCCAACGGGGTAAAATATACAACTACAAGACCTACAAAATTATTCACTCTTCACCGCCGTCGCATTTGACGGTTCTGTTAAATGCGATGGCCATCCTTGACAGTTTTCCCTTTACCTCCGAATCTCACTTTTATCTTATCCTGAACAATCAATGTTTTTGTCACCGGAATCCACAGTTTTCTACCGGCACAAATAGTGTAATATCTGAGGTATAATTACGTCTACAGGCAATTGGCAGGCCATCTGGTTTATTCAATATCTATCTGCAACAGGAGATTGCCCGGGAGCACAATATACAAGACAACGGGACCTGTGATCAACGCAATGCCCTCTCCTAATATATGGATTAGTGTCGCTCAGATAGCGCTTATGAATGCTATTGTTCTTCTTATAGGTGAAACCGTCTCCGGAAGAGGAGTGATAGGACGCACTGTAAGCAGCATTTGTAATAAGGAGGAATACTATGAACCCAGCATGAAAGACGAAGTAAAAGGCACGTTTCACCTTGGAGGGAGAAGCGACCAGTCAGGCGCAAAAGGAACTGACGACCGAATACGCCAAGGATGTCGAAGGGGTCAAAGACGTCAAGAATGAAATGACCGTATCCAAGGCCGCGAAATACGCGGATTGCCGGACCAATCAGCGCGTGGGCAACGCGACTGAGCAATCAGAAGGAGGACCAAATATTGTGAACGATCGCTATGGTACTGATAATTCTGTGGGCACTGGGCAGGTTGAGCAGTTATACGATGGGAAGGTTCATTCACCTCCTGCTGATAATTGCCATTACCGTGGTGGTCGGGTTCCTTCAAGGGCGCAGAGCCGGGTAGATTTCTGGAGGTCATAAACCAAACTGATGACAAAAGGAGGACTAAATGAGACACGTATCCAAGATCAGAATTATGGTGTTTGCTGTGGCCATCGTGGCCATCGTAATCGCCGTGGGATGCACAAGCGCCCCCCTGCGCACAGAGTCGTCTACAGCGGCGATCCGCGCAGCCGAGGAGGCCGGGGCGGGCAAAGTACCGCAAGCCTCGCTTCATTTGCAACTAGCCAAGGAGGAACTGGACCGAGCCAAGGAGTTGGCTTCGATCGGCCAAAAGGAGAAGGCGGCGTACATGCTGATGCGGTCCGAAGCTGACGCCGAGCTGGCTGTCGCGCTCTCGCGCGGGGAAGCCGAGAAGGCGGAGGCCCAGGCAGCAGTGGAGCGTGTGCGACAACTCCGGCAAGACAATCCATGACCCAATCATAACCCAACAGGAGGATATTATGAAAACGATGCAATTTTTGATCATAGCCACGTTGGTCGCGCTCGTCGCCGGCTGTGCAGCCAAGGCGCCAAGTGAACTCGTCAACGCTCGTGCGGCCTACCAGCATGCGAGCGAGGGTCTGGCGGAGAAACTCGTGCCGGCGGAATTACACAAGGCGCATGAGGCGCTCGTCCAGGCGGAACAGTCGTTCCAGAAGGAACCCAAGTCGGACAAAACGAAAGATCTCGCTTATATCGCCCAGCGCAAGGCTGAACTCGCGGGAACGCTCGCCGACACGGCCGCCGCCAAGGCGAAAAAGGATAAAGCGGACGCTGAATTCCAGAAACAGCAAGCCGAGATGGTGAAGAAGGGGAAGCAGGAATTGAGCGAACCGAGAAGCAGCATGCGGAAACGCTCGCCGCCATGCCGCTGAACAGGCAGCAAAGGAGAAAGAAAAAACTGACGCCGAACTCCAGAAACTAATAAGCCGTGGTCAGAGGCAGTGACTCTGGCCGCTCTGGCCGCTGAAAAGGCAAGCAAGGAGAAAGCGGAAGCCGATCTCGCCAAGCTCGCCGCGGTCAAGGAAGAGGAACGCGGACTGGTTGTCACGCTCTCAGGAAGATTCTCTTTCGATCCGCCGAGGCTACCTTGATGTCCTCCGCGCAAGAAAAGCTTGACCAGGTGGCCAAAGCGTTAATTGCGGTCCACGCGCGCAACCTCATCGTGGAAGGGCACACCGATTCGCGGGGCTCCGAGTCATACAACCAGGGTCTCTCGCAACGCAGGGCCGACGCGGTCCGCGATTACCTCGTGCAGAAAGGGTACCCAGCCGAGCGCATCCAGGCACGCGGAAAGGGCAAGGGCAGCCCGATAGCCGACAATGCTTCGCCCGAGGGACGCGCCAACAACCGCCGAGTCGAGATCGTCATCGAACGTGAAGCGCAGACACCCAACCGTTAGATGGGAGGCGGCACGAAATGAAAACAAACACGTTGTTAGGCATCATCCTCATTGTTTTGGGGATCATAGCCTTTGCGTATCAGGGCATTGAATTCACGACCAGAGAGAAGGTCGTCGATCTCGGGCCCGTACACATGTCGGCTGAGAGGACGAGAACGCTTCCGCTGCCTCCGATTGTGGGCGCTATTGCGCTCATCGGCGGCATCATACTGCTGGTCACGGGAAGCAAAAAGGGCTGATTGCAGGAAAACGATTGGAGTTCCGGCCGGTGGCATGAGACATCAATACCATTATGCCCAGCAAGCATGAGGGCATTCATATGAAAGAATACAAAACGCAATAACCAAAGGAGATATGTCATGAATAAAAATTGGATAATAATAGCATTACTTATATGCGTGTCATTACTTGCTCTTTCAGGATGCTTTTTTCCAGGAGGACCTGGGCACGTACCTGGACCGGGGCACCTGCCCATGCCTCCGCATCCGTAACCTGGAGTTTATCCGGTCCGGATGAATAACATGGGGTGGCATCGTGCTGCCGGTCACGGAAAGCAAGGCCGGATCGAAGGCAGAACGTTTCAATCATGGAGGTTGTTATGAAGGATAAAAGAAAAGCGTACGAAGAAAAGCTCGATGCACAGTTGAAGGAATGGAGCGCACAGATCGACTTGCTCAAGGCCAAGGCAGACAATGCCAAAGCCGATGTGAGGATCGAATACCACAAAACCATCGAAGCCTTGCAAGGCAAGCAGAATAACGCCAAGGCGAAGCTGCGGGAGTTGAAGACCGCCGGCGATGAAGCCTGGGAAGATCTCAAGACAGGCGCGGAAAAAGCCTGGGCTGAGGTGAAGACCGCCTACCACGAAGCGAACTCGCGGTTCAAATGAGCAGGGGCGGGAAAACGGTCAAAGGGACGTGGCCGCCAAACTCGTCAACGACGTAAACGGCGTGATGAAAGAAAAGAACCGGACGACCATCGAGGAGCTGAGGTCCGCGTGGATTGCCGGACCGATGAGCGCGTGGGCAACGTACCTGTGTAATCAGGAAGGAGAATCAAATGTTGTGGACAATTGCTGTGATACTGATAGTCCTTTGGGCATTAGGGCTGGTGAGCAGTTACACGATGGGTGGGTTCATCCATATTTTGATTGTGCTCGCTATAGTAGTGGTCTTGATCACCATTATCACTGGTCGGAGACCCGGGTAAATGATTTCCAGGTAGTAATTTGTCATAGTTACACTGAGTGAAAATAGCAGAGTAAGTTCGCATCGCACATTTCGCGGGATTCGACTTCATGGGCGGGGCAGGAATCCCCGCCCTTGACCAGGGGTTAGATGTGGAGGATGAAAGCATCTTCTTCTTCGAGGAGGAGTGGAAGACCAGAGAGGACCTGGAAAACCATCAGCGGTCCGACCATTTCGGTGTTTGAACGGGGCAATGAGGTTGCTCCGCGCAGAGCCGGACATCAGGTTCAACACCATTGCATCCACAGCAGGGTTGGAAGCGATAAAAGCGGCGCGGGTGTGATGAAATAAAAAACGGGTTGAACGGGGTTTATGATGCGTTCTATGATCATCAAGACGGGGATCAGCCTGACCGCGGGCGTTCTTATCGGGATGTGGCTCTCCGTCCTCGGTGTGGATTTTCCTGTTCTCTGGGGTTTCCTGGCCTTTCTGCTCCATTATGTACCCAATGTCGGTTTCAGCATCACTGCGATCCCCGCGGTTATTCTCACCCTTGTCCAACTTATTTCCGTGCTGTTTTTTGCCGCCAATGGCGACTGCAGGTGGAGCTTCTTGTACAAGATGACTCCGCGAAGGCGGTCCAATCGGCTGATACGGCGAGTCAACCACAAGACGTGAATGTCCTGAAGACACTCTGCCCGCTGAGCAGCAACAGAAATCACCGCAAAGCACGGACTTTGGAAAAAAAACGGCCAGTCCTGTTGCCGAACACAAGGTGAATTATTTTTCTCTAAATCGTTGGCCCGGGAACAACAACGCGCAGGCCAAGTTCCAGATAAGCATGAAGTTCCAGGTGCTGAAGCCGAACCTCTATGTCCTCAAGCATAATATTTTTCCGGCCTATATTGCCTATTCGCAGAAGACACTCTGGAACGTAGGGCAGCAGTCAAGGCCTTTCGAGGAAAGCGATATTAACCCGGAGTTTTTTTTAGATTATCCGGTCAACGCCGTGATCACCGGCCGGTTTAAACTGCGCAACATAGTTATCAGTCCCATCGAGCACGAATCCAACGGTCTCGCCGGCGACCAGTCACGAAGCTGGAACAGGCAATATGTTCTGATCAAGTTCGGGCTCGAGTCGAAGGAAAAACTGGAAGTAACGAATTCCTTCCTGTCGGACAAGGCGTTATTGTACGTCAAGCTCTGGCATGCATCGAGTTATTCCGATCAGACTGCCTATCTCCAATCTATCGGCAGCAACGATAAATTTCTCGACTACATGGGGCAGGGGGAGATCGGAGTAAGCGTCAGGAACTTTCTCTGGGGAGGAAGCTTAAGGAACCATCAACTGGATATAAAAACGCCGATATTCCGTGATGAACGAAAAAATTCCTACGAATTCGAATTCCGGCAGCAGCTTCCGAATATGAATTTCGCACTTTATCTGCAGTACTGGTATGGCTACGGAGAGACCCTGATGCGATTCGATCAGTTCGGACGCAGAAGTTTTGTCGGGCTCTCTTTTTCTTATTAAAGCATGCGAAAGGAGCAGCGGAGCATGTTATTTACCGGCAGGGCATAAATAGGTACAATAGCAAGAACCCAACTCAGGCATGCTCCGCCTATGAGTGAATGAGAGGATACTTTTGATTTTAGTCTATGTGAATGCTATGTTCGAATCTAAGAATCAGTTATTTTTGAAATAAGCCGAGGAGTGTATCTATGAATGTGAATGATAAACAGCACCGCTCTATCTTACAGAGCATCGCCCGGAGGGCGATGCTTGAGAGAGGATTGCTCCCTGACTTTTCTGCCGAAGCACTCGCCGAACTTGGCGAGATTCAAGATGCCTGCGGCAATGAACGGTGAGCCGGTTCGTGACCTGAGGGACCTTCTGTGGGCTTCCATTGACAACGATGACTCCCGTGACCTGGATCAGCTTACCGTTGCCGAGGCAATGCCCGGAGACAAGGTAAAGATTCTTGTTGCCGTGGCTGACGTGGACTCGCTCGTTAAAAACGGATCGGCCATTGACGAACACGCTCGCCATAATACCACCTCTGTTTATACCGCTGCCAGGATATTCCCGATGCTTCCTGAAAAGCTTTCCACCGACCTCACCTCCCTGAATTTCAATGAGGATCGCCTGGCAATTGTCGTCGAAATGGTGATCGGCGCGGACGGGTCTCTTCAGGATTCTGATATCTACAGGGCGCGTGTCCGCAATCATGCGAAGCTCGCCTATAACAGCGTTGCCGCATGGCTGGAAGGGAATGGGACCGTGCCCGAGGCCATTGCCGCTGTAAATGGGCTTGATGAGAATCTGCGCATGCAGGACAGGGCAGCGCAAAGCATGAAGAATTTCCGGCATGTTCACGGGGCCCTTAGTCTTGAAACCATTGAGGCGAGACCGATATTTGACGGCGATGAAATCCGTGATCTCGAAGTGGAAAAAAAGAACCGCGCCAAGGACATTATCGAGGATTTCATGATAGCGGCAAACGGCGTGACCGCCCGGTATCTCTCGTCAAGAAAATTCCCTTCCATCCGCCGTGTGGTCCGCACTCCAAAACGATGGGAACGGATTGTCGAGATTGCCGGGGAACACGGGTTCAAGCTTCCTGATAATCCGGATTCAAAAGCGCTGGAGGAGTTCCTGACGAAGGAGAAAGCAGCCGATCCGCTTCGATTCCCCGACCTCTCCCTCGCGGTTATCAAACTTTTGGGAGCCGGTGAATACGTTGCAGAACTTCCGGGAGACACTGCCCCGGGACACTTTGGTCTCGCGGTCAGGGACTATACCCATTCCACAGCCCCTAATCGCCGCTATCCCGATCTGATCACGCAACGCTTGTTGAAGGCCGCCATAGAAGGAACGCCCTCGCCATATAGCAATGATGAACTGGAGGTCCTGGCGAAACATTGCACAGAAGAAGAGGATGCCGCCAACAAGGTCGAACGGCAGGTCGGAAAATCCGCGGCGGCGATGCTGCTGGAACCCAGAATCGGGGAGCAGTTCGATGCCATCGTCACCGGCGCTGCTGCCAAAGGCACGTGGGTCCGGCTTCTCACGATCCCTGTCGAAGGGAGACTGGTCCATGGGTTCGAGGGCATTGATGTCGGCGACCGGATCCGCGTGCAGCTGACATCGGTGGACGTTGAGCGGGGATATATCGATTTCACAAAAATAGGTTCCTCGGAGCGGTGATGGCAAAAAGCCGCAAGCGCTCAAAGGGGACGCGGAGAATGATGATCGCGACGAATGCATTCCATCGTTTAAGACGTATATGGCGTCCGGTTGTCTTGTGCTCACTTGCCCTCGGACTATTGCTTTTTCCCGGCGCGATCAGGGCGGAAGAGCAGACAGCCGCCCCTATCCAGCCTAAAATCGAGGCATTGGCGCCGGGAGAAATACTGACCTACGATATCACCTGGTCTAATATCGTCACGGCGGGGACCGCGACCACGGAGATCAAAGAAGGAACGCTGCCGGACGGGAAACAGGTCCTCTTGTTCATCGTGACGACACACTCCGCGGGCCTGGTGGACACGTTCTACCGGGTGAACGACAGACTTGAGAGCGTCTTTGACCCGGGGATCATGCAAAGCCTCAAGTTCAGCCTCAACGAAATCCACGGCAAGAAAAAGAGACACCGTGAACTGGTCTTCGACCATGTAAATAAAAAAGTCATCAGCACATTGAACGAGGACCCGCCGGAGACCATAATAATACCCGATCAGGTGCAGGACGCCTTGTCGTCCCTCTATTATCTCCGGACCCGGGATGACTTCATCGTCGGCAAGCCAATTATCATACAAGTTCACGACAGCGGTAAGAACTGGTCCGTTGAGGTCCAAACCCTGGGCAGGGAGAAGGTGACGACGCCGGCCGGGAAGTTCGCTACGATCAAGGTCAGGACCTTTCCCAAGTACGAGGGGGTCTTCATGAACAAGGGAGAGATCTTCATCTGGCTTACGGACGACAGCCGGAAAATCCCGGTTCTCATGAAGAGCACGATCGCCATCGGGTCCATCGTGTCCACCCTGATAAAAATGGAATCGGGTACGGACATAAAATGATAGGGATAAAGAAGTGAGCTCGAAACCTCCTCTCTGGTCACTACAATGAAGGTCACTACTATGAAACTGCTCAATTTGATCTTATCCTTAATAATCATCATCGCATCGGTTATTTTATGCCATCAAATTATTTCAAATTCAATTTCCAACCAAAAGAACAAAAACGATTATGCTGAACTCAACCATGTCAAATACGGTCTTTTCAGTGTTGACGAATGGAAACGACAAATTACCGTAATTCTTGCCGAGGAGATCAATAAGCTGGATTTGTCAAGGACGAATGAGCGGGAGCTCCGAAAACATATCGAAGTTCTGTTGAATACACTTATTGATAAAGTCGACAAGAAAATCAGGGAAGGGAACGAAGGCTCCGCGGAGGGTTGGGTCAAACAATCCTTTATAAATATTTTTATCAGTCTGGAAGATATTAAAAAAGGCATTCCTGAATATGCGGATGCCATCATTCATGAGATGACGAAATCGAAAACAAAGGGTCAGATAAAGACCATGCTGAACAAACAGCTTGAACAATATTTTAATCAAACCTTTGATACACAGGATACATCTCAAATGAGCCGCATCCTTCTGAGGACTGATTCCAAGGATATCGAAAGTGCGAGGATCAAGCTCAATAAGGCAATTTCGGTTAAGCATGACCTGATCTGTTAAGGAGGCTATCCTGTTGATCATTCTGTCGGTCATCCTTTTTGCTTTGTCTGGTTTTAGCAGGCAACCCCTGGCCCCCTCCCGGTATATACTCCTCGTTCTGTCCCTTATCATACTGCTGATAGCCGGCGTAACCACGCCCATGATCGATATGGAAGCAAAAATCTCACAGATGAGTTTTGTGTTGATGGGGCATCCCATCCATTTTGAGAACCAGGTATTGTATTTCCAAAGCAAAAGCATTCTGGATGTATTCTGGATCATGATCACTCATAAGGATATTCAGATGAAATTTGTCGGGGTCTTGCTGATCACCTTCAGTATTGTTTTCCCCCTGTTAAAAATAGCCTCGTCACTGGGATATTATTACAATTATCACCATGCAAGGGAGAACCCGGTGATCAGGTTTTTTGTCTTAAAATCCGGGAAATGGTCCATGGCCGATGTCATGGTGGTTGCCATATTTATGGCCTATATCGGATTTAATGGGATTATTTCCAGCCAGTTCGGCCAATTAAGCTCAGCAGCCCAGGAAGTGGTGATCTTAACTACGAATGGCACTTCCCTTCAGCCGGGGTATTACCTGTTCCTGACATACACCCTGTTGGCGTTATTTTTGTCAGGATTCCTAACCAGAAAACCTCAGGCATTCGAGCGTAAGAATCCGTAGGTTGATCGGAGTCTGCAAACAAGATATCAGGCCCATGAGCCGATGGCGTTGGAACTGCATATGAAAATATCCGTGCTATAATAATATTGTAATTTCCAGCTCATGGCGCCAGGTCCGCGCCGCCGATCCCCGCAGAGGAAAGCCATTCCATGATGATGTATTTAGTGCCTGAGAGAAGGCACGGCCCGGAGCTGATAGACCTCCCCCCCGAGAGCTACAGCCAATCCGAGTTCGCCGGGAACCTTGCGGATATAAGGAATGTCAATCGCTTCCTTGGCGACAACCGTGCAACGCTCAAATTATTTTCAGCTCTTGTGCCGGCTATCGCGGGGTCCTTGGCCAAACCGATCAGGGTGCTGGACGTTGCAACCGGCTCGGCCGATATTCCCGTGGCGATCGTGAAATGGGCGCGTAAGCAAGGGATCCGGATCGAAGTGACCGCCGTCGATAACAACCCCATCGCAGTACGCGAGGCGGAGGCTTTTACCCTTGGGTACCCTGAGATTACCATTGCCGTCGCCGACGGATTCTCGCTTCCGTTCGAGGATGGGAGCTTCGACATCGTATTGTGCGCCAAGACTCTGCACCACTTCAGCGAAGAGGATACGGTCAGGCTGCTGCAGGAAATAGGCAGGGTGGCTGCCATCGGCTACATCGTCATGGACCTCAGACGGAGCTGGGTGGCATGGGCGCTTATATCGGTGCTCACGAAACTCTTCTCGAGGAACAGTTTTACCCGGTACGACGGACCGATGTCGGTGCTCCGCTCATACACGGTTCCCGAGCTCGATGCCCTGGCCGAAAGAGCGGGCCTTGCCGGCCGCAGGGTAGTAAAGGAACCTTTCTGGCTTATGGTAGTATGGGGAAGGAAGGGCTAAGTAAAGTGAAAAAATTCGGTTTGTCGGTAGCGACCAACTTCGATGACGGACTTCTTGATGCTGTTTCCGGGTATCCGGTCAAGGAGGTTTTCGGCAAGCTCTCATCCGACGCAGTCGGCGGGGGCAGGGCCTCCTTTACGCTCCCGCCTCTGTCGCGCAAACGGTTAGAGCGCCACGTCGAAAAGGCCCGGTCCAAAGGCATCGGCTTCAACTACCTCCTGAACCCCGCGTGCATGGACAACCGCGAGTACACCAGGCAAGGGCAGAAGGAGATCGAGGCCCTGCTGGAGTATATCGAGAACGCCGGGGTGAGCGCGGTGACGATATCGCTCCCGTTCCTCCTGCCTGTCATAAAAAAGCGACATCCCCGACTTAAGGTCAGGGTGGGCGTGTACGCCCGGGTTGACGGGGTGGCCAAAGCCAGGTTCTGGGAGGATGGCGGTGCGGACTGCATAACGCTTGAATCGCTCAGCGTCAACCGCGACTTCGGGCTGCTCACGGCTCTCCGGAAGGCGCTCAAGATAGAACTGCAGCTCATCGTGAACGCGAACTGCCAGCTCTTCTGTCCGCTTTCCGGTCAGCACATGGTAAATCTTTCGCACGCATCGCAGAAGGGCCACCCCTTGCGCGGGTTCATGCTGGACTGGTGCGTAATGAGATGCTCCTACGATAAACTGAAAGATCCGGTGCAGTACCTGCGTTCCGAGTTCATCCGGCCGGAAGATATGGGCATGTACCTCGACATGGGATACGACTCCTTCAAGATATTGGAACGGGGCGCCCCCACACCGGTCCTGCTCAAAAGGGTAAAAGCCTACACCGAGGGCCGATACGACGGGAACCTGCTCGACCTCATACAGCCCTTCGGGTACAAGGAAAAAAGCGATGCATCCCTGTCCGGAAGCCTGTTTAACAAGTGGAGGTATCTGTTCAGGCCCCGCATGGTCAGGCTGTCGAAGCTCATGAAGTTGAGAGAGCTCGCCACTAAGCGCGGGATGCTGGAGCCGCTCAAGGGAGAGCCCGTTTACATCGACAACAGCGAACTAGCAGGCTTCATACCGGGTTTCAGGGACCGGGACTGCCGGTCGAATGACTGTGCTGCCTGCGGCTGGTGCGCCTTGTACGCCAAAAAGGCGGTGCGGGTCGATGAGGTCTACCGTACGGAGCTTCTCAAGCTCTATGAGGAGGTCTTTGCTGATATGTATTCGGGTGAGATGTGGGGGATTTAATCAGATAATCGGAGGCTGTTTTTTTATGTCTTTTTTCGTCATGCCGGACTTGATCCGGCATCCAGATATTTTTGTAAATACTGGATTCCAGCTTTCGCTGGAATGACGTTCCAGGTGGATACTCTATGAAGCTGCGCTCTTGATATATTCTCACAATCACAAAGGGGGGAAGCTAGTGAGCACCTTGGAACGCATCAAAAAGCTGTTCCTAAAAAACTTCGATTTTCCTGAGGAGCGGCTCCAGCCGGAGGCAACGATCGAGAGTATCGGACTTGACTCTCTGGATAAGATCGAGTTCCTG
Source organism: Nitrospirota bacterium (assembly GCA_963732675.1). Lineage (GTDB taxonomy): Bacteria > Nitrospirota > UBA9217 > UBA9217 > UBA9217 > JALNZF01. Next base: position 276,298 of record CAVTAJ010000005.1, read on the forward strand.
TTCGCCCTTGAAAAGGAATTTAATGTCAGGATCCCCGATCGCGAAGTTACGCTCAATTCCATTCAAGATATGATCACTGTCATCGAGAGGCTGGTTCACGAGCAGCACCAGTAAAAAGACCGATAGGACGCCTAGATGAGACGAGTAGCCATTACCGGGATGGGTATTATATCCCCTGTGGGGAATACCTGCGAAGATTTTATCACCAATCTCATAGCCGGGAGATCGGGGATCAGGAGGATATCCCCGGATTTCGACGACCGGTTGTCCATTCGAATTGCGGCTCAGGCGGATTTCTCCGCTGAGGAGCATTTCACGAAAAAATATGCCCGTACACTGGACAGGGTGAGCCAGTTCGCCCTGGCCGCCGCTGCACAAGCATGGAAGGACGCCGGGATGGAGCTTACCGAGGCGGAAAAAAAACGCAGCGGCGTTTATATGGGCACGGGTATGGGAGGAGCGCGGACCCTTGAAGACTCCTATGAACAGCTTTATCGCCAGAATGTCAAGCGGCTGCATCCGCTTACCGTGGTCATGGTGATGAACAATGCCGCTGCTTCCTGCGTCTCCATCGAGCACGGCCTGAAAGGGCCCTGTCTTACATTTTCTACTGCCTGCTCATCTTCAGCAGTCGCTATCGGCGAAGCCTTCCGCTTGATCAAGCACGGATATGCTGATGTCATGCTTGCCGGCGGGACGGAATCGCTCCTCACCTGCGGCATTATGATGAGCTGGGAATCGATCGGGACCCTGGCCCTGGAAGCAAAAGACCCCTCAACTTCATGCAGACCTTTTTCAAAGGATAGGACCGGATTCGTACTTGGCGAGGGAGCGGCTGTTCTGGTATTGGAATCGTTGGACCGGGCAACGAAGCGGGGCGTTCGTATATACGGCGAAATTGTCGGCTACGGCTCAACAGCAGACGCAGGGCATATCACGAAACCCTCCGTGGAAGGGCAGTCGCTCGCGATCGAGGCCGCCCTGGAGGAAGCCGGCATGGGCCCCGGCCATATCGATTACATCAATGCCCATGGCACGGCCACTCAGGCGAATGATATGGTGGAAACGCTGGCGATCAAAAAAGTGTTCGGTCAGCGGGCCTACGATATCCCCATCAGCTCGACGAAGTCCATGCACGGGCATCTCCTGGGCGCAGCCGGGGCCGTGGAGCTTGTTGCTGCGGTCCTCGCGCTCAAGCATCAGACGATCCCGCCAACCTCAACACTGACCGTGCCCGACCCGGAGTGCGATCTCGACTATGTGCCCGGGAAGGCCAGAACCGGCGCGGACCTTAAAACAGTCATGTCAAATTCCTTCTCCTTCGGCGGGACGAATGCCGTGCTCATCGTGAGAAAACATGAGTGAAGGCAGAAGGAAGCTTAAGCAAGGAGACAACGCGGTTCTCCGCCTCATGAACATTCTTATTATCAGCACAAATAGAAATGCTTATCCAGTGCCGGTCCTTCCTGCAGGCGCCTGCATGGTCGCGGAGGCCGCGGAACGGGCGGGACACAGGGTCTCGCTTCTCGATCTCATGTTCACGGCTGACCCCCTTCGTGCTCTTAAGGCGGCGCTCGGCAGGACGAAGTTCGATGTCATCGGACTGTCTGTACGGAACATCGACAACATCGACATGGGGGCCCCCCGTTATTTTATCGACGATCTCATCCCCCTCGTTGATGCCATCCGCCGGTTCGCGGACACGCCCCTTGTCCTGGGAGGCGCTTCGCTCATGGTTATGCCGGAGGAGATCATGCGCGCAACGGGCGTACCCTGTGCGGTGATTGGAGACGGTGAAGTCGTATTTCCACGCCTGGTCGAGAAACTGGCCCGGAATGAACCGTGGGAGGACCTTCCGGGTGTCGCATCCCTGGTTGGCGGCAAATACCGGGCAAATGCCCCTGCACCCGGTCTTTCCCATACTTGCGCAGGGCCTGATTATGGCCAATGGCTCGATATGAAGGCCTATTGTTCCCATTTGTCCACGATCCCTCTCCAGACGAAGCTGGGATGCCGCTTTCAGTGTGTCTATTGCACCTACCGCAAGATCGAAGGCGCCGACTACCGGTTGTCGGACCCCGGGAGCGTGGCCGAGACTGCGCTCCGCTATGCATCATCGGGATTTGGAGACATCGAGTTCGTCGATAATGTGTTCAATTCTCCCTACGACCATGCCCTCGCTATATGCGAGTCGCTCATCCGGGCAAAACCCCGCGCGCGCTTTCAGAGCATCGAGTTGAACCCGGTTTCCTTTGATCATCGTCTGCTTTCCACCATGGAGCGCGCAGGCTTCGTGGGGATCGGGCTTACGGTGGAGAGCGCATCCGACCCGGTCCTCACGGGGCTTCGAAAAGGTTTTTTCGCGAGAGAGGTCCATGCCGCGGCAGAGGTGGTGAAACGCAACCGGCTGCCGTGCCTCTGGATCTTCCTGCTCGGCGGCCCGGGGGAAACCCGGGATACCGTGCGGGAAACACTGCGTTTCGCGGAGAAGTCCATCCGGCCGCAGGATGCCGCCTTCTTCAGCATCGGTATCCGCATGTATCCGGGGACCGAACTGGAAACCATCGCGCGCAGGCAAGGCGTGCTTTCTCTTCCCTCCGGCAGCATGCTGGCGCCCCTCTTCTACGTTTCTCCCGAAGTGAAAGCTGATTGGATCATGGGGCAGGTGAAACAATCCATGAACAGCCATATGAACTTTATGAACGGGGATTCAATGTCGTTTACCTATCTCCCGCAGATAAGCCGTCTGGGGCATCGGCTGGGGCTCAAACCACCGCTCTGGCGGTACACGCGTTTTATCCGAAGGGGGTTGCGCTCGGTCGGGATGCGGGTATGAGACCGGATGATAAAGAAAAAAATTTACCGCGAAGCCGCCAAGGACGCAAAGGAAATCTCTAATTCTTGGTTTTAAACCAGGAAGTCTTTGGTCCTCCTTCGCGATCTTCGCGCCTTGGCGGTTCCAAGGTTTCAGTTCCGACTTGTCCGATTGGTAATGGAAAGGAATATTGCATGATGGATGAACAGCGGCCGCATCGGGGGCGCATATCGCTTCCGTGGCAATTGCAACGCCACCTCACACCCTCGACCAGGCGGAACTCGGGCGGCTCGCGCACAAGCATTATCAGAGGAGGTTAAGCCCGCGGAGCATGTCGGTCATCCACGCGCTCTTCTCTCATCCGAGCATCAAACGGCGCAATTTCGCAATCGACAATGTCGAGAATCTCGTGGATGAGGACCTCGATGCGCGCGTCGCGCGTTTTACACACTGGTCGCAAGAACTCTCCGCGCAGGCGATCAATAAAGCGCTGGCGCAGACCGGCTTACGTACCGGCGACGTGTCCGGCCTGGTCGTGAACACCTGTACCGGATATATCTGCCCCGGCATCGCAACCTATCTGATCGAAAAACTGGGACTCTCGCGCAGCGTTAAAGTGTACGACCTGGTCGGGAGCGGTTGCGGCGGAGCGATCCCCAACCTAGAGATCTCCGAGTCGCTCGTGAAGCAGACGGGAGACGGGGTGGTGGTGAGCGTCTCCGTGGAGATCTGCACCGCCACGTTCCAGATGGAGGACGATCTCAGCCTCCTGCTTTCGAACACGCTTTTCGGTGACGGCGCCGCCGCAGCCGTGCTCTGGATGAGACCGCAGGGATACGAGCTTGTCGCCTCGGCAAGGCGGTATGTGCCGGAGCAGCGCGAGTCCATCCGCTACGTCCATAAAAAAGGCCAGCTCCACAACCAGCTTTCGCTCAGACTGCCGGACCTGGTCCGTAAGGCGGCTGCGCAGGTCGTTGCCGACGTGCTGGTTCCCCGTTCCCTGAAACCAAGTGACATCAAGCACTGGGCCCTCCACAGCGGCGGAGAAAAGATCATAAACGCCGTCCGGGACGAACTCGGGCTGTCGGAGGAGCAGGTCCATGCCACGCGCTCTGTGCTTTCCGAGTATGGAAATATGTCATCGCCCACGGTCTGGTTCGTGCTGGGGGAACTCGAGAAACGGGGTATAGCACCGGGAGAATGGTGCATTATGGTCGCATTTGGAGCAGGGCTTTCGGCCCATGCATTTCTGCTTCGAAAAAGATAGATATCAATAGCGCCACAGTGAACACCGTGGTTGCAGAAAGAGGGATCGTATGAGAAAAAGTATCATAATACTTGTTATGACCATAATGGCGGCCACTACTACCGCCCATGCCGCCAGTGGCGACGACATTTTAGGGCGTATGGAATAACGAGGAAAAAGACGGCAAAATTGAAATATTCAATTGTGGCGCGAAATATTGCGGGAAGATCGTCTTTGCTAAAGAACCGAACTATCCGGCCGACTCAAAAGAGGGGGTGCCGGGTACGGCAAGGCTTGATCACAACAACCCCGACGCCGCAAAAAGATCCACGCCCATTCTCGGCCTTCGGATCGTGAAGGATTTCATCTTTGATGGCGAAGATACATGGAAGGGTGGGACCGTATACGACCCGAAGAATGGCAAGACCTACCGTGGGAAAATTACCCTGGTCTCACCCGACAAACTGAACCTGCGGGGATTCATCGGTATCCCGCTCTTTGGAAGGACCACTACGTGGACAAGATAGGGATATTATCGTTCGAGAACTTTTTCTATTCGGCTTTTCTTATCTTGGCTTGCTTGCCCTTATTTCCGATTGAATCGATAAGCTTCTGAAAACGCATCGCCATTTCAGGCCCTTTGGCCTCGTCCTCGTGTTTAAAGAAAACGAAGGCCCTCTCCCATTTCTGCGAAAGGATTCTTTCCCGCCCATTGTGACAGATCGGCATCCGTATAATCGGAACGGCGCAGGCGCAGGTACCCCCAGGACGCCGTACTGATGATCTCATGTACCGGGTTCTCATCGGCATCGGCGATGCACAGGCTGCATCCCTTTTTGCGAAGGAGGTCCAGAATTTCGTCATCGAGCCAGGACGGGCTGCGGAACTCGAATGCGCAGGCTCTGTCACCGGGGATCAGAGCGAAGAAAATCTTCAAGCGCAGGCCGGTCGGCGCGAAAACTCTTGGGAAACTGAAAAAGGACCGGCCCCAGTTTCTGTCCAGAACCGACAGCGTCCTGAAGAGGTACTCGGTCTCCTCGAACACATTTCGCAGCTGCTTCATATGCGTTATGACCTGGGGCGCTTTGAGCGCGAACACAAAATCAGTCGGCGACCTGTTCTGCCCAGGAAGTGAGCACGCTCTCTTTGGGCATGTGATAAAAGGTATTATTGATCTCCACCGTGTTGAGGCGTTCCGCATAGAAGCGAAGCATTTCCTTGGGCGAGATCTTCTCAGGATAGAATTTTCCTTTCCATTCCTTATGTGCAAACCCGCTTGTACCGACATAGATTTTCATGATTCATCACGACCTTCCCGTGAACTTCTTAATTCTCATTTCTTACTTCTTAATTGTTTTCTCCGCGATCTCTGCGCCTCCGCGATAAAAATGCCTCGGCCTCTTCGCGCACCACTTCGCGGGCGGCTTTATCCTCGCGCAGCCGCAAGAAGACGGGCTGCCTCATGACAGCCATCTTCGGTCCAGCCGGACAACGTAACTTCGCAGACCAGCTCCGGCTTTACCCAGGTGACCGGGGCATTGGTCTCCGGCTTCACGGTAAAGGGGCATTCTTTTTGGATCAGGGGGTCCAATTGTTCGCGGATATCCTTTAATTGTTTCACCGTGAATCCGCCTCCCACATGGCCGATGGAGATCAATTTGCTCCCCTTCGAACACGCCCAGGACAAGGGCGCCGAAATATTTTCTGCCCCCTCCCGGTTCCGTGAATCCCGCGATCACGCCCTCCTGCGTGGGCCGCGTCTTCACCTTCAGCCACTGCCGGCTCCTCTTGCCCGTTTCGTATACGCTTTGAGAATGCTTGGCAATGATCCCTTCCAGTCCCTTTTCTTTGACGACCTTGAAAAACAAAACGCCTTCCTTCCCTACGTGATCGCTGAATTTTATTTTCGGGGCGGAGGGGAGGATTTTTTTCAGGAGTTCTTTTCTCCTGAGCAGGGGCAGGCCCGTCAGATCATGTCCCTGGAAGTGGAGGAGATCGAAGACGTAGTAGAGCAAATGACCGCTTCCGGAGTTCTGGTAATGCTGCAGCATCTGGAAATCAGGACGTCCCTGGTCATCCACGACGACGATTTCGCCGTCCAGAACAGCGTCAAATCTGAATTTCCGCAGCGACTCTGCAATGGGAGAAAACTTTTTGTTGAACGAGATCCCGTTCCGGGAATAAAGCGAAACAGCCTCCGTCCCGGATTTCGGCAACGGCCCGGTATCCGTCCCATTTCACCTCAAAGATCCAATCGGGATGATCAAACGGTTCCTTGACCACGGTCGCGAGCATCGGTCTTACATGCTGTGCGGCATCGGTTTGACCGGCGCATCCTTCAGGTCTTCCCTTTCCATCGCTTCGTGAAGACGGATCTGGTTTACTTTTTTTTGCCTGAAAGATTTCTCCGGGTCGGCTTCGAGCATCTCCTCCAGGGTCTTATCGGACACGACGGAACGGTTCTCCTTGAGAATGTCCTCTTTGGTCGCATAGCGATCTTTTTTCTTCAGAAGGAGCCACGACTTCCCGTCCTTTCCCGTCTTTACCAGCGCGAATTCACCCTGAAGCTTTTCCCCTTCGAGGACAAACTTCATATCCCCTTTTCTCAATCCGTCCAGAAGAAGTTTCTCGCTTTCCTTCTCATCTCCTGCGGAAGGGTGATGATAAAAGCCCCTGTCCCAGATGATGACGCTTCCTGCGCCGTAATTGCCCTCCGGGATAACGCCCTCAAAATCTTTGTAATCAAGCGGATGGTCTTCAACCATGACGGCCAGCCTTTTCAAGGAAGGATCCAGCGAGGGCCCCTTCGGCACGGCCCAGCTCTTCAGCACCCCTTCCAGCTCCAGCCTGAGATCATAATGGAGGGCCCGGGCCGCGTGCTTATGAACGACAAACATGAGACGGCTCCCCTCTGAGCGAAGGCCCGGTTTCGGTTCGGGTGTTTTCTCGAATTTCCGTTTGGATGCGTATTCTTTTAATCCCATGACGTCACCCTTGACCTCACAACGGCAAGAACATTCTCTCAAGGACGCAAGGGATCAATCCGTCTAAACCAGGATATGACCTTTCTTTGCGGTTGGTGTCTTGCGAGAACGACCTTCGATTCCGTCATAGATGAGGCAGCTTCTGTTTTTTCACGAGCACCTCTCGAAAAAGGTCGCCCTTTTTTTCGGCCCTGCTCACGGCTTCCGAATGCAGGACCTGCAGCTTTTCCGGGTCGCCCTGCCCGGCCAAATTCTCCAGTTCCTTCCATTCAAGGGGAAACGAAACGAATGGTTTTTCCCGGGCCCGCAGGGAATAAACGCAGATCATCGTCTTCGAAGAGTCGTTCTGAGACCAGTTGATAAAGACCTTTGCCTTCCGCTATTCCTTCGCCATTTTCGCGGTCACCAGGTCCGGATAATTTTTCTGCATGATCTCTGCCACGGCCTTTGAAAATGTCTTGGTGTCCTCAAAGGTCGTCTCTTTGCGGTTCAAGGGGACATAGACATGGAGTCCTTTTTTGCCCGAGGTTTTTACATAGCTTGCAAGCCCCATTCGGGAGAGCAGGTCCCGAAGTATCAGCGCCACCCGGGCACAATCCAGAATGTTTGCCTGATCGCCGGGATCCAGGTCGAAGACCATGGAATCGGGCGTCTCAGGGGAATCGGCCCTGGCCAGAGGCACATGGAGTTCAAGAGACGCAAGGTTCTCCACCCAGATCAGCGTTTCCAGATCGTTGACCAGGCAGACTGTCATCCGCTCTCCGTCATCCTGGCGGATCTCCGCTGTTTTCACCCAGGCCGGACGGTGAGCAGGACAGCGCTTCTCGAAAAAGAAATCCTTTTCCACTCCTTCGGGATAGCGCTTTAAGGTCAGGGCCCGGTCTTTCAAATGGGGCAGGATGAACGGTGCGATCCGGCGGTAGTATTCCAGGATCTGGGCCTTCGTGAAACCATAGGAGGGATAGAGGTCCTTTTCAAGGTTCGATAAAGAGAGTCTTCTCCCGGCCATCTCGACGAATGTTCGGCTCACCGGTTCTTCTTCACTTTGCGCATGCTCTCCTCCAGCGCGGCGACCAGATCGGCCGGACCTTCTCCCTCTTCTTCCTCTACTTCAGGGGCCTCCACCGGGGCTTTTTCTTTCGCCTTCTTCTCCAGGAGGTCCATGATCTTTTTCCGGCGCCCGTCCGCATATTTCTCCGGGTTGAAGTCTGTCGATCATTTTCTCAATGCTTTTTTTCATCCGGCTTTCCTCTTCGGCTTCGATCTTTCCTTTCTTCGGCGAGATGTCTTCATCGGGAAGTATTTCTTCGCTGTAATGAAGCGTGATCAGGGCCAGCGCTCCGTCCCTGCTCTTGACGGCCACGAGATACTCACGTTCAGCCAGCACGAATTTTGCGAGCCCGGCCTTGTTTGTCCGGCGCATCACCTCGACCAGCAGCCGATACGCTTTTTCGCCCCCTTTCGAAGGAACGAGATAATAGGGATGATCGTAATAGATCGGGTCCACTTCCTTCATATCGATGAACTCGACGATCTCGATCGTGCGGCTCCGTTCGGGCGACACGGATTCCAGTTCCTCGTCCGTCATCAGGATGTATTTGTCGGGCACGATTTCGTATCCCCTGACGATCTCATCCGGGGGGACCATCTTTTCTTCTTCCGGACAGAACATCCTTCTCGACGAGGGGGGAGTAATCCTTGCTGTGGAGCAGGTGAAAAGAGACACGGCCGGGCTCGACGGCCTTGACCAACTGTACCGGAATCGCCACCAGGCTGAAACTGATCGTCCCGCTCCATATTCCCTGCACTGCCATGTCATTCCTCCTGCTTGAAGACGACTTCGAGGGTACTCATGGATCTGTGACTCGCGGTTTTCCATTTCACGCGACTTTCTTCAGACTCGCTTCAAGGACCTGAAGCAGCTTGTCCGATTCCGTGGGTTTCAAGCGCCTGGGGCGCAGGACCGCAATCTTTTCTCCGCGGGCTTTTTTCTCGATCATATCCTGCAGCTTCTTCTGATGTTCGTTTTCGAATTTCTGCGGCTCAAAAGGAGCGGTCAACTGATTGATCAAATCGCTCCCGATCTTCAGTTCTTTTTCCGACAAGGGAACGTTCTGCAGTCTCAAGAGATTCCACCGAGATCACTTCGTCGGCATACCGCAGCGTATTCAGGCGAAGGATCTTCCCGCTCGCCTGCAAGGCCCCGAGATAGGACCGCTTTCTCATGGTCCAGGTGCAGATGCCTTCCACATCCATCTCCTTCAAAGCCCCGACAAGCGCGTTATATCCTTTTCCCATGAATATCCGGCTCCAGGTAATAGACGCGATCAAGGAAGAGGGGATCGATCTGTCCGGTTTTGACGAATTCGTGGACCTCGATCATCCGGCTGCTTTCAGGAGCGGTTTGTTCGAGTTCCTCCGGATCGACGATGATATATTTCCCATCCTCCACTTCAAACCCTTTGGACCTGTTCTTCAGCGGGCACCGGTTGCTTTTTCATACGCACAGATCATCTGCTGGTGCAATTTCACCTGATCACGCCTGTGAAGAAGGTGAAACTGGATCCGCTCTTCCTTGACCGCGGTATGCAGCTTCACGGGCACATCCGTATCCCCAAAATGGATAAATCCTTTCCAGAGTGTTCCTCCAGCCATTGAAAGTCCTCCAGTTCCTTTAAAACCCCTATTTCGGTGAAATCCATTGCACGCGAAAAGGGGCAATTAAAATCCTCGATATAAAATAAAAGATAGCACCGGATAGTGCGCGTGTCAACGATACCCGTAAGTCCGCGATGCGTTTTTTTAATGCGAAGGTTGGAGCAGGGGAGGCTCCGTCAGTACTGAACAAATCGAATATGATATGATCGAGTTCCTTATGCCTGTAAGGGTCTAAAGGGGTCAGAAGGACGTTAAAGCCCGGCAAGCCGGCCAACGAAGCCTGCAAGAGCAAAACAGAGTAAGTATTCGATACAAACGAATAGCACGAAACAGTGTTTGGGTCGGTCTCAGTTTGCTGCTTGCGCCCGACAGCTAATTTAGCCGGGTCTCTGCCTTGAAACATCGCGAACAGTGCTCTATAATAAAGGCAACGGAATAAATAACCGGGGTGCGACGTATAAGAATTTCACGATATTACGATTTGTCAGCCATTGACGAAAAAGACCGTGAAGTCGGAGAGGCTTTAAAAAACAGAAAAACTTTGGAGGGAAAAATGGCAGAAGAAGCTCGCACAATAGCAAAACAATCCGGCATGGGGGCCATTCCCAATGCAAAGGGTGTGACCTTTCGGGTATGGGCGCCGCATGCCGAAAAGGTTTACGTGACCGGAACCTTCAATGACTGGAGCAATCCCTCAACACCTCTGGTCAGCGAGCAGAACGGATACTGGTCGATTGATGTGCCTGACGCAAAAACGGGAGACGAGTACCGATATGTGATTCACACCCCTGCTGATTGGAAGCTCCCTCCTCTCTCTCGTATCGACCCTTATGCCAGAAAAGTGACGAACGCAACGGGCAACGGAATAATCTATGAGCCTCAAGCCTTCGATTGGGGTGATAATGCCTTCCACATGGCCACGGGGAATGAGCTTGTCATTTACGAAATGCATATCGGCACCTTTAATGTCAAAGAGAAGGGACACCCGGGGACGTTTGAAAGTGCCATTGAAAAAATTCCCTACCTTAAAGAACTGGGTATCAATGCCATCGAAGTGATGCCGATCGTGGAGTTTTCAGGCGATTTTTCGTGGGGGTACAATCCGGCCCATCCTTTTGCTGTTGAAAGCATTTACGGAGGACCGGACGCCTTCAAGAGATTTGTTAAAGCGGCCCACGAGCAGGGTATCGCTGTCATCGTAGATGTCGTTTACAACCACTTTGGTCCGGGCGATCTCGATCTGTGGCAGTTTGACGGTTGGAGCGAAAATAATAAAGGAGGAATCTACTTTTACAATGATCACCGCTCGCAAACACCCTGGGGCGATACGCGCCCCGATTATGGCCGGGATGAAGTGCGCCAATATCTGCGCAATAACGCCCTGATGTGGTTCGAGGAGTGCCACGTCGACGGCCTGCGCTGGGACATGATAGTCTATATTAAAAGCATTGACGGTAATGAAGGAAATCCGGACTAAGGATATTCCCGAAGGCTGGAAATTGATGCAGTGGATCAATGTGGAAATCCAACAGCTGTTTCCCGGCAAGATCAGCATCGGCGAAAGTATGAGGAATAACCCCTGGGTCACGAAAGATGTAGGCGCGGGCGGCGCAGGCTTCAATGCGCAATGGGATGCCGAATTTGTTCACCCCGTCCGCCAGGCCGTCATCGTCCGTGATGATGCATCACGTGATATGGGCGAGGTCTGCAAAGCTATCGAGCACCGCTACGATTCAGACGCCTTCAATCGGATCATTTATACCGAGTCGCACGACGAGATTGCGAATGGCCGGGCACGCGTGCCGGAGGAGATCTGGCCGGGAAAAGTGGACAGCTGGTTTTCAAAGAAGCGGTCCACGCTGGGAGCTGCTCTTGTTCTTACTGCGCCCGGTATCCCGATGCTTTTTCAGGGACAGGAGTTGCTGGAAGATCGGTGGTTCCAGGATAAGGACCCGATCGACTGGTCCCGAGTCAAGGACGAACACGGTATTCTTGGAATGTACCGGGACCTGATCGCCCTGCGGCGCAACCGGTCAGGCGTGACGCGGGGGTTGTGCGGGCAAAACATCCATATCTATCATATTGACAATGAGGCCAAGGTCATCGCCTTCCATCGTTCGGACAAAGAAGGCCCAAAAGACAGCGTCGTTGTGGTGGTTAATATGACGAATCAAAATCGCGATGGTTATGTCATCGGTTTTCCGCGCGCCGGATTGTGGAAAACGCGCTTTAACAGCGACTCCTATAACTACGGCCCAAATTTTGCCAATCATCCCACCCCTGACGTCGAAACCCGTGAGGAAGGATACCGATGGGCTGCCCTGCTCCGGCGAAATCGGCATCGGGCCATACACGGTGGTAATTTTTTCACAGGATGAATAAGAATCAGTTATTGAACGCCGTTTCAGGCGGCACGAATGAGCTGAAGGAGACCAATGAAATGAGCGATACCGATCACGGCGTTGTTCCTGGATATCGGCGGTGTCCTGCTCACCAATGGGTGGGACCATCACGCCCGCAAACGCGCGGCGACGAACTTCAAGCTGGCGTTCGCCGAGATGGAGGACCGGCATCACCTGACCTTCGACACTTACGAGGAGGGAAAGCTCACGCTATGCGAAGCCAATTTGGATTTGTGTAACCGAAAGGAGAGAGGTAATGACTAGTGCCATTCTAGTTTCACAGAACCAACACCGGGATACGGTACGCGAGAATATACGCAGTGGTGCGGTCTAAAGTAGCGCATATGTTATGATGAACGTCTTGGCCGCTACGATTGCCAGTTATGGTCTGTTTGCCAATAGCCCGGCTGTTGTCATTAGTGCCACGCGAACTGAATGCGTATCGGATCCGAACGTTCAAGCTGGATGGGTTTGTGGATTCTTTTATTTCCTCCTGCTTCGTCCACTTGCGAAAGCCCGACGCGGATATCTTTCGGCTTGCGCTGGACATCGCCCAGGCGCCGGCCCGGCAGGTCGTCTATATCGAAAACACCCCGATGTTCGTCCAGATCGCGGAAGGTTTGGGGATCCGAAGCATTCTTCACACGGATTACCGGTCCACGTGCGCGAAACTGGCTTCGTTCGGATTGCAGAATGACGAAGGAGTCATCCATGAAACCAGCTGACCCGCGCATCCTGACGATCAATGGCGGCTCGTCGAGCATCAAGTTCGCGCTGTTCGAGGCCGGTGACTCGCTCCGACGGATCCTGGAGGGCGGGATTGAGCGGATCGGACTGCCGGAGGCCGCCTTGCGGGTGAAAGGCCTGGACCAGGCGGACAACTTTTCGCGGTTAGTGACAGCGCCGGACCACACGGCGGCGGTGGGCGCTCTTGATGGATTGGATCGAGGAACGCATCGGGCGTGATGCATTGACCGCGGTGGGGCATCGCGTGGTGCATGGCGGGCCGAAGTACAGCAAGCCGCAGCGAATTACCCCGGAAATGGTTGAGGAGCTGCACCGCCTCAGTCCATTCGATCCTGAGCATCTGCCGGAGGAGATCCTGTTGACCGAGGCGTTTCATCGCCGATTTCCCGACCTGCCCCAAGTGGCGTGTTTCGACACGGCTTTTCACCATGACCTGCCGCGCGTGGCCCGGTTGTTGCCGATCCCGCGCCGCTACGAAGCGCAGGGGGTGCGGCGGTACGGGTTTCACGGGTTGTCGTATGCGTTTCTCATGGGAGAACTGGCCCGCCTGGCCGGAGCGGAAGCGGCACAAGGCCGGGTCATCCTCGCCCACCTCGGCAATGGCGCGAGCCTGGCGGCGGTGCGCGACGGCAAGAGCATCGACACCAGCATGGGCTTCACACCGACGGCGGGATTGGTGATGAGCAGCCGCTCGGGGGACCTGGATCCGGGACTGGTCTCCTACCTGGCGCGCACCGAGAAAATGAGCGCGGCGCAATTTCAGCACATGGTGAACCACGCGTCCGGGCTGCTCGGCGTGTCGGAGACCAGTTCCGACATGCGTGACTTGCTCGACCGTGAAGCGCAGGACGTGCGGGCGGCTGAAGCGGTCGCGCTGTTCTGCTACCAGGCCAAGAAATGGATCGGCGCATTCGCGGCGGCGTTGGGCGGACTGGACACGCTGGTGTTCGCCGGCGGCATCGGAGAGAATGCGCCCACGGTCCGCGCCCGGATTTGCGATGGGCTGGGATTCCTCGGAATCGAACTCGAAGAAAAGCGAAACGCGGCGAACGAGGGCGTGATTTCCGCGGCAACGAGCCGGGTTGCGGTCCGCGTCATTCGCACGGACGAAGAACTGATGATTGCGCGCTCGGTGTGCCGCGTAGAGAACATCGGTCGAGAAGGTTGCGCGGCACGCCCGACGGCAAAGAAAGGCTGAGCCAGATGAATATGTCAAGCCGGCTTGACCAAAAGACCCGCAGGGTCTGGGCGATACTTTGTCTCGCCGTCAAAAAATTTTTACGGATTGACGGGGCACAGTGGGCGGGAGCGTTCGCCTTCCATGCGTTCTTCTCGCTGTTTCCTTTGATGGTCCTGCTCGTCACGATTGCCTCGTTCTTTGTTGACCGGGACAGGGCCGGGACAGAGGTCATTGCCTACATGGAAAATTACATCCCGATCAGTGGCGTGATGCAACATCACATATTTGATATCATCGCCGGTGTGATCAAAGCACGCAAGCATGCAAGCGCGATCGCGTTTCTCATACTGATCTGGGGCGCCCTCCGGTGTTTCACCACCCTCATCCGCGCCACCAACCGTGCCTGGGACACCGCGGCGTACAATTGGTGGCGGATACCGCTGAAAAGCCTGGCGCTGCTCGGCATCACGGCGGGTGCGGTCCTGCTGGGCATGGTGGTGCCGGTGCTGGCGAAAATGGCGAAGGCTTGGCTCTTTCCTGTGAGTGATTTCCATTCCCGGGTCTATGCCCTGGGCAGCTTCATCATCCCCTTGTTGGTGGTGTTCCTCAGTCTGAGCCTGTTTTACAGGCTGGCTCCGCGCCGTCCCACGCGCTTTGCCGAAGTCTGGGCAGCCGCCCTGTGCGCCACGGTTCTCTTGCGGGTGGCAGAAAGTCTGTTCGTGATATACATCAAGAACTTCGCCACGTTAAACGCGGTCTATGGGGCGATTCGGCGGAGATCATGGCGACACGATTGACTGTCGGCCATGCACAAGGGATCGGCGCTCAAGAAACTTAAAAGGAAACAATGAGCGGGCTGAGAATAAAAAACGCCGAGCGTGAGGAAAAAGAGCATGCCAAAGGAAGAACCTTCGCCGCTGGTAATGACGATCGGTCATTCCACGCTGAACGCTCGAGGAATTCATCGGCCTGCTTCAGGCACACGGGGCAACTTGCGTAGTGGATGTGCGCACGGTGCCGCGTTCCTGGCACAATCCGCAGTTCAACAAGGCTTCCTTGCCCCAAGGAGTTAAAGAAAGCCGGCTTGGGATATGTTCACATGCCTGGACTCGGCGGCCTGCGTCATGCGAAGCGCGATTCGCCCAACGTGGGATGGCGAAATGCCTCCTTTCGAGGTTATGCTGATTACATGCAAACGCCCGAGTTTGCGCAGAGCCTCGACGAATTGGTCCAGTTGGCGAACCAGGAGCGAATCGTCTTGATGTGCGCTGAAGCGGTGCCGTGGCGCTGTCATCGCTCGCTCATCGCAGATGCCTTGCTGGTTCGTGGAATTCGCACCGAGGACATTATGAGTGCAACTCGCCGTCAGGTTCATACTCTCACGCCCTTTGCCAAAGTCCGGGGCACCGCGATCACCTATCCGGCCGAGGCTTCAGAGAGCGCGCAAACGAAGCCGTCTGCAAATGTTCCCGGCCGCAGCCCGTCGCGAAGGTCGCACCTAAAGAAGGTTAAACCATGAAAACAAACACACTCACGCCGGAACTGCTCCACAAGATGGATGCCTACTGGCGCGCCGCCAACTATCTGTCGGTCGGCCAGATTTATCTTTACGACAATCCGCTGCTGAAGCGGCCGCTGACGCTCGCGGATGTGAAGCACATGCTGCTGGGACACTGGGGCACGACGCCCGGGCAGAACTTCATCTACGTGCACTTGAACCGGGTCATCAAGAAATACGACCTCGACATGATTTACGTCTCCGGCCCCGGGCACGGCGGCCCGGCCGTCGTGGGCAACACTTACCTCGAGGGCACTTACAGCGAGATCTATCCCGACATCAGCCAGGATGAGGCCGGGCTGCGGAAGCTCTTTATTCAGTTTTCGTTTCCCGGAGGAATTCCCAGCCACGCATCGCCGGAGTGCCCGGGCTCGATCCACGAGGGCGGCGAGCTGGGCTATTCGCTCAGCCATTCGTTCGGGGCGGTGTTCGACAATCCCGATCTCGTCGTCGCCTGCGTCGTCGGCGATGGCGAGGCGGAAACCGGACCGCTGGCCACGGCGTGGCATTCCAACAAGTTTCTCGATCCGGCCACCGACGGCGCGGTGCTGCCGATCCTGCATCTCAACGGCTACAAGATTGCCAACCCGACCCTCCTCGCCCGCATCACCCGCGAGGAATTGGAACAGTTGCTCCGCGGCTACGGGTGGACGCCCTACTTCGTCGAGGGTCACGAGCCCGAGCTGATGCATGAGGCCATGGCCGCGACGCTCGACACGGCGGTGGAGCAGATCAAAAAAATCCAGCAGGACGCCCGCGTCCACGGCAACCTCGCGCGTCCGCGCTGGCCGATGATCGTCCTCAATTCACCCAAGGGCTGGACGGGGCCGAAGATGGTCGATGGCCTGCAGGTTGAAGGCACCTTCCGTGCGCACCAGGTGCCGCTCTCCGACCCGGCCACCCATCCCGAACACCTCAAGCTGTTGGAAGACTGGCTGAGGAGCTACCGGCCGGAGGAACTCTTCGATGAGCAGGGCCGCCTGAAACCGGAACTGGCCGAACTTGCGCCCAAGGGCGAACGACGCATGGGCGCGAATCCCCACGCCAACGGCGGCATTCTGCTCCGCGACCTGCGGATGCCGGATTTCCGCGACTACGCGGTCGACGTGCCCTCGCCGGGGGTGCGCGGCATCGGCGACACGCATGTGCTCGGGCGTTTCCTGCGCGATGTGGCGAAGCTGAACAGTGAGCAGCGGAATTTCCGGGTCTTTGGCCCTGACGAGACGCTCTCCAACGGCCTGGAAGCCCTCTTTGAAGTGACCAAACGCCAATGGGACGCCGCGACCGTGCCGAACGACGAATTTCTCGCGCCCACCGGGCGCGTGATGGAAATGCTCAGCGAGCACCAATGCGAGGGCTGGCTCGAGGGCTACCTGCTCACCGGGCGGCATGGACTCTTCAACTGCTACGAGGCGTTCATCCACATCGTCGATTCGATGTTCAACCAGCACGCCAAGTGGCTGAAGGTCACGTCGCACCTGCCGTGGCGGCGGAAGATCGCCTCGCTGAACTACCTGCTGGCCTCGCATGTCTGGCGCCAGGATCACAACGGCTTCACGCACCAGGATCCCGGTTTCATCGACCACGTCGTGAACAAGAAGGCCGAGGTCGTGCGGGTTTACCTTCCGCCGGATGCCAACTGCCTGCTGTCGGTGATGGACCACTGCCTGCGCAGCCGCCATTACGTCAACGTCGTGATCGCGGGCAAACACCCGGCGCCGCAGTGGCTGACGATGGACGCCGCCGTCAAGCACTGCACCGAGGGCATCGGCATCTGGCAGTGGGCCAGCAACGACCAGGGCGTTGCGCCCGACGTGGTCATGGCCTGCTGTGGCGACGTGCCCACGCTGGAGACGCTCGCCGCCGTCTCCATCATGCGCGAGCATCTGCCCGACCTGAAAATCCGGGTGGTCAACGTCGTCGACCTCATGAAGCTGCAGCCGCAAACCGAGCACCCGCACGGGTTGAGCGACATGGATTTCGACGAGCTCTTCACCAAGGACAAGCCGGTCATCTTCGCCTTCCATGCCTACCCGTGGTTGATCCACCGGCTGACCTACCGCCGCACCAACCACGACAACATCCACGTCCGCGGCTACAAGGAAGAGGGCACCATCACCACGCCCTTCGACATGACGGTGCTGAACGATCTGGACCGCTTCCACCTCGTGATGGACACCATCGACCGCCTGCCGCAGACCGGCGACAAGGGCATCTACCTGAAGCAGCAGCTCAAGGACAAGCTGATCGAGCACAAGCAATACATCGACAAATACGGCGAGGACATGCCGGAAATCCGGAACTGGAAGTGGAGCAACCCCAAATGAATGCGCAAGCAAGAAAGGGAAAAAACAATGGAAACTTGTCTGTGGGAGGTTAGAGCCTGCCCTCGAAGGAATCCATCGAGGATGGGGTGATTTTCAAATGAAATATTCATTTTGACATGTGCGCACGGAAGGGGCTTAAGGGATGCTTTGCCTGACTGCTCGGCGGCACGGTAGATAAGGCTCGGTGATCGGGATCGGTGGCCGGCATATTGGCTTACACGGGGTGGATGGGCAGTTGTGAAAAGTGATAATTATGACTAATAAATATATCTCCCGAACTATTCTTTTCTTATTATTTAGCATGTTTGCATTGACCCGCATAGTCGGGGCAGGTGATGAATCACCATCGAAAGCATCCGGACAATGGAGAAAAGATTTGAGACGATTGGTTATACTCTCCAGGATTGTTGTTCATAAACCGTCATTGTTACGTGAAAAACCTTCAATGAAACAAATTCACGAGCTATCGGTCGAACCCTTTGGCTGCGAGTCGCCTGATTTAAGTGAATGTTTATTATCCCGAATATCTCTTGTGCTTTCGCAACAATCAACAGGATCCGCAAATATATTCGACTCAACACAGGGAGCAGCGGTTCAAATAAGCTTTATGAGAGCAACAGATGTTTGGTCTGACAAGGATATTGAAAACAATTGGGATGTCGTTAAGAAATGGACGGATGCAGCGGGTCCAGCGGCTTTAATTGTAGGTTCATTATTGCTTTATCAAAATAGTTCCAGTAATGTGGGCGCAGCTCTTATTGGGAGCGGCGCTGGATTGATATTAGTAGGCAATTTAGGCATGTTAGGTCAAGTGTATGGCGGCGTCAATAACAGAAAGAGAGCACAGATTGCCAAAAAAACTATTAACACGTTGCAAGATATTGAGGCGTCAAGGCAGGCATATGAAGATTCACAACTTACGTATGGATTTTTAAAAAGTTATAGTAATAAATCTGAAAAACTATTAAGTATGATATTAACGTTGTCAAACGACGCTAAAAGCTTAATGGGTGTAGCTCCCTCTCCGCTAAAGCGAAGAGCATTGTGGAGCTCTGTGATAAAACGATAGAGGCAGTAAGTAGCTTCAAAGAGGCTGCCGGATTTACAGGCGAGTACGCATATCAATTATTAAATCTTTATAAAAAATACCATGATGAAGGTTCGCTGCCTTTAGATGCAAAGAAATTTGAGGATGCACAACAAAGCGTGAAAGAATTTAGTGCCAACTATGGTGAGATAATTGTTCCTTTCTTAGAGGGCGTACCCGAGGAAATAGAAGCAATGCAAAATATAAAGGCAGCTATCATTGCAAACAGCATTGCTGATAAACAGTATTTCTAATGATATGCCAAAAGAGCGCGGCGGACTTGATGCATCACCGCGCGCTATTCATTGCACGCATGGATGGTAATCATGACTCCCAAGAGAAAAAAGTCTTCTTCATAACAACGGGCGTGATCATCCTGGTCGTCGCTGCGATCATTCTCGTCCTCCTGCTCAATCTGCAAGCCTTTAAACCGCAGATCGAGACAGCGGCGTCGAAAGCTCATGGGAATGGATGTCCGGATCAAGGGCAGGTTGGGCATCGTTCTCTTTCCGGGTTTCGGCATATCGCTGAAGAACGTCAGCGTGCGGAACGGGGGCGCGGATGTCGTTACCGTTGAGAAGATGAGGATAGGGCTGAGGCTCATCCCCCTGACGAGACACGAAGTCCGGATAAGCCGGGTCGGGCTTATCAAGCCGGTCTTCTCCCTGGTCCGGTATAAAAACGGGAAGTTCAATTTTGAAAAACCGGGACGCACGCTGATAGAAAGGCTCCTTACGGTGAACAAGATATCCATCTCAGAGGGGAGACTTGTTTATACCGATGAAAAATCCAGCGAGAAGATCAAGGTGGACGACTTCGATGGGACCATACAAACCTTTCATACGGCAGGACGGATGGCGCGGGACCATTCAAGAACATCTCATTCTCCGGGGATATCAGATGCAAGACACTCACGATCAACAACCTCACCCTGACAAACCTCGTGATGAGAACAGCAGGGGGAAACGGGATACTCGATATAAACCCGGTCAGTATGAACATCTTCGGCGGGACCGGGAAGGGAAGCATTCATGTGGACGTGACGGGGGCGTCGCCTCATTACCGGGTGATCACTACTCTTAACCGGTTCAGGATCGAGGAACTGATCCAGGCATTCTCGCCCGGGAAAATCCCCCAGAAAAGCATGGAAGGGACTGGTCAACTTTTCCGCGGACCTGACGGCAACGGGGAAGAGCGCGGATGAGGTGAAGCGATCGCTCAACGGCGACGTTTCTTTGAACGGGGACAACCTTATGCTCAACAGCATCGATATCGATGCACTTATCCCAAAGTACGAACGAAGCCAGAACTTCAACCTCGTGGATGTAGGGGCGTACTTCCTCGTGGGCCCCTTCGGGCCGGTACTCACCAAGAGCTACAATTTTGGAAGCGTGTACGAAGAGTCGCGGGGCGGAAAAGGGATCATCAGAAAACTCGTCTCAATCTGGAAAGTAAAAAATGGCATTGCCGGGGCGACCGATGTGGCCCTTGCCTCAAAAAAATACCGGATCGCCATGAAGGGTGGATTGAACTTCGTCAATGACCGGTTTGACGACGTAACCGTAGCGGTCCTCGATAAACGAGGGTGCGCTGTTTACAGCCAGAAAGTGCACGGGCCGTTCAGTAAAGCGCAGATCGAGAAGGTAAGCATCTTAAAGTCAATTACGGGATCCGTATCGAACGCGCTGAAAGATGCGTGGAAATTCATTGGTGGAGAGTGCAAGGTATTTTACTCAGGTTCGGTAGCTCAGCCGGAGGGATAAGCATGATTCATGACAATGCGGATTCTCCTGCGATAGGGAAACGCTTTTTCTACAACAGTGAGCACTCGATGTGCTAAAATACTTTATCTAAAGTATTTAGCGAATGATATGCGCTTGCGGGAGAGCACATGATCAAGAAGCAATCATCGGTTAGACCTCCATCGAAGGGCGTCAGAGCCTTCCTGCGATCAGGTCAGGGTTGACAGCGGAAGGATGCGAATATATACTTTTAGTAACAACGGCACCCTGAGCTCTTGGCTCCTGAACTGTCCTCCCTGAACGATGTCCGACCTGGAGAGAGGGGAATAAACCATGGTTCCCCTGTGTAGTTGTGAGGCTGCAGAGGATTTTATGTTTTTCTGAACGGTAAGTGATGGTGAATTACCAGGCGACGTGACGATGCGAGAGGAGAACACTACTATGAGAAAGCTCGTTTTCATCATGATGGTTATACTCATCTCAGTGTCTGCAGCTGCTGATGAGAAGCGGTTTTCCGTGCCCATTGGCGATTCTCCGGCGACCGGTCCCGCGAATGCGCCGGTGACGATCATCGAATTCCTCGATTTCCAGTGACCGCACTGTATGGCGGCCGGTCCGACCGTCAAAAAGATCATGGATACATATAAAGGAAAAGTGAGGCTCGTGGTCAAGAACTACCCTTACATTTACCGCGATTATTCCCATATCGCGGCTGAGGCTTCGCTGGCGGCGCGGGACCAGGGTAAATACTGGGAGATGCATGACCTCCTGCTCAAGCGGTCGCCGAAGCTCGACCGGGCCAGTCTCATCCAATATGCGAACGAGCTGGGGCTTGATGCTGAAGAAGTTCACGGAATCCCTCGATGCGAAGAAGCATGCGCAGGAGATCGAGCGGGACAAGAAGCTTGCCGTGGACATGGACCTCTACAACACGCCCACCTTTTTCATCAACGGTCGCAAGGTCGTGGGTGAACGGCCGTTCGAGTATTTCAAGAAGATCATTGACGAGGAGCTGAGAGCGTCGCGCTAAATTCAAAATACGGAGTTCCCGGTAGTGCGGAGTGATTTCGACCTCCACCTGCCCCTGGGGAGAGGGTCGGGGTGAGGAGGCCTTAGCGATAAGATCGGAGATAAATGAAATGCCGTTCAACCTGTTCGTGACGATGGGGATTAGCCTTCTTTTGGTCTGCGCCAACGCCTTTGCCGGCAACCTCGAACCTGTTCAAGCCGTGCCGGTCCCGAAGCAGAACGCGCAGACGCCGGAGAAGATCGAGCTTGGCAAAAAACTCTTCTTCGACCGGCAGGCTTTCCGGGGACGGTACCATGAGCTGCTCCACCTGCCACGATCCGGAGAAGGGCTTCTCCGACGACCTGGCGATATCGCTGAGCTATCCCACGACGAGGAACTGGAGGAACTCCCCGACGCTCATCAACAGTCGGCTTCCAGAAGTTCCTGTTCCATGACGGCCGTGCCAATACCCTGGAGGAACAGGCGCTTTTCCCGATGATGTCCGCCTTCGAGATGAACCAGAACCTCGATTTTGTCGAGGAGGAGATCCGCTCGGTTCCCGAATATGTCGAGGCATTCCAAAAGGTCTTCGGGGCGGAGGTGAGCAGGGAGCGGATCGCGATGGCGCTCGCCGCGTTCCAGCGGACCCTGGTCTCGGTCAATTCTCCGCTCGACCGGTTCCTGAGGGGCGACAAGAAGGCCCTCTCTACCGAAGCGATGAAGGGATATGTCCTCTTCACGGGAAAGGGTAAATGCGCTGACTGCCACGACGGGGTGAATCTGGCGGACAACAAGTTTTACGCGCTCAACGTCCCCGAGAACATCGAGCAGGAGAAAGACCCGCGGGTGGCCGCGACACGACGGTTCGTTGCCAAGGTTTAGCATTACGAAGACTATCGGAACCTGACCGAGGACCCGGGCAGGTATCTCATCACCAAGGACAAGAAGGACTGGAAGGCGTTCAGGACGCCGACCTTGCGAGAGATCGCGAAGACCGCGCCGTATATGCACAATGGTATCTTCGCGACACTTGACGAGGTGATCGAGTTCTTTAATAAGGGCGGCGGCAAGGGGAACAGGATACTCCAGCCGCTGGGCTTGAACGACAGGGAAAAGAAATACCTCAGGACGTTCCTCGTTGAGGCGCTGACCGGTGAGGACATCGTCATCCAGTATCCGAAGGTGCCGTAGTTACGTAACGAATCAAATTCTCAGCAAATTTGGGAAGAATATTTACCGCGATAGCTTATAAAGGAAAAACGGCCACTTAGGGAATCCGCGAAGAACGCTAAGGACGTCAAAAACAGAGTGGATTTCATGCATTATAATCAAAGGCCTAAAGATTTTCTTGGCGACCTTTGCGTCTTGGCGGTTCCAAGCGTTTTAGTTCCGGCTTGTCCAGGTTAGGCGCTGAGAATGCAAGTGGCTTAAACGGGATGCCACGATTTACCGGATAAATGCCGCCGAACAATCCGATCTTATCCTGTCGAAAGGTTTTCATGGACATCATCGAAGAACTCATTGCGAAGAAACCGCATCTCGAGGACCCGCTGCGGTTCTATGAAAAGTCCCTCCAGTTCACGGATGGAGTGAGGGCGCTCGGCATGCCGTCAAGGCCGGGTTTGAACGCTTATCCGCCGGTGTTCATTGGCCGGATCGTTGAGCGCTTCTTGTCTGTTTTTGATCTGCCCGAGGGCAGCCTGTCTCCCCTGAAACAGGCCCTGGAGCTTGGGGAGATCGATTTTACGAGACTTCCGTTGCTCGAAGTGCCGGCGTTCTCGCTCCCCTATGCCGAGGACGATCTTACGATGCTCCTATTCCTTCTGAGCAGGCCGTACTTTTTCGGAATGCATGATGTTTTATCGTATGATGACCGCCTCTGGGAGGAGGGAAGGTGTCCTGTGTGCAATGCACGGCCGGCCCTGTCGTCCATCTCCCCGGAAGGCCGTCAACAGCTGTACTGTTCGTTCTGCGGCACGAAAGGACAGTATGATGCCATCGGCTGCCATGTTTGTCAAAACCAGGACCCGGCGCGGTTGGACACGATCGTATTTGAGAATGAAGCGGGATTCAGGGTCCGGGCCTGCAACGCGTGCAGATCGTATGTAAAGATCGTGGACCGGGAACTGCTGGGCCGCATGACGCCTGATCTTGCTGACCTTATAAGCCTGCCCCTGGACATTGTGGTCCAGGAAAAAGGCTACAAGCGTCCTTCGCCGAATGCTATCGGCATGGTGAGGATGTCCGCGAGCGGATGAAATGAGGTGACGGGGGGAGTGATATTCTATCCGCTGATTTTCTGGATCGCCTTTTTGATCTTGTCCGAATTCGGGTCGAGCTGCAGAGCCTTCTGGTATGTCGTGAGCGCCTTCGCTTTCAGGCCGCTCCTCGCATAAAAGTTCCCCAGCTCCAGATGGTATTCGCTTTTTTCCGGCGCCATCTCGGTTGCTTTCACGATATGCTCTTCCGCGTCGTGGCCTCTGCGCGGGATGCGCGCGAGCGCGAGCCCGCGGCGAAATACGGCATCAGCGTTCCCGGGGTCAAGACGCGTTGCCCACTCGAAGGCCTCCTCGGCGCCCCAGAAATTACCCTGGTTAAACTGCCTCATCCCCTCGTTGAATTGCGCGAGGGCGGCCTCTTTGTTGTTGACTGATTTTTCCGAATGACCGCGCTCCGCCTTCCCGTGCACTCGTGCCCCGCTGGCGAGGTCGATGTTGTATTGGTCGCGTGCGGCCGGTGAACTCAGTGTTTCATAGGCATCATGGATCCGGGTAAAGAGCGCTTCAAGCTTCTCTTTCATGTCGCTCATCTCGGGTTCAAAGTGCCGGTCCGGATGGTAGAGCTTGGCGAGATGGAAATATGCCTTCTTGATCTCCAA
Organism: Nitrospirota bacterium; assembly: GCA_963732675.1. Classification (GTDB taxonomy): domain Bacteria; phylum Nitrospirota; class UBA9217; order UBA9217; family UBA9217; genus JALNZF01. Next base: position 300,931 of record CAVTAJ010000005.1, read on the forward strand.
GAGCGCGGCGCCGTGGCCCACCTCGAGCACTTCATAATGGTTCTGACGTTCCAGACTTTCGAAGGCATGCTGGAGCATCTTTTTTGTGACGGAGATCTCAGCCGCAGCAGGTTCCCGCGCTATGTTTCTCTTTGGCCGCGACGGTTTCGCGCACGACCTCACATACGATTTTCCCTTCTCTGGTTTTGATCTCTCCTGCTTCCGCCATCCTGAGCGCCAGCAGCGTGTAGATCGCCTTGAGCGTGTTGAAGTCCCCGATTCCCGACAGTACGCATATTTCCTGGATGCTTTTGCAGCCATCGAGGAGCGAAAAGACCGACTGCTGGTCCTGATCGAGGTGGACGCTCTGGAAGAGGAGTGAGGGGTCCGTTGATGGGCGGAGGATGGTCTTGATCGAAGGGAGCGATTTGCGTACCCCCTTCCAGTCGAGCGCGCGTATGCCCTCGATGATCAGGTCCCCGGTGCTCATATGGAGCGGGATGATCTCGGAGACCGGCAGCGGGCCGCCATCGAACTGGTAGTGTCCGTCGCGCCAGCTGAACAGCTTAAGGATGATCTCCTTGACCTGGAGCTTCACCTGGGCCACGAGGTCCTGCGCGGTGAGGCTTCCCATCTCGAACAGGACGGCCCCCAGTTTTTTGCCGGTTTTGATGACGACTTCCGACGATTTTTCGAATTGGGCGCTGGTGATCTTCCCCGTTCGCATCAGGAACTCTCCCAGCCGGTCTTCATCCAAATTTGATGAGGCGAAGAGGATGTCCCCGTTCTTGAAGAACACCTTTTTTACTTCCGTATCACGCGAAAAGACCACAGTGCCGGTCTCTTTTTCTTTCCGGAGGTCCTGAAAGAGCCAGGGGAGGGTCATGTCCTTAATATCACCGGAGGGTGAGATCATGCAGCTCCTTGGGGCTATCAAATAAACAGCCTGCCGATAAAAACAAATTATTATATCATTATTTTCATAGTTTTCACAATTATTTGCGCGTAGCTCCATCCTGTGTATGCTGCCACAATACCCAATTTTATACGCAGGTCATTGACTAACGTCCTGCTTCTTATTATAATGAAACCATACTCTTCCGATTTACTCCGTGCGAGATCGTCCAGCGTGCTCTCCGGAGAGGGTCTCAAATTATAACGTGCTTATTTCGATCTCTCCTCCCGTGGTGGACCGATCGACCATTTCCCTTATTATCGTAACTCGCGAATCCAAGGCGGTAAAGGAAAGGCTCATGCAAAAAGACCTCTTCCTCGGTATCGATATCGGTTCGGTGACCATCAAGACCGCACTCTTCGATAGGGACAAGACGCTTCTCTCCGAGACCTACACCCGTATCAAGGGTGACCCGCTCATGTCCCTTGAGAACGAGCTTCGGGCCCTCTTGTCGAAATTTCCCGAGAGCAAAATCTTTGCAGCCGGCATCACCGGCAGCGGCGGCAAGCAGGTTGCCGGGACCATTGGTGCTTTGTTCATCAACGAGATACTCGCTCAGTCAGCCTTTGCCGGTAACTATCATCCTGATGCGCGCACGATCATCGAGATGGGCGGAGAGGACGCGAAAGTCATCACCCTCGCCCGCGATGCAACTTCTCAGGGAGTCAGGATCGAAGACTTTTCCATGAACGCAGCCTGCGCCGCAGGCACGGGATCATTTCTCGATCAGCAGGCGTCACGCCTGCACCTCACCATAGAAGAGTTCAGCGCCATCGCCCTCAAATCCAAGAAGCCGCCGCGGGTCGCGGGCCGGTGCAGCGTATTTGCCAAGAGCGACATGATCCATCTCCAGCAGAGCGCCACACCGGATTACGATATTGTGGCCGGGCTCTGTTTTGCCATGGCCAGGAATTTCAAGGCCACCGTGGGCAAGGGAAAAAAGTTCCATACGCCTCTTTTGTTTCTCGGCGGCGTGGCCGCGAATCTCGGTATGCGCAGGGCCTTCCGCGAAGTGCTCGTCCTGTCGGAATCCGATATGACGGTACCCGAGCACTTTTGCACCTCGGGCGCGATCGGCGCTGCGCTCATGGTCATGGAACAGTCCCGCCCGCCCGGTATGTATCACGGCGTGGCCGCGCTTGCCGCCTGCCTATCCTCACGAGAAACGATCGCCCGTTCCGGCGTAAGCCCCCTTGCCAGTCCCCGTGGCATCATGCCGAACCCGGACTGCGATGCGACGCCGGACGCGGACGGCCTGATCGAGGTCTATCTGGGGGTGGATGTGGGGTCCGTCTCGACCAATGTGGTCGTCATCGACAAGAACATGCGGGTGCTGTCCAAACGGTATCTGCCCACGGCAGGCAGGCCGATCGAAGCGGTCAAGCAGGGCCTTGCGGAGGTCGGCGAGGAGATCGGTTCACGGGTGAAGATCCTTGGGGCCGGCACCACGGGTTCAGGACGATATCTAACGGGTGACATGATCGGCGCCGACGTGGTCAGGAACGAGATCACCGCCCAGGCGACCGCCGCGGCGGCCATCGACCCCGCGGTGGACACCATCTTCGAGATCGGCGGCCAGGACTCGAAATACATCAGCCTCCGTGACGGGGCGGTCGTGGACTTCGAGATGAACAAGGCCTGCGCCGCGGGCACCGGTTCGTTCCTGGAAGAGCAGGCCGAGCGGCTGGGCATCCGCATCAAGCAGGAGTTCGAGAGCAGGGCGTTCCAGGCAGAGTCGCCGTGCCGGTTCGGCGAGCGCTGCACCGTGTTCATGGAGTCCGACCTGGTGCACTCCATGAACACCGGCTCGGGCGTGGAAGAGCTTACCGCCGGACTCGCCTACTCCATTGCCTATAACTATCTCAACAAGGTCGTGGCAGGCAAGCATGTCGGGGACCGCATCTTCTTCCAGGGCGGCGTTGCCGCGAACAGGGCCGTCGTGTCCGCCTTTGAGACGATCACGAACAGGCCCATCACGGTCCCCCCCCACCACGAGGTCACCGGCGCGATCGGAGCGGCCATTCTTGCCATGCGCGAACGTTCGGGAACAAGCACGTTCAAGGGTTTTGATCTGAGCAAGCGCGCGTACACGGTGACGAGCTTCGAGTGCGCCGAGTGTGCGAACCGCTGCGATATCCGCAGGGTGGTCTTTGGCAGCGAGAAGCCGCTCTTTTACGGCAGCCGGTGCGAGAAGTATGATGTAAAGAAAAGGACGTCGTCATCCGCTGTGCTGCCGGACCTGTTCGCGGAGCGGGAGAACCTCCACATCGCCGCGACCGCACCCCATCAGCTTGCAGAGCATGCGCCGAGCATCGGTATCCCGCGTATGCTCTACGTGAACGATTTCCTGCCGTTCTTTCAAACCTTCTTTGCCGAGCTTGGTTACCGCGTGGTGCTTTCGGAGCGCACGAACCGGACGCTGATCAACCGGGCGCTCGAGGCCACCGTGGCAGAGACCTGCTTTCCCGCCAAGGTCGCGCTCGGACACATTCAGGACCTTATCGATAAAAAAGTGGACATCCTGTTCATGCCGAGCTTCATCCGGCTTCCGGCATCCGCGGGACCAGGAAAGGAACGTACAGGCCTGTCCCTATGCCCAGGCGTTGCCGTATATCGCCAGGTCATCGGTCCCACTTGGCAGCATCAAGGCGATCGAACCGGTCCTCTATCTGCAGGACGAGCGTCATTTCAGCAAGAGCATGCGGGCGCTGGGCGCATCACTCGGAAAGGGCAGGGCCGCGGTGAAGAGGGCGCAGCAACTCGGCCTTCAAGCGCAGGAAAAATTTCTTCATGCCGTTGAGGAGCGCGGTCGTGCCGTCCTTGCCGCGATCCAGCCCGGAGAAAAGGCACTCGTGCTTATCGGCCGGAGCTATAACACCTGCGACCCCGCGTGAACATGAACCTGCCTTCCAAGATCCGGGACCTGGGTATCCAGGCCATTCCCATGGATTTTCTTCCGCTCCACAGCGTGGACGGCACCGGCCTTGAGAACATGTACTGGCTCTCGGGGCAGAAGATCATGGCCGCGGGGAGGATCATCCGGGAACATCCGAACCTCTACCCCCTCTATCTCACGAACTTCGGGTGCGGACCCGATTCGTTCATTACGCACTTCTTCAAGGATGAGATGTCAGGCAAGCCCTTCCTCCAGCTCGAGATAGATGAGCACAGCGCCGATGCCGGGGCGATCACCAGGATCGAGGCCTTCCTGGACAGTCTCAAAAATGCGGGACAGAGCAAACCACGCGGGTCCTTCTCGGTCCAACGCAGGAGCACGGGACCGCTCCACGAGAAAAAGGTATATTTCCCGCCCATGACCGACCACGCGCATGCGCTCGCCGCGGCGTTCCGGGCCTGCGGCGTGGACACCGAAGTGTTGCCCGAATCGGATGATGAGACCGTGCGGATCGGCAGGGAACACAGTTCGGGCCGCGAGTGCTATCCCCTTGCTCTCACTACCGGCGACATGATCAAGGCAACGCGCATGCCCGGGTTCGATCCGGACAGGAGCGCCTTCTTCATGCCTGCGGGGAGAGGGCCCTGCAGGTTCGGCCAGTATAACCGCTACCACCGGCGGGTGCTGGACAAACTGGGGCTCGACCGCGTGGAGGTCCTCTCGCCCATGCAGGACGAGTCGCTCCATAAAGACTTCCGTGTGCTCGATAAGGATTTCGTGCTTATGTTCTGGCGCGGCGTGTTCGCCGTGGACATGCTCCAGAAGGCGCTCTGGGAATGCCGGCCTTACGAAAAACAGCAGGGACAAACGGACCGGGTCTATCAAACCGCTCTGAACGCGGTGACCGCTGCTATTGAGCGGAGGGGGGACCTCCTTCCCGTGCTGCGCGACGTGTATGAAGACTTCTCCGCCATCGAGATCACCGAACGCACTAAGCCGGTGATCGGCGTCGTGGGCGAGATCTATATCCGCTCCAACCGGTTCAGCAACGAGGACGTGGTACGGCAGATCGAGAAGCTCGGCGGTGAAGCCTGGGTCGCGCCCATTTCCGAGTGGATCCTTTACGTGAACACAACGGCCAAGGTATCGGCAAAGATGAACCAGTCATGGAAGGCGCTGCTCAAGGCATACATGACCGGCTGGGTGCAGCACCGGGATGAGCGCCGGCTCCTGAGCGGCTTCAATGGCAACCTCCGGAGCCTGCACGAGCCGAGCATAGAACACACCCTGCGCCGCGCCGCGCCCTACATCCACCATTCCTTCGAGGGAGAGGCGGTGCTGTCCGTGGGCAAGGCCATAGACTACATCAACCGAGGCGTTTCGGGCATCGTGAACGTGATGCCCTTCACGTGCATGCCCGGCACGATCGCGACCGCCGTATTGAAGCGCGTGCGCGAAGAACACGATAACATCCCCCTCCTGAACATCGCCTATGAAGGACAGGGCGACTCCCAGACACTCACCCGGATCGAGGCGTTCATGCATCAGGCAAAAACGAATCAGAAGGTGAGAACGTCATGACGGACGACGATCAAAATAAAAATGGTCCATAGCGCTGTTATCTGCCGGTCATTGCAACTGTTTCACTACACACTGTTTTTTCAATTATCAGCTTGACATGAAGCGGAGAAAACGGTATTCTCTACCTATCCGAGGAGAATTCCCGGATAATTTTAAAAAAGAAACAGAGGAGAAACAGAATGGCAAACGGTGTAGTGAAGTGGTTCAACAACAGCAAGGGGTTCGGTTTTATCACGCAGGAGAACGGTGAAGATGTATTTGTGCACTTTTCGGCAATTTCGGGCGACGGTTTCAAGTCCCTGAACGAGGGTGACAAGGTGACCTTCGAAGTCGTGAAGGGCCCCAAGGGTCTTCAGGCGGCGAACGTGGCCAAGGCCTAAGCAGCTCAAAAAACATTTATATAACCACTCCAAAGGCCCCGGAGCGATCCGGGGCTTTTTTTATTAACCAATTACTTCAGAGTGCGTTTGGTTTTTTATTTGCTTCAGGGCGAACAGAGAATACCGGGAGAGACAATTAGAGAATGATGGTTTGTCTTACCTCGGTAACCTCAGGCCCTTTGTGGATAAAAGCAGTTACGCAGTTTTGTGCTCTGGATAGTATGTCGTCTCATCGTAAGGAGTCCACTTTGAAATTCGCACCATTTAAGTTCCATCCGAGTATTACAGCCGGCATAAAGGCGCTCGGTTATACCACCCCGACGCCCATTCAGGACCAGGCGATCCCGCCGGTGCTGGCGGGACGCGATGTCATGGGCCTTGCGCAGACCGGGACCGGGAAGACGGCCGCTTTTGTGCTGCCGATCCTGGAGCGACTGCTGCAGGGACCGCGCGGCCGTGTTCGCGCCCTGATCATCGCTCCGACGCGGGAGCTGGCCGAACAGATCCACGTGTCCATTGTCACGCTTGGCCGTGACACAAAATTACGCAGCGTCACCATTTACGGCGGCGTGGGCGTGAACCCGCAGATCCAGAAACTGCGTGCCGGAGTTGAGATCGTCGTGGCCTGCCCCGGCCGTTTGCTCGATCACCTCAATCAGAGAACGATCGACCTGTCGCATGTGGAAGTGCTCGTGCTGGACGAGGCGGACCGCATGTTCGACATGGGATTCCTGCCCGATATCCGGCGGATCATCAAACAGGTCCCCGCAAAACGCCAGACGTTGTTGTTCTCGGCCACGATGCCCGACGACATCCGGAAACTGGTGCGCGAAGTGCAGCACGACCCGGTCACGGTGCAGGTCGGCCATAGCGCGCCGGCGAACACCGTATCGCACGCGCTCTATCCGGTCGAGCAGCACCTGAAGACGGCGCTTCTCATGGAGCTCCTGAAACACACGGATACGGAATCCATTCTGATCTTTACGCGCACGAAGCACCGGGCCAAACGCATTGGACAGCAGCTCGAAAAGGCGGGCTACAAGGCCGCGTCGCTCCAGGGCAACCTGTCGCAGAACAAACGCCAGGCAGCGCTCGACGGGTTCCGCGACGGATCGTACCAGATCCTTGTGGCAACCGATATCGCGGCCCGCGGCATCGATGTCTCGTGCATATCCCACGTCATCAATTACGACATCCCCGACACGGCCGATGCATATACGCACCGTATCGGCCGCACCGGCCGCGCTGCAAAGACCGGCGATGCCTTCACCTTTGTTACCCGTGAAGACGAGCCTCTCGTCAAGAGCATCGAGCGCGTGCTTGGCGATAAGATCGAGCGCCGTCTCCTGAAGGACTTTGATTACAGGAAAACGGCGCCGGCGCGCGATGCCGAATTTGCGCGCCCGCCGCGGGAACCGCAGCGCCGCCGGGAGCATTCCGGGGCGAAGCCTGCAGGGGGGAGAGCGTCGGAATCCCATAAGCCGGCACACCCGGGGGCAAGGCCGCACGGTGTTGCCCCGCGTCCTTCCGGCACGGCGCATCCGTCCGGCACTCGGACGTTCAAACCGAGTCGGCCGCGCAATCCAGGCCGCTGAGCAGCTATTAACATAAAAAAAGGCGGTGAGATTTCTCACCGCCTTTTGCATTTCATTTCAGAGTCTTTCCCGGGAAGATGACATTGCGAATTATTGTATCATACCCTGATTCGCAAACTGTATTTGTTTTACACTTTCTGAGCTGCTGCCTGCTTCTCCCTCATTGCCGTTGGCGCGGAAATCGCAAACCCGGCGACCGTACCCATGAGCCCGCCTACCACGAGGCACACGGTAGCTGCACAGGCTAGTCCAACCATGATACCCATGACCACCGCTGCCCTGACGAACAGGGTCGGCTCAACCGTGCCCCCCATCAATTTCTGGAGCAGGACCAGCGTACCGAAGCTGCCGAAGTAGAACCCCGGCATGATGCCGAATACCAGGAACACCAACCCGCCTACTGTTGCTCCGATCTTCATACCCGCTTTTACTGTTTCGTTCTTCATGATAATCTCCTTTCAGCCGCAGCTGTATATTTTGTTTGAGTTCTTTTTCTTGACCGAATTATTTAATTTTGCTCATGACCGCAGATTCTGGATCAAGCTGATGTCCTGATGCGTCAATCACCCGTCCCAGGAGCCATCCTGTTGTTGATGTCGCCGTGACGATCGTGATGCCTGACACGACAACACCAACGAGCATGGAGGCGAGTACGATCATACGCGAGACGATCCCCGGCTCAAGAGGAAGGGTAAAAAGTAAACCGGCGAGCTTAATACCTGCTGCACCGCCTAACAGGCTGCCCGGGAGAAGTCCGAAGATCGCAAAGAGCACCAACCCTGAACCAGCCCCGATGTATGCTGCTTTTCTTGATAGTGTGTTTTTCATTTTTGTTTCCTCCTGTTCGTAGTGTCTTGCCCTTGTTATTGCATCTCGCATGCCAAAATATAACTGCTTGAATTTATGAGAAAGCGCCATGCGATTATTTTTGCAGAGATGAGAAAAGGCTGGATCGAGTTTTAAGAATGCGAAGAAACGGGGTCACATGCGGGATGTTTTCCCTGACACAGATGAGGCTGAGAGGCGATGTTAAGGTAAACAGGCGCTCTTTTCATGCAAGGCCCTTGCAAATGCCATGTTTTGGTATCCGCTGTCTTTGGCAGGTACATGCTGGGTAATGCAACCTAACAGGTCAGGCAAACTGAAGTTTGCGGCTGGAGATCAATGCCATACCTATGCATATGACTCAAGCGAGAAAAGCCGGCAGGCAGAAATAAAAAGGCGCCTCAACGTGAGGCGCCTTGTGAATAATGGTATATCCGGCTTTTTGCCTATGACCAGCGGCTTGGGCTGCTTGGTCTGGATTTGCGGAAATCTCCGAATTTCCCGCCATCCTGCCTGACGCTCTTCTTCTCGTCCCTGGAGAAACGGCCGTCAGTGTCCGAACGGCGGGTGGTTTTCGAACCAAAGGGACTTCTTGATGCCGCGTTCTGCCCGTACCGTTTGCCGGCCGAGGCGCCCTGCCAGCGTTTCCCCGATGACGGCGCCGGGCTGCTTCCGCTGCTCGATCGGCGTAAGGGGCGCGCCGGTTCCAGTCCCGTGATGACCTGCTGCGGAATGGTTTGTCCGATGTAGCGTTCGATGCTGCGCAGGGAGTCGACCTCCCTGGACGAAGCGAAGGAGATGGCGATGCCCGTTGCTCCCGCCCGTCCTGTGCGGCCGATGCGGTGGACGTAATCCTCGGCGTTCTTCGGAAGGTCGTAATTGATCACATGGGTGATGCCGGTGACATCGAGCCCGCGCGCGGCCACGTCCGTTGCCACGAGCAGCCGGATCTTCCCGCGCTTCATGTTCATGATGGTGCGGTTGCGGGCGTTCTGGCTCATGTCGCCGTGCAGCGCCGCGGCTGAATGGCCCTGGGCGTGCAGTTCGTTCGCCAGCTGGTCGGCATTCCGCTTGGTGCCGGAGAAGATGATGGCCCTGGTCATGCCGCTGTCCGAGATCAGGTGCTTGAGCATGCGGTTCTTGTGCTGCATATCGTCGGCCGTGTGAAGGCGCTGTTCGATCGCCTCCAGCGTGGTCTTCTTGCCGGCGATCTCGATGCGCACAGGATTGTTCAACAGGCGCTGGGCGAGCCTGGCCATGGTATTGTCCATGGTGGCCGTGAACATCATGGTCTGGCGCGTGGACGGGGTCGCGGCCGCGATGGTGTCCACTGCTTCGCTGAAACCCATGTCGAGCATGCGGTCAGCCTCGTCGAGCACGAGCAGCTCGAGGCGGGAGAAGTTGATCTGTCCCCGTTCCATATGGTCCATGAGGCGTCCGGGTGTTGCCACGATCAGGTCCACGGGCTGCGATAGGAGCCTCTGCTGTTCGAAATACGGCATGCCGCCGAGGATCGCGCCGCTTCGGATGCGCATGAACTTGCCGTAGGTTTTTACCGCTTCGGTGATCTGGTTTGCCAGTTCGCGCGTGGGTGTCAGTACGAGTACGCGGGGACCTTTGGATCTTCCTGCGGCCGTTGACGGAACGCTCAAACGCTGGAGCGCGGGCATTACAAAGGCCGCGGTCTTGCCGGTCCCGGTCTGGGCCGTGGCGATCAGGTCCAGACCTGCCAGGGCCTTGGGAATGGCCTGCTCCTGGATGGGCGTGGGCGTGGTGTAGCCGCACAGTTTTATTGCCTTGAGGATCGGTTCGATGAGCTGCAATTTTGAAAAAGACATACTACTCCTTTGATCTCCTCTGCTGGAATGATACGATCCAGAAACAGGGATCCTGTTAGGGGTTTGCGTGCAGGCCGCAGGGACACAACTGTATCCCTGAGAGCGAAGACGACGCCAGCACAAATATGACCGGCATAACTACATCGTTCGCCAACCATACGTGCTGCTGTGATTTCAGAGTGGGAGCTGAAAACAAGGGGGGTTAGAGATCGATGATATGAAGGGCAGAGAGATGGTGACGTGTGAGTGTACTTCAGTCAAATCCTGCCCATTGTTAAACAGTCGACGTGCATAATACAGGATTATCGGGAAATAGCAAGAACTATTTTGAAATAATTGAGATAAACTCACAAAGGCATGCTGGGGCGCGGGTTCAGGTCGAGGCGGGAGGTCTCACCGCGCTGGTGGTGGAGATATCCCGCAAGGGCGATCATGGCCGCGTTGTCAATACAAAGGTCCATGCCCGGGAGATAGAGCGTGATGCCGCGCTTCCCGGCTTCATCCTTCATCCTCTTCCTGAGCAGGCTGTTCGCCGCCACGCCTCCGGCAACCACGATCTTGTCCACACCTGTTTCGGAGGCCGCTTGCATGGTCTTGTCAACGAGCGTGTCCACGACCGCGGCCTGGAAGCTCGCCGCCACGTCCCTGATGTTCAGGCCCGGGTCGAGTCCCTTGTCCTTGCTCGTAAAGAGCGCAAGGTGGTTCCTGACAGCGGTCTTGAGCCCGCTGAAGCTGAAGTCATACCCTTCGAGATGGCCTCGCGGGAATTTCACTGCCCCGGGATCGCCCTCCCGTGCCAGTTTGTCGAGCACCGGACCGCCGGGATATTCAAGACCAAGCAGCTTTGCCACCTTATCATAGGCCTCGCCTGCCGCATCGTCCCGCGTTTGGCCAAGGAGGCGGTATTCGCCGAGTCCCTTGACGTGATAGAGCGCCGTATGTCCGCCCGACACGAGCAGTGCGAGGTAGGGGTAGCCGATGCCGGGATATTCGATGTGCGCGGCGAGGATGTGGCCTTCGCCGTGGTGCACGCCGATGAAGGGGATGCCTCGCGCATAGGCGATGGCCTTGGCGGCGGAAACACCTACGAGCAGCGCGCCGATAAGGCCGGGTGTGTACGTGACCGCTATGAGGTTGATGTCCTTGAGCGTAACCGACGCAGCGGCGAGCGCCTCGCGGATGATGGGCATGAGGTTCTTGAGGTGCTCCCGCGATGCCAGCTCGGGCACCACGCCGCCGAATTTTTTATGGATATCGATCTGCGAGGAGACGATGCTGGACAGGACCTTGTCGTCCTGCAGCACGGCAGCCGCGGTTTCATCGCATGAGGTTTCTATTCCGAGGGTGAGCATAGGTTTTAGTAAGAGACAGAGTATTCAGAGGGCAAACAGGTTCCGAAGACGCCAAGAGCAAAGAAGGATGGTCAAAATAACGGTTTTCCCGTTCTCTTTGCCCTTGTCGGACGCCTTTGTTTACTCATGGTACCTCTGTCCTCTGGGTGGGAACAATGGACTTATGCTACATCAACCTCGACACCGGCACGATCTCGATCCCCTGGGCGCCGATGTCGGCAAGCCACTTTCTGAGTTCGCTGAGCGTGACGGGGTGCGGATGCCCGATGCCGATGGCCTTGCCATGTTTACGCGCGATGTCCACCAGCGTTGCGAGCTGTTCGCGGATATACGCCGGGTTGTCGCCTTCGTTATCCAGGAACACATCGCGCTTGGCGGCTTTCAGGCCAAACTCGACGGCTGTCGCGTAGGCCACGCTCTTCGGGTTGGTCAAGCTGTCGAGGAAAAAGAGATTGCGTGCCTTGAGCTCCGCCATCAGGAATTTCATGGCTTCCTTGTTTTCCGTGAGAGCCGAGCCTTCGTGGTTATTCACGCCGACGGCCCCGGGGACCGATTCCACATCGTCACTCACGGTGGTGAGGAACGCCATGGGAGTCATGTCCGCGCTCAGCGTGCCGGGGGTCTGTGTTTTTTCATGGTTCTTCAAGGGTTCCATGGGCATATGGAGGAGGACCTCATGGCTGGCCTGCTTGGCCAGATTGGCAACATCTTTTGACTGCGCCAGTCCCGGCAAAACAGCAACGGTGATATTTCCGGGAAGCGTGAGGACCTCTTTTGCCTGTTTTACGTCCTGGCCCAGGTCGTCGATCACGATGGCGATCAGAGCAGTTTTTTCAAACGACCCCGCGACCAGGCTTTCAGCGTGTTTTTTCGCTTCTTTTATTTGTTTTTTGGCTTTCGGGACTGTTTTTTTCTGCTGCGGTTCCTGTTTCTTCGTTTGCTCAACAGGCTTCTTTTCTTCCGCAACCCGAAACTTGCGGAGCGGGCCCCAGAGCGTGAGCACGATCGCGATCAGGGCAATGACGATCCCCGCGATAACGATGCGGTCGATCGTGCCGCCTTTGCCTTTTCCTCTGGACGGAGGTTTCTTTGCCATGGCAAGATTTATACAATATTATGGCGAAAAACACCAGACATTTTTTGTTGCACTGTGGGGAGAAGGGGCACTGCTGCTGTTGAAAAGGCCGTTTTTTTGACAAGCGCTGTTTTTTGGCTTGACTTAGTCAGTGCCGGATTTTATACTGCATGCCACGCACGTACCCAGGATGGTGCGGTGCAGAGGAGGTTTTAACAGGCTATGAGCTTCACCTATGTTCAAGAAATTCCGGCGCCCCGGGAGATCCTTGCAGCAATGCCGCTTTCCCCGGAGCTCGTGGAGATCAAAAATAAACGTGACCAGGAAATCAAGGCGGCCTTTACCCGCCGGAACAGCAAACTTGTCCTGATCATCGGGCCGTGCTCGGCCCACGATGAGGAGGCGGTGTGCGATTACATCGCGCGGCTGGCAAAGGTCCAGGCAGAGGTGAAAGACACGATCATCATCATCCCGCGCATCTACACCAACAAGCCGCGCACAACCGGGATCGGGTACAAGGGCATGGCCCACCAGCCGAATCTCCAGGAAGAGCCGAACATCGTGGAGGGCATCAAGGCGATCCGGAAGATGCACATCCGCGCGCTGAAGGAATCCCATCTTCCTGCGGCTGATGAGATGCTCTACCCCGGCAACTATCCCTACCTCGAGGACGTCCTGAGCTATGTTGCCGTGGGCGCCCGCTCGGTTGAGAACCAGGCGCACCGGTTGACGTGCAGCGGCCTCGATATCCCCGTGGGCATGAAGAACCCGACGTCGGGCGATATGGAGGTGACGCTCAATTCCATCCAGGCGGCCCAGGCGCCCCACGTCTTCAGCTACAACCGGTGGGAAGTGAAGACCTCGGGCAATCCGCTCACGCACGCGGTGCTCCGCGGCGCGGTGGACTATCATGGCCGCGCGGTCCCCAACTATCATTATGAAGACCTCAAGGCATTCGCCGAGTCCTACCAGAAGCGCGGACTCACCAATCCCGCGATCATTGTGGACACGAACCACGCGAACTCGAACAAGCAGTATGCCGATCAGCCGCGCATCGCAATGGAAGTGATGCAGAGCCGCCGGCACTCGTCCCTGCTCAAGGACATGATCAGGGGGTTCATGATCGAGAGCTTCATCGAAGAAGGCGCGCAGAAGGTGACGGAGAACGTGTACGGCAAATCCATCACCGACCCGTGCCTGGGATGGAAGGATTCGGAAAAGCTGATCCGCGATCTGGCGGGGATGGTGTAGGGGCGGAAGGCAGAAGAAGAAACATAGTTTTGAGTTATGAGTTTTAAGTTTTAAGTAAACTAATAACTAAGAACTTAAAACTAAGAACTGCATTATCTTATGGACCTTTTCGACGCAATCCAGGGAAGAAAAAGCATCCGCCGGTTCAAGCAGACACCGGTGCCTGATGAGGACATCAACAAGATCCTCGATGCGGGGCGGCTTGCGCCCTCGGCGAACAACACCCAGCCCTGGAGCTTTGTCGTCATCAGGGACAAGGCGCTTCTCGCGAAGATGGCCGGCGCGGTGCGGGAGATGATCGACCGGATGGTCCCTTTTGCCGAGAACGAGAAGCAGGCGCAGCGGCTCGCGGCGTACAAGGGCAGTTATTATACGTTTTTTGAGCATGCCCCCGTGGTGATCGCCGTGTTCATGGAAGGATACAGCGCGGGAACGGACCGGCTGCTGGCGAGGATGGGGTATTCCGCCGGGGACATCAAGAGGTTCCGGCCCTTGCCCGGTCTTCAGAGCGTTTCCGCCGCGATCCAGAATATGCTTCTTGCGGTCCATGCTCTCGGCTACGGCTCCTGCTGGATGACCGGCCCGCTTGTGGCGCAGGAGTCGTTCGAGAAGTTGTTGGGTTACGGCAAGGACAAGTTCATTGCCGCGCTGTTGCCGATCGGTGTCCCGGATGAGAACCCTCCGGCGAGGAGCAGGAAGCCGCTTGAAGAAGTGGCAAGGTGATCGGACCGGCATCTCTTCGCACGGGGAACGTCAGTAAAATCCGTTTTACATTTCCCGGGACAATCGCTATAATAGCCCAGAAAATTCCCCGGGAGCCGGATACGATCATTTCAGTTGTCCATGAGAGCCGATTCGCGTTCATTCGCTGCCCGGCCGCTGATTGTCCGGGAACATCGGTCGTACCTGAGAGCTTCTATGCGAATAGCCGGTATACAGATAAGCGCTGGCGAGGATATTGAACGGAATATCCAGCGCGCCGTGGAAATGGCCGAGGTGGCGGCTGAAAAGGACGCCAGGGTCATCTGCTATCCCGAGCTGTTCCTGACACCCTGGTTCCCGAAACAAGAGAACAGGTCGGTCTTCTCACTGGCCTTAAGCCCGCTCGGCGAGACCTTCGGCCGGTTCCAGCAGGTTTCCGAGAAGACCGGGACCGTGCTCATCGTCCCGTTCTTCGAATCCGTCAGCGGCAAATATTTCAACAGCGCCGCGGTCTTTGATTGCGGTAAACTGCTCGGCATCTACCGCAAACTGCATCTTCCCGATCTTCCCCTCTATCGCGAACAATTCTATTTTTCCCCCGGAGATACCGGGATCCCCGTGTTCGAGACATCGCAGGGCAGGATCGGCATCCAGATCTGCTGGGACAACCTCTTCCCCGAGGGCAGCCGGGTCCTTGCGCTCAAGGGCGCCGAGCTCGTGTTCGCGCCAACAGCCGCATCGGTCAAGACGCACAGTCTCTGGGAGCGGGCGATATGCGCCAATGCTTTCGCCAACAACCTGTTCACCTTCCGGGTCAACCGCGTGGGGAAGGAGGATGGAATTTCTTTCTACGGCAGGAGCTTCTGCGTGGACCCCTGGGGCGAGATGGCATCCGAACTTGCCGGCGGCAAGGAGGCGATCGTGATCGCCGATATCGACCTCAAAGAGCGCGTTGCCGCCATGGAGACCTGGGGGTTCCTCAAGAACCGCAAGCCCGCCGAATACGGGGACCTGGTGAAATAGTGCTGCCGGGCGTACCATCCTTTCAGACATAAGACAGAATGTCAATTCCTCTGGGAGGTGTCCTATGCAAAAGCACGCACTCGTTTTTTTCGGCGATCGGATTGTTCCTGTTCTCGATACGGTGCAAGCGATGCCTGCGATTTTTGTCTGCTCTCCCAGGGCATATCGATCAAAGAGAAGTCAATGCATCCATAGATATATAGCGAACTCCGCAAAATGAATACAATCCGGAACCATAAGGAAATCGATAGAGTCGGGAAATCAACGCTAATATGGGATGACACTTCATGATGTTATCGCCCCATGTCCTCACATCATATGCGAGATGTACCAATCAAAATTCTGTTGATCAGCATTAACCAATGCGACGAGCCCTACCCTGTATTCCCGCTCGGCCTGGCATACGTTCATTCTGCCTTGCGCCGCGCCGGCTATCAAACCCGGTGGATTGATTGGCAAATGGACCGCACGGTCATGGCCGACACGCTTGCGGACTTTTTACCAGACGTTGTCGGTATTTCATTGCGCGCGCGAATACGTTTTCATCGTTGACGCTGTGTTCAATTCATCCGCCATCACGCGCTGGAATCTGCGAAGCCCTTTTACAAAAGAACGTAAAACTCAAATGGGGCTGTTTTTTGCACCCCAATAACCTAACCCCCGAATTGATGCGGATGATGTCCCGGGCGGGCGTGACGCACATCCAATTGGGTCGGACTCTTTCTCGATCCGGTGCTGGAAGCCTACGAAAGCGATCGACATTCGAGAACATTTATGAATCAAGCGAACTGGCGCGCGCGAAAAAATCGATTACTGCCATTTTCTGATCTCCGGCGGGCGGGCGAAACGCGAACGACACTGAAGTTGGGTTTTGAGAATTCGCATCGGCTGCAAAACGCTGCGATTCTGGCGGTGGTCGGCATGCGCATTTATCCGGGGACGGCGTTGCATGAACTTGCCCTTCGCGAAGGCATCAGCTGGACCGGGACCGAGTTGCTGCAACCGCAGTATTATCTTTCCCCGGACCTGACGGAGGAGGAAGTATTCGACCACTTGTGCGAATTTTCACGCGTTTCGCCCAATTGGATCGTAGGCGATCCATCGCCCATTTATCTGATAATGAATGAACGTTTGCGCGCTAAAGGGATCGTGAGGCCATTATGGAGTTACTTTGCCATGATGCAACGGTTGTTCGGAGTTCCTCCAAGTTGAATCACTTCTGAGGTCACATCAGGCCGGCGGTACAAGTAAGGTTTCAATCCATAATCCGTAATGAAAACCGATAACTATTGGATTTGTGTCGGCCGTCCTTGTTGGTGAATTATTATCATACCGGTCTCTATCCTTGTAACTTCTCACTTCATCAAATGTTACAGTTCTGTTAAATCTTTTTCCCCCCCTTGAATTTTCGTGAATATAAGTGTTATAACTACGCTCATGAATAATAAAATATTGATCGTCGATGACGAACCGGATATCGTTGACCTCGTATCCTATAATTTGAAAAAAGACGGCTTCAGGGTCACAACGGCTTCAGACGGCGAACAAGCGCTCCGCAAGGTCAGGAAAGACAAATTTGACCTGGTCGTTCTCGACCTCATGCTTCCCGGCATACAGGGAGTGGAGCTTTGCCGTATCATCAGGAACGATCCCAAAACGGCCGATACTCCAATTATTATGCTTACCGCAAAAGGAGAAGAGGTGGACCGGGTCATAGGTCTGGAAAGCGGCGCCGATGATTACATGACAAAACCGTTCAGTTCGAAAGAGCTCATTGCGCGCATTAAAGCCGTATTAAGAAGAACGGGAGAAAAAACCACGACGGAAAAGACCATCCATATCGGCAACCTGCTCATCAATCTGGAAACCCACGGCGTTACTAAAGGGGAAAACTCCACTGGAGCTCAGCGCAACCGAATTTAAACTGCTTGTATATCTCGTCGAAAGAAAAGGCAAGCTGTACAGCCGTGAACAGCTTGTTGATGCCGTGTGGAAGGGGGAGGCCTTTATCGAACCCAGGACCGTTGATGTCCATATTCGAAGACTGAGGACCCAGATCGAGGATGATCCGTCCAATCCGGCGTACATAAAGACCCGTAGAGGCGTCGGTTACTATGTAGATGCAGAATTATGAAACGACGCATCTTCGGTCGGATATTCTTTCTGTATGCGGTCACGATGCTTGCCGCGGTCGTCTGTATCGAATTCTTCATTACCGACGCCGTGAGAAGCAGTCATATTACTGATCTTCGAGATCACCTCCTTTCCCAGGCAACGCTCATTTCCAATGACATCTCGTTCAAAGACCAACCCTCTCTCGATAACCTCTGTAAACAGTTTAAGGAGCAAACCGGCTTCCGTGTGACCATCATCGCCCTCGACGGACGGGTCCTCGGGGATTCAGACAGCGTATCATCCGTCATGGAGAACCACGCGGGTCGTCCTGAGATCCAACAGGCCCTTATGAACGGTACAGGCATGTCCAAACGATACAGCGAAACCCTGCACGACGATCTGCTGTATGTCGCAAAGAGGATCACGCGTGACGGCCTGCCCGTTGGTATTGTCCGGCTCAGTATGCGGCTTAACGCAGTGGATGCCGCGATCGACGCCCTCAGATTCAAGATCATCGGGGTCGTCATCGCGATCCTGCTTGCGACGGGCCTGTTCTCAGTCAGACAGCTGGAGCGTATCAGGAAACTGACAAAGCAGATCGGAGACTTTTCGCGCTCTCTCGCAGGCGGCGAAACCGGGAACAAACTGTATTTTGACCGCGCTGGAGAGTTTGAAGAGATAGCCGAGAGCCTGAATCAGATGTCAGTGGAACTGCGGAACAGTATTGCCGCGAACGACGGGGAAAGAAAACGGCTGAATGAAATTCTTCGAAGCATCCCCGATGTTCTGATGATACTCGAACCGAATGGTACTATTCAGCTCGCAAGCTCCGCCTCACGGCAGTATTTCGGCGAAGCCCAATTGACGGGAAAACAGGTGTTTGAGGTCATACGAAACCCATTATTCCTGTCGCTCATGGAAGAGGCGCGCAAGAATCTTACGCCCGGCGTCAGCGAACTGCGGCTTGATTATCCGGAGGAAAGGTATTTTTCCGCGAGGGTTTCGCCGCTCTCCTCTCCGGAAAAGGAGCTTGCCGGTTTTGTCGTCATATTGCATGACATCACGCAGCTCAAAAAACTGGAGCAGACCCGCAAGGATTTTGTCGCGAACATATCTCACGAGATAAAGACGCCGATCACGGCGATCAAGGGTTTTGCCGACACCCTGCTTGAGGGCGCATTGAATGATACGGAGCACGCTGAAAAATTTTTAAAGATCATCAAGGCGAACAGCGAACGGATCAACAGTCTCGTTGACGATCTGATGACGATCTCCAAAATCGAGCTTGGCGTCGCCAGGATAGAGAGGTCCCCGGTGGATCTCTCTGATGCAGCTGAAAATGCACTGGCCCTGTTGAGACCCAAGGCCGCTGAAAAGAAGCTGCTCGTGAAAACCGATTTTCCCGCCGAGCACATTAAAATCAACGCTGACAGGGACAAGCTGATCCAAATACTCACGAACCTCGTGGACAATTCAATAAAATTCACTGAAACGGGCGAAGTGACGATCGGTTTTCGAATAGAAAACAACAGGCCATACCTGTACGTCGAAGACACCGGCATCGGTATTCCGGAGAAACACATACCGCGCATCGGGGAGCGATTTTACCGCGTGGACAACGCCCGGTCGAGGAAGATGGGCGGCACCGGGCTCGGACTGGCCATTGTCAAGCACCTGGTAAAGGCCCACGGCTGGGAGATGCATATTGAGAGCATGCCGGAAAAGGGCACGAAGGTGAAATTGTATGTGAGTTGATGCCATTCCCGTGGACACCAGCGCCAGGTCATCGCGCGGCCTCCGGCCGCAATCAAACACCATCGCGGTGATGATCCCGCACTAATAAAATCCCATCGCATCCAATAATCGTCCATGGCCCCATTTCATGCAATCTTAACCTGCTTGTAATACCCCTGTAATACGATCGTGGTAGGATTCGTCCTGCGTGCCAACCGCAGAAATAATGTATTGGTACAGATGAAGGTCGCGAGGGAACTCCTACGATGAAATACTTCACCAGGATCGTCGACAGCATGATCAAATTCATGATCCCGATAGTGCTCCTTGCCCTTTTGATGGGGATCGCGCGGGTCATTCTCGACCTGCGAGCGGTGTTTGGAAGCCAGACGCATGGCTGCCGCTTTCGACATGATCGTGACTAATATCCTTTCCGATGTTCATCGTGATCGAACTGCTGAGGAGCCTCATAGAATACTTCACCGTGCACCGGCTGAAGATCACGTTCATCACCGACGCGGCGCTGGTCTTTGTGCTGCGCGAGATCATGGTCGGGCTTTATCAGCATAAGCTGGAGGCCGGGCATGATCATGGCGCTCGCGGCCCTGATCCTGGTGATCGGCGGCATCCGGACGCTTGCTGTGGTATTTTCACCGGAAAAATGCACTGATACAAAAGAGGTGATCCATGCATAACAACGCACAGAAGCAGCTTCCTGATAGAATCGAGGAAATCCTCATTTTCGCTGCTACCATGGCAGGACTTGTGTTCATGGTCCTCTATTGGCGGTAACACGGGGAGACATGGCCATCGGGATGCAAGAGACAACGAGGAAATCGGCTTTTCCGGAAGACTTTCAGTGGGGCGTTGCTACTTCCGCGTTTCAGCTCGAAGGCTCTCCGAATGCCGACTGGTCGACCTGGGACCCCGTGTTAAGCGACATCCCTGAGATAACGAACCACTATGCTGTTTTCAGGGAGGACTTGAAGCTCCTGAAGGAATTGGGCGTAAATTCCTATCGCTTCTCCATCGAATGGAGCAGGATCCAGCCTCGGCCGGACACCTGGGACGAAGAAGCCATTGCGCATTATCAGGAGATCATCGATATCCTGCGAAGCTACAACATCGAGCCGATGGTCACTCTCCATCATTTCACCCACCCCCGCTGGTTTCTGGAGCGGTATCCCTGGCACCGAACTGCGTCCGTTGAAAAATTCCTGCGTTACACGGAGAAGATGGTCTCAACGCTCAGGAACGTACGCTACTGGATAACGTTCAACGAGCCCTATGTCATTCTGATCGGCGGATACCTTGACGGATGCATTCCGCCGGGTCTGCGAGACGTGCCCCGTGCCCTCGTCGCCTTGAAAAACATATTCACCTCGCACGGCAAGGCCTACGACATCATCCATCGATATATTCCTGATGCGCAGGTCAGTATCGCGCATAATATGTCCGTATTCGCTCCCTGGAAAAAATGGAACCCTTTCGACCGGCTCCTGAAGAAGTCGGCGAACCACTTCTACAATCACTCGATCATAAACGCATTCCGGACCGGTGTCTTCATCGTGAAATTCCCTTTTTCCCGCGTTGTGCAGATCGAAGTCCCGATCAAGGACAAGCTTGACTTTTTCGGCGTGAACTACTATACGCGCATCCATCTCCGGTTCAATCCGTTTAAAAAAATGGGTGTGGAGCTCAGGCATCTGGACATCGACGGTCATGGCCTTACGAATATCGGGTGGGAAGTGCATCCGCGCGGTCTTGCAAAAGTGCTCAGGTATGCGTCAAGGCTCAACCTGCCGATCTTCATTACTGAGAATGGCATCGCAACCCATGATGCCGAAATGAAAGTTAAGTACATGAAGCAGCATGTGGATGTCATAGAACGATGTCTGAAGGACGGTCTCGATGTCCGCGGCTATTTTTACTGGACCCTCATCGACAATTACGAATGGCTCCAGGGCATCGATGCACGGTTCGGCCTCTATCGCGTCGATTTCAAAACACTCAAGCGTTACCCGACGAGCGCCGCAACCTATTATGCCTACCTGATCCAGAGCCGGTCAAAGATTTAATGAAAATGTAAAATACTCTTCATCCTCCTGTAACACGACTCGGATATGATTTGTTCAGAAAGCATGCTTAAAGGCGGGAAACGGGGTGCATCAACGATCGGGAAATCAATCCTCAAAAAGGCAGGCCGTTGATCCCCGGATTTGAAAGGAGATAGGTATGAATTTAATCAACCTGGCATCTCAGCACAATGCAGTATGCGCAGACGCTCATATGGCAACGTGCCCCTACGAAAAAGGAAGCAGCAATAATTGTGCTGCCTCAATTATGACAGTAGCAACCAGTAGTTATCAAAAGACGAACTATTGCTGGACGGACAACTACGATAGTTGCCCGTTGTTCCTGTCAAAGGTTCTGCGAAATAGATGAAGAGGATGAAGTTGCCGAATATCCTTTACTGAATGCCTCAAGGATATTGACATTGTGGGTAACGAAAGCGGGAGTTCACTTCCATAACAAGGACAAGGAGGTCCATAATGTCTGAACAGAATATAAATCATGCCAGTGCTGCATCTCGATGAAAAAGAAGCCACCCAGCTCGCTCGTGCAGTTCAGATACTCGTACAGGATCTTGGGTTCGATCCGGAAGAAGTGGATCGCTCCTACAAGGAAAGCCTGGCATATTTTCTTAAAAATGATCATATCGATCAGGGATCCATGGACGGTTCTTGCCTTACCGGGCAGGCAAGCATGACTGCATAATATGCATTGCATGACAATGAGTATCCCGTAGCCGAGCGTTGTCGAATATGAAGAAGGAATGCGATTCAATACAATAAGGAGAAATACTCATGCAGAATCAGACGGCAGCAGATACGTCACGAAACATGTACGACAAGGACAACGAACCGCACGTCCGTGCTATTGACAGCCTCGTGCACGAACTCGGGATTTCCGCAGAAGAAGTCAACAAGTCGTACAGGGAGGTCCTGGCGGAACTGAATAAAGACATAAAAGTGAAAACCTTTCTTCCTATCCTTGTCAGCAGAGTCGTTAAACAACGTTTATTACAGCAACACTAATACGTCAAGTCCTGCGATATGGTCAACGGTACCAAGATTTTGGAATACGGGAAAACTTCGTTTTTAAAAAGGGGCGGAGATCTCAACCTTCCCCGGAAAAGCGCGTGGAGGTGATAGCGCATGAATAAGTCTATCCTGAAAGCAATTGAATACAGTCTGACCGCAGCAGGGCTGCTCATCGGCATACTGTTTATTGTCCTTATCATTCGCGGGGGGTGAATTAGTTGATTTCGAAGAAGTTCTCCTTGGTCATTGCTACCATCGCATCTCAATCTTGGATTTTCGCCACACCGGCTGAGATGCAAGACGCGGGGTATTCGGCCATGATTTCAGATAAAATATAGAGGATTTGAATAGTCCTCAAACATCCGTTTAACTTTACACAAGATCCTATCTTCAATAACAAGGGCTCAATTCTACTCCTTGTCATGCCACAAAACCCCTGATACCGGCCTTGCTGCTACTAAAGACGCTCATTCATAATTATGTTTTTTCTGCAAAATCGTCGAACTCGTCTTGATAATTTTCCCAATCCCGTGATAATCTTTTCATGCAGGGACGCAGTTCCTGCTGGTTCGCATGGATTTCCCCCGTGTTATTAACGGAAAAATGGGAGGACAACTCCACGATCATCGGGGTCATTCCCTGCGCTGTCCCGGGGCAGGGGCCTGGCATGCGTTCTCAACCCGTATCGGAGTCATTCAGACATGAAAAAGCGCTTGATACTCGCCCTCATCGGTCTGGTCATCCTCATCGTCATTCTCGTCGCCGTCAAGGCCCTGCAGATCGGTGCGATGGTCGACCAGGGCAAGAAGTTCGTACCGCCACCCGAAACCGTGACCTCCACGGTAGTAAAGGCCGACTCATGGGAGACCGCCCTGACCGCGGTCGGCACGCTGAACGCCGTGCAGGGGGTCACCATAGCCGCCGAGCTGGCGGGCAAAGTGGTCGGGATCGCTTTCGAGGCGGGCACGCCGGTGAAGAAGGGGGACATCCTGCTGCGCCAGGACACCTCCTCGGAAGAGGCCCAGCTTCCCGGCGCCGTTGCCCAGGTGAAACTGGCAAGCACCAATCTCGAGAGGATGAACCAGTTGTTTTCGAAGCAGCTGATCTCGCAGGCCGACCGCGATAACGCCGTGGCAAACGCGGATCAGGCGCAGTCCCAGGCCGAGAACATTCGGGCCACCATTGCCAAGAAGACGATCCGCGCCCCCTTCAGCGGCCAACTCGGCATTCGCCAGGTCAACCTCGGCCAGATGCTCCGCGAGGGGGACCCCATCGTCACCCTGCAGGCCCTCGACCCGATCTATGTCGACTTTACCCTTCCGCAGCAGCAACTCCCGCTGGTGCGTCTGGGCCTGACCGTGCAGGTGACCACCGATGCCCTGCCGGGGGATACGCTGCAGGGGCGGATCACCGCCATAAATCCTCTTGTGGACGCCGATACCCGCCAGATCAAGGTGCAGGCAACGGTGGCCAACCGCGGGGAGAAGCTGCGCCCCGGCATGTTCGCCAACGTGGCGGTGGGGCTCCCCGCACGACAGAAGGTGCTCGCCATTCCTGCTACGTCCGTCCTTTACGCCCCCTATGGGGACTCGGTCTTCATTATCGAGGATGCTGCGGATAAAAAAGGAAAGGTGCTGCGCCAGCAGTTCGTGCGCCTGGGTGTCAAGCGAGGCGACTTCGTCGCCGTCACGAGCGGTATCAAGGAGGGAGAAACGGTGGTCAGCACCGGCGTCTTTAAACTGCGCAATGGCCAGTCGGCAGTGGTAGACAACAAGCTGGCCCCCGACTTCCAGAAAGCGCCCACACCGGAGAACAACTGACCTTTGATGCAAGACGAAATCCATTTTTACCACGGAAAAGGCCACGAACTGTCACGGAAATAATGAGAACCCTATCTTAAAGAACGTTTTGCTCTTTCCGTGTACCTCCGTGTGGCTCCGTGGTAATGTTTCATCTGTATTCGTCTGAGGTTCACCTCGTAAATTTTATGACTCTTAAATGAAAATCACCGACCTCTTCATACGCCGCCCTGTCCTGGCCCTGGTGGTCAACCTGGTCATCATCATCGCCGGCCTGCAGGCGGTCCGGACCCTCAACGTGCGCCAGTACCCGCACAGCGAGAACGCCGCGGTCACCGTCACCACCGTCTACGTCGGCGCTGATGCCGACGCTGGTGCGCGGCTTCGTCACGACGCCGCTGGAGCGCGCCATCGCCGCCGCGGACGGCATCGACTACATGGAATCGCAGAGCAGCCTCGGCCTTTCCACGATCAAGGTGCGCCTCAAGATCAACTACGACTCCACCAAGGCCCTTGCCGAGATCAGCTCCAAGGTCGACCAGGTGCGCCGCGACCTGCCCCCCGAGGCCGAGGTGCCGGTGATCAACATCGAGTCGGCCGACAGCCAGTTCGCCTCGGCATATCTGAGCTTCACATCCGACATCCTGAAGCAGAACGAGATCACCGACTACCTGGTGCGCGTCGTCCAGCCGCGCCTGTCGGCCATCACCGGCGTGCAGCGGGCGGATATCCTCGGCGGCCGCACCTTTGCCATGCGGATCTGGCTCAAGCCCGAACGAATGGCCGCCCTCAACATCAGCCCGGCCCAGGTGCGTCAGGCGCTGGCCGCGAACAACTTCCTGGCCGCCCTCGGCAGGAGCAAGGGGTCGCTCATCCAGGTCAACCTGACCGCCAATACCAACCTTCGCACCATGGACGAGTTCAAGAGCCTGGCGGTGCAGAGAACAGAACGGCGCCATCGTGCGCCTGGAGGAGATTGCCGACGTGGTACTGGGCGCCGAGGACTACGACGCCGAGGTGCACTTCTCGGGCCAGACCGCCGTCTTCATGGGGATCTGGCCCCTCCCCAACGCCAACTCCATCGACGTCATCAGGCGCGTGACCACGGAGATGGCGGCGATCCAGAGAGACCTTCCGGGCGGCATGCAGGCGCGCGTGGCCTATGACGCCACCAACTACATCAACAACGCGATCCGCGAGGTGCTCAAGACCCTCGGCGACACGCTGCTGATCGTCGTGGTCGTCATCTTCCTCTTCCTCGGCTCCTTCCGCTCGGTGTTCATTCCGGTGGTGGCGATCCCGGTGTCGCTCATCGGCGGCGTCTTCCTGATGCAGGCCTTCGGCTTCACCGTCAACCTGCTCACCCTGCTGGCGATCGTCCTCTCGGTCGGTCTCGTCGTGGACGACGCCATCGTGGTGGTGGAGAACGTGGCGCGCCACATGGGCCTCGGGAAGTCCGCCCTGGAAGCGGCCCTGATCGGCGCCCGCGAGCTGGTCGGGCCGATCATCGCCATGACCATCACCCTGGCGGCGGTCTACCTCCCCATCGGGCTGCAGGGAGGTCTCACCGGATCGCTCTTCCGCGAATTCGCCTTCACCCTGGCCGGGGCGGTCACCATCTCGGGGATCGTCGCCCTCACCCTGTCGCCGGTCATGTCGGCCACGCTGCTCAAGCCCGCATCAGGGCACGGCCTGGTAGGCCGGATCACCCGCGACTTCGAGCGCCTCAAGGGCGTCTACGGGCGCCTGCTCGACGCCACCCTCCGCGCCCGCCCGGCGGTCTACACGGTATGGATCGTGGTGAGCCTGCTCACCATACCGATGTTCATCATGTCCGCCAAGGAGCTCGCGCCCATGGAGGACCAGGGGGTCATCTTCGGCATCCTCGACGCCTCGGCCAACTCCACCCTCGACCAGACCAGTCGCTACGCCGCGGCGGCCAACCAGGCCTTCATGAGCGTGCCCGAGACCACGTTCACCTTCCAGGTCACCTTTCCCAACTCAGGTTTCCTCGGCATGGTGACCAAGCCGTGGGCCGAACGCAAACGCACCGTCTTCCAGATCCTGCCCGAGGTGCAGCAGAAGCTCCAGGCGATCCCCGGCATCCAGATGTTCCCGGTCGCCCCGCCCGCCCTTCCCGGCGGCGGCCAGTTCCCGGTCGAGTTCATCCTGGCCTCCACAGCCGAGACCGGGCAGATTCTCGAGTTTGCCCAAAAGCTGCAGCTGAAGGCGATGCAGAGCGGCATGTTCGCCTTCCCGCCGCTGATCGATGTCAAGATCGACCAGCCCCAGACCGAGTTCGTCATCGACCGCGACAAGGTGGCCGCCCTCGGTCTCAGCCTGGGGCAGGTCGGCGCCGACCTCGGTGGCATGGTGGGCGGCGATTTCGTCAACCGCTTCGACATAGCGGGGCGGAGCTACAAGGTCATTCCCCAGATCCAGCGCATCGACCGCCTCAATCCGGACCAGCTGAAGAATATCAATGTCACCGGCCCCAACGGCAAGCTGGTGCCGCTTTCCACCGTCGCGACCCTCAGGGAGTCCGTGGTCCCCCGCTCGCTCAACCGCTTCCAGCAGCTCAACGCGGTCAAGATCAGCGGCGTGGCAATGCGGCCGCTGGACGAAGCCCTGCGTTTCCTGGAGGACGAGGCGACGAAGATCCTCCCGAAGGGGTATGTCCTCGACTACACCGGCGAGTCGCGCCAGCTGCGCACCGAGGGGAACAAGTTCCTTCCCGCCTTCGGCCTTGCCATCGTCCTGATCTTCCTGGTGCTGGCTGCCCAGTTCAACAGCTTCCGCGACCCCTTCGTCATCCTCGCCGGCTCGGTGCCGCTGGCGATCTTCGGCGCGCTCATTTTCATCTTCCTGAAGATCCCCGACCCGAACACGCCTTTCTGGACCCATGGCTGGACCACCACCCTCAACATTTACTCTCAGGTCGGCCTGGTGACACTGGTAGGGCTCGTGTCGAAGAACGGCATCCTGATCGTCGAGTTCGCCAACAAGCTCCAGCTGCAGGGCCATGTCAAGCTCGATGCGGTGCGCGAAGCGGCCATGACCCGCCTGCGGCCCATCCTGATGACCACCGCCGCCACCATCGCCGGCCACTTTCCACTGACCCTCGTCTCCGGCGCCGGCGCCGCAGCCCGTAACTCCATCGGCCTGGTCCTGGTGGGGGGCTTGTCCGTCGGCACGCTCTTCACCCTCTTCGTCGTCCCCTCCATTTACATGCTCATCGCCCGCGACCACAGCAAGGACCGCGAGCGCGAACCAGCCATGCCGTCTGAGACCTGACCCGGACAAACTGGAACCGATATATGCCAGCCCGCTCCGCGTCTCTAACAAACGGTACGCCGTGATTTGTACTTCTCTCCTCGAAATGTCTGCTGATCACCACACAAGACTCTCGATCCTCCACAGGGCCAGTCCTGGCAATGATCAGGCGTTCGCATAATTGATCGGAAGTCAATCTGCAGGGCCTCGCAAAAGCCACGACGAGCGCTGCGCCTATTACGCATGCCTTATCCGAGGGCGGTCAAAAAAATTAATCGAAATTTCACATCCTCTTAATACTCCTGCAATACCTCTCCTGTATCATCGGTTCGATAATACCTGACAAACACTTCAGCAGCATCGTGGGACGTCCCATGAGGAACGGCGGCGGAGTGATGCAATTAATCAGCTAAGGAGGAATATATGAATCATCTCATCATCAAGATTGAAAGCGGAGTTGTTGCCGACGTCTATTTCACGGAACCGGTCAACGTAACCATCGTTGATCACGACGTGATCGAGGGAGGAGAAACGTTTGAGGGCCGTATGAAAAAGGCAGTCCTGTCCATGACCCCCGATCAGCGCATCAGGCCCGAGGAAATCGAGCAGGTGGTCAAGAGGCTGGTGCTCGAATGCAGGCGGCCTGCGGACAGGCGATCTGCCTGGGCGGATCATGATCGATGGTGAGGCAGCGGCATAAACAGTCACTGTTGATCAGTTGCGGGAAGGACATTCCTGCGCTGGAAAGAGCATCGCTCCGGAGCGGCCGGTAACCCGGTAAAATTTAACGCAAACTTCACACTTCTGTCATACGGTGGTAACACTGTTCCTGTAGTATGCCGACAATGCTTCTGTGTGACTTCCATATTCACACCACCTTTTCCGACGGTTCGCTGGAGATGAGAAAGACAATCGATCTTTTCGGCCAGGCTGGTTTTGATGTTATCGCGATCACGGACCACGTCGTGAACGGCGACAACACGATGGGCAAGTTCGCGCGCCAGTTCAATCTGTCGATCCGGGGAGACAATTTTGACGAGTATCTCGACACGCTCAAACAGGAGGCCGAGCGGGCCTGGGAAAAATACGCTATGCTCGTGATCCCCGGTGTTGAGATCAGCAAGAATTATATCTCGAAGGACGAATCAGCCCACCTTCTTCTTCTGGATATCAAAGAATTTATTCCCGCCTGCATGAGTTACGATGAGATCTTTCTCGAAGCAAAGCGCCAGGATACCCTGACCGTTGCCTGTCACCCTCACCATACCCCGGACATGGTGAACAAAGATACGCTCTATCTCTGGAACAACCGCGACAGGTACGCAAAATACATCGATGCCTGGGAGATCGCGAACCGGGACGACGTGTTCAATGTGATCAGCCTGAAAAAATATCCCTATATCGCCAACAGTGATTTTCACAAGGCCCGGCACCTGTACTCGTGGAAAACGCTTTTAAACTGTGAAAAGAACGTTGAGTCCGTAAAGAACTGCATTCGACACAACAAGGGCGTCGCGATCACGCTCTTCAGGAATTGAACGATGACGAACCACGCAGCGAACACGCATCATCATAGAGGAGGAGACACATGACCATATTTATCATATGCGCGTCGATCTCGCTCGCAGGGATCATACTTTACCTGCTTCAGGTTGGGGCTACCTATTCACTCTTGAGAAGGAAGCCGAAACCGGACGACCAAACAACAACTGACGAAGTTAATTATTCACCACCGGTCTCGATCCTGAAACCCCTCAAGGGACTTGACGACAATCTTTTCGACAACCTCTCCAGTTTCTGCCTCCAGGATTATCCTGAACACGAAATTCTCTTTTGCCTCCAGGACTTCAACGATCCGGCCTACAAAGTAGCAAAAAAAGTACAGGACAAATACCCCGACCGGAATATATCCCTTGTCGTGGAGAAGTGCAATGTCGGACTCAATCCGAAAGTAAACAACCTCATACCCGCCTATCGAAAAGCCCGTCATCCTTTCATACTCATAAGCGACAGTAATGTCATGGTGGACAGGAACTACCTGAGGGAGATCATGCGGCATACCCAGGACCCCTCGGTCGGTCTCGTAAGCAACCCCATCCACGGCGTCGGCGGACGCAGTCTCGGCGCCCTCTTTGAGAATCTCCATCTTAATTCATTCATCATGGGAAGCGTCAGCTTTCTCGACAGGTTCCTGGGAATGCCCTGCGTCATTGGAAAGTCCATGCTCATGAAAAAAGTCGATCTGGAGGCGCTTGGGAGGGCTGGCCGCCTTCAAAGATATCCTGGCGGAGGATTTTATTATCGGAAGAGAGATGCAGCGGAGCGGCAAAAAAGTCGTCCTGTCGAACTACCTGATCAGCAATGTCAATGAGTATTGGGACGTTAAACGATTTCTGAATCGCCATACACGATGGGGCAAACTCAGGTGGAAGATCGGCGGGGCAAAATATTTTTCCGAACTGCTTGTCAATCCGGTATTTCTTGCCGCGCTGCCGGTCCTGCTCATGGGGCCGTCGCGCGAGACACTCTCCTTTGCAGCCCTCATAGGACTTATAAAGGTCCTTGGTGATTCCCTGATCGGAAGGCAGATCGAATCATCGGCAGCACGCACGTACCTTCACAAACAATCGCCGCTCATCTATTTCCTGGCTCCGATCAAGGATATATTCATCGGAATTCTGTGGTTCGTGCCGCTTTTGAGTTCAACCGTGGTCTGGCGGGGGAATAGATATTTGATAGGACAGGACTCCCGGTTGTCGCCCTGTCCGGAGACCGGTGTATGGTCCTGGGGCTATCGTATCACAGACAGCATTCGCGCCCGCGTTGCTTGACATAAGTAACAAGGAATTGCAGGGAGGGACTCTTTATGATGAATCAAACACAACCAAACCGGATATTTAACTTGAACGTCGCTTTCAAGAACCCGCTGCAGAACAAACTATTTTCGATGATGAAGGGTCCGATCGAACATGTCCTCGACTTTCCCCGAATGAACCGGCTCTACGATGACGTCCACAGGATGCATGACAACCGGCCCTTTTCGGACAAGATCCTGGAAGAACTGGGAGTGTCATACGATGTACCGGAAACGGACCTTTCCCGGATCATGATCCCCAAAGGCCCGGTGATCGTTGTGGCAAATCATCCCTTCGGCGGCATCGAAACCGTCATTCTTGCCTCGATCCTCCGCTCGATGCGCTGCGATGTCAAGTTCATGGCCAACTATCTGCTCTCTGCAATACCGGAAATACGGGACTTGCTGATCACCGTGAATCCCTTTTCGGGAGCAACCTCGGTCCGCGACAATATCAGGCCGATCAGAGAATCCATACAGTGGGTGAGGGACGGCGGCATGCTCGTGGTCTTCCCTGCCGGCGCGGTCTCTCACTTTGATGCACGGACAGGCACGATCTCCGATCCCGCCTGGAGCCCGAGCATTGCGCGCATTATCCGGAAAACCGGGGCGCCGGCGCTTCCGGTGTTCTTTCAGGGCACGAACAGCGCGGCCTTTCATATGGCGGGAATGGTGCACCCGCTCTTGCGCACGGCCATGCTGCCTAAGGAGTTTTTCAACAAGGACCGCAAAGAGATCCAGGTGCGCGTCGGCGACCTTGTGCCTGCTGCGAAGCTGCAGGCCTTTGAACAGGATGACGACATGACTGCGTATCTGCGGCTGCGCACCTATATTCTGGCGCATCGCGGCGACAAAGCAGCGGCGCCGAGCATCGCGGCCTTTATTCGAAAGGCAAAACACGAGACCTACGGTGCGATCATGCCGCCCCAGAATCCTGAAATCATGGCCGAAGAGATCCGCAGGTTGCCGTCGAGCCAGACGCTCGTCGAGAGCAACGAGCACGCCGTGATCCAGGCAACGACCGACCAGATACCGCACCTCCTGCTTGAGATCGGCAGGCTGCGGGAGATGACCTTCCGCGCTGTGGGCGAGGGTACGGGAAAGGCCGTCGACATTGACCGGTTCGATCACTCCTATACCCACCTCTTTATCTGGAATCGTGAAAAGAAAGAAGTCGTCGGCGCCTACCGCCTCGGCAAGACCGATGAGATCATCAGGCAGAAGGGCATGCGCGGCCTTTACACGAGCACGCTATTTCGTTATAAACCGGGGTTTTTTGAACACCTGGGGCCTGCCCTGGAAATGGGACGCTCGTTCATCCGGCCTGAATACCAAAAGTCCTTTGCTCCGCTCCTGCTCCTCTGGAAAGGTATCGGCAGATTCGTTGTCGAAAACCCGCAGTATAAAACCCTTTTTGGCCCCGTAAGCATCAGCGACGAGTACCAGGCGCTGTCAAGACAGTTCCTGGTCAGTTACCTGAAAATGAGCAGATACCGCAGCGATATGGCCGGCTTCGTGAAGCCGAGAAAACCGCTCCATGCGAAGCAGTTGAGAGGGTGGGACATCGATGCCGCGGTCCGTCTGCTGAAGGACGACGTGGAGAACATATCGGAGCTGATATCCTGCGTGGAATCAGACCGCAAAGGGGTCCCCATCCTGCTGAAGCAATATCTCAAACTGGGAGGCGAGATCGCGGGTTTCAACGTGGATCCCGCCTTCGGCAATGTCATTGATGGCCTGATCATCGTCGACCTGACGAAAACCGAACCGCGAATGCTGGAACGGTACCAGGGCAAGGAAGGCGCTCGTATGTTTCTTGCCCATCATGAAGAGCTGAACCGGGACCGTCTTGTCGCCTGCGCGTAACGTGACATTGAACACCGGCAGTACTGACGTGGAACCGGCGCAGTCATGCAAGGCGTCATGGCTTGATCAGCTCTTCAGAAAATTGTTCTTTCTTATACCGCTCGGGGTCATTGGAAATGTGGTCTTTGTCCTGATCGCGAACGACGGGTCCCTGATCCGCTCTGAGGTCCATTTCGCTTCGGGATATATCATCATTGCCATGCTCCTGAGCATTATACCGTGGTTCACGGGTTCGCTTCGTCTGCTGCTCTGGAGCAGGTTCCTTGGAAACAAACTTCGCTATCCGGAGGTGTTCAGGATCGTGCTTGGCGCGGAGCTCGGTGCGGCCATAAGCCCGCCCCTGATCGGAGGAACCGCGGTAAAGACCGGTATGCTCATGCAGAAGGGCTTCTCCGGAGGCACAGCGCTGTCCCTTACTGCGCTCGAAAGCATGGAGGACGGATTGTTCTTCCTCATCATGGTGCCGCTGGCCCTTACGCTTTCCTCATCCTGGGACCTGCCGGTGATACAAGGCCTACTGTCCGGCATCCGCCATACATCGTCCTGGATGTTTCTGGCAGGGAGCGGGATTGCCGTGCAGCGCTGTTCTGGTGCTGGCGCAACCGCGCTGTCGTAACGTACTCATGCGGTGCCCGCCGGCGGCCCGCGTCGCATCAATGCTAGGGTCGGCATTTCATCATTTTATCCAGACGTGGAGCGCCATCATATTCAATGGAAAATCGGTCTTTGCTCTGACCTTCGCGTTGACCGCTGTCCAGTGGATCTGCCGGTACTCCATCATTACCCTGCTGCTCATGGGCCTCGGGCTCCCGGCACGACCAGTTCTCTTCATGGCGCTGCAGGTCCTCGTGTTCGCGCTCATGTCGTTCATACCCACGCCGGGAGGGGCAGGCGGCGCGGAAGCGGTATTCTATCTTTTTTACCGGCCCTTTCTCACCGCAGACTCGATCGCCGCGGTGACCATGGGATGGCGCTTTCTGACGTTTTACTTTCTCCTGCTGCTTGCAGCGGTCCTTTTCCTCGTTATGAAAGGGACGAAGCAGGAATCATTGCCTGTCATTACAGAGAGCGGATCAATGCCGACAAAGCCGGCAATGGTCCGACAGTTTGTTGATCTTGAGGATATAAGAGCAGCGCACATCACATGAAATTCTAGCAGGAATGATATTAACATCGCGCAGGTTATTTACAAAGGAGATGATCATGAAAACAGTTCAGGATGAAGCCGCATTCGTTAACATGCCAATACCGTGCATACCCGCCATCACGCGTTCACCGGGAAGGTCCGCACCTGCGGCCATGCATGATGATGCGCCAGTCCCAGGCATACAATCGCCTGTCATCTCCCGGGCAACCCGGAAGGCTGGATTGACGCAGCTATGAAATTCTTGGCAGGGCGGAACTCATGCGCGTGGCATACGAAAAAGGGGAGCTTGGCGAGTTTCAGAGCCTGCTCTCGCTCCTCAGGAACGGAGGCCGAGGACCTTACCTGATCCATCTCCTCTATTAGTCGAACTGACGAAACTCGAAAAAGATTCAACGGTAAGGCAGTGTGAGCGATTCGATATTGTTGCGCTGCTCCACGAAGTGTCAGAAGCGGCGCGATCGATCGTAGGGGACAAGCCGGTTACCGTCATGGACGTCTCCTGTCCCAGTCCCGTCTATGATTTATTCGGACCAAGTCAATGGTAAGGCAGATCATGATGAGTCTCATGAGCAATGCGGCAAAGTTCACCGATCGCGGAAGGATAGCGCTGATCCTCAGCAAGGACAACGATGAAATCAGACTGACCGTTGCCGATACCGGCAGAGGGATGGCGCAGGAACAGATCAACGCGTGCAGGGATTCTCCGATCATGGGCATGATAGCGAAATGAACGGCTTTGCAACATCCGGCCTGGGGCTCAGGCTCGTCAAAGCCCTCGTGAAGCAGTTGCATGGCAGCCTTTCCATTGCAAGTAAAACAGGCGAGGGTACCATCGTCGCAGTTTCTTTGCCGGTTTCTTAACCACGGAAAAGTTTTCAATAAAGGACTTTCGTCATTACTTTCCTCGGACGGCCCATGGGCTCAGTCATGATTCATACCTTCCATACATATATCTTATTGTAACAAACATTTAACGAGGATTCATACTCCTGTAACATAATCCGGGTATAGTGCGAAATACCAACTACGATTTCATGCAAAGGCCGGGACAACTGTGTTATGAAGAAACAAATCCTTATTGTTGAAGATGAAAATGACTGCGCCGAACTTCTCAGCTATCACCTCCAAAAAGACGACTATCAAACAGTGATCGCGCGCAATGGGAAGGAAGCCATAGAAGCAGTACAGCGCCAGACACCGGATGCGATCCTGCTGGATATCATGATGCCCGAGCTGAATGGCTGGGAAGTATGCCGTATTTTACGCGAGAGCACAAACGGAAAATCGCTGCCGATCATCATGCTTTCCGCACTGTCGGACGAGGAATCGCGCGTCAAAGGACTCGCCTCGGCGCCGACGATTACCTTGCAAAGCCGTATTCCATGAAGGAACTGTTGTTAAAGGTAAGAAATCACATTGACCGGCAGCAGACGATCAAACAGCTTAAGGCTCGCGAGCAGGAGCAGGACACGACCCTGCGCACATAGTACATGAATTAAAAGGTTCACTGCACGTCATCGGCGGATTTTCTTCCACGCCCTGAGAAAGGACGACTCGAATAAATATCTGAAGACCATAAATACTGCCGCCTTCCATGCGGAACGAGTGCTTAATGAAGCTCCTACGCCTCTCCCTGCTTGAAACAAGGGGAGAGAACCTGCCCATCAAACAGGTCGATATCGGTCCATTGACCAGTGAGGCGGACGATTGTTTCCATGATGCAGTAATAAACGAAAGTGGCGTACCAGCAAGTTAATGCAGTATCGCTCATTTCCGAAATTGCTGAGACAACCCGCGTCCTTATCGGAGAAAAGCCGATATCCGTGGAGGTCACAGCGCCCTCTATGGACGTGATGATAAGCACGGACAACGTCAAGCTCAGGCAGATCCTCATAAACCTTGTGAGCAATGCAGTGAAGTTTACCGAAGAGGGTAACAATCTCAATCACCCTTTCCGTCATCGGAAGCTGGATGGAGATCGCGGTCAGCGATACGGGTATCGGGATAAAAGAAGAGGACCTCCATAAACTCTTTATTGCCTACGGCCGGATCGAGGACGCCAAAACCAAAAGATATGAAGGGATGGGGCTTGGCCTGACAATCAGCAGGAATCTCGCGGCGCTATTAGGCGGTACAATCTCAGTAACAAGCATCTATGGGAAAGGTACGACATTCATCGTGTCTCTGCCGATGCAAAATATGGAACGACTGGGCGGGCTTTACAATGTCGAATAGCACAAGGTCCAGTCATCATGCTGCTCAGGATGGAATACCCGGTAATGCATATACGCTGATCTTTTAAAGTAATAATACCGTAAAATAAGGAGGTGAAATAGTAATTAATTTAACAGAAACTTAATCAACCTGTAACAATCCTGTAACAATTCCATGGTATAACATAGCAACTAAACAACGAAAAGGAGAAAATAGATGAAAAGAATTTTACTTGTAACAATGGTACTGATCGGGCTGCTGTCGTTCAATCTGGCACAGGCAGAGGAAATGCTGAACGGCGCAGGCGCCACGTTCCCCTATCCCGTATACTCAGCATGGGCCAACGAATACAACAAGATAACGGGCATGAAGCTGAACTACCAGTCCATCGGTTCGGGCGGCGGCATCAAGCAGATCACCGAGCGGACGGTTGACTTCGGCGCTTCGGACAAGCCGCTCAAGCCGGAAGAGCTTGCCAAGGACAACCTGCTCCAGTTCCCGGCCGTCATCGGCGGTGTTGTGCCGGTGGTGAATATCCGGGTATCAAGGCCGGAGAATTACGGCTCGATTCAGAAGCAGTATGCAAGATCTACATGGGTGAGATCAAAAACTGGAACGATCCGAAGATCAAGGGACTGAACCCGAAGCTGAATCTCCCGAGCAATGAGATCACGGTGGTCCATCGCTCCGATGGTTCGGGTACGACGGCCATATTTACGGATTATTTGAGCGACGTTTGCCCGGCCTGGAAGGAAAAGGTCGGCGCCGGCACCTCCGTGAGCTGGCCCGCGGGCATCGGCGGGAAGGGGAATGAGGGCGTTGCCAATTATGTTCAGCAGCAGGCGAACTCCATCGGCTACGTGGAATTCGCCTATGCCAAGCAGAACAACCTCACCCATACAATCCTGAAGAACCACGCCGGTACGTTCGTGGAACCGAGCTTCGAGAGTTTTGAGGACGCGGCCGCAACAGCCAGCTTCGACCCCAAGAAGGATTTTTACCTCTGGCTGAACGATGCTCCGGGCAAAAAATCCTGGCCGATCGCAGGCGCAACATTCATCCTCCTTGCCAAGGAGAAAAAAGACTCAAACATGAAGGTCGTCAAGTTCTTCGACTGGGCGTTCAAGAACGGAGACGCCAAGGCAAAGGAACTCATCTACGTGCCGCTCCCGAAAGCGCTCAAAGCCAAGGTAGCGGATTACTGGAAGACAAACGGCATTCAATAAGCTATAATAAGCAAAGAAACCCTCATAAGAAGTCATAATCGACCGCGGAGACGCGGAGACACTGAGAACTGCATATTGATAAGGAAATTCTCTGGCCTCCGCGTCTCGGCGGTTTAATTCGACTTATTTCAGATCCATCACAAGTTTGTTGATGCATCCACGATAATGTGGAAAGGTCCTTTCATTGGCCATATCTCCGAAGAAACATATCCCTGAGCTGCTTTTTTACTCCCTTACCGCAGTTGCGTCCTTTACCGTCATCATTTTTATCATCGGCATCATTGCAGTGCTTTTGAAGGAGTCCTCGCTCGCGATAGGGAAGTTCGGGCTGATCGATTTTCTGACTTCGACGGCGTGGAACCCCGTGACCGGCATGTTCGGCGCGGCAACCACCATTTACGGCACGTTCCTCACGACCGGCCTCGCCCTGCTCTTCGCCATACCGACCGCCATCGGCATTGCGATCTTCGTGACCGAGATCGCGCCGAATTTTCTGAAAGGCCCCATCGGCATTGCAATAGAACTGCTGGCCGCCATCCCGAGCATCATCTACGGCATGTGGGGACTGTTCACCCTTGCACCCATCATGTCGAAGTATATCGAGCCTGCGCTCCAGAGCAGCATCGGACAGCTGCCCCTCGTCGGCATGCTGTTCAAGGGCACTCCCATGGGCATCGACCTGCTGACGGCAAGCGTCATCCTCGCCATCATGGTCATTCCGTTCACGGCGAGCATCGCGCGTGATTCATTCAACCTGACCCCCTCCGTGGTCAAGGAGTCTGCCTATGCCATCGGGGCAACGAAGTGGGAGGTCGTCAAGAATGTGGTGCTCCCGTACTCCAAACTGGGCGTGTTCGGCGGTGTTGCCTTGTCCCTGGGCCGGGCGCTGGGCGAGACCATGGCGGTCGCCTTCGTGCTCGGGAACAATCACAAGATCGCCACATCGCTTCTTGGACGCGGCGTCCACCATCACGGTAAGCCTGGCGAATGAATTCACGGAAGCGGACAGCGACCTTTATCTATCCTCGCTCTATTATCTGGCGCTCGTATTGTTCGTGATGAGCTTCATTATTCTGGCGATAGCCAAGTTCTTTCTTCTGAAAGCGGAGAGGAAGTATTCAAGATAAGACAAAAGACTTTGACACGGATAAGATCAGGACAAGAGCTAAGAATTTCACGATAAACATCAGAAGTGCAATCACTGATTTTTCATAGTTCTTGATCCGTGTCAATCCGTGTCAGCAAGTATTTCTAACATCTATTACTATGACCACAGAACAAAAACGAAAAATAGAAAGCATCGTCGCGCTCAGCTTAAGCGGTCTGGCCGCCGCAATAGGCCTCTTCTGGCTTGTGTATATCCTGGCCGATGTTATTATCCATGGCTTGGGCGCTCTTCACATCAGTCTGTTCTTTAATGACCCCGCGCCCGCGGGCGTTGAAGGCGGAGGCCTCAGAAACGCCTTTGTCGGGCAACTGATGATCACGCTGGTTGCCACGTTGATCGGGGTCCCGGTCGGCGTTCTGGGCGGGACGTTCCTGGCTGAGTATGCACGGGGAAAAGCGATCGCGAGGATCATCAGCATTATTTCCGACATCATGGTCAGCGTTCCGTCGATCGTGATAGGCGCCTTCGTCTATGCGCTTCTTGTCAGGCCGCTCCATCATTTCAGCGGTTGGGCCGGGGCGTTCGCGCTTTCGATCATCATGATCCCGGTGGTGCTCAGGACAACGGAGGACATGCTGTCACTGGTGCCCTGGACGTTGCGGGAAGCGGCCTTTGCGCTGGGTGCGCCGCGTTACAAGGTGATCATCCAGATCGTGTACCGCGGGGCGGCCACGGGCATTCTGACCGGTATTCTGCTGTCCATCGCCCGTGTCGCGGGTGAAACAGCACCGCTCCTTTTTACGTCCTTCAACAACAATTTTTTCTCAACAGACATGAACCGGCCGCTCGCATCGCTGACAGTCACGATCTTCCAGTACGCCATGGGGCCCTATAAGAGCTGGCATTCCCAGGCATGGGGCGCGGCCCTGGTCATAACCCTTTTCATTCTCATGCTTACTATTGCCGGAAGGCTCATCTTAAAGTGGAGGTATAAGCAGTGACACAAACGATCGAAATCGAGGTCAAGGGCCTGGATTTTTACTATAGCGGCGACGTCCATGCTTTGCAGAAAATATCGTTTCCGATCTACAAGTACAAGGTCACCGCCTTGATCGGTCCGTCCGGCTGCGGCAAGACCACGCTGCTCAGATGTTTCAACCGGATGCACGACCTCTATCCTAAACACCGGTATGAAGGGGAGATCCTTTTTCAGGATAAAAATATTCTGGCGAACGACATCGACCTTATCAATCTTCGCAGTCGCGTCGGCATGGTGTTCCAGAAGCCCACTCCTTTTCCCATGAGCATCGCTGAAAATATCGCCTACGGCCTCAGATTGAAGGGCATCAAGAACAAGTCGGAGCTCGTGGGACGGATCGAAGAGGCGCTCAAACACGCGGCACTCTGGACGGAAGTCAGGGACAAGTTGAATGCGAGCGCCTATGAGCTGTCCGGAGGACAGCAGCAGCGGCTTGTCATTGCGCGGGCGCTGGCGGTTGAGCCCGAGGTCCTTCTCTTTGATGAGCCCACCTCGGCGCTGGACCCTATTTCAACGGCCAAGATCGAGGAACTCGTCGTTTCCCTGAAAAAGGACGTTACGATCATTATCGTCACCCATAATATGCAGCAGGCTGCACGCGTCTCGGACATGACGGGCTTTCTTTACATGGGCGAGCTGATCGAGTACGGGACCACGGAAAAGATCTTCACAAATCCGGACAATAAACAAACCGACGATTATATTACAGGAAGGTTCGGGTAATATGCAACGGGGTTCAGGGGTCGGGGTTCAGGGTTCAGGAAATAATGCAGCCGCATCTTTATCCTGCACACCTGGCCT
The DNA here is from genome assembly GCA_963732675.1 of Nitrospirota bacterium. Taxonomy (GTDB): domain Bacteria; phylum Nitrospirota; class UBA9217; order UBA9217; family UBA9217; genus JALNZF01. The sequence goes on from CAVTAJ010000005.1 coordinate 340,663, forward strand.
TTTACCCTGCCCCCTGTACCCTGCACCCTGAACCCTATTACTCAAGGAGGCCACATGGCCAGACAGAAAGAACAGGACATCGAAGCGCTTAAGGAACGGGTGCTCAAAATGGGGGGCTTTGTCGAAGAGTCCATCAGAAAGTCCGTCAAGGCGCTGGTCGAGCGGGACCGGAATCTGGCCATCGAGGTCATTGACGGCGACGCCATTGTGAACAATTATGACGTCGAGATCGAGGAGGAGTGCATCCGGTTCCTTGCCATCTGGCAGCCCACGGGCAGCAATCTCCGTTTCATTACGACCGCCATCAAGATCATCACGGACCTCGAACGCATGGGCGACCTGGCAGTTGATATCTGCGAACGCACGATCGAGCTGAACGAAGAGCCGCCGCTCAAGCCGTATATCGACATCCCGCGCATGGCCGAAGCAGCTCAGAAGATGCTCAAGGACAGCCTTGATTCTTTTGTGGCCAGGGATGCCGATCTCGCCATGAGCGTGTGCGCGGCCGACGATTTTGTGGACAACCTGAACTATCAGATCTTCAATGAATTGCTCTTGTACATGCTGAAAGACCCGAAGAACATCTCACGCGCCGTGCGTCTCAGCTATATCACGAAATATCTGGAGCGCATCGCCGACCACGCCACCAATATCGCGGAAATGGTCGTGTATATGGTACAGGGGAAGGTCATTCGCCATACGGCATGCGAGGCCCGGGGTAATGATAAGCGGAATTCGATTTGAGACGTTCATTGAGCCGCAGAACACACCGTGCTGCCGTCCGGTGATGAACCAACCGGCGGGGTTCGTGCATGGTTTTCTCATGTAGTAGTAAAGAAACCCCCAACTTCTGTTGGGGGTTTCGCACTCCGTCCGACGCGTCAAAGTTTGTGCATGTTCCATTCTGCTTTCCCAGGTGTTGCACTTCGTTATAGAATTTGCGACTTCCTGCGAAACGATGAAACGGTTGAGCAAAGCTGAAATACTGCCCTTGCAATCTTCCCATGTGGCTTCATTTAACCCTACTTGAACAGCGTCACTGTCCCGTCATCCAGATCATATTTTGCGGCCACGATCTTGATCTTATTTTCTTCGGCCAGATGCTTGAGAATATCGGATTTCCCGGTCAAACTGGCAGCCACTGTTTTTGCATTGGTGTCAATCACGCATTCCACAAACTCGTTCTTCTTTGTATCGGCACATTTTTTCTCGCCCTTGCAGGCGTCGCAATCCTTGGCGGCCAACGTGACGATATGTTAAATCCGATTCTTCCGTGTCCAAATGATTATTCAGCTGAAGGGTATGAGCCCGCTGCCGGATCAGACATATCCAGGGACCGGCGGTGCGCAGCTGTTACACTTTAATATGCAGCAGGGGCAGTCCCAGCCGCTGTCGCCTGGTCTCACCTTTGAACAGGTCCGCTCTTCTTACCGGAACATCGCCCCGCTCTCCCTCATGCTGGGCCTGGAGCTTCGTCGGCAGGCTCGCCGCGTGCTGAATGGTGTGCTTTCCGTACTTTGCCGAGATCTCGTCAACGACGCTGTAGACCCTGGCCATCTTATCGATCTTTGTCGTATCATCAAAAAGGTTGAACTGGACCCCGCCCTCCGCGGCCAGGCCGGAAAGCACGACCCCTGTCTGGCGGTATAAGGTCCGGGGTTGGAATACCTGCCCAAAGCCCTGGCGCAGCAGCCCGAACATCTCCACGGGATAGGCAGTAGGCCGGCTCAGCTTGATCTCCACTCCCTCGCTCGTAAAATCCTGCTTCCTGAGAAACACAATGATCCGCGCGGCCGCAAGCTTGTACCTCCTCGCCTTGATGCAGGCGTTCTCCAGGTTCTTGGAGAGCTGGGAAAATACAAAACCCTCGTCCATGGAGGGCGGCGTAAAGGTCCTGGCCTTGCTTATCGACTGGTAGCTGTTCTTTGTCTCCGTGGTGACAGGATACACGCTCCTGCCGTTCAACTCGTGCCAGATCTCCTGATAGGGCTTTGACAGATGTTTCTTTACGAATTCTTCTTCTTTTCTGGCGAACTGCAAAGCGGTCGTGATCCCGTGCTTTCTCAGAAAGGCCGCCGTGTTCGCCCCTATGCCCCAGACCTTTTCAACAGGCAGGTTCTCCAGATAGAGATGAATGTCCCTTCCCGGGATCATGGTGAGGCCATTCGGCTTATTGTGCTTTGATCCGATCTTGGCAAGGACCTTGGAGAGGCTTACCCCGGCTGATACGGTGATCCCCAGCTCCGTCTCGATGGTCTTGCGCATCTTCTCGGCGATCACTTCATACGAGCCATGATAGCTTCGTCTCAGGCCGGTCAGATCAACAAAGGCCTCATCAATGGAGTACTCCTCGACATCAGGTGAAAAGCGCCGCAGGATCTCGAACATGCGAACGGAAAAAAGACTGTAGGTCTCATAATCGGACGGAAGGATGACGGCGTCGGGACAGATCTTCTTCACGTCCGAAAGCCGCACCCCGCGCTGCACGCCCCGGGCCTTGGCCTCATAGCTCGCCGCGGCGACAATGCCGCGCTCTTTGCCGCGTGATCACGGGCCTGCCCTTGAGTTCCGGATGGATCGCCTGCTCGCAGGAGGCAAAGAAGGCGTCGGCGTCGATATGCATGATCGCCTGCGGCCAGGAGGAGAGGGATATGAATTGGTCGGTCATGTTTGGTTCACCACGGAGATACGGAGAAGGTCAGGCCTATGCACGGTGCCGTTCGCAGCTTCGTTACCGTTTTTTCCGTGAGATGAGAGAAGCCGCAGATTAAGCGGACTATTGATGCATGGTTTGCAGCTTCCCAGCGCAACCGGATGAACGAGCAGGCGATACTCATCTATAAGGTCAAGCCTGGCAAGGGATTGAGCAAAGGACGCGCCGCCGTGAGCAAGGATGTCTTCCGGGATCGCTGTTTCAAGCGGGTTATTTCCTCGGCGAGATAGCCACTCACAATCTCGGCGGGTCCCCATGTGGCTTGCTTAAGAGACTTTGAGAACACCACCTTCGGAATCTGGTTCATCGGCATGGCGGGGGTCTCTTTTGAAGTTGGCAAGTAAGATGCCATGATTTCGTAAAGAACTCTGCCCATGATGTGCGTGCCCGCCTGCCACAGGCGCTCCATTTCCCACTTGAGCACGCTCTCGTCCATATGAGCGCGTAACCATTCGTCATCGCCGTTAACGGTGCATACAAACCCATCTATGGACTGGTGCATCTTCAAAACTAGTTTTGAAGACAGATGTGGACTCATGTCTCTTAGATTCGCTTTCAGACGGCTTTGTTGTATCCGACGCATGATGCATCATCAATGATCAACCGAGCGATACCCGCTTCAATGGAATATAGTTCTGTTAGCGAATCGGCAAGACCACTTCACGCAGATCTTTCATTTCATGTTTTTTCTGGTTGCGTCTTTGAGGGATCGTCTGATAACTGAAGCGCGAAGTAAGAAATCGTCCAAGAAGAACAGGGACGCAGACACGGCATGAATCGGCGATCGTCTTCTATCGAAGTGGCGTTATCGGGGACTGTGGGAAAGAGTGCAAATCCAACGGCGAAGATACAGGCAAAATTTCCGGAAAGGGCGTCTTTTCGCTCATAGCCCCTGTAGGAACCCAGGAAAACGCCTATTGCGCACAAGATGCCGACGAAGACATCATGCATTTCCGTGTAATAGTAACTGCTGATCGAACCTTGAATTCCTTGGCCTTGCAATAGGAAAGCGCCGAACGAGACAACAAAGGGGAGCGCGATGCCGAGATATCCTACAGCCTTCCGCAATTCAAGATAGGAAATTACCAGGGAGTTACCAGCGGCATTCTCTGGTTAGATTCGTTACCTCCTTGTAGAGTCATCAGGGTATCACACCTTGTATTTTGATATATATACTCGACTAGCAAGATACGAGACGTGACCCTAGAGGTTTCCTTGTATGATGTTTTGATGATGTCATTGTCGCGCGGAGAAAATACACCCCGTAATTTCCGTCAGCTGAGGACTGGTTAGTCGGCGCTTTCCACGCGCTGCATTGATTGCTCGAAAAAATACACTAGATCGTGGTATTTTCCCCCTCACTCGAACAAATTTATAATATCCTGAGGACGTTCCAGCAATACCTTTGCCCCTTCTTGTTGTAACTCTTCACGACTTCGAAACCCCCACAATGCTCCTACGGCGAACATGCCTGCCGCATTTGCCGTTTTCATGTCAACTCCGCTATCACCAAGATAGACGAATCCTTCCGGCGGAATACCAAGGCGTTTGGCGATATCAAGGGCCCCGGCAGGATCTGGTTTGTTCGGATTCCATCCTCCGCGCCAATCACCGGATCGAACTTCCATTTCGATAGAATTCCATATACGCATTTACGCGTAAAATCAGCCGGTTTGTTGGACAAGACGGCCATCTTCAGTCCGCGTGCTTGTAAAGCATCCAACATTTCCGGTACGCCGGGATAGGGTTTGGTTTTGACGTTCCAATGTTCTCCGTACTCTTTGAGGAAAGCCGCGAAACATTCCTCGATCGTCTCCGGATCGCGGTTGGTTTCCGGCAACACACGCCCCATCAATTGGCGGGCTCCGCTTCCGACTGCGGCCCTGTAGACATCCATCGGACGGATAGGTAAACCCCTCGAAGACAAAACCCGATTGGCCGCATATGCGATATCTTCAAGCGTATCGAGCAGGGTACCATCAAGATCAAAGAGGACCGCTTTATTTTTCATCATTGCTCCAGAGTTTCGAACAATTCGATCAGGAGTCTTTAGGGCCAGGTCTTTTTCGCTGCATTCCCGCCTCCAGCAACTCAAACATACGTATATTTCAAGGAGAAAGATTTGATAATCATATGAAGGCACCCTATCGGTTCTTTAGCTCCGTTCTGCACGAGGCTTCCATACCATATTCATGTACAGCTTTCCACCCTGCAACTCATCAAGCATCTGATTAAGGCGCTTCAGTTTCGTCGCTTCCAGTTTCGCGCGAACAATCCAGCCCAGATAATCATTTTGCTGGTACGGCGGCCGGGCACGATAAGCTTCCATGAGCCCGCGCTCATTCAATGCGTTTCGCACGAATGCGGGCATAGGGTTCTTTGCGCGGGTAAGACGTGTGGTTTTGGATTCAGGCATGGCTAATTCTCATGGGGCTAACGACGGAGTTCACACGCCAGCGAAGCGGTCGGCGTGGAACGATTTGTTAGTCTTCTTATTTCTTATTTTTCGGTAGAAACATTACATTGCTTACTAACTGTGTTTATCACCGGATCTAAAGAGCATCGCGACGAAGCAATCTCGTATTTTACGACGAGATTGCCGCGCTTGTGCAATGACGGTGTAACAAAACTTTCCGCTTTTGTATTAGATGTCAACGAGGACCTTGAAACCGCCATACACCATGCGTTTCATGTCGAAGGGCATCTCCTTCGGGCTCATCTTTTCCATCTCTTTCATCACCTTTGCATTGACGCGGTCGCGGTGCGCCCGGGACTTGTAAACGATCCATGAGAAAACCACGGTCTCGCCAGGCTTCAACTTCATCATTCGTGAAAAGGACGTCCCCCATTTGTTCTCCAGGTCCTCCCCGACGCACTCCTTATAATCGATGGCGCCGTGCTTCATCCACATCTCTTTTCCCGCCTTGGCCATTCGGACATAGACTTTCAGGTTTTTCTTTGATACCGGTATCACAAATCCATCGACGTAATGCATAGGAGCCTCCTTTTTGTTGAGTTGATGATTCTTTTCGTCCAGCGATATAGGTTCTTGTCAGATCAGGCTTCACTTTATTGTAATAGGTCGTCAAATCGATATCCGCTTTTTGTCCAGCAACAATGATTACGTACTGTTCGTCATAACGCCCGGTCTTACCAATCAGCATATCGGGTCAGGTCCTTTGTTATGGTATCACTCCTGTTCCGCACAAGGTTGCTCACCATCGGGATATGAAGTCCCAGACTGCCGATCCATATATCTCGACAGTCACACAAAAATCAACACAAAGGACCTGACCGTATATGTTCCCTCTAAATCAGCCATGAGACGCTTCGGCATGCAATTTCAAACCAAGTGCCGCCATGACCTTGAGGATGGTGTCGAAACCGGGACTACGCTCGCCGGAAAGCGCTTTGTAAAGACTTTCACGTGACAGGCCGGCATCACGCGCGACCTGCGCCATGCCCTTGGCACGGGCGATATCGCCCAGCGCCTTGGCAATGAACGCAGCATCGCCGTTGGCCTCCTCAAGACAGGCCTCAAGATAAGCTGCCATTTCCTCCGGGGTACGGAGATGCTCGGCAACATCGTAGCGGGTTGTTTTGGTCTTTCTCATGATTCCCTCCTACAGGTTGCGTGCGAGACGCAACGCAGTCTTGATGTCGGTGGCCTGTGTGCGCTTGTCGCCACCGGCAAGCAAAATAATCACATGTGCGCCCGCGCATCGTGAAATACACCCGGTAACCAGGGCCATAGTCGATTCGCAATTCCGAGACGCCTTCACCAACCGGTTTTACATCTCCTGGGTTCCCGGCGGCCAAGCGTTCGACACGAGCCAGAACGCGCGCGCGTGCATGAATGTCGCGCAGGCCATCAAGCCATTGGGCGAATGCGTCGGTTTTGCGAATTTCGTACATAAATATATTGTAGCCGAATAGGCTACACATTGTCAATGATTTTCAAAAGGGAACGGAATAAAATAACGGCAAGGATGTCTCGCGCAATGGCCAAGAAGAGGGCCACACTGAGCCGGGCGCCAAGCCGCAAAGAAAGAAAGGAGAGGCGATTGTATTTGAAACGCTACAAGTGGTTGACAGCGCGTTCGATCCCATCCTTGATAAGGTTTACGTTAAAGTTAACCAGCAAGCCGAGCTTCATCCCGGTCAATTTTAAATATGTCGTGACCTGTTTTTTATGAACAGGTTGAACTTTCTCGACTGATTTCAATTCAACGATTACCAGATTATCCACAATCAAATCGGCGCGAAATCCAAGATCAAGTTTGATCTCTTCATAGTGCACCGGTATCCCGACTTCTTTTTCGCACTTCAACCCCGCTTTTTTTAATTCATATATCAGAATTTCAAGATAGACTGATTCCAATAGCCCCGGTCCAAGTTTTTTATGAATCCTATAGCAACAATCAACAACAATTTTAGATATCTGATTTTCGTCCATAATGGCAAGCCTTTCTTTGCGTCTTTGCGACTTTGCGCGAAAAATATTTTGCCTTTTTTCGTGGCTCTGTGGCTTCGTGTGAGACCAGTTCATTTTTGGCCTTGCCCTATTTATACTTTCCTCACCACCGCGGTCACGACGCCTGATGATCTTGAGCTCATTCTTCGGCTTGATGGGCTGATATTTCGGGTTTGCGGATACGAGGGTAACGTTGTCTCCGCGTTTCCGGAGATACTTCATCGTCCATTCACCGTCCACCTGGGCGATCACGATATCGCCGCTCTTTGGTGTCTGGCCTTTATCCACAATGACCATATCTCCCGGAAGGATCCCTGCGCCGGACATGGAATCGCCGGCTACCTTGAGCAAAAAGGTGGCCTCGCGGTTCTGGATCAGGAAATCATCGAGGGAGAGGGTGTCGACCAGCTCTTCTTCCGCGGGAGAGGGGAACCCTGCCTCGACAGTTCCCAGGACCTTGACAGGGCTGGCAATTGAACCTGGAATAAGCCTGCCTGTCCTGTCCCGCTCCAGGACCTTGAGCTTCTCCAGCCTGCCGACGAGCTTGAATACCGCGTTCTTTGACCGCAGACCGGTTATCTTGCCGATCTCCGAGAAACTGGGCATCCTGCCGTTTTTCTGCCGGAAACGGGCAATGTCCCGGATGCGGGAGCGGTGTTTTTCTTCCTTGACGATCGGTGACGGCATGGATATAGTATAGTGAACGAACGTTCACCTGTCAAGGGTTTTCAGAATTTCTGTCACGTGGTCGTATCAACGTGCTATACTTTCAAGAAGTTATGATGCCTGATTATGTGCGGACGATTTGAGATACATAGCGCCCCTGACATTATCGCGAAGATCTTCGGGACCGCTGAAGGGGACATTGAGTCCCCTCCCCGCTATAACATCGCGCCCAGCCAGGACATCCTGATCGTCATCAATGACGGCAAGCGGAAGCTCATCAAATCCCGATGGGGCTTTGTGCCGTCCTGGTCCAGGGACCTGAACACCGGCTACCGGATGATCAATGCCTGTGCCGAGACCGCTGCAGGCAGCAGGGCGTTCAAGTCCGCCTTCGAGAAACAACGGTGTCTTGTGGTGGCTGACGGGTTCTATGAGTGGCGAAAGGAAGGGACAACCAAGAAGCCGTTCTATATTCGGCTCAAGTCGCACAAGCCGTTCGGTTTTGCCGGACTGTACAGCATTTGGACGTCACCGGAAGGCGAGCGCCTGTATACGAGTACGATCATGACGACCAATGCGAACGAACTGGTCATGCCGATACACGACCGGATGCCGGTCATTACCCCGGCGGACAAATATGATGTATGGTTGGACCCCGGGACCAAGGATAGTCCGGCGTTGCAGGAAGTGTTGCGTCCCTACCCGTCAGGGGAGATGGAATGCTACCCGGTCACTCCCAAGGTGAACTCTTTTAAATACAATTCACCGGAAAATATAAAGCCGATGGACACATAGAACCAGCATGTTTGTCGGACTCCGGCAATGAATTATGAAAAGCTAAGGAGGGGAGCGTTATGATACAAAACAAGATCGTCGTGCGTTACCAGGATGGCCGTGTGTCAAAGGGCTATACGAACAATTTCATGCCCAACAAGGACGTTTTTCATCTCGTCCCGCTGGATGCCCCTGCCGGTTCCAAGCCGCTTGATGTTTACGTCAACGTATTGAAGGCTGTATTTTTTGTGAAGGACTTCACGGGGGACAGTCAATACCAGGAGAAAAAAACATTCGACACAGCCAAACCGGTTGTGGGGAAAAAGATCAAGGTGGTTTTCAAGGACGGGGAGGAAGTCATCGGAACGACGCAGGGCTATCAACCCGGCCGGCCGGGATTCTTCGTTTTCCCCGTTGATCCACAATCCAATCAGGATCGCGTATTTGTTTTCACCGCTGCAACTCGTGAGGTTTCGTTTATTTGAGCGTTGAATGAAGACGAGAGAAGAAGGGATTGTTTTTTGCAACGGAGAATAAAAAATGTCGGAAGCGGTAATGATAAAGAAGCTTCCGACATTATGGGAGGCAAATGGTTCGGGCCCGCGAGTATGGTAGGAGGCGTATTGCCCATTTAGGCCAAACCATTTTCACGGTACAAGGCACTTTGTATATACTCAATCCCAAAGGCAATACGTGTAACCCGTCTTGGTTTACATCACCGATCCGGTTTGCATTGCCGAGGTACGGGCCCGACGGTTTTCAACTGGCAGAAGGTTAAAGTAAGACAATACGAGATAGTGTAAGAGCTTTCGTCTCTCTGCCGGAGACATGCCCACGTAGAGTGAGCTGTCGATCAAAATATTGTTGATCTCTTTTTCCTGTTCCCTGGTAATTTTAATGAATCTCTTGTTTGCTCATGGTACTCACCGAACTTTGGCCTGTTTCACCTTCTTCAGAATCTCTTCATCTAAAGTTTAAATTGCAAAAAAATTGCCAGAATACAACTAGTTGATTTTAGTAATAAAATAGTATTATGGTTTTTTTGTGTAAGATTGTTCGACAATATTAAATTATGATTCAGGATGAAAAGGGGGAGGAGATAGAAAAATAGTGGTGAGTTGAACTGAAAACACTTTTTAGCATAAATATTATAATAAAAACGATATATTACGCTCAATCGTGAACGGATTGCGCTGTAATCTGTACGTGCAATTCTTTACTGATCGACACATACTACCTTGGTGTATAGTCGATAACAGGGAAATCAGGCAAATTTCTGTAATATTTAGAAACACTATATCACCTTGAGCGAAACGATCGCCATCATGGCCTTCGGAAATGGGTGATAGCTCAACTGGTTGTGCTCAAGCCCATTTTGTTCCCCTTCGCAAGGATATGGCCGAATTCCTGCTCAAAGCATCGCGGCTTCTCTTCCCTCCCTCACCATCTCCGCCACGCATTCAATATGATACGTATAGGGGAACATGTCCACGGGCTGGAGCCGGTCCAGCCGGAATCCGAAGAGGTGAAAGAACTTCAGGTCCCGCGCGAGCGTCGAGGGATTGCACGAGACATACACGATCTTTTGCGGGACAAAGGCGAGCACGCGCTCGAGCGTCTTGAGCGTGGCGCCGGCGCGCGGCGGGTCGAGCACGATCACATCGGCGCGCAGCTTTCTCTGGATCAGCGCCTTCAATCCCTTCTGCAGGTCGTCGGCAATGAATTCCACATTCGCAATTCCGTTCAGTTTTGCATTCGCTTTCGCGTCCTCGATCGCCGACTAGCCCGACTCGATGCCGATCACGGTCTTTGCCTTCTTCGCGAGCGGCAGGGAAAAATTGCCGATGCCGCAGTAGAGGTCGAGCACGGTCTCGTTCCCCGTGAGCGCGGCAACGTCCAGCACCGTCCTTACCATGTTCCTGTTCTGCTCCCAGTTCACCTGAAAAAAATTCCCTTCCGTGGCTTTGAGGGTCATGCCTTCGACTTCGAGCGTGAGCTGGTTCCTGCCGAGGGTAAAGGCCTTTTTTCTGCCTGCGAATCCGGTCATGCCGATCACTTCCGGAGAGGTTTTCTGCAGGTCGGAGAAGAAGAGGTCCATGGGCACGAAAGGTTGCTGTTCGCTGAAGAGCAGGAGATGCACCTCTCCTGACGGCGAGGCGTTGATATGGAGCTCGGTGAGCAGAGGGAGCTTGTCGGACAGTGCCCTGATATTCTTCAATACCTTGTCGATGACGGGGTGGATGAGGAAGGCGTTATCCACTTCGATCAGGTCGTACGAACCCTGGCGGAAAAACCCGATCCGCTGCCTGTTGTCCTTCGTCCGCACATTGAACTGCGTGCGCAGCCGGTAGTGGTCCGTTCGCGGAGAGGGGAGTATCGGAAGAAGGCGTCCGGGTTCCATCCCTCCGATCTTTTTCAGGGTATCGAGCAGGATCTCCTGCTTGCAGCTGAGCTGGGCCGGGTAGGCGATGTGCGGCCACGTTGCGCCGGTGCACTCTTTTTCTCCCTTGCACAGCGGTGTGATGCGGTCTGTTCGACGGCGTGAGGACCTTGAGCGAGGGCGGCTTCTAAAACCCCTTTCCGCTTTTTCCTGATCTCGATAACGGACCCGCTCTCCCGGCAGAACGCCGGGAACGAAGACCGCCTGACCGGTGTCGAGCCTTGCCAGGCCGCTGCCGCCGTGGACGAGCTTCTCAATGAGCACCTCCATTTGTTCGCTCATCCGAGGATCTTCTTCACCGTGTCGCGGAGCAGGGACAGGTCTGAGGACTTGACCACGTAGGCGTCGGAGCACCAGCTTCCGAAGTCATGTTTGTATTCCTCGTAGGCAGTGCAGATAATGACGGGAAGCGCGCTGTCCTTTTCCTTCATCTTGCGCAGGGTCTCGATGCCGTCCATTTCCTTCATGCGCATGTCCAGGGTGACCAGGTCGAACTTCATCTTATCCATCTCAGCAAGCGCCTGGATGCCATCATGGACCGCGATAACGTCGTAGCCCATCTCGGTCGAGCTCCTCTTTGTAGAGTGCCCGGATATTTTCTTCATCGTCGACAACCAGTATCTTTTTCATGCGTACCTCCTTGGCAGCAATTCGAAATCAGATAGTTCAAAATTCTAATCCCGGACAAACCGGAAAAACTTTTAACCACAGAGACGCGAGTCGAGAGAAAATCGAAATCACGGGTTAAATCAAAATGCCGGTTCCCATTTTAATTCAATTCTCTGTTTCCTCCGTGTGCTCTGTGGCAAGGATTTGATTCGTAAGTTACCAACAACAGACATGGCGCTTAGAATGTCAAGATCAGGATTGCGTGTTCTTGTTCTCCGGGAGCGGCAGCTTGATCGTAAAAATGGCCCCTCCCGTTTCCCGGTTCCGCAGCTCGATCCTGCCTTTGTGGGCCTTGACGATCCTGTTCGTGATCGGCAGCCCCAGCCCCGTGCCCCGCGGTTTCGTGGTGTAGTAGGGGTTGAAAATATTTTGCATGGCCTTATCTGAAATACCGGGCCCCGTGTCCCCGATCTCGATCGCCGCCTCCTTCGCTTCAGGCACCGCATAGGTCCTGATGGTGAGCGCGCCCCCGTTCTCCATGGCCTCCATGGCGTTCTTCAGAATGTTGATCAATCCCTGCTTGATCTTCTGCGTATCGATCATCAGGTGCGGCAGGGAAGGGGAGAGGTCCCTCTCGACATGGATGCGCTGCTGGGCCAAGCTCGTCCTCGTAGAGTGTCAGGATCTCCTCAAGGATATCGTTGATGTCCCCTTCTTCGAGCTGCGGGGCGAGTTCCTTGATGTAGGAAAGATTGTCGTGGATGATCCCTTCGAGCCTCGCGACCTCGCCCAGGATGATGTCGATATATTTTTTGTCCTCGGTGTCCTGGAGCTTCTTCGCGAGCCGCCTGGTGAAACCGCCGATCGAGACGAGCGGGTTCCTGATCTCGTGGGTGATCTCGGCCATCATGGCGCCGAGGGCCGCCATCTTTTCCGACTGGACGAGCTGTTTGTGCATGGCGCGCATGTCCCTGTTCATCGTCTCGAGGTTCGTGTGGATGATGGCGTTCTCGATGGCGAGCGCGGCCTGGTGCGCGAACAGGTTGAGGAAACGGATGTCTACCTCGGTGATCGGCCGCTGGGTGAACAGGTTGTCCACGAGGATCACGCCGATGACCCGGTCCTTTGCGATCAGCGGGACCGTTGCGAAGCTGTTCACCTTGAGTGCGTCACGGAGCTCGCGGCTTACAAGGGGGTCTTTGGCGGCATCGGTGATATTATACGGTTTTTTGTTCAGCACCGTGAGCGCCAGCACTTCCCCGTTCTGTGACAGCGGAATGCGGATGCCCTTCGCCAGCGTATTGAGCGATGACTCGCGGTGCTCAAAAAGCGCGCCGGTCTGGATCCACTCCATGAGGCTTTTATGGATGTTCGATACTTCGCTCCAGGCCCGGCCCGCCTCTTCCCAGCTTATCGGCCCGACGCCCATCATGCCCTGGAGCGTATTGCTGCGTTCATTGGTCAGGAACAGGAGCGCCCGGTTGAAGCCGAGACCGCTCCCTCCCATGGTGGCCGCCGTCAGGATGATCCTGAGCAGGCGGTCGAGGTTCAGGGTGGTGCTCATGGCGGTGCCGATGTCGTAGAGGATGGTGAGCTCCTGGGCCCTGTCGCGCGCCTCGATGGCCAGGTCCTCCATGCGTTCATACATGGCTGCATTCTCGACCGCCACCGCGGCGCCGCTCGCGACGGTGGCCAGGAACTGGAGGTCATCCTCGGTGAAGGGCTGGCCTTCCTCCTTGTTGTAGAGCGTAATGACGCCGATCACCTTGTCCCGGAAGAGGAGCGGGACGCTGATGATGGACGCCGCAGCGACCCCGCAACCATCGGCGAGATCAGGGTCACTCGTGGTGTCCTGGATCAGGATCGGGTTTTTCTCCCGGCTGACCCGTTCTGCTACGAATGCCGCCGTACCGTGCATCCATCTCCGAAATAGCGTAGCCGACGACGCTGTAGGACGAGAAGGTATTATGGCTCACGATCTCCGGCAAATTCATGAGCCGGATGGTGCAGCCCTGGGCGCGGAGCGACTGCGTGATGTTCCTGGCAATGAGCGCCAAGGAGCGGTTCGAGGTCGAGCGTGGAAGTGAGCGCCATGCCGATCTCGTAAATGGTGGCGAGCTCGGCCAGGCGGTCCTGGATGTCCTGGAACATCTGCGCGTTCTTGATCACCCCGCTGATCTGATTGGCGGTGGTGGTGAGCAGCGTGATGTCCGATAATGTGGCACGCCAGACGGTGGAGGAGAGCACGAAAACCACGCCGAGGCACTGGTCCTGGTCCATGATCGGCGCGGCCACGAGGGACTTGAACTTTTCGATGCCAGATTCGGGGACATAGGCGAAGCGGGGGTCTGAAAAGGGGTCCTCGAGCGCAAGGGGGACTTTCTGCTCGGCCACCCAGCCGGCGATGCCCATCCCGAGCGGGAAACTCAGCTTGCCTACGGCCTCCTGGTGAAGGCCGACCGCCGCGGTGAGCGTGACGGTCTTACCGGAGCGGTCGATCAGGAACACCGAGGCGCCGTCCTTTCCCATGCCCAGCGCAATGACCTCGACGAAGCGATGGAGCTTCTCCGGGAGGCCGGCGGACGAGTTCGAGATACGTCCGATCTCGCTCAGGATGCTCAGTTCTGTTTTTTCGGAGGTTTCCATGGTGAATCCTCGGGGAGCCAGGAATCAGTAGTCAGGAGCCAGAATAATTCGGCATCTGTCGTTCTCCTGACTTCTGGCTTCTGACTCCTGTCTCCTGCCTTACGTCTTCTTCCTCATCGCCTTCCGGTACACCTTCACATATTCCTTGGCCGAGCGCTCCCACGAGAAATCCTGTTTCATGCCGTTCCGCGCCAGGCGGTTCCACTTGTTCCTGTTGCTGTACACCTCGAGCGCACGGCGCAGGCAGTCGACGAGCGCCGGGGCGGAGTACTCATTGAACAGAAATCCGGTCCCTTGACCTGTTTTCGGGTCATAGTCAGCGACCGTGTCGCTGAGCCCTCCTGTTCTGCGGACGACCGGCACGGTGCCGTATCGCAGGGCGATCATCTGGCCGAGGCCGCAGGGCTCGTAGTGCGACGGCATGAGGAAGATATCGCACCCGGCGTACACGTTCTTCGCGAGCGAATCATCGTACCGGAGCAGGACGCGCATTTTCTTTGTATAGCGGCCGGCAGCATCGGACAGAATGCGATGGTATTTTTCATCTCCGGTCCCGAGAATGACGAGCTGCACGCCGAGGGACATGATCTCTGGAAGTGCCTCGGTCAAAATATCCAGCCCCTTCTGGTCCACAAGGCGCGTTACCATGCCGATCAGCGGACCATCGGACCCCTTCATGCGGATCCGTGCATGAAGCGCCTTTTTGCAGAGGGCCTTGCCCGCCAGTCTCGCCGCGCTGTAGGTCTTCGGGAGGTCGTGGTCGCGTGCCGGGTCCCAGGTCTGGTAATCGATCCCGTTCACGATGCCGGTAAGGTCCCTGGCCCGGTTCACGAGCACGCCTTCGAGACCATTACCGAATTCAAGGGTCTGGATCTCGCGGCTGTAGGTTTTGCTCACGGTCGTGATGAGGTCCGAATAGACGAGGCCGGCCTTGAGAAAATTGATCTTGCCCCAGAACTCAATGCCCTCGGGCGTGAACACGTCCCATCCGAGACCGGTCAAACGCATGTCCCAGTGCCAGAAGAGTCCCTGATAGCCGAGGTTGTGCACGGTGAAGACCGTTTTCGCGCGGTTCAGCGTTTCGGACCCGCGGTACAGTGTTTTCAGATAGAGCGGAACGAGCCCTGTCTGCCAGTCGTTGACGTGGATAATGTCCGGGCTGTATCCCAGGGCGCGGCAGAGCTCCAGGATGGCGCGCGAAAAAAAAATGAACCGCTCCGCATTGTCGGGATAATCGGCCTGTTCCGTCTGATAGAGTTCGGGCCGGTCGTAGTAGATGTCCTTCTTGATAAAATAGACAATGACATCACCACCCATCCTCCCCTCGAGGACATCGCAGCGCTCCAACCAGGTCCCGAGCGGGACCGGAAAGGTCGCGACGTGCGTGAGGCCCGATGCCTGCCGGGCCACCTGCCGGTAGTACGGCATGACCACGCGCACTTCATGGCCGAGCAAGGCGATTGCGGGGGGGAGGCTCCCGGCGACGTCCGCGAGCCCACCGGTCTTTGCAAAGGGGGCTGCTTCAGACGCAGCGAACAGAATTTTCATACCTTGATATCCCGAAGGAACTTTGCCGCCTCCTCGGGCGGCGTGGGATTGATATAGAACCCCGATCCCCACTCGAAGCCCGCCACGTTCGTCAACTTGGGCATGAGTTCGATGTGCCAGTGGTAGTACTCGTTGCGTTCGTCCTTGAACGGAGAGGTGTGGATAATAAAGTTGTACGGAGGGGTGGATAGCGCGCGATCGATCCTGCGCAGGACGTTCTGCAGGAGGACTGCCAGGTCCTTGAAGTCCTCGTTCGAGGAGGAGGTATAACCGGAGAGGTGTGACTTGGGCATGATCCAGGTCTCGAAGGGGAAGCGGGCCGCGAAGGGCGCAAGGGCGATGAAGAGCGGTGTTTCGAGCACCACGCGCGCGCCCGATTGTATCTCCTGACGAATGATGTCGCAAAAGATGCAGCGCTCCTTGAGGTTAAAGTGGCGCTTGCACCCGTCGAGCTCTTCCTGTACCTGGATCGGCACGATCGGAAGCGCGATGAGCTGTGAATGCGTATGTTCGAGCGTTGCACCGGCCGCGAGCCCCTCGTTCTTGAAGACGAGGGCATATTGGAAGCGGGTGTCCTGCTTCAGGTCTATCATACGGTCCCGGTACGCCCACAGCACCTCCTCCATCGCTTGAAGCGGGAGGTTTGCGAGCGTTGCGTCGTGGTCCGGGCTCTCAATGATCACCTCGTGCGCGCCGATACCGTTCATTTTGTCGAAGATGCCTTCGCCCTGCTTGTTCAGGTTGCCCTCGATCTGGAGCGCGGGGAACTTGTTCGGCACAGCCCTGAGCCGCCAGCCCGGACTGTTGGGCGCGGCCGCGCTTGCAGGGCGATAGGCCAGGACCTCGTTCGGCGTGGTGCGTTCGTTGCCCGCGCAGAAAGGGCAGAACCCCCCGCGTTTTGTACCGCGCTGGTCCTGGAAGTCAGCCGGCCGCTTGCCGCGCTCGGATGAGATAATGACCCAGCGGCCGGTGATCGGATCTTTTCGTAATTCTGGCATGTATGCTCCTCATACGCTCGTTAGCATTTATTTTTGTAACTGCTCAGGCCCGAAACCTTATGCTCACACGAAGGCACGAAGAACACGAAGGAGAACACGTATGAACTGGCTTTTCGGAATTGAAGCCTTTCTTCGTGGCTTCGTGTGAAAATGACCTGATAAGTTACATTTCTATTATAACCGCCTTGTTCCTTGTTGTCAAAATAACTCTTGCTGTGCTAAGATGAGCGCCATGAAGAAAAAACTGGACAGGCTGTCGTACACCCTCGGCAGTATGCTGAAGGCCCGGGGCCTGGGGAGCCGCTTGAGCGAATACCGTGTTTTCGGCCTGTGGGAGAAGGCCGTCGGCCCGGTCATCGCTCGCCACGCCCAGCCGCAGGCCGTGCGGGGGAAGAAACTCACGCTCGTCGTGGACAGCCCGGCCTGGATGCAGCAGCTTTCCCTGCTCAAGCCCGAGATCATGGAAAAAGTGAACAGCACCCTCGGGAAGAAAACGATCAACGAAATCACTTTGAGAATCGGCGAGGTCGAGTCGCGGGAACAACCCACGGAGGAACCCCTCGTGAATATCGTTCTTAACCAGGATGAGCGGGAGAAAATCAAGGATTACGTTCGCGGGATAAGCGACCCTGACATCAGAGAAGCGATCAGTCGCGTGATCGAAAAGGATTTTTTAAGCCGGAAGCGAGGCAGGTGATGCGGGTGATGGTCAGGGCGGCTTTATCGCCCAGTCCCTTGCGACCCGAAGGTTGGAAATTTCATCGCGACAAGTTGCCTTACTTATCATCAAATGACGGGCTGACCCCATTGGCTCCCTATGACATATGACAATCATTGAAGCCTCGACTGAGATCCACATGGATATCATCGAATCGCTCGCCAGGGAAATCTGGACCGAGCATTATATCCCGCTCATCGGCAAGCAACAGGTTGATTACATGCTGGCCAGATATCAGTCCAAACAGGCCATCAAAGAGCAGATCGCTTCAGGCGTCCTCTATTTCCTGATAGAGGAAGGTCAATATTCATCGGATATATCGCTGTTCAGCCAAGGGGGGATGAGCTGTTCTTGAGTAAAATTTATCTGCGATCTTCCCATCGCGCCAGGGGATACGGCAAACAGGCCGTGCAGTTCGTGGAAACGCTCGCGCGCGAACGGGGATTACGGAAGATCGTGCTGACGGTGAATAAGAACAATACGGCCGCGATCAGGGCCTATGAAAAGATCGGTTTCAGAAACGTCGGTTCTCTGGTCCAGGACATCGGCAGCGGTTTTGTCATGGATGACTATGCAATGGAGAAAACCATATAAACCGTGGGTCTATCGATATCGTGGACGTCCGGAAGTCTGGAGTCGGACGTTTATATAGAAATCCTGCGTTGGACAGGGACCGGATAGACGAAGGCCCCTCTGGAGATCATCAAACAACTGAAGGAGGGCGGAAGGGTGATCGTGCCGGTGGGAAAGACCGTCTGTTTCGGGACGCTCATCCTCGCGACAAAGAGAAAAATCGAAGCTGAGGCAGGGCTTTAGGTTGGAGCGCTTATTCCATCACCTACACAGCGGCGCCGACATAAGCTTTTCTGCCACGAGCCGTGCCAGCGGTTGATCAAGTCCCCGGCTTACATAAATTGAGGTCAACTCCGCGAATTCGCGCTCTGGTTCCATTTCCAGTCCCCGCTTTTCTGTCTTGATGTCCGCCTCTTCGGTGTCGGCTTGCGACTGAACCGACACATACTCGCCTGCCGCCATGGACATGGCGCCGGCAACCAGACCTGCCACCCCTGTTAGCAAAATACCGCCCTGCGGGGCGCCAGCAGCGGCTACGCCGACGACAAGGCTTGCTACGGAGATGGTCCCGTCATTCGCGCCAAGCACGGCAGCGCGAAGCCAGCCGATTCGGCCTGCTCTGTGGGGCTCCCTGTGAATGTGCGGCATCAATGAAGACTCCTTTTGGCCCAACAGAGCATCGAGCCGTCGAGCGCAGCCAGGCTGGTTCGGCTGCTTTGTGTCAGCCCGGCGGGGGCAGCTCAGAGTTTTGGTATCCGTATGCGACTGATCATGAGTGAGCCGGAAACCGCGAAAAACAGTACTATCGGATGAAGCGTGAAACCAGCAAACACGACCTGTCCGAACCAAAGGGACTCGCGCAATGCTCCCTGTGAGGCAGCCCATAACATCAAAAGTACCAGCAGCAGCGAGGTTGGGATAGGAGTTCCTTCGAAGTACTTCACTTTGTCTCCGCCCTCAGACAGCGCCTCGGTCGTAATGTTGTAGCGCGCCAGGCGGGATACTCCGCATGCAACAAAATAGGTCAGGACAATCCGGTCGTATAAGCCCTGCATGCCGCAACCATATCCGATCAGGGCCGGGGCCACACCGAAGGAGATGACATCAGCGAGAGAGTCGAGCTCACGACCCATTCCAGACGTCTTCTGTCGCCACCGGGCGATCCGTCCATCCAGGACATCGAAGACTAAAGCCGCAAAGACCATCCCGCCCGCGAAGTAGATATGCAGGACGTCGGTCGTTTGCAGGAACGTCAGCATGGAGAACATTGCCCCCGTGCCGCAGACCGCGTTTGCCAGCGTGAACCAGTCGGCGAGATGGAACTCTCGAATCATGGAGAAGGGCTTACGCGGTTTATGTGTCTTCATGGCGGTATGAATCTCCCCTAGTGTCAAGAAGTGATGGCGCTGATCGCGCTTCCCGGCCGTAAGAACGAATAATGAGCTATTGTTCGCTCCGGAGCTCTCCCTGTGTTGATTCTATCATAATCAGAGGGGATGAACAGCGGAGGGTTAGGAAATATCCTGGGCAGGCCGGACCAAAACTTATTTTGGCCATAGTACGAGACAGGGCTGAGGAGTTACTTTTTTTCCCTTAGTCCTTCGAAAAACTTCCTGAACTCCTCCCGCTCATCGGTGATCCGGCACTTCGGGATCGACCTCAAAAACCACTTGCCATAGCCTTTGGTCATGATGCGCGTGTCGAGCACGGCCACCGCTCCGCGGTCGGTCCTGGTGCGGATGAGCCTGCCGAAGCCCTGGCGGAAGAGCAGCGTTGCCTGCGGGACCTGGTATTCGAAGAAAGGATTTTTGAGCCGCTCCATGCGCGCTTCAACAATGGGCTCGTCGGGCACGGCAAAGGGCAGCTTCGCGATCACGACGCACTGGAGCGCGTCGCCGGGGATGTCGATGCCCTGCCAGAAGGAGGCGGTGCCCATGAGCACGGCGGTCGGCATGCCTTTGAACTGCTCGATCAGCCGGTAGGGCGGCATCTCTCCCTGGCACAGGAACCCGAGGCCGGGCATTTCCCGCCGCAGCGTCTCCGCGCTCTTTCTGAGCTGGCCGTAGCTGGTGAAGAGCACGAGCGTTCTTCCCTGCGTCACGGACAGAACGGCGCTGAGTTCAGCATCGAACTTTTCCTGATACCCGCTTGCCTGCTGATCGTCGAGGCCGGAGGCGATGTAGAGCAGTGCCTGGTCCTGGAAGTCAAAGGGGGAGTCGAGGAGCAATTCCCTTGGCGCGTCCAGGCCAAGCCGGTTCTTGATATAGGTGAAGGTCCCCGCTGCGGAGAGCGTGGCCGAGGTAAGCACGACCGTGTCTGTTTTTCCAAAAAGATTTTCCCGCAGTGTCTCCGCCACATCGATCGGCGAGGCAACGAGCCGGTACCGCATGTTCTCGCGCTCGGCCCAGTACACGAAGCCATCGGCGCTTTGCTCGAGGTTCACCCGCACCGCAGCGGCGAAGGACTGCGCCCGGTTGGCCAGGGCCTTGATCTCGAGCTCCTCCTCCAGGGTCTCGGCCTTGAGTTCGAGGAGCGCGTCCTGCAGCTCCATGAGCGGTCCGCTCAGGATGTCGGGCACGATGTTCCGGCGCCGGATCCTGAGCGCCGGTTCTTTCGCGAGCAGGGGATGGAGGTTCAGGAAGAAGTTGTCCGATATGACGCGGAGGCCGTCGACCATGCCGTGCGCGATCTGCACCTCCGCGTCCTGCACCGTGAGGCGCGTGAGCAGTCCCCTGCGCGTGCGCTGGCTCAGGAGCGTGTCCAGGAGGTAGCGGACCGAGAAGTTCGTGACCTCGACCCCGAGATAGTCCGTTGCGACATCCTCAACCTGGTGCGCCTCGTCGAAGACAACGGTTTTATGCAAGGGAAGCACGTTGCCGCCCGTTGCCATGTCGGCAAAGAAAAGGTGATGGTTCGCCACGAGGATGTGCGCCTGCTGCTCTATCGATTTAGCCTTAAGATAGAAGCACTCTTTATAGTACGAACAGTCCTTGCCGAAGCAGAGGTCCGCTTGTCTGCATGCCTTGCCCCAGAGGCCCGGCGACGGCTCGATGTCGAGCTCGCTCCGGAGCCCGGTGCGCGTCATGGTGGACCAGGCAAAGAGCCGGTTCAGGGGCTCGATCTCGTTCTGCTCATAGAGGTTGCCGATGCGGAGGTGGTCGAACCTGCGGAGGCAGAGGTAGTTCTCGCCGCCCACGCAGAGCGCGTAGCGGAAATCGCCGAGCACGGACCTCAGGAAAGGGAGGTCCTTGTCCACGAGCTGCTGCTGCAGCGCTTTGGTGTACGTCGCGACCACGGCGCGCTGGTTCTCCTCGCGCGCCCGGAGGACCAGGGGCACGAGGTAGGCCAGGCTTTTGCCCACGCCCGTGCCGGCCTCAACGATCAAATGGGTCCTGTCCTCGAGCGCTTTCTCTACGGCCGCGGCCATTTCCATCTGCTGGGGACGGTACTCGTAGGCCTGTTGCATGGCCTGCGCGATCACTCCCGTATCCCCGAAAAACTTTAAGGCATTCATCGAAAAGCAGAGTAACACGGAGGGCGCAAGAATGCAAATTCAAGTTGTACTATCCGGTTTTTTCGGGGGTTTTCCCGCCTTTTCCTTGCGCAAATCGTCCTGTTGTGTTAGTATTGCAAGCGGTATGCGCACACTCTTTGCTCTCATTGTTCTCTGTGTTTGTTCACTTCCGATCAGCGCAGGCGCAGCTGAAAAGGGACTGACCGTCAATAGCGTGCGGTATGCTTCCTATGCTGCCTTCACCCGGATCGTTTTCGAGGTCGAGGCTGCGGCGCCCTATGTTCTGATTCGATCGACCGACGGGCGCAGTGTCACGGTGAGTTCCTATGACGGCCCTTTTCTGCTCAAGACGCCGCTGCCGATGTTCCGTGACGGTGTGGTGCTCGGGCTGGAATCGCGAGAAGAGGCGGGGAGGACCGTTGTTGTCATCCGCCTTGATGGAGCGGTCGGAGAGGTGAAGGATTTCGTGCTTCGCGGGCCCGACCGGATCGTGATCGACATCGCTAAGGGGTCGGCCCCGGTCCCGGTGCCGCCAACGGACAAGACAGCGGTGATCGTGCTGGATCCCGGTCACGGCGGCAAGGACACAGGCATTGTTGCGTCGCAGGGGCAGGAAAAGACGCTCACGCTGGACCTTGCGATCGCGATAAGGAAAATGCTGCAAAAGGACCCGCACCTGAAGGTAGTCCTGACCCGGGACAGGGATAAGGCTCTCACGCTTGACGAACGGGCCGCGGCTTCGAACGCGGCGGGAGCGCTGCTTTTTGTGAGCATCCACTCCGCGGCGGACGCGGGTTCGCGGGTCTTTATCCAGGACCTGTTTGAGGAGCAGGGAACACAAACGGTCCGCCCTGTGAGCGGCGATTTCCTCGGCTATGAGGCCGGGAGCGAACAGCAGGAGATGCTCTGGGGAAAACAGCAAGCGGCGCATGCGCGCGAGAGCGGCGCCCTTGGCCGGAAGCTTGCGCGGCAGTTTGCCGGGCAGGACAGCGCCGAGCCCGTCCAGGCCCCGCTGGCGTTGCTCAAGGCCGTGGACGCGGCAGCGGTCATGATCGAGACGGGTGCGGCGGTGGACCGGGCGATCGCGGCCGAGGCCATTGCCAGAGGGATCGAACTGTATGTCAAAGAGAACTGACAGGAGCATGCAGAGCAACCGGCTGCTGCTCGGTGTAGTGATCATCCTTGCCACCATCGTCGCGTCAGGGGGGATCATGCTCTGGATGCGGATGCCTTCGAACGATACGGTCCAGAAACCGGCATTGCAGGACCAGAAACTTGCTCATCAGCAGTTTCTACTCAACGAGCCGCTTCCGATCACACTTTATTACCCCCATGAGGGGATGCTCGCGGCGGGGTCGGCTGTTGTGAAACGTCAACCCGATACGCAGTCGCTGGCGCGTGCAGCGCTTGCGGCCCTGTTCGCTGACCAGCGGGCCACGCTGGAGCCGGTACTGCGGGACATCAGACTTCGGGAGCTTTTTGTTGACGCTGCCGGCACGGCCTATATCGACCTGACCCCGGGTCCGCAGAAGGACGTGCGCGCGTCGGCGTGGGAGGAGCAGCTGGCGATCTACGCGCTGGTGAACACGCTCCTGCAGAATTTCGAGGAGATCAAGCAGGTCGAGCTGCTGCTCGACGGCAGGGAGGCGCAAACCCTGGCGGGGCACATGGACCTGTCGAGGACGTTCACAAAGAGGATGGACCTGGTGAAGCAGTGAAGAAGCGTTATCTCTCGCAATGGCCGAGAAGAGGGCCACACTGAGACGCAAAGGCCGCAAAGAAAGTCATAAAATTTTTCTGCATGTAAAAATTATAAATCGTTATTTCCTTTGTCCCTTTGCACGTAAGTCTTTGCATCAATCTTGATCTGGTTATCGTTGAAAAATGACAGTTGTGACAGGTTCCTTAGCGTTGCGCACGTTGCGTCTTTGCGAGACAGGTTGAAATAATCATTATGCAAAAAGCAATCGGCATATTCGATTCCGGTATCGGCGGTCTCACGGTTTTCAAGGAGATCGTGGCAAAGCTCCCGGAGGAGAACATTATTTACCTCGGCGACACGGCGCGGGTCCCCTACGGCATCCGCTCGGCCGAGACCGTGACCCGCTACAGCTTCGAGAACACGAACTTTCTGCTGTCCCAGGAGATCAAGATGCTCGTGGTCGCCTGCAACACGGCGACGGCGATCAGCCTCGAGGCCGTGAAAAAAGAGTTTCCGCTTCCTGTCATCGGCGTGCTTGAACCCGGCGCCCGTGCAGCGGTCGCGTCCACGAAGACCCGAAAGGTGGGCGTCATCGGCACCGAGGCAACGATCAACAGCGGCGCCTATGAGAGAGCCATCAAGCGGCTTGCGCCCGATGTCGAGGTTACGAGCCGTGCCTGTCCGCTCTTTGTGCAGCTGGCAGAAGAAGGGTGGACCGACAACGACGTGGCGGAGCTCGTTGCTGGAAAATACCTATCGCCGTTCCGGGAAACAGGCATTGATACGCTGGTGCTGGGCTGCACGCACTATCCGCTGCTCAAAGCGGTGATCAGCAAGGCCGTCGGCCCCGGCATCACGCTGATCGACTCGGCGACCGAAACAGCCAAGGAAGTGGCGGATGTGCTCGAGAAGCTCAAATGGCGGGGGAGCGGGAAGGGCGAAGGGGTCCGGAAATTTTATGTGACCGACACTCCGGCCCGTTTCGAGATGATCGGCAAACGGTTTCTCGGCGATTCACAGCTTCGCGCGGAGCAGGTGAAGGTGGGAGGAGTATGATGCAGCCGCTGCGAACAGAACAAGATGCCGTCCGCGGGGAAAGCAAACGGAAGCTCGATGAGGTGGGCTTGATGAAAAAAGAATGTGTACGGACGAGAAAAGCGCTCCCAGATTATCTCCGCGGTCATGTGTTCTGGACCACACGGAACAGGATCGAACGGCACCTGGAACACTGCGTGGTCTGCAAATCCGAGTTCGACGCGCTTAGGCGCATGGAGGAGACCCGCCAGCTCCTGAAATACATAGACTCGCCCGAGGGAGTTGCCCACCGCGTAAAGGAAGGCATCTCCACGCTCACGAAGCTCAAAAAAATACTGTATCGTCCTTTGTGGCTTGCGGGTATCGCACTCATTGTCGCGGGAGGATATTATTACGCCATTCTGCCTCGTCAGCTTGATATTGAGATCGAGAACATCGTGAAGACCGCGCCGGTAACCACGTCCCCTGCGTCATCAGCGGTACTACAACCGAAGTCACCGGTGGTGCCGATGCCGGTGGCCGGAGTGCTGACAGCCGGCGCCGAAGCCTGTCCCCACCCCGGCAGTGGCGCCGCTGTTGGTGAGCATTACCCCGGTCAATGAGACCGCGGCAATCCAGCGCATCAATGAGGTCATGCAGGGGCATGAGCAGCTTCGGACACTGAAGTTCAGCGAAACCCAACGGGGGCTTTCCGGCAAACTGATTGAACATGAACTCCTCACCTTCTTCGATCGGATCAAGGACGTGGCAAAGGTGCGCTACGATCCCAGGCGCTTGAAATCATTCCCTGCTGCCCAGCAGGTCCCGTTTGTGTTGACGCTGAAAGCAGCGCCCAAGATCGTTGAAAAACCAGTACCGGCCCCGAAGCCGGTACAAGGCACTGAAAATGGAACGCACTCACCTGCCGAGATGGCGGCCCCTGCTCCGGTGGCGACCGCTCCCTCGCCCTCAGCCGCGCAATAGGAGGAAGCTGGAAGAGGGGCGCCGAAGACCGCTGACTTGATCTCTGATGGAGAAACGGATCACACACGACGATGTCCCTTGACAGAGCATACCGGGAAACCATTGACTACCTCTATGCGCTTCAGAAGCATGGGATCAAGCTTGCGCTGTCCAACAGTGCAACGCTGATGGCGCTCATGGGCGACCCGCACCGGAAGTTCCGGTCAATACATGTTGCGGGTACGAATGGCAAGGGGTCGACGTCCGCGTTTATCGCATCCATGCTGCAGGCTGCGGGATATCGCGTCGGGCTCTATACGTCCCCGCACCTGGTCAGTTTTACCGAGCGGATCAGGATCAACAATGTATTGATCACCGAGGCAAAGGTCGTGGAGCTTGCGGGTCGTGTGCGTGACGTCGCTCGGAAGGCAACCGGTCCCGATGGGAGAGGCTCGCTCAATCCCACGTTCTTCGAGGTCACGACCGCCATGGCATTTACTTACTTCGCGGATGAAGGCGTGGACCTTGTCGTGATCGAGGTCGGGATGGGCGGCAGGCTCGATTCCACGAACGTGATCACCCCGCTCGTGTCGGTGATCACGAACATCGAGCTTGAACACACGGATTTTCTAGGGACCACGCTCACGCAGATCGCCGGCGAAAAAGCGGGTATCATCAAGCAGGGGGTCCCGGTGGTGACGGGGGCAACGCAGCGGGAGGTCATCACGGTCATCGAGCAGGAAGCCGCTGCTCAACAAGCAGCGGTCTACCGGTTGTCCAGGGATTTTCTTCCGGGCACTGTCGCAGCGCAGCGCGGGCAGGTCTTTGATTACCGGGGGATCAGGTCTTCTTTTGAAAACGTGCGGATCAATATGCTCGGCAGGTATCAGGTGGACAATGCCTGCCTGGCCCTGGCATCGATCGAGTGTCTGCGCAATACCGGGGTCATCGTGGATGAGGCCGCTGTGCGGCGCGGACTTGAGCAGGTCCGCTGGGAAGGGCGTCTGGAGCTTGTGGCGCATAAGCCTGATATCTACCTTGACGGTGCGCACAACCCGGCATCGGCTCAGAAGCTTGCCGCGACCGTCCGGGAAATGAGAACCGCTTACGGGAGGATCATCCTCATCATCGGAATTCTCGGGGACAAGGATTACGAGGGGATCATGTCCGCGCTGGTGCCGCTTGCCGATCACGTGGTGGTGACGAAGCCGCAGTATTCACGGGCAATGGATGTCCGGGCGCTGGCATCGGAAATACAGAAGCGGCATGGCTCCGTCGAGACCGCGGAGACGGTCAAGGAAGCGATCGCGGCGGCCGGGAAGGCGGCATCACGGGACGATCTGGTGCTGATCACCGGCTCGCTCTATGTGGTAGGCGATGCGCGGGCAGTGCTCCATCCGGAACCAGACCGCTCCGGCTCGTTAAGCGGGCTGAAAGGATGAGACGGTTCGATTCCGGATTTCGGGTTTGAGGGGGAACTACCCGGAGCATGATTTCGATTGGAACTCTTGTCGAAACGACAGGGATCATCCAGGACGTAACCCTTTTTTGACTGGATAACAGGATGAACAGGAATGAATAACGTTCTTGTCCCTTGTTATTCTTTGATCCTGTCTGATAAATACTTTTGAGGTGGTCTCGCTTTACGGTATGCGAGAGAGACTTGGGCTGGTGCCATAAGAGAATCATTATGAAGCACAGGAGAGCATCCATACTTTTCATCCTGCTTGTCGCCGCGATACTGGCGGGAGTGACCCAGCACGCCTGGAGCGAGGGACTCCCGAAGAAGATCCCTGTCACCGTGGCGGCGGACAAGCTTGATTATGACCGGGCCAATGACCGGTATGTCGCGACCGGGCATGTGAAGATCGAACAGGACGGAATGCGACTCGAGGCGGACAAGGTCGTGCTGGACAACAGGACCGGCGAGGCCGTGGCCGAGGGAAAGGTCTTCTTGCAGGACAAGGGAGACATCATGCATGCCGAGAAAATGCAGGTCAACATGAATACCCGGGACGGCGTTATCGTGAACGGCGACCTGTTTATCAAGAAAGAAAACCTCCACGTGAAGGGGGGCATGATCGAACGGCACTCGGACACCGTCTACCATGTTGAGAAGGGCACCGTCACCACCTGTGACGAGGAGGAATGGTTTCTGAAGGCGGATGTGCTGGACATCGATATGGAGCGGTATGCCACCGGCAGGAAGCTGTCGTTCAACGTGGAGGGCCTGCCGGTGCTCTACTCACCCTACTTTCTCTTTCCCGTGCGCAGGCAGACCGGCTTTCTTATGCCGGAGTCGCTTGGGCACAGCAGCCTCGACGGTATTTATACGAATAACGCGTTCTTCTGGGCCATTTCAGATTATAAGGACATGACCCTCTATTCGGATTACCGGGAGCGGACCGGGCATGGGACCGGCATTGAGTACCGCTATGCGAATTCCCAGGAGTCCAAGGGCCAGGTGTATTACAAATTTTTCGACCAGTTCCATACCAGCGAGTCGCGCTGGAATTTCCAGTTCCAGCATCAGGAAGAGTTTGCCGAAGATCTCTCCGGCCGTGTGGACATCAACCTCGTGAGCGATGAGCGCTACTTTTATGACCTCGATAAGACGCTTGAGAACAAGTCTAAACCCTATCTTGACTCGAACGCCTTCTACGTGGAGCGGTGGAACACCGCCTCGCTTTATCTGGCGGGCCAGTATTCGGTCGACCTTACCCGGACCAACGAAAAGACGGTCCAGAAACTGCCCGAACTGCGCTATACGATCTATGATGAAACGCTTGCCGGACCGTTTCACCTGCGCTTTGATGGGTCTGCGGCGAATTTTACGAAGCAGGAAGGGGAAGGCGCGCGGCGCGTGGACTTCAACCCGCGGTTGACTGCCACGTTCGGCAGCAATGGCCTGAGCGTTACGCCGAATGCCGGTGTGCGGGCCACGTTCTATGACCGGAGCGCCACGACCGTGGAACCGACGGAGCGAAAATATGTTTATGCGGGGACTGAGGTGAATGCCCGTGTTTCCCAGGTGTATGGCATTGATGGCGAGGCCGGGATCGGGCGGATCAGGCATTCGATCGAGCCGACAATATCTTATAGCTATGTTACCCATATGGAGCAGGGTGACATTCCACAGTTCGATTCTGTGGACTCCGTGGCTTCGCAAAACACTGGTAACTATCGCGCTGATCAATCGTGTGACCGCACACTATAAAGAAACAAAGGAATCGCCGTATACGACCTTTGATGTGATGGTTTTCAGGCTCTCCCGATCTTATGACTTTAGTGTAGCGCGGGAGCAAGGTGGTACCGCCCATCCAGGTTCTGAGGTGCTCGGAGAATTGTACCTGAAGACACCCAAAATGTTCAGCATGTCGGCGACCGGAAGTTACAATGCCTATGACCATGTCGTGTCTTCTCATTCCGAAGGTGTGGGCTTTACCGCGGGTGTGGTGTCGTTGGATCTTACCCACACCTTTACTCAGGGAGTGGCGGACTACCTGATCAGCGGGGCAGGCCTGAAGTTCAGCAAGTGGAACCTGCATGCCCAGGTGTCGAGCGATATTCTGAACAAGAAGACCATACGGGAGGATTACCTCTTGCACTATGCTTCACAATGCTGGGGATTAAGCCTGACGTACATTGCAATGCCGGGGGAATACCGGTACTCCGCGATGATAGACTTGAAGGGCTTTGGTAGCAGGGGATCGAAATAAGGACTCGAAAGGGCAATGGCGTGGGAGACGAGATCATTGTGCTGATAACAACATCAACCAGGGATGAAGCCGCGAAGATCGGGTCAGCGCTTGTGGATGAGCATCTTGCTGCATGCGTGAACATCGTGCCGGAGGTGCGCTCACTGTTCTTCTGGGAGGGCAAGACCCAGGATGAGCGGGAGACGCTGCTCATCTGCAAGAGCAGGCTGCCGCGTATGGAGCAGCTTGTAGCGCGCGTGAAATCGCTCCACTCCTATACCGTACCCGAGGTGATCGCGCTCCCGATCGTCGCAGGTTCGCGGGATTATCTCGACTGGGTGAAGGATGCGACGAAGGAGTGATTCCCCTTGCGGATTGCAGAATGGAGAATACGGAAACAAAGAGGTGGACAAGAAAAATCCGCCATTCGACATCTGCGATCCGGAAGAAATGGATCGGGAACTTAGGTAAGTGAATTATGAGCGGAGAACAATTCTACGCAAAAAAGGGCGGAAAAAAGGCAACGTCTTTAACACTGATTTACACTGATTGGATTGTGAAGGACTGTGTTTATTCAGAGGTTATATCCCGCGTCATCCGTGTCAAAGACGTTGACCTGGATTTTCATGGTTCAGGAGCAGGATGTTTGATAAAGAGATTGGGAAACAATTAAAGGCCATCTACCGGACGCTTTACCGGGCCTACGGACCCCAGCACTGGTGGCCCGGCGATACTCCCTTCGAGGTTATGGTAGGCGCGGTGCTGACGCAGAATACGGCATGGGCAAATGTGGAAAAGGCCATGGCCAATCTCAAGCGGGAACGGCTCCTGACGCCTTCGCGCATGTTCAAGTTGGATCCGGAGAAACTGGCTTCGCTCATACGGCCATGCGGTTATTTCAACATCAAGACGAAACGTCTTCGGCATTTGCTGTCGTTTATCCACACCCGCTACTCCAATAGTCTTACAAGGATGTTCTCAACTGATCCAGAGCTATTGCGTCAACAACTACTCGAAGTAAACGGCATTGGTCCGGAAACGTCCGACGCAATCCTGCTCTATGCAGGAGAAAAGCCGTTCTTTGTGGTTGATACCTATACCAGGCGGATATTCAGCCGGAAGGGGTTGATTGCGGGTAATGCGGATTACCACGCCCTTCAGGTTCTTTTCATGGACAACCTGCCTATGGACGCCAGATTTTACAATGAATATCATGCCCTTATCGTCCGAGTCGGAAAAGAGCATTGCAAAAAAACAAGGCCCCTCTGCAGCGGTTGTCCGCTTCGCTGTGAGCGAGTGCCGGTCTCAGCTCTCCACTAGTTTGTCCACGAGAGGAAATGCTATATAACATATTGTTACTTAAGTGTTTTTTTAAGAAAAATAAACAAATAAATAGTTGACATTCCCTGGCTTTTTGTGTTATCATTTAACACAGTTGTATGTACCTTTTCCCGGAGGAATGATGGGGGCAAAGAAGTCAAGAAAGATCCAGAAAAAAGAGTATTTTACTTTTATGTTCCTGCCTGGTCCGAATGCCCGGGTTCGGACGCTCAGTATTTCCAAGTCAGCCCTCAAGTCCGTGTTCGTTTCATTCATCGCGGTGCTTGTCCTCTCCTTCTATCTGGTCTACGAATATAACGATGTAAAAGACAAAGTTTGGGAATTGCAGTCCGTACGCGAGGAACTGATGCAGCAGAAGGCGCAGGTCCAGAGTTTCGCTCTCAACCTCCTGGATTACAAGCGCCAGATGTTCCTGCTCCGCGACCTCGATACCAAGCTCCGTCGTGCCGTGAGCCTGGGTCCCCGGGATAAGGCCCAGCAGGTGCTCGGCATCGGCGGCCCTGACGAACTTGGTCTTCAGAACCTTGCCGCCCTGGGCGAGAAAAAGCAGGAAGAAGCACTGAAAGAGATGCATCAGGAACTGAGCCTGCTCAAGGGAGCGGCATCACGGCAGGAGGCCAGCCTTCAGCTGCTGATCGAGTATTTTGAGGACAAACGGTCCCTGTATGCGTCAACTCCCTCGGTATGGCCGGTCCGCGGCTGGGTCACCTCACCTTTCGGTAACCGGACCTCGCCGTTCAGCGGGATCCCGAAGTTCCACGAAGGCATCGATATCGCGGCCCAGACCGGAACGCCGATCATAGCACCGGCAGATGGTGTGGTTACTAAAGCGGGTTTCAGCACCGGCTACGGCAACATGGTGGAGATCAGCCACGGATACGGCATCAAAACCGAGTTTGGACATAACTCACGGCTCAATGTCAAGGCTGGGCAGCGGGTCAAGCGTGGTGAGATAATTTCTTATATCGGCGATACCGGTTCCAGCACGGGTCCGCACCTTCACTACGAGGTGCGCTTAAACGGTCTGCCGGTGAATCCGGTAAGGTATATGAATTAAAGTTTCACATCCATCGTTACCGTTTTTTGAACGGTCTGACATAATCTTGGTTGTCCGGGGGAAAGGGCGTAGGGGTGGGTTCAGGCTCTTTCCCTTTGTACTTAAACCGTGTTTCGTTGTTCGGTGTCCCAGAGACCCCGGTTGTCAACAGCGGAAACAAACAAGGAGGGTGTAATCGTTATGTCGACGGGGAAAGTGAAGTGGTTCAATGAGTCGAAGGGATATGGTTTTATCGAACCGGAGGGAGGCGGTCGCGATGTGTTCGTGCACTACTCGGCGCATACAGGGAGACGGGTACAAGACGCTCTCCGAGGGGCAGCCTGTCGAGTTCGAAATCACTCTTGGGGATAAAGGCCCCCAGGCATCAAATGTACTGAAAGCGTCCTGACAAACTATCCGCTGCGCACTGCGCGAACGATCCGCAGCTGCAGTGATCGTACTATGACTGATAACCCCGATGGCCCCCATCTTCGGGGTTTTTTATTTGGAGTGTATCTAAGACGCAATGAACCTGGAAAAAGCAGTTAGCCGCGCGTGAAGGTTCGTATAGGCAGGCTCAAAGAGAACTCAGAAGGAAAACAAAAAATTGATCTGAAAAATCAGTGCACCAAAATGGTGAGGTCTATTTACAGCTGGTAGTCGTTGATTTTCATTGCGATGCTTGCGGGTTTGCGCGAACAACTGCCGTTTTTAGGATGAAAAAAGGGTCCGTGTACATCATGAGGACACGGCCTCTCGTCACAGGACGTGTGACTACGTCCTGTGAGATTATTCTCTTGAATTCCTGCGCAAAAATGATAATATGCAGTGCTGTCAACTGATTTTACTGCTGGTGGAGAGATGAGATGATCGGATCGATTCTGAAAAAAGTATTCGGCACCGCGAATGAACGGGAACTGAAGCGCATTCAGGTGCTGGTGGACAAGATCAACGCGCTCGAGCAGGGGATTTCCAGCCTCGCGGACGCTGCCTTGCGGGCCAAGACCGAGGAGTTCAAAAAGAGGCTCGAAGACGGGGAAACGCTCGACGATATCCTTCCCGAGGCCTTTGCCGTGGTGCGCGAGGTGTCCAAACGGACGCTCGGTATGCGCCACTTCGACGTGCAGCTCATCGGCGGTATCGTGCTGCACCAGGGAAAGATCGCGGAGATGAAGACCGGGGAAGGCAAGACCCTCGTAGCCACGCTGCCGGTGTATTTGAACAGTCTCACCGGCAAGGGTGTGCATGTGGTCACGGTGAACGACTATCTCGCCCGGCGTGACGCCCTGTGGATGAGCCCGATCTATACCTTCCTCGGTATGACCGTGGGCGTGATCGTCCATGGCCTTACGGACGAACAGCGGCAGCAGGCCTACGGCTCTGACGTGACCTACGGCACGAACAACGAGTTCGGGTTCGACTATCTGCGCGATAACATGAAATTCGACCTTGCGGACTATGCTCAGCGCGAGCTCAACTTTGCCATCGTGGACGAGGTCGACTCGATCCTGATCGACGAGGCCAGGACCCCGCTTATCATCTCCGGTCCCACGGAAGATTCCACGGACAAGTATTATAAGATCAACCGCATCATCCCGAGCCTGAAGAAGGACGTTGATTACACGATCGAGGAAAAGACCAAGACCGCGGCGCTTACCGAGGAGGGCAACATCAAGGTCGAGAAGATGCTCGGCGCGGGCAATTTGTACGATCCCTCGAACGTGGATCTGGTGCACCATGTGCACCAGGCCTTGAAGGCCCATGCCCTGTTCCACCTCGACGTGGACTATGTGGTCAAGGACGGCCAGGTGATGATCGTGGACGAGTTCACGGGCAGGCTCATGCCCGGCAGGCGCTGGAGCGACGGACTCCACCAGGCCATCGAGGCCAAAGAGAACGTCAAGATCGAGAACGAGAACCAGACCCTCGCCTCCATCACCTTTCAGAACTACTTCCGGCTCTACAGCAAGCTTGCGGGTATGACCGGTACGGCGGAGACCGAGGCCGCGGAATTCGCGAAGATCTACAACCTCGACGTGCTCATGATCCCGACGCACCAACCCATGGTCCGCATCGACTACCTCCGATTTCATCTACAAGATCGAGCAGGGGAAGTTCAACTCGGCGGTCAAAGAGATCGAAGAACGTCACAAGAAGGGCCAGCCCGTGCTCGTGGGCACCATTTCCATCGTCAAGTCCGAGACCCTGGCGTCGCTGCTCAGGAAAAAAGGCATCAGGCACTCGGTGCTGAACGCCAAGTACCACGAGATGGAGGCCGAGATCGTTGCCCAGGCGGGACGGTACGCTGCGGTCACGATCGCCACGAACATGGCGGGCCGCGGTACGGACATCGTGCTCGGCGGCAACCCCGAGGGGCTCGCACGCCAGATGCTGAAAGGCAAAGAGTATACGAAAGAAGAGTGGGACAGGACGCTCGAACAGTGCAAGACGCAGTGCGCCGACGAGAAAGAGAAGGTCATTGCGGCGGGCGGGCTCCACATCCTCGGCACGGAACGCCATGAGTCGCGCCGGATCGACAACCAGCTCCGCGGCCGCTCGGGCCGCCAGGGCGACCCCGGCTCCTCGCGGTTCTATCTCTCGCTCGAGGACGACCTCCTCAGGATCTTCGGGTCCGACCGGATCGCGGGACTCATGGGCAAGCTCGGCATGGAAGAGGATGTGCCGATCGAACATCGCATGGTGTCGCGGGCCATCGAGAACGCCCAGAAGAAGGTTGAGAACCACAACTTCGAGATGCGCAAGCACGTCCTCGAATACGACGACGTCATGAACCAGCAGCGCAAGGTGATCTACGAGCAGCGCCGCCAGATACTCTCCGGCACCGACCTCAAGGAAGAAGCGCTCGGCCTGGCCGAGGAGATGCTCGACGGGATCGTTGACTTCACCTGTCCTGAGGGCGCCTATCCCGAGACCTGGGACATTACCGGTTTGAACGATATGCTCGCGGCTAAGTTCTCGTATCACGCAGCGCATGATATCGACCCCCGGTCCCTGTCACGCGAAGAGTTCCGCGAGAAGCTCTGGGATGCGCTGAACAAGAGCTACAACGAGAAGGAACAGCAGATCGGCCCCGAGGTCATGCGCCACCTCGAGAAGGTCTTCATGCTCCAGGCCGTTGACCATCAGTGGAAAGACCACCTCCTGGCAATGGACCATTTGAAGGAAGGCATCGGACTTCGCGGCTACGGCCAGAAGGACCCGCTCATCGAATACAAAAAAGAAGGCTTCGACATGTTCGAGGAAATGAAGCAGCGCATTGTTGAATCCACGGTCGAGAACCTGTTCAGGATCAAGGTCGCGGCCAAGGAACAGAGTGAGGAAATCGAGCGGAAACAGAAACGCCAGATCGCCAACCTCAGCTTCGTCGGCGCGGGAGACGCGGCGGCCAAGCACGCCGAACCCGTGCATGTCGGCGCGAAGGTCGGCAGGAACGACCCCTGTCCCTGCGGGAGCGGCAAGAAGTACAAGAAGTGCCATGGGAAATAATTCAGTTCAGAGTTTGGAGTGCGGAGTTCGGAGTTGAAAACAAACATGACAGAGGACGCGGATTTTCGCAGTTGCTCGTAGATAAGAATTGTTGATGTAGGGGTTTGATCCGGATTTTCTGCGTTCATCTGCGTCCAAAATAGATTTACATCCTTCTTACCTTATTTCCTTCGACTGCGCTCTGGACAGGCCTCGTGCAATCAATCGATTCCGCCTTTTATTGACCTCACCCGGATTATCGAGTAAACTATATTCATGCCGAAATTCAAGATCACATCGGACTATACACCGACCGGCGACCAGCCCCAGGCGATCGAGCAGCTCGCTGACGGCATCATCAAGGGCCTCGAACACCAGGTCCTGCTCGGGGTCACGGGCTCGGGCAAGACCTTCACCATCGCGAACGTGATCGAGAAGGTGCAGCGGCCCGCGCTCATGATCGCGCACAATAAGACGCTGGCTGCCCAGCTCTACAACGAGTTCAAGGAGCTTTTCCCCGAGAACGCGGTGGAGTACTTCGTCTCCTACTATGACTACTACCAGCCCGAGGCCTACCTCCCGACCACGGACACGTATATCGAGAAGGACTCGGCCATCAACGAGCAGATCGACCGCATGCGCCACTCGGCGACCACCTCGCTGTTCGAGCGGAACGATGTGATCGTCGTCTCCTCGGTCTCGTGCATCTATGGCCTGGGCTCGCCCGAGGCGTACCACGGCATGCTGCTGTTCCTCGAGCAGGGGCAGCGCATCGACCGGAATGAGATCCTCAGGAAGCTCGTGGACATCCAGTATTCCCGGAACGACTTCGATTTCCAGCGCGGCACGTTCCGGGTGCGCGGCGACGTGGTCGAGATCTTTCCGGCGTCCTACGAGGACGCGGCGATCCGCGTTGAGCTCTTCGGCGACGAGATCGACACGATCTCCGTGTTCGATCCGCTGTTAGGCACGCCGCGCCAGAAGCTCGAGAAGGTCGCCATCTATCCCGGCAGCCATTATGTGATCCCTGAATCGCGCATGAAGGCGGCCATTGACGGCATCCATGAAGAGCTCAGGGAGCGCATCCAGCAATTCCGCAGAATGAACAAGCTGATCGAGGCGCAGCGCATCGAGCAGCGCACCATGTTCGATCTCGAGATGATCCAGGAGATGGGCTACTGCCACGGCATCGAGAACTATTCCCGGCATCTCTCGGGCAGGGCGCCCGGCGAGCCGCCGCCGACCCTGCTCGACTACTTTCCCAAGGATTTTCTTCTGGTCGTGGACGAGTCCCACGCCACCGTCCCGCAGATCGGCGGCATGTTCAACGGCGACCGGGCCAGGAAAATGAATCTCGTTGAATACGGCTTCCGCCTGCCCTCGGCGCTGGACAACCGGCCGCTCAATTTCGAGGAGTTCGAGCAGCGCGTGCACCAGACCGTGTACGTGTCGGCAACGCCCGCTGACTTCGAGGTCGCGAAGTCCGGCAAGAGGATCATCGAGCAGGTGATCCGGCCTACGGGACTCACGGACCCGCAGATCGCGATCAGGCCGGCCACGGGACAGGTGGACGATCTCCTGAACGAGGTCAGAAAAAGGGCCGAGTCGAAAGAGCGCGTGCTCGTCACCACGCTCACGAAGCGCATGGCGGAGGACCTGACGGAACACTACAAAGAACTGAACGTGAAGGTGGCATACCTCCATTCCGATATCGACACCCTTGAACGGGTCGACATCATCCGGGACCTGCGCCTGGGGAAATACGATGTTCTGATCGGCATCAACCTGCTGCGCGAGGGACTCGATATCCCGGAGGTCTCGCTTGTGGCGATCCTCGATGCGGACAAGGAAGGGTTCCTGCGCTCGACGCGCTCGCTCATCCAGACCATGGGCCGCGCGGCGCGGCACGTGAACGGCGAGGTCATCCTCTACGCGGAGAAGATCACCGATTCCATGCGGAACGCCATCAACGAGACCAACCGGCGGCGCACGGTGCAGGAGGCATACAACAAGCAGCACAACATCACTCCGCAGTCCATCAAGAAGAACATCCAGGCCACGCTGCGCACGGTGTACGAGCAGGATTACTTCACCGTGCCGATCGCCGCTGAAGAAGCGGGCGAGTATCTGCCGACCGTGAATATCCCCGCGTACATCGCCTCGCTTCAGAAACAGATGCGCGCGGCGGCGAAAGAGCTGGACTTTGAGACAGCGGCAGAGCTGCGTGACAAGATCAGGTCGCTCCAGCAGAAGGAACTGGCGGTGGGGGTGAAGGTGGAGTAGGGTCAGGGGCCGGGGTCAAGGGGCAGGAGGATCAGGTGAGTAAAGGGAAAAAAGAGTACGAACTCATCAATCCGAAATCAGCAATTGAAACTCTCCCCCGAGGGGAAGTCTCCATCCATGCAATGGAACATGGTATCATCAATCACTTCTCTAATAAAAACCGCTTCACCTCTCCTGCCCACACATCATATCCCTTGCTCGCCAGGTGGACCCCATCATCTGAAAGATAGCCTTTCTTCGGAGTTCCCTTCGCATCCACAAAGGATCTGAACACGTCGAGATACTCTGCGCCGTATTCGCGGGCGATCTCTTCGAGAAGGCGGTTGATATCTGGAATTACTTCATTGCCGACCCATGCACTGTCCACCGGCAACAAGCTTTGGACCACGACAATCGATTGTTTGTACCACGTGGTCAGGTTGCGGACGATCTCGCGATAGGGGGGGACGATGTCGTACTGCCCGGTTGCGATGTTGTTGATGCCGGTCATGAGGAAGATGAAGTCCGGATTGTCGATCTGCGTGCGGATGCGCTCCCTGCGGGCGAGCAGACCTTCTACGGTTTCACCGGAGATGCCGAGGTTTGTCACCTGATACCCGGGGAACCGTTGCCCCCAGTCACCCCACTGGGTGAGTGAATCGCCTATGAAGACCAGGTTTTTATAAATTTGTCCATGTCCTGTGACTATTTGATAAGTTCGGAAAAAGTCAAATCTCCGCAGAGACGTAGCCGCTCTTGCGAAGGTGCGGCCATAACAGACTGAAAATGCATATTGAAAATGATTGGTTTTCTCGCGACCTCTGTGACTTGTGGTGACATCAATTTTTCATTTATTATTCTTGTTCATTTCCCGCCCGATCGCCTGCTTCAACATCAGGACCGACGGTACGCCTTTGAGTCTCCCGGACTCGTCCATGTACGTTCTTCAGGTTATCCCGGGCGAGCTGCCGCCCTCGAAGGCGTCTCTCCCGTTTATCCAGATGGAAGGAGAGCCCAGTATGTTGCGGCTGACTGCTTCGTCGTAATAGATCGTGCGGTAGGTGACGTCGGGTTTGATGTCCAGTTCCGCGAGCGCGCGGTCCAGGTTCGCGCGGAGCTCGTGGTAGGAGCCGCAGATCTCGGACAGGTAGATATCGATCTTCATGATTAGATGCAATGTTGCCACAGAGGCACAGAAGCACACAGAGAAAACAATTTATGGATCGTTATCTCTGATGTACTCCGCAATGAAAAAAGCTTTATTTCTTCTCCAGCACGTCATTCGCCCAGGACATCGCGGCGGAGACAGCGGGAAAGCCGATGGTGCTCGTGAGCAGGATGATCGCATGGCGGATCTCATCGGGCTTTGCCCCGGCTGCCAGCGCCCGGCGGGCATGGGAGTGGACAGACCCCTCGGACCGCACGGCGGCAGCAGCGGCGATCTGGACCAGTTCCGAGGTCTTCTTGTTCAGCGGTCCTGCTGCTTTGGCGGCCTTTCCAAGGTTCCCAACTGCCTTGATGAGACCTTTATATTTTTTCTGGATGGTGATGTACTGTTTCGGCATTTTCGGCATGATATCCTCCTTGTAATTTTACGGTTCTATTTCAAGTTTAAGCAAAGAGTGCTCAAGAGTCAAGAAAATTGATGCCATGGTTTGACATCGGGAAGAAGGGTATGATAGGCTTTGCACATGGAGAGGGCTGATTATCTGCGTCAGGTCGTGACCATGCTCGCCGGGGAGATCGGGGTCCGTACCTTTCAAGACCTTGAGCGACTGGAGGAGACGGCAACCTATATTTCAGATCAGTTCGCCTCATTCGGTTATCAGGTCGCGAGGCAGCCATTTGTCTTTAACGGGAACACCTACTATAACATCATCGCGGAGCTTAAGGGCGGCGCCTCTCCGGAAACGCTGCTCATCGTCGGCGCTCACTACGACACGGTACACACCACGCCGGGCGCCGACGACAACGCGAGCGGCGTGGCAGGACTGCTCGGTCTGGCGCGGGATGTGGCCAACGCGCGGATGGAGAGAACAATCCGGTTCGTAGCCTTCGCGCTAGAAGAATGGCCGGTGTACCGCAGCAGTAACATGGCGAGCTTTCATTACGCGAAAAGTCTCACGGAAAAGAACGAGCGCGTAGAGGGGATGATCTGCCTCGAGATGATCGGGTTCTTCTGCGACCGGGAAGGTTGTCAGCATTATCCCTTTCCCTTCATGAGCCGCAAGTTCCCGAAGACGGGGCATTACATCGCCATGGTCGGCAACATGCGGTCGAAGGCCTTTACGGGGCGGATCGCCAGGAGTTTCAAAAAAGCAACCGATCTCCCCCTTATCACCCTGAACGCGCCTGCGATCATGATCGGCATCGATTTCTCCGACCACTGGTCCTTCGGCAAGTTCGGGTACGAGGCGCTCATGGTAACGGACACGGCATTCTACCGGAACCCGCATTACCACGCGCCCACGGACCTTCCCGAGACCCTGGATTACGGACGCATGGCCAAAGTGGTCGAGGGGCTCATTGCGGCGATACGGGAGTGGGGCGGCGGTTGACCTGCGGAGGGGGAGTGCAGCGGACGGGTCGAACTCCTTCGTGAGGAGTTGTACCAGCTTTTTCACCCCTTGCGGTATTGCGAGAGACGCTTTTTGGCTTCTGCCTTGTAGTCCCGCCTTGTCCGGGTCAAGGTCGTAAGATTTACCGCACTCCTCCGTGTCTCAGATCGCCTGGTAGATTTTTTATTAGATGTAATAGTGTCAATCTTGACAATCGCGGTCGCCCGGTGTATTTTGTCGCATACTGGTCTGACACCCATGCGATGTGAGGAGGATGAAATGCGCTTGCTTTATATATTGCTGACCTTGTGTTTACTGGTTGCGCCTGCAATGCTTCGCGCCGATGAGGCGGAGTCCGCAAAGGAAGGCTTCAAAGAGGTCCACGAGGGGATGAAGAAGGTGACGACGTCCGTGGGCAAGAAGGCCAAGAAGGATTTTAAGGCCGTTGACAAACAGGCGAAAAAGGACTTGAAGACCATTGACAAGAACGCCAAGAAGACCTGGAAAAAGGCAGGTGAGGATGTTAAAAAGGCCACGAAAGACTGATCCTGAACGGACAGGAGATGATCGGACCTGTCCTTGATACGATTCTTCATTGACATTCCTACCGCAGCATTATATCCTGTTTCTATACTGTATCGCAAACTCCCGATGAGAGGCATGACATGATCCTGATCAAGATCAAGGAGATGGCCGCACGCTATCCGGACAAGATCGCCATCCGGATGAAAGCGGATGACCGGTATCAGCAGTATACCTACCGGGACCTCATCAGGAGCGTAGCTTCCGTTACCCGCTCGCTTTCGGAGAGCGGGATCAACAAGGGCGACCGCGTTGGCCTTCTTTCGGAGAACAGGCCGGAGTGGATGATCGCGTATCTCGCGGTTGTTTCTTGCGGCGCGGTCATTGTGCCGCTGGACGCGCAGCTGACTGCGAAAGAAGTCACCGTCCTGCTTGCGAACTCCGGGGCAAAGGCGGTCTTTGTATCGGCTGACAGCAGGCAGAAGCTTCCCCGAAGCGAACCACTCGTGATTATCTCGTTTGACCCCGGCGACGGTATACCGTTCTCCCGTATGGTCACGTCGTATCCCGATGCAGCGCTCCCGCCTGCGCATGCAGCCAATGATCTGGCCGCTCTTCTGTATACATCAGGAACAACAGGCGATCCCAAAGGGGTGATGCTCTCGCACGGCAATCTGGCGTCGGACCTGGCGAGCGTCATCAAACTCAATATCATCGTACACGGGGACAACCTCCTCTGCCTGCTTCCTCTTCACCATACCTACCCCGCAATGGCGTGCATGCTGCTGCCGCTCGCGCTTGGCGGGCAGGTGACGATCCTGAACAGTTTGAAGGGGCCGGACATCCTTGCCTGCATGCAGGAGGCCGGGGTCACCGCCATGGTCGGCGTGCCGCAGCTCTTCACGGCGCTCCGCAATGCCATCTTCGACGGGATCCGCAAAAAGCCCGGCCTTGTTCGAGCGCTGGTAAAGCTCTTTATCGCTCTCAATAGACTGCTGCGGAAAACAGCGGGACTCAATGTCGGCAGGTCGCTCTTTGGAACAGTGCACGCGAAGTTCGGCCCGAAGTTCAGGCTGTTCGCGAGCGGCGGCGCCCGGCTCGATCCCGATGTGTACCGCGATATGACCGATCTCGGGTTCACGGTCATTGAAGGGTACGGCCTTACCGAAACGTCCCCGGTCTCCACGTTCAACCCGCTCTCGAAACAGAAGGCCGGATCCATCGGTATCCCGATCCCTGACGTGGAGGTCAGAATCGTCAATCCCGACGAGCACGGCATGGGAGAGATCGCGATACGCGGGCCGAATGTGATGCTCGGGTATTACAAGAAACCGCAGGAGACCGCGGAGGTCCTACGTGACGGATGGTTCTTTACCGGGGACCTGGGATATCGCGACAAGGACGGCTACTTCTTCATCACCGGCAGGTCCAAGGAGATGATCGTGCTCTCGACGGGCAAGAAGATCTTTCCCGACGAGCTCGAGAAGTTCTATAAACAGATATCGTCGATCAAGGAGATCTGCCTCATCCAGGGTGAGCG
Organism: Nitrospirota bacterium; assembly: GCA_963732675.1. Lineage (GTDB taxonomy): Bacteria > Nitrospirota > UBA9217 > UBA9217 > UBA9217 > JALNZF01. Next base: position 382,458 of record CAVTAJ010000005.1, read on the forward strand.
CGGGATCGAGGCCGCGGTGGTCCCGGATTTCGATTACCTCAAAAAAATGAACCTCTCCAACTCACGAGAGACCATTGCCTTCGAGATCGAAGACCTTGCAAAAGATCTGCCGCCGTACAAGCGGATCACGGGGCTGAAGATCTTCAAGGACCCCTTGCCGGCCACGCGCCTGGGCAAACTCAAGCGCAGCCAGGTGAGGGACATGTATCTGAAGAGCGGCGAACGGGCCGAGAAACCGGTGACCGTGGTTGACAGCGACCTGCTCTCGACGCCGGTGGCAAAAAAGCTCCTGGCCTGCCTCGAACCATTCTCTGCAAAAAAGAATATCGCTCCCGACGACAACCTGGAGCTTGACCTGGGACTCGACTCGCTCACCCGGGTCGAGCTGGTCGTGAGCATCGAAAAGTCTTTCGACATCAGCCTGCCCGAGTCTTTCGGGAGTGAGCTTTTCACCGTAAAGGACGCGGTGCTCAGGTTGCAGGAGCTGCTGGCCTCCGGGCCGCTCAAGGCCGGCGAGCGCGTGCGAATGTCATGGGCCGAGATCCTTGCGCAGGAACCCGGAGCAGAGGCGCGGGAATCGATCAAGCTTGAGTTCGGACCGATCATCACATGCAATACGATATATGGTCCTGCTGCTGCTCAAGGTGGTGATGAAGGTTTACGGCCGTTTATCGGCCACGGGCATCGAGAACCTGCCTGAGAAGGGGCCGTTCATCATCGCCCCGAACCATCTGAGCCTTGCGGACGCACCGTCGATCGCTGCCGCGATCTCCTGGAAGACCAGCTCACAGGCCTTTTCTCTCGGCGCAACCGAGTATTTCGGCGGGCCGGTCCTGTCGAAAATATCGAGGATCTTCCAGGTGATCCCGGTGGACATGGAAACCAGGCTTTACAACGCGCTCCAGTTATCGGCGTATGTGCTCCGCCGTGGAAAGATACTCCTCGTTTTTCCTGAAGGCAGCCGTTCGCGCGACGGCAGCATCAAGGAGTTCAAAAAGGGCGTGGGGATCATCTCCAAGGAACTGAACATCCCGATCGTTCCCGTGGCGATCAGCGGCACCTATGCAATGCTGCCTTCGGGGAGACTTTTCCCGAAGCCGTCAAAAATCACGGTCTCATTCGGGAAGCCGGTTCATCCCGGCGGCAGGGACTACGACGAGATCGTGAAAACGCTGTACGGGGAAGTGGTGAAGATGCTGGAAGGGCAGAAGTCAGAAGCAAGAAGTCAGAATCCGGACTAAAGAGCAGCGTCGTACAGCGAGCCGTGTTGACCTGTCTCCGTGGTTATTATGAGGTATTATCCATGATGAATAAAATTAAGACCATTCTCGAGATGATCACATTCAATCACACTCTCTTCGAACGGCCCTTCTCGCTCAATGGAGCGCGTGAGATGCTTATGAAATACGGCAAACGATGCTCGATCTGCATGTTAGTCGCAGTGCTCGCCTCGTGTGCATCAACGCAGGGGCCGCCTGTGACGGAGAGCCCAAAACCAAGGATCGCGCTCGTGCTCGGCGGTGGCGCAGCGCGAGGCTTCGCGCACATCGGTGTTATCCGGGCGCTTGAGCAGGAGAAGATCCCGATCGATATGATCGTCGGCACGAGCGTTGGGAGCCTTATCGGCGCGATCTATGCGTCGGACGCGAACAGCTTTGAGCTTGAATGGACGGCGTTCTCTCTTGAGAAAGACCAGGTTTTTGATTACGGGATTCTCTCCGCGTTTACCAGTATGGGTTTGGCCAAGGGCGATAAGCTGGAAGACTTCGTGAAGGCCAAGATCCCGGCTGCAAACATCGAGGACCTCAAACTGCCCTTTGCGGCGATCGCGACAGACCTGAACCGCGGAACGCGCGTGGTCCTTGACCATGGCTCGGTGGCCAAAGCAGTGCATGCGAGCAGCGCCATCCCCGGCGTATTCAACCCGGTGGATCACCAGGGGAAGCTCCTGGTCGACGGCGGCGTGGTGGAGAATCTCCCGAGCTCCGTAGCACGGGAAAGGGGTGCCGACATCGTGATCGCTGTGGACATCAGCGAGAATGTGGTCAATTTCAACATTACGAACCTCATCGATGTCATGCTGCAGTCGGTCACCATCATGTCCAGCGAGAATGTGAAATATACGAGAAAGAATGCCGATGTGCTCATTTCACCGGCGGTAGGCAACGTGGGGATGCTTGATTTTAGCCAGAAAAAGCGGTGCATGCAGGCGGGCATCGAGGCGGCGCAGAAGGCCATGCCGGACATCAAGAAGAAGATCGGGGAGTGGGGAAAAATACAGCTGCAGCAAAAATAAAAGGGTCTCCTGCCAGGGCGAACAGCGAAATTCCAGGGTGAACAACGAGAGATCCCCTAATTGAAAAGGTCCGGTTAACGGTGTCCGGGGGCTCTGTGCAATTGGGTGTTTGATCCGCATGCGCCCTACCTCCGGGGATCCATGAACATGGTATTGAAAGGGTGACATGCTGGAAAAAATAAAGATCATCCTCGAGATGATCAAGTTCGAACACACGATCTTCGCGCTGCCCTTTGCCTTTACCGGCGCGCTGCTGGCGGCAAGGGGAGTGCCGCCGTGGAGCACGATCCTCTGGATCACCGTGGCCATGGTCGGTGCGCGCTCGGCGGCCATGGGGTTTAACCGCTGGGCGGACCGGGTTTTCGATGCCGAGAACCCGAGGACCAGCGTGCGTGCCCTTCCCAAGGGACTGGTAACGCCGGCCCAGGTGATCCTGTTCACCGTGGTCTCGTCGGTCCTTCTGGTATACGCTGCTTATCGGTTGAACACGCTCAGTTTCGTGCTGTCACCACTAGCTCTCGCGATCGTGTTCTTCTACTCCTATACCAAGCGGTTCACCTTCCTGTCGCATGCGTTTCTGGGTTTCGCCATCTCCCTCGCGCCGATCGGCGCATGGATAGCGGTGACAGGAAGGCTTGAGGCTCCCGCTCTTGTGCTCGGGGCCGCGGTGCTGTTCTGGCTCCTGGGGTTCGATGTTCTCTACGCGCTCCAGGACATGGACTTTGACCGGAAGGCGGGCCTCCATTCCATCCCCCAGCGGTTCGGGATCGGGCGATCGCTCTGGATCGCCCGTGTTTCCCACGCGGTCACGATGGCCGCTCTCTTCTGGCTGTACGCGCTGCTCTCGCTGGGGTGGTCTTTTCTTGCGGGCGTGATCATTGCCCTCTGTCTGATCATCTACGAGCATACGCTGGTCAAGGAATATGATCTTTCAAAACTGAACATGGCTTTTTTCAATATGAACGGCTACCTCAGCGTTACGATCTTCGTTTTTACGCTGCTCGATGTCCTGCTGTAAATCCAGAGCATGGTAGTGCCGGACCTATTGTGTTCGATCCTGGTAGACCGGAGAATTGACAAACCGCATAAATGCTGGTATGTTTACGCACAGTAAAACTAATTTTAACAAGGAGAAAATATGAAAGCACGTCTCGTAATTATCTTATGCATCGCGCTGGCGGCAAGTCCCGCCATAGCCGGGGAAAAGAAGGAACTGAAGACCCAGAAGGACAAAGTGAGCTATGCGATCGGCCTGGACGTTGGCAACAACCTGAAAAAAAATGAGCTGGACGTCGACCCCGATGTTCTCGCAAGCGGCGATCAAGGACGTCTTGTCCAACAGCAAACACCTGATGACCGATCAGGAGGCAAAAGAAACCCTCATGGCCTTGCAGAAGGACCTCCAGGCAAAACAACTGGAGCGGAACAAGACGATCGGCGAGAAGAACAAGAAAGATGGGGACGCATTTCTCGCAAAGAACAAGAAACTGGAAGGGGTCAAGACCCTGCCGAGCGGGCTGCAATACAAGGTCATCACGGAGGGCAAAGGCAAGTCACCTAAGGCAAGCGATACGGTGTCGGTGAATTACGCCGGTACGCTGATCGACGGGACCGAGTTCGACAGCTCATACAAGCGCGGACAACCCGCGACGTTCCCCGTGGGCGGCGTGATCAAGGGCTGGACCGAGGCTCTCCAACTCATGAAGGAAGGCTCTAAGTGGAAGCTCGTTATTCCGGCGGACCTCGCATACGGTGAACAAGGCAGGCCGGGAATCCCCCCGAACTCAGTATTGATCTTCGAAGTCGAGTTGGTCTCTATCAAGGCGCAATAACATCATGAAGGCTGACCCTGAGCGGGTCAGCCTTTTTTATATGTGGATGTGGATACCCTTTGACATGCACGCATGGTGTGCGCTCACAATCGTCACCATCCAGCTGGTCAGGAAGGGCGGCCGAAACTCAATAACAAGAGGAAGCGGAAAATCTAAGATTAATAAAAGAAAGAGGTGACGGATCATGGCAAAATCACAGCAGGGCTCAAAGAAAGAAGTCAAAAAGCCGAAGAGCAAAAAGAAGTAAACGCTTCATACAACTAACATACAGGGAGGTACTGACAATGAAACTGAGAACCATGGTGATCGTTATCATGCTCCTTTTCACGTCATATGTGTCGTCAGAAGCAGGGCCTTCTGTTCCGCTGAACTATGAAAAGGTCAAGACCCTGAGAGGTTATTCAGGAGAGGTGCTCTCCATCGCGTTCAGCCCGTCAGGTAACGTTATGGCTATCGGCACCTCAGACAAAGAAGTTATTATTTGGGACAGTACAAATTGGCAAATCGTGAACAAACTCAAGGAAAACGGTGGAGACGTCAGAGCTCTGGCGTTCAGCCGCGACGGGAAATATCTGGCCTCAGGAGATCGTGATAAAAAAGTGATTTTATGGGATACACAGACATGGAAGAAGATCACCAGGATAAAGGCCTTCAACGACGTGAACGCGCTTTCGTTCAATCAAGACGGCAGTCTTCTGGCGATCGGTTGCGACGACAAGAAGGCCATGTTGTGGGATATTAAGAAAGACGACTTGTTCAAGAAATTAAGCGGCCACGATAATGATGTAAAAGGAATAGCGTTCAGCCCCGACGGGTCACGGGTGGCCACGGGCAGCAGAGGATAACTCCGCAATTATCTGGGACGCGGCCACCGGGGATAAAATCAAAGCTCTGAACGGCCATTCGAACAATGTCAATACTGTTGCTTACAGTCCCGACGGTAAGCATCTTGTCACCGGCAGTGATGACAACACGATCATGATCTGGGATGCAACAACGGGGAATTCGGGCAATGCTCTGAACGGACATTCCGACAAGATGTCCATACTGTCATTCATCCCCGGCAGCAATGTTCTGACGTCCGGTGATTCAATATCCTCTACAGTCGTCGTGAGAGGCGCTTTTGGAATTCCCGTGGCAGGAGTCGGCTCAGAGAGCGGCTGCAAGTTGATCTTTTGGAACATTAGCACTGCTGCCCAGCTGAAAGCGATCGATAGCGAATGCGGTCTCAGCAGCCTTGCATACAGCCCGGATGGTAAATTTCTCGCAACCGGCTACGCGGTAAATAACAGCTTCATCACGGTTTTTGAGCGTAAATAGGGCTCGTTAACAGAGCCTGAGTATGGCGGTGACAATCGAACTTTGGGGGACATCCACTAGTGTCCCCCTTTTCATTGCATTAACTTGAATGCCGGACCGTGAGAAAAGAAGAGGTATTGGTCCATGACTGAACAGAGTGATTACCATCGCGGAACGCGCATACTCGTCATCGTGGCGGCGCTCGCCATCATCACGGGGAGCATTCATCAGGCACAATCGGTCCTGGTATCGTTTCTCGTCGCTGTTTTCCTGGCTGCCATCGGCACGCCGTCGCTCCTCTGGCTTGAGCGGAAACGCATTCCTCATGTAGTCGCGGTGTTGCTCGTGGTGGCGGGCATGGCTGCTATTCTCGTGGTTATCGGAGTACTCGTCGGCACGTCCCTTAACAGTTTTTACACTGACCTCCCGTATTATCAGATGCGCTTACAGAAGCATGTTTCTTCACTCCAGACGTTTTTGGCAACCAAGGGTATCCGGTTCACGGACTCGTTGCTGTTCGATCAGGTCAATCCGGAAGCGGTGAGGAGTCTGAACGCCAGCCTGCTCGCGGGGCTGGGCTCGGCGCTGTTCGAGATCGTCGTGATCCTGCTCATCGTAACCTTCATTCTCCTTGAAGCCTCAAGCTTTCCCGTCAAACTGCGCGCTATTCTCGGTGATCCTCAGAAGGACTTTCACCCGTTTATGGGGTTCGTCTATGATATCAACCGTTACATGGTCATAAAGACGGCGATCAGTCTGACCGTGGGTGTTCTGATCGGGTTATGGCTGTGGATACTCGGCGTGGATTTTCCCATTCTCTGGGGTTTCCTGGCATTTTTACTCCACTATGTCCCTAATATCGGCGCCCTGATCGCCGCCGTTCCCGCGGTTTTTCTCGCCCTTATCCAGCTCGGGATAGGTCCTGCCGCGCTCGCGGCTGCCGGATATCTGGCCGTTGATTTCATTCTTGGCAACGTGGTCGAGCCGAGGCTCATGGGTCGGAGGCTTGGCCTGTCCACGCTGGTTGTATTTCTCTCGTTGATCTTTTGGGGAGGCCTGCTCGGTCTTATCGGCGTGGTTCTGTGCATACCGTTGACCATGACCCTGAAGTTTGCATGCGAGAACAACAAAAGCACACGATGGATCGCGGTATTGCTCGGGCCCGAGATGTCCCCTGCGCAAGTTCCAACGGCGTCGAAAAAGGGAACCGATCCTGTGACCTGAAATACACGGAACTTTGGGGACATCCCATAGACCTCCCATGTTCGCTGTTGCTCAGTCATTGTCCTTTGTAGGTGGAGATGCGGATCTAATACAGGATGAACGTTGAATATTTGGAGGTTCGCTATACGGCATTTATTCCTTCCTGTAGTTGTTGAAGTTGCATTTCTTTGAGAATGTCATGTTATTATTCTTTATTTGTTGACACACCCAAAAATACCCCGTTTTTCATTTTGACATCTAGTTTATTTCCTCTATAATGAAAATCCGATTCACCATCTTGCCATCGATAGCATTTCATGGCGCTTACAAAAAAACACAAAAAGGAGCACTTGATGATGACAAATAGATTAAGTAAGATCGTTTTACTAGGTTTATTTTGTACCATAACAACTGCATGCAGTGTTGCTAGACTAACTATTTCACAAGATGAGCTAAAGACATCCCACAATATTACAGTAATTCCTTATAAAGCAAGTCCAATGAAGATAGAACCGAATAGTGTTGGTGTTCTAGTACCTTTTAGCACGGCTATAAATGCAGCTAAACAGTGAGCCACATCAGGCGAAAGAGGTAAATTAGCGCAAATTTCAATAATGAATCTTGGAGGGGCATGGGAGCCTTCTTTGATCAGAGTCGAAGAGTGATTAAAGGTTTTAAAGAATAGCTATAAGGTTTATGATTGTTAATCATCGATTGGAGAAATCAGTGAAATACGAGGAGCCGACCGCGTGCGTAAAGAAGATCCCAGAATATTCACTGAAACCAATACATACTGGAGTTGGGATTGGGAAGGTATTTGGCGTGATTTCCGCGATACTAGTTTTCCCTTCGTGAGTACAATAAAAATCATGCTGAAATAAAATCGGATTTGGTTTTTAGAAATCTTTGATTTTGGATTATATTTCAAAAATGACGTTATTCATTTTATGGCCTAATCATGAAATTGAATAATTCGTCCTCAAATAAAAAAGGTTGCCGTAGGATGGAAAGGTACTGGATGGAATGGTTATGAGTACGATATTCCTGAACTTCAGAAAGGCTTTCAATTTATGGACTTTGAACAAAGATTTCGCGATGTTTCCCAAAAGGCATGCTCCGAGGTCTTAAAGGAAATGGGCCTTTATTAACTTCTTTACGGTTATTTATCGGTTCAAAGGGAAAAAGCAAGGAAATAAGGGGGTCAATTGATGGCCTTTCTGTTTTAACAAATGTGCAGGTTTGTAGGTGTTCCTCGTAAAATCAGGACCTGATAGTGTCGAAGAGTATCGTTTGAAATATGCAGTGTCTGATCCTTCCAGTATTCTGTTGTGCTTGCCATACTTTGAAACTCATAAATTATCAACCAGAATTCGTTAGCGCCTGTCTATAAGATGCCATTGAACGACATTGATATAAACTGGAAGCAGGCATAATGTGGGTGCAAAGGAACCAAATGACCAACCAAGTTCCCTTGATTATAAAGTTATGTTTCTATTTCAATTGATCTACCCGTAGCATCACCAAATTGGCTACCTTCACCGTCGTTATTGAGAGAGTTCTTGATGAGGGAGAGTCTGGGTTGAGGTACGCTGGTACCATACTCTGGGGCTTACCGGTCGCGAAGCATTTAGTAACCGTTTTTCTGATAGTACATCCTGAACAGTGAATCGTCCCTCCGCATCCTTCTGGCAGTCTGGAATGCTCACACTCGAACACGTCTCCACCCAGATGTTGCACAATTGCTGTCGGCTCCTTACACGAGTACTTTGCAGGCCCTACGATTCACGGCTGTAACCGTAACATTGCTGTCGACTACAAAGATTGGGATCGCAAAACTGTCAATATAACGCTGCAGCGGCACTCCTTCCTGAAAAATGACATTGTCACGACAACTTGAGCAGATACCATGGGAGATCTCGGTGTCTGGGTGGATGCTTTCTTTTACGGGCCCCATGTCTTTTAAACACCAGGCGCAGATGCATTTAATAGCGACCTCCCTCACTCCTCGTTCTGCAGAAGAGTATTGCAATCCCAGCCAGATGTGAGCCTAGACAAATCAAAATATCTCGTTAAACTTATTTTATCTCGATTTGTTCCAGACGGCAAGAATACTAAGATAGTATATATTTTGCACGCTTTAGTACCGTTCGTAATCATCCGATTAGTCTATTCGGCCTTTCTCTTACTGAAGCATGGTACAACCAGAATTTATTAACTTTGTTACAAAATTGACTATGTAGACTTGTAGGTGAAAGCAATCATATCCAGATGATTCAACACGTCCATATTGCTTTATGAAATATGCACCCTGCGCAGAGATGGTTAAAAGCTCTTTTACGATTTTCGTGCCTGCTCTTCCGCCTCCCACTCCTTCAGTTTTCCCGAGATGAACTCGATGATCTGCTGATGCTCTTCGGTCCCGCGGTCCTTGATCCAGAGGGGTTTGCCGAAGGCGAAGTGTACCTTCTTCGACGGGTCGATCTTGCCGTAGTCCTTGAGGAACGTGCCGTTGCCCCAGGCATTGGTCTTGAGCGCGATCGGGACCACCGGCACCCCGGCCTTTTTCGCGAGTTTTATCCCGATGGTGTTGAACTGTTCCGGGTCAAAAACCGGCGTCCGGGTGGTCTGGGGGAAGAGGATGATCGACATGCCCGCCTTCAGCCTCTCGGCGCCTCCCTCGAGCACGGCCTTCAGGTCCTCGCGGGGGTTCGTGCGGCCCACGGTAATGGGGTTCCGCGAGCGCATGATGTGCTTGAAGATCGGGTAGTCGACAAGGCTCTGTTTGACGACAAAGGTCGCGTCTTTGAAGGGGGCTATGATCGTGGGGAGGATAAATGTTTCGAGCGTGCTCATATGATTGGCGATGAACACGCAGGGGCCTTCGACGGCCTTGAAGGAGTCGGTGCCGGTGATCTCGAACTTCACCCCGGCGGCTTCCAGCGCGCGGAGCGTCGCGAAGCTGTTTTCACACCATTCGGGCGTGCCGTACGGACCGCGTTTTGCCTGTGCGCTTCCCCGGACAACGATGGAGACGAGGCGTGTGTAAAAGGTGAGCGAGGTCAGTGCCCGTGCCATGAAGGAAATGCGGACGGGACCTGTCCAATAGGAACCATGTTCATATTTGAGCTCTTCCAAACAAGGACTCCTTGCATCCAGGGTGTAGGGATATCTGCGTGAAACGACGTCCAGTATACCATGCGAGGGGAAAAGAGTGAAGCGGGAAAAATACCCTTGTGAGGCAAAAACAAAATACTTGCAATACATCGGTGAAAAAGCGAAAATACGCATCATGCAAAATTCTTCACTCAGGCGAGAAGTCGCTCAGATGGTCATGCCCCGGCTCGAGGGCGCAAAACTCGGTGATCCCCGGTACCTCGAGCATATCCATGCGCTCATTCAGGAAGGAATCGGCGGTTTCATCCTCTTCGGGGGAACGGTCGAGCATACCCCGCGGCAGCTGCAGGAACTCCAGGCCCTTGCCGGGATCCCGCTGTTGATCACATCCGATGTGGAGCGCGGCCTCGGTCAGCAGCTTGCCGGAGGGACGCGCTTCCCCAGCCAGCGCGCCGTTGCGTCGGCCGTTAACCGCCGCTCGAAAAAAGATGTCGAACTGCTTGACAAGATGCTCGATGCCGTGCGGATCGAGACGCGAGCAGCGGGCATTCATGCCGTCTTCTCTCCGGTCGTCGATGTGAACAACAATCCCGACAATCCCATCATCTGCACCCGGTCCTTCGGCGATGAACCCGAGATCGTCGAATGGTTCGGTTCGCGATACATCTCACGGCTTCAGAAGTCACGCGGCACGCGGGACAGGCTGGATCTCCTGGCCTGCGCCAAGCATTTTCCGGGGCACGGGGACACGGACCAGGACTCGCATTCCGTTCTGCCCGTGATCCACGCCTCCCGGACGCGGCTGAACCGCGTCGAGCTCCCGCCGTTCCGCGAGGCCGTGAAAGACGGGGTAGGCATGGTCATGGCGGCGCACCTGCTCGTGCCGGCACTGGATCCGGAAAAACCTACGACGTTCTCGAAAAAGACGATTACCGCGCTCTTGCGGGAAGGTATGGAATTCGATGGACTGATCGTATCCGATGCCCTTGACATGGGCGCACTCGCCGCCACCTACACACCGGAAGACATCGCTGTCCGTGCCGTGAATGCCGGGATAGATATCTTGCTTCACCCGCGGGACGCGAACGTGACCATCGACGCTATCGTGTCCGCCGTGGAGCAGGGCAGGCTGACCAGCCAGCGGATCAGTGAATCCGTCGGGCGGATCATGACCGCAAAAACGCGACTGGGCCTGTTCGACACCTCCGCTCGGAAGGCCGTCCGGATCGATTATCAGAAACATCGGCGCATTGCCCGGGATATCGGGAAAAAGGCGCTTCGGATTGCCTTCGGAGAAAAAAAGTTGTCCCCCCTGCCTCACGACGGCGGAGTGGCATGCTTCATTCTTGATGACGACAATAACAGGGAATCAGGAGATGTCTTCGTCCGCGCGATGAGAGAGCGATGCAGGCACCTTCTGGCCGTGGTCCTGACACCGGGCTCGGAAATACCTGAATCCCTGGTGCTTGATAGTGTCAGGGCCTCGGAGTTTGTGGTCATAGCGGTTTATTCCAGGATCTCCGCTTCGAAAGGGCATTCGGGGCTCGACGACACACTCCGGGATATTGCCGTAAAAATATTAAAGACCGTCAAGTCGGAAAAGGGAAAATCGATAGTGATCTCCTTCGACAGCCCTTATCTTCTCGACCGTTTCAAGGACGCCGATGTGCGCATCGCGGCCTATGACCGGATGGATGAGATCCAGCAGGCCGCCGCGGAGCTGCTGGCGGGGAAGTAGAAAGGCAGGGCAAAGGGTCCCGCAGTCAGAATCGAGGCGAGAGGCACGAGGACGGGGGCGGTGAGGAACACGGGGTGAGATGAGATGCATTGCCCTGTGCCCCGGACCCTGTTCTCCTGACCCCCATCCATCATGATGCACGTCATCCTCATTTTTCTTCTCTTCGCGTTCATTCACAGCATAACCGTATCAAGCTGGTTTAAGCTAGTATGCGTCAATGCACTCGGTGAGACATTCATGCGGGCCTGGTACCGCTTTCTGTACAACACCATAAGTATTGTTACTGTACTCGTTGCGATCTATCTCATAGCGAAGGTCCCCGATCGTGAGATCTGGACCGCCCCGCTGTGGCTGAAATGGGTGATGCATGGCATCCAGTTCGCTGGTCTTGCCTTCGGCGCCCTTGCATTCGAGCATATGGACTCCGGGGAGTTCATGGGCTTCAGGCAGGTTTGGCGCTATCTCACACGACGGAAAACGGCGGGAAACATCGAGGGGCTTACGCAGAAAGAACTTGTCAGGAACGGCGTCTACGGCATTGTGCGTCATCCAATGTATTTGGCAGGTTTGGTCATCTTCACCTTCAGTCCGATCATCACGGTCAATGGTCTGACCGTAACAGTCCTGGCGGACCTCTATTTCCTGTTCGGCGTATTCATTGAAGAGCGGCGGTTTCTGAGATCGTTCGGGGACGAGTACCGGGAGTATATGAGACAGGTGCCGAGGCTGATACCGAAAATGTTTTATGGCAGCGGACGCAGAGGAAGGCCATGAGTATAAAAAAGGAGAGAGACATCCCATCCCTCTCCGTGTACTCGGACAGTTTAGCTAAAACGTGCGCGCAGGTGATACAAAAAGTGCAGGTCCTGCAGTGCTTAATCTTCTCCATTGCCTTTTTTTTCGAGTTTCCGGGCACACTTTATGCCGGTGACCTGCCAGAAGTCCAAGCCCATGACCGGATAAGCAGGGCAGATAAGAAACACCTGTTCCGAGCCTTTCATAAATCCCCGGTATTTCATTGCTCCAGCAGATGCAGGGCCTGGACCTGCAAGGGCGGCCTTATCGAACAGGCAGTGCCTCGCTCGTAGCGATGAAAATATGCATTGACAAGTATGGTGAGTCGTATTAGTATTCACCGGCAAAGTGGAGTTACTGTTTTTGGTTCATCAAGGTGAAAAATGTCATATGTCACGACAAGAAAAGAGCCGCGTTATGATTACCCCTCAACGATCCAGTATGTTGTGGGGTCGTCTCAAGCGGACGACGAGGCAGCCCGCAAGGGGATTACCATTGACCTTAGCGCCGCCGGCTTTTGCATGTATGTATTCGACCCTCTCCTGCAAGGGCAGAAGATCATCATCAAGACCGCCCTCCCGGTCGATTCCCGGACAGCTGTGATCTGCTGGACCAGAAAAGAGAGCAGTTTATACCGATCGGGTTTAAAGTTCATATAAATAACCACTCCCTGCATCCCTCCCGGCATTGCGACCACCCTTCTTGTACCTTAATGAACACTTGACAATAACGGCATCCCTGGATATAATTAGTTTAACGTTGAATAGTTTACTATTTCACATTATGGATGTGATGGTATGAAAAGAACTCTTTATAAAGGAACAAGGGACGAGGTAAGGGCGCTTGGCACCTTTGTTAAGCTCGTGAGGGCAGTCGGAATCTGTTACGGCACGCATCCACCGGCACCTGATTGATGCGGGGTTGACCGTGAGCCAATTCGGTGTGCTGGAGGCGCTTTTTCACGTTGGCCCGCTTAGCCAGGCGGAAATAGCAAAAAAGATCCTCAGGAGCACCGGCAACATTACGATGGTCATCGACAACCTGGAAAAGAGGGGTCTGGTGAAACGGGAGCGGCAGACGGACGACCGCAGGTATTATATCGTACAGTTGACCGATAAAGGCAGGAAGCTGATCGGGAGCGTCTTTCCCCGTCATGCAGCGAAGATCGTGGAAGAGATGATGGTCTTGAGCAGCGCCGAGCAGGAGACTCTTGGAAATCTGTGTCGCAAACTCGGATTGCGGCAGCAGGGTAAAAAATAGTGATTATAATCTCTGATAATATAAAGGAGGAACAATGAGTAAAAAATTGCCTGTGACAGTGGAATTGGAGCCGGGGACGTACTATTGGTGCAGCTGTGGCAAGTCAAAGAAGGAACCGTTCTGCGACGGTTCACACCAGGGGACGACCTTTGTGCCGGTGGAATTTGTGATGAACGAAAAAAAGAAGGTGTCGTTGTGCACCTGCCGGCGCACGAAAAAGGCGCCCTATTGCGACGGGACCCATGCAAAGGTTGACTGATTGGTTTTGATGGCGCGGCAGAATTGTAGCGAATGGTTTTATAAACAAGGAGGCGCATATGTTCAAGAAACTATTTCAAACGAATGATGATGTGGCGCTGCTGGTGCTGCGGCTTATGCTCGGGATCGTGTTCTTTCCCCATGGGATGCAGAAGCTGCTCGGATGGTTCGGCGGATATGGTTTTAAGGGACAATGGGATTGTTTACCGGAAAGCTCGGCATCCCCGCGGTTTTTCGCTTTTCTGGCCATCATGGCTGAAGGGCTGGGGTCGCTCGGGCTGATCACGGGCCTGCTGACCCGAGTGGCGGCGTTCGGGATTGCCGTGAACATGGCCGTGGCCGTATACCTGCTGCATTTCAGAACGGGTTCTTCATGAACTGGTTCGGCACTCAGAAGGGCGAGGGGTATGAATTCCACATCCTCGTTATCGCCATTGCGATCGCCCTGATGATCAGGGGCGGCGGGAAGTGGTCGATCGATAAGGGTATTGCTGACGGGATGAAGTAACACACCTGACCAGGTGGGAGTCAAAACTAAGGGGTCACCAGATGGTGACCCCGTTCTTTTTTATTGAAGCGTTCTTCAGTTTATTCGGCCTGTTCATGGCCTCTGCGAGGAAAATCCCTAGTCGCTCTTATCCTTGCTCTTCGGCCGCTTGCTGGCTTCGAGGACCTTCTTCCGCAGCCGGATGGAATGTGGGCGTTACTTCGACGAGTTCGTCTTCCTTGATGAACTCGAGCGACTGCTCAAGCGACAGCTGCCGGTGGGGCACGAGCCGAAGCGCTTCGTCAGCGCCCGATGCGCGCATGTTCGTGAGCTTCTTTTCCTTGATCACGTTCACGTCCATGTCGTTCTCGCGCGAGTTCTCTCCCACGATCATGCCTTCATATACCGCCGTGCTTTCATTGATGAAGAGCTCGCCGCGCGGCTGGATGTGGTAGAGGGCATAGGTCGTGGTCTTGCCTGCCCGGTCGGCCACGAGCGCGCCGGTGGAGCGCTTGGCGATCGGTCCCTGCCAGGGTTCGTACCCGTCAAAAAGGTGGTTCAAGAGGCCGGTGCCGCGCGTGTCGGTCAGGAACTCCGACCGGAAGCCGATGAGCCCGCGCGCCGGGATGCGGAATTCAAGGCGTACGCGGCCGTGCCCGTTGTTCGCCATCTTGGTCATGCGGCCTTTGCGGGCGCCGAGCTTCTGGGTCACGACGCCGATGAACTCATCAGGACAATCGATGACCAGGTTTTCCATGGGCTCGAAGGTCTTTCCATCGCGGACCTTGGTAATGGTCTCGGGCTGGGAGACGGAGAGCTCATAGCCTTCCCGCCGCATCATCTCGATCAGGATCGCAAGCTGGAGTTCGCCGCGGCCCAGGACCTTGAAGGAGTCGGTCGCATCTCCCTGCTCGACCTTGATCGCCACGTTGTACAGGAGTTCCTTCTCGAGCCGCTCCTTCAAATGGCGGGAGGTGACGAACTTGCCTTCCTTGCCGGCAAAGGGCGAGTTGTTGATCGAGAAGAGCATCGAGATCGTGGGCTCGTCCACGGCAATGCGCGGCAGGGGCTTCGGGTTTTCCGGGTCAGTGATCGTGTCGCCGATGTTCACGCCTTCAATGCCGGCCAGGGCAACAATATCGCCGACGGTGGCGCTGGGCGTGTCCACGCGTTTCAGGCCTTCAAACGCAAAGAGCGACGTGATCTTGGTCTTGACCATATCACCGCTTTGGGTGATCACGCCGATGGCCTCGCCCAACCCTTGCCGTACCGGCGAATATCTTGCCGATGGCCAGGCGTCCTACATAATCGTTATAAATGATGTTCATGACCAGGAGCTGGAGCGGCGCGGTCTCGTCGCCCTCTGCCTGCGGGACGGTGTTCACGATCAGATCAAAGAGCGGCTTGAGGTTCGTGCCTTCATCCTCCATCTTCAGTTTGGCGACGCCGTCCCGCGCGTTGGTGTACACAATGGGGAAGTCGAGCTGGGCATCATTTGCGTCGAGGTCGATGAACAGGTCGTAGACCTCATCCACGACCTCGGCGATCCGGGCGTCGGGACGGTCTATCTTATTGATGACGAGGATGGGCGGCAGTCCGAGTTCGAGCGCCTTCTTGAGCACGAAGCGGGTCTGCGGGAGAGGGCCTTCCGAGGCATCCACGAGCAAAAGCACGCCATCCACCATCTTGAGCGTGCGCTCCACTTCGCCGCCGAAGTCCGCGTGGCCGGGAGTGTCCACAATATTGATCTTCACGCCGTTGTAGTGTAATGACGTGTTCTTGGCCATGATGGTGATCCCGCGCTCGCGCTCGAGGTCGATGTTGTCCATCACCCGCTCCTGGACGCGCTCATTGTCGCGGAAGGTGCCGCTCTGGCGCAGGAGGGTGTCCACCAGGGTGGTCTTGCCGTGGTCAACGTGGGCGATGATGGCGATGTTGCGCAGGTCTGTTCTTTTTATCATTCTTTTTATCCTTTTTTGCCACGATGAGCACACCCTGCACTCGTTTATGGCCGCGTCCTCGCAAGAGCAGGCTACGGTTCCATACCCTGCATTCGCGGTTCCGCTCATAAACGCGGGCACAGGCTCGTAAACACTGGGCGCAGGCGAAGTACACGAAGAAGTTCTTGGTGACGGGGTTTTCGTGGAACGCAGTGGGTTCTTTGTAAGCTGGGCATAATACCTTGTCAGGACCTGCTTTGTCAATGGAATAATACGTTTTATCGAATGATGATGCGGGGAGAAATCCAGCCAGCCCTTGTTCCGGGATCGTCAGGACAGCATCTCGTCGGGCCCGTGTGTGAAGGGAGCGATATTTGCAGCCTGGCGGCAACGGGCCACGCAGGAGGAGAAAGGTGACACCCCGCCTCCGCGTCAGTGACCCTTGGAAACGAATTTGCTGATCTCCAGTGCGGGCAAGGCGGGGCTGAATAAAAATCCCTGGGCCATATCGCACCGCAAAAGGCGGAGGATCTTCCACTGGTCCTCGGTCTCTACACCTTCGGCGATGGTCTTGAGGTTCAAATTGCGCGCCATGGTCGTAATGGCCGATACGATGGACGCGGCGTCGGGGTCCACGGTGATGTCCTTGACAAACGACATGTCGATCTTCACATTGTCGACAGGCAGCTTCTTCAGGTAGCTCAGGGAGGAATAGCCGGTCCCGAAGTCATCGATCGATATTGATACCCCGATATCCTTCAGCTTTTTGAGGACAACGCTTGCAAAATCCAGGTCATAGATGCACATCCCTTCCGTGACCTCAAGGATCAGGCGGGAAGGGTCAATATCGAACTCATGAATGGTGCGTTCGACCATGTCAATGACGTCCTTATGGCGCAGCTGCATCAACGAGAGGTTCACGGCAACAGGGAACTTCGCTGGTTCCCGGTCCCATTCCTTGATCTGACGACAGACGGTCCTCAGCACCCATTCCCCCACATCGATGATCATGCCCGAGTCTTCAAGCAGGGGGATGAACTTCGATGGGGGCACCATGCCATGCTTGTCGCTCTTCCACTTGATAAGGGCTTCCGCACCACCGATCCGCTTCGTGGTCATGTCCAGATAAGGCTGGTAGTAGACCAGATACTCATCGTTCTTGAGCGCCGAGTTGAGGCGCTTCTCTATCAGCATGCCCTCGGAAACTTTCCGGGTTATATGCCGTGTGAAGAACTGGTAATTGTTCCGGCCCTCGCTCTGTGCCTGAGAGAGGGCGACATGCGCTTTCCCCAGAAGCGTTTCGACGTTCTCGCCGTCACTGGGATAGACACTGATGCCGACGGCAAGGGACAGGACGAGTTCTTCCCCTCTCAGCATGATGGGTTGCCTGACGTTGCTCATGATCCGGTCCACGGAGGCGCTGATGTCCTGCGTTCCGACCATGTTGTGGAGGGCGATGCCGAACTCGTCGCTGCCTATGCGGGCCACGGAGCCTCCTCCCCCGACCGTGTCCGTGAGCCGCTCGGCAATTGCCCTGAGGATGTCATTCCCGGCGCTGAAACCGAAGGAGTCGTTCACCAGCTTGAACCGGTCGATGTCTACGGCAAGTACCGCGATGAGGGAGCTGTTCTGACGCGCCTTTATGATCCCCTGCTCCAAAAGGTCGGCGAAGAGGACCCGGTTCGGCATTCCCGTCAGAACATCGAAATGGGAAAGGTAGTTGACCTTCTCTTTAAGGTTTTTCTGGTGGGTCACGTCCTTGCCGGTCGAGATGAGATGGATGATGGCATCCTCATCCTGGAAGGGGGTAACTGTCTCTTCAAGATAGAACAACTTTCCGTTCTTCGCCCGGTAGATAGCCAATCCCGAGAACGGTTGGCCGGCAAGGACGGTATCCCGCATCTCGTTGAAGAACTTTTCGGCATGCTTACCGGATTTCCAGACGTCCCGGTTCTTCCCCAGAAGCTCCGTATTCGTGTATCCCGAAACTTTTTCAACGGCCTTGTTCACGTACTCGATCGTTCCCGACTTGTCAGTCACCACGACCAGGTCCGATGATTGCTCGACCGTGATCAGGAGCTTCTTGAGCGTTTCCCGGTCCCGTTTGCGCAGGGCGATCTGATTGCGTATGAACAGGAAGTAGGTCAGGACGGCGATGATAGAGAGCAGGTTTCCCGCTACGATCGTAAGAACGGCGTTTCGTTTTTGCGTTGATACGGAACTGTCATGCCGGGCGATCAATGCGAGTTCCGTTTCTCTTGTCGCCGTGAGGGTCTTGCGGATCTCTGCCGACAGCTGCCCTCCCTTGCCACTGCCGAGCAACTCATAGGCAACCTTCGGTTTTCCGCCCTGAACGGCCGCAATGACCTGCGTGGAAAACTCGACCCGCTGAACGATCAGGGGTTCGAGCACGGCGAGCAGGGCCTGCTGGCCCTGACGATCGGCCAGCAACACCTTGATCGAGGCTGACTGTTGACTGATCTCCTGGATTGCCTGGCGGTAGTGCGTCAGAGAGGGCTCATTCGCTGCAAAGACAGTGCTGGTCTCTGCAGCCTCAACTCCATCCATCCTTGAGAGAACAACATCCAGAGCGGAGAGCGCCTGATAGGAGGTGCCGCGATCATTGGCGAGTGCAATGATTGTCGCGATGTTCGTGTAGGTCAGTGTTGCCGAGACTCCGGTGACAATAACGACCGTCACCAGAAGCACATAGCCGATTGCCGACCGTAATTTGTGAGATAGTGTCATTTCAGCTTCCGAACAAAAGAGTTACTCAGTAAATGAGATATTAGTGTTCTGTAGAGCACGTATATTACTCGATAACTGAAAAACATGCAATAATACTCTGCGTTTATGTGCAAGAAGAGCATAAAAAACAGCCTTCCGGTTCATTGCGTACGAGGCAACTTCTATCAAACATGCTGACAAAATATTTACCTTTGGCAGGATAACAGGTTGAATTGGATTGACGAGAAAAAAATCGTTTATCCTATTTTATCTTGTATTCCTGTTAAAGAGCTCTTTCGGCTTTCCCAGGTCAAGATACATTGAGCACAGTGTTCATTCCTGCTGTCAGCCGGGGCTTTTTTCTATCAAAGAAGCAGCTGAAGCATGATGTTAAAATGGGGAAATCGTGTATAATAATAGAAAAATCATAGCACCACCCTGAAGGAGGTACGCTATGGAAGCGGGGACGGACCGAATAGTTGCATTGATCGTTATGCTGAGCATGTTGGTCATTGGTTGTACCGGGGTGCGACCTGCCAACCTCGGCGTCAAAGACGGCAAACTTGCGCCGTGTCCCTCCTCGCCCAACTGCGTGTCGAGCCAAAGTAGTGATAAGGCGCATGCGATCGAACCGCTTTCGTTCACCGGGACGGTCGCCGGGGCGCATGCTGCGCTCCGGACGGTCATTCTCAGCATGAAGAGGTCTCAAATAATCACTGACACAGACAGCTATATTCACGCCGAGTTCACGAGCGCGATCTTTCGATTTGTCGATGATGTGGAGTTCTGGTTCGATGAAAACGCGAAGGTCATCCACGTGCGATCGGCATCCCGCATCGGCAATTCCGATCTCGGAGTGAACCGCGAACGGGTGGAGGACATCAGGGCGAAATGGAAGGCGTCGGGGAGGTGAGCGCGTGATGGACCGTTTGCCCGCAGTCTCGCTCATCATTCCCGTATTGAACGAGGCAAAGAACATCAGCGAGATCATTCAGCATATCCGTGAATTGGATGCCGACGGTGCTGCGGAGATCATCGTTGTTGACGGCGATCCGGAGGGAAGCACTATCAACACGATCAAGGATGAGGGCGTGCGCACAGCGCTCTCTGAGAAAGGCCGCGCCCGTCAGATGAACCGCGGCGCGGCGCTCGCAACCGGTGATATCCTTCTCTTTCTCCATGCCGACACGTTTCTGCCTTCAAACGCCTTTGGCCTGATCCAGGCGGCAATGAACGACAAGAGCTTTGTTGGCGGCGCATTCGATCTCGGGTTCAATACCCGGCGAAGAATATTCAAGATCACCGAGACGTACGTCTTTCTCCGGACCCGCCTGACAAAGATGCCATTCGGCGACCAGGCCATTTTTATCCGTCACCATCATTTCGAGCAACTTGGCGGATACCGGGATATCCCGATAATGGAGGATGTGGAATTGATGAAGCGCATCAGAAAGCGGGGAGACAGGATCCGCATCATCCCTGAGAAGGTGCGGACATCGGCGCGACGGTATGAGCAGGAAGGGATCGTTTACACCACGATCAGGAACTGGATGCTGCAACTGCAGTATGCGCTGGGTGTGTCGCCTGAACGACTTGTACGATGGTATAAATCTTGATACAGAGGCAAGCCACGAATTCGCTCGAATAGCAGAAAATGATACCTATCCTTGAGCATATGAGATCATTGTCATGTACGCTTCTTCTGCTGGTTTTTCTTGTTGAAAGCCCCCGCGCGCAGGAGAAGGCGGTCCTTTTCCATGAGGATTTTTCCACCCTGGACAATTGGAAGCCCTTTTATTTCCCAAAAATAAAGAAGCACTCGGTTTATACAATTCAAAAAGATGGTGAGCGCCATTACTTGAAGGCGGAAAGCAATGCCTCGGCCTCGGCGATCGTGTATAAAGATTCATTCAATGTATACGACTATCCCCGCGTGAAATGGCGCTGGAAGGTGAACACTGTCTACGTAAAGGGTGATGCCAGGTCGAAGGCAGGGGACGATTACCCCATGCGCGTGTATGTCATGTTCGAGTACGACCCTGAAAACGGCCGGAAGGTTCGAGAAGGTGAAGTATGGTCTTGCGAAAAAGATGTACGGCGAGTACCCGCCCCACAGCAGTCTGAGCTATGTCTGGTCGAGCAAGGAAGGGCCGGAGTCAATCGTCGTCAGCCCTTACACGGACAGGGCAATGATGGTACTTCTGCAGATGGGCGCGAAGAATGTGGGCACGTGGCAGGAGCAGGAGATCGGTATCGTGGAGGATTATCAAAAGGCCTTTGGCGCCAATCCGCCGCTTCGCGCGCGGATCGCGATCATGAATGATTCCGACAATACCGGTGAACATTCGATATCTTTTATGGAGTACATTGAGGTCTTCCGATAACTGTGATGACTGACAAACGCTGTGTTATTCTATTTGTTAAACTTCCGGAAAAGGGCAGGGTGAAGTCCCGGCTTGCACGTCATGCTTGGTGAAGACGCGGCATTGAGCCTGTACGAGAACATGGTGCTCGATGCGATCGATATGTTGAAGAGGGGGCGTTTCCCGTTCCGGATCTGCTACACGCCACCTGATGCGCGTGATCGTTTGACGGGGTGGCTTGGGCGGGAGCATGACTACCTGCCTCAGACCGGCGACGAACTTGGTGAGCGGATGGACGAGGCCTTTGCCCGCGTCTTTTCTACGGCTGTGGAAGAGGCGCTCCTGATCGGCAGCGATATCCCGGGATTGACCACCGGGATCATCGAGGAAGCTTTTGCCTCGCTCGTGAGGAATGATGCGGTCATCGGTCCGGCAGATGACGGAGGCTATTACCTGATCGGTTTTAGAAAAAATACGTTCACTCCCGGAATATTTCATGATATGGTATGGAGCACGAGCACCGTTTTTCGCATGACCATGGACAGACTGCATGACGCATCAAGAAAGGTCCATATCTTGTCGGAATTGACGGATGTCGATACGGTCGAGGACCTGAAGACGCTCCTGTCTCAGGTCAAGGGCCCGGCGTCAGAACCGTCGAGGACCCGCTCCTTTCTCGAGCGGCATTGCAGGGGCACCTTGACATAGACCGCACGATGGACACCAAACCGATCATTATCATAGCAGTCCTGGTCCTTATTTTTACGCTGGAAGAGTTCATTCCTCACATGCAGGGACGCAGGCTGAGGATCAGGCATGGACTGCCTCATGTACTGACCGCGGTCATGAACGGGCTCCTGACACGTTTTTTTCTCGTCGGCATCACGATGCAGGTGACCAGCTGGGCACAGGCGCATTCGCTGGGGCTCGTGAGGATGGCGGAACTTCCCGGCGCGGCGCGCATGATCGTTGTGTTCCTTCTCTTCGATATCTGGATGTATTACTGGCATATGGCGAACCACCGGTTCTCCTTTTTCTGGCGGTTCCACCGGGCGCACCATTCGGACATCGAAATGGACACAACCACAGCGCTCCGGTTCCATCCCGGAGAACTGCTCCTTTCCTCATTCATACGGCTTCCCGTTCTTATCTTGATCGGGATGAGCTTCGGCGAGCTGGCGCTCTTTGAGGTCATGCTGAACATCTCGACCCTCTTCCATCACAGCAACCTTGCCGTGCCGGAGGCATGGGACCGCCTGCTCCGCGTCCTCATCGTGACACCGAACATGCACCGGGTGCACCACTCAGTGGAACGCGATGAGACGAACTCGAACTATACCAGCCTCCTCTCGCTGTGGGACCGGCTGGCCGGCACGTTCAGGATGCGGGAGGATACGCGGACCATTACCCTGGGTCTGCCGTCCTTCAGGGAAGAAAAGTATCAGCGTTTGTGGGGATTTCTGATCACGCCGTTCCAATGACCTTCATCTTGCAAAAAAACAAAAAGGTGCTAACGCTCAGGTGGCCATGAACACTCAGAACAAAAAGATCGCAGAGATCATACGGAGGCTTAAAAAAGAGTATACCGGAACGCCGCAGACCGTGCTCCGTTTCTCCACGCCGTTTGAACTGCTTGTTGCCACGATCCTCTCGGCCCAGACCACGGATGTGCTCGTGAACAAGGTGACCGTGGACCTGTTTAAAAAATACCGGTCCGTGCAGGATGTTGCGAACACAACGGCGGAAAAGCTCGCCCAGGACATCCGGTCAGTGAATTTCTTTAACAATAAGGCGAAGAACATCAACAAAACCGCACAGGTGATTATCGAGAAATTCGGAGGCAAGGTCCCGCAGACCATGGAAGAGCTTGTCTCGCTGCCGGGTGTGGCGCGTAAAACGGCGAACATCGTGCTGTCGGGCGCCTTCGGCATCAACGAAGGGATCGCCGTGGACACGCACGTGAAGCGGCTTGCCTATCGCCTTGGATTGACGAAGCACACCGACCCGGTGAAGATCGAACAGGACCTGCTTGCGATCACGCCGAAAAAGGAATGGGGGCACCTGTCGCACCTGCTGATATTCCACGGCAGAACGGTCTGCCAGGCAAAAAAAGCCGACCACGCAGCATGCGTTCTTGTTGATATCTGCCCGTCAAAGAATATATGAGTCCCGCGCAGCGGGGGAAGTTTGAGGAATATTTTCTGTTGTTTCCGGCCGTGCTTCTATGCTAAACTAATACATTCATTGAACCGGCAGCGCCCCATCGTCATTATACATCCTTCCTTCCTTGAATCGATTTCCTTGCAGAAAGGGGCACACAGTATGCGGTATTTTTCCCGATGGTTTCCGGTCCCTGCCGGTCCTCGCTGGAACTGCGCTTCTGCTCATGGGAGCGGGCAACCAGGTGAATAGCAGCATAACCAGCAGCATTACGAGCAGTGTGACGAACAGCACATCGAGCAGCGCGATCACAAGGGCGACGGGAAGCATAACGAGCAGAATGACGAACAGTCTGTCAAGCCGCGTGAGCAGCAGCGCCACGGTCAGCGTGACAAGCAAGGTGACAGTGACCCCGGTGACCCTCTCGGCCTCCGCTGAAGAACTGGCCAAGACCCTCAAGTTCGATCGAAGGGTCCTTATCATGGCAAAAGAAGTGACCGCGGACCGCATCGGCCGGCTGACCGGCTTCGATAGCGAAGGCTATCAGATCATCGCGGCCGGTATCGTCGTCTCGGTGCCGGAAGACAAGACAGACCACGTTCTTTCCTCGCTCCGTCGGAAACTGCTTCCGCTCAAGTACATGCCTTTTGTTGTGGAAATGAACGCCGGCCTCAAGATCGAAAAGATCGGCATCCTGAAAGGCACGGACCAGTACGAGATCCTGCGGATCATGAATACCAACGGTGATGACTACGATATCTCGAATCAGGATGTGATCGAGCGGCTGAAAGAGTGGGAGATTCATTCACCCTTTGACATCATCGGGGCGGACAACGATTGGGTGGAGATCGAATTTAGATCCTTGCCGAAGGACTTGAAGGCCTTTGCCGAAGAAGTATACGATTTCTGTCCCGATGCCACGGATCAGGAGCCGGGGAGCATAGCTGAACTCGCGAAAGAAATTCAGAAGACGAAGAAACTGTTTTTGTGGTGGGATTGACCGGTCAGCGCCGGGAGGTTTTTCGAGGTCCGTTGAAGACAAAAAAAGCAGGCGGTTTATGCCGCCTGCTTAAAGTTCTATCTACTGACAATAAAGCTTTTCTCCGCTCTGTATAATGAATTAGCGGTATAGGTGAATTACTTTGCTGCCGGTGTTGCTGTCGGAGCTGATGCCGGTGCTGCTGCTTCCTTCTTTGCAGCCTTCTTCTTTGCAGCCTTCTTCTTTGCAGTCTTCTTTGCAGCCTTCTTTGCCGGGGCCTTCTCCGCTGTTGCTGTCGGAGCTGATGCCGGTGCCATCTCCTCTGCGAATGCTACGCCGAGGGTGAGGGCAAACGCCATTGCCGTGAAAATCGCGATAATCTTTTTCATTTGTATTCACCTCCCTTCCTGAATTAAGATTCGATATATCTACCAGATTGAACAAACATTGTCAAGTATAATCATGATTTCTGAAGTACTCTCAGGATCATTTACTATGATACGCAGGGCTGCCCCGCGCTGCTGTCTGGGGACATCAAGCAGGTATGAGCGTAGAGCATGAGTATGGTAAATATAATATGAATCAAGCGGTTGTGGGTACTATTATTCGCATCAATAGTAATATATAGTCAGGTAGTCATTTCTTGACAAACAGAGGTGATTCAGTTAGATTAAATTTACCTTATAATGCAAGAGCAGGCACATAAAAAATCGTTCATTCTCAGTTCTCACGTCCATCGAGTCAAATTCTAAAAAAATAATTTAGTGTTTTAAATAATAATTGTGTTTAGCATCTCGATATTGGGATTTCGGATTTACCACATGACAATTCATGGATAGGACACCCTTCAGGAAACTTAAAGGTCTCAGAGCATATGTGCTTTCGGGATTGCTCGCGCTCATCACCCTTGTCCACTACCTTGTGGGCGGTGCACAGGCAGGCATGCTGCACAGCCTTCTCGGGCATCTGTATATCGTGCCGATCATCCTCGGGGCCTATTGGTACGGGATCAAGGGCGGGGTAGGTGTTTCCCTGGCCTCGACGGTCCTGTTCTCACCGCACCTGTTCCTGCACTGGCATGATCCCTTTCTGGATGTCTACAACTTCATCGAGCTGTTCCTCTTTCTCCTGATCGGCGGTGTCACCGGCGTGTTGAGCCAGATGGAGCGCAACCAGCGCATGCGGTACGAAGAGTCCCTCCTGCGGCTCGATGAGTCGCACCGGAAGCTCAAGGATCAGACGGACATTCTTTTCCAGACCGAGGAACAGCTCAGGCGCGCCGACCGCTTGTCTGCTCTCGGCGAACTGTCCGCCGGCATGGCCCACGAGATCAGGAACCCGCTGGGATCGATCAAGGGTGCGGTTGAGATCCTGAGGGACTGATTACAGGCCAGAGGACCCCAAGTACGAGTTCATACAGATACTTTTGAAAGAAACCGACCGGCTGAACCTTATTGTGCAGGAGTTCCTGGGGTTTGCGCGGCCCAAGCAGCCGGAGTTCCAGCAGGCTGATCTGAATGAGGCCATTGAGTCTGTGCTCACGCTCACGGCGCTGGAAGCGAAGAAGGCCGGAGTGATCGTTGAAAAACGGCTTGATCCATCGATCGGGATGCGCAGCCTCGACATGAACTTGCTCAGGCAGGCCTTCCTGAACCTGGTCCTGAACGCGATCCAGGCCATGGAGAGCGGAGGCGTCCTGACCATCGTGAGCACGCTTCGGGGAGATGCGATCGAGATCACGGTCGCGGACACCGGCATCGGGATCAGCGAAGAGAACCGGAAGAAGCTCTTCAGCCCCTTTTTTACGACCAAGAAGTACGGTACCGGCCTCGGCCTTGCGATCACCTACCGGATCATCGAGAACCACCGCGGAACGATCGATGTGACGAGCGGGCCGGGGAAGGGCACGACCTTCACGGTGAAGATCCCGGTCGCTTAAGACCATCTGCCACGAAGGCACGAAGACACGAATAGTTGATTTAAAAAAGGAAAAATTCTCAGTTTCTATTGGTTCCTTAGTGTCTTCATGGTGAATAGGTTTCTCTTATGAAAAAATCTGTCATTCTGCTCATAGACGATGACGACAGCCTGCGCCGGGTCATGGAGTTCAGCCTGACCGAGGCGGGACACACTGTCCAGACAGCGGCGAGCGGCGAGGACGGGTTGCGGTTGTTCGAAAAAGGCACCTTTGATGCGGTGATCACCGATATCACCATGCCCGGAATGAGCGGCATGGAGGTACTGGCGAAGGTCCGCCAGCGTGTCCCCACCATCCCCGTGATCGTCATTACTGCGTACGGTACGATCGAAAGCGCGGTCGAGGCCATGAAGCAGGGCGCCTTCGACTACATCACCAAACCGTTCAACCGCGATGAACTCCGGCTTACGCTCGAGAAGGCGATCAAGATGCGGCGACTCGAGAAGGAGAACGTGGAGCTTCGGGCCGAGGTCACGGACCGCTATAGCTTCGAAAGCATTATCGGCAGCAGCGAGAAGATGAAGGAAGTCCTGGACCTGGCAGGTCGCGTGGCCGCAAGCGATGCGAGTCTGCTGATCACGGGCGAAAGCGGTACGGGCAAGGAACTGCTGGCCAAAGGCGTGCACTTCAACAGCCGGAGGGCCAACGGGCCCTTTGTTGCCGTGAACTGCGCGGCGATCCCCGAGGCCCTGATCGAGAGCGAGCTCTTCGGCCATGTAAAGGGTTCATTCACCGGCGCGGTGAGGGACAAAGAGGGCAAATTCGAGCTTGCCGACGGCGGCACGCTGTTCCTCGACGAGATCGGCGACCTGCGCATCGATCTGCAGGCCAAGATCCTGCGGGCGCTTCAGGAGCGGGAGGTTGACCGCGTAGGCGGCGGCAAGCCCGTGTCCGTGGATGTGCGTGTGATCGCGGCGACGAACAAGGACATCGAGCGGGCAGTGAAGGAGGGCGCCTTTCGCGAGGACCTGTACTACCGCTTGAACGTGATCACGCTCTTCATCCCGCCGCTGCGTGAGCGGAAGGAAGACATTCCCGTGCTGGCCGGTCATTTTCTGAAAAAGTTCAATACGGAGGCCGATGTCCGCATGGATGCGTCGGCGCTCTCGGTGCTCACGGCGTACGGCTGGCCCGGCAACGTGCGCGAGCTTGAGAACGTGATCGAACGGGCATCGGTGCTCAAGCGGGGATCGCTCATAACGCGGGAAGAACTGCCGGAAAAGCTGAAGAAGGAAAAAATGGGCGTCGAGGGCATTATCCTCAATATACCGGAACAGGGGATCTCCCTTGAAGAGTTGGAGAAGAAACTCATCATCAAGGCGCTCGAAAAGCACAAAGGCAATCAGACGCGGGCGGCGGAATTTCTGGGGATCACCAGGCCGACGCTTATCTATCGGATGGAAAAGTTCAGTCTGAAATAAACGATGACAGGCGGATAAAAAATACTTTTCCGGTACACCGGATGCGTGTATTATGTCTTGCGCACCAGAGACTATTCTAATATCGGTGGAGGAACATATGGCAATTTCAACACTCAAGATACAGGGCATGACCTGCAATCACTGTGTGATGCGGGTGGCAAAGGCGCTTAAGGCGCTCCCTGGTGTAACGGACGCCCAGGTAGACCTGCAGAAAGGCGAGGCCGTGGTGACGTATGATGATGCCAAAGTCACGCCGGAAAAGCTTTCTTTTGCCGTGGTAGAGGCCGGCTACAGGGTCGGTTAAAAAATTGTCGGGAACCCGTTCCTTTTTGCGTGGGACGTATCACGGAGTTGCAGGTATGGCGGAATTCGAACCATGGCGGGTCATGATTTTTCTCCGCTTTGACGAGGAAGCGAGTTTCATCGAGCTTCTCAGACGAGGACGAGAGTAGAATAGTCGTTCTGCCCTTGTCCCTCTTTTCCTAAAGATGTAGTGTTTCTCCCTTTGTGACAGGGCGGTCAGTCATGAAGGGAGCAGTATGTCGTGGTAATCATGAGACCGGTAGTTACGAGATAGAGGTGTCCGTTGGACGATACGAGCCGGTGGAAAGTCATAATTAAAAAAAAGTTCAGTCGGCAGCTTCCTCTGGACATTGAATACTGTTCGCCGATCTCCATTCGGGCCATACTCCTCGATGTCCGCACGCCCGCTCAAATCCTTGACCGAATTGCCCAGGTCTATAGTGATGATCAGGAGATCATGCGAGATCTCGTCCGCTGCCCGAACCTGGACGAGACCACGCTCGCTTTTATAGCGCTGACAGCGTCGGATGAGATCAAAGGCTTCATTGCGAGCACCCGCGTCGTGGACGTGGTGTTCGGGGAGGTTGCCTCGGGAGAAGCGGCCCAGCAAGTGACGGCAAAGAAAAAGCTGAATGTCATGCAGATCATCCAGAGAATGACCATACCGCAGAAGGTCAAACTCGCATTGTCCGGGGCAAAGGAAGCCAGGGGCCTGCTCATTCGTGAATCGAGCAAAACGATCGCACTGTCAGTGCTGGCAAACCCCCGGATCACCCTCGGTGAGATCGAGTTCTTCGCCAAGTCATCGAACCTGAGCGAAGATGTCATTCGCAAGATCGGGACCAACTCTGAATGGTCAAAAAAATATGCGGTTGTCTCAGCTCTCGTGAACAACCCCAAGACCCCGGTCTCGATTTCGCTCGGGTTTATCCCCCGGATACCTGAACGGGACCTTGCCATACTTGAAAAAAGCCGAAATATCCCTGGACCGGTACGGACGGCGGCGAGGAACCTGCTCGCTAAGAAAAAAATGGGTAAATAACAGCGAACCCCCTGCCCGGTCTGAAGCGCTGGAGTCTCTCATGCTGCACGATCCCTTGAAAAGGAGCATAACCAGGTACATGAAGCGTATATTTTTTCTCATAGTGGCGACCGTGGCGCTTGTTGCCGGCTGCACCAGGGCCAGGACCGTTCAGAAGACCGAGACGATCATGGGTACGGATGTTACGATCACGGTCGTTGCGCTGTCGAAGGATGAGGGCGAGGCAGCCATTGAAGCAGGGATGACGGAGCTGCGACGGCTGGATGCCATGATGTCGCTCTACAAGGACACGAGCGAGATCACGAAGGTGAACCTTGCCGCAGGCAAGGAACCGGTAAAAGTATCGCCGGAGATGATCGAGGTCGTTGAACAGGCAGCGGAGATCTCGCGTCTTTCGGGCGGGGTATTCGATGTGACCATCGGCCCTCTGGTCGTTTTGTGGCAGATGCGGCTCAAGGAGGGCAGGGTCCCTTCGGACAACGAGATCGCACGGGTCCGTCCCCTCGTGAACTATCGGAATATCGTTGTTGACAGGAAGGCTTCGACGATCTTTCTTAAAAAAACCGGGATGATCATGGACTTCGGCGGCATGAAGGGATACACGGCGGACCGGGTCGCCGATCTATTCAGAAAACGGGGCATCAAGAACGCCATTATTGCGGTTGCCGGCGATATCTGGGTGTTGGGGCACCGGGACGACGGTAAAACCTGGAGGATCGGTGTACAGCATCCCCGGGAGCATGATAAGACCCTGACCATCCTGGATCTCAGCGACAAATATGTTTCCACGTCCGGCGATTATGAACGGTTCGTCATCAGGGAAAAGAAGCGCTATCATCACATCATCGATCCCCGCACAGGGAAACCGTCAAAGGGGGTCATCTCGGTGACCCTTGTCGGAGACAGGGGGGCGTTCATCGATCCGCTTGCCAAGGTCCCGTTCATTCTTGGTCCGGAAGAGGGCATGAAGATCGTGAAGAAGCTCGGCGCCGAGGCAATTATCGTGGATGAGGACGGAAAGGTCTTCATGACCGATGGGATCAAAAACCTTCTGGACCAGCCAGGCCACTAATGCTTTCTTCATGACCTGTTCTGACCCGGGCAAACCCTGCACGGAGAGGGACAGGCTGGAACAACGTGATTGTATGTACTTGACAGGAGTATGGCTGCATGAAAGAATCCACACCGATAAAAGTGATGTTTCTCTGCACCGGCAATGCCTGCCGGAGCCAGATGGCAGAAGGTTTTGCCAGAGCATTGGGAAAGGGATTGATCGATGTTTACAGCGCCGGAATCATGGCAGCAGGAGTTCACCCCCGCGCGATCGCGGTGATGAAAGAGCTCAACATTGATATCTCGCTCCAGAAATCGACGAAGATCGATGAGAGACTGCTGAAGACCATGGACGTGGTCATCACCCTCTGCGGTAACGCCGAAGAAGCTTGCCCCAGGACGCCGCCGGAGATCAAAAGGATCCACTGGCCGATCAACGATCCGGTCGGGACCTGGGGTTCGGAGGTGAAGATCATGAAGGAGTTCCGGCGGGCAAGGGATGAGATCAGAAAAAAGGTGGATGATTTCATCAACAAGCTTCGGCAGCATGAGGACATGGGGTCATGAATTAAAACTGCGTTTGATCGAAAAAGGTCGTCAACGAAAAAAACTATTGCGATTGTCCGAAGAGACGGGTAATATATAAAGACAAATAATATCTGAGTTCAGGTTCTCAGACAAAGAAGGAGGAAGTTGGGAATGGTAAGTTTGACAGACAGTGCAGTAGGCAAGTTCAAGGAAACTGTTGATAAACAGGGAACTGCTGGAGATGGTGTCAGGATATTCGTTGTCCCGGGCGGCTGAAGCCCCTCACTGGCTATGGACATAGCCAAAGCTGCCCTGAAGGGTGATACGACCCTTGAGTTACAGGGCCTGAAGCTGTTCCTGGAAGAGCGCGCCAGCGATATGCTGATGAGCACGATGATCGATTATAAGGAAGGGCAGGGTTTTGTGCTTTCGGGCATGCAACCAAGCTCCTGCGGTTCTTCCTGCAGTAGTTGTTGACCAGATCCAAGTGAGATAATTTCAGCCGCTGTCCTGTTGATCGGGACAGCGGTTTTTTTGTCCTCGATCTGTTTTTTCTTCGATCCTTTCGAAGTACTCTGCCTCAAATTATAAATACCTTCCCCATTTTTGCTAAAATACAAGTGAGACGTCTTATCAATCAAATATCGGCTTAGATTGCGACGCATCCGGTCGAGGACGGTCCACATGAACAGTAGCAAAACCGCGATCTTTTTTTGGGTGTTTCTGGTTCTTACAGGGCAAGTTGCCTTTGCTGCTGAAAAAACGTCCGAGGAGGGCCCCTGTCCGACTGGATCAGGGCAAGTGCTTGATAGCAGAGGAGTTTGTGTTGAGCCCGGTATTGTTCTCGTGCCGACCGGTCACGACAGCAGCAGCATCCTGCAAACACCATCCGGATCAACGGAGAAAGAACGGCCACGCGCAGAGAAAAAGCATCTCCGCGGCGATATACAGCAGCCTGTTCCCGTCAAAAAGACGGTTGTTGTATATTTTTTCTGGGGCAAAGGATGCCCGCACTGTGAGAATGAGAAGCGGTTCTTTGATGCAATAGTGAAAGAATCTCCGGCATTGGAAGTGCGGGACTACGAGGTGTGGTACAACAAGAAGAACGCCGCGCTGTTGGCCGGCATGCTCAAGGCGTATGGGATAAAGACGTCCGGAGTGCCGATCACGTTTATCGACGAACAGGTCGTTACCGGCTTTTCGACGCAGTCTCAAAAAAGAATTGAGGCCCTGCTGCGTGTCTGTGGTCATACGCCATGTGTTGATCCTTTGGATATTCTGACCAGAAAAACCGCCCTTTCCTACTCCTTCCGCTTCCACTGTCCCGGGATTAGTCACGACCGCGCAGGGCACGGACACCTCAGTCGAGGTACCGCTGCTCGGCAAACTCGATGTTCAGGACACGTCACTCCCGGTCATGACGCTCGTCATCGCAGGTCTGGACAGTTTCAACCCCTGCGCGTTCTTCGTACTCCTTTCCCTTCTCGGGCTTCTGGTCCATGCCCGTTCCCGCAACCGGATGCTGCTGATCGGCGGGGTCTTTGTCTTTTTCTCGGGTTGTATTTACTTTCTCTTCATGGCCGCCTGGTTGAACCTGTTCCTGGTCATGGGGCAGGTCGCGATCATCACGACGATCGCGGGTGTTGTCTCCGTGATCATTGCGGGGATCAACATCAAGGATTTCTTCATGTTCAAACAAGGCGTGTCGCTCACGATCCCGGAAAGCGCCAAGCACGGGCTGTTTGATCGCATGAGG
Organism: Nitrospirota bacterium; assembly: GCA_963732675.1. Classification (GTDB taxonomy): domain Bacteria; phylum Nitrospirota; class UBA9217; order UBA9217; family UBA9217; genus JALNZF01. Next base: position 414,990 of record CAVTAJ010000005.1, read on the forward strand.
CGGCTGATGCGGGCCACGTCCTTGCTGTCGAGTCCTGGCGGGGACCACGGTCCTGGCCATCGTGGCCAATTCCTACGAGCTGCTGTGCACAGCCGGTTTCCCCATGGTGTTTACGAGGATCCTGACGCTCCACCGTCTTTCCACGACGACCTATTACCTGTATCTCGTCCTCTATAACATCGTCTATGTCGTACCACTTTTCTTTATCGTCCTGGTGTTCACTATTACGCTCGGGAGCAGGAAACTCTCCGAGAGGCAGGGAAGGACATTAAAACTGGTGTCAGGCTCTATGATGCTGGGGCTCGGAGGAGTGCTTCTTCTGAATCCGGCATTGTTGAGCAGTGTGACGATATCCTTTGTGATCCTGGCAAGCGCGCTTGTGGGCTCGTTGCTCGTGGCGATGGTGACGAAACGATTGGGGTATTGATGCTTGGGAAAAATGTTTTTCAGAGTACAGAGAGAGGACAGGGAGAAAATAATTCATGTATAATTCAAATATCTCCCCGGGTTGACTATGACAGTATGTTACAGAGGCAGCCTGAAGGAATAATGCCTCCGGGGAATGCGGGATATCTGCCATGATTGAAATGAAAAATTTGACGGTCAGTGTCGAAGGGAAAAAGATACTCAATGGTGTGAATCTCACTATCGAGGACGGAGAAACCGTTGTCCTGTTCGGTCCGAATGGTTCTGGAAAGACATCGCTCCTGAAAACGATCATGGGTATGCCGCAGTACAAGGTGGAATCCGGAAACATCATCTACCGGGGCAATGAGATAACAGCGCGCAGCCTTGACGAGCGCGCCCGGCTCGGGATCGGCATGGTATATCAGAATCCTCCAGCGGTGCGGGGGGTGAGGCTTAAAGAAATACTGCGCATCTGCATGGAAAAGAACGGCACCTACAAAGAGGAGCGGATCAGCGAGGCCGCAGAGAAATTGAACCTAACCGATTTTTTGGACAGAGACATTAATCTGGGCTTTTCCGGCGGAGAGATCAAACGGTCGGAACTTCTTCAACTGTTTTCCCAGAACCCCGGGTTCGTGATGCTTGATGAGCCTGATTCGGGCGTGGACCTGGTCAATATCAATCTGGTCGGCAGGGTAATCAATGAGCTGCTTGAAAAAGATAAAAGGAAAGACAAGAGAATAAAGGCGGGGCTGATCATAACGCATGCCGGTTACATTCTGGACTATGTGAATGCCGACCGGGCATACGTCATGCTGGACGGTACCATAACCTGCTCTGGAAATCCGAGAGACGTTCTGGCGGACATACGAACGAAAGGATTTAAGGGGTGTATGCAATGCCGGAAATGAATGTGAAGGAAAAGGCAAAAGTGGCAGAGAAAAAACCCGGAGCCATCGGTCCGGATATCGATCTTACCGCGTATTCCGTCTCGGCGGAGGAACACGGTGAGATCCAGCGATTAAAGGGACTCTCACATGAGGTGCAGGAGAGGTCTGCTACGGTGGGTATCGATGCGGAGGAGGCATGCAGGGCGGGGTCATTCTTTCAGATGGACCATTCCGTCATTCTTTCAACGGCCTTTCAAAGCGGCCTTGAGGTGATGAGCACCACGGAGGCGCTCAATAAATACGACTGGCTGAAAAACTACTGGTGGAAGGCCGTGCAGGTGGACGCGGATAAATATACCGCTCAGGCCGAGCTGAAACAGAACCATGGATATTTTTTGAGGGCATTGCCCGGAGCACGGGCGGAATTTCCGCTCCAGGCTTGTCTCTACATGAACCGGGAAGGATTGGCGCAGAATGTACATAATATTATCATTGCCGAGGAAGGCTCAGAGCTTCATATCATCACGGGCTGCACAACAGCGCCGCATGTGAGGACCGGACTCCATGTCGGCGTCTCAGAGTTCTACGTGAAGAAAAACGCAAAAGTCACCTTTACCATGATCCATAACTGGGCTGAGGGTGTTGTCGTTCGTCCGAGGAGCGGAACGATCGTTGACGAAAACGGTGTTTTCATGAGCAACTATATCTGTATGAGACCGGTAAAAAGCCTCCAGACGTACCCCACCGCATACTGCATTGGGGAGAACGCAACCGTGAGATACAATACCATCCTCGTAGCGCCGGAGGGATCTCATATGGATGTGGGTTCCCGGGTCTTCCTGCGGGCAACGGGCAGCAGGGCAGAGGCCGTTGCGCGGACCATTACGAAGGGGGGCGATATTGTGTCGAGAGGATGTCTCGTCGGGGAGGTCCCGGGGATCAAAGCGCATCTGGAGTGCCGGGGCCTTATTCTTTCTGAACGCGGGACGATCCTCGCCATACCCGAGCTCGATGCCAGAGTGGGCGGCGTTGACATGTCCCACGAGGCGGCTGTGGGAAAGATCGCGGAGGCGGAGATCCAGTACCTTATGTCACGGGGGCTGACCAGCGAAGAGGCGACAGCCGCGATCGTCAGAGGTTTTCTGGATGTTGAGATAAAGGGCCTGCCGGAGCATCTCAAGGCAGAGATCAAAAAGGCGCTCCGGATAGGGGAAGAAAAGGGGCTCCTGTAATTGTGGCCAAGTCCGTATCCAGTCTAATGCGTTATCGTTCCCACTCTTGTGCAACGTCTTCGCACGGGGAAAACGCGTGAGGCCGCGACGATGGACAAGCGGAATATGGCAATGCTCATGGAGAACGGTCTTTCGCCTGAAGATGCGGTGGCTACGATCGTGAAGGGGATGGCGCGATAACGGAAAGTTCTGTGGTTTAGCAGTCCTTCTTTTCCACGCTTTTCTGCTGCAGAGCGCTGAAGATCATATCGAGAACATTTTCCTGCTGGCCCTCATATTTGTTCAGCACCGCCAGGCAGCTGCCCATCGGGAAACGGTTGTGCAGATAGTCGGCGTCGTGTCCTGAAAGGATGATGACCCGGTTCTTGCTCACCCCTTTGGAGACGGCGTAGGAGAGGATCTTAGCCCCGTCCAGGCCGGGCATCTCCAGATCGACCAGCAGGAGATCGAGGTCCTCGGTGATGGAGGCAAGGCATTTGATCGGATCATTGCAGGTCAGGACAGTAAGGCCGGGGTAGCGCTCGGCAACGTACTTCTCGAGCACTTTGAGAAATGTTTCATCATCATCGATCAGGAGCACTTTTCCCATCTTCTGTCTGCCTTTTCCTTTTTTGAACAGCTCATCCGGCGATGCTGGCCAGTGACCAGATAACTCCGGTACTATATCAGAAAAGTGAATATCTTGTACATAGCATTTTAAAAAATCAGCTCTCTTCACAATGGGGTTATCTCTGGAGAGGACGATTTAATTCGTTCTTAGCCTACGCTCATAATGCAGGGTCTATCACTTGAAGACATTGATGATGTAGTTGAGAAGGGATAATGAGGTAGATACAAATGCCGGCGGGTGGGGGGTAAAGCCATTCCCGCCGGTATGGTGAAACCCCTTATACTCAGCCTTTTTCGGTGCTCACTTTTGAGAGCATGGAGATCGTCTTCTCCTGCTCCGCTTCGCTGGGCTTCGGGTCCTTATAGATGGGGCAGTATTTTACGGTATCCTTAATGCGAGCTCGTCGATACTTGTCGCTTTCTTCGCTTCCGCCGCGCCCGCATCCCGGCTCAGTGTCCTGTCAGGAGTGGCAGCGCGAGCAGGGCGGATAGGATAATGCACGTTAATCTTGTCATATGCTTACTTCTTTTCTCAGAAGTGTTGGGTGACTTTGGTTTTTGAAGGAGTACTGTGACAGAAGATGCTGCAGGGCAACGGCTACCTGATGTGAAGCAGGGGACCTGTTCGATAAAAGACTGGACGGGTTGACGGATATTGCCGGAGTATAAGCGGTAGTGCGGGCGATCACTTTCAAGGTTTGACCTCCTGAATATGAAGTAATTTGTTGGTTGCAAGTCAACTTCTGCGCAAAAAAGTCCTCTGAGGTTAAAAGGTTTTTGGTTCCGGTATTTCCGGAGCAGGTTGGGACGAAACTCCACATCATAAATCTAGTGAGCACATAGTCTATAAATGATAGCTTTAGATGTCAAGGGAAATCGCATTAAATCAATTAGTTATAAACTGATATATTTTGCAATTTAGTGTTTTTTCAAGATGAGGGCGGCATTGATCCCGCCGAAGCCGAGGGAGTTGGAGAGAGCGGATTTGATCGTCTGCCGTCTTGCCTGGTTCGGTACATAGTCGAGGTCGCAATCAGGATCAGGGTGCTCGAGATTGATCGTCGGCGTGATGACGCCTTCTGAAATGGAGAGAGCGGTAATGGCTGCTTCGACCGCGCCTGCGGCGCCGAGCATGTGTCCGAGCATGGATTTGGATGAGCTTATCGCGATCTTGCCTGCATATTCGCCGAAGGCTTTTTTAATAGCGAGTGTTTCTATAGTGTCGTTCGATTTCGTTGCTGTGCCGTGAGCGTTAAGATAGTCGATCTCTTCCGGCCTCATGTCAGCGTCAGCAAGGGCGCCAGACATCGCCCGTGACGATCCTTCACCCTCCGGATCAGGTCGCGTAATGTGATACGCATCGGATGACAGGCCGTAGCCCGCAAGTTCCGCGTAAATCCTTGCGCCGCGCCTTTCCGCGCGCGCCCATTTCCTCGAGAACCAGCACCCCGGCGCCTTCCGCGAGCACGAAACCGTCCCGCTGCTTGTCAAAGGGCCTGCTCGCCATTTCCGGCCCGCTGTTCCGCAGCGATACCGCCTTCGCCTGGCAGAACCCCGCAAGGATGAGCGGCGTGAGCGCGGCTTCCGTACCGCCCGCGATCATGACGTCGGCATCGCCGCGCTGGATGATCTTCATGGCTTCGCCCAGGGCGTGCGTGCCTGTTGCGCAGGCGGTAGAGACATCGAGGCACGGTCCTTTGGCGCCGAGCTTCATTGAAATATATCCCGAAGCCATGTTCACGAGCGACAGGGGAGTGAAAAAAGGCGAGACTGCCTTAGGCCCTTTGGCAAGAAGGGCTGCCATGTTCCTCTCTGTAGTCGTCACCCCGCCGCGGCCGGAACCGACGAGGACGCCAATACGAAGGGGGTTTGGCGGAGCAACGGCAAGTCCGGCATCTTCTCTTGCCATGAGTGCGGCGGCGAGGGCATATTGCATGAACGGGTCGGTCCGGTGCACTTCTTTCGCGGTCATGTATCCGAGCGGGTCGAAACCCTTGAGCTCTCCGGCGATGCGACAGGGGAAGGCGGAGGCGTCGAACCTGGTGATCGTGCGTACGCCCGAGAGACCTCTCTTGAGCGATTCCCAGGTCGTCCGAGCATCATTCCCAAGCGGTGTGACCATCCCTATTCCTGTTATCACGACACGTACTGCCATGGCGCGAAGTATAAGTTTTTTTTAACCTTTTGTCAAAAGATGAATTCCGATTCAGTTTGACAACACGGCAGTTTATGGTATAGTTTGATAGAAACTATCGATGGACAACTATCACGTTTACGGAAAGGGGGTTGAGATGAAAGCGTCAGACTTAACAGCAAAGACTGTAGTTGAACTCAAAGCCCTGGCCAAGAAGAGAAAAGTGTCCCTGTCCGCAGGTGATAAGAAGGCTGATATCATCAAAGCGCTCACTGCCGTTGCCAAGGCAGTGAAACCTGCAGCAACGCGGGCTGTTGCCTCGAAAAAAAAGACGGCAGGGAAGGTTGCTGTCTCGGTAAAAAAACCAACAACGAAGAAGGCGCTCGCGGCGAAACCGGTGACTAAAAAAACATCGAAGTCCAGCAAGAGCGCGACGACTCGAAAGGCGCCGGCGAAAAAACGGACCCCCTCCGGAGAGAAAGCGCCGAAGGCCACGCCCGTGCGTGAATGGAAGCTGCCTCCCGGCGTTGAGGAACCGCTCATGGCGCAGGAACGGGTGGAGGAATCCAAGTACTATACCGGGCCGTTGGCACTAATGCCTGCCGTGGCCTCCGGGGAACTGCCGCAGGGATACAATGAGGAGAGGATCGCCATTCTCTCACGGGACCCTTTTGTGGCCTATGCCTACTGGGAGGCGACGCCGGCGCGGATCGAACGGGAGAAGGCGTGGTTCGGCTGGGACAGCAAGCTCTGCCTGCGGATCTACGATATTACGGGCGTGCAGTTCGACGGCCGGAACGCCATCGGGTATTTCGACCAGGAACTCGTGGACCGGGTCGGGAACTGGTATTTCGATTTCGGCCGGCCGGCACATTCCTTCTGCGCGGACATCGGCCTGCTCTCTCCGAGAGGACAGTTCCTGACGATCGCGAGGTCGAACTACATCACCATGCCGCGTGACGGCGTCTCCGATGTGATCGACGAGGAGTGGATCCTCGTGGATGAGGAGTTCTGGAAGCTTTACGGTTATCCGGAGGGGTTGCGGCAGGGCGTATCGTCGCCGGAGATGCAGGAGATGCTCAGGCGGAGACGGGAGATGGAAATTTCCTCACCGGGCCTGTTCTCCCGCGATCGGGCCAAACGGAAATAGCACCCGCCGGTTGCCAGTTTGCTCACTTCGCGATCGATGAGAACACCTGTGTATCAAGTCCATCCGTTCATGGATGGACTTTTTTTTGATTGTTCGGGGAAGGCTGTGTGAATGATGCAGACGAGGCACGATCAGAGGAAAAACTTCAATAAACAACAGGTCATGGACAAGGGGGAAAAGATGGCAAAAGGGTATCTGGCGCTGGTGCTTCACAGCCATTTACCTTACGTGAGACACCCGGAGCATGATCAGTTCCTTGAAGAGGACTGGCTGTACGAGGCAATCACCGAGACGTACATTCCGCTCATCAATGTATTCGATGGCCTGGTGAATGACGGCATTGACTTCCGCATCACCATGAGCCTGACCCCCACGCTGATCGCCATGCTCACCGACCCGCTGCTTCAGCAGCGCTATGTGCGGCATATCAGCAAGCTCATCGAACTCGCCGGGAAAGAGATCGAGCGGACCAGGGACCAGCCGGAGTTCAACCCGCTTGCGCATATGTATCGGGACATGTTTCGTCAATGCCCGCGCCGTGTTCGAGGAGAAGTACGGCCGCAACCTGGTCACCGCCTTTAAAAAATTTCAGGACCTGGGCGTGCTGGAGATCATCACGTGCGCGGCGACGCACGGATTTTTGCCGCTCATGCAGAACAGGAACGCGGTCCGAGCGCAGATCATGGTGGCTGTCGAGCACCATAAAAAACACCTTGGCAGGGCGCCGAAGGGCATCTGGCTGCCGGAGTGCGGATACTACGAAGGGCTCGACGAGGTCCTTAACGAAGCAGGCATCCGATACTTTTTCACGGATGCGCATGGGGTGTTCCACGCATCGCCCCGTCCGAAGTACGGGGTCTATGCGCCGATCACTACCCGCGCGGGTGTGGCCGCCTTCGGAAGGGACATCGAATCGTCCAAGCAGGTGTGGAGCTCGGTCGAAGGTTACCCGGGAGACTACAACTACCGGGATTTCTACCGTGACGTGGGTTTTGATCTTGATTACGAGTATGTCAAGCCCTATCTGCATCCGGACGGTGTGCGCGTGAACCTGGGGATCAAGTATCACAAGATCACGGGCGCATCGAACCAGAAGGACCCTTATATCCGTCAGTGGGCGCTCGAACGGGCGGCTGAACATGCAGGCAACTTCCTGTTCAACCGGGAGAAGCAGGTCGAATGGCTTGCCGGCATTGTTCCCTGAACGGAAGCCGATCATTGTTGCGCCCTATGATGCGGAGCTGTACGGCCACTGGTGGTTCGAGGGGCCGGACTGGATCAACTTCCTGATCCGTAAGACCGTGTGCGATCAGAAGACCGTGCGGCTCATTACCCCCTCCGAATACCTGCGCGAGAACCCGAAGTGCCAGGTCGCCACGCCGTCCTATTCAAGCTGGGGTTACAGGGGGTACTCCGAGGTATGGCTGAACGGCACGAATGACTGGATCTACCGGCATTTGCACAAGGCCGCGGACCGCATGGTGGAACTTGCGCAGACATTTCCCGCTGCTGACGGGATCCTGCGCAGGGCGCTGAACCAGGCGGCGCGGGAACTGCTCCTTGCCCAGAGCTCTGACTGGGCATTCATCATGAAGACCGGCAGCCATGTCGAATATGCGGTCAAGAGAACGAAAGAGCATTTGCTCAGGTTCGACAAGCTGTATCACGATATGTAAAGGAAATGCCCTTGACGAAGGATGGCTCAGCGGATATAGAATACAGCGACAATTTGTTCCCCGACATCGATTATCGCGTGTATGCTTAAACCATCCGTTCTCAAAGAACTGAAGTCAGATCGTCGGCCCCGCCAACCTCTCCACCTCGCCTGAAGAGCTCGTCGTCTATTCCTACGATGCCACGCAGCGGGAGTCGCTCCCCTGGGCCGTGGCGCGTCCCCGTTCGTCCCAAGAGATCTCGGAAATACTCAGGCTGGCCAACCGGGAACGGTTTCCCGTGGTGCCGCGCGGAGCAGGGTCCGGCATGTCCGGAGGGTCCGTACCGGTCCAGGGCGGCGTGGTGCTCTCGCTCGAACGCATGAACCATATTCTCGAGATCGATGAACAGGACTTTATCGCCGTGGTCGAACCGGGCGTCATCACCGGTGATCTGCAGCGCGAGGTCGAGTCGCGCGGTCTCTTTTATCCGCCCGACCCGGCAAGCCACAAGTTCTGCACCCTGGGCGGGAATGTGGCCGAATGCGCGGGCGGACTTCGCGCCGTGAAGTACGGCGTGACCAAGGACTACGTGCTCGGTCTGGAGGTCGTGCTGCCCACGGGCGAGATCATCACTACGGGCGCACGCACGGTCAAGAGCGTGGCGGGATATGACCTCACAAAACTCATTGTCGGGTCAGAAGGCACGCTCGGTATTGCCACGAGGATAACCGTGAAGCTCCTGCCCCTGCCGGAGACCGTACGGACCCTGGCCGCTTTTTTCAGCGAGGTCCCTGTCGCCGCGAAGACGGCATCCGCGATCATGGCGAGCGGGGTCCTTCCCAGGGCGCTTGAGTTTGTGGACCAGGCAGCGCTCAGGGCGGTCGAGGGTTATCTGAAAGAAGACCTGTCGCACGGCGCGGCCGCCATGCTGCTTGTGGAAGTGGACGGGCCTGCTGAATGCACTTCACGGGAGGCAGACCGGATCGCAGAGATCATGATGCGCAGCGGCGCTGCGCGCGTGAATCGGGCCGGATCGGATTCGGAGCGGGAACAGCTCTGGAAGGCGCGGCGGTCGATCTCTCCGGCGCTTTATACGATCAAGCCGAAAAAGATTGAACGAAGACATCGTTGTGCCGCGCAGCAGGATCGCCGAAAGCCTGCAGGAGATCGCTGCGATCGCGGAGCGGCACGGACTCCTGATCGTGAACTTCGGGCATGCCGGTGACGGCAATATTCATACGAATATCATGTACGATGAAGCGGACCTGCCGAAGGCTGAAACGGCGGTTAAAGAGATCTTCGCGGCCACACTGCGCCTTGGCGGGAGCATCACCGGCGAACACGGGATCGGCCTGTCAAAGGCCGCCTATCTTCCGATGGAGCTGGGACCTGATGCGATCTCGGCGATGAAACGCATCAAGCAAGCCCTTGATCCGAATAATATTATGAACCCGGGGAAGATTTTTTTGGGATAGTGATGAGTGTGATGAGAAAAGAGAAGCCAGAGACGATGGACGTTGGACGAGGGACGCGTGACGCGAGGGAGGAGGGACGGGAGAACATTCAATCTTCCTGTCATCCATCAATATTCTCATTTTTCCCCTGTTTCCGCACCGCCGTGGCAGTGTTCATTGTTTTGGTTGTTGTTGCGCTGTCGTCTCCCGCATGGGCAGAGGGTCCGGCTCCACCCACGCCGATCAAGGTGCTCAGCGATGAAATCCAGCTTCTGCAGCAGCAGGTAGCGCAGCTTGAAGAAGAAAATCAGGGCCTCAGGAACATGCTCCGGGACATGGACGACGGTGAGCTCTATCTGGTCGTGGACACGGAAAGCAACCGGCTAACGATGAGACAGGGAAACACTGTCCTGATGACGGCGGTCGTGGGGTCCGGCAGCCGCCAGTTCCTGAAAGAGGAGAGGGGGAGAAGCTGGTATTTTGAGAGCCCTCTGGGTTCGTTCGCGGTCCTCGGCAAGGAACGGAACCCGGTCTGGATCAGGCCCGACTGGTCCTATGTGGAGGAGAACATGCCCATACCGTCGGCGAACGATCCGGACCGGTTCGTGCGCGATGTGCTGGGCAAGTATGCCGTTCTTCTCGGGAACGGGTATAAGATCCACGGCACAAAGTGGAAAAATCTTCTGGGGACCCACTTTACCCACGGGTGCGTTTCCCTTGGCGACGAGGATCTCGAAGTGGTCCATACATCAGTGAAGAACGGCACCAGGGTGTACATCTACTAAGAATGAGGAATATTTTACAGTATAAACCAGCGGTCCTGATGCTTGTTCTCTCCTTGTGTCTTGCGGGAATCTGCGGCGCGGAGCAGGGAGATGCTGAGCAGAAAAAGCTCGTTGAGCAGAAAAAAAGCTGAACGCCAGGGTCGAGACGCTGAAGCAAGAGCAGGACTATCTGGTCTTTCAAAAGACGATGTACGAGTCGGACTCGAAGTACCTGATCATCAATTTTGCGGCAAGGAACATGCAACTCAAGTACAAGGGCCGGGTGCTCAAGGATATTCCCTTCAAGCGTGTCTTGGGCCGTGTCAGCAGGCTCAGCCACGGAGCGCTGACGCTCACGCAAAAGATCGAGGGACCGAGGGAGAGGAATCTGCTGATCTTCGGGCAAGCCCTGGTCCTGCAGGGCAAGTATGCACCGTCGACCCTGCTCGAGGAGGGCATACCGCGCGTGTTCCTTTCGAGAAAAGACTTCCTGTCCGTTTATTATGCCATTGAATCGGGGGCGAAGGCGTTTATCCTGCTTTGATCGAAAAATCATAAACCATCGTGAAGATTATTAAGAACGTCTGAATAAGAAGTCTCGTCAATGTTCATTTGATCTCGAACACGTATCATCTAATTTTATTTATAACGATATCATGCTCTCGAGTGAAGACCAAGCGCAATATTTTCAGGACCATATATGATCTCATGAATTTATCTGTATGTTCTACGGTCTTTGCCCGACCTTCTGTCCTTTTCACTTCTCCGTTCAGGCCCCTTGTAATGTGGATCATTGAATTTTCTTCTATCGTGACCAGATCTTCGATTCATAGCGGACCTCACTTTAGCTTGCTACGTTCACGATGAAAGCCGTATATCAGCAAAACGCTTATTGACAGTAGATTACAGGAGGAAACATGCATTAAAAATTATTTTCACTGACTGCTCAGCGTTTGGGGTGTAATCCGGATATATCCCAACATGCCGCTATCGTGGAACAATTCACCACTTGAAACAAGTATATCATAACACAAATATATCATACAGCATTTTTTAAAGGGTACTATAACGTAAGCAAGAGCTGAAGTGTTTTGCCGGCAAGGGTTAAAACTTCGGTGGCGCATACGGCGACCTCGCGTCCAACGGCATTTTCTATTGACTGAAACCTTTTTCACGGTATAATCATGCCATGCGCGAACTTACCAGAGGTGAAGAATTCTACGATGGTACTGCCCTGCTCGGCGATCCGGTCCATGGGTACATCTCGTTCACCACGCCCCGCGCGGCCGGCGAGAAGACCGAGAAGGACCTGATCGACACCCTCTGGATGCAGCGCCTGCGCCAGATCTACCAGCTCCAGAGCGCCCGGTGGGTCTATCCCTCGGCGGAACACAGCAGGTTCCAGCACTCGCTCGGTGCTATGCATCTGGCGGGCCGGTTCGCCCGTCACCTTTACCCGTCTCTCAAGGCCGCTGCGCCGGATTGTCCTTCGGCAAACTTCATCGAAGAACTGCTTCGCGTGACCGCGCTCCTGCATGACGTGGGGCATGGCCCCTTCGGCCACTTCTTCGACGATAACTATCTCGAGCAGTTCGACCTGACCCATGAAAAACTGGGGCAGCACATTATCAAGACCGAGCTGGCGGAGATCATCAGGGACATCCGGAGAAGTCCGAACGGTGAATTTGCGAAGAAGGAGAAGCTGGACCCGGAGCAGATCGCGTTCCTGATCGGCAAGGGAGTTCAGCCGGCATCGACGGCAAAAAAGCAGCAGTGGCTCGTATTCCTACAGCCCCTTCTCTCGGGCATTTACACCGTCGACAACCTCGACTATGTCATGCGCGACGCCTACATGTGCGGAGTGGCCATCGGCGCGGTGGACATCGACCGGCTGATGTATTACACGTTCTTCACGGACAAGGGCCTCACGCTCCACAAGTCCGGACTTACCGCATTGAACATGTTCCTGAATGCCCGGTTGTATATGTACACGAACGTCTACTACCATCGCACCACGCGGGCGATCGACGAGCACCTCAAGGAGCTGTTCAAGGACACCATGGCGGCGTTGTTCCCGTTCAATCCGGTTGAGAACCTCAAGGCATATCTGGAACTGACCGACTGGTCTCTGCTCGAGGCCGTGCGGAAATGGGACGGCAACGGGGAAGGGTCCACCGCCGCACTCGGACGGGAATGGGCAGCCATCCTGTCGCGTGAAGTAAAATGGAAAATGGCCTATGACGTTACGCTTTCGATGAAGACCTTCGAAAAAGGGAAGACCATCATCGACGCCAGGGAACTGGTGAGCCGCATCAAGAGGCACCTCTCACCGAAGCTTAAAGATCTGCAGTTCCGGGTGGATATGGCGAGCCAGGACCCGAGGCCGGTCAACCCGCTTATGATGGGCGAGCGGCAGATCCACGTGTTCAATCCCTCGACGCGCAAAGTGGAGAAAGAGCCGCTCAAGGATTTCTTTGACTATATTCCCGCCCGCGTTGTACAGTGCCGGGTCTTTACCCTGAACCACGACCACGATGAAGAGCTTGCCGAGATCGTTGAGAAGGTACTGGGCATCCAGGAAGAGAGCATCAAGACCAACGTCTGATCCATCCTCGATTGTGCATACGCTGTATCCCGTTTATGACAGGATGTTCGGTATTCACCGCCATGAACAAGAAAGGCGGCGGCGAGAAGAGATATTGCGCAAATGCTGCCGGCATGAGGCAAGGTTTTCTGACATAGCAACTATGCGATGGTTGCCCGATACAAGGGGACCCTGTTCTTCCGGAAATGCTGGCAAGATTACACCTTCGAATTAACTTCTCCAGGATCTTATTTATCAGGAGGGATGTATGTTGGGAAAGATAAGATTGTTGGTAGTGGTTCTCTTGCTGGCATTCACGGCTGTTGGTTGCAGCGGCGGGAATTCAAGCACCTATACGATATCGGGAACCGTTCGCTCATCAGGCACAGGGTTACAAGGCGTTATTGTGACCTTGAGCGAGATGAGCTCGGCAACGGCCACGACTGATGCAAGTGGAAATTACGCCATCCAGAACCTTGCGATAGGCAGCTATACTATTGTGCCAAAGAGATCGGGCTATACCTTCAGTCCTTCCACGTTGACAGCAGTGGTAAACGATGCAAATGTAGCCGGTCAGGATTTTATTGTCACAGCGAATTCTTCCCTCACCTGTACGGCCGGCAACGGCAGCGGCACGAATGGAATACAGTTCTATAATTACGGCGGTATAGTTGCCCAGAATAGCACAGCTACTGCGAACGCAGCAGCAACCTCTACGTTGACGTGGCAGGTACAGTATCAAAACATTTATAATTTACCAGCTGATGCTTATTCCGGCTCGCTTCGCGCGCGTCTATGGGCAGTACCTTATTCTGTTTCAAGCGGTGTGTTTGATAATGCATATATGATCGGGGTGTTTTATCCGAGTTTCACGGGAACCGGGGCGGCCAGCTCGGATCAATTATACGTTGGTTCCACGAGCGCAATCCAGGTTACAAGTTCGACTGCAGAACAAAATCCGCCTGCTGGGGAATATTGCATAGTAGCAGTACTCGAAGAGTACAACAGCAACAGTGCTTACTGTTCCAGTCCGGATCACTATTGCGTGAATGACTGGTGGCAGTCCGGGAACTCGTGGATATTCTACTAAACAAATTATTCCATCTGTGCTGACGCTTGATGAACTCTGCGGGTGTCTGCAGCCTTTTGCATTGCTGTACAGGCAGAAAGGACGCAAAGGGAAATATTGTCATTTATTCAGGTCGGCGTTGGTGGCGGATGGAATAAGGCTAAACTGTTACCCTTCTCACAACCTGCCGAGAAATACCAACTCGGGTAGAACTCACGATTTGAAACAGGCACACTGACACATGAGTCGGTCACGAGAAAGGGCTTGACACTGTCAAGCCCTTTTAGCCACCCTATCACACGTTCTCCTGCATTATGCATCTTTCATCATTGGCTTGACGTCCTTTTCTGTTATAACCTTACTATGTGCTTTTTTCATGTGTTGAATGGCTACTTCCACAATCTCCTTCTCATCGTGGCTCCGTACCAGGAAACCACATTTTGGATCGCATTCAACTTTTTTCAATTTCTCCGCCATGGTCGTCACCTCCCTTCAGGAGCAATTCTCTCTTTACGCGTTCACCGTAAATTCGGCGTGCAGCAGAACTTGTCTTTTCCCGTGAGCATTCAATAAATGCCTTTTCAGCCCGGCAACACAGCCCTCTTTATTTGGCCTCACGCACAAAGTGGTATGCTACCGGCTTCCCGTGCCAGCTGATCGGGATCATATCCGTCTCAGCCATGAATGTCGTGCCGTCCTTGCGCCGCGCCCGGAACTTGAACGTTATCGGGTGCGTGAGTTGGGCAATATGGTGTTGATAGTTGGCCGCGAAGAGCTTTTGATCGCGCGGATCCACGAAGGCGTCCAAAAAGGACCCGGTCTTTGCCCATTCCTCTGCCGATATGCCGAACATCCTTGCCAGACGCTCATTGCAGATCTTGTGGGTGTCGTCGAGATACAGGTACACTCCCATCGGACTGGATTCAAGGACGGGACGGAACTGTTCCGCCAACTCCTTCATGATCTTACTATGCTCCCGGTCTTGGTCTTGTTTTGCGCTTGTCATATGCTCACCCCTTTAGTTAAATCATTACTCATGGACCAGTGTCCCCTGGAACCAATAGTTCCTGGGCGCCATCTTGCCCTGCCAGTAGGTCATTTCACCTTCCAATGTATTTCCCTTTACCGTTCCCTCCCATTTCATGCGATCACCTTTTTGTTTGAATGATCAGTGGCAAACTTCACGATGTCTCCGTTAAGCTCTTGCGGTGTCTAGCAACATGCGAATCACCTCTTACCTGAAAATATAGATCCATACCGATTCGTTGCAAAGTTTCAAAAAATACAACTAATCTTAATGTGAGTATAGCACCATATCATTATTTCCGTACTCTGGATAAAAGAAATGTCTTCAGCGGATAGAAATGGGTCGTGAAGAGCTTCCCGAAAAAACGATATTAGGTGAACGGTAATGAGGTTAAAACGAAATTATCTGAAATGACGATATGCTTGATTAAGGGCGACGTTAACAAAGATGAATGGGCATTTTTAGGGGAAAGTCTGGGGTCGGGTGGATGTCTAAGGTAAGACTTCGGTATTAAAATCCTTCACACTATCACCAGCTCGTCTTTGAAAGCGGTCTTTTTGTCATTTCCTCGGCTGGTGATATGGTATACCCCGTTAAAGAGGACATGTGCCGAACAGAGAATTGATGAAAAGAGAGAGATTAAACGCTGCGGGAATAGTGAGAGGAGCAGTGAGCTGGTCCGAATTTCTTGAATGAGGTACACCGCGCCGGGGTATTCGATGGGGAGAGGGGGGACTTTTCAGGATGAATCATTATTTCATTCGAATTATTTCCCCGCGCGTATACGTTTATGTCTTGATTGGTATAGGATAAACGAGAGATATCCTACGACACCAACATTCACGATCAAAAGAACGGTTTTTGGCCACGTCACCCCGCGAGCAATCTCGAATAGTTCGAGGGGAATGTAGATGCTGCCCATAAGAAGACCGAACCATTCGGCCCATTGCCGCTCATGCCATAGGCCATATGCTTCGACGAAGCGAACCACAGCGTAGAGCAGGGCAGAGAGCGCCATGAGCCAAAGTTGCCCGTCGGTCACGTGATCGGCCAGATCGAGAAATATGCGGGGATAATGGCTGGCGGGATTCAAGTGGAAGTGCCGGACTAGCCGCTCGGCAGCGAGGTGAAGATCCTTATGAATGTACGCTAAAAACCCGCACCCGGTCAGCAAGACAAGCAGTCCTTTAGCCGCTTCAAAGATGGATACGACACGGAGACCGTCTTTTACATGCCCACGTTTATTGCCCGTTCCCATCACGCTCCGCCCGTTTTAAAACACAAGTCAAATAAGAGGATCGTTGATCTCCTCATGAAGAGTGTAACGTTATTACCGGATAGTGCAGATTTGGGAGAAATACAACCAGACATTCCGAAGACAGAAATTAATCGGAGAGTCTGGTATGAATGCTTCGTTAAGCATCATCCCCTCCATCCTGTAATCCTGTCAAAAATGCATTGCATTCTGTATGATCTCGATCATCGGCCCCGGATACACCCCGAGCCAGATGAGAAGGATGACGAGCGCAGCGAGGACCAAGCTGCCGGAAGGCGAAAGCCCGGCAACGGCTGTGTCTTCTTTCTCCGGGTGAGAGAAGATCGCGACGATGATCCGGAGATAATAAAAGAGCCCGATCATGCTGTTCACGATCATCATAACAACCACCAGCCAGAGCGCGGAGCCCGCACCTGCCGCGACGATGTAGAATTTCCCCACGAACCCGGCTGTCAGGGGAATGCCCGCGAGCGAGAACAGCATGAAGGTAAATACTCCGGCAAGCCATGGCCTTCTCCAGGCAAGGCCCTGATAATCGTCCATGCGGTCGGCATCGCGGTCTTGTTCTGAGATCACGGTGACCACACCAAATGCTCCGAGGGTGGTGATGAAATACGCGGTCAGATAAAAGGCGGCTGCAACAGAGGCCAGGGGGCCGCTTGCCAGAACGGTCACGAGCAGATAGCCGAGATGCGAGATCGACGAGTACGCGAGGATGCGCTTCACATTCGTCTGGAACAGGGCGAGGAGATTGCCTGCGAACATCGACGCGATGGCTATGATGGTGAATATCGCGAAAAGCGGTGCGTGGGAGTGGATATCGATCAGGGTGAAGTAACGAAGCACGAGTGCGAACACAGCGCCTTTGGACGCCGTGGCGATGAAGGCCGTCACGGGCGCCGGCGCGCCTTCGTACACATCGGGCGTCCACATATGGAAGGGGACCACGGCGAGCTTGAAACCCAGACCGACGAGGATCATCACGATACCGGCAAGGAACATCAGACCGTGAGCACCTGGACCTGCCGCGAATGCGGCGATATCGCTGAACGCCATGCTGCCGCTTTCGGCGTACACCAGCGCCATGCCGAAAAGGATGAATGCCGACGAGACCGCGGCCAGGATGAGGTACTTGATGCCGGCCTCGACACCACGGTCGCTGTGCCTGAGATAGGCTGCAAGGGCATAGAGCGATACGCTCAAAAGTTCGATGCCGAGAAAGAACGAGGCAAAGTGAGCTGCTGCAGCGAGCACGGAGCACCCGAGCGTGGCGATGATCAGCAGGAGATAGAATTCCTCCCTGTGTCCTTGTTGGATCTCCAGATAGGAATATGAGAGGCCGGCCACGGCAAAGCTTGCTGCCACGATAAGACCGATATAGAAAAGGGCGTAGTGGTCGATCATGAGAAGCGGAGTGACCACGTGCGGGAGCGTGCCGTAAACGAGGGAAAGGCTTGCTGCCGAAAGGACAAGTCCCGAGAGCGTCAGGATGACGGTGAGCTTGTGGCTGCGGTTAAATGCGATGGTCAGCATGACCACAACTGCGGTGGCTGCCAGGATGATGAAGGGTGAAAGGGTCTTCAGGTCAGCGATGCTCATTTTCCGCCTCCCTGACAAGATGACAGGAATACGTCGAAATCTTCACCACAGAGTTCACCGAGGTTTTTGAATATCTGAATAGATTTTATCTCCGTGTACTCTGCGGTTAAGTTTTGTCGTGCGCCCAGCGTTTACGAGTGGAACCGCGAGTGCAGGGTATGGTTTCATTGCTTTGCTTTTATCAAAGATATTCGAGTCTCTCTGTGTTCTCTGTGGTTAATGGATTGAATAGAATGCAGGACCGGTTCGACTGTTTTCAGAACAGGCCGCGGGTAAAGGCCAAGCCAGAGTATCACGAGGACCATTGCCGCCATCGTGCCTGTTTCGCGTGAAGAAAGGTCAACAAGCTTCAGACCATCTTGCCTCTTGCCATGGAACACGCGCTGAACGATCCAGAGCGAGTAGATCGCGGCCAGCACAAGCCCGCTCGCGGCGATCATGGTGATCACGGGGTGCGTCCGGTATGAGCCGAGCAGCACCATGAACTCGGCAACGAAATTGCCGAAACCCGGCAGGCCGAGCGAGGCCAGGGCAAAGACGAGACCGAAGCCGCCGAGTCGCGGCGCTGCTGACCAGAAGCCGCCCATGCTGCCCATCTCGCGGGTATGTACGCGCTCCTGGATGATCCCGACGATGATGAACAGCGCGCCCGTGCTGATGCCATGGGCCACCATCTGCATGATCGCGCCTGCGAGTGCGATCTGACTCCCGGCGAAGATGCCGATCAGCACAAAGCCCATGTGGCTGACGCTGGTATACGCCACGAGCCGCTTCAGATCGGTTTGGCCAAAGGCGAGCACAGCGCCGTAGATGATCCCGATGACGCCCAGCACCAGCATCACCGGTCCGATGGTCGCAACAGCATCGGGGAAGAGCGGCAGCACGAAGCGCAGAAGTCCGTAGGCCCCGGTCTTGAGCAGGAGCCCGGCAAGGACCACGCTTCCGGCGGTCGGCGCCTCGGTGTGGGCATCAGGCAGCCAGGGATGGAACGGGACGACCGGCAGCTTTACAATAAAGGCAATGACAAATCCGAGCATGATCCAGAACGCTGCCTGGGAAGACAGGGCGGTATGGCGCAGCAGCGAGTAATCGAAGGTATAAACGCCCGTGTCCTGGCCGTGGATGAAATAGAGGGCCAGGATCGAAAGGAGCATCAGCAGGCCGCCCGCCTGGGTGAAGATGAAGAACTTGAGCGATGCATAGACGCGGTTCTCGTGCCCCCAGATATTGATCAGGAAGTACATGGGGATGAGCATCAGCTCCCAGAAGAAGTAGAACAGGAACAGGTCCACGGCCATGAACACGCCGAGGATCCCCGCGAGGATCCAGAGCAGGTTCATGTGGAAGAATCCGACGCGCTCGCGGATCTCGGTCCAGGAGCAGATGACGGAAATGATCCCCAGAAAAATGGTAAGCGCGACCAGTACGAGGCTCAGGCCGTCCATTGCGAGGTGAAGGCTGATGCCGAGCTGGGGGACCCACGGCTTGTTTACTTCGATCAGCCAGGCGCTGTGCTCGAGAGCGCTTTGCGCTGGAACGGCCAGACCACAGGCTGACCAGCAGGACGGCGTCGAGCACGAGCGCAGCAAGGGACAGCCACCGGGATAGGGCGGTGTTCCTGTTCCCGAGAATCCATGCGGCCAGTCCGCCGATCAGCGGTATGATGATGAGCCAGATGAGGATCATTAGTCGTATTACGCATTTACCTGCCCCTCCCTTGATGGGAGGGGTGAGGGGAGGGTGAATCCTGATTTCTCGTTTCTCTATTTCTGCCGAATACATTTCCATGACAACTCCTTCGATATTTGTAAGTACATCATGATTCCAGAATCTTAAAACACTTGAACCCTTGTGACTTTAACCATGCATCTCTTTCATCATATTCCACCTGATTCAGTATGCTGACCACCATCGACTTCGACGATCAGCTTCTATTCAAAACAAACAAAATCGACAATATAGTTGCCGATCGGTTCCTGTCTTCTGAATTTTAAGTCCTTCAATTGCTTGATCCGAAGATGTTTCCAAAAGAGTCTTTCTGCGTCAGTTGAGTTCTTGCGAAGGTTCGTGCTTTTGGTTATCTTGGCAAATTATGTTCCTCTATCACCTCGAGGGCACTGCTTTCCCCCTCCCCTAACCCCTCCCACGAGGGGAGGGGCTACGGGGAGGGCTATTCTATTGAAGAAACATCACTATCCCCAAAAACACCACCGCGCCCACGACGATCCCCATCGCGTACCACCGGATGTTGCCGGTCTGGGTCTTACTCAGTGCCGTACTCAGCATTTGATTCAACGCGGCGATGCCTGTATAGCCTGAATCGATGAAATCATGCTTATTGATCTGGGCAAGCCACACAAATGGCCGTACAAAAAGACGGTCATACATCGCGTCGAAGTCCCATCCTGCAAGAAAGAATTTTCTGATCGATTCAAGAATGGTCACACGGGCGATCCGATCAGCATACTGAGGACGCACGGACAAAGAACAGGTAGGCGATGAAGATACCCGCAAGGGAAACGAGTGATGCGATGATCTGGAGCATGCCTTCACCGACGCCATGTTCAACGGTCTTTTCGCTGAACACCGTCTGCAGGAAGTCCGAGAACAGGGGCCGGTTCCCGAGAGTTTCCGGCAGCTCCACAAACCCTCCGATGATCGAGAGTACGGCAAGGATGATGAGCGGTGCGAGCATCCGGGGCCCCGGTTTATGGCTTACCGGTGTTTTTGATCCGCCAAAGAAGGTGAGGAAGACCATGCGGAAGGTGTAGATGGACGTAATGAACGCGCCAAAGAGCCCGGCAGCCCACAAGGCAATACTGCCAGATCCGGATGACCAGGCTTTCCACAGGATCAGGTCCTTGCTGTAGAATCCCGCGGTCACGAGCGGAAGGGCGGACAACGAAGCTGAACCGATCAGGAATGTCCAGAATACGGCCGGAAGTTTGTTCTTCAAACCTCCCATCTTGAGCATGTCCTGCTCGTGGTGCTGGGCAAGGATCACCACGCCTGCACCAAGGAACAGGAGCGCCTTGAAGAACGCGTGTGTCATGAGGTGGAAGATGGCAGCGGACCAGGCGCCAACGCCGAGGGCCAGGAACATGTATCCGAGTTGGCTGATGGTGGAGTAGGCGAGGACGCGCTTGATGTCTTTTTGTGCCATCGCGCTGAGGCCTGCGACCAGAAGCGTGGCAGCTCCGATGAGCGCCACAGCGGACTGTACAACAGGAGCAAGCTCGAACAGGACATGGGTCCGTGCAATGAGGTACACGCCGGCGGTGACCATGGTCGCGGCGTGGATCAGTGCGCTGACCGGCGTGGGGCCTGCCATGGCGTCGGGCAGCCATACCTGGAAGGGGAGCTGGGCTGATTTTCCGAGAGCGCCGCCGAGCAGAAGGGCGGCGGCAAGGACCGCGGTTCCAGAACCAACAGGCCATTGTTTCGGGGCGAGTGTCATCAGCTCCTGAATATTAAGTGTGCCGAGGTTCGTGAACAGGAGAAAAAGGCCCAATGCCATGGCAGTGTCGCCGACGCGTGTCACGATGAAGGCCTTCCTCGCAGCACGGCCGTTTGACGGGTTTGTATACCAGAAGCCGATCAGGAGATAGCTGCAAAGCCCGACACCTTCCCACCCGAGGTACAGGAGCAGCAGGTTGTCGGCGAGCACGAGGACAAGCATCGATCCCACGAAGAGGTTCATGTATGCGAAGAAGCGGCTGTAGCCCTCGTCGTCGATCATGTATTCCGTTGAATAGAGATGGATGAAAAAACCCACAACGGTGACGATCAGTATCATGACCAGCGAAAGGGCATCGAGAGAGAAGGAGATCGTTTGCGAATATCCGTCGAACTCCATCCATGTCCAGAGTGTCTGGGTGATGGCGTGACCCTGCGGTGGATTGCCGATGAACTCGATCGCCATGAGAACAGCAAGGAGCGCGGACATTCCCACCGAGCCTGCGCCTGCGAGGGCGATAGTCGTCCTCGAAAGACGGCGGCCCATAAGCGCCAGGACAAGGAATCCGGCAAAGGGCAGAGCGGGTATGAGGAAGAGAAATTCGTTCATAGTCAAGTTGTAGCCTCCCCCTTAATGGGGGAGGTTGGCGGGGGTGAGCATCAACCTCTCACCCTCCCCTCAGTCCCCTCCCATCAAGGGAGGGGATGTCTTTATCCTTTCATCCTGCTTATAACGTCCGTGTCCAGCGTCTTAAAATTGTGGTAAAGCTGGAGCACGAGCGCAAGTCCGACGGAAACTTCTGCTGCAGCCATGGTCAGAATGAAAATGAACATGACCTGTCCATCCACCTGTCCCCAGCGCGCGCCGGCGACCACGAAGGCCAGGCCCACCGCGTTCAGCATGATCTCGACGCACATGAGCATGAACACGATGTTCCTGCGCACGAGTACCCCGATAAGCCCGAGCACAAAGAGTATCGCAGCGAGGATGAGGCCGTGTTCCATGGGGATATTTTGGATCATTGTGACTCCTTTAAACCACTTTATAACGTTCCATCTGAATTTTGAGTCAAGTTCTCGAACCAACGGAAATGCACCAATCTTCACACGAAGACTACAGGAGAAGAAATGTGTGAAACGATTCTTTCTTTGTAAGCTCGTGGTTCGTGTGATACACAAGTGTTAAGTTCTGTGTCTTTCATTCTGATTCATCAGTCTGAGGTGTTGCCTCATTAATGCTTATGCGGCCTGCCGAGATGGTAGGCGCCGACCAGTCCTGCCAGAAGCAGCATGGAGGCCAGCTCCACACCCAGCACATACGGGACCAAGCAATGCTATGCCTACCTGTTTGGGCGTTATTTCTGTAATTGCGGAGATCCTCGCGTGTTCCATGGTGAACATATAGATCAATTCCGCTGCAAGGATCACACACAGGATCGCCGGTCCTTTCCATATTCCCGGAGTAAGCAGCAGGCTTCCTCCTTCGCGTGAGCTCCGCCGAGGTTCAGCATCATGATCACGAAGATGAAGAGCACCATGATGGCCCCGGCATAGATGATGACCTCGAGGGCGGCGACAAAGGGAGCGCCGAGGACAAAGAAAATCATCGCCACTGCCAGAAGCGACACGATGAGGTACAGGAGCGCATGCACCGTGTTCGTCCTGGTGATGACCAGGAGGGTCGAGATGACGGCGATGAGAGCTGATAGGTAAAAGAGAAGATTCATAAAGTGATCCTTTTGCCACAGAATCGCAGAGATTATCAAGAGTCATGATTCAACGAGTTTAACTCTTGACTTTCTCCGTGTTCTCCGTGTCTCGGTGTCAGAGACTTATGGCAGTAGAGATTTCACATCCACCGGTTTTTCTTCATTCTCCGCTTCGCCTTTGTCTTTCCCCTTGATCGCCAGGCCTGCCACGCGATAGAAGTTATAATCAGGATACTTGCCCGGTCCACTGATGAGCAGGTCTTCCTTTTCATACACGAGGTTCTGCCGCACGTACTCACCCATCTCGAAATCCGTCGTGAGCTGGATCGCGTAGGTCGGGCATGCCTCTTCGCAGTATCCGCAGAAGATGCAGCGCGAGAAGTTTATCCTGAAGAATTCGGGATACCGTCTTCCGTGCTCATCCTCGGTGGCCTGGAGCGCGATGCAGCCGACCGGGCATGCGACTGCGCAGAGGTTGCATGCCACGCATCGTTCCTGACCATCGGGGTCGCGGGAGAGGATGATCCGTCCGCGCCACCGGGGAGGGATGTAGGGCCGCTCCTCGGGGTACTGGATCGTCGCCCGCTTCCGGAACATGGTCATGAAGACCGTGTAGATCGATTTAAGAATGCTAAACATAGAATCTGTCTATATCCTAGTCAAGGATCACTGTAAGACGCAGCTGATGTTCTATCGCGGATAAACTGAGACACGAGAAATGCATTCTAATAATCAAGATTTCCTCTGTGCCTCTGCATCTCAGTGGTTAAAATTCGATCTCTATCAATATTTTGCATTAGCAAGTATCCAAGCCCCCGTCACCACCAGATTCACCAGCGACAGCGGCAGCATCACCTTCCACCCGAAGGACATCAGCTGGTCATACCGCGGCCGGGGCAGCGATGCCCGGAGCAGGATGAAGAAACAGATGAACACGAAGGTCTTGATGGCAAACCAGACCACGGGCGGCAGCAGCGGCCCCATCCATCCGCCGAAGAACAGCGTTACCGTGAGCGCCGAGATGAGCGTGATCGCCAGATACTCGCCGATGAAGAACATGCCGAACTTCATTCCCGAATATTCAGAATGGAACCCTGCCACAAGCTCGCTCTCGGCCTCGGGAAGATCAAAGGGCAGGCGGTGCGTCTCCGCAATGCCGGCGATGAAGAAGACGACGAATCCGATGAACTGCGGGATGATGAACCATCCGCCCCGCTGCGCCTCAACGATCTCGCGCAGGTTGAAGGAGCCCGCGAGCATGACCACGCCCATGAGCGACAGGCCCATGAAGACCTCGTAGCTCAGCATCTGCGCGACCGAGCGCAGGCCGCCGAGGAGCGAATACTTGCTGTTCGATGCCCAGCCCGCCAGAGCCACGCTGTACACGCCCATGGACGACATGGCGAGGAAGAACAGCAGCCCGATGTTCAGGTCAACGACCTCGATGCCCGGCGCAAAGGGGATGACGGTAAAGGACATGAGCACGACCACCATGATCACCGCCGGAGCGATGATGAACACCGCCTTGTCCGCAAAGGGCGGGACCCAGTCTTCCTTCGCGAATATCTTGATCGAGTCCGCCAGCACCTGCAGGAGGCCGAACGGCCCCACCCGGTTCGGGCCGTACCGGTCCTGCCACAGCGCCAGGAGCCTGCGCTCGAGCCAGATCAGCATGCTGCCGATGGTAAGCACCACGAAGAGGATGCTGAAGAGGATGATGAGATGTAGAATGGTGTCGGTCATGGCGTCTCTGTTTTAGTTTAAGAGCATTAATTTTGCCCGTTCAACAATAGCCGGCGAATAACTGCTCAATTCTTCCAGGTCTGAAGCTATCTCGGAACTGGCGGTCAATCTGTTCGTCGGCGTTGGGTTTTGCGGCTTCAGGTACATATGAGAAGAATGTGATTTTGCCGGAATCACGCCCACTCTTTACCCCCTCACCTCTGTCCTCTCCCGCGAGGGGAGAGGATGTATTGGATTCGGGGCGAGGGGGTTCTCGTCCCTCCCTTGATGGGAGGGATGAAGGGAGGGTGACCGGTTCGATCAAACGTTTTCCCCGGGTCACCACTTTTCAGCGGCCCGCCGACCTCCTGCTGGAACTTGTTCAGCGCCTGGACGGAATTCCATCCCGGCGACCAGTAGCGTGAGATCAACGGCGCAGGCGGCTGGTCCTGATACCCCTCCATGGAGAAGGCGAGGGGCGTATCAGGGTCAGCCGGCGGCTTGGGTTCATGCACGCTGACATCAGCGAGCATGGCAGTGCGGCCGCTGTACCGGTGCGGCTGGCGGGGGATCTTTTGTCCTGTTAGTCTGAAATCAGCAGATGGCGCGATATCCCTGATGGCAGGCGAATATGCGGCAGAGCTGAGGCCATATCGTTTATCAGGTCATCAAACGACTGAAGGCCATCGGCTGCTGGGTTCCCGAGTGACTTCATTATATCATTGATCCATTTCCAGCTTGCCTGAATGTCCCCGTCTGGTTTGAATACCTGATAGAACCGCTGAGCGCGGCCTTCATTATTCACGAGTGTCCCGTCTGATTCGGCGAACGTAGCGGCTGGAAGAGCTATATCTGCTCTTGATGAAGTGGGATTGATGAGATGGTCAATACGATGACGTACTTGGCCTTATTCAGAAATTCATCAACGGACCTCTGGTCCGCCCTGCGGTAAAGGTCGTTTTCAAGGATGATGATCGTTTCTATCCCCTCACCCCGGCCCTCTCCCCGGAGGGTAGAGGGAGTTATTAATAATTCATCGATGTTTTTCCCGCCCAATAATCCTGCGCCGAGGCTGTTGCATTCGGGGACAACATAGCAGAGTTCCGCAGGTTTCCCGCCCTCGCAAAGCGCCCACGCGATGTTCGCGGCGGCCTGGATGATGGATTCGCTGCCCATGCTGGTGCCGGAGATGATGAGCGGTCGCTTGGCGCTTTTCAATGCTTCGGCGATCTCGCGGGCCAGAGGCATCACATCCACGTCCCCCCTCACCCGGTCCTCTCCCCGGCAGGGAGAGGAGGTAGAATGTGGGGCATCGGGGTCCAGCTCATGCGCTATGGCAAAACCGAGCCTGGCGATATCATCGGGTGTCGCATGATATGTTCTCGTCGCAAATGCATCGAGCCTGGTGTTCGTGATATACGCGATAAAGAGCGGCCCGGTCTCATTTTGAATGGCATTGCGAATGGCATTGTCGTCCCACTCCGGGATGCGCATCGCGGCTGTTTTCTCTTTGGGTTTGTTCCGCACTGCCTGCCGAAGCGCAAGGTCAAGCAGGGGAGCGGTGTTCGTGACATCTTCGCCGAGGACCAGAACGGCGTCAGCCATCTGAACATCGTGAAGCGAGGGAGTGCGTGCAGGGCCTCTCCGGAGAATGTCTATGATTATTGACACGAGCCGATGGTCGCTGTTCCGACATGCCGGAGTAGAAATTGTCCTGTCCGACGAGTGTCCGGAGTGCGTAGTTTGATTCCAGCGATGCGCGGGGAGAGCCGATGCCGATAACGCCTTTGCTCCTGGAAAGGATATCAGCAATGCGTTGCAGGGCAGCTGCTTTGTCGTGCCGGTTCCAGCCCTCCTGCCCTCTCTCCTGGCATGTCCTCTCCCGCAAGGGGCGAGGGATTTAATGAATCCCTCCCTTAATGGGAGGGATTGAGGGAGGGTGACATCATAGTGGCTGCCTGATCCTCTTCTCGCTGTTCACGAATTCATAGCCGAACCGGCCCCGGTCGCAGAGGAAGTAGCCGTTCACTTCGTCGTTGTAGCGGTTCAATATCCTGCGCAGCGTGCCGTACCGCTCGCCGGGGATGGTGTTGCAGCCGAGGCCGCAGTGCACGCAGA
The DNA here is from genome assembly GCA_963732675.1 of Nitrospirota bacterium. Taxonomy (GTDB): domain Bacteria; phylum Nitrospirota; class UBA9217; order UBA9217; family UBA9217; genus JALNZF01. The sequence goes on from CAVTAJ010000005.1 coordinate 441,846, forward strand.
TCGACGGCGCGGTCTGCAGGTCCCACTTGCGCGTGTAGTGTCTGTTTAAGCGTCTTGTCCGTGAACACGCCGGTGGGGCAGACCTCGACCAGGTTGCCGCTGAACTCGCTTTCGAGCACGCCGTCCTCATGCCGGCCGAAGTAGACGTGGTCGTGCGACGCGAATACGTCCAGGTCGCGGCCGCCGGCATAGTCGCGATAGAACCGGACGCAGCGGTAGCAGTGCGATGCAGCGGTTCATCTCGTGGTTGATGAACGGGCCGAGGTCCTGGTTCCGGTGCGTGCGCTTTTTGAACCGCGTGCGGCGGTAGTGTGGCCGGTCATGACCGTCATGTCCTGCAGGTGGCATTCGCCGCCTTCGTCGCAGACCGGGCAGTCGTGCGGATGGTTCACCATCAGCCATTCGATGACGCCCGCGCGGAAGGCCTGTGCCTCGGGGTCGTCGATGGAGATGCGCATGCCTTCGGCAGCCGGGGTCATGCAGGACATGACGATCCTGCCGCGCGTGTCCTTCTCGTCCTTGAACTGCTTCACCGCGCACTGGCGGCAGGCGCCCACGGAATGCAGGGCCGGGTGCCAGCAGAAGTAGGGGAGGTCGAAGCCCAGGGACAGGCAGGCCTCGCAGCAGGTTCTGGTCCGGTTCACCTGGTAGGCTGACTATCGATATAGGTTTATCATGTCTGATATATCGATCAGTCAAAGCCAGTATTCAATTCGTCATGATTGCTAATCTCCTAATGTCAGACATACGGGCATTTCTTCTCCCGGATATGCGTCTCGAAATCGTCCCGGAAATACTTGAGCGCGCTCTGCAGCGGCTCGACCGCGCCGGGCGCAAGAGCGCAGAAGGTGCTGCCCGGCGCCAGGAGCTTGCAATGGCTGAGCAAGGCGTTCGATGTCGCCGGGCTCGCCTTCGCCTTCTTCGATAGCGCGTAGAATCTCTTCTGTCCACGGCAGGCCGTCGCGGCAGGGCGTGCACCAGCCGCAGGATTCCCGCGCGAAGAACTTCATCAGGTTATGGACGAACCCGACCGGGCAGGTCTTGTCATCGAGCACGATCATGGTGCCGGTGCCCATGCGGCTGCCGGCCTTCATGCACCGAGTCGAAGTCCATCTTCACGTCGAGATGTTCCTCCATGAGGAAGTCCGTTGAGGCGCCGCCGGGAAGCAGACCACGGAATGCGTAGCCGTCCTGCATGCCGCCTGCATGCTCCTCAAGAAGCTCCCGGACGGTGATCCCATGGGCAGTTCCCAGGCTCCGGGGTTCTTTACCCTGCCGCTGACGCCATACAGCTTGGTCCCGCCGTCCGGGCTTGTGCTCAAGTCCTTGAACCAGTCGGGGCCGTTGTTCACGATGTGCGGGATGTTCGCGAGCGTCTCGACGTTGTTCACGATCGTGGGCTTCCCGAAGAGGCCGCAGACCTGGGGGAAGGGCGGCTTGGCGCGCGGGATGGCGCGCTTTCCTTCCAGAGCATTCAACAGCGCCGTTTCTTCGCCGCAGATATAGCGGCCCGCGCTGCCATGGATGCGGAGATCGAGGTTAAATCCCGAGCCGAGGATGTTCTTGCCGAGATAGTTGTTGTCGTAGGCCTCAGCGATCGCCTGCTGCAGCCGCTTTGCCGCAAGTTTGTACTCCCAGCGCAGGAAGATGAAGGCCTGCTCGGCCTCGATGGCGTAGGCGCTCGTGATGACACCTTCGATGATCTGGTGCGGGTCGCCTTCAAGCAGCATGCGGTCCTTGAACGTGCCCGGCTCCATCTCGTCGGCGTTCACGACCAGATACTTGGGGCGCGGCGCTTCCTTCCCCATGGGAACGAAGCTCCACTTTGCGCCTGTGGGGAAGCCGGCGCCGCCGCGGCCGCGCAGATTCGATGCCTTGACGATGTTCTGGACATCCTGCGGCGACATCGCAAGCGCTTTGCGCACGGCCTGGTAGCCGCCGGCCTTCTCGTAGTCCTTCAGAGAGAGCGGCTCCTGGCCAGGGCGGATGTTCTTTGTAAGGGTCGTTCCATAATGTCTATGTTGCGCTATCGGTAATTCGCCAAGAATCTTGTCCATCATCTCCGGCGTCACCGGTCCGTACAGGTCCTCATCGACCATCATGGCCGGGGCGCGGTCGCAGGCGCCGAGGCAGGAGACGGGGAGGAGTGTGAAACGCTTGTCCTCTGTCGTTTCTCCGAAGCCGAATGCCGAGGTTCGTCTTCAGAAGCTCCAGCAGCGGGTCGTAGCCCAGTGACCCAGCAAGCTGATGCTGTCGCAGACAAGGATCACGTGCCTGCCCACGGGCTTCCGGAAGATCAAGTTGTAGAACGTGGCGACGCCGTCGAGCTCGTCGGGCGTCATCTCCAGGATGCGCGCAACGTCCTTGAGGCTCTCGTCCGAGACCCAGCCGCGGTGGCGCTGCACGATCTTCAGCGCTTCGATGGACGCCGACTGCTTCGTGACGCAGTGTGCCAGCTCAGCGTTGATTTCTCTGTATTTCCTTCTCTGTCAAGCATGCATGTTACCTCCGAACTCCGCACTCCGAACTCCGGACTGATTCTCATCGGTCCACGTCCGCCAGAACAAAATCGACGCTCCCGAGGATCGCCAACAAGGTCGGCGATCATCAGCCCCTTGCTGATCATCGGCACCATCTGCATATGGGCGAACGACGGGGTGCGGATGCGGGTGCGGTAGGACATGGTATTGCCGTCGCTGATGAGGTAGTAGCTGTTGTTCCCCTTGGTCGCCTCGATGCCCATGAACGCCTCGCCGGCAGGGATCACCGGCCCCCAGCTGACGCCGAGGAAATGGGTGATGAGCGTCTCGATGTCGTGCATGGTGCGTTCCTTGCGGGGCGGCGTCGTCAGCGGATGGTCCGATTTGTACGGCCTTCGGGCATGTTGTTCACGCACTGCTCGATGATGCGCAGGCTCTGGCGCATCTCCTCGACGCGCACGACCGCCGCGGTCGTAGCAGTCGCCATGGGTTGCCGTGGGGATATCGAACTCGAACTGCTCGTAGCCGGAGTAGGGCCGCTTCTTTCGAAAGTCCCACTCGAACCCGCAGGCGCGGAGACCGGGACCGGTCACGCCCCAGTCGATGGCCTCGTCCTTGGTGTAGATGCCGACGCCCTTGGTGCGGGCCTTGAAGATCCTGTTCTGCATCACGATCGTGTCGTATTCCTTGAGCCGCGGAGGAAGGTACTCGAGAAAGTCGCGCACGAGCCTGTCCCAGCCCTTCGGCAGGTCCATGGCCACGCCGCCGATGCGGAACCACGCCGGGTGCATGCGGCCGCCGCAGATCGCCTCGACGATGTCGAAGATGCGCTCGCGGTCGGTGAACATGTAGAACACCGGCGACAGCGCTCCCACGTCCTGGGCAAAGGTGCCGTACCAGACGAGGTGGCTCGCGATGCGGAAGAGCTCGGCCATCATCACGCGGATGGTCTTGGCCCGGTCAGGCACCTCGATGCCCGCGAGCTTCTCGACCGCAAGGCAGTAGGCCAGGTTGTTCATCACGCCGCCGAGGTAGTCGACGCGGTCGGTGTAGGGGATGTAGGTGTGCCAGGACTGGCGCTCGGCCATTTTTTCGGCGCCGCGGTGGTGATAGCCGATGTCGGGCACGGCGTCGACGATCTCCTCGCCGTCGAGCTGCAGGACGATGCGTAACAGTCCGTGGGTGCCGGGGTGCTGCGGCCCGAGGTTCAGGAACATGAAGTCCGAGTCTTCCGCAACGCGTTTCAATGCCCCAATCTTCGGGTCTGAACTTGAGCGCGGCCTGCTCTGTTCCTTCTTTTTCATCGGACAGCTCGAACGGGCCCATCTCGGTGGCCCGCGCGGGATGGTCCTTGCGAAGGGGATGGCCGTTCCAGGTCGGCGGCATCAGGATCCGTCTCAAGTGCGGGTGGCCGTCGAACGTGATCCCGAACATGTCCCACACCTCGCGCTCGTACCAGTTGGCTGACTGCCAGAGGTTGGTGATCGTGGGCAGCGACGGAGCTCCGTCCGTGAGCGGCACCTTGATGCGGATGTCCTCGTTCCGGTCGAAGGAAAGCAGATGATAGACGACCGTGAATTCGCTCGCCGGCTGGTCCTGGCGATGGTTGCGCACGCGCTCGTCGATGGCCGTGAGGTCGTAGAGCATTTTGTAGGGACGGTCGATGCCTGTCTTAAGATGACGCAGAACATCGTTGACCTTGTCGCGTCCCACCCAGAGTGTGGGGATCTCATCGCGCGTGGTCTGTTCGGCGAGAATGGCGTCGCCGAAGGTTGTTTTGAGGTCAGTGATGATGGGGTTGGTTGAGGGCATAGGGTCGAATGCAATTGTCACAGAGTACAAAGCTCACAGTGAAAGATAGAATCAGAAGCAGGAGCAAACCGTTCGCTCGTTGTCCTCAGCGTCGATATCGAGCTTATTGATCTCTGTGTTCTCTGTGATCTCTGTGGCTGAAAGGTTCAGCTACACTTCATCAGGCGATCTCAGGACCGTGGCCTGCTTCCGCTCTTCCCGCTTCAGGTCCCGCATGCACGGCTTCTCCGGCCGCACGATGCCCTGCGGTCCGGCGATCCAGCTCAAGGGCCTGCGTTCTTTGCCGACCTGCTCACGCAGCATCAGCAGGCCTTCCATGAAGGCCTCGGGCCGGGGAGGGCAGCCGGGCACGTACACGTCAACGGGCATGAACTTGTCCACGCCCTGCACCACGCTGTAGATGTCGTACATGCCGCCGGAGTTGGCGCAGGAACCCATGGAAATGACCCAGCGCGGCGCCATCATCTGTTCATAGAGCCGCTTGATGATCGGCGCCATCTTGATGAACACCGTGCCGGCAACGATCATCATGTCCGCCTCGCGCGGCGTTCCGCGGATCACCTCTGCGCCGAAGCGCGCAATATCGTACTTGCTCGTCAGGCTCGTGGCCATCTCCACATAGCAGCAGGAGAGGCCGAAGTTGAACGGCCAGATGGAGTTCTTCCTCCCCCAGGCGAGCATGTCCTGCATCGTCGTCAGGACCACGCTTTGGCGCATCGCGTCTTCCGCGGTATCGTGGTTAGGTCTGGTTAAAGAATAGTTCATGAAAAACCTTTCGGAAAGTTCAACTGTCAAAATTCAAAGTTCAAATCAATCCTTAACCAACAAATGTCAAATTTCACGCTTGCCGTTTGATTTTTTATTTTGAACGTTGATCTTTGAACTTTGAAATTGATTTTGCGAATGTTCCCCACTCCAGTGCGCCGATCCGCCAGAGATAGACGAGCGTGGCGGTCAGGATCCCGATGAAGACCAGCATCTCCCCATAGCCCAACCATCCATTCTCCCTGATGGACACTGCCCAGGCAAAGATGAACACGGCCTCGAGATCGAAGATGACGAAGAACATGGCGATGAGGTAGAATTTGATGTCAAAGCGCACCCGTGCCGTGCCGGTGGACACGATCCCCGACTCATAGGGTTCATCGGTCTGTTTTTCCCGGTGCCGTTCGCCGAGGAGCGAGGAGAGGACGATGATGATCGATACGAGGACGATGACTGCGAGGAAATACACGCCGAGCGGCCAGAGAGCGGTTGTGTCTGCTGTTGGTTGCGTCATGTGCAAAGAATAGCACAGAGGGGGAAGTGCCGTTCGCCGAGGATGTGCGAGAGCGCGATCATCACGCTCTACGAGGGAGAGGACTGCAAAAAAATACACACCCAGCGGCCAGAGCAAAGTCGAATCGAGTGGCGATGATGTCATGCTATGAGCATAACATAGGGGGAAGGAAAGTCAAGAACGTAGTGATAATAGCTCATGCGACAGCGGCAGCTTTCTCTCGGATCGCAAATATGTCGCGCCGTACCTCATCGGGCAGCATAGGGGCCGCTATGACTTCCCGAAGGGGCAGACCGGGTACCGGCACTCTTTGCAATTGAGGCACAGTCCGCCGTAGCCCAGTTCCGCAAGTTCCATTCTGCCGATCAACTCTCCCGCCAGCACCCGTGGGAGGATGAGGTCGAAGATCGTGGTCCTGTGGTACATGCCGCAGGCGGGAATTCCCAGAATGGGAATCAGTTCTGAGTTTTGAGTATTGAGTTTTAAGCTTGATATCACTCCGAACTCTCGCACTCCGAATTCCGCACGTTCTCAATGTACCCCACCAGGAACATCGCTCCCGGCAGTACGGCGGACCCGTAAGTGAGGTCCGTCGCTCCAAGGTTCCTGATCGCAAACCGTGTGACGTCATCCGGGTCCACGGACATGCCGCCGGTGGTTATCAGCAGGTCCGCGCCCGCGGCGATCAGTTCCCGCAGCCTGTTCTTCGATGAATCGCTCATCATCCGGCGCATAGTAGATGCCGACGATCTCCCCGCCGAGTATTCCTCGATCTTTTTCGTGATGATCGGCGCAAAGGCGTCCTTGATCTTGCCGTGGTAGACCTCATTGCCGGTGATGACGATGCCGGCCTTCGGCTTGCGGAGTCTCCTTGACTTCGACAACCCCGTGCCCCTTGACCCCTGACCCTTGACTCTGCTCGACTATTCTGACCGCCTCCTCGATGATCTCTTCTTCACCACAAGCGGGATCGCCCGCGTGCCCGCAACGACCTGGTCCTTTCTTCACGACCGTATTGCTGTTGGAGCGTTGCGCACATCACCTCGCCCAGCATATTGAACCGGAGCAGCGCCTCACGGTCGATCTTAAGGAGGCCGTCTCGGTCGGCAACGATGCTTGATCTTTCCTTCCTTTGGTTCTCCCTTGATCGCCACGCCCTCACCCATGAGCGCCTTTGCGAGTGCGTATGACGGCATCGTCCTCGTGCATCTCATCCTCTGCGACCTGCAGGACGAAGAGATGTTCCTTGCCGAGCCGCTGGAGATGGCAGACGTCCTCTTCTCTGATGATATGGCCTTTTCTAAAGGCGCGGCCCTTGAACTCTCCGGGCCGGATCTCGGTGATGTCATGGGCGAGACCGTGCCGACTGCCTGCTGTACCGGAATGGTCCTGCAATGAAGCGCCATGCCGTTCCATGCGGACTGTCACACATGTTTTCCTCCCTTCAAAGAGCACTTTGAAGCGTTCATCCACGATCTCACTGGATCACCGCTTTTCCAGCGCCTCGAAATGTTTCAAGAACATTCGGGCATCAGCAGTGATGGCAGCGCCGCCGCCGTTCCTGCCACCGGCCTGGCGCTCCACAAGCTTTAAGCCGAGCCGGTCCTCCATGGCCTTGATGTGGCTCCAGGCCTTGCGGATAAGATATGTCCACATCTTTTGCGGCCTGATTGATGGAGCCATGGGTATCGATCGCCTCGAGCAGGAATCGTCCTCCCCCTGCCGAAGACCGGTTCGCCTTCCACCTCGATCCAGATCTTTGACCGGATCTCCATATTCGTTATGACTTTTCTGCATAGCGCTCCTCCAAAAAACAGTCCGCCCGGCTTATAATAACCGCCTTCAGCGCAGGGCCTGCACAGGACCGTCCCGTCTCTCTCAATCTCCCGCATGTCCTGCACATGCTCACCGCAGGCATCGCACGGAACCGGCGGAGCGGCCTGCCCGGCATGTCCTCAGGACGCAGAGCTAACGGTGACCTCCATGCACAGTCGAAGAGCGCTTCCTCGGGCATGATCTTGTACGCCTCAAGCTGGGCCTGGTACTTGTCCGGGATGTCGGGCAGGAACGTCCTGTGTGCCTTCTCGCGCGATCCTCGCGCGCCAGTACCCGGACGGCTATTCCTGGTCTTGAGATTCACGAACGTGGCCGCCATCTTTCCGTAGTCCATGAATTTCATCGTCCGGTGGCCCAGGCTGCAGCCGGTGACGGACTGCACCGCGTCGGTGGCGCACCGGTCCATCTCGACAAAGACGATCATGACTCTTTCTGTCTTTTCCCTTCGGGTCCGTGATGCCGATCTCCCGCAGGCCGAGCAGGGACATTCGGACGCCGAGCACCTGGCCGGGGCAGAGATGGCCATGTATCCTGGCCGATTCATCAAGAAGCGATTCGAATGTCATGTCCGTCCTCACGATCGAAATCTGAATTGCAGCGGGTTCTCGCTGCCCTTGACGCCTTCACAAGCGGCAATGCAGTCCCCGCAGTTATGACAGAAGGGATACACCCTTCCTTCCATCGGGTCAAGCCCCAATCCGCATGCATCGATACATACCCGGCATCTACCGCAGGCCCTTGACCCGTCCTCGGAAAAAACGACCTTCATGGTCGACCGGTTCCTCAGGAGCCCGAGGAACCCGCCCACGGGACAGAGGTGGTTGCACCAGACGCGCCGTACGATGAACAGTTCCAGCACGGCGATCACGACGATCAGGCCGAGTTCCAGGCCGACAGCTGCTTCATACACGAGGTTTGCCGCCTGGACCGAGATGATCCCGGGCGCGGAAGAAGACTTACCACGGGAAATCGCAGGACCAGCGACGCAAGCAGAACAAGGACGAGGACCGTATAGCGCACGATCGGCGTGAACGGCAACGTGAAGAGGCGCCTGATGCCGGTCCTGTTCGCGAGAGCGTCGAACAGTTCGGAAAGCGTGTTCTGGGGACAGACCCACGAACAGAAGACCCGGCCCAGCACCAGGGCCAGTCCCACGGGAATGAGCAGCGACAACAGGAGCGTCGCGTCGAGCCGCATCGTGGTCAGGATTGTCTGGACGCCGATCACCGGGTCCGTGAGCCAGACCGGTCCCACGGCGAAGGAGTACAAGGTCCCCGTGATCGCCGTGATGCCTTTCCTGTTCAGGAAGGGGACCAGGAAGAGCAGCCCGATCGACGAGAGCTGAACGGTCTTCCGGGCGATCTTCCGCGTCATGCCTTGCCTCCCGGCTGCACGACGATCGCCGTCAGGGTCTGCCGGGCAGACGTTCTCGCACACGCCGCACCCGATGCACTTGTCCTTCACAACCACGGGCTGGAGTTTGTCGTCCATTTTGATCGCCTCGTCGAAAATGGGGCAGTCGTCGAAGCAGCTTCGGCAGAGCGTACCCTGCCACGCGAGGCAGGTCTTTGTATCGATGACCGCCGTGCCCATGCGAACCTCTTCCTTCTTCGTGAGCGTCCGCTTGAGCGCGCCCGAAGGGCAGACCGGCGGGCATTTCATGCAGAGATAGCACGGGACTTTGCGCGGCCGAATGACCGGCGTGCCCATGACCTCGAGCCCATCCAGAAGACCCGCGATCCTGATGGCGCCGTACGGGCAACTCTGCGCACACTTACCGCACCGGATGCAGGTCGCAGAGGAACTCCCGTTCCGGGAGCGCCCCGGGCGGTCTGAGCAATCGGTCAAGCATCTTCGCTGATGGAGACCGGATAGACGCCGAGCACGCCGTCGAACAGCGAAACCCGGCTGACCGTGTCGTTCACCGATGCCGCATTATCTCCTTCAATGACGGTCACGATCTGGTTTTCCTTCACTCCGTATACGCTGATCTGAGGTATCCGCGCCAATCCGGTCAGGACTGATGCCTCCGCTCCGTTCTGGACCTCTACGATTATTCCCGCAATCGACATATGCCGTACCGTCCTTTCCTCAATGCTGTTCCCCGGGACCGGCGGGCTCTGCAAGCCGGCGGTCCGGGAAACGGGCCATGCCGATGTCCTTACGCCTTCTCGATTTTTACCGCGCAGATCTTGTACTCCGGCTGCTTGGACAACGCGTCGAAGGCGTCATTCGTCAGGCTGTTGATCATCTTGTCAGGATAATGCATAGGAACGAACACCAGCCCATCGCGCGGAACGTCCATGATCTTGGCTTCGAGAACGATGGTCCCGCGGCGGGACGTGAGCCGCACCTTTTCCTTGGACTTGACGCCGATCTTCGCGGCGTCCCGGGGATTGATCTCCACATACGCGGACGGCGCCGAGCGCTTGAGCTCCGGCACATTGAGCGTCATGGTGCCGGTGTGCCAGTGCTCGATCTGTCGGCCCGTAGTGAGCGCATACGGGTATTCTGCATCGGGCGGTTCCGCCGCGCCCTTGTGGGGCCTGAGCCAGACCGTGGCCTTGTTTCCATCGGCCTTGGCGCCGTAGAAGGAAACGTCCGCTGCCTCGGGATCGAACTTCTTCACCAGCACGTCGCCGTGCTTTGCCGTGTAACGGCGAAGCGTGCCCGGATGGTCTTCCGTGGGGCAGGGCCACTGAATGCCGTGGGCCTTTTTCATGCGCGCACGGGTCATTCCCATGAAGTCGTAGGCAGTGCCCTTCGAGCACTGACGGATCTCGTTCCATACGTCCTCGGAGTTTTTGAAAGCGAACAGTTTCTTCCCTTCGAGCTCCCGGCCGAGGGCCTTGAACAGCTTGTTCGAGAACTCGATCATCACATCGAGGTCCGGCCGCGCTTCCGCGGGCGGATTGATCGCTTTCTCAAGATACTGGTATCGCCGCTCGGACTGTCCGTAGGTGCCGTCCTTCTCCACCCACAACGCCGCGGGCAGCACCAGGTCGGCCAGTTCCGAGGTTTTCGTCGGATGGTACGCCTCGGATACCACGAGGAAGGTGTCCTTGCCCTCCATTCCCTTCCGGTAAACATCCACATTCGGCAGGCTCTGGCCGGGGTTGGTGCAGGCGATCCACATTGCCTTGATCTTGCCGGCGCCGAAATCCCGGAACATTTCAACCGCCGTGGGTCCGGGCTTGGGCTGAATGCGGCCCGCAGGCAGGTCCCAGAACTTCTCCATGTCCCCGCGGTCTTTCTCGTTGGCAACGAGCCGGCCGTAGGGCAGCAGATGGCTCAGCAGTCCGCCGTCGCGCACGCCGCCGCAGGCGTTCGGCTGGCCGGTGAGCGAGAACGACGTGGCGCCGGGCCGGTTGATCTGCCCGGTCAGCAGGTGCAGGTTGTGCATCAGGTTGTTCGCCCACACGCCGCGGGTCCGCTGGTTCAGGCCCATGCACCAGAAGCTCATGGTCGCCTTGGACTGGGCGAACATGCGGGCCGCCTTGATAATGTCGTCCTTGGGGCAGCCGGAGATCTTCTCGGCAGCCTCCGGGGTGTACTCGTCGAGGAACTTGACGTACTCGTCCCAGCCGACCTTCTCGATCTTCGGCGGCGGTCCCGGGTCCGTCACCTTCTTGAACACCAAGTGCTTGTCCACGTATTCCTTGCTGTACAGGTTCTCCATCACGATCACGTGGGCCATGGCGTTCATGATCGCCAGGTCGTTCCCGGGAATGAAACTCATGTGCATGTCCGCGATGCGCGCCGAAAGGGTCTTCCGGGGATCGACCATGATGATCTTGGCGCCGCGTTTCTTCTGCTCGTTCACGATGCGGAAGATGACCGGGTGCGCCTCGGCCATGTTCGAGCCGATGATGAAGAAGCAGTCTGCGTGGTACATGTCGTCGTAGCAGCCCATGGGCTCGTCCTTGCCGAAGGTGGACACGTAGCCCACCGCGGCCGAGGCCATGCAGAGGCGGGGATTGCCGTCAATGTTGTTCGTGCCGAGGCCGCCCTTGAAGAACTTGTTCATGAAGTAGGATCTCCTGCGGTATACGCCTGGCCCGATCCGTAGAATGCCACGGACTGGGGATCGGCCTTGTACGCCGAAGGCGAACTTGTCGACCATGAGGTCCATGGCCTCTTTCCAGGAGATTTTTACGAACTCGTTGCCCTTCCGCAGCAGGGGATACTTGGCCCGGTCCGGCGCGGTCATGATGGCCGGCAGGAAATTGCCCTTGAGACAGAGAAAGCCTTTGTTCCAGTTGTCCTTGTCTCCCTTGATCGCAACGACCTTGCCGCCCTTGACGCCCACGTAACACGCCGCAGCCGGCGCCGCAGTAGCGGCAGACGCCCTTGACCCATTTATCGACGTCCGCTTCGGCCCCCATGAGCTCTTTCGGCAGGACCAGGTCAAGCCCGATCGCGGAAGCCGCGGCCAGAGCCGCCGAATACTTCAGTAGCTGTTCTTCTCGTCATCGTCATGGTTAGTTGCCTCCCTTTGCATGGAATGGCGCTATTGGTGCTGTCTTCACGACCAACGAGTGATGGTCATGGCAGAGGAAAGCAGGTTTTCTCAGCTTTGCAGCCATCTTCTTCGCCACCTGTTCGACCTCTTCATCCGTGACATCCCCTGCATCGGGTAATGTCGGGTTTTGACGATAAAATTCACTTCAGGCGAACCGTGGCAGACAACGCACTTGACACCCATCAGTCCGTGCGCTCCCTCCAGCCAGACGCGTTCCTGATCCACGTGGCATTCGGAACATTCCTGGTCCGCCGATGTCTTGACGTGCTTTTTCCCCGCCGCGCCCACTGCCGCCGGCAAGAAATAAGTAGTAACAGGAGCACCATCAGTTTTCTCATTAGCGCCTCCTTTTATTGAAATGCATGTTATTAGTCAGAGCGAACGGGCTTACCTAAGTAGTTGCCCATGAACCATGCAAAGCCAGGATCACGGAACGTACTCAGCGTACTCAACAACAACTCGTGTGTGTGAGATGACCTTTCTTTGGAAAGATTGAAAACTAAGATCTTCTTGATATGTGATGCCTGGGATGTGGTGCTTTTCTTCTTCTCCATGTCTCACTTTCTGGTTGATTGACGGTTTCCTGCGACGGGAGGTCGTGGTAGCAATGCTTATCCGCACCGGCATGCAGGAAGAAGCGGGCTACATATCCCGCTCGCTTCTTCCTGCCGTGATAATACGTCGATTCATTCAAAGGATCTTAAAACCTTTCCTGCACGCCTGAAGGGTCCTTGAATTCAAAATTCGGATTACCTTTGAGCTTCTTCTCTCCCCTGTTGTCCAGATATTTGTTCAGTTCCAGGTCCACCTTGATCGGCACGTCGACCCCGGCCTTGGTCAGGGCCTGCGAGCAGGCCTTCGGCCTTTGCCTGCGAAGGGGTCGAGTCGCCCAGGATGCGCATCGCCTCGGTGGGATTATGGAACCCAACGGAGTTTTCGGCCCCGATGAAGACACCCGGTAGAAGGCCTCTTCGTAATATTCCTTGGCCTTGTCGTAGAGCTCCTTGTCGATGGTCTTGCCCTCGGCCTGGGCCTTATGGGTCTCTCGAAAGCTTGGCCACGGTGGCGGTTGCATAGCCGGCGCGGATCATGATGGACACCGTCCGGTCCTGGATGGCGAAGACCTGTCCTTCAGCCACTCGGGGCTCTCGGCGTGGCATTGCTTGCATGCTTTCATGTCGTTCTTGACCGGGCTCATGACGCGGTGGTCCGAGACCTTGTTCACGCCCGACCTTGGTGTAGGGCATGTGACAGTCGGCACACGATGCACCCGCCTTCAAATGGACGCTGTTGTTGGAGAACAGCTCGAATTCGGGGTGGCGGATGAAGGCCAGCTTGAAGCCGGTGACGGTCTGCTTCCATTCCCCGTACGATCATCGCTGCGGATCTGCTTGATGATGTTCTCGACGTGATGTTGCCCCATTTGCTTCCCTGCCAGGGGAAGAAGAGCCGACGGACTTCATGTCCTTATCCTTGGGGATATTGTAGGTCACATGGCACTGGGCGCAGACAACGCTGCGCATCTCCTGGCGCGTCAGCTTTGCGGGATCGACGCCCATGTACTTCAATGCCTTGATCAGCGTAAATCCCCGCGATATCTTCAGCGACATGTCCTTGTTGTCGTGGCAGTCGATGCAGGCAACGCCCAGGTTCCTGTGCTTCTCGGGGATCTTGCCAAGCACTTCCTTGTAAGGGTGTCTTGTAGTAATTGACGCCCATCTCTTTTTCCGGCTCGGCGCATAAGGGGTCTTGCAGGTCAGGCAGACGCCGCCGGCCTTTACTCGCGAGGGATCGACATCAGCTGGTCGCGCATCATGTACGCATGGCCGCGGGGTTCGTTGTACTCGACGCCGAATCCCCAGCCGTTGAACAGAAGCGCCATGAACGGGAATTCAGACAGCTTGTCGTAGGTGATCTTATCGGCGTCAAATCCTCTTTTATATTTGCTTTTTCCCGGCGGCGTGGGCTCTTCCGTCTTTTTCCAGAGCTCGTATTCCGCTGGATACGCCTTCCCCCATTCGGCCGGGTCGAATTGTTCCGTCCTCAATGGTTACGGTTTGACCTGTTCGCTTTCCGGCGGGGAACACCCGAAGCAGGGATAATTCAGGAAAGCGCTCACCAAAAGCATGATCAGTGGTACATAGATTTCCTCTTTCATGGTGAACCTCCTTGGGACCAGGATGATATTCTGCTGAGATTGATATGGTCATATTGTTTCCATCGATCCGCTCCGGGTATGAATCAACCGGCGGTGACATTCCCAGCATTTTCTCTCGTGATTGATGAACTCGACGGTGCTTCATGGCATCGGATACAGTTGGCCTGCAATACCTCCTCACCGTGAGCAGTCAGTCCGATCCGTTCCGGAACACTGCCAGAGTAGAAGAATACAACATCTTTCAGTCCGTCGAATGCTTTCCAGATATAATGGATGCCCTGATTCCCATTCGGCAAATGGCAGTCCACGCACAATTTTCTCCGGTGCGCTCCCTCATGCGGCCAGGATTCATACTCCGACCCCATCACGTGACATCTCGCGCAGAATTCGGGAGACTCTGATTTGGCAAGCATTTTCGGCGGTCCCAGCAAGAGAAAAAACACTATAACCGCCCCGGCGAAGCCGGCAATGGCAATAAATTTAATGACTGTTTTGCGTTTTCTCGTATCCATTCTTTCACCTCCTTTGATATCCTATTTTGCATTCGGTCGCATCATGGTTCTTTCTGTCCTGTAAAAAATTATCACGAAAGGAAGTAAAGGTGCTGTTAAATGGTGTAAATTTTCTGTAAATTTTAACTCCACTCCCCACCTTCGTTTTTGCCTGCTTTTCCAACTGGCATGTATCGTATCATTGATGTAATGGCATCCTCTCTTAAAGAGGGCTAGGGTTGAGATGGGTATCCGGACAAAAATGATTTTGAATAGCACGGTTCTCCTCACTTATCGTGTCCGATGACCGCGACAGCAACCTTATGACAGAATCCGTTTGGCTTGGCAACTTTCTGTCTATTTTTTCTGCCATCTTTGCATGTCAGCGTAACTCCACGGTTAAAGACGGTTAAGTTTGCGTTCATTTCCACGCCTCTCTTTCAGTTGACCGGGGATTACGGATCAATGATAACAGAAAATTCTGTCGTTTTGGGTGATACCAGGGGTATGTATGATGCACATCATAGTCAACCCGCGCCAGGAGTGATATACATAGCGCGGCCTTCAGACTTCATATGCTTTAATTCAGTTCATAGGTATTACTGTTTCGGTTATCAGGGGCCAAGGCCCATATAAAACTACGGGAAACAAAGGAGGATCATCAGCATGAACATGAAGTATTTGAGAGCAGCAGTGTTGTTCGGCATCGTTCTGTTGTACAGTGCCGTCGCATCCGCAGCAACGAAAAGCGAATGCATCGGCTGTCACCAGAAGGTGACGCCCGGCGTGGTGCAGCAGCACCTCGAAGGGAAAATGGGCAAGAAGGGCATCGATTGCTCGGCCTGCCACGGCTCTGCCCACAAGAAGATGGACGATGCCAACCTCGCGAAAATGCCGACCCCCGCGGTCTGCGCCGGATGCCACAAGAAACAGGCCGACCAGTTCTCGGCTGGCAAGCACAACCTGGCCTGGATCGCGTCAAGCTCCATGCCCATGATGGGGCACCAGCCCAAGGCCGTGACCGGCGACGGGTACAAGGGTTGTTCGAGCTGCCACAAGATCGGCGCCAAGCCCGATGCGGTGAAGGACCAGATCCGTTACGGACATGCCCAGTGCGATTCCTGCCACACGCGGCATTCTTCAAAAAGTCTGAGGCCCAGGACCCCCGGGCCTGCCAGACCTGCCACATGGGCTTCGACCATCCCCAGTGGGAGATGTGGTCCTCATCCAAGCACGGCGTTATCTGGCAGATCGAGGGCAAAGACAGCAAGCGCGCGCCCACGTGCCAGACCTGCCACATGAACGGCGGCGATCACAACGTGATGACCGCGTGGGGCTTCCTGGCGCTGCGGCTGCCGGAAGATGACAAGGACTGGATGAACGACCGGGTGACGATCCTGCAGGGGCTCGGCGTTCTCGATGAAACCGGCAAGCCGACGGCCGCCTCGACCTCGTAAAGGCGGGCAAGGTGGCGCGGCTGAGCAAGGAGGAATTCCAGAAGGAGCGCGACAAGATGCAGGCGATCTGCGCCACCTGCCACGGCGCGCGTATGCGAAAAAGCAGCTGGACGAAGCGGACCTGGTCGTGAAGGACGTGGACAAGGTCATGGCCGAGGCCATCCGGATCGTACAGGGCCTCTACAAGGACGGCGTGCTCGTGAAACCCGCGGACTGGACCATGGCCCCGGACCTGCTGCAGTTCTACGAGGCAAAGAGCGCCGTGGAGCAGGACCTCTATGTCATGTTCCTTGAGTACCGGATGCGGGCCTTCCAGGGTGCGTTCCACATGAACCCGGACTACATGCACTGGTACGGCTGGGCGCCCATGAAGGAAACCTTGCAGAAGATCAAGGACGAAGCGGAAAAGCTGAGGGCGGAAAAGAAAACAGCGGCGAAGTAACACCGGCCGCTGATGAGGAAAATCCGAAGGGAGGAACGAACGTTCCTCCCTTTTTTTAGTATGCCGAGGCGGCGGTAAAGGGGCTGCCGGCTGCTTGAAGGGATTGCTCCGGTCTGCTGAGAAACCGTCTTTTTAGGAATGCAACATGGATGATCACTCCCTGAATTTATAGCCCACGCGCGATACGGTTATGATATATTCCGGTTCGAGCGGATTTTTTTCGATCTTCTGCCTGAGGTGTTGGATGTGGACGTGGATGACCCTGCTCCAGGAATACAGCTTTGTCGACTTCCATAGCGTTTTTCTGATGGATTCCCTGCTGATGACCTCGCCGCGGCTCGAGACAAACAGGCAAAGCAGATCGTATTCCTTCGGCGTGAGCTCGACCTGATGACCTCTGACGCGAACCGTCCTTGCCTTCATGTCGACCACAAGGTCCCCGATGATGTTCTGTACTTCGGGGGTACAGGCCGTCAGGCATGGTTTCTGGCTGGCGACTCGAAGGTGCAAAGTGTTTTACGATGTAATCGTCCGCTCCGCTCTCGAGTCCGTGACCTTGTCCGATACACGGTCCCTGGCAGTGAGCATAATGACGGGGATCTTCGGATAACTGCTTTTCGAGCTCACTGTAGACGCCGATCCCGTCTCCTCGGGCAGCTTGATGACAAGGAAGCGTTAGTCGAACAGCTAAGGGTGTCTGGGCGACCCTGGCGATCTCAGGTCGGCGCGAGCAGGACCTAGTACGTAGAGTTGAGATTGGCCTTGAGCACTCTCAGAATGTCGGGATCATCATCAATGACAAGCAACCTCTTCTTCATCTCGCGATCTTACCTTTCCGGACTTAGGTATGGTGAACCAGAAGCGGCTTCAACCGCCTCAACGCTCTCGAGCCGATAGCGCCGCGATGGGCTTCGATGATGCCTTTGCAGATAGCGAGGCCGAGACCGGTCCCGTCCTTTACATCTTTTGTGTAGATACTGCTTGAAGAGCGTATCCCGCTCGTGCTCGGGAACGCCGCTCCCTGTATCCTCCACGCGGCGTACACCGTGCTCGTCACGATACTCCAGCGAGATGGAGATGTTCGATGATTCGCGGCTGAAGTTCAGCGCGTTCGAAGGAAGCTGGTAAGCAAGCACCGGCTCAGACGGTCCTCATCGACGAAGGCTGTTCCCTCGATTGCCTTGATCAGGATGCTCACATTCTTTTGAACAGCAAGCGGTATAAAAGGCAACGACATCCTGAAGGCCTCTTAGGTAGAGGACCTAGAAAGACATATCAAAGGTTCCGAGCCCTATCGCTATAATCGAGAATATTGTTAACGAGCGGGATAAGACGCTCAGCGTTTTTTTTGATCATTTCGAAAAACAGCGAACAGGTCCCGGTGCTCTCCGCTTCACGCATGGACAAGCGCACCGACAGGTAGTGCATCGCGCCTTTAATGACGGTAAGCGGCGTGCGAAGCTCATGCGAGGTTTTCGCGATAAAATCGGACTTCGAGTGATGGGCCTGTACGAGGGCCTCGTTCTTCTCGGTGAGCTCGCTCGTAGCGGCTTTGATTTTCTCTTGCAGGCAGGAGTGGTTCTCGTGAATGTCCTTTGCCATGTCATGGAACGCCCTGCTCAGGTCCTCGATCTCGTCACCGGTCCTGATCAGCGGCATGTCGGGATTGCCCGACTTGGAGAACTGTGCCATCTGGCTTTGAATCCGGTTGATGGGAATTATCACGAGGCGCCGCGTAACCATGAACAGGGTGGCAATGAGGAAGACGCCGATGAAGGTCATGCCCGCCACCAGGTATCGCCGTTCCGTAGCGATCATAGCGCGGGCATAGTCCATGGGGATCGAGACGCTGATGGCCCCCCTGACGTCGCCGATCTTATAGCCCTGCTTGCTGTGGCATTCCAGGCAGGTTTCTGCAGTAGAGCGGAGCAATGTAGCGATAATAATAGGATGAGCCCATTCGTTCTATGGTAGATGCCTCTGCAATTGTTTTTTTATCAAAGGCCTTGAGTGCCCCTGTTTCGAAAGTATCGGGCGCATTTTCCGGATTCACCACCTTTAAACTCGTTATATGGAAAACATAAAGCTGCTCGCGCTCGGCATACCGGGAAAGTTGTTTCGTCACCATCGCAGGATTTTCCTTTACATAGTGCCTGCCCTGCACATCGACGATCGCGGGATTGCTAAGATAGGGGTTCGGTTCGACCCAGGGCAGCTTCTCGATAAATACTCCACCGTGCTCGGCGACCCACCGACGGGTGATGACCACTTGCTTGAATAAAACCTTTGCCTGCATCTCAATCTGAGTTGTAACCATCTGCTCATACTTTTTCAGTATGGACCAGAATGTCAGCCCAATGACGACAAAGAGGACGAGAGTGATCGTGATGACGTATTTAAGGCTCAGATTGATTCGCATGAATGATCTTCCGTTCCTAAGAACAATTGACCAGGTGAAGTGTATAATATCACAAATCAGGGTAAAATCCACGGCTGTATTTTGCATGCGATCGGCGGCATCTCAGTTGACTAACGGGTTTTGATCTCATTCGGGATGTTCTGATCTGAATTTTGGGTACTGTCCTGAAATTAGGACAGTACCGAATTTTGCCTTGACTTTGAAGTGCTTATGCACTATATTATGCTCCGTAGAGGAGGTCTGTATGACGAAAGCAGATATCATCTCAGAAGTTTTTGACAAGGTTGGCCTGCCGAAGCAGGAGGCGGAAGAATTGGTGGAGATGATTCTGGATATGATCAAGCTGGTCCTGAAAGAGGGCGAGACGGTGAAGCTTTCGGGATTCGGCAACTTCGTGGTCCGGAAGAAGAACTCGAGAAAAGGCCGCAATCCCAAGACAGGCCAGGAGATCGAGATCACGCCACGGAGCGTCGTTAGCTTCAGACCCAGCATGATTTTCAAAGAGCATGTCATCGAATCCCCAACAACAACAGTCGAGTAAGCTCTTTTACCGGATCGGTGAAGTGAGCCGCCTGTCCGGGCTGGAACAGTACGTACTGCGCTACTGGGAAAGCGAGTTCCCTCAACTCAAACCGAACAAGGGTAAATCGGGACAGCGCCTCTATAGTAAAAAAGATTTAGACACTGTTCTCCAGATAAAGCAATTACTCTATAAAGACGGGTACACGATCTCCGGCGCACGGAAAAAAATGAACGGCAAAGGGGACCGGGAGGTTCTTGAGTCGGTCATTGAGACGGCCAAAAAGGATCTGAGGGAGATACTGGAAATTTTAAAATAGTTTTTTCATGTCAAAGTTCAAATGAGGCATTTGGATTTTGTCATTTAGATTTTGATTCATATATCGGGGCGTGGCGCAGCCTGGTAGCGTACTCGCTTGGGGTGCGAGTGGTCGGCCGTTCAAATCGGCTCGCCCCGACCAATTTTTGAAAGGCCCGGACAACCTCCGGGCCTTTTTTTTACTCAACTTAGGAAGCGGGAAGATCTGTTTGGCAGGATCTACCGGATACTGTCGAATGTCAACATCGGACAGGTCCTGTCAATCCTGCTATCCAGTCAGAGGTATGATCCATGATCCTCGTAACGAACGACGACGGCGTATATTCCCCCGGCATCCAGGTCCTCGCCAAGCATTTGCGGGAACTTGACACCGTGGTGATCGTCGCCCCTGACCGGGAACGGAGCGCGGCGGGCCATTCGATGACGCTCCACCGGCCGCTCCTGATCGAAGAGATCAAGGAGTCGATGTACAGCGTCAATGGTACGACAACGGACTGCGTGAACATCGCGGTCAAGGGTTTGCTCAAAGAGACGCCGCGGCTCGTGGTCTCCGGCATCAACAAGGGGCCGAACCTTGGGGACGATGTGACCTATTCGGGGACCGTTGCGGGGGCCATCGAAGGCATCCTGCTGGGGATCCCTTCCCTGGCCATTTCACTCAACGGGCGTGAGGATTTCCGTTTTGCCGAGGCAGCGGAGGTGGCCCTCTGTACCGCCCGGCGGATACTTGAACAGGGGATTCCCGCAGGCACGCTCCTCAATATCAATGTTCCGAACCTTCCGCTCTCCGAAGTGATGGGGACGCGCATTACCCGGCTCGGCAAACGCATTTATCACCAGATGACCGTGGAACGCATAGACCCGAGAGGAAAGAAATACTACTGGATCGGGGGCGGCGAGCCGGATTGGGAGCGGGAGGAGGGCACGGACTTCGACGCTGTTGACCGCAAGATGGTCTCGATCACGCCAATTCACCTCGACATGACGGACTACTCTTCATTTGACAGGCTGAAATCCATGGAAGCAATGTCCTATGCACAGCCCGTGACGCGCAGGAGCGCCGAGTGATCAACTTTGAAAAGGAACGCAGCCGGATGGTGGACGAGCAGATCGTCAGCCGGGGGGTAAAAGACGAGCGTGTTCTCACGGCCATGCGCAAAATACCCCGCCATGAGTTCCTGCCCGAGGCCATCCGCGGTATGGCGTACACGGATAACGCCCTCCCGTTGGGCGAAAGCCAGACAATGTCCCAGCCCTATATGGTCGCGCTCATGACCGAGCTACTTGGCCTCAAGGGCCCGGAACGGGTACTCGAGATCGGGACGGGATCAGGCTACCAGGCCGCGGTACTTGCCGAGTTGTGCGGAAAGGTCTACACGGTGGAGCGTATAAAGTCCCTGGCTGACAAGGCCCGGGCAACACTCGACCGGCTGGGATATAAAAGTGTCGCGATAAAAATTTACGACGGCACCTACGGCTGGAAGGAGATGGCGCCCTTTGACGCGATCATAGTGACCGCGGGCTCACCCGATATTCCGGCGCCTCTTGTGGAACAGCTCAAAGAGGGCGGCAGGATGGTGATCCCGGTGGGGGACCGGTATGGACAGGAACTTATCACGGTGGTCAAGACCGCGGAAGGCATGGTCACCTCACGCAGCATCCCGTGCGTGTTCGTTCCGCTGATCGGCAACCACGGGTGGAAAGAATAGGCCGTCAGGAGTCAGGAGTATCGTCATCTTTTCAGCGTTTTTCCCATTTTACAAATTCCTTTGTCGCCATCAATTGATACAGTATTGACAGCACCAGCCCGATAAGCGTCCCCAGCAGCGCGCCCGCCAGAACATCCGTCGGATAATGGACACCCAGATACATCCTGGAGAATGCGATCAGCAATGCAAGAACAAGAGGATACGACCTCCATGCTCCTGCGATATACTCCCTTGTAAGGTAAAAGAGCGGTATTGCAAAGGCAAATGAGCTTATCGCATGGCCCGACGGCATGGAGAATGATTTCGGGCATGCGGTAATGAGCCGGATCCCCTCAATCGCCCTGCACGGCCGTTCACGGGCAACAGCGATCTTCAACACATCTTCCGCCCATTCCGCAAGATAGACAGCGCAGCAGGAGATCACGATGGTCCAGAGCGCCGCTGTTCAGATACCCTTTCCCCTCTGAATTTACCTGCGTACGACCTCTTACGAACATATAGAACAGGAAGGGGAGGACCAGGAGATAGCCTTGATAGGAGAGTGCCGGCATCAAAATATCGAACAGAGTATTTTCAGTGCCGTGATTGATCAGGAGAAGCAGCTGTGTGTCCAGGGATTGGATAGTCATGGGTGAGCATCGCTACGAACTTTTCGCGCAGCACTTGATGATGTTCGTATCGCTCACTTCAATGAGCCCATGTTCGACGACGGAACCGATCTCTGCCAGGATGATATTGATCATTTCCTCGGAATCAACAACTTCGATCTTGACCGGGAGCGTGGTGGAGAGCTCCAGGATCTTGGCGGTATGGAGCTTGCCATGGCTCCCGTAACCCGCAACACCACGGAACACGCTGGCCCCGGCTATTTTCCTTTGCGCCAGGATGTCCAAAACCGCTTCATACACGGGTTTGCCGTGGAGCTTCTCGGTTTCATCGATGTAGATCGTGAGCTTTTTTGCCGGGCCGGTATTGATCATGAAATACTCCTTACTTAAAGTATGATGAGCTGAAAAGTCATAATCCACCGCGGAGGCGCTGAGACGCTGAGTTAATACATATTAACAATAAAAAGATTTTCTCTGCGTCTCTGCGTTTTCGGCGGTTACATTAGAATTGTCGCATTCATCAATTATATGCTCTTCGCAATGACCTCACCGAGCTTCAATGCGATAAACCCGGCGAAGACGCTCAACACGACATTCAATCCGGCGATCAGCCATTCGCTGTCTTTCAGGAGCGTGCCGGTTTCGTACTCGAAGGTGGAGAAGGTGGTATACGCGCCGAGAAATCCCACGACGAGCAACAATCGCCATTGCGGGTTCACCATGAACCGTTCGGTGAAGAGTGACATGAGCAGGCCGATGAGGAAGCTGCCGCTCACGTTGATCACAAACGTGCCGAGGGGAAAGCTGCGTCCCCACCGCTGGCCGATCCAGAGGGCGACCCCGTACCGCGAGATCGCGCCGAGGAATCCGCCTATGCCTATGATGATGATATTTGCCATCGTTTTCCCTGTCCCTGGATGTCATTCATAGCAGAAGGCACGCCTCAAGTCAATGAAAATGGTCACGCTTGACTTTGGTGCGTGTTGAATGCTATTATCCAGCCTGTTTTGCATCAATTCGGGAGGGGTAGGGTCACATGAAATTACACAAGAAGACGCATAACTGCGGTGAGCTTGCAAAAAAAGACGTCGGCGCGGTCGTGACGCTCATGGGCTGGGTGCACACGAGAAGGGACCACGGCGGGCTCATCTTCATCGACCTTCGCGATCGCGGAGGCATCACGCAGGTGGTCTTCAATCCCGTGACGGCAGCGGATGCGCACGAGCGGGCGCATGACGTCAGGAGCGAGTACGTGCTCGCCGTCACCGGCACGATCTCGCTCCGGCCGGAGAGTACCGTGAACCCGAAGCTTCCTACCGGAGAGATCGAAGTGGTGGTGAGCGACCTGGTGATACTGAACGAATCAAAGGCCCTGCCGTTCATGATCGAGGACGAGACAGCCGTGGCCGAGAACCTCAGGCTGAAGTACCGCTACCTCGACCTGCGCCGGCCGAGCCTCCAGAGCGTCTTCATCGCCCGGCATCTGATCACGCAGACCGTGCGGCGCTTTCTCGACAACAGCGGCTTCATCGATATTGAAACGCCTTTTCTGACCAAGAGCACGCCTGAGGGCGCGCGGGACTATCTGGTCCCGAGCAGGGTGAATCCCGGCATGTTCTACGCGCTGCCGCAGTCGCCCCAGCTCTTTAAACAGATCCTGATGGTGGCCGGGTTCGAGCGCTACTACCAGATCGTGAAGTGCTTCCGCGATGAGGACCTGCGGGCGGACCGCCAGCCCGAGTTCACGCAGATCGATCTGGAAATGTCCTTTATCGACGAGGACGATATCATCGCGCTCATGGAAGCGCTTCTTGCGGAAGTTGTACGGGAAGTGAAGGGGATCGATATTCCGACGCCGTTTCCCCGGCTCTCGTACCATGAGGCCATGGACCGCTACGGCTCGGACAAACCGGACACGCGCTTCGGGCTTGAGCTTAAGGATATTTCCGACATCGCAAAGGCATCGGAGTTCAAAGTATTTCTCCAGGCCGTGGAACTCGGCGGTCAGGTGAGAGGCTTTGCCGCGCCGGGCATGGCGAAGCTTTCCCGCAAGGAAGTGGACGACCTCACGAACGAGGCAAAGATCTTCGGAGCGAAGGGACTGGCCTGGATCAAGGTGACCGAAGGGGGCTTTGAGTCGCCGATCGCCAAGTTCTTCAAGGAAGGACAGGTACAAGCCATTGCCGGGAGGCTTGCGGCAAAGCCCGGCGACCTCATGATGTTCATTGCCGACAGTCCGAAGATCGTTGCCGAGACACTCGGATATCTGCGGCTGCTCATGGGCAAACGGCTGAACCTCATCGATGAGAGCAAGCTGAACTTCCTCTGGGTCACGGACTTCCCGCTGGTGGAGTGGAATGCCGACGAAAAGCGGTACGACGCCATGCACCATCCATTTACCGCGCCCCGGGAAGAAGACCTTGAATTCATGAAGACCGATCCGCTCAAGGTAAGGGCCCGGGCCTATGACATCGTGCTGAACGGCGCAGAGATCGGCGGCGGCAGCATCCGTATCCACCGGTCGGAGATCCAATCGCAGTTGTTCGGGCTCCTGAACATAGCCGAAGAGGACGCGCGGAAAAAGTTCGGGTTCCTGCTCGAAGCGCTCGAATTCGGCGCGCCGCCCCACGGCGGGCTGGCCTTTGGTCTTGACCGGCTCACGGCGATCCTGACGGGCGCCACGTCCATCCGCGACGTGATCGCCTTCCCCAAGACGCAGAAGGCCATCTGTCTCATGACCGAGGCGCCGTCGCGGGTCGCCACGACCCAGCTCCGGGAGCTGTCGATCAAGCTGGATATTGTGGAATAAGAACGGCAGAATTCAGGAGCCAGGAGTCAGAAGCCAGGATAGGATCGTTATAGGTCGTAACGCGCTTTTCTCCTGACTCCTGGGTACTGGCTCCTGTCTCCTGTTTTTTTTGAGGCTTCTATGAAATGCAAGTCCTGCGGCAAGGAAGTCGAGCTTCGGATCGGCTGACGCGCCATCACCTTTCGCTGCACGGCGTGCGGCAAGGATTTTTCGATCAAGGAGTATTCGGACCAGATCGATGAAGAGATGTGGGAGAAGATCTCCCGCCGCCCCTGCAACCGGGCGTGATCTGCCTGTAACTGTTATTTACCCGCCTCTTGTTTCAATGCAATTCTTTGCCTCTTACCTCAGCAATTTACAACTTCATAAAATAATTAACGTTGACATTTCCATAATAATATAATAATATTTGCATGAATTCTTAAGACATCATTACGCGCTCACTTTCTCCGGAAATGAGGTCCCATGATCCCGGTCAATAAACGGATAGATCTATTAAAGGTAATCTCCCACCCTATCCGGTTAAAGATCCTCGAAGAACTCACTCTTGGCGTGAAGTGTGTGAGCGACTTCGAGGAGTCCCTTGACATCAGCCAGCCGAACGTGTCGCAGCATCTGTCGCTTCTCCGGACGCACAGCGTCATTGATTTTTTTGTTGACGGCAGGCTCAAATGCTACTTCCTCATAGAACCCCTCATTCCCGATCTGCTTGAACTCCTGAAAAAAGAATATGAAGAGGATATTGCCGCCCCGGCCTGCTGTCCGGTGACGAAAAAAGGAACCTACCCAGGTGAAAGGAGACGATAATCTGCATGAAGAAGCACACAATTACTCTTTACATGAACGACCCCATGGGCAAGCGCTGAATGTCCAACATGGAGGCCGCCCGTGGGGCGGAGAAGGAATTCGGCGCGGAAATTGTTGTGATCAAAAGACCTCGAAGCGAATACAGCCAGATGAAAGACCCGATGCCATGTCCCTCGGTTGTTGTGAATGGCCGGTTGTCACAAGGAACGACACGGTTACACAGCGGGCGCTCAAGGCAGCGATCATGAGTGACTGTGAAACGTAGGCGGTGAAGAAAAAGGTGAGGAACGGACGGCGACGCAGCGAACGCCGCCTACCGGAAAAGAAATTGAAGTTCAATATCCAATTAGGAGGCACCATGCAAAAAGAAATAGTGATGTTCCTTTCCACGACGCCCTACACTTTTGAGAACACGCATACTATTTTCAAACTGGCGGAGGCTGCTCTGAAGAAGGGGCACCGGGCCAGACTTATTGCCTCGGGTGACGGCGTTTTCTCCATTGTGAAGGGTCAGGTCCCTCAGGCGCTTTCCGAGCTGGTAGACCTTGTGGGAAAAGGTCTCAAGGTCGATATCTGAACAGGCTGCATGAAAAGCCGCGGTCTTGCGGCTGACGATTCCATTGAGGGCGGTGAGATGAGCTCGTTGAAAGGGCTTTTCAATGTTGTGCAAGTCAAAGCCTATATTTTTAAATTTCGGCATATAAGGGGGCGATTATGGGGAGCATAAGCATAATTTTAAGAAGGCCGCCGTACGGGACCGTCGATGCCTCGGAGGCGATCCGCCATGCGCTCGGGGGAGTGACCGATGATATGGAAGTAAAGCTGCTCCTTGTTGACGGGGGGGTACATGCGGCGAGAAAGGGACAGGACGTATCCCAGACGAAATATTTGAATGCAGGAGACGGTATTCAGGATTGCATTGACATGGGAGTTGCGGTCTATGCCGATGAAGCGTCATTGAAAAGGGAACGGATCGGCAATGACGGTATAATCGAGGGTGTCACGATTACGAATGGCTCGGAAATCGCGGCTATGATCGGCAAAACAGATACAACGATTGTTTTTTAAAGGAGACTATCATGCTTGTGATCATCAAAAGCGCACCGGATACGACTGATGGAGCACGAGGCTTGACCCTTGCGAAGGAAGGCGGGGCCGATCTTATCCTGCTGCAAAACGGGGTCTATTTCGCGCAAAAGGAACGGCTCGGGTCTTTTCCCGGCGCGGTGTATGTGCTGGATGACGACAAGAGGCTCCGGGGTATCAAGGATTCAGAAATAGATGCCCGAGCTAAAGCCATCGATTACGACAAGCTGACAGACATTATTACGGGAGGCGATAAGGTGGTTGGATTGTTCTAAATTATGAAGTACCAGGGGAGGACATATGGCAAGGATCGTTGTGTTAGGGGGATCGTTCGGGGGATTGACAGCGGCCTTTGAACTCAAGCGGCTGCTCGGCAAAAAAGCGGATGTGACCGTGGTGAGCGACGACGACCGGTTCGTGTTCCTGCCGTCGCTGCCGTGGCTGATCATGGGATGGAGGAAGCCGGAGGACATCACGCTCAAGGTTAGTGAAATTCTGAAGCCGAAGGGGATCGAGTTTGTTCATGATGCTGCAAAGCAGATCGATGCTGATTCATCGAAGGTCATCACTGCGAAAGGAAAAGAGCTTCCCTATGATCATCTCGTCATATCGACAGGCCCTCATCTTGCCTTTGACGAGATTCCCGGCCTCGGACCGGATAAAGGATATACCGCCTGCACCTTTACGCTTGACCACGCGATCAAGACCGGAGAAAAATGGAAGAGCGTTCTCGAAAATCCCGGTCCGATAGTCCTCGGCTCATCTCAGATGGTGAGCTGCTTCGGCCCGTCCTACGAACTTGCATTCGAGATGGACGCCGAGCTTCGCCGCCGCAAGATGCGCCATAAAGTTCCCATCATCTATCTCACGTCGGAGCCCTACGTCGGCCACATGGGCGTCGGCGGTCTCGGCAATTCAAGACGCTTCATAGAGGACGAGTTCGCTGAGCGGGATATCAAACCAATCGTGAGCCAGGCCATCGAGGAGGTCACGCCGGGAGAGATCAAATTAAAAGACGGTACGAAGCTCCCGTTCAAGCTTGCCATGATCGCGCCGCCGTTCAAGGGTGTGCCCGCAGTTGCGCCGCTTGGCAATCCAAGAGGCTTCATCCCGGTGGACAAGAACTACCGACACACGAAACATAAGAACATCTTTGCCATCGGTGTTGCGATAGCGATTGCGCCGCCTGAGGTTACGCCGGTGCCCACGGGAGTTCCGAAAACAGGATTCATGACCGTCAAGATGGCGAAGACCGCCGCCGCGACCATCGCCTCTGATATTACCGGCAAGACTCCGCCTCTCGCGGACGAACTCGGCGTCATCTGCCTCATGGACATGGGGAATACGGCTGCTTTCATGAAGGCGTACCCGGTCCTCCCCCCGAGACAAAGCTCGTATACAAAGAAGGCGATTTGGGCGAAGTGGATGAAGGTCGGGTTTGAAAAATACTTCCTGTGGAAGTCCTCCGAGACAAAGTACTTATACAAAGAAGGCGATCTGGGCGAAGTGGATGAAGGTCGGATTCGAGAAGTATTTCTTATGGAAAATGAAAAGCGGATTGAGCAATCTGCCATGAAAAAAAGAGATACTGAAGCTGCACGCTGTTTTTTCGAGGGCTCTTCCATTCCCACGAGGTTCGAGATCCTCAGTTTCGTAAGATCAGGTGCACTGTCCGTCAACGAGATTACCGCGAATCTCGGTATACCAACGCTAAGTTATCAAGACGCAAAGAAGCACAGCATGTTCGCGACCTAAACATATCATGAAACTTTTATGAGTATCTTCGTGTTTTGGTGTGGCATGTGGCCATCTATTTAGCAATTTATATCCTCTCCGTTTATTGCGAACAGTCCACCCTTGACACAAGAATTTATTGACATTTACTAAATAAATATTACAATTCAAATATTATGGAAATCAAACTCACACAACTTTCCAGCTGCGCCGGTTGAGCGGCAAAGTTCAGCCCTGCTGAACTGTCCCAGGTCCTGGGACAATTGCCGAAGATCATGGACCCGAACGTGCTCGTGGGCTATTCGAATGCGGACGATGCGGGTGTTTACCGCGTATCGGACGACCTTGCGATGGTCTTTACCGCTGATTTTTTCACGCCCATCGTCGATGATCCGTACTGGTTCGGTGCGATCGCGGCAGCCAACTCGCTGTCGGACGTCTACGCGATGGGCGGGAAGCCGCTCGTCTCCCTGAACATCGCCGCGCTTCCCGCAGGCCCGGAGTTCGCCGAGATCAACAAACGGATCATGCAGGGCGGCATCGACAAGATGACCGAGGCCGGGGTCGCCATCATCGGCGGTCATACCATCAAGGACAAGGAACCGAAATTCGGATATGCCGTGCTGGGCTCCATCCATCCCGATAAAATACTCGACAACGCAAAAGCGAGGCCGGGTGATGCCCTGATCCTGACCAAGAGGATCGGCACCGGCGTGATCTCAACAGGGATCAAGACGGGAAATGCAGCGCAGCGACCGCGGAAGCGTTCACCAAATCCATGGCCATGCTGAATAAACGGGCGGGCGAGATCATGCTCGAAGTGGGCGTCAGTACGGCCACGGACATCACGGGCTTCGGCCTGATCGGCCATCTGAACGAGGTGCTCACCGCGAGCAAACGCTCTGCCAGACTCCACGCGCGCCGCGTCCCTGTTTTCGAGGAGGCGGTAACCTTGGCAGAGAAGGGCATGGTACCGGGCGGCACGAAGGGCAATCTGCAGAACTATGATCCTTTTGTGGAGTGGAGCAGCGATGTTTCCATGACCGACCGGCTCCTGATGAACGACGCACAAACGTCGGGCGGTCTATCTGATGTTTGTGCCTCAGGTCAGAAAGAACAAGCTCATTGCGGCCCTGCAGAAAGAGCATATCCTGGCGGCCCATATCGGCGATGTGCTCGAAGAAGATGAAAAAGGACCAAAGCGGATCTTCGTGGTGAAATAAATGGACGCCACCTTTATGGCCTTTCTGGCACTGGTCGGCGCATCCGTCGGTTTTCTCTCGGGCCTGCTCGGGATAGGCGGAGGCATCGTCATGTTTCCGCTCTTGCTCTACGTGCCGCCGCTTCTCGGGTTCAGCGGAATAGATGTCAAAAGCATCACCGGCCTCACGATGATCCAGGGCTTTTTCTCCGCGCTCACGGCAATGTTCTACTACAACAAGAACGCGCTGGTGAACAAGTCACTGGTTCTTACACTCGGCTTTTCCCTGTTTCTCTCATCGCTGATCGGTGCGCTGGTGTCGAAGAAGATACCGGACGGACCTTTGCTTATGGTCTTCGCGACCCTGGCATTGATCGCGGCGGCGATGATGCTCATCCCCCGAAGTTATCATCAGGACGAACTGACCGAGGAACACGTCGTTTTCCATAAAACCACCGCGATCGTGATCGGCATTGTCCTCGGCTTTTCCATCGGCCTGGTAGGGCAGGGCGGCGCGTTCATACTGATACCTACCATGTTGTATGTGCTGAAGATCCCGCTGCGGGTGGCCCTCGGCAGCACGCTCGCGATCGGGCTTTTCTCGTCCTCGGCAGGATTGGTCGGGAAGATCGCTACCAGCCAGGTGCCGTTTCTCATGGCGCTGCCTCTGCTTGCCGGCGCGATCCCCGCCGCGCGGTTTGGCAGTATTGTCGGCAAGAAAACGAACACTCAGTTTCTCCGGTGGCTGCTCGCGGCCATTATCTTTGCCACTGCGGTGAAAGTCTGGAGCGCTATTATTTGAGATCATTCAGAATAACGAATGCGACAGGTTTTACGAGAACGTTTTGCATCATTCCCCTTTTAACCCTTACTATAACCGTAATAAAATCGGATATTTCTTTTGATTGAATTTCATCCATCGGAGTCGTCCGTTCATTTGATTCTCATCCGCTCTTATCATGCATTCTTCCGCTCCTTCCGTGTCCAAATTCTTTTTTCAGGTTGATCCGCTTGTTCACTCTTCTCTTTTTCCGGGGGAAAATACCTTGTCCGCAGCCATTCGGTTGCGATGCACGTGAACCTGTACAATATCACTTGATGATGCTACAATTAGCAGGATGAACAAAAAGCAACAAACTGTTATTATTCGATTTCCGCTAGCGATATAACGACGGAGGAATACGATGAAACAGATCAACAAAGTGGCCGTCCTGGGGGCGGGGGTCATGGGCGCGACCATTGCCGCCCACCTCGCGAATGCCGGCATCCAGGTGCTCCTGCTCGATATTGTTCCAAAGGAGCCGAACGAGGCTGAAAAAAAAGCGGGTCTCACCCTGAACGATCACGCGGTGCGGAACCGGATCGCGGCAACGGGACTGGAAGGGCTCAGGAAGATGAAGCCCGCGGCATTCTTCATCCCCGCCTATGCTTCCTATATCGAAGCAGGTAACTTCGACGACGATGTCAAAAGACTCCGGGAGTGCGACTGGGTCATCGAGGTCGTTGTCGAAAAGATGGAGATCAAGAAGCGGCTCTTCAGCGAGAAGGTCGCGCCGAACCTGAAAGAGGGGGCCATCCTCTCGACCAACACGAGCGGACTTTCCGTCAACGAAATGGCTGAAAGCCTTCCGGAGGCGGTGCGGAAAAATTTCCTGGTCACCCACTTCTTCAACCCGCCGCGCTACATGCGCCTTCTGGAGGTTGTCCCGAACAAATACACCGATCCTGACGTGGTCCGGTTCATGGCCGGATTCATTGAGAAGCGCCTCGGGAAGGGGATCGTCTACGCCAAGGACACGCCGAATTTCATCGCCAACCGGATCGGCGTCTATTCCATTTGCAACAGCATGCGTCATATGATCGAGATGGGAATGACGGTGGAGGACGTGGATGCCGTTTCCGGGCCCGCCACTGCCCGCCCGAAAAGCGCCATTTTCCGTACCGCTGATCTGGTGGGGCTCGACACCCTGCAGCATGTGGCGGACAACGCCCATGAAACCCTGGTGAAGGACGAGCAGCGGGAGGCATTCCGCTTACCCGGGTTCATCACTGAGATGGTCAAGAAGGGCCTCCTGGGGAACAAGAGCAAACAGGGGTTCTTCAAGAAGGAGAAGGACGAGAAAGGCACCGCATATTTCTACTACGACTATAAGACCGGGGAGTACGCGCCGTCCCTGCGGCCCAAGTTCGCTTCCGTGGAAACGGCCAAGCCGATCGATGATCCGGGGAAACGCCTGCAGGCGGTCTTGTCCGGCGCTGACAAGGGGGCCCTGTTCGCCTGGAAGAACCTGCGCGACACCCTGATCTATGCCTTCGGCCGGATCCCCGAGATCGCCGACGACATCGTCAATATCGACAACGCCATGAAGTGGGGATTCAACTGGGACCTCGGTCCCTTCGAGATGCTCGATGCCATCGGCGTCAAGAACTTCGTAAAGCGGGCGGAGCAGGACGGGGTGGCGGTGCCTGCCGGCCTCAAATCGATCGAGCGATTTTACAAGTTCGAGAACAACAAAGACTACTACTATGACATCCTTGCCAGGGAATACCGGGAAGTGTCCAGGCCTGCCGCGAATATCAGCCTCTCTCTCCTGACAAAAAGCAACAGGGTGGTGGAGAAGAACAGCGGCGCTTCCGTGCTCGACCTGGGGGACGGGGTCTTCTGTCTCGAGTTCCACTCCAAGATGAACGCCATCGGCAACGATATCCTCTCCATGGTCCACCAGGGCATCAAGCGGGCGGAGCAGGACGGCGTGGGTCTCGTCATTGCCAACGAGGGGAAGGTCTTTTGCGCAGGCGCCAACCTGATGCTGATTGCCATGGCCATCGCCGAGGGGGCCTATGACGAGCTCTCGCTGACCATCAAGAATTTCCAGAAGGCGATGATGGCGATCAAGTACTCGAAGATCCCGGTGGTTGCCGCCCCGCACAACCTCGTCCTGGGAGGCGGGTGCGAGGTCTGTCTCCATGCGGACGCGATGAACCCCCACGCCGAGACCTACATGGGGATGGTGGAGGTCGGGGTCGGGCTCCTTCCCGCCGGCGGCGGGACCAAGGAGATGGCGATACGCGCCATAAAACTTGCCGAGGAATACGAGACCGACGTCGGCCCGTTCATCTTCAAGAACTTCTCGAACATCGCCCTGGCCAGGGTGAGCACATCCGCAGCCGAGCTCTGGGGGATGGGTTTCATGCGCCACGGCGACGCCGTCACCATGGATATGGACAAACGGATCTTCGATGCCAAGCAGAAGGCGATCGCCCTTGCGGCCAACTACCGTCCTGCAAAGCCGCTCATCGACCTGAAGGCGCCGGGGAGGAGCATTGCCGCCACCATCAAGTCGCAGGTATGGAATATGAAGATGGGCGGACAGGTCACGGAGTTCGAAGAGCTTCTCGCAGGCACGATCGCCGACGTCATCACCGGCGGCGATGTTCCCGCCGGCACCCTGATCACCGAGGAGTATCTGCTTGAGCTGGAGCGGGAGGCGTTCCTCAAACTGTGCGGCCAGAAAAAGACGCTGGAGCGGATCCAGCACATGCTGAAGAAGGGGAAAGCCGCTGCGGAATTAACAACCGATGCCAGAACCAAAAGTGATCTATCCGCAGAGTCGCAGAGGACGCAGATAGAAAACATAATTCACTCGGTTTAATCGGGAAATCTGTTCGCAATCTTCCGCTGCGATAAATGTGCATCTGCAAGTTCGACTGACGTTCAGCATAAGAATCAACGGAGGATACCGATGAGAAACGCATATATCCTTGCCGCCTACCGCACTCCCGGGTGCAAGGCGAAAAAAGGGAAATTAAAGGACGTGCGGCCCGACGATCTGGCCGCAGCTGCGCTGAAATGGCTGCTGGAGAGAACGGCCATCGACCCGCTGCTGGTTGAGGACATCATCATCGGGTGCGCCTTCCCCGAGGGAGAGCAGGGGATGAACATGGCGCGGATCGCGGCAATGAGGGCCGGGATCCCCTACCAGGTGCCGGCGCAGACCGTCAACCGTTTCTGCTCATCGGGACTGCAGACGATAGCCTCGGCCGCGGAGCGGATCATGGCGGGTTTTGCCGACTGCATCATCGCAGGCGGCGCGGAGAGCATGAGCATGATCCCGATGGGGGGAAACAAGTACAGTGTCAACCCCTTTCTGGCTGTCCTCCTGGCCGGAATCGTTCACCACCATGGGGATCACCGCCGAGCTGGTGGCGGACAAGTACAACGTTTCCCGGGAAGACCAGGATGCCTTTGCCGCGGCGAGTCACAGGAAGGCCGCGGCCGCCATCGAACAGGGAAAGTTCAAGGAGCAGATCATCCCTGTCGAGGTGGAGCACTGTACGCTGGTCCACGGCAAGATGAAAAGAGAGAAAAAGCTCGTGACCATCGATGACGGTGTGCGGGGGGACACGACCCCGGCGATCCTGGGAAAACTGAAGCCCGCCTTTAAGACGCACGGTACGGTCACGGCCGGCAATGCATCGCAGATGACCGATGGGGCCGCGGCGGTGCTGGTCGTGTCCGAGGAGTTTCTGAAAAAGAGCGGCAAAAAACCCATGGCCCGGTTCGTCTCCTTTGCCGTAAAAGGGGTGCCGCCGGAGATCATGGGGATCGGCCCGATCGAGGCGGTCCCGGCAGCCCTGAAGCTCGCCGGGTTGAAGCAGGAGGAGATCGGTCTCATCGAACTCAACGAGGCATTCGCCGCCCAGTCTCTCGCCTGCATCCGGACCCTGGGGCTCGATCCGGCCCGCGTCAATGTGAGCGGCGGCGCAATTGCCCTGGGACACCCCCTGGGATGCACCGGCGCCAAGCTGACCGCGACCCTTCTCCACGAGATGCAGCGGAGCAACATCCGCTACGGCATGGTCACCATGTGCATCGGCGGCGGCATGGGGGCCGCGGGGATCTTCGAGAAGATGTGATATCCGGCCTGGAGAGGCCGGGACTGAAAATTGGAAATTGCAAATTGAAAATTGCAAAGTGAAAAAGCATTTTTTCACCGATTAAAAACATGCGAGGTGAACACCATGACCGCGAAACTCTTCAAAGGGGCCGAGTACCTGATCACCGAGGTGACCAAGGACGATGTCTTTACACCGGAGGAGTTCACCGACGAGCAGAAACAGATCGGCGAGACCACGGCCCAGTTCGTGCTGAACGAGGTCGTGCCTCATCTGGAGGAGATCGAGAACCACAATTTCGACGTGACGGTCCAGCTGATGAAACGGTGCGGCGAACTGGGGCTCCTCATGATCGATGCCCCCGAGGAGTACGGCGGCCTTGAACTCGACAAGGCGACCAGCATGCTGGTGGCGGAGAAGATCTCCACGGTCGGTTCTTTTTCCGTGACCTACTCGGCCCATACCGGCATCGGCACGCTGCCGCTCGTCTACTATGGGACCAAGGAGCAGAAGGAAAAATACCTGAAGAAGATCATCAGCGGCGAGTGGATCGCCGCCTACTGTCTGACCGAGCCGGACTCGGGCAGCGACGCCCTCGGGGCCAAGGCCACCGCCACCCTCTCGGCTGACGGGAAATACTACCTCCTGAACGGCACGAAGCAGTTCATCACCAACGGGAGCTTCGCCAACCTCTATACGATCTTTGCCAAGATAGACAAGGAGCACTTCACCGCGTTCCTCGTGGAAAGGAACACCGAGGGTCTGTCGGTGGGGGCTGAGGAGAAAAAGCTCGGGATCAGGGGCACCTCCACCACGCAGATCGTTCTCGAGAACGCGAAGGTGCCGAAGGAAAACCTGCTCGGCACGATCGGCAAGGGGCACAAGATCGCCTTCAACGTCCTGAACGTCGGCCGTTTCAAGCTCGGCGCGGGAGTGACCGGGGCCGCCAAGCACGCCCTCGGCGAAGGGATCAAATACGCTGTTATCAGGAAGCAGTTCGGCGTCCCCATCGCGAGCTTCGGCGCCATCAAGGAGAAGATCGCCGATCAGACGGCCGCGATCTTTGCCTCGGAATCGCTGGTCTATCGCCTGGCGGGGATGATCGACAACAAGCTGGCGACCATTGCCAAGGACACTCCGGACTACTACGAAGTCTACCAGAAGGGGATCGAGGAGTATGCCATCGAGTGCGCCATCGCCAAGGTGTTCTGCAGCGAGGTCCTTGCCGCAGTGGTGGACGAGGTGGTGCAGATCTTCGGCGGCTACGGCTTCATCCAGGAATATCCCGCCGAGCGGTTCTACCGCGATGAACGGATCAACAGGATCTTCGAGGGGACGAACGAGATCAACCGCCTCCTGATCCCCGGCATGATCCTGACGCGGTCCATGAAAGGGGAGCTTCCGCTGCAGCGCGAGGCGATGAAGGCGATCGAAGCGCTCACGACCCCCTCCCTCGACGAGTCGGGCGACAGCGGCCTCTTTACCGCGGAAAAGACGCTCCTCGCCAATTTGAAAAAGGTCTTTCTGGTGATCGCGGGGAGCGGCGTGCAAAAATTCATGACTACCATCAAGGACGAGCAGGAGGTCCTCCTGGCGGTCGCCGACATTGCCATCAATATCTTCGCTATCGAGAGTTCTGTCCTGCGCGCTGAAAAGATCATGCCGACGCTGAGCGAAGCCAAAAAGGCGGCTGTCACGGCCGCGGTGAAGGTCTTTACCTTCAATGCTTCGGAGCAGGCAGCCACCGCGGCGCGCAAGGCGGCCTACTTCATCGAAGAGGGCGACACCCTGACCATGCTTCTCGGCGGCATCAGGCGATTCACCAAATACGACGCCACCGGTCTCCTCCGGGAGAAGCGTCTGCTGGCTAACGCCGCCATTGAGGCGGAGAAGTATATTTTTTAGGTCCAATGCGGGTTATATCTGATGCAGGCATAATTTGCGGCAATGCGTTCAGATTTGAGAGCAGTCAATCGCAGGATTTCGGACGAAAGGCGTGCTGAGTTTCCTTCCGAGACAAAAAATGTTCCCCCTGCCTGCCTCACGATGGGCGAATGGTATGCTTCAATCTCGATGGCGACAACAACAACAGGGGATCAGGTGAAGTCTTTGTCCGCGCGATGAGAGCGGCAAAATATATTTTGCCCGAGTTAAAAGTGCGATATAATGCCCGATAGATTGCCGCGCAAGGCACAACATGTGAGGTGAGTGCTGATGAGAGAAGTCTCCCCTGCCAACACTATGGTTTCCACGGTTTTATCCAGGTTGGCAATATATACCGTTTTGCTTGCCTGGATCATTCTCGGGATTTTCATCTATTTGTTCACCCAGAATGAAGGGGCCTCGCATCGCATTGTGCAATACTTTCTTTCGACGGGGGAAGAGGGAGTGAGGTTCCGCGCCCTCATTCTCCTGGCACCCTTTACTCTTACGCTTATCAGCTATCTCATCAATGAAAGGGCAAAGCTCTTTCAATCGACCCTTTTGGCGGAAAGTGAACTCAGGTCTCTCATTAAGGAGCTGGTTCTCTCCTTTGCAAACGCCCTGGATGCCAAAAGTCCATGGACGATGGGCCATTCAGAAAGGGTTGCATCTTTCGCGCTCGCAATCGCAAAGGAAATGCAATTCAACGCGCATGACATGGAAATGCTGAAGATCGGAAGTTTGCTTCATGACATCGGGAAAATCGGGACCTATGACGTCATCCTCGACAAGACCGAGCCCCTGACAGAGAAGGAATGGGAACTCATCAAGATGCATCCGTCGAAGGGGGCCGCCATCCTCAACCCTGTCGGGCAGCTGCAGAAGGTGATCCCGATAGTTAAATATCATCATGAAAGGTTCGATGGCAAGGGGTATCCTGAAGGGCTTAAAGGCCATGATATTCCCCTTTTGGCACGAATACTTTGCGTGGCCGATTCATTCGATGCTCTGTCCGCTGACAGGCCTTATAAACCTGCAATGGGAAAGGAAGAAGCCCTCGGTTATATGAAGCAGCATGCAGGGACGCAGTTCGATCCGGATATCGTGAAGATATTTCTGAAGATTTTGTATACATCGAACAGTTAACCCTGATCAACAACATCCGGGGCATCTATCGTTGATCTTTCTATTATCACACTGAGTTTCGTTTCATGACAATCACTGTTTTTTCGAAAAACCCCGCCTCACGAGAGTTTGTAGGTCGGGTAGAGCAACGCGAAACCCGACGTATTTAACGGTACTGTTTAATTTGAAACATGTTGGGTTTCACTGCGTCCAAACCAACCTGCCCCTGCAGGGGCGACCGCTCATTCGCCCCATCAGGCAAAAGGAAAATTCGTATGACAGAATCCCGAACCGTAAGCATATCCATCAAGCGTCGCCCTGAGGAGGTATATGAGTATCTCGCAGATCCCACCAACTTTCCGAAATGGAGCGTCTTCATCAAAGAGATCAGAATGGAAGGAAGCGAATGGATTGCGACGACTCCCGAAAGCACAGTTCGGATTCGATTCACGCCGAGGAATGAATTCAGGATTCTCGACCACTATGTCACGGTAAGTCCACAGATTCAAGTGTACGTGCCTATGCGCGTGTTGGCGGACCCGGAAAATGATAGTGAGGTGATTTTTACTGTATTCCGTTTGCCCGGCATGAGCGATGTGCAATACAACGATGATATTGGGATGGTGCTCACAGACCTGGCCGGGTTAAAGCGTGTCCTTGAAGACAAGGACGGAATGCATCAACAAGGGCATTGATGGCATCGAAATGAAATGATGCATCCATAATTCCAATCAGGGGCACTCCATGGAAGCAACGCGGGAAATATACTGGAACGTCGGGCACGGGGTCATAGTGCCGATGTACTTCTTCGCCTTTATCGCCATCGCAGTGCTTCTGTACGGCTTCTACCGGCGCTTCGCAACATACCGGCAGGGAAAGGCGCTGAACAGGCTCGATCGCCTTCCGGAACGGATCTTCCTGCTGCTGAAAAACATGTTTGCCCAGGTGCAGGTGCTTCGGGTGCTTGGACCCGGCTCTCTGCATGCCTTCTTTTTCTGGGGCTTCGGCCTTCTCTTCATCGGCACGCTTCTCATCATGGCCCAGGTGGATTTCACCCAGCCGGTCTTTGGATGGCTTTTCCTCAAAGGGACCTTCTATAAGATATTCTCGCTGACCCTCGATGTGGCCGGCTTAGTCGCTCTGATCATGCTCGGGGGGCTTCTCGTGCGCCGCTTCCTGGTAGAGCCGGAAGGGTTGGAGACCACCGTCGACGATTATGTGGTGCACACGCTGCTGTTTGTCATCCTGGTGACCGGCTTTGTCGTCGAAGGCGTGCGAATAGCGGCTACGGAGCTCAGGACCAATCCCGGTCTGGCGCCCTTCTCTCCCGTCGGCATGTTCATCGGGAACCTGTTCCTCGGTATGACGCCTGATGCCCTGTCGCTCTTGCACAAGACACTCTGGTGGGTCCACTTTTTCCTGAGCATGGGCTTCATCGTCATCATTCCCTTCACCAAGCTGCGCCACATCTTCACCACCTCAGCTAATTATCTGTTCACCGATCTGTCAGCCAGGGGGAGCATCGCCACCATCAACCTGGAGGACGAAGGCGCCAAACAGTTCGGCGCGGCAAAAGTATCTGACCTTACGTGGAAGGATATTTTCGATGCCGATGCCTGCACCACCTGCAAGCGCTGTCAGGACCGCTGCCCGGCCTATGCAACGAACAAGCCCCTGTCCCCCATGAAGGTCGTGAAGCAGATCGGCGAAGTGGCCTTCACCAAACCCCAGGCAGGCCTGGTCGAAACGATCAGCGAGGACGTTCTCTGGGCCTGCACCACCTGCTATGCCTGCCAGCACATCTGCCCGGCAACGATCGAGCACGTGAACAAGATCATCGAGATGCGCAGGAACCTCTCCCTCATGGAGGGCGTCTTTCCCGGTGATGAGGTGCGGACAGCGGTCAACGATATCGAAGTGAACGGCAACCCCTTCGGTCTTGCCTTTGCGGCACGGGGGGAATGGGCCGATGGGCTCGACGTGAAGATCATGGAGCAGGACAGCAAGGTGGACATCCTCTACTTCGTTGGTTGTTACGCCTCATTTGACAAGCGAAACCGGGACATTGCCCGGAGCTTCATCAAGATCTGCAACGCCGCGGGCATCCGTGTCGGCATCCTCGGCAAAGAGGAGAAATGCTGCGGCGAACCGCCAAGGAAGCTGGGGAACGAGTACCTCTACCAGATGATGGCCGCCCAGAACATCGAGCGGATCAAGGCCTACGGCGTCAAGAAGATCGTCGCCACCTGTCCCCACTGTTATCAATACCCTGGGGAGAGATTACAAGGACCTGGGGCTGGATATCGATGTCGAGCACTACAGCACCTTTATCAACGGGCTGATCAACAACAACAGACTCAACATAAAACCATCAGCCTTCGATTTCACCTACCACGACTCCTGCTACCTGGGACGCTACAAGGACATCATCGCCCAGCCGCGCGCTGTGCTCAAGGCGGCCGGCGGCCGGATCACGGAGATGGAGCAATCCGGGTACGCGAGCTTCTGCTGCGGCGGCGGCGGAGGCAGGATCCTGGCCGAGGAGAAGCTCGGGACGAGGATCAACGCAGCGCGGGTAACCATGGCCCAGGCAACGCGGGCCCCGCTCCTTGTTTCCAACTGTCCCTTCTGCCTCACGATGCTCGAAGACGGGATAAAGACCAATAACTGCGAGGAAAAACTGAAGGCCCTTGATCTGGCCGAGATCATCGCTGAAAGATTAGTCAAATAAGAATTAACTTCATGCCAAAAGGGAAAGGAATTTTGCGCAAAGACGCAAAGACGCAGAAAGACTGAACAGAAGAAGCTTAGGATCATAGAAACAATCATGAACTTGATCTGATAAACAGCCTCATCCAAATGGTTCGGATTTTCAAAAGTAATATTTTTGCTTTCCTTTGCGTTCTTTGCGGCTTTGCGCGAGATGCCTTTTGGTTTTGATTACGTTAGGAGGATGAGATGAAGATACTGGTTTGCATCAAGCAGGTGCCCGACATGGCATCCCGGTTCAAGGTCAACGGGGAAGGGGTCTGGTATGACGAGACCGATCTGGCCTTCAGGATGAACGAGTATGACGAGTATGCTGTTGAGCAGGCGGTGCAGCTCAAGGAGCAGCTTGGCAACACGCCGGACATCACCGTCCTTTCCATCGGCCCTGACCGGGTCGTTGAAATGATCAAGAAGGCCCTGGCCATGGGGTGCGACCGCGGGGTGCACATCCAGGACAATGCCTCCTTTCGGAAAGATCCCTGGCAGATCGCCTCGGTCATCGCGGGATTCAGCCGCGACAAGAACTTTGACCTGATCTTCACAGGGATGCAGTCCCAGGACCGTGGCTCCGGACAGGTCGGGGCCATCGCTGCCGAGGTCCTGGGCATCCCCTGCGTCACTACCGTGGTCGGTTTTGCCTTTGCCGACGGCATCATCACCGCAAAGCGGGAACTGGAAGGGGGAGTGAAGGCGGTGGTGAAGCTCAAATTGCCGGCCCTGCTCACCTGTCAGCTGGGGCTCAATACACCCCGCTATCCGACCCTTCCGAATATCATGAAGGCCAAAAAGAAGGAGATCCTCTCCTTCCCGATCGCCGGCTTCCTTCAAGAGAAGGAACTGACCGCCACCACCAGCGCCTATCCGCCGGCAAAGAAGGGGAGCGGCATTGTCCTGGAAGGGGATGTGAACGATATGGTCGGCAAGCTCATCGGCATTCTGAAGGAGAAAACAAAGGTCGTGAGATAATGTCAAAAATGGAACTACTCAGATTGTAGCAGGCACAGAGGTCACAGAATGGCAAGCCACAGACGAAAGGCTTGACAAGATTTACGATAACCAGATATCGAAGATTATAGTGATTGCTTTATAGATTCAACATTTCAGAGCTCTGTTGATCTCTGTGCTTTGCGCTGTGGCAGAATAAAGTTAGACTTTTGACTTCCGGTTCGTCCGGATAGGAGGTTCGACATGAAAGCACTGCTTATTTGCGAATACCGGGAAGGGAAGCTCCTCGATTCAAGCTATGAACTGACGGCCTTTGCCGACAAGCTGGGCGCTGACAAGGCAATGGTCCTGATCGGGAACGAAGCGGAAGTCCCCCGGGTCAACGCCAAAGTGTATCTGGCAGATGCCGCGAAATACGGCGAATACAACCCGGAGCTGCACAAAAAGATCGTGCTCGAAGCGGTCAAGAGGGAAAACCCGGACTGCGTCGTATTCCTTCACTCCTCCTATGGCTGGGACCTGGCCCCTCGGGTGGCCGCGGCCCTCAAGGTCGGTCAGGTTTCCGAGATCATGGGCATCAACGAAGGGAAATTCGAAGTCGGCCTCTGCAATGCCAAGCTGCGGCGGATCGTCACAGCGCAGACCGGGAAGATGGTCCTCACCATTCAAGCGGGGGCCTTCAACGTGACCGGAGAGCCTCAGGGGAAGGCGCAGGTGGAAAAGATCGACCTTGCCGATGCGGTGTCTCCCCTGGAGTTCGTCGGCTATGAGCCGGCGCAGAAGAGGGAAGTGGACCTGGCCCGGTCAGAGGTGATCGTCAGCGCCGGGAGAGGGGTCGGCAAAAAAGAGAACGTGGCGATCATCGCGGCGCTGGCCAAGGCCCTCGGGGGCGAGTTGGGGGCGAGCCGTCCGGTGGTCGATGCGGGATGGGTCGAGCACAGTCGCCAGGTCGGGACCACCGGCCAGATCGTGGCGCCGAAGCTCTACGTGGCATGCGGCATTTCCGGGGCCATTCAGCACGTGGCAGGGATGAAGAAATCGGAGTTCGTGGTCGCCATCAACAAGGACAAGGACGCTCCCATAGGCGAGGTGGCGGATGTGCTGGTGGTTGCGGATGTGATGCAGTTCGTTCCCGCCTTAACGGCAAAGCTCCAGAAATAATGCGGCGTGAACAGAATGGTAAAATACCAGATCAAGAAAAGTCTTTGACAGGATAACAGGATTGACATGATCCTGAAAAAATCATTTGGACACTGAAGGGGCGGATTAACGTATGATAATAGCGGATGAAAATCAAATGGAAGGACTTCACCCGATGGGTGAACGACAATCCAAAGAAAAATCCGATTTTATCCTGTTATCCTGTCAATAAAATTTGATTCCGGTTTGTCCGGGTCGGGTGTTCGAGAAACCCTCGAGAGAGACGTCAGTAAAACAGGTTCTGAAAAGGAGAACATGATCAATGGGTGAAAAACTGGTGTTCCAGCCCCTTACGAGGGAAGACAAAATCACGGTCGTGCTCTACCGTGCAGGTATTGTGATATCCACCGCCATCATCGCCGGTCTGTCGTATCTTCTGATGACCGTATCCGAAAATTCCGACATCGCGTTTATCAACCTGTCAGGGGATATTCTCGCCTATGTCCTCTATGCCTCCATCGGTATGAGCGTATTCTTCATTCATCTGTATATCGGCAAGATCAAGCGATACCTGAAAAACCTGTTCTTCATCAGCCTCGGCTGTCTTGCCGTGCTTCTTTACCTCGGGCAAGGGTCCGTGTCCGGCGCGCTCGTCCATACGCCTTACAGCCCGCTGCTTCTGCTGCCGATCTCCGGATGCCTGGGATTCGTGACCGCGAAGGAGGCCTTCTGCTTCAAGCTCTTCGAGGGCTATCTCCTCGCCATGATCATGCCGCTCTACCTTCTGCTGGTAGCGAACCACAGCCTCACCGGCCGCGGCGTTTCCTACGGTCTGGGCCTGATAGCCGTCATGCTTGTCATCTTCACGCTGCGTAAGGTATTCATGCCCATGGCCTACGAT
Source organism: Nitrospirota bacterium (assembly GCA_963732675.1). GTDB lineage: Bacteria > Nitrospirota > UBA9217 > UBA9217 > UBA9217 > JALNZF01. The sequence continues at coordinate 485,233 of CAVTAJ010000005.1, forward strand.
ATTGGAGACAAATCCGCCTATCAGTGAACACGACTCAGGGTATTGGGGGTCGCTCCTTTACCTTTGAGCGTGCCGATTTGTAAGTGGTCTCTGCTCGGTACATAAAGCCGTTCATTGCGGATGAATTCAAGACCAGCTATCGGCATGTATGTTACGGTACGATTCAGGTAGCATTAAGGCGTACTTGAAGTGGGCAGGGCACAGATCGACGATTCTCTATCTACTGAACGGAATTCAGTGAGCACTTCTCCCACAATCAAAAAAGACGTCATGATCATCGGCGCCGGCGCCGCCGGCCTCATGTGCGCGATCGAATGCGGCAAACGCGGCCGGTCTGTCCTCGTGATCGACCATGCTGAACGGACCGGCTCCAAGATCCGCATCTCCGGCGGCGGACGATGCAATTTTACGAACCTGCTGGTGACCGCCGACCACTATCTTTCCCGCAACGCCCACTTCTGCAGGTCAGCACTTGCACGCTTCACGCCCCGCGATATCCTCTCCTTTGTCGAGAACCACCACATCGCCTATTACGAAAAAGAGGCAGGCCAGATGTTCTGCGTCAAGAGCTCCCGGGAGATCGTCGCCGCGCTCGAACAGGAATGCGGCCGGGCGGGCGTGGAGATCCGGCTCACGTGCCGCGTTTCGGATATCAGCCATGCAGGGGTGTTCATGGTCACTACGAGCGAAGGGGTGTTCTCATCGGACTCGCTCGTCATTGCCACGGGAGGGCTTTCCTATTCCAAGCTGGGAGCGAGCGGATTTGGACATGATGTGGCAAGGAAGTTCAAGCTCAAGGTCACGCAGGTCAGGCCGGCGCTTGTTCCCTTCGTGTTCCAGGGCCGGGACCAAAAGGTCTTCAAGGGACTGGCAGGCATTGCCTTTGACGCCGCTGTTTCCGTCGGCAGAAAAAAATATCGCGGGAACATCCTCTTCACCCACCGGGGACTGAGCGGACCTGCTGCGCTCCAGGCGTCGCTTTATTGGGAGCCCGGTGGGCCTTTGCTGATCGATCTCCTCCCGGCATTGGATATCCATAGCGCCTTTCTGTCCGCGCGGCAGAGCAAGATGGAGATGCATACCCTGCTCGCGGGACATCTCCCCAAACGGTTCGTCCAGACCTGGTGCGATCACATGATCATATTCAAAACCGATCAATCAATGTTCTGATAAAGAGCTGAAGGAGATAGCGGATGGACTTCATGCCTGGGAGATCGTTCCCAAGGGGACCGAAGGGTATGATGTTGCGGAGGTGACTGCGGGCGGCGTGAATACGGACGAGCTGTCCTCAAAGACCATGGAGGCAAAGAAGGTGCCCGGCCTCTATTTCATCGGCGAAGTGGTTGACGTGACCGGATTGCTCGGCGGCTATAATCTCCACTGGGCCTGGGCCTCAGGGCATGCTGCGGGACAGCTTGCTTGAAGGGCAACGTTACTCCAAGTCCGTACTATTTATTCTGCGGAGAATTCGATTCTCTTTCCCGCAGCCCGCAGAAAGGTGCACGCGAGCTTCTGAAAAAAATGTTGTTGTTCCCGCCTCAAATTATAAGATCAGTTCATCTGCCAATCTGAATTTCTCATCTCCTGAGGCCACTTGTTTCGATTTTCTTTGACAAGAAGAACGGTAAACTTTAATATTATGAGAACGAGTTTTGGATGCACAATGCGCTCTGTGCAAGAGCTGAAGTTGTTTCCAACTCTCTGCTTGGGGAGGTATCCGATGGAAGGTTATCGGTTGCAACAGTTTGCGTATCTGGTCATACCTGTTGACCGCGGGCGTGGAATTTTTTCTGACCGCAAAAACGGAGCGCAAGAAAGAGGGAAAAGAGTCAGCCAAGGCAGTTGCCATGGATGCATTGGGATACGTGTTTATCGCCTTGATACCGGCACTGTTCCTGTTCACGATCTTCAGTCTTGAGTACAAGCAGTTTCCGCAGTTGGTGCAGGTCCTTCACCGGCTCGACCGGTACGGCGTCATGTTCTTTTTTCTCGGCGCGTGGTGGCAGATATTTGTGATCACCGCGCTCAGGGCCAGGAGGGTCGCTAACCAGGGAGGTAAGTGCTTTCTTCAAGTGTGGTGTCCCTACCTTCTGTTCGGCGCATTCATTTCAGCCCTGGTCCTCTGGGTGGCCCCCTGGAACCTCATGTGGGTCTCCTTTTTCTGGTTCGTCGCGAGCTGCGGCGTTTGCGGTCTTGTCAACGTGTCTCCCTCGAAGTTGGCAAAGATATTTATGATATTGGCTGTTCTTGTCCTCATCGGTGAAAATATTCTTTTTATTATTCTCGACGCGATCGTGTAACTGGTGTTCCGGAACACAAGCGCCAGGCCGCATGAGAGCTCCCGATTTTGTTAAGCAGTAACCTCCTGAACAACACTCCTGAAAAAAACAATCAACCATCAGAGTGCAGCACAAACACCGTGAACAGTACATTAGTTGTGCTGTGTTACCTGGCCCGGACAAACTGCAAAAAAAAATTTATTTTACTGCCTGGCGCGATAGCCTGAACAACGAATTCTTCGCTTGGGAAATCATGACCAGCTTTTCGGTGACAGTATTTCAACGCCATATTTTTCTTTAAACCAGACCAATCAACTCTTCAAAAACATCATGCGAATATTTATATGGCATAAATATGTGCCACTGGCGAGCAGTTTTAGTGCTTTGTTTCATTTCGCCCTTGACTGGCGCTTTACGAGCAGCACTGGGATGAAAAAAGCCGCATGGAATGAGAATAATTCGTGTATTTTATTTCGGTATATTATTTTCGATTTAATTTGACAAACACAACATGTTGTGGCTATAATTACCTCGTTCCACTAAATAGTGTAGCATCACGGTTTAAAACAAATCATCAACCATAAAGTTCGTTTTTTTAAGAGCAGCCTCAGGGGTGCTCTTTCAGCGTTTGGGATCAATTCTTATTCAGTTATTAGAGGAGGGGTTTTAATGAAGAGTGCGGCTACTGGTTCCAAGACAGCATCCGGTAAGGGTCTCAGTCTTTCCGAGAACTGCCTCAAGGTCCTTGAAAAAAGGTATCTGAAGCGGGACGAGGACGGGACGGTGATCGAAACAGCGGTTGATATGTTCACGCGCGTGGCGCGGACCATTGCCGAGGGCGACAAGGCCTACGGAAAGTCCGACGCCGATGTTGAGCGGACCGCGACCGAGTTCTACCGCCTCATGACCTCCCTTGAGTTCCTGCCGAACAGCCCCACGCTCATGAACGCCGGGCGCGAGCTCGGCCAGCTCTCGGCCTGTTTCGTGCTGCCCGTGGGCGACTCCATGGAGGAGATCTTCGATTCCGTGAAGAACGCGGCGCTCATCCACAAGTCCGGCGGCGGCACGGGCTTCTCCTTCTCCCGCATCCGGCCGAAGAACGACGTGGTGAAGTCCACGAAGGGCGTTTCATCCGGTCCCATCTCGTTCATGACCGTGTTCGACGCGGCCACCGAGACGGTGAAGCAGGGCGGCACGCGGCGCGGCGCGAACATGGGCATCCTCTCGGTGGACCACCCGGACATCCTCGATTTCGTCACCTGCAAGCAGCAGAATGACCGGCTCAACAACTTCAACATCTCCGTTGCCATCACCGACCCCTTCATGGAGGCCGTGGACAAGGACGGCGAGTACGACCTGGTCTCGCCGCGCAGCAGGGCAGTGGTCAAGACCCTTTCCGCCCGCCGGGTCTTCGAGACCATCGTGAACATGGCCTGGAAGAACGGCGATCCGGGCATCGTCTTCCTCGACCGCATCAACCAGTACAACCCCACGCCGCACGTGGGTATGGTGGAGTCCACCAACCCCTGCGGTGAGCAGCCGCTGCTGCCCTACGAGTCCTGCAACCTGGGTTCGATCAACCTGGCGAAGATGCTTGCGCCCAGTGACAAGGCGGTGGATTACGACAAGCTCCGCCACACGGTGCAGCAGGCGGTCCACTTTCTCGACAACGTGATCGATGTCAACAAGTATCCCCTTGAAAAGATCGGTCAGCAGACCCGGGCGAACCGCAAGATCGGCCTTGGGGTCATGGGCTTCGCCGACATGCTGCTTGAGCTGGGCATTCCTTACAACTCCGACCAGGCCGTGAGGCTCGGCGAGACGGTGATGCAGTTCATCACCGACGAGGGCCGGAAGATGAGCGAGGAGCTCGCAAATGAGCGAGGGGCCTTCCCGAACTTCAAGGGCAGCATTTACGACAAGCCCGGGCAGGCACCTGTCAGGAACGCGACGGTCACGACGATCGCTCCGACCGGGACCCTGTCCATCATCGCCGGTTGCTCCAGCGGCATCGAGCCGCTCTTCGGACTCACCTTTATCCGGAGGGTCATGGACGGCGCGGAACTCCTCGAGGTGAACCCCGTGTTCGAGCGCGTCGCCAAGGAGGAGGGATTCTATTCCGAAGATCTTATGAAGGAGATCGCCGAGCACGGCGGGTGTACGGGCGTCCCGACGGTCCCCGAGGACGTGCAGCGCGTGTTCGTGACCGCCCACGACATCACTCCCGAGTGGCACATCCGCATGCAGGCCGCGTTCCAGAAATATACCGATAACGCGGTCTCCAAGACCGTGAACTTCCCGCACAGCGCCACCCAGGAAGACGTGAAGAAGGTGTACATGATGGCGTACAAGCTCGGCTGCAAGGGCGTGACCATCTACCGCGACGGGTCGCGTGACGAACAGGTGCTCAGCACCGGCGCCACGGAGAAGGCGCGCAAGGCAATCGCCGCGGGCCAGCACGTTACCGTTGCCTCGGCCTCGCCCGAATTGGCCGAGGAAAAGAAGCCGCGGAACCGTCCGGCGCTCACCCATGGGGTCACCCAGAAGCTTCCCACGGGCTGCGGAAACCTCTATATCACCATCAACGAGGACGAGGAGGGCATCTGCGAGGTCTTCTCGACCATGGGCAAGTCCGGCGGGTGCGCCGCCAGCCAGTCCGAGGCCGTCTCCCGCATGGTCTCTCTCGCGCTCCGTTCGGGGATCTCCATTGATTCCATCATCAAGCAGGTGAAGGGTATCCGGTGTCCGTCACCGGCCTGGGGCGAGGGCGGATCGATCCTGTCCTGCCCCGATGCCATCGCCAGGGCGCTTGAGCGCTATACCAAGGACGCCGTGGGCCGCCAGCATTCACAACCCAGGGCTGTCTCAGTGCAGCCAACGGTTGCCTATACCTCCACCGATTGCTCAAAAGGCGGAAACAAGAACCACCTGGGCCTCTGCCCGGAATGCCCGGACTGCGGTGGCCTGCTTGAATTTGGAGAAGGCTGCGCCTTCTGCCGCGGGTGCGGGTTCTCCAAGTGCGGATAGTATCCCCATGCGGTATGCGGATTTCGGAATGCGGAATATACCTGCAAAACCCCTGGTTGTGCAACCGGAGGTAACGTGAGACAAACGATTTACTTCCTTATTACATCTGAAAAAGGGCAGTGCGGGGTACTTTAACAATAGCCGGGAGATTTTTCTCCCGTTTTTTCTGTTTGGAGATGACTGTTAAATTCATATTCTGCTGGCCATGCATATATGACGTAACAATATGAATTGAAAGGAGATTATATGACTCTTGATGAGGTGATACTGGAACTTTACCGGCTGGCAGAGTCAAAGAACTGGGACCACAAACTTACCGATGAGGCATTGTCGGCGGCGATCGAGGGCATGGAGCATATCTGGGAGTTGAACCAGGCGGACATGAGACGGAACGCGATGATCAACGCGAACAAGAAACAGCCTCGGGTGTGGTGTTAGGCCTGTTTTGCATAAAAAACTTGACATTTGATGAAGATGATTCTACATTAAGAAAAACAATATTCTGTTGTGGAACACGGTTTGCCTGCTCCCATCGTATTTTAAACGCTAGATAGATTCCACATTGCCAGTACCGCCATTCAGCCCGTGCAAGCACGGGTTATCAGCTTAAAAGGAGGGGAACGCGTATGGGTATCGAGAGGATCGTACAGTATGAGTGCAAGGTGTGCGGCAGAAAGATAGATGTGACGAGGACTGGCGATATGTATGAGGAGCCGGTATTTTGCTGCGGTCTGGAGACGTCTGAGTTTGGCGTAGCGTCCGCTCCGCCGGCAGCGCCCGCAGTCAAGAAAAAGCCGGCAAAGAAGAAACCAGCGAAGAAAAAAGCGGTAAAAAAGGCGGCGAAGAAGCCGGTGAAAAAGAAAGCCGCAAAAAAGGCGGCCAAAAAGGCAGTGAAGAAAAAAGCAACAAAGAAAAAAGCAACAAAGAAAAAAGCGACAAAAAAGAAAGCGGCAAAAAAGAAAGCCAAGAAAAGAAGATAACCAGCTACGTTAATATTTATCGAGGGGCCCCCGGAAGCAGAGTTTCCGGGGGCCTTTTTTGTTTTCAGCCGATCGGGAGAACGCTTGCATAAAACTATTGACTTATCCGTCAGCAGGCTTTAGGATTTACTCCATGCACGTCAGAGAACAGATGGAGCATCATATCCGGAGGCTGAGCGGCCGCGCCATCGGCGATTTCGGTATGATACAGGACCATGACCGGATCCTGGTGGCCCTGTCAGGCGGCAAGGACAGCTGGACGCTGCTTCATGTACTGGAAAGCCTGCGACGGCGGGCGCCGATCAGTTTTTCTCTTATCGCCGTCACCGTGCATCCGGGGTTCCCGGGGTTTCAGACCGGGCTCATGGAAGAGCATCTTCGTGCCCAGGACTTCGAGTATCGGATCATCTCTGCGCCCATTCACGAACTCATGCTCGAAAAACTCACTTCGGACGATACGCCCTGTGCGCTCTGCGCCCGAATCAGGCGCGGGGTTTTGTACACCCAGGCGCGTGAACTCGGATGCACCAAGATCGCCCTTGGACACCATCGCGAGGACTTCATCGAGACGCTGCTTCTGAACCAGTTTTATAACGGCAAGATCAAGGCCATGGCCCCACTCCTGATCGCCGATAACGGGCTGGACGTCGTCATTCGGCCCCTCGTCTACGTGCCCGAAGATGACATCATTCGCTATGCCGCGAGTGCGGGTTTCCCCATAGCTTGCTGCGCCTGTCCTGCCTGCGGGGACCCGGATCTGAAGCGCGGGAAAATAAAAACGCTCCTGGCAGGCCTCGAGCAGGGGCATCCGGGGATCAAGGCCAGTCTGCTTGCTGCGCTCGCGGACGTGGAACATCGGCATCTGTTGGTGAAGTCGAGCGACGCGCTGCGGGTGACGAGAGACACGTGACGATTTCGTGAACGACCGCGATCGTTCGCTGCCGGATGTAGTACCAGCTCAGCCTTCCTTTGCGAGGGACCTGGATGATATGCATCGGCTCTGCAGATCATTCACGCGGGCGAAGCGATAATGCCTCAAAAATCATTGACATTGTCTGCCTGTGAGGCATATAATTCTTTACGGGTCTGTGTTTCTTGGTACGTCCCATCTCCGGAGGTTTGCATGGTCGAGGTCAAGAAGAAGCTTGGTGATATGCTTAAGGACGCCGGTATCATCGACGATTTCCAGCTCCAGACCGCTCTTTCCCACCAGCGAAGCTGGGGGGGAAACTGGGCGCGATCCTTATCGAATTGGATTTCGTCAAGGAAGAACAACTGGCCAGGGTGATCTCGGATAAATTACAGATCCCCTATGTCAATCTCTTCGAGCCCGAGGTCCCCCAAGCTGTCATCAAGCTGATCAAGCCCGAGATCGCAAAAAAATATCAGGTGATGCCTGCGAAGAAAGAGGGGGGTGCGCTGGTGCTGGCGATGCTGGACCCCCTCGATATCGAGGCGATGGACGAGATCCGTTTCATCACCGGGCTTAGTATCAAACCGTCACTGGCACTGGAGTCCGAGATCAAGGACGCCATCAGAAAATACTATGACGGTGAAGCCGTGGCCCGCAAACAGGCGATGACGCCTTTTTATCACCGGGAACACGACTCAGGCGGGAAGATGGAGGTCATCCACGGAAGCGATCTTAACATGCCGAAGGCGTTCACGTCTGATGCGTCGTCTCCAATCCTCTCCCGGGAAGACACCGCGCAACAGTCTCTGGACGACAACAGGCTGCGCCTCGATGCCCTCATCGCCCTGCTGATCGAAAAAGAGCTGATCACGCGCGAAGAGCTCATGAGCATGATCTATCATAAGAAAATGGGTGTTTAACGTGATGGTTGGTGAATGCAGCCCCCGGATTTGCCAAATGACGGGTCGGATTGCAGATAATAACGAACAGGGCGGGGGTGAAGTATGAAACGGATAGTACTGATGGGCATGGTAATGGTCGGCCTGCTGTGCGCCGGACCACTGGCGGCCCTAGACTACAACGGGCCGAGGATCGAGATCAAGGAATTGCGCTACGATTTAGGCAAGGTTGCCCAGGGTACGCAGGTCTCGCAAATATTCGAGGTCAAGAACGTCGGCAGCGAGCAATTAATCATAGAAAAAGTCCAGACTTCCTGAGGCTGTACCGCAGCGGTGATCAGTTCCGATCACCTGGAGCCGGGGGTTGTTGGACGCGTGCAGGCGACAGTGAATACGGGCAACAGCAACGGGCATATTTCGAAACACATCAGCATTTATTCCAATGACCGCACCCAGCCGGTACTTACGGTGGAAGTGACCATGGATGTGGTGAAAAAGTAGCACAATTTCATCCCCGGCCTGCGCCACTCTGTGAGGGGAGCAGGCCTCACTATTTTCTTGACAATTTTCCGCTGCCTATGCTACTGTCAGGTGGTTTTTGGCTGGAATTATCATAAAGAGAGGCACGTATTACCTTGAAACAGCACAGACATCCGCACTATCCCAGCGACACGCCAACCCCTGGCATAGGTCCCGTCACGGCGAGACACTAATTTTCGTCGTTCATAATCATTGCTAACGATACCGCGCTTATATTATACGAGAGAAAACTGACGGACGTATTGTCTAAAAAATTTGGAGGGTATACCTATGCAGAAAAAATATCTTTTAGCCCCCGGCCCGACCCCGGTTCCCCCTGAGGCGCTGCTGGCCATGGCTATGCCGATCATCCATCACCGCGCGCCGGACTTCCTGCCGATCCTCGATTCCGCGAAGAAAGGCTTGCAGTGGCTCTATCAGACAAAGAACGACGTGCTGATCCTGTGTTCCACCGGCACCGGCGGGATGGAAGGCTCGGTCACGAACTTCCTGAGCCCGGGTGACGACGTGCTCGTGATCAACGGCGGTAAGTTCGGCGAACGCTGGACCAAGATCTGCCAGGCCTACGGCATGAAGGTCGAGGAACTCATCGTGGAGTGGGGCTATGCCGTAAAGGCCGAGCAGGTCGAGGCCGCGCTCAAGAAGAACCCGAAGATCAAGGCCGTGTTCGTCCAGGCAAATGAGACATCAACGGGGGTCTACCACGATGTCAAGTCCCTTGCAACCGTCGTCAAAAAGACCGATGCGCTTTTTGTTGTTGACGCGATCTCGGCGCTTGTGGCGCATGATATCAAGGCCGACGAGTGGGGCATCGACGTGATGATCGGCGGTTCCCAGAAGGGCGTGATGCTTCCTCCGGGACTCGCGTTCGTGTCCGTGAGCGACAAGGCCTGGAAGATGGCCGACACGGCCAAGACGCCGAAGTTCTATTTTAACTTCAAGAAAGAGCGCGAGAACCTTGCCAAGAACCAGACGAACTTCACCTCGGCAGTGACGCTCATCATCGGACTTAATTCCTGTATCAAGATGCTTCAGGACGAGGGGCTCGAGACAATGTTCGCGCGTCACGACAGGCTCGCCAGGGCGACCCGCGCGGGAGCAGCGGCCCTGGGCCTTAAGCTCTTCCCCAAGGAAAGCCCGAGCAATGCGCTCACGGCCATCGAGGCGCCGGCAGGTGTTGACGGGCAGGCGATCTATAAGGATTTGCGCGTAAAGTACGGCATCACCGGCGCAGGCGGCCAGGACAAGCTGAAGGGCAAGATCTTCCGCATCGCACACCTGGGCTATGCCGACACGTTCGACGTGATCACGGCCATGGCCGGCATCGAGATGGTGCTGAAGGGCCTGGGCCACCCGGTGAAGCTCGGTACAGGCGTCGGCGCGGCGCAGGAAATATTGATGAAGTAGGAATGCGACAGACGTTTGGCACGGAGATTACAGAGATAACGTCAGATTAACAGTTAAGGCGATCTTATCATTTTAATTCGATGTTTTTATCTCTGTCAATCCGTGTTATCCTGGTCTAAGTTCATGTTTTAGGAGGGTTTGATGAAGGTTCTGATCAGCGACAACCTCTCCCCGATCGGGGTGGAAATATTGAAAAAGGCCGGGCTTGAGGTGGACGCCCGGAGCAAAACATCGGCCGAGGAGATCGAGAAGATCATCGGCGACTTCGACGCGCTCATCATCCGTTCGGCCACCAAGGTCACGGCGGCGCTGCTCGAGAAGGCGACGAAGCTCAAGGTGGTCGGTCGTGCAGGCAGCGGTCTGGACAACGTGGAGATACCGGCAGCCACCAAGAAGGGTGTGGTCGTCATGAACACGCCGGGCGGCAACACGATCACCACGGCGGAACACACCATCGGCATGATCTTCGCCTGTGCCCGAATGATCCCCCAGGCCTATTCCTCGCTCAAGGCGGGCAAGTGGGAAAAGAAGAAGTTCGAAGGCGTGGAGCTGTATGCCAAGACCCTGGGCATCATCGGCATGGGCGCGATCGGCGGCGTGGTCGCGAACCGTGCGATTGGGCTCGGCATGAAGGTGCTGGCCTTCGATCCTTTCATCTCTCCGGAAAAGGCGAAAAGCCTGGGGATCGAGCTGGCGGACCTGCCGACGATCTACAAAAAAGTCTGACTTTATAACCCTTCACACGCCGAAGACCAGGGAAACGGCGAACCTGATCAACAAGGACACGATCCGCCAGATGAAGGATGGCGTGCGCATCATCAACTGCGCCCGGGGCGGGATCGTGAACGAGCAGGACCTCTTCGAGGCGCTCAAGAGCGGCAAGGTCGCCGGTGCCGCGTTTGACGTGTTCGAAAAAGAGCCGCCGGAGAACCACCCGCTCCTTACCCTGGATAATTTTATCGCCACGCCGCACCTCGGCGCATCGACACGTGAGGCCCAGGAGAACGTGGCCGTCGCCGTTGCCGAGCAGATCGTGGACTACCTCATCGCCGGCACGGTGCGGAACGCCGTAAACGTCCCGTCGGTGCCCGCGGACCAGCTCCCGATGCTCTCTCCCTACATCAACCTTGCGGAGCGCATGGGACTCTTCCAGGCGCAGCTCTGCGAGGGAGGCCTCACGCAGGTGACGGTGGAGTACAGCGGAGAGGTGTCTAACCTCAAGCAGGAGCCGATCACGCTTGCGGCGCTCAAAGGCCTGCTTACGCCGGTCCTCAACGAGAACGTCAACTATGTGAATGCACCGCTCATTGCCAAGGACCGCGGCATCGAGATCAAGGTGTCCAAATCGGCCGATACCACCGAGTACACGAGTCTTATCACGATCCGGGTCAAGGCCGGCGGCAAGGACCTGTCCGTTGCCGGGACGCTGAACAGCAAAAAAGAACCGCGCATCATCCAGGTGGACAACTTCCCCATGGAGACCGTGCCCGAGGGCGACATGCTGGTGCTCATGAACAACGACAAACCGGGCGTGATCGGCGGCATCGGCATGCTGCTCGGCCAGAACGGGATCAATATCGCGCGCATGCAGTTCGGCCGCGAGAAGCAGGGCGGGATGGCGATGTCGGTCGTGAGCATCGACAGCGCCGTGTCCGACGACCTCATGGCAAAGATCAAACAGATGCCGAACGTGCTGTCGGTGAAGCTGATCAAGATATAGCATTCCGCTTTGGCGGAATGAATTGAAGTTTGAAGATTGGAAATTAGTAATTGGAAAATGATGGCAGTTAGCTCTTCCGGGCAATTTCCAAGTTACAATTTCCAATAAAGGAGTTCGTAATGCCGGTTTTAGTTGTTGTCGGCGCCCAGTGGGGCGATGAAGGCAAGGGAAAGATCATTGACCTCCTGACCGAGCGAGCGGACATTGTCGCGCGTTATCAGGGCGGCCACAATGCGGGCCATACGGTGGTGGTCGGGATGGAAGAGTTCATCCTGCACCTGATCCCGTCCGGGATCCTGCACCGCGGTAAAAAATGCATTATCGGAAACGGCGTGGTGGTCGATCCCGCGGCGCTTCTCGATGAGATGGATGGCTTAAAAAAGCGGGGCATCAAGACTGATCAAAGCCTGCTCATCAGCAAGAACGCCCATTTGATCATGCCGTACCACAAGGCGCTCGATATTGCGAGCGAGAATCTCAAGGGGAACAAAAAGATCGGCACCACGGGCCGCGGGATCGGTCCTGCGTACGCGGACAAGATAAACCGCAAGGGCATCAGAATGGCGGACCTTCTTGACCCGGAGCAGTTTCGCGAAAAGCTGGCGGCCAACACCGGTGAGGCGAACTTCCTGCTCGAGCGGTTTTACAACGCGCCGCTGGTGCACCAGGACCAGGTGTATGAAGAGTACATGGGATATGCGCACAAACTGAAGAAATATATTACCGACACCACGCTTGTTCTCAATGAAGCGATCGCAAAGAACAAAAAGGTGCTGGCAGAGGGCGCGCAGGGCACGCACCTCGACGTGGACCACGGGACCTACCCCTTTGTGACCTCATCGAGCCCCACGGCAGGCGGCGCCTGCACAGGCCTCGGCATCGGCCCGAACACGATCGCCGAGGTGATGGGCATTGTGAAGGCCTATACCACCCGCGTGGGCAGCGGGCCATTTCCGACAGAGCAGGAGAACAAACTGGGCGAGCTGCTCCGCGCCCGCGGCAGGGAGTACGGCGCCACAACGGGCAGGGCGCGCCGGTGCGGCTGGGCGGACACGCTCATCATCCGCCATGCCGTGCGCGTGAACGGCATGACGAGCGTGGCCATCACCAAGCTCGATGTGCTCGATACCCTCGATGAGCTCAAGATCTGCGTGGGCTACAAGTACAAGGGCAAACTCTACGAGGAGATGCCGTCCGAGCTCACGGTGCTGGAAAAGGGCGTGCCGCAGTATATCACCATGCCGGGGTGGCGGCAGACCACCATCGGGATCACGAAATACGGTGACCTGCCGAGGAAGGCCAGGGCCTACGTGGAGAAGCTCTGCAAGCTCTGCGGGGTCAAGCCGGCCATCATCTCGACCGGCGCGCGCAGGGATGAGACCATCATCCTTGAGCAGCCCTTTAAGAAGGCGGCGACGCGGGGACGTAAAGCGAAATAGGTCTTTTGTGTTGACAAAGACAGCGGTTCTTTGTTATGATACGCAGCTTTAAAGAATACCGCGAGAGCGGGCCGGTAGCTCAGTTGGTAGAGCACCGCCCTTTTAAGGCGGGTGTCCTGGGTTCGAGTCCCAGCCGGCTCACCAGTTAAGTACAGTTATGAGTTGTGAGTTGTGAAGTTGGGAGTTAATAAATCGATTCAATGCAAGTCTGACAATTTCCAAACTTAGAACATTGAACTAAGAACTGATTCACATCCGTCCCCATCGTCTAGCCTGGCCCAGGACACCGCCCTTTCACGGCGATAACAGGGGTTCGAATCCCCTTGGGGACGCCAATCAAATTCAGGAGTTACCGGTTTCCGGTAGCTCCTTTTCTTTTGACTGTGCTAAATTTGTGATAATTCCCCCATAGCTTTTATCAAGCTTACTGCTTGCACTGGCGAGGTACGCCGGGCCGATGTGAGCATACCGCCAGGTCATACGCGTGTCCTTGTGGCCCATCAGGTCTGCGAGAGTATCGAGATCAACCCCTGCCTGTTCCACGACGCGAAGCAATGCTGAAGGTCATGGAACCAAAATTTATTATTCATGGATACGACATAAGCAGAAGTAGCTGAAAAACTTTGCTATAATATGACTTAACATTACGTTATTCCAACACATGTGGGGCAGAATGAGCCAGGCTATGAAGCGCCTCTTTTTCCCTTTCATGGTCGTTTTGCTCCTTACGGTCCTCTTGCTCTTTGGAACAGGGTCTTCAAAGGCGAACTTCTTTACTGATCCCTATTCTGTTATCCGTTTGTTTTCGAGTTGGAAATGATGAGGAATGCATGATCCTGCAGGTACTGAATCCCGATAACTACAGTCTGAATGGTTTCGCAATGCCCATGCTGGTCGTCGGTGTTGCGATCGCTGCTCTGGGGCTCTTTGTCCTCGTCCGAGAGCATGGATCCCTTATCGGGATGCTGTTCCTCCTCATGTGCCTGAGCGTCAGCCTCTATCTGGCAGCGACCGGTGTAAACTATGCGAGCCTGGATGACGGCCTGTCACTTCTCTGGATCCGGATCTCGCAACTCGGCTCTGTCTTCATCCCCACTACCGTGCTTTTGTTGACCGTGGCCCGCCTTGGCCTGTTCCATCGTTTTCGCTTCACCATCGCAGCAAGCATCGTTCTGTCAACGCTCCTTGCTCTTGGGGTCTTCTTCACGGATTTGCATGTCCGGGGAAGCGCCCGGTTCTTCTGGGGCAATTTCGTACAGTATGGGCCGCTGGGGTTCGTGTTTATCGGTTTTTTCATCTGTATCATGGTCCTCACCCTTCGCCTCTACTGGCAGGAATACCGACGCAGCACGACAGAGCTGCACAAGAAACGGTTCAGAGGACTGCTCATAGCCTTCAGCATTGCCTACGTGGGCGCGGTTGACTTTCTCCCCGCGTTGGGCGTTCCCGTCTATCCGTTCGGGTATGTCCCCATATTTATCTTTGTTGTGATCAGCGCTTATATCGTCATTCAATACCGGCTCGTTGACATCACGCCGGAGCTGGTTGCCGGCCAGATTCTGGAGACCATGGAGGGGGCCGTGATCGTCGTCGACCTCGAGGGGAAGATACGGCTGATCAATCGCGTTGCCCTGGAGATGCTTGGGCATCAAAAATCCGATCTCCTCGGGGAAGACCTGACGTCCATGCTTCATATTCCCGTCGAATCCAGCTCCGAAGTCCGGGCAGGCGTGCGTTCCCTCGCCCGGGAGATGGTCTGGCCCGGCAGGAACGGGAAGCGATTCGATGTCATCGTGTCCGTGTCCCCGGTGACGGACCATCTGAACGTTCCGATAGGTACGGTCTATGTGGCCCACGACATTACCATTCGCAAGCAAGCGGAAGAGGCGCTTCAGGAGAGCGAAGAAAAATATCGTTCGCTGGTGGAGACAGCCCAGGACCCCATCTTCACGTCCGATGCCGATGGTCGTTATTTGTATGTCAATTCCGCCGCCGCGGCTCGCTTTGGCGCAACACCTGTGAAGATCATCGGAAAATCCCTGCATGACGTTTTCCCCCATCATATAGCAGATAGATATCTCGCGGTGGTCAGAGAGGTAATACAAACGGGTGAAGGCATGATTTCAGAAGACTTGTCTGAAATCAACGGGCAATCATGCTGGTTCAGCAATAATATACAGCCCATCCGCGACCG
The DNA here is from genome assembly GCA_963732675.1 of Nitrospirota bacterium. Classification (GTDB taxonomy): domain Bacteria; phylum Nitrospirota; class UBA9217; order UBA9217; family UBA9217; genus JALNZF01. Next base: position 500,631 of record CAVTAJ010000005.1, read on the forward strand.
TCACGGAAATATCAAGGCGGTACAGGTTGTCATGCGCGACATCAGCAGCCTCAAACAGGCGGAACAGGCGCTGCGCGAAAGCGAGGAGCGGTTGCAGGCGGCCGTCCACGTTTCTCGGATCGGCATCTTCGATCATGACCAGCTCACCGATACCATCTACTGGTCGCCGCAGCAGCGGATCATCCATGGCTGGGGCCCGATGAACCGGTAACCTTGCAGGACTTTCTCAAGCTCGTCCACCCTGAGGACTTCGAGAGCATCGTGGCAGCTGTCCGGCACGCCCACGACCCGGCGGGGATGGTATCTGGGATGTTGTGCATCGGATCATACGCCGCGACGGCACCGTCCGCTGGCTGAGGCAGCGATCGCAGACGTTCTTTGAAGGCGAAGGTGACGCGCGGCGTCCGGTGCGCACCGTCGGCGCCGTCCTCGACATCACTGATCAGAAACTGGCTGAGGAGGAGCGGGAGAAGCTCCAGTCCCAGTTATTACAGTCGCAAAAAATGGAATCCATCGGTCAGCTCGCGGGCGGCATCGCGCACGACTTCAACAATATTCTCGCGGCAATTGTAGGGTATGGACATCTTGTCCAAATGCGCATGAGAGACGGTGATCCTACCCGGGTATATCTCGACCAGATTCTTGCATCGGCAGAACGGGCAGCCGGTCTGACCCAGAGCCTCCTTGCTTTCAGCCGAAAACAGGTCATCAACCCGCAGAACATTGATATCAACGACGTAATTCACAAGGTCGAAAAATTTCTGTCGCGGGTCATTGGCGAAGATATCATGCTAACAACAGTACTGAGCGCAGAGGTATTGATAATATACGCCGATGTCACGCAGATCGAGCAGGTCTTGATGAACCTCGCCACCAACGCCCGGGACGCCATGCCGAAGGGCGGAAGGCTCATGATTGAAACCGGACGGGTGATGCTCGATGATGAATATGTCCGGACGCATGGCTTTGGATTGCCCGGCCACTACGCAGTGCTGACGGTGAGCGACACCGGTGAGGGAATAGATGAACAGACGCAGAAAAAAATATTTGAACCATTTTTTACGACCAAAGAACTCGGTAGAGGGACAGGACTTGGGCTTGCTATCATATACGGTATCGTGAAGCAGAACAACGGCTACATCAACGTGTACAGCGAGGTCGGCAAAGGAACGACGTTCAAGATATACTTTCCGTTTATCAAGACCGGTGCAGAGGATGTGCGAAACACCGAAGTCCCGGTACCGGTCCGGGGCGGAACGGAAACGATCCTGCTCGCAGAGGACAACGACGCGGTGAGAACTCTCACGCAGATTGTACTGTCGGAGTTCGGCTATCGGGTCATTGAAGCCGTGGACGGCGAGGAAGCCCTCAAGAAATTCCTCGATAACCAGGACACGATCAGCCTCCTCATAGTCGATGTCATCATGCCCAGGAAGAATGGCAGGGCCGTCTACGAAGAGGTGAAGAGGATAAGGCCAGAAGTCAAGGTGCTCTTTACCAGCGGGTATCCGGCTGACCTGATCCAGAAAGAAGGTGTCCTCGAAAAAGGACTGAACTTCCTCTCGAAACCGGCTTCGCCCCAGGCACTGCTGCGGATGGTCAGGGAGGTGCTCGATCAATAGCGAGTTGCTCCCTGAAGCTTCACGGATGCATGACGTAAGGGAGCAGGGGGTGTGGAAAGCAGGGAGACAGTCAAGAAACATCGTTCTTCAAATATACGACATTTTGATATTGAAAAAAGGAGGAGATTAATGAAGAAGTATTTAGGATGTGTGATTTTGGGCTTAACGCTTTTTCTGAACGTTCAGCCGGTATTTGCTCAGACAGATCGTGAGTACCAGGTCACTGAAAAAAGAAATTGAATCTCTCAAGGAAGGGCAAGCTGGGATAAAGAAAGACCTTCAGGAGATCAAGAAGCTCATTCAGTCTTCCCGGCAGGCGCCCGCAGCAGATGAATTCAAGCAGACATTAATCGACATTAAGGGCGCGCCAATTAAAGGAAACAAGAACGCAAATCTTGTATTAGTGGAATTTTCAGATTATCAATGACCATTCTGTGGAAGACACGTCCGTGAGACGGGTCCGCAGATAGATAAAGAATACATTGAAACCGGAAAATTGAGACACGTATTTATGGATTTCCCTCTTGACATGCACAAGAATGCGTTCAAGGCTTCCGTAGCAGGCCTATGCGCGAGAGACCAGGGAAAGTTCTGGGAAATGAATGAGAAGCTGTTCAACAACCCGACCAACAACCCAACGTGGCTGGAGCAGGAAAATTTATTGAAACTCGCCGAGGGCCTCGGACTCGACATGACATCGTTTAAGACATGTCTTGACAGCGGGAAGCACGATGGCGAGATCAAGCAGCGCATTGCTGAAGGTCAAAGCAAGGCCGGGATAACCGGCACGCCGGCATTTCTCCTGGGTTATATGACGTCCGACGGTAAGGTGAAAGCGGTAAAGAAAATGGTGGGAGCGTCACCGTACGCCACTTTTAAGGCTGCGATAGATGAGGTGCTTTCCTCAAAAAACAGGTAACGGTCTGAGAGCGGGGCATGACCCCGCTCTCAGATGTTTTCACCGCGGTCGAGCGCATAAAAAAATATCATTTCCCCGGTGCTGGACGGCATTTTTTTATATTCGTGAAATTCCCTGTCATAAGTATGCCGCCTGGTCTCTATACTGCGATGCTCTGCCATTTATCATCTCGTGAACTACTCTGATCACACCTGCGGAGGGAGTTGCAAAAAGGAAGAGAAAGAGGGATAATCTGAAATCAGTTTTCCGCAGAGGACCGGCGCGATCATCAGGAATGCGATCTCCTCTCTCGTCCGTTGCTTGTCTTTGTCGTGCACGGTTCACCGCACCCCGGTGATCTCATTGACGGAAAGTTGTCTTGTTTAAAATCTGACTTAATTGGTGTTTGCCGCGGAAGAGCGTGTGAAATACGGTCTCTCCCGGGGTGAGTCCATGGTATATACAGCATTATGAAATTCAAGATCGACCTGCACGTCCACACAAAATACAGCGGCGACAACGATTCTGATCCTGAGGAAGCGATTCTTCGTGCCATTGAACTCGGTCTCCACGGCATCGCCTTTACCGAGCACTACTACTACGAAGCATCAGAGCCCGTCGAGATCCTGAAGGAAAAGTACAAGAACAGCATCCTGATCTTCCGGGGAGTAGAGTTTTCAACAGCAGAGGGGCATTGCCTCGTTTTCGGTGTTGATACGGACACGCTGTCGATAAAATATGCTTCGGTTAACGAGGTCATGCAGGCAGTTCATCAGAAAGGCGGCGTGGTGATCCCTTCCCACCCCTATCGTTCGGTGAATAGCCTGGGCGACCTGGTGCGGAACGTGCCGGGCCTCTGCGCGCTCGAGGGATACAACGGCTGCAATATGCACGCGTTTAACGTGAAGGCGATCGAGGCGGCTGAGGTGCTGAAAATTCCCTATACCGGCGGTTCGGACGCGCACTCGCCCTGGGAGGTCGGCTCGTGTTTTACCGAGTTTGATGATGTGGTAACCGCTGAGAATTTAATCGAGGTATTAAAGGCAGGGAAATTCCGGGGAGTTGATACCCGAAAAATATCCAAAGTGATGATAAACAGTTTTTAATCACCTGCAGGCGTACCTCTTCGTCTTTGTCTCGCATCTTCTCGAAAATCAATCTCCCTTCTTGATATGCATCCCGGTCATCCGAAACGATCACCAGCCTGGATCTGTTCAATTCTCAACAAGGCCTTTTATCCCAACCCGGACAAGTCGGAATCAAGAAAAGCCGAGTCAATGTCTCTGACACGGATATCAGCGGATGAATCCCGTAAGAAATCCTACGATAGCGTGTCGAGTCGCACGTCTGACATCGTTGACCGGTCTGCGGCTTTTCTAACGGGATGAAACCTATGAAAGATCGTGATCCGTTATAATCCAATCAGTCCGGAGCAGTATCAAGAAAACCGGTTCATACTGCCCATTTTAGGAGAATTTTATTCTTTAGCGGCTCTCGTGGTCGTTCATGTGCCGAGGACTGTTGAGGGAGAAGACGTGCGGGGGAAATGCTATCCAATATGGTAGTGAACCAGGAGTTTCTGGATACCCCAGGCCATGCCGATACAGGCCGGAAGCGTGAGGACCCATGCCATGACGATCTTACCGGCGATTCCCCAGCGGACTGCCGAGAGCCGCTTGGTGGCGCCTACGCCGAGGATGGCCGTGGATACAACATGCGTCGTGCTGACGGGAAGGCCGAAATGGCTTGCTGCGATGATGATGGCGGTCGAAGATGTTTCCGCGGCAAAGCCGTGTATGGGCTCGAGCTTCAGCATTTTGTGGCCAAGGGTCTTGATGATCTTCCATCCGCCGAAGAGCGTGCCGAATCCCATGGCCAAGGCGCAGATGAGGACGACCCATGTCGGCACATCAAGCGTCTTGATCGCGCCTCCGCTTACGAGGGCCATGGTGATGATGCCCATTGCCTTCTGCGCATCATTGGAGCCGTGTCCGAAGGCCATGAACGATGACGAGATGATCTGGAGCCTGCCGAAGTACCTGCTGATGACGCCCGGAGAGAGCTGGCCGAAAAGCCTGAGAATGAGCTTCATGAATAAATAGCCGAAGACGATACCCAGGATTGGAGAGACGAGAAGCGAGGTGAGGATCTTGATAATGCCGCTGACATTCAGGATGCCCGCGCCGCCGTGTGCCATCGCTGCTCCCGCGATTCCGCCAAAGAGCGCATGCGAGGAACTGACGGGAAGGCCCATAAGGATGGTGATAAGGTTCCAGAGGATTGCGGAGAGCAGCGCAGAGATGATGACCAGGTCCGTAACGGCCAGGGGATCGACGATGCCCGTGCCGACGGTTTTAGCGACAGCGGTCGAGAGGAAGGCGCCGAGGATATTCATCGTTGCGGCAAGGATCACCGCCTGCATGGGTGAAAGGACCTTGGTCGACACCACGGTCGCAATAGCGTTCGCGCAGTCGTGCCAGCCGTTCGCAATGTCGAAGATCACGGCGAGAACGATGATGAAGATCAGGATCTCATGCATACTTGAGTACAATGGATTCGAGGATATTGGCGATATCTTCCGCGCGGTCAGAGGCGTCTTCCAGGATCTGGTAGATGTCCTTCCATTTGATGATGTACACCGGGTCGTTATCGCTGTTGACGAGCTTGCCGAGCGCGTCGCGATACTTGCGGTCGATGCGGTTCTCAAGCCGGTTGACCTCGATGCAATGTTCCTGGACACGGGAATATTGCTTCGCCCGGAGTTCCCGGAGCGCCTTGATCAGAACGTCCGCCGTCATTTGCAGGTCCTCGGCAATGGAGATGACCTCGGGCGTCGGCTTCTCGATCTTGTACACGACCATCCGGTCCACGGCCGCCCAGATCAGGTCGAGGACGTCGTCGATCCGTGATGCAAGCGAATGGATATCTTCACGGTCGATGGGGGTCAGGAAGGTCTTGTTCAGATCCTTCATGATATCGTGGGTGAGCATATCGCCTTCCTGCTCGAATTCGTAGATGGCCTTCGCCTTTTTCTCGAACGTGTCAAAATTGTTCAGCATGTCGACAAGCACATTGGCTGCCTTTGAAAGGTTCTCGAGTGCCCGGTCGAATTGTACAAAAAAGTCTATTGTTTTCGGGAAGAGTGCCATAGGCCTTTCTTAATGCTCCTTTTGAGAAAATGTGAGAGGAAAAGCATGCGGTCGTTTGAGTGATGCCAATCTGACTTTGCGGAGATAAATTAGCATAACCGGGCATTTATTGCAACTGATAACTCTCATTCTCACCAGAAGAGAAACCATAAAGTGCTATTTATGAACGTTATAAAAAACAACGAGTTAGTGCCGGTGTAGACCATGGCGGGTATGATGCTTTGTCCCATAACAGTGGTTTCAAAACAAGATAACGGCGGGGGCATCGTCGGCTGAGGAACGCGGGAAAGCGGGTCTGTACAAAAAAAAGGCGGTGAAATGCTCACCGCCTTGCAACGAAACGATATCTGAAGAACCGGCTTACAGCGCCTTTTCTTTATTGCATTTATCGCAGTACCACATCATGCCGCGGACCTTGCCGCTTGTGGTCATCATCTTTGCCGCCAGCATGGGTTTGGCGCAGCACTGGGGCACATTCAGGTTCACAATGGCCTTTTTTGTGGCTGCTTTAGCGGTTTTACTCATTTCTGCCATGGTACGTTCACCTCCGGTTTGATAGTTCGAAACCCGTGCATTCTAACTGTAAATGGAAAAATGTCAAGAAGATTTTGCATGTTCACCTTCTTGCTGCAGGAGACAGGCAAATTCATTTCATGATAAACTCCTTGACAATATTAGGGGTTTGAATTATATATACAAACGTATTAACAGATGTACGATCGTTCTCATGCCATTCCTCATCAGTACTACTTTGCTTGTGTTAACTTAATTATTAACTATGGAAGATCATAAACTAAGAGTGTTCTGCGCCGTCGCAGATACCAAAAGCTTTTCCAAGGCCTCGGAGCTCATCCACTTGACCCAGCCCGCGGTGAGCCTTCAGGTGCAGGCCATGGAAGAGCTCTACGAGACCCGTCTGTTCGACCGGTCCGGCAACTCCATCAATCTGACACCGGCCGGAGAGATCCTGTATAAGCGGGCGAAAGAGATCCTTGCGCTCTACGCCGAGGCCCAGAAGAACATAAGTGAGATCACCGGATCGATAAAGGGTTCCCTCTCGATCGGCGCCAGCTCGACCATCGGCAACTACCTGCTCCCCATGATCATCTCGGCGTTCAAGAAGAAGGTCCCCCAGGTCAATATCTCGCTGCTGGTGAGCAATACCAAGACCATCACCGAAAAATTGAATGCCGGGGAGATCGATATTGCCCTGGTGGAAGGGGATGTGAGTAAACAGCGTTTTGCCGTTGATACACTGCTGTCGGACGAACTCGTAGTGATCATGTCTCCGGCGCACCCCTGGGCCGAACGCCGCAATATTCCGGCCATGGACTTGATCAAAGAGCCCCTCATCCTGCGAGAAGAGGGGTCGGGCACCCGCCAGATCATCCTGAAACATCTCGAAGAGCACGGGATCAAACTGGCCGACCTCAAGATCTCGCTTGTGCTCGGCAGCACCGAATCGATCAAGAGCGCCGTGGAGGAAGGCGTCGGTGTCTCGATCGTCTCGGCCTGGGCCGCCCGCCAGGCGATCAAACACGGGATCCTGAAGGCCATGACCTTCAAGGACGTCAAGTTCCACCGGAATTTCAGCATCATCTCGCCCAAACGCAATTATTGCACCCATACGGCCAAGGAGTTTCTGGGCTTCCTGAAGGTCTACCCCATCAAGGCCCCGCTGCCCTGATCCGGAGCCTGCCCCAGTTTCCCTGTTCCTGTTCGCTCCACTTCGAGCGATCAAAGAGATCGATCCTCCGCAGTATCAGATCATTCCATCTTTGTAGTGCAAACTTTCCCGTATTCACCCCGATCGTCACTGCGCCGTCCATATCAGTTCTGCAGATCCGGGCCCCGATTTTCTCGTATCGCGCAAGGACCTCATCGGACGGATGATGATATGGATTCCCTCTGCCCACCGTCACGATCGCTACGTCGGGCCGTATCTGCGATACAAAGGCGTCGCTGCTCGAGCTTTTGCTTCCGTGGTGCGGGACCTTGATAAGGTCGGCTTTCAGGCCCGGCATGGTCCTTATGATGTCTCGTTCCGCCTCGATCCCGATATCGCCGGTGAATAACATGTCCTTGCCTTCCGACCTGACCTGCAGGACGAGAGAGCGGTTGTTCTCAGCGGCATATGCCTGCCGATCATGAGCATCGAATCCCCTGCGCGGATGGAGCACGGAGACCATCGCCTCGCCGAGCATCACCGGAGGATCATCAGCGGACACCAACCGACAGTGTATTTTTTTGTCTTCCATCGCCCGGCTGAACTCACCATGTCCCGGCAGGTCCGTATCCATTCCGCTCTCCCAGACTGCAGCGACCTCGAATTTTTTCAGGATCGCGATAAGCCCGTTCATGTGGTCTGGATGCGGGTGGGACAGGACCACGAGGTCCAGCCTGCGGATGCCTTTGTTCCAGAGATAGGGGGCAAGGACGCGCCGCCCGATATCGAAGCGGTTGTCGCGGGTGCCTCCGCCGTCGATCAGGATGGTCTTTCCCCCGGGAAGTTCGATGAGCGTGGAGTCTCCCTGGCCCACGTCGGGGAAGCTGATCATTGTGTGTTGTTGGGGTATGAAGGAGAGGGCAAGTCGGAAGCAGCAAACACACTCCCGCGAAAACCATGCCGATGACCGGTGCCTTTGAAACCCGTGATGATGATTCGAACGGCTTGAACCGGGAGAGCAGACGCGTCCTCGTGTGCATGAACAGTGAGACAAAGAGAACAGCATAGAACATAAGCCACACGACATCGGGCGCGGGCGGATGAAATTCAGCGAAGGGGAGCTGTGAAAAGAATGAGACAGCGCTGATAAAGGCGTCTGCTGCGGTCTGGTCCAGCCCGGCCAGCGGCAGGTGATGAGTAAAGAGAGAGAGTATCCCTGAAAACAGTCCGAGCGGAACGACCACCATACCCGCAAAAGGGACGATGATGAGGTTCGAGACGATGCCGGCGAATGAGATCTGGTTGAAGTAGTACGCGACAAGTGGTCCGGTGGCGAGACCCGTGGAAAGGGATATGATGATGAGGAGCAGGGCGCTGTTCCTGATCTTCCGGAAACGGGTCTCTGCCGTTAATTGCAGCTCGTTCCAGAGCGAGACGACGTAACCGATGACCAGGACGGAGAGAAACGAAAGCTGGAACGAGATGTCGAAGATCGCCTGCGGGTTTGAGATGAGGATGAGGAGCGCTGCGAGGGCAAGGGAGTGCATGAGCGCATTCTCGCGGTCGAGGATGATCGCGAAGAGCCCCGCGGTGATCATAACGAGCGAGCGGACCGTTGCCACCTGCCCCCCTGCAAGCAGCGTATAGAAGACCACGAGCGGGAGGGTGAGCCATGCGGCAATGATCTTTGGGTCCGTGTGCAGGGTCAAACGGTGATAGAACCGTTCCGGCAGCATGAACAGCAGCCACCTGATCAGGCCGAAACAGAGGACCGCCACCATGCCGAGGTGGGATCCGGAGATGGAGATGATGTGCGTGACGCCTGCCGCCATGAACCGGTCTCGCAGCTCGTCGGTGAGCCGGCCTTCCTCGCCGAGCACCATGGCCTGGAGGATGGCAGATCCATCCCCTGAGGTTGACGCCAGAAACGATTGACGGATCCGTTCCCGCCAGTCCTGGATGGTCCTGAACAGACCTGTGCCGCGGCTGAGGATCTCGATCGTCATCCGCGCTCTTTACGTTCACGGTGTAATACATGCCGCTTCGGGCAAGGGATGCGGGGTAGTCAAAACCTCCCGGATTGTTGTATCCGCCAGGTTCGAACAGTTTGCCGGTGATGCGAATGATATCGCCATATCCAACGGACGACATCTCTTCGCGAACGCTGACGCGGACCTTCCCCGAAACGCGGGTTCCGTCGATGTCATGAATGTCCACGACAAAGCCGGTCCTCTCCGGGTCGCGATCAAGAGGGGAGATGATTTTGCCGATGATCTCGTGGGTCTCCTTATCAGGCCTGAAATGGCGGGTGTAATGATCGGCTGGAAACCACGCAGCCGAGGAGAGGTATGCGGCCATGCCCACAAGGCAGGGGAGAATGACGAGCATCGTACGGCGGATGGTCAGTTTATCCAACCAGGTGAGTAAGCCTGATATCAGAATGCTGAAAATGATCAGGAAGCCGATCGAATAGGGGAAGTAGAGAAACTCGTGACCGAGCAGGAGGCCAGTGATGTATGCCAGTGTGAGGGTGATGATGGGTTTGCGCATAAAGGGTCAAGATGTTATATTCAGGAGTGCAGTAAAGAAAAGATGGTTGAACTGTTTCTAATATAGTTATGCACCGAAAGAACCAATGACCTCCAAGTTACGCAAACGGCATAGTTGATAAATTATTATTTGATGGATATAACCGAAATATTAGTTGAAGAAACAGAAGCTGTTCCACGCACCAGTCATGCATCCAAAAAGAAGATTCATTCCACCAATGACGAGATTATAATGTCAAACAAGAGACTGAAGGGGAGATCTAATTTTGGATAGTCCGGCGGTTCTACGCCATACTTATCCCTGTAACCTCGGAGAATATCATCGTGACCTGCGCTCGCATGTATGTCGAGCCGAGTGCCGCTATATATCTTTGGGCTTTCTTTGGTGAAGTGGGCAGTTGTTGTTAGATGACGCACAGGCAGTGGTTAAAAGCGTGAAAATAACATGGCAGATACCAAGCGTCTGTTCCGTGTTGTCATTGATATTTCTCCTCACTGTTCCTTGTTTCTTCTCTCTTGCGCCAGAGGAATGTCGGCGGACTTGATCAATCTCCTCTCGAAGGAAATCGGTTTATCTTCTCCTGCTTCGCTATAGATCGCAGGTCTACCGGAAAAAACGGCGTCGATCGTTATGGGTATTGTTTTCTGCCCTGATAAAATCCGCCGTAGGACGGACCCCAGAACGGGGTAGAGGTCCGCATAAGCGATCGTTGCAGGGACCTTGATCTCCGTGTCTCCTTTCGGGTTAAGCGCTAAAGGAATGTTTTTCCCTGTCAGAAACTTTTTCCCTTCAACAAAAAGATCATACGAGCAGGTTACGTTCTTCAATCCTGCTTCATTCGGATTATGCGCGGTGAACAGAAAATTCACGGTTGCCCCGTTTTGCGAGGTCTCGACCAGTTCGGATCCGGCATAGGTGAAGGTTGGCTTCTCTAACCGGCTGGTCATCAGTTTAGTGAAGGTGCATCCTGGCAGGGCAAGGATGAGCGCTGCAACGACAACGCGATTTATTCTGTATGAAAATATAATTCTATTCATAGCGAACGTTTCAAGAACACCAATCGAGAAGTCCCCACTCACCCCGGCCCTCTCCCTCAAGGGGAGAGGAGGGATAGATGGGTGCATCTTTGATCAGTCTTCTACCCCAGCTTCTCCTTGATGATCCCTGCAAGACCATCAGCAAGCGTCTTGATCTCGTTCTGGTCCTCGCCCTCGATCATCACGCGTACCTTGGGTTCGGTGCCGGAATACCGCACGAGCAGGCGGCCGGTACCATCCAGCTTCTTCTCGATCTCGGACATCCGCTTCGCGATCTCGGGGATTGAATCGAGGTCTTTCCGCTCCTTTACTTTCACGTTCACGAGTATCTGGGGATAGGTCTTCATGCAGGCCGCGAGTTCCGACAGCGGCTTATCGGTCTGCTTCATGATCGTGAGGACCTGGAGCGCGGAGATGAGGCCGTCGCCGGTGGTGTTGTGGTCCAGGAAGATGATGTGGCCCGACTGCTCTCCACCGAGGTTGTAGCCTCCTTCGATCATTTTTTCCATGACGTACCGGTCTCCGACCGCGGCGCGGACGAGCTTGCCGCCTGCTTGACGCATTGCCAGCTCCAACCCGAGATTGCTCATGACCGTGGCCACGAGCGTATTGTGGTTGAGATTGCCGTGTTTCATCATGTGGAGAGCGCAGATGGCCATGACCACGTCGCCGTCGACCATGACACCGTTCTCATCGCACAGGATGATACGGTCAGCGTCGCCGTCAAAGGCGATCCCGATCTGCGCATTGTTCGCCACCACGGAACGGAAGATGACCTCGGGGTGGAGCGATCCGCAGCCCTGGTTGATGTTCATGCCGCTTGGCTGGTCGTAGAGCGAGATCACGTCGGCGCCGAGTTCCGTCAGGACGCGGGGACCGATCTTGTAGGCTGCGCCGTTTGCGGAGTCAACGATGATGCGCAGCCCCGCAAGGTCCATACCGCGGGGGATCGAGGACTTCACGAACTCGTTGTATCTGCCGATGGCGTCGTCGATCCGGAAGGCCTTGCCGATCTCGCTGGCCGTAGGCCGGACGGAGTCTATGGCGCCGGAAAAAATCAGGTCCTCCATCTTTTTTTCCATCTCGTCGGGAAGTTTGAATCCGTCCCTGCCGAAGAATTTAATGCCGTTGTCCTCATAGGGGTTGTGCGATGCCGAGATCACGACGCCGGCATCGGCCCTGAGGCTGCGCGTGAGGAACGCGATCCCCGGCGTCGGCACAGGCCCGATCAGCAGCACATCCATGCCCATGGAGCACAGCCCGGAAGTAAGCGCGCTTTCTATCATATACCCCGAGAGCCTCGTGTCCTTGCCGATCACGATGCGGTGTCTGCGGGCCGAATCTCGGAATACGTGCGCCGCCGCCCTGCCGATGCGCATTGCCATCTCCGAGGTCATGGGGTCCTGGTTCGCTACACCCCTTACGCCATCTGTTCCGAAAAGCTTTTTCATTTGTTAATCCTCTCAATGATAATTCGTACCTCGATATTTTTTTCAAGGAGCTTCACCGATTGGCCCTGGTAATCTATCTTGGGTTCGACGATCTGTTCTCTTCAGCCCCCTGGATGTCGATCGGCAGGGTTTGGAGACTGTCCAGCGTTTTCATCGACGCTGGAGGGCCCTTCAACGGTTATCTTCGGCGGAGTGACGACGATATTCTTCAGTCGATAGCCGCTCGCGGGAGCGCCATGGACAACCGGCTTCAGACGGAATGTTTTCCGGATGAGCGGCTCGAGCTTTACCTTGACCTCCGACAGGGACATATGGGTGACGACTACATCTGACCGGACGACTTGATATCGTCAGGGGACAGGCGCACGGTATTTTCCCCCTCTTTGGTCATGGACAGATCGAGGATGCCGACCAACTTTTTGCCTGTCGTGATGTCCCGGAGCAACCGTTCCTGGCCCTGCACACGCACTTCCAGTGAACTGGCCACAGGCCCGACCACGGCCATGTTCTGGGGGATGCTGCGCAGCTCAAGCGGCACCGTCAGCGTCATCTCGGTCTTGCCTTTTGAAGTTACGTAGAACCAGAGCATCAGGGAAAGTCCGAGCGAGATGAGTTTGATGCCCCAGTTCTCAACAAGCATGCCTCGAAGGTTCATGGTATGATCACCGGCCCTTCTTTTTGACGAAAATATCGGAGATCGTCTTCCTGAGCGCGGGTGCGTCAGCATTGTGCGCGATCGCGCCGTTCATGACCACCGAGATCTCCCCCGTTTCCTCGGAAACGACGATCGCCACGGCATCGCTCTCTTCCGTCAGCCCGACAGCGGCGCGATGGCGGGTGCCGAGCGCCTTTGACAGGTTTGACGAAAGCGTGAGCGGCAGGAAGCACCCCGCGGCGGTGATCCTGCCGTTCCGGATGATCGCCGCGCCGTCATGGATCGGCGAGTAGGGAAGGAAGATGCTCACGAGGATCTCCTTGGTGACCTTGGCGTCGAGTTCGGTACCCATTTCCACGATGGTCGATAGATCGGTGTCGCGTTCGAGCACGATGAGCGCGCCGATGCGCTTGTTGGCCATGTTGACGGCCGCTTTGACCGTCTCTTCAATGAATTTTGAGCCCTCGACCTCCGAGAGCGACCGGAACAGGTGGCGTTCGCCGACCCGGGCCAGCGTACGCCTGATCTCGGGCTGGAACAGGATCACGAGGGCAAGCACGATCTGGGACCAGAAGCTGTGGATGAGCCAGTCAAGGGTGTAGAACTCGAAGGTCTGCGATGCGATGAGCACGAGCACGATGAGCCCGATGCCGATGAGCATCTGAAAGGCGCGCGTGCCCTTGATGATGAGCAGCAGCCGGTAACAGAGATAGTAGACGAGCACGATGTCCACTGTATCGTTGAACCAGCGATAGTGCGCCAGGGATTCGCGTATTTCAGTAAAGGTTGTCATAAAAGATCAAAGGATCGAAATTGAAAACCACAGAGACGCGGAGGCGCCGAGAACAGCCGATACAGAATAAAGGAACAAAAAGGAAATCAAAACCAGCACTTTCATGTTTCCTGCTATCCTGCTGTTTCCTGCGTGACTCCGTATCTCCATGGTAAAGTATGTTATTTGTATTTGAGAATTGCATCCGTCATCTTCGCGACCTGTGCCATGCGCGCCACGTCATGGACCCGCACGACGCGGGCGCCGCGCTCGATCCCGAGTGCCACGGTGGCCGCCGTGCCGTCCACCCGCTGTTCGGGCGCCTGGACATCCAGGACCGTGCCGATGAACTTTTTCCTCGACGTGCCGAGCACGATCGGCCTGCCGAGCGCCTGGAATTCATCGAGCCGGTCCAGGATCGCAAGGTTGTGTTCAAGTGTCTTGCCGAAGCCGATGCCCGGGTCGATGAAGATCTTTTCCCGGTCCACGCCTGCTTTTACGGCGATCTCGATCCCCTCCTCGAAATAGGCCATGATCTCGCCGATTACATCGTCATAGACAGGGTTCTGCTGCATATTACGCGGAGTACCCTTGATGTGCATGATGACCACGGCAGCGCCGGAATCGGCCACCACGTTCGCCATGTCGGGCGAGAACCTGAGCCCGCTGATGTCGTTCACGATCCGCGCGCCCGCCTCGATCGCTTTTTTCGCTACCGATGACTTATAGGTATCGACCGATATCGGGACCGCAAGCTCGGCTGAAAGGCGCTCGATGAGCGGGATGATCCGGCGGAGCTCTTCCTCTTCGGCCACAGGCGCCGCTCCGGGCCGGGTGGACTCCCCGCCGATATCGATGATATCCGCGCCTGCGGCAGCCATTACATGGGCATGCGTCAGAGCCCTCACGGCATCGGCATAATGCCCGCCATCGGAAAAGGAATCAGGGGTCACGTTCAGGATACCCATGATGTGTGTGCGGCTGCCGAGGTCGAGGACCTTGCCTCCGCAGTTAATCTTATAGTCTGAGCGCAGGTAGTTGTCAAGCAGAGAGTGGAATGTTTCAGCAAGACCGGTTGGGAAGCGTTGATCTTCAGCGAGTAGCAGGGAAAGTTGCCTCAGCTGGTTCGGGGTGCCGGCCACAATAATCTCGTGAGGAACTGTATCAGTTGATCGTACCCGCTGAAAAGAAATCGGAGCAGGGTGTAAGGCTGCTCCGATTAGTGATGATGGAAGAATTTGGGAAAGGGCGTCCGCCTGGCCGGCATTGAGGCCCTTCAGAGTTATGGTGAGTGCCCCGTGGCCGGAGATCCGGAGGACAGGCCCCATACCGCCCTCCTATACCGCCGCAGGTTGCGCATTGATGATTGTGTCGATATCGGCCGCATCGAGGGTCTCTTTTTCGAGCAGGCCCTTTGCAAGGCCATGGAGTGCATCCACCCGGTCCTGGATCAGGGTCTTGGCCCGGTGGTAGTTGTCCATGACGATGCGTTTTACCTCGTTATCGATCTCGACGGCGGTGTGCTCGCTGTAGTCGCGATGCTGCGCGATCTCGCGCCCGAGGAATATCGCCTCTTCCTTCTTGCCGTAGGACAACGGGCCCATGGCATCGCTCATGCCCCACTCGCAAACCATCTTCCGGGCGAGCGCTGTCGCGCGTTCAAGGTCGTTGCCTGCGCCGGTGGTCATGTGCTGAAGCGCGATCTCTTCAGCGGCCCTGCCGCCCAGGAGGATCGCGATATTGTTCAGCAGGTGTTCGCGGTCGTAGGAATACCGGTCGGCCGTGGGGAGCTGCAGCGTGACGCCCAGCGCCATGCCGCGAGGGATGATCGATACCTTGTGCACCGGATCGGTCCCGGGAATAAGCCGGGCGACCAGGGTGTGTCCGGCTTCGTGGTACGCCGTGTTCTTCTTTTCATCGTCGCTGATCAGCATGCTCTTGCGTTCGAGGCCCATGAGGATCTTGTCCTTGGCGCGCTCGAAATCGTCGTTCTCCACCTGCGTCTTGCCGATCCTGGCGGCGAGGATGCGCCGCTTCGTTCACGAGGTTCGCCAGCTCCGCCCCGGAGAGCCCCGGGGTGCCCCTGGCGATGGATTCGATGTCCACGTGCGGCCCGAGCTTGATCTTCTGGGTATGCACCTTGAGCACGCCGATCCTGCCGTTCAAGTCAGGCCGCGGGATCACGACCATCCGGTCGAACCTGCCCGGTCTGAGGAGCGCCGGATCGAGCACGTCGGGCCGGTTCGTGGCAGCTACGAGGATCACCCCTTCGTTGCTTTCGAATCCGTCCATCTCCACAAGGAGCTGGTTCAGGGTCTGCTCGCGCTCGTCATGGCCGCCGCCCAGTCCCGCGCCGCGGTGCCTGCCCACGGCGTCGATCTCGTCGATGAAGATGATGCAGGGCGCGTTCTTCTTGCCCTGCTCAAAGAGGTCGCGGACGCGCGACGCTCCCACGCCCACGAACATTTCAACAAAGTCCGAGCCGCTGATCGACAGGAATGGTACGCCTGCCTCGCCCGCGATGGCGCGCGCCAGGAGCGTCTTGCCGGTCCCCGGAGGGCCGACAAGCAGCACGCCCTTGGGGATTTTGCCGCCGAGCTTCTGGAACTTCTGCGGGTCCTTCAGGATCTCGATGATCTCCTGGACCTCCACCTTGGCCTCATCCATACCGGCCACTTCGTTGAAGGTCACCTTTTTCGCGTTTTCGTTCAGGAGCTTGGCCTTGCTCTTGCCGAAGGACATGGCCTTGTTCCCGCCCATCTGCATGTTGCGCATGATGAACAGGAACCAGAGCGCCATGAGGATGAGCGGCGCCCAGACCACGAGGAAGCTGTACCACGCCGATTCCTTCACCGGCTCTGCGTTGATCTTCACGCCTTTGGAGCGGAGGTCTTTGACGAGGTCGGGATAGTCCGGCAGATTGGTCTTAAATGACTTGCCGGTCTTGTAATTGCCGAACATTTCGGCGCCCTTGATCGTGACGTCGTTCACCTCGTTGCTCGCGATCTTGTCCATGACGTCGCTGAAGGGGATCTGCACCGCTGTCTGGCTGACGGGATTGAACAGGTTGAAGACGAGAACCGAGACCACCACGAACAACATGATCAGCGCCATATTTTTATAGAATGCACTCACTAGGAGAAACCTCCAATATTTCGCATTAGTAAATTGTTAAATTGAAGATTGAACAATGAAAATCGAGCGATTTCATCACCATACAAAATTCAACAGGCAACCTTCATTTCCGTTCATAGTAACATATTCCTGCGTTCAAGACAACAATTTATCCACTCTTTACCCTGACCCGAGACAGTCCTCAGGCAACTGTCTGATAGTTGAAACGGCGAATTGCCGATCAAATGGGCCAAACTCCCGGTTCTTCACGTGTGGCCGTTACGGTGCCTGGCGCTCCTCCATGGGAAGCACGGCGATATAGGGCAGATTGCGGTAGCGGTCTTTGTAGTCCAGTCCGTAACCGACCACATATTTGTTCGGGATGCGAAAGCCCGCATAGTCCGCCTCGATCGGGACCTGCCGGCGGTCGGACTTGTCGAGCAGCACGCACACCTTGAGTGAAGCCGGATCCCGCTCAAGGAGCATCTTCTTGAGATAATCGATGGTCACGCCGGAGTCCATGATATCCTCGATCAGCAGGACGTGTTTGCCTTTGATATCTTCTTTCATGTCGCACAGCATGTGCACCGGATTGCCGTCCATGCTTTTGGTGGCGGAACTGGTGCAGTGGATGAAGTCCATCCTGACGGAGATCCTGAGTGAACGGAGCAGGTCGGACATAAAAAAAAGCGCGCCTTTGAGGACCCCGACGGCGAGAAGGTCCTTGTCGGCATAGTCTGTAGAGACGCGTGCGCCTATCTCCTGTATCTTCCGCTGGATCTCCTCACGGGTAAAAAGCGGTTTTCCAAAATCGATGCCTACCATTGATGCCCTCCATAATGACAATCGGGTCGAAGATGAATGTGCAGGGTTGCCTCTCCGTTATTTCGCAATTCGAAATCGCACCATCAGACCTTTTCTTGTGTTCGGTCCCGGCAGGAACCTCTCGTCCGTCCGGAGCCCCACGACCCACAGGATGTCTTCTCCCGAGCAGAGCAGGGGGACTGTGTCACGCATCCTGCGAGGGACCTTCTCGTCCACGAAGTAGTCCTGGAGCTTTTTTCTTTTGCCGCCCATCCCCGCTGGGCAGAACCAGTCGCCGGAATGCCTGTTCCTGTATGTCAGAAACGACCCCATCTTATCATAATCGAACAGGGCCTGCCAGACATAATTTTTATCTTCCGGCTCCACCGGGAGGCGGTCGGTGATCAACGTCTCGACCATCAAGGGGAGTTCCGGTATCATGGTAATGCCCGGTATGCTGATCGGATAGGAAAAAGTATCTGTTATCGATCGGGCGCTGAGAACGAAGCGGTCGTACTCGCGTCCGACGGTGAGGCCGTGGGGCAGATCCATGGTCCTGCCCGTCTGGGCCGAGGCCATGAACGCGAGGGCCTCGTCGATTTGGACCTGGGACAGCCCCGAGGATTCCACGCCGGCAAGGTCCAATGCTCTTTTCAGCAGTCTGCGCCTGAAGGCAATGGGCAGTGCACTGAACTCCTTCCTCTTGATAAAAAGGTCATTCTCTTTCCGTTCCAGGATGCTGTCCGCGAGTGTTGCACAATGGAACTCGATTGCTTCGTCCTCGTCCCGAAGAAGGGCAGCCTCGGCAGCGAGCGTCTCGACGATGCGGGGGTTGAATCCCTTCAGGATAGGTATGATCTCGAGCCGGATCCTGTTTCTGGTATATACGGGTTTCGCGTTCGATGGATCAGTTACGAACGAAAGACCCGTCTCCTTCAGGTACTCCAGCACCTCGTCACGCGTGATTTCGATGAGCGGTCTGACAATGTTCTCCCGCACCGCGGGGATGGCCGAGAGGCCGGAGGCACCGGCGCCGCGCAAGAGCCGCATGAGGAAGGTTTCGGCCTGATCGTCTGCCGTATGGCCTGTTGCGATGTGGGCTGCATCCGATCGTCTTAGCCACCCGTTGCAAAAAATCGTACCGTACTTCCCGCGCACCCTCCTGGGGCGACAGCCCTCTCTCGAGGCAGTAGACCGGTACGTCAAAATTCTCGATGGTCGCCGGGATTCCGAGCTTGTTCGCAAGTTCACCAACGAACAGCGCCTCATCGGCAGACTCTTTGCCGCGGAACATGTGGTCGAGGTGGGCAATGCGCAGGGTCAGGTCGAGTTCCATTGCTAAAGCCTGAAGGACGCTCAGGAGGCAGACCGAATCCGGTCCGCCCGAGACGGCGACGAGCACCCGTTCGCCGGGGGAGAGCATGCGATATTTCTTTATTGTTTCTTTGATCGTGGTAAGCAGCATGATATGAGAACGCGAGTCGCTCCGTGAAGGCAGTTCCTCTGGTGTTATTCTATTCTAGTGAAAGATTTTGATGAGAAAAAGGAAAGGGGGCAAAAATGGTGGCGGTGCAGGGACTCGAACCCCGGACACAGGGATTATGATTCCCCTGCTCTACCAGCTGAGCTACACCGCCACGAGAAAATTTAGAGGCACAAGATACTGTATTACGGCATTTTTGTCAAGAAAAACCTGATTCAGGAGGACACACTGTCAGTAAATCTTTTCAGCAGGATCACGGGATACCAAAAATGGGTGCTTCTCAACGAAATCGGCTAAAGACCGTGAGCATCCTGCTCATCCTGTTATCCTGTCAAAAGACCGCGTCTATTCCTTGAACCTCGTTTCTTCCTTCTGGATATTTTCCAGCGCTTCTTTTTTCGTCTTGCAGGCGATGCAGTACCGGGCAAGAGGGTTTACCTCGAGGCGTTTGATGTCGATTTCCTCACCGCATTCCTCGCACTGGCCGTAGGAATTATTCTGGAGCTTTCGGAAGGCATCAGCGATGTCTTTGTACTGCTCATACTTCATTTCCAGAAGCGAGTAATCGATGCCCTGGTCCATGTCGAGTGCGGACTGGTCGGCGCTGTCCATGGCCGAGTCGATCTTCTGTCCCGTTTCCCGGACCAGTTTACGGCCGATCTGGGCCTCAAGGTTTTCCACAACCTCGTTCCGTTTTTTGAGCAGTAATTTTGACAGCAGCTCATTCCGTTTCTTCACGGCCGCAGATATTCGTGGTTTGACCGCCGTGGCCTTTGCGATTTTTGTCGCTGTTTTTTTTACGGCCCTGGTGGCGGCCTTCTTGACCTTTATCTTTTTTACCGTGCTTTTCTTCGAGCCGGCCTTCTTCACGACTTTTTTAGCTGACTTTTTTACGGTGGGTTTCGCAGGCTTGGTAGCTTTTTTCTTTTTTGCGCCTTTTTTTACCGCCATAATAGTACTCCCTCCTGACCATCATAGGCAACTTGGATTCGTATTATAGTTATCTATTAAAGCAAATTCAAGACAATTTGTCAGGTATCGCAAGAAAATTTCTCATTTCCAAGCCTATGAAACGGCCAGGAACAGGGGGGAGATAGCTATTTGACGGTTTTTCTGTTACTATAATTTGAATAAAGCCGGGCACGAGGACCCTATGCGAAAACACTTTTTTATCATATTTATGGTCATTTTGGCGGGATTTTTCTCCTTTGCAGATAACGGATTCGCATCGTTTTCAGGACAGAATGGTGCAACGAGAATGAACAACGACTGGATATACCGGAAACAACTCTTACTGGAGTACGGCGCGCTGGCAACAACAAAGAACGAGATTCCGCTCAGGGATTTCCAGAGCGGGGCTGACGAAGCTTCCCGGGCCATCGGGCGTGCCAAGACCATCCTTGTCTTTCACCTGCTGCGACGAATGGCTGGAGAAGAGGCGTATTCCCGTCTCGCAGGTACGAATATGGTCGAAGACCCGGTGAGGTCCTGGGACGAGATCAAGGGACGGTTCGAGAAAGAGCTTGGCCAGGACCTCGGATGGTTCTTCAAACAGTGGGTGGACCGGAAGGGACTCCCTGATCTGCGAGTGGAGAATGCCTCGATCCAGCGGAATGGCAGCCGGTTCAAGATCAGCTTTGACCTTGTCCAGAAGGGCGAGGTCTATACCCTGGACATCCCCATCGTCATCTCCTTTATCCACGGCAAGGATAGGTCGGAAATGGTGAAGCTCGAAGCGGATAAGAAAGAGGTTGTCCTTTTTGTTGACGAAGAGCCGTCAGCGGTGGTGATCGATCCGGAGTATGATGTTCCCCGGAGGCTGACGGATGCCGAGACACCGCCGCTTCTTGCAAAACTGCTGTCCGAGGAAAAGCCGGTTCTCGTTACGGCCGTAACCGGCAGAGAGATATACGCAGGAGCAGTTGCTGCATGGAAGCAGCGGGGCGCAGAGGAGCGGCAGACCGACACGATCAAAGATGCGGATGTCAACGGGTCGTCCTTTCTTGCGTTCGGTCCGGACAATCCTCTCGTTGGCAGGCTCTACGGCAGGGTTGAAACGGGAAACGGGGCGCTCTCCCTGGTAGCGAAGAAAAATCCCTGGAACCCGGACAAGGTCGTTGTGATCGTCCAGGCGAGGACCGAGCAGGCCGCATCCGAGGCTCTCAGCGCTGTCCTTTTACACGGGATTTGCAGCGCCTTGTCGATCGACGCAAAAGGACAGGTGGCGCAGAAGACCCTGGAATCCGAGCAAGGGATCGTGATGGAGCTGCGGGAAGAGGCTACGGCCATCGACGTTTCAGCACTCAAAACGATTTCCAACGTGATCGAGGGCGTGTCAAGAAAGAAGATCGTGTATGTGGGAGAATACCACGACCGGTTTGCGCACCACAACGTCGAACTCCAGATCATCAAGGGCCTCTTTCAGAAGGACCCGAAGATCGCCGTGGGTATGGAGATGTTCCAGCGGCCTTTCCAGAAAACGCTTGATGAGTACGTCAGCGGTTCGATCGACGAGCGGGAGTTCCTGAAGAAGTCGGAGTATTTCAAGCGCTGGGGTTTCGACTATAACCTGTATAAGCCGATCCTCGATTATGCCCGCGCTGAGAAAATCCCAGTCGTTGCCCTGAACCTGAGCCGCGAGATCACTGATAAAGTGGCGAAGACGGGCATGGACTCTCTCACGAATGATGAGCGGAAGGACGTCCCGGAGCAGATGGATTTTTCCGACTTGGAGTACCGCGACCGGCTCAGGCAGGTGTTTGATCAGCATGCAGCAGCAAGCGAACGGAACTTCGACTTTTTCCTGCAGGCCCAGATCCTGTGGGATGAGGGCATGGCCCGGTCCATCGACGATTACCTCCGGAAGAACGCGGACCAGCGGATGGTCGTGATGGCGGGCGTGGGGCACCTTGCCTACGGTTCGGGGGTCCCGAAAAGGACCTTCCGGCGGAACGGTTTACCCTATGCGACGGTCCTGAGCGATGTTGCGATCGAGGCGGACATTGCCGACTTTGTCGTGTTCCCCCCATCGCTCGACGGGATGACCTCGCCGAAGATCATGGCCGTGCTCAAGGAGAGCGGGGAACAGGTCAGCATCGCGGACCTGCCGGAAGGGAGTGTCTCAAAGAAGGCCGGCATCAAGGTCGGCGATATTGTGGTGTCGCTCGACAACACGTTGATCAGGAGCGTGGATGATATCAGGATCGCGCTCTTTTACAAAAAGTCGGAGGACAGGGTCCGGATCAAGGTGGTGCGCAAGCGGTTCCTGCCGGGGTATGCGGAGATTGAATTCGACGTGAAGTTGCAGTAATTTTTTAAGACAGTCGGCAGGTGATATGCTATCATAAGAATATCCGTGTGCTGACGGGAATGGCTGCCTCAATTGCGTCAGGCCGTACCGGGGCACCGGGGCGGCAGGATGGATAGGTTCCCTTTATTGAAGGTGACAACCTGTCTTCGTGGTAAAAGAAATATCAACCCGTGATTATACAGGAGGGGCAGATGAAAAAATATATTCTTGTTGCGATGGCCGCCGCGCTTGCTGTTTCGGGGTGCTCAGGCGTGGTCGCGAAGAACTTCAAGGTCTTCGCCGACCCTCCAGACTCAACCATCAGGGTCGTTTCGGGCATTGACCTGAAGGAATTGAAGTACCGATCGCCTGCGACCATTACGGCCGAAGCGCCGAAGGACCCCGCGCTTGCGTCTAAGGCGGTCCTTGAGGTGAGCAAGGATAACTATCAGCCGAAGATCATAGCGCTTCGAGACATCAATGAAGGCGAGACCCTCAATATCAAACTGGAGAGGATCTTGAAGGATATCGTCAGATACAAGCTGTCGTTCCGGCTCGTCAGCCCCGTCGTGTCCCAGGAGCTCCAGTTCCGGGACAAGAACATATCCATCGCCTTTACTGTCGGCGAGCAGGGCTTCCAGATGCATTTCGAGAACCTCAGCCCCAACGATCTGAAAATATTGTGGGACCGCGC
The DNA here is from genome assembly GCA_963732675.1 of Nitrospirota bacterium. Taxonomy (GTDB): domain Bacteria; phylum Nitrospirota; class UBA9217; order UBA9217; family UBA9217; genus JALNZF01. The sequence goes on from CAVTAJ010000005.1 coordinate 523,815, forward strand.
CGAGTATACCGGCGTGAACAGACAACCGCAGCGGCTCATGCATTCCGGTGTCCGCTTCCCGGACCGGCACAATCCCATCCCTGATCAGTTCGTGCTGTCCCGGGGTTCCGTGCAGGAGGCGGTGTTCCCGATCAGCAATGTGTATATGTTGCCGCAGAGAAAGGGGTATGATATTCGCCCCTTGTTCCCGCTCGAGACCGACGATGCGGCTGGACTGAAAGGGAAGAGCGTCAATCTTTTTATCCCTGTGGAGGTCAACCGCCAGATCATCCCGTATAATTTCAAGATTGAGATCATGGACGCCGTGAAGGAGGTCAACAAGGGCTGATCGATGCCGCTGACATATGATTTGCATCATAGGTACAGTATTGCAGGAGGTGTAGAATAGGGTCATGTTTAAAGAAGGTTGCCCAGGAAGTAGTGAGATACGTTCGCCAAAGCCGGAGGATATCCGGTGCCAGAAATGCGGCGAGAAGATCGAGATCTGGAGCGATGAGCCGGATACCGCCTGCAAGAAGTGCGGCCATCTGAACGCGCGGCCCATCGGCACGTCCTGCATCGAGTGGTGCGCCTTTGCCAAGGACTGCGTCGGCGCTGAAAAGCTCGAGAAGCTTCTGAAGGCTGCCAAGGGCTAATCCGTATGTTACTCAATCCTTTATTCGTATCTGCACGGTTTCATTTGCCGACTTGAGTAGCTGCGATATCCTTTAAAAGGGGAGTAAAAAGATGTATAATGGTATTAATCCAGAACAGCCTGGGGATTGGGAAAAGGAGAATAGATCATGACCAAAGAAAAAGTTGAAGATGCCTTGAAACAGGTTCGTCCGGCGCTCCAGCGTGACGGCGGAGATATCGAGCTGGTGAGCGTGGAAGAGAACGGTACGGTGAAAGTACGGCTCAAAGGCGCCTGCGGGGCCTGCCCCATGTCCACGATGACGCTCAAGATGGGTGTGGAAAAGCACCTCAAGCAGCAGTTCCCCGAGCTCAAGGAAGTTGTCCAGGTCGCGTAAGGCCTCCCTTGAAAAATTGACGGCTGTTGCTCAAATCGATTCCGTGCCTCACCAAGCTCAGCATGAACGAAAAAGCCTTGATGACAAGACCGCAATGCCGTTCGTACTAAGCCTGTCGAAGGTCAACGGGTTTGTCTGGGCAACAGCCTATTGCAGCAAGGTCCTCCGTGGACCGACTTGCCTGACGCTTTTGCAAGTCTGCGCTGATGTCCCTTTCGCCGGGATGGCGGACATCCGGATATGGCTGCCGAATATTGATCTTCTCGTACTTGAACCGAGGAAATGCAGTCAGCCACGAGTAAAGGTTTGCACAGGCAGGCCCGCAGAGAACATACAGATAAATCAAATCCCTCTCCGCACCCTCTTATCCACTCATGCGTGTCGCTATTTTCTATTCATTGAGCACGCGATCCCAACGAAGCAAACAGTATGAATATCACGGCGTTACGAAATGAAACACGAAAGCCGTTCTCACATCCATTCGGTAAAAATTCGCTTGACACTTCGACCCCATTCTGTTATAAACGCAACGGCTTTTAGTAGAAATTCTCAAGTTGTAATTTCAACGTTTATACTATTTGGCGGGTGAGACAGAATGGAAGCCACGACTGTAAAAGCGCATGATACGTTCAGCGGAGGTGTGCATCCTGCTGGTAACAAGCACCTCACAGCACACAAGCCGGCCGTTGCCGCAGCAATTCCCAAACGCGTAATCATTCCCCTGAGCCAGCACATTGGCGCACCTACCAAACCCCTCGTTGTCATTGGACAGGAAGTAAAAAAAGGAGAAAAGATCGGAGAGACCACCGGTTTTGTCTCCGCTCCTGTCCATGCATCGATCTCCGGCAAGGTAACGGCCATCGGCAATTTCCCGCACATCCTCGGTATGGATCTGCCTTCGATCATTATCGAGAGCGACGGCAAGGATGAGTGGGTGGCCGGCATCAAGGAAACGCCTGACTTCAGCGTGTTGAGCCCTGACGAGCTCAAAAAGCTCGTGCTGGATGCCGGCATTGTCGGCATGGGCGGAGCAACCTTCCCGACACACGTTAAACTTTCCCCCCCAAAGAGAAACCGATCGACGTGGTGATCCTGAACGGAGCCGAGTGCGAGCCCTTTCTGACCTCCGACCACCGGCTCATGCTCGAAAGACCGAATGAGATCATCGAGGGCCTCAAGATCCTCATGCGGATCCTGAATGTCAGCAAGGGATATATCGGCATCGAGGCAAACAAGCCGGACGCCATCGAGACCATGACCAGGGCCGCGGCAGGATCTCCGGAGATCAAGGTCTGGCCCGTCAAGGTCAAGTACCCGCAGGGCGCGGAAAAAATGCTTATCAAGGCCATTGCCAACAGGACCGTTCCCGCAGGCAGCCTGCCCATGGATGTGGGCGTGGTGGTGCAGAACGTGGGCACGGCCGAGGCCATTTATACCGCGGTCCGCTACGGCAGGCCGCTGATCGAACGCTATGTCACCGTGACCGGCAGGGGAGTGAAGGACCCAAAGAACTTCCTCGTCCGTGTCGGGACGCCGTTCTCCCAGCTTATCGAAGAAGCAGGCGGCTTCACAGACGATGCGGCCAAGGTGATCTCCGGCGGTCCCATGATGGGCATGAGCCAGTACACACTTGATGTTCCGGTGATCAAAGGGACGTCCGGCATCACGGTCATCCCAAAGGCCGAAGTGAGCATGCAATCCTACGGACCTTGCATCCGCTGCGGCCGATGCATCGATGCCTGCCCCATGAAGCTCCAGCCGTCCCTCCTCGGGATCTATATTGAGAAGGGCCATTACGAAGATGCAAAGGACTACAACCTGATGGACTGCTTTGAGTGCGGCTCATGCACGTTTGTCTGCCCGGCCAACCGCCCCATGGTCCAGTGGGTGAAGAAGGCGAAAAAGGAACTGGCGAAGAAGAAAGAACTGACAAACGCATAGAGCAGAGCGTTCAAAGAGCAGAGGGCACAATACACTATGCCCTATGCTGCCATGCGGATAGAAAAGAGGTTTATGCGATGGAAGCACCCGCAAAAGAGCAACCCAAAGAACAACCGAAAGAGCAACCAAAACTGATCGTCTCGATCGGGCCCCACATGCACGATGAGGAGACCACATCCAAGATCATGTGGACCGTCAGCGGTGCGCTGCTTCCGGCCACGCTCATGTCGGTCTACTATTTTGGCATGCCGGCCATCCTGGTCATTCTCGTCTGCATCGTGACTTCCCTCCTGACCGAGGCAGGGATGCAGTGGCTGCTCAAGAAACCCATTACGCTCTCCGACGGCAGCGCATTCCTGACCGGCCTGCTCCTCGCCCTGAACCTCCCTGCCAATGCGCCGCTCTATATTCCGTTCATCGGATCCATCGTGGCCATCATGATCGCCAAGCATCTTTTCGGCGGTCTCGGCTTCAATATTTTCAATCCGGCGCTCATTGGACGTGCTTTTGTCCTGGTCAGCTTTGCGAAGATCATGACCACCTTCGTTACGCCGGCGACCACGTTCATGGCTCTGGATGCCAAGACCACCGCCACACCGCTTGGTCTCCTCAAAGAAGAGGGGATGTCGAAGCTGCTCGAGATTTATCATACCAAGGCCGCCTTGTATCAGGACCTGTTCATCGGCAACCGGGCAGGGTCTCTCGGCGAGACGTCGGTGATCGCGCTGCTGCTCGGCGCCGCGCTTCTCATGCTGAAGCGGTATATCACCTGGCACATCCCGGTCACGTTCATCGCGACGGTCGGCATCCTTACCTGGATCTTCGGCGGCAAGGAAGGGCTGATGACGGGCGACGCCGTATTCCATATGATGTCCGGCGGTCTTATCCTCGGCGCGTTCTTCATGGCCACGGACTATGTGACCGGTCCCTCCGTCCGCAGCGCACAGATCGTGTTCGGCGCCGCGTGCGGTGCACTTACGGTGCTCATCCGGTTGAAGGGCGGGTATCCCGAAGGCGTGATGTTCGCGATCCTTCTCATGAACTGCTTTGCGCCGCTCCTTGACCGGGGCATGCGGAGCCGTGTCTTCGGCAAGGCCGAGGCCAAGGGGGTAAAGAAATGAAAGACATGCTGAAAATAACCCTGAGCCTGGTCGCCATCTTCGTTGTTGCAGGCTTGATCATGGGGCTTACCTACAAATTTGCCTATCCCGTGCGGTTCCAGGCGGAAAAGAAGGAAAAGGAAGAGGCCCTGAAAGAGATGGCGCCTGATGCGACTGATCCCATTAAAGTGGCGGGAAACTGGTCCGCTGACAATAAACCCTATGAATATTTTGAGGCAACCGCCGGCGGCAAACCGATAGCGTATATCGCGAGCACCGCGGGCAAGGGATATTCAAGTTTCATCAAGATGCTCGTTTCTCTCGGTCCTGATCTTAAGATCAGAGACATCAAGATCCTCGGCCATGAAGAGACCCCCGGTCTTGGTGACCAGGTTGAGGACAAGAGCTTTCTCGACCAGTTCAAGGGGAAGTCCCTTGACCAGATCAAACTGGTAAAGGTGGAGACAAAAGAAAACATCCAGGCCGTATCCGGTGCCACCTATTCGAGCCGCGGAGTGACGAAAGGCGTTAAAGACGCTGCGCAGTTGCTCATCGATAAATACGGCGCGGGTGTCAAATCGGCGGTGCAAGAGGTGACGAAATGAGCGACAACGTTAGCTACTGGGCACTATTCAAGAACGGCGTCTTCGGTGAGAACCCGGTCTTCAGGCTTGCACTCTCTCTCTGCCCGGCCGTGGCCGTCACGAGCGGCGTGAAAAACGGGTTCTTGATGGGGGTCGCGGTTTTATTCGTCATGACCATGACGAACGTAACGGTTTCCCTGCTGCGGAACTTCATCAGTCCGAAAGTCCGGATCCCCTCCTATGTGTTCATCACGGCCACGTGGGTCACGGTGATCGATCAGTTGATGGCGGCGTACCAGCGAGCGGTTTACAAGGAAATGGGCCTCTATATCATGCTCATCGTCGCTTTTGCCATTATCCTTTCCCGGGCGGAGATGTTCGCGAGCAAGAACAAGCTCCTGCCATCCTTTATTGACGGGGTCGGAATGGGAACGGGCTTTCTGCTCGCCCTGATGCTGCTCGGTGTGTTCAGGGAGTTTTTGGGCAAAGGGTCGCTCTGGGGCGTCCATATTTTGCCGGTAAAGCCTCTGCTCATCATGATCATGCCGACGGGCGGTTTCTTCGCCATGGGGCTCATGATGGGTTGGCTCAACTGGATCGACCGGAAGTTCTTTGGCGGTACCGGCGGCGGAGGCGGAGGACATCATTAGCGCGAGGACGCGCAATTGCATATTGGAAATTTAAAATTGGAAATTGTAAAATGTAAGTGATTCGAACAGTCCGCAAATTTAAAATTTCCAATTTCCAATCTTCAATTTACAATTTACCCGGAGGGTATATCATGTGGCAACATGTAGCTAACCATATTCGTAGCATCCGCGCTCATCAATAATTTCGTATTCTCCCGTTACCTCGGCCTCTGCATTTTCTTCGGCGTGACCAAGAAGATGGAGACCTCCATGGGCATGAGCTTTACTTTTACGGCCGTCATGCTCATTTCCGCATCCCTGAACTGGCTTATTTATAACTATGTGATGATCCCCTATCATCTCGGGTTCCTGAAGATCGTCATTTTCATCGGCGTGATCGCCGCCTTCGTGCAGGCTGCTGATACGATCATGAAAAAGGTAGCTCCCGCGCTGTACTATAAGCTGGGCATCTACCTGGCGCTGATCGTCACGAACTGTGTCATCCTGGCGGTGCCGCTCCTCAACGCGGATGAAAATTACGGCTTTTTCGAGAGCCTGGCGCTCGCCTTGGGATCGGGACTCGGTTTCAGTCTGGCGCTCATTATCATGGCGAGCATTCGCGAAAAACTCGAGCTTGCCGATGTGCCCAAGTCATTTCAGGGGCTGCCCATTTCATTCGTTTTGACCGGCTTGATCGCTCTGGCATTCCTGGGCTTTTCCGGAATGATCACGCTGTAATATGTTAAATTCGCCACAAGGGCACAAAGACACGAAGTATCAAAAGCAGTTCCCGGCGCCTTGGTGACTTCGTGGCAAAATGAAGGTGCATGACTATGATTGAACAATTAGTGCATATCCTTATGCAGGCGTTCTCGCACGCGCTGTCAATTTTTGCCAACAAGTTGACCCCCCTCGTCGATGCCGGCGGTGCGGCGGAGGCCGCAGGAAACGTTCCCCTGTCCACTGTGTATATAACACTGATCGTGCTTGCAGGGCTGGGCATTGTTTTTGGAGTGGCACTGGCCTTAGTCGCCGCGCGGTTCGTAGTCAAGGTAGATCCCAAAGTGGAGAAGGTGCGCGATACCCTGCCGGGCGCCAACTGCGGCGCCTGCGGCTTCGCGGGCTGCATGGGATATGCCGAGGCCGTGGTGGGGAACCCCGACGTCGCCGTGAGCATGTGTGCCCCCGGTAAATCGGCAGTTGCCGAGAAGATCGCGGAGATCACGGGCAAGAAGGCGGAAAAGATGGACCCGAAGATCGCGCGGGTCTTCTGCCAGGGCGGCAGTTCCCTTAGCCAGCGGAAATTCATCTACACGGGCGTAATGGACTGCACGGCCGCGGTGCTCGCGGCAGGAGGCGACAAGTCCTGCCAGTACGGATGTCTTGGTTACGCCACCTGCATGCGCGCCTGCCCCTTTGACGCTATCACGATGAGCGCCGACAACCTGCCGATTATCAGCAAGGAAAAGTGCACAGCCTGCGGCAAGTGCGTTGCCGCCTGTCCCAAACAGGTGATCGAACTTGCGGTGGAGTCCAAAGCAGTGGTGATCAGCTGCCACAGCAGGGACAAAGGCGCGGACACCAAGAAGAAATGCCAGGTCGGCTGTATTGCCTGCGGCATCTGTGTCCGTACCTGTCCGGTGGACGCCATCAAGATCGACAACAACCTTGCGCGGATCGACCATGCCAAGTGTATTGTCTGCGGTCTCTGCGTCAAAAAATGTCCTACCAGCGCGATCCATGACTACATCCCGGTACGGCCTAAGGCCTTCATCGATCCCGCAAAATGCGACGGTCATTGATGTGTGCAAGAAAGTGTGCCCGGTCAGCGCCATCTCCGGTGAGATCCGATCGGTGCATGTCGTCAACCAGGAGAAGTGCATCGGTTGCAGAATGTGCGAGGCCCGGTGCCCCAAGAAGGCCATATCGATGATGGAGGCCGCTTCCGGAGCTGTTGATAAAAAGCCCTCAAAGAAACAGGAGCCGGTCACAGTTTAACATCACGGAAATCCGTCTTAGAGAAGGGGATGCGTACTTTGCATCCCCTTTTTGCATGGGGAAACACAGCGTGGCGGCGCTTCTTTTTTCTGCTTGACAAAATTTCTTGCTTAGGTTAAAAACAGACTCATTCATCATTCTGCTCAAGTCCAACACGATCATGTTTCGGAGGTTTATATGAATCCTGATGATATCAAATACCACAGAGAACATACCTGGGTGCGCGCTGAAGGAAAGCATGCGACTATCGGCATTACCGATTACGCCCAGCAGCAGATGGGAGATATCGTGTATATCGATCTGCCCGAAATAGATACCGAGGTCGATGCAGACTCGGAACTGTCAGAGGTCGAATCCACAAAGGCAACTTCACCAGTGGTCAGCCCGGTATCGGGTAACGTGAGAGAGGTGAACGAGGACCTCGCCGATTCTCCGGAGATCATCAACGAAGATCCGTACGGCAACGGCTGGCTCGTGGTGCTTGACATGAGCGACCCCTCGGAGTTGAATGACCTGATGAGCAAAGCGGAGTACGAGAAGTTCCTGAAGGAAGAAGAGGGGAAGTAAGAAAGCAGGAATGCGGCATGATCACAATATCATTGAACAAAAGGGAGAGTGTAGACTCTCCCTTTTTTTGCTCAGAAAACTATCGCCACACGTGAAGGTTCGAATAGGCAGGCTCACCGAGGGCACAGAATAATTCAAGTTCCTTAGTGACGTTGATTTTACATAGATGATTTATGTTATGTTGCTTCAGAACTTGACATGTTCGCGTGAATGTTTGCCTTGAATAGACCCCTCACCCCAGCCCTCTCCCGCAAGGGGCGAGGGAGGTTTGCATCCTCTCCCCAACGAGGGAGAGGACCGAGGTGAGGGGGGATTGGTTGCGGCCAAAGGCCGCGTTATGTTTATAACGAGTAAGGAGCGCATTATGCCGGTAAAACTCACCATCATAGGCGCGGGACCGGGCGGTTACGTGGCCGCGATCCGCGCGGCCCAGAAAGGCGCGCAGGTGACGGTCATCGAGGGGGCTGAAGTCGGCGGCACCTGTCTGAACCGGGGATGCATTCCGACGAAGACCCTCATCGCGTCAGCCGAGGCGCTCGAGCGCACACGGAGAGCTGCTGATTTCGGCATTCAGGTGTCAGGTGAGGTCAGCTACAACCTGGCGAAGATCCGCGAGCGCAAGGACAAGGTCGTTGCCATGCAGGTCAAGGGAATCCGGGGCCTGTTCAAGAGCTGGGGTGTGGACCTCATCGAGGGCCGCGGTACAATGCTCTCACCCGATATCGTCCGGGTGGTCCGGAAGGACGGCACGGTAGCGGACGTGAAGTCCGACAAGGTCATCATTGCAACGGGATCGCGGCCCGCGAAGCTGCCTGGTTTCCCGTTTGACGGCGAGAGCGTGATCACGAGCGATGAAGCGATCCAGCTCACGAGTATTCCCAAAAGCCTGCTGATCGTCGGTGCGGGCGTCATCGGTTCCGAATTTGCATTCATCTACCGGTCTTTTGGGGCCGAAGTGACCATGGTCGAGATGATGGCGCACGCGGTCTCGACCGAGGACGAGGAGATGTCCGAACTCCTCGAACGGGAGCTGAAAAAAGCGAAGATCAAACTCGTAACGAACGTGAAGGTGGAAAGCGTTGAAAAGGGACCCGATGGCATGATGGTCGCGAAGCTTTCGAACAAGACGGAGGTCAGGACCGAGCGGATACTCGTTTCCATCGGCAGGAGCATGAACTCGGAAAACCTCGGGCTGGATAACGTCGGCGTGGTCATCGGCAGGCGCGGCGAGATCCAGGTAAATGAGAAGATGGAGACGAACGTGCCGGGCATCTATGCAGTCGGAGACGTGACCGGGAACATGATGCTGGCGCATGTTGCGTCGCACCAGGGCCTCGTGGCAGTGGATAACGCGCTCGGCGGGGATTCCCGCATGGATTATACCGTGGTCCCGGCCGGCATCTTCACCATGCCCGAGATCGGAAGCGTCGGCCTCAGGGAAAAGCAGGCGATCGAGAAGGGCATCAAGTACAAGGTCGGCAGGTTCCCGTTCCGCGGGCTCGGCAAGTCGCACGCCATGGGCGAGATCGCGGGGATGGCAAAGATCATCGTCGATGAAGCCACGGACAAGGTGATCGGCGTCCACCTCTGCGGCGCCCATGCTACTGACCTGATCCATGAGGGTGCGCTTGCCATGCAGATGGGCGCCACGGCGCAACAGCTCGGCGCCATGATCCATGCGCATCCCACACTCGCTGAGGCTATCATGGAAGCATCGGAAGACGTGCACAAGATGGCGATCCATGTGATGAAGGGACAGTAGTGGCGCAGTCCGGCTATCAACTCCGTCCCGAGGGTCTTCGTGCCGGACGCTTCGAAACCGCGAAGAACCAGAATCCATCCATCGCGTCAATATCCTCTATGGAGTCCTCCCGATAAAAACCCGTGGATCGAGACATGGTATCCCTGGTTGTTTTACCCGAGACGGGCGGGGAGGGGCTGCGTTTCGGGCAATTGAAATGAATTAATGCGGGGACCACCTCGAAAAATGCGACGCAACGGGTGATACAACGTTATCGGATTTCCCTCGGTGCTCCAAAGACTTCATGTTCCAGCTCACCTCTGACGAGACCCACACTATCCTGTCACAATTTGTGACCACTTCAAAAAGAAACTTTCACTATTTGCCCTACCCTTTACCGAACATGGGATTATCACGGCTGCCAGTATTTTGAACAGTAGAGCGCTCCAGATGCAAGCGCTTATGTCGTGCGCGCCGTTGTCTGACTGCCTGAAATGATTGCAACTCATCTTAGCGATACTTGGGTTTAAAAGCCCCTGGCAGGCCTTCGACGAGTTTCAACTGAAGGCAACTGCATAGGTTGTATCTTGTGTCCCGCGGTACCGGGTGCGCGCAAAAATGCCAAATTTATGATAGGATTGTCCTATCAGTAATGCTTTCCCCATCGCCAGCACTCATGAGGAGAGCAATCCAATTCTCCGTTGAGATGGGCTTTCCGCAACTAACGAAGGATGCCAATAAAAGTGAATACATCCAAAGGCTATACTGACAGAATCCTTGGCGAACAGGTCCGTCTTGCCATCAAGCAGTTGCCTACGATGCAGATAACTTCCTTCATCATCGCCCTCGTTCTTTCCATTACCGTTCGCAATATTATCCCTCGGGCAAATATCATCGCATGGTTATTGATGGTCCTGGTGACCGTCTTTGGCAGGACCGTTCTTTACTATCGATTCCTGAAGGTCGATGAACAATCCATTGTTGCGGAGTACTGGGAAAAGATCTATTTGCTTTTGGCCCTTTTTTCTGGGATCGTGTGGGGCGTTTCTGCCTTTATAATTTTCCCGGTTGGCAATATATGGCCGATGGCGATTTTTATGATCGCAATTGCCGGCTTGACGGCAGGGACTACAATATCTCATGCTGGCATTAAATTGGGGTCAACAGCATGGGTAGTACCGGTCATGCTGCTCTATGCCATCCGCTGTGTCATGGTAGGAGGTGAATTTGAATATATCTTAGGCTCATTTTTTGTTATCTTTATGGTTGCAATAATTCTTCATTTCATTGAAAAACAATGAATCCATTACCGCTTCCCTCTCTTTAAAATTCGAACATATCGACCTACTTACAGCTGTGCGGGAGAGCGAGGAACGATTTCACGTTCTGGCTAGAGCAAGCTTTGAGGCTATGGTTTTCAGTCAGGAAGGTATTATCAAGGACTGCAACGAACAGTTGTCAAAGATACTTGGTTTCAGCAAAGAAGAAATGATTGATAAACCGATTCGAGACCTTTTGCCCCCGGAAGAAATCGAGCGCGTTATGAATAATATCAGAAGTGGGCGGGAAGTTATCATTGATCACGATGTAATATGCAAAGACGGCAGTCGACGCAGTATAGAGGCGCATGGCATAACAACAATATATCTGGGCAAAGAATATCGCATAACCGCCATCCATGACATCACCGAGCTCAAACGGATGGAAGGGGCGCTCCGGGAAAAGGAAAGCAAGTACCGATCGCTCTTTGAATCCGCGAAAGACGGCATCTTTATCCTGGATGAGACCGGCTTCACGGACTGCAACCAGAAAGGCGCCGAGATGTACGGTCTTACGAAGGAAGAGATCATCGGCCGTTCACCAAACGATTTCGCTCCTGAGCATCAACCCGATGGACGGCCCTCGTCCGAAGTGGCCGGCGAGAAGATCCAGGCGAGCGTTGAGCGGCGTTCCCCAGATCTTCGAGTGGCAGTCGCTACGCGCTAACGCCGGCCCCTTGAGCGCCTTTGATGTGGAGATCTCACTGAGCCGGCTCGAAGTGGGCGGTAAGATGTGCCTGCATGCGATCGTTCGCGACATCAGCGAACGAAAGCGGTTGGAGCAGGAACGCCTCAAGACCCAGAAGCTCGAATCCATCGGCACGCTCGCCGGCGGCATCGCCCACGATTTCAACAACCTCCTGCAGGGTGTCTTCGGGTACATCTCCCTGGCGAAGCTGACCATCGACCGGGAGAAAAGTCGCTGGCGATGCTCGAGCAGGCGGAGAAGGCGCTGCACAAGTCGGTGAACCTCACGACCCAGCTCCTTACCTTCTCCAAGGGCGGCAAGCCGGTGAAAAAAACGATCGATCTCCGTCCCGGTGATCGAGAACGCGGCGAAGTTCGCCCTGAGCGGCTCGCGCACCGATTACCAGCATTGTGGTCGATGAAGGCCTCTGGCAGGTTGACGCGGACGAGGGCCAGATCGGCCAGGTGATCCAGAACATCGTGCTGAACGCCGACCAGGCCATGCCGGAAGGCGGCAGGGTGGAGATCACGGCGCGGAACATTCCACGCTCCCGTACCGGACTGCACTGCAGGGCCTGCAGCAAGGGAGCGTATGTCGAGATCGCCATCCGGGACACCGGCGTCGGCATCCCGGAAAAGTATCTCGGCAAGATATTCGACCCCTATTTCACCACCAAGGAAAAAGGGAGCGGTCTGGGACTCGCAACATCCTATTCCATCATCAAGAACCACAACGGCATAATCGACGTAAAGTCGGAGATGGGGAAAGGAACGACGTTCCTCATTTACCTCCCGGCAACAGCAGCGGTAAAAAGAGAAGAGCAGGCCAGGCCCTCTGAAGCGGCGCCGGGACGGACGGGTCGGGTGCTTATCATGGATGATGAGCCGGTCATCCTCACTGTTGCCGGAGAACTGATCAGGGCGCTGGGTCACCAGGCGGAGTTCGCTTCTCAGGGTAGTGAGGCGATCGCAAAATACCGGGAGGCGCAGCGATCAGGACAGCCGTTCGATGTCGTTATTCTGGACCTGACGATCCGGGGCGGGATGGGCGGCGCTGAAACCCTTCGGAGACTGACGGAAATCGATCCCGGCGTGAAGGCCGTTGTATCGAGCGGATACTCTGATGATACGGCCATCGCAGGCTACTTGGAGCAGGGATTCAAGGCCGTTCTCAAGAAGCCGTACCATGTCGATGAACTGCGAGAAGTGCTGAACAGATTGATGAACTCGTAGTTATTACTGAACAGGGGAATCCATGAGTTCTGGAATTACTCCACCTCGTCCAGCTTCGTAAATGCCTTCAATACCACTTCCGACAGCGCCGGGTGGATGTGCATGCCCTTGGCCACGGACCAGAGGTTCCCGTCCCCAGCCATGGCATTCACGACCTCCTGGATCAGGACGGATGCCTGCGGGCCGATGATGTGGTATCCCAGGATCTTTCCCGTCTTCCGGTGCACCACGGCCTTGGTGAATCCCTCGGTATTCCATCATGGCCTCTCCGCGCGCCACTTCCCTGTACATGGCCTTGCCCACAAGGACCTCGTGTCTGCCCATGAGCTTGATCGCCTGCTCCTCGGTAAGTCCCACGGAAGCGATTTCGGGATAGGAGAACACGGCATGCGGCACGGTAAGGAAGTTCATCCGTGATTTCTTGCCGTGGATGGCATTGTGCCAGACAAGCTCGACCTCATGATTGGCCGAGTGCCGGAACATCTTCTTGCCGATGGCATCGCCGAACGCCCAGATGTCTTTCTTCGAGGTCTCTAAGAACTCATCCACGATGATGTAACCCTTTTCGTCCGTCTTCACACCCGTGTTCCCGACCATCAGAACATCGGCGTTTGACTTTCTGCCCGCGGCGATCAGAACATATTGAGCAATGACCTCCAGCTGTTTTCCGCTGTTCTGCTCTTTTGCTGTGACCGTAGTGACCTTCCCGGTTTGGCGGACCTCAATGGCCTCGGTATTCGTATGAATTGTCATGCGCTGGGAAAGGGATGTCTTCAGCAGTTCCGAGATCTCCGGCTCCTCTTCGGGTACGAGCCGCTTGTTGCTCTGGATGATAGTGACCTTCGTGCCCATGGCCTCGAAGAAATGGGCGAACTCAGCGGCAATGTATCCGCCTCCGATGATGATCATGCTTTCCGGGCGTTCAGTAAGCTGGAGCGCACTCTCGTTCGTGAGGTACTCGATGCTCTCGATGCCTTTGATGGGAGGAATGAGCGGCCGGGCGCCTGATGCGATGAAGATTGTCTTGCCCTTGATCGTCCGGCCCGTTACGTCGAGTGTATACTCATCGGTAAAATGCGCCTCGCCCCCGTAGAAATCGAAACCTTCGGCCTCGTCCAGCGTTTTTTGGATATTGTCGTGACTTTTTTTTACGTGCTTCCGCATCCGCTCCATGATGGCCGCGAAATCGATCGCCTTGATCTCTGCGGTGATGCCGAATTTCTGTGCCTCGCGGATTTCCATGATCCTGTCAGCCGGGTAGACGATCATCTTCGTGGGGATGCAACCGACATTCAGACAGGTGCCGCCCGCAGGCCCCTTGTCCACGATCGCAACGGTCTTCTCGTGTGACAGCGCGTCATTGACAAGGTTCGCACCACTGCCTGAGCCGATGATAATGACGTCGTATTCTTTCATGATGGTCCTTTCAAGATGCAGCCTACCCTTGATGGTAATATATATAAGCATTGTAGCATTTTCCCGGTGCGTGTCAATGAAAGGGATTCTTCGCCGCATGCATTGCTATAGCTGGTGTTCTCATCACCCTCACCTCTTCTTTGGCCCACTCAAAGAAACAACCTGTCCGACCTCACAAAATAATTGCGTATTGCTCGAAAATTAAATATACTACCGCCATTCAACGTTTATTGGGGGAGGAAGAAGTAAATGAGCATTCTTGATTGCATCGGCAACACGCCGACTCGCGCGGCTGGACAGGATCAACCCGAATCCGAAGGTCCGGCTCTTTGCCAAGCTGGAAGGGAACAATCCCGGCGGATCGGTGAAGGACCGCATCGCCTGGTACATGGTCAAGTCCGCTGAAGCGGAAGGCAGGCTCACGAAAGGTTCGACCATCCTCGAGGCGACGTCGGGCAATACGGGCATCGGGCTCGCCATGGTCGGCTCGGCCAGGGGATACAAGGTCAAGCTCGTGATGCCCGAGTGCGTGAGCATGGAGCGGAGGAAGGTGCTCGAGGCCTTCGGCGCCGAGCTGGTGCTGAGCCCCGGCAACCAGGGGACCGACGGCGCGATCCGGCTGGCGCACAAGCTCTACGACGAGCACCGGAACGGCTATTTCATGCCGAACCAGTTCGACAACGAGGCGAACGTCAAGGCCCATTACGAGACCACGGGCAGAGAGGTCTACGAGCAGACGAGGGGAGAGGTGAGCGTGTTCGTGGCCGGCATGGGCACGACCGGCACGCTCATGGGCGCGGGCAAACGGCTCAAGGAAATGAACAGCTCGATAACGGTCCTCGGCGTGGAGCCCCATCTGGGCCACAAGATCCAGGGGCTCAAGAACATGTCCGAGGCCATCGTGCCGAAGATATTCAATCCAGCGGCGCTGGACGAGAAATGGAACGTGGTGGACGACGACGCGTTCGACACAACGCGCAGGCTGGCGCTCGAAGAGGGCCTGTTCGTGGGTATGAGCAGCGGCGCGGCCATGTCTGCGGCGATCAAGAAAGCGAAGGAGATGAAGGACGGTACGATCGTCGTGGTCCTACCCGACCGCGGGGACCGGTACCTCAGTACGGCCTTGTTCACCTCTGTCTGCGCGCAGTGCCCGCCGTAGGGGAGGATGTAAATAGACGGGGATCGGCTTCCCGAACATCGCTCCCGCCGTCGGTTCCCCCCTCACACCCTGCACTCGCGGTGCCGCTCGTAAACGCGGGTGCAAGTCCCAGCCCTCTCCCTACTGGGGATGTTGCACAGACGAGAGGCAGGTTTGCAATCATTTCAAATGCGTTTCGATTCATATCTCCCTGTTCACACGATCGCCGGTTGCACGTTCTCTACCGTCTCTGATTCAACTTTCATGGTTTGATCGTAAGGTAGATCGAACCTCCTCGCCGGTAGATGAGCAGGAGCACACCGTCCTTTTCTTTGATCTTCGAGACCGCCTGTTCATACTCCTGCGCGCTCTTGATGCTCTGACGGTTCACTTCCTGGATCACGTCATTGGCCTGCAACAGACCATGGCTCGGGCCGTCTGAAGCGACATCGGTCACAACCACACCAGTAAAGTTTTCGGGGATGTCCAGCTTGTCACGCAGGCTCGTGGTAAGGTCCTGGACCGTAATGCCCTTCAGAACGTTCTTGTATTCGGTCTTTTTTATTTCCGCTTTTTCTTTGAACTCGCCGAGCGTTGCGGTGAGGGACTGCTGATTGCCATCCCGTATGATCTTGATCCCGATCTTTGTCCCCGGCGACAACGCGGACACCATGTTCCTGAGGCTGGTGGAGTCGGAAACCGTTTTCCCGTCCAACTCGATGATGAGATCGCCCCGCTTCAGACCGGCCTTGTACGCGGGGCTGTCTTCCATGATGCCTGAAACCAGGGCGCCTGTCTGTTCCGTGATATTAAAGGATTTCGCGAGATCCGGTGAAAGGTCCTGGATGCTGACACCCAGCCAGCCGCGGATCACCTTCCCGTGCTTGATGATGCTGTCCATAACGCCTGTTGCCATGTCGGAGGGTATCGCAAAGCCGATCCCCATGTATCCGCCGCTGGTCGAGAAGATGGCGGTATTGATACCGATCAGTTCACCGTTGGTGTTGACCAGCGCGCCGCCTGAATTGCCCGGATTGATGGCCGCATCGGTCTGGATGAAGTCCTCAAAATCGGCGAGACCGATGTGCGATCTTCCCACGGCGCTCACGATCCCCATGGTGATCGTCTGGTTCAGGCCAAAGGGATTGCCGATGGCGAGCACCACGTCACCGGTCTTCAGCGCGGAGGATGACCCCATTTTCACCGTCGGCAGGTCCTTGGCGTCGATCTTCACGACGGCGAGGTCTGTTTTGGAATCAGTGCCCACGATCGTGCCTTTGAATTCCCGTTTGTCATACAGGACCACCTTGATCTCATCGGCACCCTTGACCACATGGCTATTGGTCAGAATATACCCCTTATCGGACACGATCACGCCCGACCCCAGGGCAGAGGACTTATGTTTCCGATTCGGCCCCGGATGATTGAACTGGTCGCCGAAGAAGTGCCTGAAAAAAGGATCATTGAACATGTCGCCGAAGGGGTTCTCTTCCGCCGGGATCGTGGTCGTTGTCGAAATATTCACCACTGCCGGCCGTACCACTTCGGCCACCTCGGCCAGAGCGTTGCTTAAATTCCCGAGTAATTTTTTGCTGTCCGGGGAAATGGTTTTTCCCCCGGCGTGGGCGGTATCAGCGGTCAGGTGAGCGCCCGAAACCAGGAATAGGAAGCTGAGTACAACGAAAAACCATGAAATGTTGCTGTTGCTGGTGCGATTCTGCATATGTTCCTCCTCTTATTATAAATTGATACAATCGAAATAATATTTATTACATACCAATGGGTTCCCTTCTCCCCGCTTTGGAGAGGACCAGGCCTGCCCTGAGAAAGGCGAAGGGGTGAGAGGCCATGTTGCATCAGTGTTCAATGCGTTCGTATTAGATTATACATTATGATGGTGTCGTGAGCAAGATGGATGCAGTGTCGTTGCGAGTGAGGTAGGTCAGCTTGTCCGAGCGCAACTGGCTGAAAAAACATGATTACGGTTCGCCTCCCCACCTGGCAAACGGTTTTGGGTTATGAAATTCGACACTGAAAAACCATAATGGTTTAACGAAGGCTGTTTTTTTTAGAAAGGACCTTGCGGAAAAATCAGTGGGTACCTGCTTCAGGAACGACTGACAAGGCAAGCGGATCGTTAATGTCAATCTATGGATTCGATACCTATGGCTGAGACGGCGGGGTCTACAGACCTGTGCAGTGTACGAGCCGGTTACTATCAAGGAACAGGAGATATCCCTCCACGCTCTCAAGTTTGAAGATATCTTTCACCGCTTCGCAGTAGATTGCGAGCTGCGGGCGATAATGTTCCTTCCAGTCATCGAGCGTCTCGTTACTTTCGATGACGATGGACTTGTAGTCGATCACAAACCCTTTGCCGTCTTTTACGACCACGCGATCGATGATGCCGCTAACGAGGGAATGGCCTTTTTTATACAGGAAGGGCAGTTCCGAGTATGCGTTCTGATGACGCTCGAATATCCATGCAATAGTGTTGTTCCCCAGAACTGATCGCAGGATCGACTCGACATCGACCTTCACGGTATGTTGAGCATCTTGCCCGCGCGTCATTATCTCAGGATATTCGGCAGTGATCCTGTCAATATCGTACGCGCCGTTCTTCGTGTATTCCTCAAGGCAGCGGTGGAGAATGCTTCCGCGAATAAGGGGAGAAACACCCCTGCCTTCACCTGAAAGAGCAACCGTCCCGGCTGCATCTTCCTTTTCCCGCTCGATGAAGTCAGTTGCACGCTTCCATTCAAGCGCATCCGAGCGAGGGATGGGGGAGATGTTGTTGAGGACCCGTTGCACATCTATCTGCACTGAAACGCCCTGAGCAACTCCCCCCTTGGAAAGCGGGGCTGAAGGGGTTTTTCCCGTGAAGCCCGGTTCCCGTGCGGACACAGGATACGAGTAGGAACGCACGCCTGTTGGACCATCGATCGGTGATGCGAATAAGGGTTGCGGCGCTGTGGTGTGCAGATCATCCAGCCAGGAGTTCTGTTTGACCGGTGTTTTGTTGTTCCCGAGGGTGCCGAGCATGATCAGATGGTCCCGGGCCCGTGTCATCGCGACATAGAGAAGCCGCTGTTGTTCCCGCTTGATCTCTTCCCGCTCGCCGCTGTCGCCTTTCCACATATCATCGTACACCGGATTGTTCGCGTCTTTGATCGCGATGCGCGGTCCATTGCCTGATTCGCTGATGAGGGCCTCCGGTCCGATGGTGAGAGACCGCGCGGCCTGGTTCATTCCCGGCAGGAACACGATGGGAAATTCCAGACCCTTGGCCTTGTGCACGGTCAGGATGCTGACGGACCCCTGGAACCCGGGAAGGTTCATATCAGCAGTGGCCTCGCGCTGCTCGGTCCTGCGGAGGTTCCTGACCCATTCCACAAAGTCCTGGAGCGTGGTATGGCCGCGGCGGTCGAACTCGCGGGCAGTATCGAGCAGTTTGTCGATGTTGAAGATCGCCTGCGGGTTCTTCCTGCCGAACCGCACATAGGCGCCGGTATCGTTGACGATCGTGTGCATAAGGGCCGCAAGAGGCGCGACGCCCGCGAGTTGTTGCCAGCGGTGCAGCAACTCCCATGCTCCCGGTCGCAGCGTTCGGAGGGCATCGAGCATATCTCCATGCTGCTGCATGAGGTCGAAGAGGTCCTTGTCCGTGAACCCGAAGAGGGCTGAGGTAAGGGCCGCGGCAAGCGCAAGGTTGTCATCCTTGTTCCAGAGAAAGAAGAGGGTGTTCATCATGGCCTGGACCTCGTCCTCCTCGTAAAAGCCGATGCCGCCGATCACGCGGAAGGGAATGCCTGCCTGCTGCAGTGCTGTTTCGTAATCCTTGAGCTTTGTGCGGGACTGGATCAGGATGGCGCAGTCGCCGTACGCGGCATGCCGTTCTTTCCAGACATCGTTCACCTTATCGTAGACAACGGCGCCGGTTTCCACGAACGACTGTATGCTCTGCGCCAGCACATCGGCTTCAGCAGGGCCGGAAGGGGCCCCTTCTCCAGATGCAGACTGGATCTCGATGAGCTGGACGCTTCCCTTGTGGTCCTTTCTGTCACTGTCAGAGGGTTTATACGCTTCTCCCCATAGCCCTGCAAAGACCCTGTTCACCGTCTCGATGACCTCGGGTGTTGAACGGAAGTTCTTGTCGAGCGTGAGGATTGCCCGCGATCCGGGAGGCAGAAGCGTCTCCATCTTCTGTTTGACGTTCTCGATCAGGCGGTAGTTCGCCTCGCGGAAGCGGTAGATGGACTGCTTCTCGTCGCCGACCACGAACAGCGTGGGGGGCATGCGTTTTTCCGCGCCCTGGCCCGCGAAGATCTCGCTGGTCAGCCTGTCGAGGATGGCCCACTGGATGTCGCTCGTGTCCTGGAACTCGTCAACAAGGAAGTGAAGGACCTTGCGGTCGAGCCAGTAGAGGATCTCCGGCGATTCACTGTTCTGGAGCAGACGGTAGGCGTAGATCTCAAGGTCATCGAAGTCCAGGAGGCCTTCTCTGAGCTTCGATGCCTGGTAGTGTTCAGCCGAGCGCGAGATACAGCCGGAGCATGCTGAGCGACTCGCGGCCTGCTTGTGCGCGCTGGTACGCGTTCCTGAGCCGGTACAGCAGTGCCTGGATGGCGAAGAAGCGCTTCTCGTATCCCTGTCTGTTCCTGCCTTTGAAGGACTTCACGGCGATCTTCGCGTTCTTGCGCGGTGTGCCTTCAAGGGTACAGTAGATCGGTGAGAGTGATGCCGCTGCCCTGAACGCGGCATCCGGGTCCTGCGCTTCGGCGAGCAGAAGGTGACCAGGCCCCATGCAATCGACATAGTTGTCGCCCTCTGCCTTGAGCAAGAGCTCCATCTCCTGGAACGATCGCCGCCACTCAGCGCTGGTGATAAGCGTAGCGAGCTCCGCCTCAGCCGCGCCTGTTTCCATTCCTGCGCGGACGGACTCGAGCAGGCCGTCCGGTCCCTGTGCGTCGATCTCCATGCGTTTGAGCCTGGTCCTGATTGAAAGCAGGTACTCGATGGTTGAAATAAGTTCGTCGGCCGTGAACCCCTTGAGCGCGGCCATGATCTCCTGGTCTTGGTCGGTTTCTTCGAGGGTATCTTCGATGGCCTTTTGGATCTTGGTTGCCTGGTCGCGGGAATCGAGCACGCCGAAGTCAGGCGGGAGACCCGCTTCGAGCGGGTAGCGCTTCAGGAGGTTCATGCAAAAGGAGTGGATGGTGGAGATGCGGAGGTCCTGCTTGCCCCGGATGATCTTCTTGAGCATGGCCTCGGGCAGGTCGCGCATCACGCGCTCTTTGATCTCCGCAGCGGCCTTGTCCGTAAACGTGATGGCCACGGCCTGGTCGATGTTGAGCCCGCGCTTGTCGAGCACGTCGAGCAGCGCCAGATAGCGCTCCTTGAGCGCGCGGGTCTTGCCCGATCCGGCCGAGGCCGAGAGGTGCACGGACCTGGCCGTGTCGGAGGCGTCTGGCATTGTTTGATTTTTATTATTGGACATAATTATTAACGAGGCAATGCCTCGGACCCATGAAACAATGGCAAAATCTTTGAACCGCGGAGACGCGAAGGCGCAGAGGACTTCATGTTCTTATATTTTAAACCCGAGCCTTGCCATGCTTTTCTCCGCGTCTCGGCGTCTCTGCGGTGAACGCTTGTGCCGTAGTAAAAGATTTTACTGTAGGGGCGACCCCTATGGTTCTTCTTTTTCACACATCATCTCATTCGGGCAATACCGGCACTTGTTTTCATCCCGCGGTTTGGCCGAGAAATCGCCGGCGCGGATGCCTTCGACTGCCTTGCGGGCCTTGTCCATGCTCTGTTTTAATATCGCCTCAAATTCCTCTGCGCTTTTGGGGCTTGCCTTGGGTTTTGCCATTGGATGGTCATTGCGCGCTTCTTTATTAAAGAGCACCACATCCCGCGCCCCGCCCCCGGTCTTTCCGGCGAGGTCGTAATATGCCAGGCCGATGGGTTTCCGCAGGGGCACGGCGCGCCGTGCCCCAACCTGTTGCATTGCCATGACCGCGTAGACCGGGAGCTGGAAGATGTCCTGCTCGGCATTCATCTTCGGGAGGGGATAGCTGCCGGTCTTGTAATCCACGATGATAAAGTCCCCATTGCCGTCAACATCGATGCGGTCGATCTTTGCCGAGAGCTCGACTTCTTCGCCATTCGAAAGGACAAGACGGTATTGCCCGATCTTCTGCTCCAGATAGGCCGGCTTCATTCCCTGCTTCCAGAACGCTTCCTCTGCATCAAGGAACCGTTCAGCCATGACCGTGAGGAAGCGCTCTTTGTCTCTTCGGTTGCGGAACGTATCTGCTTCCTTATCAAAGGCGGAGTCGGCGAGCTTTCGTAAGAGCGCCTGCGCCTCATCTCGAGTCTCCCGAGTGACTGTCTTGTTCCATGAAAGGTAGAAGTTCCGCAGGATCGCATGGATCTTGCTGCCGCGGTCCAGGGGAGAAATATCCTCGGTCACCTCTTCGAGCGGCTCGATGCCGAGGACATGCCTGACATAGTATTGGTAAGGACAGTTGAGGTAGTCATCCAGCTCGGTAACCCAGAATTCGCGCTTCTGCTGCGGTACGACGGGTGAGGTCGGTTCCGCTGGTCGGTACTCGATCGCGGACCTGATCCCGGACAGTCCTTCGAGACCAGCATTCAGGATATCCTGTAAGCCGTTCATATTCCCTGACAGGCTTATCGCTTTTGCCAGCTCCGGTATGCTGTGGCTTTCTTCAAGCTTCAGGCTGAACTGGATGTCGGATGTCTTCCCGATCCCGCGATTCAGCAGGCCGGATTTCTTGAGCGGGGTCAGCTCTTCCAGAAACGGTGACGGCACCACAGGCCGGTCGCCTTCGTTCTCAGGAAAGGTAAGCGTAACGGTCCCGGCAGAAAGGAGAAGACGATAAAAATGATACGCGGCGTTCAAGCGCGCCTTCTCGAGCGTTCTCACGCCCATGGTCTCGAGTGCCTGCTCGGGCAGGAAGATGTTCTGCGGCAGACGCTGGGGGAACTTGGCGTCAACGAGCCCGCCGAGATAGATCTCTTTCCACGGATGGCCCATGCTTTCTTCAATGCCCAGGACCTGGACACCGCCCTCATCTTCGGGGGGCACCTGGAACCGGGTGTGCATGAAGGTCTTCTTGAGCAGGAACAGCCATTCGTTGAACGTGCAGGTATATTCCGGAAAGAGGTCGCCGGCCCGGCGAAGGGACGCGAGGGTATCGTTCAATTTCCTGTATGCCTGAAGATTGATATTCAAGGGGCCGTGAATTTTATCCACCCGCGCCGCGAGCCCTGACCAGGAGATGAGACCGTCAAGGCGCTCCATCCAGAGGGAAAGGGGAGATGCTTCTTTCGCGGCAAAGGGGTCGAGGGCAGCGAAAAGGTCCTTCAACGGTCCCGACAGGAGGTCCCTGCCGTCTTCTCCCCGGACATGATGCGTGAGCGCGGAGAGCAGCTTGTCCTTGCCGCCGGTTATCCTCCTGTCCCGCATGAGCCTGTCGAGTGCCGGGGCGATTGCCGGCTGCTCGCTGAATTTTATAAAGGGGGAACTGAAAATTCTGAGCAGCGACGGTCCGGAGAAGTCTTCCTGGAATGAGCGGAGGAGCGAGACCACCGCGGTTGACACCGGCGAGGTGCTGAGCTGCCTGCCGAGTGCGCGGTTGTAGGGGATGCCGTAATCATTGAAGATCTCTTCCACGAGCGGACCGTATTCATCAAGCGAGGGAAAGGCCACGAGAATGGAGTCCGGCACAATGCCGTTCTTCAATGACCGTTTCACCATTCCCGCGATCATCGACACTTCCTCGCGGGTATTGATTGTCGAGAGCAGGTTGATCGTCTTTGAAAAGGTCGATGGGGAAGGAGCGTTCTGTATTGTCTCAGAGAAAGGTTTGTCCGAGAACACGGTTGATGCAAGGAACCGGTCGTCGTTGTTCATGCCGGCACGGCCGGCTTTCGGCGCGATCCCGACGGCTGAGATGAAGTCTTTCGTTATCCTGAGAGGGTGGGACTCTCCGGCGCGTTCAAGCAGGTCCAGCGATGGCGCATCCACCAGGTATGCGCAGTCGCCGCATTCAACCATCTTGCGCAGAATGTCCGCTTCAAGCCTGCCCGTGTCCTGGATCCCGTCGATGACGATCCGGGAATAGTGTGCGAGCCATGCGGGGTCGAAGCGGTCGCGCAGATGGGCGCGCATGCCTGCCGGGTCGGTCAGGCCGCGTTTCTCCAGGAGGGCGGTATACCGGGTATAGACATCGATAAGCAGCCTGACCTGGGGCTTGTCGAAAAACTCGGCATCCTTGATCTTGAGGGAAAGGTCAGCGGGCATCACGCCTGCCGCGGAAAGTTGTTCGATCATCTTCGCGAGCGCGGCAGAGAGAGAAGGCGCGAGCAGGTCCGGACTCTGGTTGAAAAGAGAACCGTTGATGAGGCGCTCCTTGACCAGACCCTCGAGCAGGAACAATCTGCTGTTCTCGTCCATGAGCCGCGGGCCATTGAGGGAGGAGTAGAGCTTCTCGAAGAACTGATGGAGCGTCTGGATCTCGGGCTGAACGAGTGCTGACGAACCTTTGCGATGAACGAGATCGAGGAACAGCCTGCCATACATCCGCTTCATACGAGACGAGGGCACGAGGATCAGAACATCGTTATAGATAAACGGCGGCACGTTTCTGGATGCAATAAGTTCCTCCAGAATGCGGGTTTTTTCCATCCAGCCCGCGTCCCCATATGGCAGTATGATGCATTTCATCGCCCGGTGATTATGCCACAAGTCCTGTAAATAGACAATGATTTCGAGATCAATGATAAGAGTGATTGTATGAACCAGGAGGTTTTGCTGAAAGATTGTGCCGGACATTCTCTAACGGAGTAAAAAATATTGACAATGATTAGTGCATGGTCTATTATTGAAACAACTGTTATATGCAGTATCGAATCACGGAAAATAGATGCACCGGATGCGGGACTTGTCTGGATGTGTGTCCTACCGAGGCGATCAAGATGCAGGACGGGCGTGCGGTCATTACGATGGAATGTATCGACTGCGGAGCCTGTCCGCGTGTCTGCCCCGAAGGCGCGATCAAGCAGGAGCTTCCCGCATCTGTCAAAAATTCGCGATAAAAGGGTTTGAAGGAGGTTGTAATGGCTGAAGCGGTGACGAGTGCAACATGGGAGCAGGAAGTACTGAAGGCATCGGAGCTTGTACTGGTGGACTTTTGGGCTGTCTGGTGCGGGCCGTGCAGGATGGTTGCGCCGATCGTTGACGAGATCGCGAAGGAATACGAGGGCAAGCTAAAGGTCAGGAAACTGAACACGGACGAGAACCCGGACATCGCCGGCAAGTACCGCATCATGGGCATCCCGACCCTCATGTTCTTTAAGGGCGGCCAGACCGTGGACCAGGTGGTCGGCGCCGTGCCCAAGGCCCAGCTCAAAGTCAAGGTGGACAACACTGCTCGCGAAATAGGCGTGGTCTGAGCGTTGCCGGATACCGGTGTGAACGGTCGAATATATTGTTGTCAGATCGACTGCCCGTCTTTGGCGGGCAGTTTTTGTTTGACCTTCTGCTTGAAAAGGAGCTGTTGATGTTGAAGAGATTCGTCATTCCAGCCATCGTCGTGATGGCGTTGGCAGCCGGGTGCACTGACAAGGGCGCGCAACCGGGCTCTCTCGCTGCTCCCGATTTTACTCTCCAGGACATGGGCGGGAAAACCGTCAAACTGTCGGACCAAAAAGGCAAGGTTGTGCTGCTTGAGTTCTGGGCCACCTGGTGCCCCCCCTGCCGCGCGGCTGTCCCGGGTCTTGAACAATTGCACAAGGCTTATAAGGACAAGGGATTAGTGGTGCTCGCTGTGTCAATGGACCAGGGCGGCTGTGGATGAGGTAAAGTCATTTGTTGCTGAGCAGCATATTACCTATACGGTTCTGAAAGGAACCGATGCTGTTGCAGAGCAATACCAGGTGCGCTCGATCCCCATGACGCTGATACTGAATAAAGAAGGCAAGATATCCAGGCGATATCTCGGCATGGGCAACGACGAGGAACTGGAAAAGGACGTCAAAGCCGTATTGCAATGAAATGAGGACCAGCCGCAACACTGACCGGTATCTAGTTGATCCTGAACCTTTCACAATTGACAAAGTTGTATAAAGCCCTATCTCACACAAAGCCACGAAGTCACAAAGAGGTAATCCCTTAAGGTATCGATTTAATTTTCTTCGTGATCTCTGTGTCTCAGTGTGGCCCTCTTCTTGGCCATCGCGTGAAAATCGACTTTTTATTGAGTCCATGACTGTTGACTCCCTCACCAATCAAAGCAATTCGCTGTTTCGATTATGAATGTGCCGTTGGCATGATCATGGACATTTTCTTTTTTCGGGGTTGACAACACGCGGGCCCGTCGCTATAATGACTTTCAAAAAAAGCGGGCGTAGCTCAGTTGGTAGAGTACAAGCTTCCCAAGCTTGGTGTCGCGGGTTCGAATCCCGTCGCCCGCTCCATAAAGCAGACGACAGAGAGCGGAATACAGACAACAGCCGGCAGGCGTCATGAGAAAAAATAAATTTCAGTCTGTCGTCTGCGTCAGTGCTCCGCATATCTGATGAGTTTGACCCCTCCTGATAAAACAGGCGGGGCTTTTTTGTCCACGAACCATCGCGTTATCATGTCTAACAAAATATACTTCATCACCGGCGGGGCACGGTCCGGGAAGTCGGCATTTGCGGAGAAGCTGGCGAACGGCCTGACGGGTCAGCGGGCGTACCTCGCCACGGCGCAGGCGCTCGATCCCGAGATGGCCGCGAGGATCGAGAAGCACCGCAAAGACCGCGGCATCGCATGGGACACCTATGAGGAGCCGCTTGCGGTGGCGGAGCTGCTGAAGAAGCTTTCCGGCCGCTATGACGTGGTGCTTCTCGACTGCCTCACCCTCTGGCTGAGCAACGTCATGGCCCACACGGATGGCGACGGTGCTGTCTCTTCCCGCGCGGATGAACTGGTGACAGCGATGCAGGGTTTTGACGGCGCCTGCATCATTGTGTCCAATGAGGTGGGGCTTGGCATCGTGCCGGACAACCCCCTTGCAAGAAAGTTCCGCGACTTTGCGGGCATGCTGAACCAGAAAGTGGCGCGTTTTGCCGATGAGGTGTATTTTACCGCATCGGGAATTCCGATGAAGATAAAATAAAACAATTAGTAACTAAAATAAAATTCTACTCAAAACAGCGAGAATATTTGCCGCAGAGCGCACAGAGGGCACAGAGAACGTCTTGAAAGCAGTTTAGAAATATACCGTTTTTCGCTTCTCTCGTGTTCTCGGTTACCTCTGTGGCTAAAAGCTTTCCGGCTTGTCCGGATCGGGAGGGAAAATACAATGGGAAAACTGCAGGAAGTACTGAACAAGATCCAACCCGTCGACACATCGCGCACTAATGCGGTCCAGGCGCAGCTCGATAACCTGACGAAGCCGCAGGGGAGCCTCGGCCGGCTCGAAGAACTCGCCAGGAAATACTGTCTTATCACGGGCAGGGACAAGCCGACGATCCGGAACAAGATCATCTTCACCTTTGCCGGCGATCATGGAGTGACCGAGGAGGGTGTCAGCGCATTCCCCAAAGAGGTAACGCCCCAGATGGTCCTTAACTTCATCCGCGGCGGCGCCGCGGTGAATGTGCTTGCAAAGCACGTGGGCGCAAGGGTGATCGTGGTCGATATGGGCGTTGATCACGATTTCGAGCCCATGGAAGGGCTGGAGATCAGAAAGATCGGGCGCGGCACGCGGAACATGACCAAGGGCCCGGCCATGACGCGCGACGAAGCGGAGCGGGCAGTGCTTGCCGGCGTCGAACTGGTGGAAAAATACAAAGAAGGCCTCGATCTGCTCGGGACAGGGGACATGGGCATCGGGAACACGACGCCGTCATCAGCGATCGTGTCCGTGATCACGGGCACGGACGCGGGAAACGTCACGGGCCGCGGCACGGGCATCGATGACCGCTCTCTCCAGAACAAGGTCGCGATCATCAAAAAAGCGATCGCGATGAACGATCCGGACCCCAAAGACGCGCTTGACGTGCTCGCCAAGGTCGGCGGATACGAGATCGCGGGCATCGCGGGTCTTGTGCTCGGCGCCGCCCTGTATCGGATCCCCGTGGTTATCGACGGGTTCATCTCGACCGCGGGCGCGCTCATTGCCGCGGAACTGAACCCCCTGGTCAAAGGATACATGATCGCCGCGCACCAGTCCGTGGAGATCGGCCACCGGAAGATGCTTGAACATCTGGAGCAGGTACCGCTCCTGGATCTGAACCTCAGGCTCGGAGAGGGTACAGGCGCCGCCCTCGGAATGTCGCTCGTTGAAGCAGGCGTAAAGATCCTCGGCGAGATGGCGACGTTCGGGGATGCGGGCGTGGCGGAGAAGAGCGAAAGTGAGAAGGTGGGACGTTAGTTGAACTATAATCAAACTTTTCCGGGCCAGAAACTAAGTAACCAAATTCTATTCAAAACGGCAAGGATGTTTCGCGCAATGGCCAAGAAGAGGGCCACACTGAGCCGTACCCTGCTGTTGCCCCCTGCTCTTGCGATAGCGCGGGGACAAGCCATAATACGGGCATAAACTAAGCTCGCAAAGAAGGGCTAAATTAGTTGTTTCATAAAAACCAAGACCTAACGGTTTTCTTGGCGTCCTTGGCGTTTTTGCGAGAGACGCTTTTCGGTTTTGAACTTTCGGTTCAGGTCTGTCCGGGTCAGGAAGGCCCCAAAGGCGGTTAACGAGCGATGCTTAAAAATTTCATCACAGCTTTGCAATTTCTTACCATCGTCACCGTGAAGAAGGACCACGACGTCGCGGAAGGGGACCTGGCGAAGTCCATGGTCTATTTCCCGGTGGTCGGTTTTCTGATCGGATTTCTCCTGGTCAACGCGGACAAGGCGTTCGCCCTGATCGCCCTGCCCCAGCCCATTGCCACGCTCCTGCTTATCATCATCTCGGTCATCATCACCCGGGCCATCCATATCGACGGCCTGGCCGATACCCTCGACGGATTGATGGGCGGAAGCAACCATTCCTCCCGGCTTGCCATCATGCAGGACAGCAGGCTCGGGACCGCCGGGGCGCTCGGCATCTTCTTCGTCCTGTTCATGAAATATCTGTGCCTCAACAGCCTCTTTGAAAGCGACAGGATCGGCGCACTGCTGGTTGCACCGGTAGTGGCACGATGGGCGCAGACGCTCATGGTGTTCAACGCGGAATACGGACGCGAGCGCGGCATGGGCAAGGCCTTTGTGGGACATCTCAGGTCAAGCGGCCTGGCCGCCACTTCCGCCCTGGCCATCTGTTTGTCGGCATTCGTGGTCGTGCGGCTGGACGCACGTTCCATTGTCCTTTTTTTCATCCTGATCTGCGGCGTTGTGCTGCTTACGTATCTCGGGAAGCGTTACCTTGTCCGAAAACTCGGCGGGGTGACGGGTGACGCGATCGGCGCGATGAGCGAACTGAACGAGGTGCTTGTACTCCTCCTGTTTGTGATATTCTCGAGCGGAACTTAGGATCATGCCGACCAGGGTTTACCTTATGCGCCACGGCGAGGTGACGAACAACGGCGAGAAGCGCTACAACGGCCACATCGACATCGATATCACGCAGACGGGCATCGACCAGATGCACCGTCTCGCGGGGCTGCTCGAGGGAAAGAGCATCGTTGCGGTCTATTCGAGCGATCTCATCCGCTCGAAGAAGGGCGCCGAGATCATCTCACGCCGTGTCGGCATTTCCTCCACCCCGCTTCGGGAACTCCGGGAGCGGAGCGTGGGCGCGTGGGAAGGGCTGACCGCGGATGAGATCAAGGCCCGCTTTCCCGAGCAATACGCGGCGTGGCGGGAGGACCTGCTCAATTATCGCCCGCCCGGCGGAGAGTGTCTCGTCGATGTAAGCGCGCGGATACTGCCGGTGTTCAAACGGCTGGTAGAATCCCATCCGGAGCAGGAGATCGCGATGCTCCTCCACGGCGGCGTGAACCGGGTCATCCTGGCAGACGCGCTCGGCATGGACCTGATGAACCTGTTCAGGATCGACCAGGCATTCGGTGCTCTCAATATCATTGAATATCATGACGACGGCATGGCCGTGGTCAAACTGCTGAACGGGTAAAAGTGCCGCAACGGTCCGCAAAAGCTATTGACATTGGTCCTGTCGTGCAGTATTGTACCGACACAGAAAGCTGGGGGAGCCGATCGGCTGAGAGTCCTTTGAAGGACGACCCTTAGAACCTGATCCGGGTAGTGCCGGCGTAGGGAAGGCGAGTATATCACCATCGAAAACCTTTCGAGCCGTATCTTCCGGATACGGCTTTTTTTGCGTTCAGGAAGGTGTGATCCCTTTTGCCTGAATGGGCAGCAGGAGGAAGATACGAATGACCATCACTCTGAATGGTGAAAAAAAACAGATGCCTGACGACATCACGGTCCTTGGTCTGCTGGAGTTCCTGAAGTCCAGCACCAGCGTGTGGCAGTGGAGCTGAACATGGAGATCGTGAAGAAGGACGTTTATGGCTCGACACCTGTCAAGGAAGGCGACAGCCTGGAGGTGGTGAGCTTTATGGCGGGAGGGTGTGGCGCCATCGGCGCAATTGAAAATTGGAGATTGGAAATTGCAAATTGAAAAATAAGGATGGGCTTTAGTATGACGGACGATAAACTGGTCATTGCTGGCATTGAATTCAACTCCCGGCTCTGGGTCGGCACCGGGAAATACAAGGACTTTGCTGAAACGAAAAAGGCCATCGAGGCCTCGGGCACGGATGTGGTGACCGTTTCGGTCCGGCGGGTGAACATCATCGACAAAGGCAAGGAGAACCTGCTCGATTATATCGATCCGAAGAAGTACAAGATCCTTCCGAACACCGCGGGCTGCTACACGGCAAAGGACGCGATCCGCACCGCCATGCTCGCTGCCGAGGCGGGTATCACGAAGCTCGTAAAGCTCGAAGTGATCGGCGACGAGAAGACCCTGTTCCCGGACAACGAGGCGACGCTCGAGGCAGCGAAGGTGCTGATCAAAGAGGGGCTGATCGTGCTGCCCTATGTGAGCGATGATCCGATCATGGCCAAGAAGCTCGTTGCTATCGGCTGTCCCGCGGTCATGCCGCTTGCCGCGCCTATCGGTTCCGGTCTCGGCATCAGGAACCCCTATAATCTCCGGATCATCATGGAAACCGTGAAGGTCCCGATCATCGTCGACGCGGGAGTGGGTACGGCCTCCGATGTCGCGCTTGCCATGGAGCTGGGGTGCGACGCGGTGCTGCTGAACACGGCGATTGCCGGGGCAAAAGACCCGATCTCGATGGCCGAGGCCATGAAGTACGGCGTGCTTGCCGGCCGTCTCGCGTACAAGGCAGGGCAGGATCCCGAAGAAACTCTATGCCACGGCCAGCAGCCCGATCGAGGGGATGATAGGGAGTTAGGTCGCATAGTGCAGAGCGCAGAGAGCGTGCAGAGCGTACAAGTTCGAGAACTTACGCCATGCTCCTTGCGCCATGCGCTCTGCCCATTGCGGAGGTTATTTTGCCTGTCGATTTCAGACTCTACCTGATCACTGACCGGAAGCAGGTGAACATGCCCCTGGCCGCCGCGGTCAGGCTGGCGCTCGAGGGCGGGGTACGGGCTGTCCAGCTGAGGGAGAAGGACCTGCCTGTCAGGGAACTGCTCGCCTTGTCACAGGAAATGAGGACCTTGACGAGCGAGTTCGGGGCAAGGCTGTTCATTAACGACCGCGTTGATGTGGCGGTCGCGGTAAATGCGGACGGTGTACACCTCGGCCATCAGAGTATGCCTGTTGAGGCGGTCCGCAGGGTCGTTGGCAACAATATGCTGATCGGCGTATCGACCCATAATCTGGCGGAGGCCAAAGCTGCAGAGGCTGGAGGGGCGGATTTTATAACCTTTGGGCCTATATTCGAGACACCTTCAAAGGCTAAACTTGGCCATCCAGTGGGATAGAAGTTCTTAAAGAGCTTAAAATATGAGATTAATATCCCATTTTATGCCCTTGGAGGGATAAAAAGTGGGAATATAATGCAAGTTATTATGCAGGGGCAAGTGGTGTGGCAATGATATCCGCCATTTTGGCTGCAGAAGATATCAAGAAGGCTGCAAGCAAACTTAGCGAAGCAATAACTCTCTGTGACAAGATCATATGTCAACTTACCGCGCTGATCACCGTATCAGGCAGAATATAGGCGAGGTGTAACATGACACAGATACTCGAAGCGCGAAAAGGCAACATCACTCCCGAGATGGAGGCAGTGGCCAGGGCCGAAGGCGTGAGTGTCGAGCATATCCTGACGGGGATCGCCGATGGCACCATCGTCATCACCAGGAACAACCGGCATACGTCGATCACGCCCGCTCGGCATCGGCAAGGGGCTCAGGACCAAGGTCAATGCGAACATCGGCACCTCCAAGGACCGGATGTCGATCGATGATGAGATCGCGAAGCTCAAGGTCGCCGTGGCGGCCGGTGCGGACGCGGTCATGGACCTCTCGACCGGCGGCCCGATCATCGAGATCCGCAGGGAGATCCTGAGGCAGTCCACCGTTTCCATCGGCACCGTGCCGATCTACCAGGCCGCGGTCGAGACCGTGGCCCAGGGAAAATCCATCGTGCAGATGGACCCGGAACTCCTGTTCCGCGTGATCGAGGAGCAGGCCGAAGAGGGCGTGGACTTCGTGACCGTGCACTGCGGCGTGACCATCTCGAGCGTGGAGCGGCTGAAGCGCCAGGGCAGGATCATGGACGTGGTGAGCCGCGGGGGCGCGTTCCACCTCGAATGGATCGTCGTGAATGGAATGGAAAACCCGCTCTATACGCAGTACGACCGGTTGATCGGGATCTGCAAGAAGTATGACATGACGCTTTCGCTCGGCGACGGCATGCGGCCGGGCTGTCTTGCCGATGCCACGGACCGGGCGCAGATCGAAGAGCTGATCACCCTCGGTGAGCTGCGCGACCAGGCGCACGAAGCAGGCGTACAGGTGATGATCGAGGGGCCGGGCCATGTGCCGATCAACCAGGTCGAGACCAACATCAAGATCCAGAAAGAACTGTGCAAGGGGGCGCCGTTCTATGTGCTCGGCCCGCTCGTGACGGACGTGGCGCCGGGATACGACCACATCACCTCGGCCATCGGCGGCGCGATCGCCGGCGCGGCCGGCGCGGATTTTCTCTGCTATGTTACCCCGTCCGAACATCTGCGTCTGCCGGACCTCGAGGATGTGCGCGAGGGGGTCATCACATCGCGCATCGCGGCGCACGCGGCCGACATCGCCAAGGGCGTCAAGGGGGCGATGGACTGGGACAACGAGATGGCGCGACGGCGCAAGGCACTCGACTGGAAAGGCCAGATCGAGCTTTCGATCAACCCGGAACGGGCCCGCAAGCTGCGCGAGTCAAGCCTGCCGAAAGAATCCGACGTCTGCAGCATGTGCGGCGAGTTCTGCTCCATGAAGGGTGTGAGCAAATATTTGAAGAAAGAAGACAGAGGTCAGAAGACAGAGGTCAGGAGCAAGACATAGTAACGCAAAAGAATTTCACCCTCGCCCCTTGCGGGAGAGGGCCGGGGTAAGGGGTACTAGCGGAATGCGGAATAAATACATGAAAGGCTCCGGGGTAAATTCAGTGAAGAACATCTTGCTCATTATCGCACTGGTTTTTTCGCCCCTCCTTGCTCACGCAGCGACAGTCACGTCTCCCAGGGTCATCATCCAGCCGGAAAAGATCGGTCCCGGCGATATCATCACGGTCGCTGTCAAGAATACGGCCGGACCGGTGGAAGGCATCTTCAACGGAAAGCAACTCTATTTCAACCCGGCAAATAAAACGTTCAAGGCGGTCATCGGCATCGATCTGAATCAGGAGCCGGGGAGGTATCCCCTTGAGGTCATGATCAACGGCAAGAAGCTCCGTAAGAACATCAGGATCGTGAAGAAGAAGTATCCGGTCCAGCGGCTCACGCTGCCCGAGGGCATGGTTGTCCTCTCGCCCGAGAACGAGGCGCGGGCGGAGCAAGAGCAGAAGAAGATAGCGGCCATCTGGCCTGTCGATTCCCTCCGTATCTGGAGCGGGAACTTCATCGATCCCCTGCCGGGGAAAAAGGTCGGCACCCCGTTCGGCGTCAGAAGGATCATCAATAACATTCCGAAGAATTCTCACTCGGGAGTTGACATCACGGCAGACGAGGGAGAGCCGGTGCTCGCGCCCAATGACGGCGTGGTGGTGCTCGTGGATGACCAGTTCTATTCCGGGCACAGCGTTGTTCTCGATCATGGACAGGGGATCTACACCATGTTCTTTCATCTCTCGAAGATCAACGTTCGATACGGGCAGGCGGTCATGAAGGGCGATACGATAGCCCTCGTCGGCGCCACCGGCCGCGCCACCGGCGCCCATCTGCACTGGGGCGTGCGCATGCAGGGCGCGAAGGTGGACCCGCTGGAATTGATCCGGTTAAAGCTGGAGTAAAATAGATAGGGGCATGGGTTAAGGGGACAGGGAGAAGTGAAAGGCGAAAGGGTGAGGACAACCGATTAAAAGATCTTTCTCCCCATTTCTCCGTCATTCGTCTCCTTTCTCCTAAACGGTTTTTCCGAGTACTTGAGATAATTCATTTTGACAACATTTATATGAAAGACCCAAAAGTCGTCATTCCTGTGAAAACGGAAATCCAGTGTTTTGATAACACGTGACCCAATGATCAAAGTCCTCTCCATAGCAGGCTCCGATCCGTCGTCCGGCGCCGGGATCCAGGTCGACCTCAAGACCTTCCAGCAGCTGGGCGCTTTCGGCATGGCCCTGCCGGCTGCGCTCACGGTCCAGAACAGCCAGGGCGTCTCGGCAGTCGAACCGATCTCATCAGCACTGCTTTCGAAGCAGCTTGACGTTCTGCTTTCGGACATCACGCCTGATGCGATCAAGACCGGCATGCTCCTGACGAAGCAGAACGTTGGGGCCGTGGTAAAAGCAATGACCAGGCATGCGATCAAGAACCTTGTCATCGACCCGGTGCTCCGGTCCAGTTCCGGGAAACACCTGCTCGAACACGATGCTGTTGCGGTCCTGAAGAAAAAACTTTTTCCCCGGGCGCTCATTATTACACCGAACATTGCCGAGGCTGAAGTGCTGACCGGCATTGCGATGGAATGTGATTCGGATATGGATTTTGCAGCAGGCAAACTGCTCGATATGGGGCCGGCGTATGTACTCATCAAAGGCGGACATCGTATTGGACCGGCCGTGGACACCCTGTATGGCGGAAAAACCGTGCTCAGCTTCTCCACACCACGGCGAAAAGGGGAGTTTCACGGCACCGGGTGCGTACTTTCCTCGGCAATAACCGTGTTCATAGCCCAGGGATTACCTGTGGAAAAGGCTGTGGAAAAGGCGAAACAGTTTGTGGATATGATGTTGAAACGTGCGGAGCCGGTGGGGAAGGGCACGACGAACTATTTCCAATTCTGAGACGACGGATGGATGGTTGGGGAACGCGCGGGTGAGACGCGCGTATTCTGCGCGTCGTTCTCGACCCACAGGTTGAGAGAATCATTTTGCATCACCCCGAAGCGGTTTCCGCCCGGCACGTTCTCCGATATCTTTCTGAAGTCATCTCATTTTTGCACGTTTCGCACTACCCGACCGACGCACCCTCCTGTTCTGAAATTATAAGTCCAGATCAAATCCCATCCCGAACGCGGCCATATATTCGCCCTTCCGGTTGCGGTCCTCGATATAATGGCCGATCTGCGCATAGAACCGCGGCCGCTTTAACGTTCCCACGGCGTCCCGCAGGACCCAATATGCCATAACACCCCCACGTTGTCTTCTCAGGTCCGCTGCAGCTGCATGCATTATCTCGTAATAGGGTCCTGCCAAAAGCGAAGCAGCTCCTGAGCTTTTCACAATAGGGAACAAAAAGTTGGTCCTGTTCTGAATAACATGGTCTCCGTCCTGAAGAAGCGTCTCGTATGTCCAATCCAGGTAATAAGGTCCTTTTCCCGTGAAGTGAAAATACGCAAGATCGGTCTGATTGACGATAATAACGGGGCCGGCTTTCACGTACAGGGTCGGCCTGATCAGGAGCCTGCTGCCGTTGCCCTCCTCTTCCTTTCCCTTCAAGGCATCAACGTCGGCTCTGCCGAAGGATGCGGTGGCGGAGGGAAATGAAAGCAAGCTGGTGTTCGTTCCATAGAACCTGTAGAGATCGTACTGCACACGGAGATTGGCAAAGACAGCGGCAAGCCATTCGGCATGGACGGATGCCTGTCCATAGGCGGGTGTAGTCCCGAGTCCGAAGCCTGTTTGCAGATACGACGAAGGAATACCCATGTCTTTATCGGTCCCTTTGATCCACCGGCGAAATCCGCCAAGGGAAACCATTAGTCCGTCCGGATTCGACTGGGCGGCAAGATCAGCCTGGAGTACTGTTTGGACCTCATGATCGGATGCTCCGTAAGCATTTGGGACGCTGCGAAAAAGCGGCAAACCGACGATGAGCACTATCGTTAGCCAAAAAAGGATGCCACTGATGTTATCGTTCTTATTCATGTTGTATACATTAACGATGAGCTGACCCGTTTGCCGGGTCGAGCGATTGGTCAGCCCCGTATTTTCTTTTGATAGTGATAGTCAGCGTCGGCCACTACATCCACTAAGGTTCTAAGAACTTTTCTGATCCGAAAGTAAAAGCAGTGATCCCGTCTCCGTGGCTTTAAAGAGTCGGACCTGGGCTGTTCTTTTCCATGAGGTCGGCCAGTTTCGACCAGTCGAAGGAGAGGAGGTTCATGATCTGCGATCGGATCTTCCGTATCGCCGCGGATGCGTCACCTTCCTTTTTCATATTGTAAAACGGACAGGACCGCGCCAAACGTACGCTCGATGTAATCCGGGATCGGCGGCAGAACGTCACCGCGTCTCGTGAAATAGGGATCTTCTCCGGGCGCGCAGGGAACCGTGAACACATTGAACATTCTGCACCCTACCGGCCGGACAGGGTGAATGGAGCAGGAGTCATCGATAAGAAACGGGCATCCCGAAGCGGTCGAATGGACCGCAAGCCGGCTCCTCAGGACTTCCCTGACGGGCAATGTAATTTTCTCCGTGGCATACCAGTAGATGCCGACGAGTTCGTGCGGGTACAGGGGAAGGTCCTTTTGATCAACGCAGCAGGTGCCGCATCCTTTCCCGCAGGCGAGTGTTTTCTTCTGCTTTTTCTCCATATCCCTGACCGCGATCGCCACTCCGGTATCGGCGATCGAGTACGCGTCAAGAAGCAGGGAAAGCCAGGGAAGGCGTTGCTCGTCAACGGGAAAGTGCAGGCGCCGCGAAAGACCGGCAGTCATATGTCCCCGGTTTTTTTTCATGTTGTCATTCCGCGCATTGTTTTTTCAAGGCAAGTGCGGACCATGATGGTGAAACACATTAACAATCAGCGAAAGGAATGTCAACAGGAAACCTGACAGCAGGAAGGGATAACGGCAAGACAGAAAACCCGTCGGACTTGAGCCGATCCATAAACTCGAATTGGAAACTGACGACGCGATGAGGCGGATTACCGGTTCGAACGGCGGATTAGCAGGAAGATGAATCGGTAATTAGCACCAACACTTTTTCTCTTAGTTATAAATGAATTTTAGAATTAGTTTCTTTCCGCATCATCATTTTTGCTTCATTTCGATCTTCGCTCTCATTCTATATAGCCCTATGAGAATAGTTATAGTATCTTGAAATCAACCCGTGTGCCCCTTGGATCCTATCCACTTTAGGCAATCTTGGTAATTCTTGAAAACACGCACTTCCTTAGAACCACTCGGCAAAAGGCTGCGATATATTTCATACATTCGAGCTAGACCAAACGCTATGGGTTTGTTTACAACAATTGCAAGTTTGGTCTTGACTCCTTGCGGATCTTTAATGGAGGCCATATGTGCAAGCTTTTTTATACCTTCAGAGCTCAATAAAAAATTATTTGCGCCGCTGAAGTCTGCAATTTCGTTGAATGAGGCGTACTGGGGCAGGCTTTTTATGTTTTGTTGATATTTAGAGAGGGCATCAAGAAGTTCACTGTCAACGGCATCTCCGGACCAGATTGTAGTAATAAGTTTAGCGTCATCATCGATTTTATGCAGTACTGGCATGGCCACCCTAAGTGCTGACGCGCAAGTTCAGCGGTACGTGCTGCGTTTTATCCTGTGCCCGCTGGATGAATTGTCGGCGCAGGCAGCGTCCGGCAGCCTCAATGCGCGACTGTGAAGCGCCGGCAGACGTGGGCGGGACGCTCCAGTTCGTCGAGAAATGCGACCGCGTAGTCCTCTACCGAAATGCGGCTCACCCTTTTTCGTCCGTGACGAGGAGATCGTGGCCTGGTTCGTACGGCCGGTGCGCTGTCCGGTCTCAGACGTTAGCGCGCGACGTGATGTGATACACCGCGCCTGGGTATTCTACGCGAAGAGGTCGTGCCATAAAGTGAGGATAGCAGTGACGTTGAGAATTGTCAATGATAACGACCTGAGCCCATTGGCTGATGCCCATGCCGGATAATCCAAGGTTAATTTGCTTGCGAAAGCGGAAAGCGCGGGTTATTATGCCACATCTGGTTAACAGTCACGGGATATATATAATGCATCGCTTATTCGACAAATCTTCTATTTTATTTATAAAAATAGCCATTCTATCTCTCCTGACCGTCGTTCCTTCTTCTTATGCGGCCTCAAACCCTATACGGGAAGCGGCGCCGGACTTTACGTTATCCGACATGCAGGGCATCGCGCACAAGCTCGCCGATTATCGCGGCAGTGTAGTGGTTTTGAATTTCTGGGCCTCATGGTGTCGAGAATGCGCGTTAGAGATGCCGTCTCTCGACGGCCTCTACAAACGGCTGAAAAAAGACGGCCTGGTCGTGATCGGGGTCTCCGTCGACAGGGCCCGCGCAGACATCGCGCAGTTGGCAGGCAAGGTGTCTTATCCTGTACTGCTTGACGAAAGAGGAGACGTGTTCGTAAAAGGATACACGATCACCCGGCTGCCGGCCACGATCATCATCGATCGCGATGGGGCCATCGTTAAGAAGATCTACGGTGGGCGGGATTTCAGCTCCGGGGCCTTTATCGGGGAAATGACCGGTCTCTTGCAGGAGAAAAAGCGGTAATGAAACGCCTTTACGGGCATATCGGAGCGACACTCTTCATGGTCCTCTTGATAGGCTGCGGCCCCTCGACATTCTTGATAGACAAGGCGGGCACCTCCGCATATTTCGGACGTAATAGCCAGTTCCTTAACAAGAAGCTGTGCACCAGTGACGAATTGAGGCTGATACTCGCGGACGCGGACCTTCCCCGGGAGATGGAAAGCGATTTCTATCGCTATACCTGCTCGGAGGAGAAGTCCTATGAAAAGGTCATATCCCTTTATCTTGTTCTGACGCCGGTGGAAAAGTTGCAATTAAAGAGGGCGTTCGAAAAACACGGGTACGAAGTGAATCGCATGCACTGCTGAAGCTGATGCACTGCCCCGGTCGGGGCACAAAAACTGCTTGGATTGAGCGGATAATGCGCCAGAATATGGCTGATAGACGGTGCATGAAGCAGTCTGAGTGCTGGGCCTGGAGAGCCGTAGTCTCGCATATAACGCGCACGTTGTGGCCGTCTGCATGTGAGGCGCCACGGAGTATTTCACCATGGATAATATCATCCCGTTTCTCATACAGCACGGATATTCCGTAGTGTTTATCTGTGTTTTTGTAGAAACAATGGGGTTTCCCATACCGAGCGCTCCGCTGCTTATCACGGTCGGGACCATGGCCGGTGTCGGACAGTTGAACCTGTTTCTCTGCATGGGGTCAGGCGTCTGTGCAGCGCTGGTGAGCGACCTGTTTTGGTTCACTATGGGACGGCGACGCGGAGGCCAGGTGTTATCCGTGCTTTGCCGCATATCTCTCGAGCCTGACTCCTGCGTCCGCCGGACGGAAAGCATCTTTACCCGGTACGGCGGCCGCTCCCTTCTCGTAACAAAGTTTTTCCCCGGGTTTGGCGCAGTGTCGACTCCGATGGCGGGTATGATCGGCATGCGTCTGTGGCGTTTTTTGCTTTTCGACGGTATGGGTATCATCCTCTGGATCGGCGCCTATACACTTCTCGGTTATGTATTCAGCAGAGAACTCGATCGTGCGTTGGATTACGCCGCGGGAATGGGCAAAACGCTCTCGGTGTTAGTGGCCGGCGGGCTGGCGCTGTATATCCTCCGGAAGTATGCCTTGCGCCGGCGTATATTGCGCGAGCTCTACACCGCGCGCATAACACCGGAAGAGCTGAAGCAGAGGCTGGACGCCGGCGAAGATGTCGTTATCATCGATCTGCGCCACGAACTTGACTTTGAACATGATCCCTATATCATACCCGGCGCTTTGCGGATCCCCTTGGATGAGGTAGCGCGCCATCCAGTCGTTTCGAGCGATCGCGAGATCGTCGCCTATTGTACGTGCCCCAACGAAGCCTCAAGCGCCCAGGTGGTGCTGCGGTTATCTCAGCAGGGAATTACGCGCATTCGGCCGCTCGCCGGCGGTTTTCACGCCTGGCGCGACCGCGATTATCCCGTAGTACTGGTGGACAGACAGAAATCATAAAGTCGTCGAAGTTCAGGGTTTTGATTATTACCAAAGAAGCTTACAAACAAAAAAGGGCCGCCTTCAGCTTGAAAGGCGGTCCTTGTACGTTCCGGCTCTCCAGAGATGATAAATAGAGCCAATGGACAGAGTGTTTTGAATTATCGGTACGGTGAGCAACACCTACTTTTCTGCAATGTCAATATTTCGACGTGGGTAAATTGTTCTGGAAGTATCATGCATTAACGCGAAGCTAAGCCAACGCTTGGAGCACGCAAAGGCCGGTCGGCTTGAGCGCCGTGTTATGCCATTTTATATACAATTCACAACCTCGACTCTTTCTTCGAAAAGCAATTCCTTCACGCTTTCAACCTCAACAAATTGATACGGTGACGTCTGTGCTTGCGTAACAACGCAATTGCTGCCGGGCTTCTTAATGATAATCGATGCTTTAATAAACTCACCATAATCCTCTATTTTCTCCGCCGAGATTGAATAACCGCCAGTAGGACGCCCACCAAGGCTAAGTAAAGCTACTCTCCGAGAAGAAAAATCCACGGTGTGCTCGGCAAGTGGTTGTATGAATAAATACAAACTTGAATTAAATGCCGTCTGATCTGTATATATCTCAAGTTTCCTATTCTCAGGCAGGCCATTAATTGTGTTGTCACCAGACGCTATTACGGAATAGCTGACCGTCGGAAGAGGTGTGTCTGCATTAGAATCTGGAGTGCAACTCACCAACAATGGAGCGACCACCGATAAAAGAAAGCCAATTATTTTGAGCTTCATGATTCCTCCTATTGGCAGTATCGCGACGCGAAGCGCCGAGAGTACAAGTTATTATAGGGACGGATAACAGTAACATGGATTATATTAATGGTCAAGATTTATTGAAAAAAACTTGACGTAACCGATGGAATTCATTACTATTTGAATACTGACTAATATGATTCTAATGGAATATCATAATAAGCTGACCATTATTAAATTGGGTATTCATCGGAGGTTTTCTTCGCATGCTCCTCATTCCGGATGACAGATTAAAACCCTTTGATGCCATCATGGGAAAGAAGGCCATTCTTCCCTCGCACCGAGCCGATTACAGGAAGTGGCTGCGGTATTATCTTGATTTCCGAACACTTCTCTTGCAGGCGCACAAAGATATTAGGACCATCAAGGAAGTCGGCAGCCCGCTGGATTTTTGAGACTGAGAGGAGACATTTTATGCGTAGTGACGGCAGGAAGGCGGACGAACTCCGCAAGATAAAGATCACCAGGAACTATATCAAGACAGCAGAGGGCTCGGTGCTGATCGAGATGGGCGACACCAGGGTCATCTGCACTGCCACGGTCGAGAACTCCGTCCCGCCCTTTTTGCGCGGCAAAGGCACGGGCTGGGTCACGGCTGAATACGCCATGCTTCCGCGCTCCTCGGGCCAGAGGATCCAGCGCGAGCGGAGCAAGGTGGGCGGCCGCACGCACGAGATCCAGCGGCTCATCGGCAGGTCCCTTCGCTCGGTTGTCGATATGAAGGCGCTCGGCGAACGGTCCGTGCTGCTCGACTGCGACGTGATCCAGGCGGACGGCGGCACGCGCACCGCATCGATCACCGGGGCGTACATCGCGCTCGTTGATGCGCTCCGCCATAGTGAAAAGCAGGGGCTGATCAAGACCGTGCCGGTCACGGACTACCTTGCCGCGATCAGCGTCGGCATCGTGGACGGCAAACCCATGCTCGACCTCTGCTATATCGAGGATTCGACAGCGGAAGTGGACATGAACCTGGTGATGACGGGCAAGGGTAAGATCGTTGAGGTGCAGGGCACTGCCGAGGGTGAACCATTCTCGAGGGCCGAGCTCAGCAGGCTTCTCGCGCTCGGAGAGAAGGGCATCAAAATGCTGGTCAAGAGACAGCGGGCGCTCTTGAACAAGTCTTAGAGGTTATGCAAACTGTACAGGTCCTTATAACTGTTCAGGAGACGCAGAGACGCAGAGTTGGAGAAATGGGCGAAAAGACATTCTTTTATTTATGTTAATCATCCGCACCTTATGCCTTTTAATTCCCCATTTTTCAGCTGATCGTTTTCTTCTGTATCTGAGTTCTGAGGTTTATGCGTTCACGGTTATTTGCGTTGAATGGCGCTTATTGATGTTATTGTCATCCCTGTTCATACGATGAATCCACTGCCGAAAAAGTTGAGGTTCTCTTGTCCCTCTTGACGATCTTCTTTATCACCTTCGGCCTCATCTTCACCGCTGAACTCGGCGACAAGACGCAGCTCATGGTCTTTACCCTGGCGCTTCGCTACGGAGGACGGCCGGTCCTCGCCGGCGCGTTCCTTGCCTTCGCGCTCCTGTCGGGAAGCGCCGCGATCGTGGGCAGGGGAGTGGGTGAGCTGTTGTCGCCCGTCCTCATTACGCGCATCTCCGCCTGGGTGTTCATCCTCTTTGGCCTGTACATGCTGCTGCGCAAGACTGAGGAAGAATCGCCGGAGCAGGTCAAACCCTCGGCGCGCGCAGGGTTCATCGCCGCCTTCAGCCTGATCGCCATCTCCGAGATGGGGGACAAGACGCAGATCGCTACGCTGCTCCTGTCCGTAAAATATCAGAGCTTCCTCGCGGTATTCCTCGGCAGTCTTGCCGCCCTCAGCTTCGCCACGCTGATCGGGATCCTCGTGGCCGGCAGGCTCCATACGTTCATCCCGGCCAGGTATATCCGTCCGGCATCCGGCATTCTCTTCGTTCTCCTCGGCATCGGCACGCTTGTTCTGGCGTGATCCCTTATCTCCGAACTGATAGTTGTTGAAAATTCAGCTGCCCTTCGCTATACTTTCTCTCAGTCCTTCGGGACGACGGGAACAGATCCCAATCTTACCTGAGAACTCTTCGAGGTCATCGTGAATTTATCCTCACTATTTCAAAAAGCACCTGAAATGAGCGCTGAAGCTGTGAAGGAGCTGATGAAACAGAAAAAGCCGGGCGAGTATAACCTGATCGACGTCCGCCAGCCGGGCGAGTACGAGCAGGGCCATATCCCGGGCGCGAAGCTCATCCCCATCACAGAACTGGCGTCACGGATAAGCGAGATCGATCCTGCAAAGCCGACCATCCTGTACTGAGAAGCGGGGAATCGCAGCCGTGCTGCTGCGGGAATGCTTAGGAACGCGGGTCTCACGAACATGTCCAGCATGCACGGTGGCATGAGGGCATGGAAGGGGTTCGTCGCAGGCGGTCCGCCCGAGGCCGGCATGGCCTATTTCCCCTCTGCCTCGCGGCCGGAAGAGCTTATCGCCCTGGCGTGGTCTCTGGAAGAGGGTTCGCGCCGCTTCTATGGCGCTCTGGCCGGATCTCTCCAGGACCAGGAGGCCATGGCGCTTTATCAGGGATTAGCAGGAGCTGAAGCGGGTCACGAGGCCACGCTGCTTACCCTGTACCAGGAAGTGACCGGAGACCGTCTTGCTGCAAAGATTCCCGATACGCTTTTTTCAGGTATTGTTCCCGGCGAGGTGATGGAGGGGGGAATGCGGGTGGAGCAGGCCCTGGAGTGGACCACGGGCAGAGGCATCAACGACATCCTCGATCTTTCCATGGCCCTTGAATCGTATTCCTACGATCTGTATCTCAAGATGGAGCGGACCCTCACCGATGGAAATGCACGGCGCGTGTTCCTGGTCCTGGCCGGGGAGGAGGCAAAGCATCTGGAACGCATGGCCGCGCTTATCGAGAAGAGACGAGTTCCGAATGCACCGTAGATAGTCGTTCACTGGTCTGTCAACAGCTACACTTTGATACCAGTGTCCATGATCCGCATTCTCCGCTACTATCGGTAAGCGGCAGCATGAGGAAAAAATTGTTTCGTATCCACGCGCTAATTCACGTTCGATAATAACGCCTTTCCTCTTGACAAAAACCGCCGCGCGACTTAATATTAAACACATGTTTTAAAGCTAAAGGATCACATTACGATATGAAAAAAACACGTTCCTTCCTGTTTTTGTTCAGCTTTCTGTTTCTGTCTTCTACATCAGTCATGGCGCAATATCCGATCATTGACGCGGAACAACTGCGGTCCTATGTAACGGGAAACAAAAAAGCAGTGCTTGTCGACTCGAGGACATCAGACGAATATCAGCAGGCGCACATCCCCGGAGCCATCAATATCATGCCGGACGAGAT
Organism: Nitrospirota bacterium; assembly: GCA_963732675.1. Lineage (GTDB taxonomy): Bacteria > Nitrospirota > UBA9217 > UBA9217 > UBA9217 > JALNZF01. The sequence continues at coordinate 568,011 of CAVTAJ010000005.1, forward strand.
GAAGACCAAGGCCGCACGTTTGCTGAAGGATAAAGCAGCATTGGTCATTTTTTATTGCAGAGGCATGGACTGAGGACTCAGCCGCATGGCCGCAGGTGCGGCCATTGAGATGGGATACACCACTATCATGATATATCAGGCAGGCATGCCTGATTGGTTATTGAAAGGTTACCCCGTGCAGAAGGGCAAGAAGCCGGGGACCTTGAAGTAATATCAATTCAATTTGCAGGGGAGCGTCGTTCTATGGCCATCAAGAGGGAAAAATCAAATTATACGATCCGGTCAGTTTCTCATGCGCTCGATATCCTGGAATCATTCACCAGGACCGAGGACGAACTCGGCGTGACGGAATTGTCGAAGAGGCTGGGACTGCACAAGAACAACGTGTTCCGGCTGCTTGCCACGCTCGAACACCGCGGCTACATCGAGCAGAACAGCTCGAGCGAGAACTACCGCCTCGGCCCCAAGACACTCCAGATCGGGGCGATCTTCATCGACCAGCGCGAGTGCCGCCGCCAGGCGAGGCCAATCCTCGAGAACCTTATGGCGGCATCGGGAGAGACGGCGGTTGTGGCCGTCCTGCGCGGGAACAAGGTGATCTACATGGACAGCGTGGAGACGGCCAGGACGGTCCGCGCGACCTCGCGCATAGGCGCCATGCACCCTGCACACTGCACCGCGGTCGGCAAAGTGCAGCTTGCGGCCCTGCCGGCTGATGAGATCGAGCGGCTGTACCCGGAAATGAATTTAACGCCGCTTACCGACAAGAGCGTCAAGACGCGTGATGTTCTGCTCAATGAGCTGAAAAAGATCGCTGAGAAAGGGTATGCGTTTGAGAACGAGGAGGCTGATCTCGACGTGCGGAGCATCGCTGTTCCGGTCAGGGACTTTTCCCGTAATGTGATCGGCGCAGTAGGTATTGTCGCGCCGTCGCACCGGCTGACGGAAGAGTTGCTGGAAAAGGGCGCTCTCCCCTCCCTGGTGCAGGACGCAGGCAAAGCCATCTCGTTGAAGATGGGGTTCATCGTACCTGCCGGGAAAAAATAAGCCGTCGGACCTGACCGCGACCGTACCGGCCAGGTGCAGGACTTTATTGACACTCCCGTTCAAGCTGTGTTATTATCGCGCAGATGGTGATTGAACGAAAATGGGAACACCTCAAGACCTTGCTTCATGAGATGAGACTGGCCGTTCTTGCCTATTCCGGCGGTGTGGACAGCTCGCTTCTGCTCAGGGCCGCTTCCGAGGTCATGGGTCCGCGCCTCATCGCGGTTACGGCTGTTTCCGAGACCTATCCCGCCGGTGAACTGCAGGCGGCGAAGAACTTTGCCCGATCTCTGGGCGTCACGCACCGCACCCTCCACACCGAGGAACTCGCCTCGGAATCTTTCGTCCAGAACCCCCCGGACCGCTGCTATTACTGCAAGAAGGAGCTGTTTGACAAGCTGAGGCGGCTTGCCGAAACAGAAGGGATCTCCTCTGTCATCGAAGGTTCGAACACCGACGACCTGAAGGACCATCGTCCGGGTCGAACGGCTGCGCAGGAATATGCCGTCCGCAGCCCGCTCGTTGAGGCCGGACTTTCGAAGTCCGAGGTCCGCGAACTCGCACGCAGTTTACACCTGCCTGTCTGGGACAAACCGTCGCTTGCCTGCCTTTCCTCCCGCATTCCCTATGGCACACGGATCACGCCGGCGATCCTCCAGGCCATTCAGACAGCTGAGGACCACCTGCGCGCTCACGGTTTCCGGCAGGTGCGTGTGCGTCACCACGGCAACACGGCGCGGATCGAGGTTGACCGGTCCGACTTTCCGAAGTTGCTTGAGAGCGGTGTTGCGGAGCAGATCACAGCAGCGCTGAAGGAGCTCGGCTATACCTACGTCTGCCTGGACCTCGCGGGATACAGGACAGGAAGTATGAATGAAGGGTTGGCAGAGGGCAGAGAGCAGAGGGCAGAGAGCAGGGAATGAAAACGCAAGAGAGCGCTATGCTCCATGCACCATGCCCTATGCGAATGAGTACTGTGTATCATACTGGCGTGTTCAAGGAGATGGTAAATGAAGGTACTCGTAGTCGGCGGCGGTGGCAGGGAACACGCGCTCGTCTGGAAGATCTCGCAGAGCCCGAAGGTCACAAAGATCTATGCAGCGCCGGGCAACGCGGGCATCGCGGGGCTCGCTGAATGCGCGCCGATCAAGGCCGAGGATGTTCCCGGCCTGCTGGCGTTCGCCAAAGCCAAAGCGATCGATCTTACCATCGTCGGTCCTGAGGGACCGCTTTCGATGGGCATCGTGGACGAGTTCACGAAAGCCGGACTTCGCATCTTCGGGCCGAGCGGAAAGGCCGCCGAGATCGAGGCGAGCAAACGCTTTTCCAAGGACCTGATGAAGAAGTATCATATTCCCACGGCGGAGTACGGTGTATTCACCGACAAGGCCGCGGCAGCGGCGTACGTGCGCGAAAAGGGCGCACCCATTGTGGTAAAGGCTGACGGACTGGCGGCAGGCAAGGGTGTTGTCGTTGCCGAGACCGTGGAAGAGGCGCTCAAGGCCCTCGACATCATCATGACCGAGAAGGCCTACGGCACGGCCGGTGAACGGGTGGTCATCGAGGAGTGCCTCAGAGGTGAAGAGGCGTCGTTCATGGCCTTTTCCGACGGCAGGACCGTGGTGCCCATGGCGTCATCGCAGGACCATAAGCGCGTGTTCGACGCCGACAAAGGGCCGAACACCGGCGGCATGGGCGCCTATTCGCCGGCGCCGGTCGTGACGAAGCAGCTCGAGCGCAAGGTCATGGACACGATCATGATCCCCACGGTGCGGGCCATGGAAAAAGAGGGCCGTCTGTTCAAGGGCGTCCTGTACGCCGGGCTCATGATCCGGAACAATGAGGCCAGGGTGCTCGAGTTCAATGCGCGGTTCGGCGATCCCGAGACGCAGCCGGTCATGGCGAGGCTCGATACGGACCTCATCGAGATCATCGAAGCCATTCTCGATGGACGATTGTCAACGCTGGAGATCAAGTGGAAGCCGGAATCAGCCGTCTGCATCGTCATGGCATCGGGCGGGTATCCCGGGAATTACGAGAAGGGCAAGAAGATAACCGGGCTCGACACGGCGGCGGGACTGAAGGGCGTGCTGGTATTTCATTCCGGGACGGCCATGAAGAACGGCAACATCGTGACCGACGGCGGGAGGGTGCTCGGTGTCACGGGCCTCGGCCCGGCGGTGGCCGCTGCCATCGACAATGCTTATAAAGGCGCGCGGGAGATCAGCTTTGACGGAGCTCACTATCGAAGGGACATCGGGGCGCGGGCGCTGGAGACGGTGAATTAAGATCCAATGAGATCGCAGAACGCAAAGAGTGCCCAGCACGGCGCAACGATCAGGAACATCACGGGTTTTCTGAACAAGACGCTGCGGGTCGGGAACATAAAGGACTCGTCCATGAACGGCCTGCAGGTGAGGTCCCGCAAGGCGGGGGTGGTCCGCAAGGTCGGTTTTGCCGTCGATGCCTGCGTCTCCACCTTTGAGAAGGCAAAAAAACTCGGTGTCGATCTCCTCGTTGTTCACCATGGGATCAAGTGGAGGCCGCAACAGGACAGGGACCTGGAGACCCGGAGGGCAACGTACCTGAAGAGAAGCAATATCGCGCTGTATGCCGTGCATCTGCCGCTTGATCTCCATGAGGAATACGGGAACAATATGCAGTTGTGCCGCTTGCTGGACGTCAGGAAGCCGCGGAAATTCGGGAAATATCACGGCATCAAGATCGGTTATGCCGGGAATTTCAGAAAGGCGACCAGCCTGGACGCCGCGGCATCGGTCTTGAGCGAAACGTTGAACGTTGCTTGCCGCGTATTTCGATTCGGCAACGATCGCATCCGTTCGATCGGCATCATATCCGGCGGCGGCGGGAGCATGCTGAAAGAGGCGGTCACTGAAAAGCTCGACAGTTTTCTCGTCGGCGAGATCGACCTGGCCGTATACAATGCGGCAAAGGAATACGGAATGAACGTTCTTGTCGCCGGCCACTATGCCACTGAAACCGTCGGCGTCAGGGCGTTGATGCCGCTTGTCAGCGAGGTGTTCGGCGTTGAGACGGTTTTTATAGAAGATCCGAAGGACATGTAGATGCAGAGTGCAAAGTGCATGGAGCATAGTGCACTAGTACAATTTGCATTTTATAATAATTATGAATTCGAAGGGAGTCATATGGCTAAACCAGTCGTGGGGATATTGATGGGGAGCGATTCCGATCTGCCGGTGATGCAGGAGGCGGCGGCCATGCTTCAGGAATTCGGCATCGATTACGAGATGACGATCGCGTCGGCGCACCGCACGCCGAAGAAGGTGCTTGAATACAGCGAGAGCGCGGAGAAGCGCGGGCTCAAGGTGATCATTGCCGGAGCGGGTTGGGCAGCGCACCTCGCGGGGGTGGTCGCGTCGCAGACCACGCTGCCGGTGATCGGCGTGCCGATCGATTCGTCCCCGCTCAAGGGACTCGACGCGATCCTTGCCACGGTGCAGATGCCGGGAGGCGTGCCGGTAGCGACCATGTCGCTCGGCAAGGCCGGCGCCAAGAACGCCGGTGTGTTCGCGGCTCAGATCATCGCCGTGAGCGACGTGAAGGTGGCAAACCGCCTCAAGGTCTTCAAGGTAGAGATGGAACGCGAGGTGGAGGAAAAGGCCAAGCGGCTCATCGCGATCATCTCGATCTCCGCACCCTTCAAGGCGTCGGCACCTGCCAAGGTTCCGGCATCTGCCAAGATGGCCCCGCATGCCGTGGAAGCGGAGCCCCTTGTTGAGGGTGCCCCCGTCAAAAAGAAAGCAAGGCGCAGACGATGGAAGAAAAAACCAGGCGGAGCAGCCCCGGCGCAGGGACCAGCAGCGTGAACCCCGAAAGAGACGGCGCGCTGTTCCATGAAAAAAATCTCATTGTTCGACGCATGACGAGGTGGGTCGATCCGTGTCTCTTTTCGGGTTGAAGACCGAGCTTGAGTGTCTGCCCTGCTTCTTCGGGCAGATAACCCGCACGTTGGGTTATGCAGGGGTGAACGGCGACCGAGGCCGCGGTATCAGTCGCATGGCGGAAACGGTGATCGAAAACGCTTCACTTGAGGAGGTTCCGGCCAGGACGACAACGCTCATTCACCGGATCCTGCGCAACCAGACCGGCGTTGATCCTTACCAACAGGTCAAGGAAACTGTATAACCGGATCGCGCTCGACCGGCTTCCCGCGCTCAGGCGCATGGCTGCAGGAGCAGCCGATCGTCTTGAAGGCGGCGTGCGGATCGCGATCGCCGGCAACGTGATCGATTTCGGCATCTACGACAGCGTTGACCTGGACCGCTCGCTTGAAGAGTCATTTCGCCTGCCATTGTCCGAAACCGGTTTTCGCGATTTTTCCCGGGCAGTCCGATCTGCCCGCCGCATCCTCTACCTCTGCGATAATGCCGGAGAGATCGTATTCGACCGGGTCCTGATCGAGGTCCTGCGGGACATGGGCAAGAACGTGACCGCCGTGGTCAAAGGCTCTCCCGTGATCAACGATGCCACGCTCGACGACGCGCATGCCGCCGGCCTCCGCGAATGCGCCACGGTGATCGACAACGGAAATGACGGCATCGGTACGCTGCTGGAAGCGTGTTCAGCGCAATTCATGGATGCGTACCGATCGGCTGATCTGATCATCAGCAAGGGGCAGGCCAATTACGAAACACTCGTACAGGAAAAGGATGAGCGTATCTTTTTTCTCTTTAAAGTCAAGTGCCCGGTCGTGGCTTCTTTCCTGAAAAGGGAGAACGGGGATATTGTGTTGACGGGCGGGGGGAATTAGTGCGGAGTGCGGAATGTGGAGTTCGGAGTGGTCGTCTTTAGAAATCCGTATTCCGCACGTCTGCAATCCGCAGTGAGCATGCCATATGCGGACACCGATAGTTGAGATCGACCCCGCCCATCCCGAAAAAGCGTTTTCCTTGTGCAGGGACGTGATCCGCGCAGGTGGAGTTATTGCGTATCCGACCGATACGGTTTACGGCCTCGGCGCGGACCCGAAGAACGCCGGTGCGGTCAGAAAACTGTTCAGCATCAAAGGCAGGCAGGCTGACCAGCCTATTCTGCTGCTGATCAAGGATGCAAGTGAAGTGCGGGACTGGGCATCGGAGGTCAATCCCGCGGCCGAGAGGCTCATGAAAAAATTCTGGCCAGGACCGCTCACGCTGGTGTTCAAGGCAAAGCCGAACGTGATGGCGGAACTGACCGGCGGCACGGGGACGATCGGGCTCAGGGTTCCTGGAAATGCGCTGACGCGGCAGTTGCTTGCAGCTCTCGGCACCGCGCTTACCGGTACGAGCGCGAATATCTCAGGCAGGCCGAGTCCCTGCACGGCGCGGGAAGCTTCTGAAGTGATCGGCGGGATGGTCGATCTGGTCCTCGACGGAGGGAGGGCTGAAGGCGGCAACCCTTCGACGGTCGTGGATGTGAGCACTGAGAGACCGAAGGTGATAAGGGAGGGGGCGATCCCTTCACGGGAGATTTTGGGTTAAGTCGCAAAAAAATATTATGCAGAATGGTAGAACCTCAGACCATAAAAAGTACAGTTACCACAGGAGTCACACGAAGTACACACGGATTAAGAGCAAAAAAATCTTTAAGATATGGTTCTCATTATTTCCGTCGACAGTTTCGTGGCCTTTTCCGCGGTAAAAGAGACTTGTTCACTGCATAGGGCGTTAAATACTGATATAAAGGACTCATGAATGAAAAAAATATTCGTACTGGATACCAACGTGCTGCTCCACGATCCGCGGGCGATCTTTTCGTTCGAGGAAAACGATGTGGTGATCCCGATCGTCGTGATCGAGGAACTCGACAAGTTCAAGAAAGGCGTCGATGAGATCGGCAGGAACGCCCGCCAGGTCTCGCGGATCCTCGATGAGCATCGGCTCAAGGGAAAGCTTTCCCTGGGCGTGAAGCTTGAGGGCGGCGGGAACCTGCGGGTGGAGCTGAATCACCAGTCTCCGGACAGCCTGCCGAGCGAGCTGATCGCGACCAAGGCGGACAACCGGATCCTTGCCACGGCGCTGAACCTGAAGAATGACGGCCTGCCGGTGATCCTCGTGACCAAAGACACGAATCTCCGTATCAAGGCCGATGCGCTCGGCATGATCGCCGAAGACTATGAGTCGGACACGATCACGCTCGATGAGCTGTACTCCGGTGAGGTCGGAACTGCTGGTCGCACCGGGGGCGATCGACGATTTCTATGCCAGGGGAGAACTGCAGCCCGCGGAACCGAAGCCGTTCCCGAACCAGTACGCGCTTCTCAAGAACAGCGCGAACGAGTCGCAGACGGCGCTGGCCCGGTACAGCAAGCAGAAGGGCGTCTTCGTGCCGATCACGACCGCGAAGCACGGCGTTTGGGGGATCATGGCAAAGAACAAACAGCAGCAGTTCGCGCTCGATCTGCTCTTGAACGATGATATCCGGCTCGTCACGCTCGTAGGGAAGGCCGGAACGGGCAAGACGCTCCTGGCGCTGGCCGCGGGACTGGAGAAGACCATCGAGGCGCGGACGTTCCAGCGGCTCGTCGTGTCCCGCCCCGTGTTTCCCATGGGCAAGGACATCGGGTTCCTGCCCGGCGACGTCGAGGAGAAGCTCAGACCCTGGATGCAGCCGATCCGCGATAACCTCGACTTCCTCGTGGGCTCCTCGGGAGGGCCCGGACGGGTCAAGGGCAAGAAGGACCTCCAAAGCCTCTTCGATCTCGGGATGATCGAGGTGGAGCCGCTTACCTACATCCGCGGCCGCAGCATGCCGAACCAGTACCTGATCGTGGACGAGGCCCAGAACCTCACGCCCCACGAGATCAAGACCATTATTACCCGTGCCGGCGAAGGGACCAAGGTCGTACTGACCGGCGATCCGTACCAGATCGACAATCCCTACATCGACTCATCGAGCAACGGCCTCACGTTCGTGGTTGATCGGTTCAAGGACGAGCCCATTGCCGGACACATCACGCTGGTGAAGGGCGAACGCTCCGATCTCGCGGAGCTCGCGGCGACGCTGCTGTAACGGCAAATAAAGTAACGATTCAGGATGTCAAAACCTTGCAGGAGAAAGGGAGAATCTGGAGAAAGGGAGAAGAAAACAAGTAATAGGTTTATCTCCATTTCCCCACTCTTTCCCCGTTTCTCCTCAATAGATTTGCTTCTGAATCTGAATAGATACTTTACAAAAGATTTTCAATTCTAGAAACAGGAGGATACTCAATGGCCAAACAGATATGTCCAACACCGGGATTCGAGAAATTGCTGGTTGCCACTGACGGTTCAGAGTTCAGCAAGGCCGCGGTTCACGAGGCGATCAAGATAGCCAGTGCCTGTTCGAGCACCTTGTACGTTCTGCTGGTGATCGAGATAAACGCCGAGGTCGAACTCTGGGACGCGCAGTCCGCGGACAAGCTCGAAAAGGACATGAGAAAATACCTTGAGGGGATAAAAGCGAAGGCCGCCAAGGAAGGCGTCACCTGCGAGGTCCTTCTGCACCTGGGTGATGAGCCGTACAGAGATATCGTCGACGAGGCGAAAAAAAGGAAGGTGAGTACGATCATCATGGGCAGCCACGGCCGCACCGGGCTCACCCGGCTCATGATGGGCAGCGTTGTTTCGAGGGTCATCGGCCACGCACCCTGCAAGGTGCTGGTGGTGCCGGTAACAGCGAAGAAATAGACCATCGAACGTTGTCCCTTCTTCCCCCGGACAGCGGAGGGGGTTGAAGTGTGCCGCAAAAAAGTGTACATTGCGCCGTATCTATTTTCCATCCCGGGGGGTTGAACAAGCGAAATGCAGGCGTCGAAACAAGCATATCATAAAATATTTTTTGCAATGAGCTCGCTGGCGACGATCTTCGTCCTCACGGAGATCATCATGCAATTTTTCGGCAAGAGCATTTGCCAGACCGAGGGATGCAAGGCCGTGGCGCAGCACGTGAGATACGGAGATCTCTCGATCCTGTTCATCGGCATCGTGACCTTTTCCCTTCTGGCGCTCTTATCGTTTCTGAACCGTTCTGTGAACAAAAAAGGCCTCGATCCGCTCATCAACCTGATCCTGATCGTTTCTTTGGCATGCGAAGGGTTCTTCACCGGGTATCAGGCCTTCGGCATTCATACCCCCTGCGTCCTCTGCTTGATCATCCTGGCGATCATGGTCATGCTCGGCATCCTCAGACTCCTCGCTGGAGAAACAGCGCTGATAGCAGGATTCGTGTCCCTGGCGGCGGTCTTTAGCATGTTCTACCTGGTGTTGCCGGCCCAGACGACGGTGGTCTTGCCTGAAAATGACCGGCTTGTCCTGTTCTACAGCAAAGAGTGCAAGCACTGCGCTGAGATCATGAAGGAGTTCGAAGCGAACAAAATGCCGGTGAAGCATCTGGAGGTGAACGGGTATGCCGCGTACCTCAAGGGCATGGGTATTGAGTATGTACCCACGCTCTTCGTGAACAGTCAATATCAAAAAATATTTATTACCGGCGCGGATGCGATCAGGCGCTATCTCTTCACCTGCTCGGAAACATCGAAGGCCGCGGAGAAGGGTAACCAGAAGGTGAGGTCCGGAAAGACGAAGAAACCCCGGCAACCGGATGACGCAGGCATGGCGCTGGACATCTTCAATCCGCAGGGGATCCTCACCCAGCCCGGCGCGACGGCGCCTGATGTTGGAATGTGCAAGGAAGACGAGGTCTGCAAGGAATGAGCAGGACGGTTTTCGCTCATTATTGAAAAGCGGTTTTGCGTGGAATGCTCTCTCGCGCTCAGCTGGTCCGTTGGGAAAAGGGATGGTGGTGGGTCCCTTGATTGGGAGAGCGGCAGGATCACGATCGATTTCGATGGATCGAAAATAACCGCGAACAGGGTGCGCGCAGTTTCAAAGGACAGCGTTGAAAGGCCTGGCCATCAACTGATCGATGCGATAGAATAGTGGTTCGAATAACCTCTCACCGGTATCATCCACCGGTCCCCCGGATGCCGACCCCGGCAATTTAATAGTGGAAAAAATCCTTTTTAGTATGGTACTATAGCCCGCTATGGCAAAAATCCTTGAGAAAAGACTTATCCGAACGCCGGATGTTTATTATTATAAAATTGCCGCTCCCCTGATCTCCAGGAAAGCGCTGCCGGGACAGTTCGTCATCATCCGTCTTCATGATAAGGGAGAGCGGATACCCCTGTCCCTTGCCGATATCAACCCCGCTGAAGGGACCATCAGCCTGATCGTGATGGCCGTCGGCAAGACCACGACCGAGCTGTCGGGTTGTCAGGCAGGCGACGAGATCCTCGACCTTTGCGGACCCCTCGGCATGCCGACCCATATCGAGAAGGTCGGGAACGTTGTCCTTGTGGGCGGAGGGTTCGGCGTAGCGCCGCTTTACCCCATCGCGCGGGCCTTTAAGGCCGCGGGGAATGCGGTGACGGTCATCATGGGGGCGCGGAGCAAGGACCTGCTGATCTACGAGCAGGAGATGCAGCAGGTATGCGACAAGGTGCTGGTCACCACCGATGACGGCAGCAAAGGAATGAAAGGTGTCGTGACCATGGCGTTGAAGCAGGAATTGGAAACGAGCGGCGCCGGCCTGGTCATGACCGTGGGACCGGCCATCATGATGAAATTTGTGTGCGAGGCCACGAAGCCGTTCAACGTCAAGACGACCGTCAGTCTGAACCCCATCATGATCGACGGCACGGGGATGTGCGGCGGCTGCCGCGTGTCCGTGGGCGGCGAGACGAAGTTCGCCTGTACCGACGGCCCCGAGTTCGACGGCCACCTGGTGGACTGGGACCTGCTTATGAACCGCCAGAAGGCTTACAAGAGCGAAGAGCAGGAGTCCTTCGAAGCATGGAAACTGCGCCATGACCGGATGCTGGGCAGAGAGAGGCAACCTGTCTGTGAGTAATCAAGACCACCGTAAAATGATCGGCGCGGGGGGAAAAGAAAGGACCCGCAAAGATCCTCCCGCATAAGACACCTATTCCTGAACAAGACCCCCGGCAACGACGCACGAATTTTGACGAGGTTTCGCTCGGCTATTCGCCGGAGATGGCGCTCACGGAAGCCGGACGATGCATGAACTGCAAAGACCCGAAATGCGTCGCCGGTTGCCCGGTGAGCGTCCCCATCCCCCGGTTCATCCAGGCGATCAAGGCGGGCGAGTTCGACCAGGCGCTCGAGATCATCCGGAGCGCAAACCTCCTGCCCGCAGTCTGCGGCCGCGTTTGTCCCCAGGAGAGCCAGTGCGAGCAGCGCTGCACCCTTGGCAAGGAAATTCGAACCCGTGGCCATCGGCCGCCTGGAGCGGTTTGCCGCGGACCGGGCGGCGGAGCAGGGACCGGGTGAAGTTCCGGTGGCAGCGGCATTGACGGGAAAGAAGGTCGCGATCGTCGGCAGCGGACCGGCCGGACTGGCCTGCGCCTTCGATCTTGCCAAGCTCGGCCATCAGGTTACCATCCACGAGGCCCTGCATGAAGCGGGCGGGGTCCTGGTCTACGGGATCCCCGAGTTCCGCCTCCCGAAGCAGATCGTGGCGCGTGAGATAGCTGTCCTGAAAAGAATGGGTGTCGAGATCATCACGAACGCCGTGGTGGGCAAACTCATCAGCGTGGACGAACTCATGGAGGATTTTGATGCCTGCTTCATCGGCACGGGTGCGGGGCTGCCGAAGTTCATGGGCATTGAAGGGGAGCACCTTGCAGGCGTATATTCGGCCAACGAATTTCTGACACGGATCAACCTGATGCGGGCGTATTCGACGCCGGAATACGATACTCCGATCAGGAGAGGAGAGCGGGTTGCCGTGGTGGGTGGCGGGAATGTGGCCATCGATGCCGCGAGAACAGCGCTTCGCCTGGGGGCGCGGGAAACGGTCATCATTTACCGCCGCACGGAAGCCGAGATGCCGGCGCGGCGGGAAGAAATCCACCACGCGAGGGAAGAGGGCCTCATTCTCGAACTCCTGACGAGTCCGGTAAGGATCATCGGCGAGAACGGCCATGCCGTCGCGGTCGAATGCGTGCGCATGGAACAGGGAGAACCCGATGCATCGGGACGCCGACGTTCGCACCCAAAGAAGGGATCGGAGTTTCTGGTCAAGGCCGATACGGTGATCATGGCCGTAGGCACGAACACCAATCCGCTCGTGTCGCGGAGCACCAGGGACCTGGCGGTCAACCAGTGCGGGTACATCATCGCCGACGAAAAAACAGGCCATACCAGCCGGGCGGGGGTGTATGCAGGCGGCGATATCGTGACCGGCTCCGCCACGGTCATCTCGGCGCTCGGCGCCGGCAGAAAAGCGGCTCAGGCGATCCATGCATATTTATTAAGGGTCCCATGATAGCAACGATGTGTTTATGGGATCCTTTCTCCATAAGGACCCTTAATTCCTGAAGAACGGCAAACATCTTGACACGTTGGTGGCCAATATGTTAACGTGTCGCCACTGTTTTCACGCGGGAGGTCGTATTGGAAAATAAAAAAGGGATCGTTGAAATTGCAGCGGACAAGGTCTGGAAATTTTTCTCTTCCGTAAAGCTCGCGGTCGTGCTGCTGATCATTCTGGCGATCGTCTCGGTCATTGGAACGGTGATCCAGCAGAACGAATCGCCGGAGAAATACCTTCAGGAGTACAGCCAGTCCACCGTCCAGCTGTTCGAGATGCTCGGCTTCTTCGACATGTATCATACGTGGTGGTTTGTGCTTCTCCTGTTCCTCCTTACGGCGAACCTGACGGTATGCACCCTTGACCGCTTCCCTCATACCTTGAAGATCATCACGGCGCCGCTCAAACCCATTGAAGAAGACAGCCTGAAAGCCGTTCAATTCAAAAAAGAGATAGTGATCAAGGACGGCATGGACAAGGCAGAGGAGCGCGCGGTCAAGGTCCTGAATGCGCACCGATACCGCTTTGTTGAATCG
>CAVTAJ010000006.1:0-26662 GCA_963732675.1 Nitrospirota bacterium
GTTATTAATCAATTTCTTGAAAAAACGGGAAGAAATTTTCTCGCAGAGGCGCAGAGATCGCAGAGAAAAGCGAAAAAATATTCTGGGTTAAACCAAGACTTAGAGGTTTTGATTTAACTCTGCTTCCTCTGTTTATGGCCGCGTTATCGCAAGAGCAGGGTACGAAAGACGCCCTTTTGGTTCCGGCTTGTCCGGGGATACGGGAAGAAGCGAAGCTGATCAGAAAGGCTGGTGGACAATATGGACATGATGGAAAAGATCCTTTCACGGAAAAGCGTGCGCCAATACGCGCCAAAGCCGGTGCCCCGGGAGGTGATCAACGAGATCCTGCATGCAGCGATGAGCGCTCCGTCGGCAGGGAACGAGCGGCCCTGGCACTTTATTGTTCTGACCGACCGGGCGCTGCTCGACGAGATCCCGAAGTTCCATCCCTATTCCGCGATGCTGAAACAGGCCGGGGTGGCCGTCCTCGTATGCGGAGACACATCGCTCGAGAAACACAAAGGGTACTGGGTGCTCGACTGTGCCGCGGCCACGGAGAACATACTGCTCGCCGTTCATGCCAAGGGACTCGGCGCGGTGTGGTGCGGCGTCTATCCCACCGAGGACCGGGTCCTGAATCTCCGGAAGCTCCTGAAGATGCCGGAGCACATTGTCCCTTTTTCGCTCATCCCCATCGGCTTCCCTGCCGAGGAAAAGAAAGCGGGTGACCGTTTTGACGGCTCGCGGGTCCACGAGAACCGCTGGTAACGAGGTCCGCTAGCACACATCTCGGCTTGTCCGTTTTGATAATCGCGTTCCATAGCTCTCCTGAGTTTCGCGTCGCGAGTTCAGATGAACGCTCAGCCGAAGGCAATGGGGACATGACACCCATTACTTTCGAGCCAAATGCCGAAAATAATATTTTGTCAGCCGGTATTTTGTTCTGCCCGGCGAGTCTCCATGCGGTCGTTAAAAATCCTTTCCCGTTGACATCAACCAGGTTGTATGCTATCTTAACGAAAGTTAGACGGTAATGCGGTACATCTCAATCCCGCGTCACCTCTTGCGATTTTCAACGACTATTACGGACCTTTGCTCGTATACTATTATTAGGAGGATTGCGATGAAGAACAGACGTATTTTCATGCTTGGTGTTATTGTACTGCTCAGCTTGTTTGCCCTCTGGGGCTGCCCCAAGAAGGCGCAGGTGACCACTACACCGGAAGCGGCCCCTGCCGCAAAAGCAGAACCGGCAGCCGAACAAGCGGCTGAACCGATGAAGGAAGAAGCGAAGCCTGCGGCAAAAGATGAGTCCCTGGAGCGCGCCGCATCCGCAGCAGCGGGTCTGCAGTCCATCTACTTCGATTTTGACAGGTCCTTTGTTCGTGACGACGCCAAGGCCGCGATGAAGGCGAATGCGGAGTGGCTCAAGGCCAATCCCAAGGTGAAGGTCAGGATCGAGGGGAGTTGCGATGAACGCGGCACCAAGGAATACAACCAGGCCCTCGGCCAGCGCCGCGCCACAAGCGCAAAGAAGTATCTCACCGATATGGGTGTTTCCGGGAAACGGATCTTGCTCATCAGCTATGGCAAGGAAAAGCCTGTTTGCAATGATTCCACTGAAGGCTGCTGGCAGAAAAACCGGAGAGACGATTTTATCGCGGTGACGGAGTAGGATCGGCATCATCATGAAAAGGGGAAGGGGATCCTCGGCGGGACATCGTCGGATCACCCTTCTCCGCTTTCCTTGTTCTACGCCATCGGCTCCCGTTCATTAGTATCTCTCTGTACACGGAAAAAATACCATGACGACCAAGCCCTTTCTTACCATTGCCTTTGCCGGTTGCCTGTTCCTGATGGCCGCCTGTGCTCCCCAAGCGGAACTCGTGAAGATCAACACCGATATGTCCGAACTGCGCGGGGAAAAGGCAGCAACGAAGACGCAGATCAAGGAACTGCAGAAGCGTCTCGATATGCTCGATGCGAACAGCAGGGGAACGGTTGACGCGCAGAAGGTGATGGCGGATTCAGGCGCCAGGTCGGACCAGCTTGCCACGGACATCCAGCTTGTCCAGGGCAGGCTCGAGGAGAACAACTTCCATATTACCGAGCTTGCGCAGAAGCTTGATGATAAGAGCGTCAAAATTGCGGAACTCACGGCGCGGATCGAGGAGCTCGAAGCAAAGGTGAATAAATCGAGCTCCGGGACGGGCGGCCTTTCAACGGTGCCGGTCGGGACCGCGACTGACAAGGACAAGAAGACCGCCCTGAAGGGCAGAGAGCCTTCCGAGGCCTATAGTCAGGCAAAGAACGATTTCGACAAGGGGAATTTTGACCTTGCGCTCGACGGATTTCAAAATTACATCGCCCTCTTTCCGGACACCAGCCTGGCTGCCGCCGCCCAGTACTGGATTGGCGAGTGCTACTCCTCTAAGAAGGAATTCACCAAGGCCATCGAGTCCTTTCGAAAGGTCATCACATCCTATCCCAGGAGCGACAAGGCGGCCGGGGCCAAGCTCAAGATCGGCCTGACCTATCTGAACGAGAAGAACACTGCTAAGGCCAAGGAATACCTCAACTATGGTCATCAAGGACCATCCCGGCACTACCGAGGCGGCGATTGCAAAGGACCGGATCAATAAAATCCGCGAATAACTCTTTTACAAGGTCGTTCTCGAATTATTTGCCGGCCAAAGGAGAAACAACTCCGCGATCGACCATCCCGTAAACGCTTAATATCCCCGGAAATATAGTGGTTTTCTATTCTATTGACTCATCGTTAGTATGTATGCTATAAAAAATGCGTTATCAAAACGCTGAAGAATTTCGGGTATGGACAGAAAGCCGCACAATCCATGCAACGTTATTTACTGATGAGGGTGTCTTATAATTTGATCATAAAATGGGACAAATGCTGGGAGGGCCTCCGGTGGAAAAAAATACAGCCAAGAGAACATTCAGCCTCATGGCACTATTTGCATTCGTTCTTGGGTGCATGATCATGATGGTTCCTCTGCGGGCAGGAGCTGCTCAGGCGGGAGCCGGTAAACCCGCAACAGAGAAGAGAATAGAATGGACGGCCGTTGAAGCGGAGATCTCCCGGGAATTTTCTGAGGGAGTACCGTTGCGAAATATCATCAATGATGCCGTGAGATCGGGAGAAAAGATCCCTGACGTCTTCGCCGCCTGTATTAAGGTCGGTATTGATCCATCCCTCGTCGTGTATACCGGCATTAGCGAAGGATACGCTGCCAGAAACATCGTCAGGGCAGCTCGAAAAGCGGGCGCTCCCCTGAATGCTGTGGTGAACTCAGCCACCCATGCGGGAGTGGACGAAAAATCGGCATATGTCGGGGACATTGTGGAAGCGTCCATTAAGACCGGGGAAGACCCGTCTCTGGTGGTGTATACCGCCATTACCGAAGGGTATTCGGCCCAAACCGTTATCAGGGCGGCCCTGAAGGCGGGCGCTTCCCTGGCTGCTGTGATCAAATCAGCCACCTATGCGGGACCGGATAACAAATCAGCATATAGCGGGGAAGTCGTTACCGCGGCCATTAAGACCGGGGAAGATCCGTCTCTGGTGGTGCAAACCGCCATTACCCAGGGGTACCCGGTCTCAGATTGTTGTCAGGGCGGCCCTGAGGGCGGGCGCTCCCCTGGAAGCTGTGGTGAACGCCGCCACCAAAGCGGGAGCGGATAAAAAATCCATTTATGTGGGGGCCGCTGATGCGGGGGCGTCTCCCGGTGAAGTAGAAGGTGCCCTGTCGACTGCCAAGACTCCCGGCGCCTCCGTGTTCATTTCCGGCCCGCCGACTGCCGCTGCCCCGCCATCCCCCGCTCTTGCTCCCGCCCCTGCGATCTTTGGAAGGGGCGGCATCGTGCTGTCGCAGGCACCGGCATGGGCGCCGCCGACGTTACTTATCGGACCGTTGAAGATCAATCCCTTTTTTGCGATCTCCGAGACCTTTAGCGACAACATCACGTATACCCAGAATGATAAAAAAAGTGATTCCATCACGACGGTCACACCCGGCCTTCGGCTGCAGCTGCCGTTCCAGACCCATGTGGCTGAATTGGAATATTATTCGGTCTTTGCCCGCTACGGGAAATACACCGAGGAAAACATAACTGATCACCATGCCGGCGGGTCCGTTGACTTCAAGGTGGGTGACCGCCTCGAACTGCAGCTCTCGGACAACTATGAGCGCGGGCACGAGCCGCGGAGCTCGACGCCGACCGGGACCAATGAAGTATTCCATTCCAATGTCGCTGCTGCTATCAGCATCGTACCGGGTCATGGACAGCGTCACGGCACGGCTCGACTATGGGAGATCCACCTGGCGGTTCATCACCAGCCATTTCAGGGACCGCGAAGAAGATCAGCTCGCAGGCGCTGTCTTCTACCGGGTCCTTCCCAAGGCGTCGGTATTCATCGAGTACGGCCATCGGAAGATCGACTATGCCGAGGAAACGCTCGACCTCGACAGCACGGTCGGCACGATGCAGGCCGGGTTGACCTGGGACTTCTCCTCCCGGTCAAAAGGCACACTCAAGGCCGGTCTGGCACGGAAGGACTTCACCTCCTCTGCCAGGAGCAACGGCACGGTGAAGGTGGGGTCTGCTGACGTGCGCCATGATTTCGCAACCAATACGACGGTCGTGCTGACGGCCCAGCGCAGCATGAATGAACCGAATATCCCGGGCATCGATTACTTCATATCGACCGGGGCCTATGCAGAACTGACGCAGCGCTTTGTCCAGAAGTGGGCAGCCGTGGTCCGTGTCGCTTATGTTCAGGACCAGTATTCCATCAGGACCGATCGGACAGCACTCAGCGGGGCCGGCCTCAGGTACCGGGCAAAGGACTGGCTCGAGTTCGCTCTTGATTACAACTGGAATAAACGGCAGTCGAATATTGAAGGGAACGATTATACCGAACAGTCTTCCATCATTACGGTGAATGTATCGCATGTAAGAGTGTGCCCGGATGGGCCTCCCAGAGGCGGGGATTGGCCGGAACTAGACGTATCGTCCGCGAGTGATCTGCACTGGCGACCAGCTTCGATGTGAGTATGAGTGTGTTGCCGCGTTTTCATCATGCCGTTCTCCCTCCTTTGGTGCTCAGTGTTAAAACCTTTTACCGCAGGTGAAAAATACCGTGGATCTTTCGCATACCAACAATCACCCCCATCTTCATTTCCGTCCCCGTCGAGGGGGAGGATGCATGGAGAGGAGCATGCTTAGTTGAAATTTACTCTTTTCCCTAAAAAAAGCATGGTATTGATGGCAGGGGATATAGGCATAATCACCTTCTCCTATATTCTGTCCACAGTTATCTGGTTCGGCTCCTGCGACAGATATGACCTGATCACGTTGTTAACAGGGTTCTCCTTCCTCATTGCGTATATTTTCATCTTCTATATCCTGGACTTTTACAACATTGACCTTATCGCCCAGCGGATAAAATTCCTATTCAGGCACGTGACCGGCGTCATCAGTACTGCAGGGCTGCTTGCACTGTCCTTCTTCTTCTGGCCAGGCCTGAAATCCGGCAGAGGGGTGTTCCTGTTATGCCTGATACTGGCCGGCGCAGGCACCTACGTCTGGAGACTTGCCTTCCTGTCGTTGTTTGAAAAGAGATTGATACAGCAGCGGAATATTCTGATCATCGGTGCGGACCGGGCGGGAGAGGCGCTTTATGAAGCGATCAAGGAAAATCCGGGTTACCGGGTGGTCGGCATCATGACAGAGGATGATCACCTGCCGCCATCATCTCCTGTCCCTGCGATCAGCGGCGGCCCGACGACGTTGAAACAGATGGTCATTGACCGCGAGGTGAATGTCCTGGTCCTTGCGAGCAATCACGTCAAGGACCCTGAACTTCTGAAAATTGCACTGGAGTGCAAGCGCGGCGGGACCGTGGTCTGCGACATGCAGTCCTTTTACGAGAGCATGACCGGGAAGGTCCCGGTGGAGCACGTGACGGACTCCTGGCTTGTTTTTACGCCGATACTGGGGGTAAAAAGAAGCATCTATAACAATAAGGTGAAAAGAGTCGTCGATATCATACTTGCGTTATTTGGCCTGGTCCTCACGCTTCCTCTTGCCCTGGTCATAGCAGTTGCCGTTAAACTCGATTCACAGGGTGAAATTCTGTATCGGCAACGGCGGGTGGGACTGAACGGCAATGTCTTCACCCTGTTTAAATTCCGCTCCATGCAGATCGGTACTGATCATGACCGGTTGCATGCCGGTGAAAAACACGACCCGCGCATCACCCGGGTCGGAAAGATCATGAGGCAGTTCAGGATCGATGAGCTGCCGCAGATGTGGAATGTTCTGAAAGGGGAGCTAAGCTTCATCGGCCCCCGGGCGTTGATGGAGGAGGAAGTAAGGGAGTTCGAATCCAGGATCCCCTACTTCTCGCTTCGTCATTCGATCAGACCGGGGATCACCGGGTGGGCGCAAATCAATTACCGGCATGGAGCAACGGTTGAAGACGGGCTGGAAAAACTACAATACGATCTTTTCTATATAAAAAATCTTTCGCCATTCCTGGATTTCAACATTTTATTTAAGACGGCAAAAGTGGTAATTTACAGGAAAGGGGCGAGATGAGGGGAAAATGATGTTCATTGTTCGAGGTTTAATTCTTAACTTTGAACTACCAATTGCGAACACAGAACTCCAAACTTTATATAGTATTTCTAGAGCTGGTATGTGAGAAGAATTTGCCCTGAGCCATAAGCTGAGATTGACAACGCAACTTTAAAGTGGTCGGGTTTTGAAATATGCGAACAAATATCATTCAGCGCTTAAAATCTAAAGCAAGTGTTTTACTAAAATATAAGTACATCAATTTACTTCGTGGGGTACCGTTGCCAGACGTTACTGGAGAGAATGCTCAAAAAATCATCGCCTCTGCAATCCTGGATGGGAGAAAATTGGTAGCTCGAGTAGGTTCTGTGGAGGCGCGAGCGGTAGCTTTTTATCTCAAGAAACGTTGTAATAACTCCTTAGAAATACCATATCCAGAAGACCTTCGGAGGAATCTGAAATATTTAGCTGGTTTCTTCCCCTGTACGGATCAGAGTATCGATGACCTTTGTCGATTGTATCTAAATGCAATTTCTGAAATTGATCTCTATGCGGCGTGGAATCAATTCGATCGTTCCCTGATACCGAAGCACTCAATCACTTGTAGGCTGCATGACCTAGATCCGTTTTTTTACAAAGGAAAAATGGACTCTTGCTTTAGAAAATCGTCGGGTTACTGTAGTAAGTCCGTTCAAGAAAACAATACTGGAACAGTATAAGCGCCACAAGCTCCTTTTCGCTCATTATACAGTTCCGGACATGCATATCAGTGTGATTCAAGCACCTCAGACTCACTGCAACCAAGACGTTGAAGGCCAAGATTGGTTTCAAAACCTAAATCAAATGCAGCAGGAAATCAAAGTGAGTGATCCGGAAGTTGTCATTATTGGTGCTGGGGCCTATGGACTTCCTATGGGTGCATACTCAAAAAATATAGGTACATCAGTAGTTGTTCTCGGTGGTGCGACGCAGCTGTTATTTGGAATAATCGGAAATAGGTGGGAGAACGACAGGCAATACCGACAACTGTTTAATGAATATTGGTGTCGACCATCGATCGAGGAAAGACCAAAAGGATTTCAAAATTTAGAGATTAATGGTGGAGCGTATTGGTGAAGATATACTGCTGTGAAGATAGAACGGCGTCGTTCTTTGATGTTTATAAGAAGACAGCCCATGAGTAGGGGTATTCTGTAATTTATCCAGATGCAGGTTTGGTTAAAAATGCAAATTTTAGCAAGTTCATGGCGGTGTATCGCCATATGTCTATAAACCCAATAAGTTTTGAACTTGCCTGTTTTCGGAGATATTTTTTGATATTATCGTTAGTAAAGCCGAATGAGCGTTTTGTAATAAGTGATAGTGATTTATATTTCAACACTCACATATCGAAGATTCCATCGCAGTTAATGGATTTTAACAACGGCTTGGTTGGGAGCGTTGGTATCGCAAATGGTCTTGCAGAGACAGATATTGCCCCTCATTTTTCGATTTGGACAACAGAGTTGCTATCGCAATTTGTGGAATATTTGATCTATTGTTACGAAGAGCGTACGCAGGTCCTTGAATCGATTTACTCACAGCGGAAAATCCAAAAAGGCCAAAGAGTTGCTGTTTCAGACATGACTCTTCTCTATGATTGGATAACGACACAAAAGATTCCATTTCTTAATTCAAATCAAGTAATTGATGGGCTGTATTTTGATCACAATATAAGCTATGTGTAAGTGTATGAATTCAGAGTTCCGCGGGATATTTGGTCGCAAGCGCATTATTTTCAGTGTTGATGGTTTCAGTTTGTTGGATGTTCATGATAGAGAAGTTCGACCCGTATTTCTTCATTTGCAGGGACGGTATAAAATTACCTCGATTCAGCTTTATTCTCGCAATAAATATATTTTTGATCTTCTGTCCCTGTATATATATTCTGGCAGAGCTGTGAGGTCACTGATAAATAAATGAGAGCATATGCAATTCCAAGCCTTTCCTCCGGTCTGGCAGCGCTAATTTCAATAGTTTATTACTCCCTTTTTGCGGTACATTTTGGAAATGACCTTTTAGGGACGTTTATCTTTCTCCTTTCTATAGTTTCACTAATCCAGATTGCGCTTATCCCGCAGACATGGGTCTATATTATTGCCGCCCCGACTGACCTTGAAGTTCATTTCCGCTTTAGCGTAGGTGCTGTGGTTGAGCTATTTGGAGGAATTCTCGCCGCTGTTGTATTACTCGTGATATGCTTAATCCCGGCACTGCCTCTGCTGGCTCATGCCAGAGAAGCGGCTATAATATTTCCGGGTCTATGGATCGCCGGCTGCTCTTCTCCACAGGGACTTGCCAGACGTCTTAATTTATGGAATGTTTTTATGTACTGGATGCTATTGCCGAACATTATCCGGCTGATATTTATTTTGGCATATGTCAATGAAATCGGGCCTTTTGGCCAATTAAATGGAAATACTAATAGATGGGAGATCTTTTTAATATTCTATCTCATCCCGGAAATTATACGATTCCTATTGATATACCCTCTTCTTCTGAGAAATTATTTTGTCCCTGTCCAGCTCAAACGCGTTTATTCGGAAACAAAAAAGATACTCGGCAACTGGATGTTTGATGTAGGCTCAGCAATTACGGAGGTCGCAGACAAGATCGTTGTAGGAGCACTGCTTGGACCAATACTTCTTGTGGTTTATTTTTTTGCGAGGAAGTTTAGTATCGTCAGTACGATGCTTCTTGAACCATACTTTGCAGAGAGCTATAGACGGTTGGTGACCTCTGATAATAGTGATCTGATAAAAACCGCAACCAAAATATATATCACTGGCATAGCGATCTCGATAAGCGTGTTTGCGCTAATTGTAACAGCGCTATATTTAAAAGGGAATGTGCATTTCGTAGAACGCCTGCTCCCAAGTGTGATTTTTGAACATTCATATGTTTTCATTGCCGTGCTAGCTCTAGATTGTCTTATCGCTGCCAATCGGTGGGGGCGTTTTCTCTCACATTTGACGAGCAAACACATACAACTATTAATCGTTCGGTTACTATCATTTGCACTATTTGCAATGGGATGTTATTCCTTTTTACCCTGGTTATCTGAAATTGCAGTTCCGACTGCATTTTTCTGCTGTTGGATATTTGAAACGATTTATGATGTTTATCTGCTTCGAAAAATAGATTCAGCAATGGCTTAATGCTATATTACTAGGAAAGGTATTGATGAAGTTGAATGATTGTTCTACATCGCTGACTAGACGCAATATACATAATAGCAAGTTCACATGCAGGCTTTGTGGTTCTGAATCAGTTCGTCATTTGTTTACTGAGTCATCGCGTGGGATTAAATATTCAGGCTTCTACTGTAGTAAGTGCGATTTATATCAAACCTTAGGAGACATAAGTGCCATATCTCCTGATTATGTTGATTTGAGAGAAAGTGAAATTGATGCAAACCATTATTGGTTGCAGACAGGCCATAAAAAAAATGCTTTCCGCCAATGGTACTCGCTCATGCAACAATATAGTACGACGCTTAAAGTACGGCCACTCGTTGCTAGGTCTGTGATGGACATCGGCTGTGGTGTAGGCGGATTTCTAGATTATGCATCGAGTCAAGGACTAAGAACTTACGGGTTTGATGTTTCGAAGGCGCAGGTTAAGCAGGCTCGAAAACACCATGATTCTGTGCGTTGTTGTACTGATATCCATCAATATCTAACTGAATTTGAACTAGAGAATAAAGTTAACTATGTTACCATGTGGGACGTGTTTGAGCACATTCGGAGCCACAACACGTATTATCAGGCATTCATCGTTGCCTTGAGCCGGATGGTTTGCTCTACATATCGGTTCCGAATGGCGCTCCTACAATGCTAAAACTCTATTTGGCGCACTTCTTAAGAAAGACTCCGGGGCTCATACCATGGGAGCATGTATTCTATTATACAAAGCGATCATTGCGGGTTGTCCTCGAAAAAAACGGTTTTATTGTTAAAGATATTGGTGCGGTAGTGGCCTATCCCAGACCTATAAGCATGCATGAAATTATTCGCCGATCTGGCCATCTAATGCTCGCGAAGACCAGATACGCGTTTCAAATTTATGCAGTCGGAACACCGCGCTGAATCATAATCAGCAGGAAAAGCTGGAATATTAATTCAAGAGAACGAGGTTGTATTTCTCGGGAAGAACAATCGTGATATTGGCAAACCTTATAATAATTATTGTCATAATGCTAAGCCTGCAGGTGATGCGCACGCTCAAGCTAAATGAAGGCGCTCTATCACTGTATTTGTGTATAATAATATCGTTCGTATTCTGGTATTGGATGCCTGCGCTCTATGTAATTAATATGCAGCATTTTAACGAAAATATGGATCAAATTGATTCATCTCAACTTCTTGATACTGTTTATATTGTAACGCTATATTACATAGTCACAATAATAGTTACTACAACGATACTAAAAGATGTGTTCAATAAATTTGCAATAGACGATAAAAATAATATATCAGAATCTAGACTAACTATTGCCTCTATACTTGTTTTCGTATTGGCACTAGGATTTCTATCAATACGATATTTAAATCAGGGCACAAATATTATTACAGATTTAATTTTAGGATTACTTTCAGCAAGGGAGAAATTAACATTCTTCAACAAGTCTCAAGACGCGATAGCCTCGATGGTCGCACTTTGGGAAATATTAACAATCTGCTGTTCTTTATACATTTTTACAATACATAGCTTGCGCGGACGCTTATTAAGTATATCTGGAAATCTCAGTTTGGCTGCGATAGCGATCATGTTTACGGCATCAGGTACGCGATCAATATTGCTCATGACTATATTTTGTTTATTTGTGACCAAGTTTAGACGTTTAAAAAGTCGTTTATCTATTAACAGCAATAAAAATAGATTATTATCCTTTTATAATTTAGGCCCGGTGCTGTCGATATTTATCGTAGTATTTATTTCACTATCATATATGGCTAGGTTCGAGAGAGAAAAAATGGATGTTGGCGAGATTGTTTTTTCGTCAACGTTAAGCAATAATGATATGTTTACAGAACTGGCATTCGTACTTTCAGATATGAAAGGTTATAAGAATGACGATGTATCAGTTTTCCTGTTCACTCCAGTTTCATTTATGTTCCCGAGTTTTCTGGGATTTGATAAGAGCATACCAGCGCATTTAGTTGATTATAACTTGAGTCGTAGTGGAATCGATTTATTGACTGATGAGGGGAATGTGTTTCCTGGCATTATCGCCGATTTCCATCTGAATTTTGGTCTATTAGGGCCAATCACTTTATCTATTTTTATTGTTATTGTTATTTATTGTCTTGCCAAAATAACAAATAGAACTCGCGATACAACTCTCAGATTTGCTTTTATTGTAACATTTTTATCGTATATATTTATATCATTTCGCAACATACAGGGTTCATTAGCGCTCGTACTATTGATGGGTATTGCTTTACCAGCTATTCTCAGTGTAAAAAAACACCTGTATAATAAATAGCAAATACTTGAGAGGCGCTTTTATATTCTAGAATATTGAGATTTGGGGATATCTATAATTGATCGCTCTTGATGGAATAATATTTTCACTGCAAGAATCTGGTGGAATTAGTGTCTATTTTAGTGAACTGATTCGAAATATTCCAATGAATATTCCGCATCAGGTTTATTTGTTCGACCCTACGGCAGCAATCAGAAGTGGGCTGGACATGGAAAACACCAACTATCACATCATTGTTAGTCGGCACTATGAGCGTTATCTTCGTTGCAATATCTCAAATCAAATAAAACTATTTCATTCCAGTTACTATCGTCTACCAAGATTAAATGTACCCGTAGTAACAACAGTTTATGATTTTACGTATGAGCGATGTTTGTCGGGCCCGCGTCGGTGGATGCATTCATGGCAAAAATTCAAAGCAATTCGAAATTCTGACTCAATTATTTGTATTTCTCATAGCACGCGTAGAGATTTGCTAGAATACTTGCCTGAGATTTCACCTGATATTGTGCATGTTGTGCATATGGGTGTCAATAAAATGTTTTCTCCGATCAATCAAGCTTCAAATAGTGTATTTCGTCCCTTTGTCTTGTTTGTCGGGGCACGTAGTGGCTACAAAAACTTTAGGCTTGCAGTTGAAGCCCTTGCTGTCTTGCCGGAGTTGGTACTGTTGTGTGTTGGCGGTGGACAGCTGATACAGTCCGAAATGACGTTACTAAACAAACGGATTCCGGGGAGATGGCAACACACTAGCTATGTGGACGACGAAGAACTGAATCGCTTATACAATCAAGCTACATGTCTTATCTACCCATCTGCATATGAAGGATTTGGAATGCCTATACTTGAAGCCATGGTGCAGGATGCCCTGTCGTTGCACTTAACACATCTTCTATTCCGGAGGTTGCTGGGAAGCAGCTTTGCTACTCAATGAGCAAGACCATCTTTCTCTGGCAGCTTTAATACGACAAACAACGGAAGAATCTGAGCAACAACGATTAAGAAAGTTAGGTTTTGCCCAAGCTTCAAAATTTTCTTGGGCCAAGACATTTAATGAAACTATTGGCGTTTATGAAAAGTTATTAGGGCAAGCTCTTGTCATTAGAAACCGATCTGATAAAACGTAATATAAAGATTGATAAGAAAATTATTACATAATTGGTTTAGAATGAGCATTCGCATATTATTTTGCAGATTGATGCCACGACCAGCCCTCTGGGCCATGCAGTTAGCGTTAATTCAGTTACAACATATGAAAATATCAATCATCACCGCAGTCTATAATAATGTTCGGACGATCGATGATTGCATACAGAGCGTTCTGGGCCAAACATATTCCGACATTGAATATATCATCATTGACGGCGGGTCGCGGGATGGGACCATTGATGCGATCAAGAAGCATGAGCGCCATATCGCAAAATTCATCTCTGAGCCGGACAAGGGGATGTATGATGCCATGAACAAGGGAATCAGGATGGCGTCCGGAGATGTAATCGGTTTTCTCCACGGTGATGACCTTTACGCGAATAACAAAGTTCTCGAGACTGTCGCCGGCCGTATGGATTCGAATAATATTGACAGTTGCTATGGAGACTTGCTGTATGTGCGCCGGGATAACATAAAAAAGACGGTCCGGTATTGGAAGTCCTGTCCGCATCAGGATGGTCTGATCCAGCAAGGCTGGATACCGCCGCACCCGACATTTTTCGTGAGAAGAAAAGTATACGAAGCCCACGGCGTTTTCGATACCAGTTTCACGATCTCCGCTGATTATGAACTGATGCTCAGGTTCCTTGAGAAAAACAGGATCTCCTCCATGTATATCCCCGAAGTCCTGGTGAAGATGAGGATGGGCGGTGCGAGCAACCGCAGTTTCAGGAATATGATGGTCAAGACCGCGGAAGACTACCGGGCATGGAAGGTGAATTCCCTGCGGCCGAAGATTTTATACGATCCCGTTCAAGAATCTTTCCAAGGTGAGGCAGTTTTTATTCGCAAGAACAACATAGGGCTAAGGGCAGACGAAAGGCAGTTTTGAGTTATTAGTTTTGAGTTTTGCGTTGGGAGAGCAGAGGGAAGAGGGTGGAGCGTTTTTAGTTTTTTGTTATGAGTTTTGAGTTAATCTTGATCGTTGAGCAGTAGTCGCAGATGCGTTTGCTTTAATTTCAGGTATTTGCTATACTTGCCTTGTTTCGTTGGGGTGCTGTTATGCCGAACTGTTATTGCATTTATTAATGTAAAGGCCGGTGTTCATGAAAAAAATCCTGTTGATATTTCTTTGTGCGGGCATGCTCTTGTCCGCGAATATAACCCGTGCCCAGGTGGACAGCGACCCGCAGGAAGACCCCGGCAGCGCTGAAATCCAGGAAGTGCAGAGGACGGACCCCGCGGCTGCGCAGGCGATCTCCAATGCCGTCCAGAGGGGTGACCTGCAAGGGGCGAAGGATTTATATCAGAATTTCAAGAAAAGCCGGCCGGAACAGCCGGTCAAGTCGGCGACCCTCCCCGCGGTCGTTTCGGAACCGACCAAATCCTCCCTGTTCGAGCGGACGCTTCCGGGCAATCTTACGCAGTTCGGATATGCGCTCTTCAACAAGACCGTTTCCACCTTCACGATTTCCGCGACGATGCCGGTGGGGCCGGATTATATCATCGGCCCGGGCGACCATTTTACGTTGACCCTCTGGGGAACCACGGAGGGGATCTTTAACCTTCAGGTCACCAAGGAAGGAACGGTGACCTTGCCCAAGGTCGGCGTGGTCCCGGTAGCGGGCATCAGGTTCGGAGAGCTGGAAAAAACAATAAAGCGCCATCTCTCCAGGTATTACAACGATTTCAACCTGAGCATCGCCATGGGAGGGCTCAAGACGCTCACGATCTACGTTGCGGGCGAGGTGGTCACGCCGGGCAGCTATTCACTCTCCTCGCTCACATCGGTATACGGGGCGCTCTTTTCCGCCGGAGGGCCGACGAAAATGGGGAGCCTGCGCACCATTCAGGTCCTGCGTTCAGGAAAGGTGATCAAGACCATCGACCTCTACGATTTTCTGCTGAAAGGCGACCGCAGCCAGGACATCAAGCTCCAGAACGGGGACACGGTATTTGTTCCGCTCATCGGCCCGGTTGCGGGCGTGGCAGGCACGGTGTATCGACCGGCCATCTACGAGCTGAAGGGGCAGGAGACGCTGAGCGATCTCATCGATACTGCGGGAGGGCTCCTGCCCATAGCGCTCGGCGGCACGCTGCAGCTGACCCGGTATGTTGACAACCAGAGAAAGGTCTTTCTGGACATCAAGCTCGACAACGTTCAGTCCGGATCGACGAGGTCGTCCGGCGCATACCTGGAGAAGGTCCGGAACATGGATGCGATCAGCATCAGACCCCTCTATGACAAGGTCTGGGAGACCGTGGAACTGGGCGGCGTGGTGGCGAATCCCGGCCGCTTTCAATGGAGGCCGGATATCAAGCTGCGTGAGATCATCATCCAGGGGCAGCTCCTTCCCGAGTCCGACATGAGGAGGGCCGAGGTTGTCCGGATCACGAAGGACATGATGGACCGGACCATCATCCCCGTGGACCTGGCCGCGCTCATGACGGGTGATGAATCCCAAAACATCACGCTTGAACCGCAGGACCAGATACGGGTCTATTCAGCGCTGAAAGCGGCCGATAAAGTGTCCGTAAGCGGAGAAGTGGTACGGGTGGGCAAGTATGAGATCAACAAGGGAGAACGCCTCAGCGATCTGCTGCTGCGGGTCGGCGGATTCACAAAAGAGGCATACGCCTATGGAATAGTTTTTAAACGCACAGATGTCAAAAACAGCCAGGAGAAGAACCTGCAAGCCTTCATAGTCCGTATGCAGTCCCAGGTGCTCCAGAACGCCGCCGCCGCTTCGGTGCAGGCGATCAGCGCGGAGGAAGCGGCGTCCGCGAAGACGGAGATGAGCCTGAACCAGGGCCTGCTTGAAAACCTGAAGAGCATGCGGGAACAGGAAGAAGGAAGGGTCGCGATCAATATAACCGAAAATGTGGAAGAGTGGGCCGGGTCCGCGAACGACCTGCTGCTCAAGAACGGAGACTCCATTTTCGTACCCAAGAGACCGCAGGAGGTGCTGGTCATGGGCGAGATCCACAGTCCGAGCGCGCAGGTATATCTCCCCGGCCTCACCGTCAAGGATTTCATCAACCAGAGCGGCGGCTACACCAAATACGCGGAACAGGACCAGGTGTACGTGCTGCAGGCAAACGGTTCCGCGGTCAGCAGTGGTTCACCCTCGATCGGCAATATAGAGAACAAGGAATTGAAGGCCGGCGACACGGTCTTCGTGCCTCAAGTAATAGAACGAAACGCGGGAGTGCGGCTGTTCAAGGACATCGTGGATATCCTGTTCAAGACAGCGGTCGTATTCGCAACGATCCACCTGCTGTTTTAGAAACAGTTTTTAGTTATGAGTTTTTAGTTGAGTTACCACAAAGCAGTTATGAGTTTTTAGTTGTGAGTTGCAAATTCAGTTATGAGTTTTAGTTAAAGTTTTTAGTTATTAGTTGTGGTACTAACAACTATGAACTGAAAACTAAAAACTCAAAACTATCTTTTAAAAGTGATGACGAAAAGCCTGATTAGAGAAAAAACCTACAAATTTGCCCTGACCATTATTCAATTGTACCAACTTCTTGCGCAGAGAGGCGAATATGTGTTGTCTAAACAATTATTGAAATCAGGAACGAGTATAGGCGCAAATGTGGAAGAAGCCTTGGCTGGTCAAAGCCGTCCAGATTTCTTGTCAAAAATGGCCATCGCGTCAAAAGAGGCCCGTGAAACCAATTACTGGCTTAGATTGCTGAGGGACAGCGCCCTTATTGAACGACAGTATCTTGAAAAGCCACTTGCTGAATCGGCGGAAGTTATTTGTATGCTGACCTCGATCGTAAAAACGACCGCAGCAACTAAAAAATCTACACAAAGAAGTTCTTAGTTGTCAGTTGTTAGTTCTGTAGTTCTTGGTCAAAAAACTTATAACTTAAAACTCAAAACTAAGAACTAAAAACTCATAACTAAAAACTAAATGAAATGAAAGGCAGTATGGAGCAACTAAAGCAACAGACGCCTGACGATGAAATCAATCTAACGGATTACTGGGACGTTCTCCGGCGCAGGAAAATGATGATCATCTCTTTGTGCGTAGTGTCGGTGCTGGCGACCATGATCGTCAGCCTGCTGCTGCCCAAGTACTATCAATCCCAGGCCATGATCCTTGCGATTGCTCCGGAATCGGGCGGTCTGGGCGCCGCACTATCGGCTAATCCTCTGGCCGGGGCGCTCACGGGATCTCTTGGTGGCCTGTCGACACCTGTGGACCGGCTCCTCGTGTTCCTGAAAAGCAGGACCATTGCAGAGATGGTGATCAAACGGTTCGATCTCTTGAGGGTCTTTAACGAACACAAATGGGACGCTGCGAAAGACGCCTGGAAGGACCCCGAAAAGCCGCCGCTCCTGGAAGATGCGGTCAGGAAACTCGGCAGCCGTGTCACCTCCTTTAAAAAAGGCAAGGAAGGGACCATTACCATAACGGTGGAATGGAAAGACCCGAAGCTTGCCGCGGAGATCGCAAACTACTATGTTGCGGCCCTTACCGAGTTCATGAAAGACAAGTCCGTCAATACAACGGTCCAGATCATTGATCGCGCCGTTCCCGCCGGGAAAAAGTCCTCGCCCAAGATCGGCCAGAACATGATTACCGCAGGCCTGATAAGCTTGATGGTCGGCGTGTTTATTGCGTTCTTTCTGGAAAAGCGGGATAAAAGAAGTTCTTAGTAAAGAAGTTCTTATTAAAGAGTTTCTTAGTTTTGAGTTTTTTCATCTGGGAAAGCGAGATAAAAAGAAGTTAAAAAAATCTTAGTTATTTTTCACTAACTAAGAACTATGAACTAAAAACTAAAAACTGCTTTCCGAATCCCACTGTATGAAATACTATGCCTCATGAAGCAAATGCTCCAGTTTGCTTGTCCATAGATCGGCACTAGTTATTTAACTGGTCGAATTGTCAGGGGAAATAATATTTTTCCATTCTGGCCCTAGTCTTGCAGTAATCAGCTGTAGTATTCGACATGAGACAGACGATGTTCTTTCATACTGAACAGTGCATGCTGTCAATATTAGAGAAAGAACGTTATGTGTCCAGTCGAAATCTCAGCTAAAAGGGGTGCAAATTCTATGAAAAGATTCTCTCTTGCTACAGTGGCAGTGATTGTAGTACTCGTATTATCGGTCGCCATGTCATGGGCTTATGAAGCCCAGAAGACAACGGGTGGTTTGACGATAACGCTTTCTGCCGGCAGTTACCCGCTGGTGAAGGGTGATAACGATGTGAGCGTGAAGATCACCGACGAGGCGGGTAAGGCAGTGACGGATGCCAAGGTCACGGCGCGATTTTTCATGCCGGCCATGCCGGGGATGGCGCCCATGTCTTCTAAGCCCGAACCGGTACTCAAGGGTGATGTCTACACGTATAAAGCAGGCGTGAGCATGGAGGGCACGTGGAAGACCGAGGTCACCGTGGTACGACCCGGAAAGTCCCCGGCCACGGCCACCTTTAACCTTGACGCACGGTAGATAAAACAAATCCCGCACGCTGTAATGGATCTTGTCGGACAGGGCGCCGTGCAAAAGCACGAGCGCCCTTTTTTCTGATATAGTTGAGCGTATGGAGTCCTTCAGATTGTTCATCAGGTAATGCGGAACAGTTTCCCTCAGCACGCTGATCCTATGTTGATTTGTTGAGTTCCCGAAGAATAGACGTTAGCATGCACATTGCACTATTTTCCCCAGGAGGAATTGATGCAGAGAACACTTTTGAGCTTGCTGATCGTACTGGGCGTTCTTCTCTCCGCTCAAGCCCGGGCTGACGACGGCGTGGTAACGCTGAAGGACCTGGAGCAGGAGGCCCTGCAGAACAACCCCGAGATCCGCATGGTGGACAAGAAAGCTGAATCCGCAGACGAGAAAAGGTCCCTTGCCGCGGCCATGCCCGACCCTATGATCGGTTACATGGTCCAGAACGTCGGGGCGCCGGTCGCCTGGAGCGTGGGCAAGGAAGATATGAGCATGCAGGGCATTGTCTTCTCACAGGAGGTCCCGTTCCCGGGCAAGCTCTCGACCATGGGCCATGCTGCGGGAAAAATGGCCGAGCGTGAACATGAGAACGCGCGGGAGATGCAGCTCCGGGTCCTGGCAGAACTCCGGAACGCCTACTATGATTACTACCTGTCCTACCGCTCTACTGAGATCCTTGCGCAGACCAAGGACCTGATGCAAAACGTTCAGCAGATCGCCGAGACCCGGTATGGGACCGGCCAGGGAATGCAGCAGGACGTCCTGCGCGCGCAGCTCGAGGTCCTGATGCTCCTGGACAAGATAGCGGAGGAAGAACGCAAGACAGAGACGCAGGCGTCCATGATAAACCGACTCGTTGGCCGCGATCCCCTGGCGCCACTGGGCAAACCCGCCGAGCTCCCCCGGACCACTCTGGAGAAAAGCATCGGGGACCTTGCTGCCATGGCGCAGTCCCATTCGCCGCTGCTCCAGGGAAAACAGCGGATGGTGGAGCAGGGCGAGTTCGAGGTCTCATCCCGGAAGAAGGAGTTTCTGCCCGATCTCGTCCTGTCAGGCGGATGGTTCACGCGGGGCGACAAGTCGGATGTGTGGCAGGCGAGCGTCATGTTCAAGGTCCCGCTCTACTTCTGGAACAAGTCCACCGGCGTGAAGGCAGCGAACGCGGACCTGCAGTCGTCCCGATACGATTACAGCAACGCACAGCTCTCCGTCCTGGCGCGGGTACGGGAGCTTTATGCCACGGCAAAGACCTCGGAGCACCATCTTCATCTTTACGAAACGGGCATCATACCGCAGGCGAGCCTGGCGCTCCAGTCCACCACTGCGAACTACCGGGTGGGGAAGACCGATGTTTTTAACCTCCTGGACAGCAACAGCCTTCTGCTCAAGTATCAGTTGATGGAACAGGAAGAGCTGGCCACCCTGCACAAGACCCTTTCCATGATCGAAGAACTGACGGGAGAAGAACAGTATGGGAAATAATTGGAAATTGGAAAGTGAAAATTGGAAAATGAAAAGTGAAAGGCCGAGGTCTGCGGAGCGTTTGATATTTGCCACCAATTTACCATGTGCCATGGTCCTGATGCTGCTGATCGCTTCCGGGACGACGGCACATGGCCCAGGACCATTCGGCCCACGGGACCAAAACACGAAGCGCGGCAACGGCAACACAGGCGCAGACTCCCCCGGCATCCGTGCAGGAGGAGGCAGCGCCGACCATAACCATCTCAGAGGATAAGCGTCAGCTGATCGGGGTGCGGACCGCAGCGGCCGGGTTCAGCACGCTTGACAAGCAGATCCGGACCGTGGGGAAGGTGGAGGTCAACGAGACCCGCCTCGCGTTCGTGAACACGAAGATAGCCGGATGGGTCAAAAAATTATTCGTGAACTTTACCGGAGATCAGGTTGTCAAGGGCCAGCCGCTCCTTTCGATCTACAGCCCCGACCTGGTCTCTGCCCAGGAGGAGTATCTGCTGGCCCTTCGGTCCAGGACCACGGTTTCAGGAGGCATAGCAGAGGTCCAGGCATCCCAGCAGTCGCTGGTCGATTCCGCGAAGCGCAGGTTGATCCTGTGGGACATCACCGAGGAGCAGATCGCGGCCCTCGAGCAGACAGGAAGAACAAAGACGGAAATGACCATCGATGCCCCGCTGAACGGCATCGTGCTCGAAAAGATGGTGCTCGACGGCGCCTATATCACATCGGGAATGAACCTGTACAAGATCGCGGACCTTTCCACCGTCTGGATCATCGCGGACGTTTATGAATATGAGGTCCCGCTCGTGAAGGTCGGCCAGCACGCGCGGGTGACCCTGCCTTACTCTTCGGGCGAGGTGCTGCAAGCAACGGTGAGCTTTATCAACCCCGTGCTCGACCCCATGACTCGAACGGTCAAAG
Organism: Nitrospirota bacterium; assembly: GCA_963732675.1. Classification (GTDB taxonomy): domain Bacteria; phylum Nitrospirota; class UBA9217; order UBA9217; family UBA9217; genus JALNZF01. The sequence continues at coordinate 21,123 of CAVTAJ010000006.1, forward strand.
TACGGATCGCTGTGCAGAATCCGGGGCTTGTTCTCAAACCGGACATGTTTGTGAATGTCGAAATCATGGGCTCTTCCCGCGCCAGGCTTGTCATCCCCCGGAGCGCGGTGCTGGATTCCGGTACGCGCCAGATCGTGTATGTGGAAAAAGAACCGGGGGTCTTCGAGCTGCGCAACGTGACCCTTGGCGCGCGCGGTGAGAACGAGGTTGAGGTGCTCAAGGGGATCAAGAAGGGCGAGCGCGTGGTCACCTCGGGCAATTTCCTGCTCGACTCGGAGAGCCAGCTGCAGACGGGACAGTAGCTTTAAAAGCAGTTTTGAGTTTTTAGTTTTTAGTTTTGAGTTGCCGCAAAGCAGTTATGAGTTGTTAGTTTTTTGAGTTATCACAAAAGCAGTTATGATTTTTTAGTTGTGAGTTTCGAGTCGTTGAACAAAAAACTAAGAACTAAAAACTAAAAACTGGGGTTACCATGCTTGCCAAGATCATAGAACTCTCATCGCGAAACAAGTTCCTGGTATTCCTCCTCGTGGGTTTCCTCACGATCTGGGGTATATGGGCGGTGTTCCATACTCCGCTCGACGCGATCCCGGATCTTTCCGATGTCCAGGTGATCGTGTTCACCGATTGGCCCGGAAGAAGCCCGGACCTGGTCGAGGACCAGATCACCTATCCCATCGTGTCCACCCTTCTTGCCGCGCCGAAGGTACGGGCTGTGCGAGGCAAGTCCTTCCTCGGCCTTTCATTTGTCTACGCCATCTTCGAGGACGGAACGGACATCTATTGGGCGCGGAGCCGGGTGCTCGAGTACCTCCAGGGAGTTTCGGGAAAACTTCCCGCTGGAGTGGCTCCGCTCCTCGGGCCGGATGCCACAGGCGTTGGCTGGGGATTTCAGTACGCCCTGGTGGATGAGTCGGGCAAGCAAGACCTTGCGCAGCTCAGGTCGCTCCAGGACTGGACGCTTAAATATGCCTTTGAGGCTGTTCCCGGTGTTTCCGAGGTCGCGAGCGTGGGCGGGTTCGTGAAGCAGTACCAGATCACGGTTGACCCGAACCGGCTGATCGCCTACAATCTGCCGCTCATGAAGGTGATGGAGGCGGTGCGCAGAAGCAACCGCGATGTCGAAGGACGGGTGGTGGAGTGGTCGGGCCGCGAATACATGGTCCGCGGCCGTGGGTATATCAAGGATAAAACAGACATTGAGAAGATCGCCGTCGGCGGCGACGGGAAGGGGACGCCAATCCTGCTCCGGGACGTCGGCACGGTCCAGCTTGGCCCCGAGATCCGGCGCGGCCTTGCGGACTTCGACGGCAAGGGCGAGGCAGTGGGCGGGATCGTCGTCGTCCGGTTCGGTGAGAACGTGCTTGCCGTCGTCGAGCGGGTGAAGGAGAAGATCAACGAGATCAGGCCGTCTTTGCCCGAAGGAGTGAAGATCATCACCACCTATGACCGGTCGGAACTGATCCACCGGTCTGTTGATACGCTCCGCGATGAAGTGATCAAGCTCGGTATCGCCGTGAGCGTGGTCTGCATCATATTCCTGTTCCACCTGCCGAGCGCGCTGGTGGTGATCCTGACGCTGCCGATCGCGATCCTTATCTCGTTCATCTGCATGTACTATCTCCGGATCAGCTCGAACATCATGAGTCTCTCCGGCATTGCCATCGCCATCGGCGCCATGGTCGATGCCTCGATCATCATGGTCGAGAACGCCCACAAGAAGCTCGAGGACTGGGAGGCAGCGGGCAGGCCGGGATCGCGGGTCGACGTGATCATTGACGCGGCAACAGAGGTGGGTCCGTCGCTCTTCTTCTCGCTCCTCGTGATCACCGTCGGGTTCCTTCCGGTATTCACGCTCGAGGACCAGGCAGGCAGGCTGTTCAAACCCCTGGCATTCACCAAGACCTTTTCCATGCTCTTTGCGAGCTTTCTGGCCATCACGCTCACACCGGTGCTGATGACGCTGTTCATCAAGGGCAAGATCAGGCACGAGGACGCAAACCCGATCAGCCATTTTCTCCGGAAGGTGTATCACCCGGTGGCGGTATTCGCGCTGCGCTTCCGCTGGCTTGTGATCATCACGGCGATCATCATTGTCGGTATCACGATCATCCCTTTTTCAAAGCTCGGGTCCGAGTTCATGCCGCCCCTGTACGAAGGGACGCTGTTCTATATGCCCTCAAGTTTTCCCGGCGCGTCCATTACCACCGTGGGCCAGCTGGTCCAGGCCCAGGACCGGATCCTGAAGCAGTTCCCCGAAGTGGAGTCGGTCTTCGGCAAGGCAGGACGGGCCGAGACGCCCACGGACCCGGCGCCCCTCGAGATGTTCGAGACCATCGTGAATTTGAAGCCGGAAAAGGAGTGGCGGCCCCAGTTCAGGAAGTGGGAGGACCTGCGCGATGAGCTGGACAATGCCCTGTCGATCCCCGGCGTGGCCAATACCTGGACCATGCCGATCATCGGCAGGATCGACATGCTCTCCACAGGCATCCGGACGCCCCTCGGCATCAAGGTCTTTGGACCCCGTCTGGACGAGATCGAGCGCATTGGGCTCGATGTGGAACGGACGCTCAAGGATGTGCCGGGCACGAGAAGCGCCTACGCAGAGCGGGCGAATACGGGATACTTCCTGGATTTCACGATCAACCGGGACGCGATCGCCCGTTACGGGCTTACCATCGAGGATGTGCAGGAAGTCATCCAGTCGGCCATCGGCGGAATGAACCTGACGACCACGGTCGAGGGCAGGGAACGCTATCCCGTGAACATCCGCTATGGCCGCGAGCTGCGGGACGACATCGGAAAGCTGCAGCGGGTCCTCGTACCGATAATGGGCGGGGCCCAGGTGCCTTTGGGCCAGCTTGCGGACATTCAGGTGAAACGGGGACCGGGTATGATACAGAGCGAGGGAGGGATGCTGACCGCGGCGGTCACTCTTAGCATATCCGGAAGTGACTTCGGCGGATACGTTGATAAGGGAAAGAAGGCCATTGCCGAGCACGTCAAGGTACCGGCGGGGTACAGGCTCCAGTGGAGCGGCCAGTACGAGTACATGGAGAACGTGAAGGCCAAACTCTTCTACGTTATCCCGCTCACGCTGCTGATCATCATCGTGCTCATCTACATGAACACCGGGTCCTGGGCCAAGACCGCGATCGTGCTGCTCGCAGTGCCGTTCTCGCTCGTGGGCACGGTCTGGCTTCTCTACTTTCTTGGGTACCACCTGAGCACCGCGGTCTGGGTCGGCGTGATCGCCCTGGCCGGGCTCGATGCTGAGACCGGGATCGTAATGCTGCTCTATCTGGATCTTGCGTACAACAAGTGGAAAGCTGATGGGTAACATTCATTCGCTCCGCGATATCGAGGACGCGGTGATGGAAGGCGCGGTCAAACGCATCCGGCCCAAGATCATGACCGTGTCGGTGATCCTGGCGGGCCTGGTTCCGATCATGTTCTCGACCGGGACGGGTGCGGATGTGATGAAGCGCATTGCCGCGCCCATGGTCGGCGGCGTAGTCACCTCGACGATCCTGGAGCTCATTATCTATCCGGCGATCTACGTGATCTGGAAGGAAAGGGATCTGAATAACAGATGAGGTATTCCTATCAAAGAATGCGGATTGCGGAATAAAAACGAAAGAAGGGGGGAGTTCCTGTGTAGGGACCCTGACAAGTTAGGGAGGTACTCTGAGAAACTATGCGGTCATCTCCCGGTCCACATGTTTATTGGCTTCGAACAGAAGGTTCCTGGTGCCCGTGGTCACATTGATGTCGTCCGTCACCTGCCCGTGCTTGATGCAGAACTGTCCTGTCTTCCAGCTGACGAGCTCCAAGAATGCCTGGGGCCCACGGAGGTTTCCTACAGAGGCATGTACGATCTTTCCGCTCTCCATATAGAGCATGCCGATTCCCCGGTCTCCCTCGATCTCTACCTTGGCTGTCTTCAAACCTAAACTCAGGATTTGAATAATGTCGGGAAGGCTGAACTCTTCGATCTTTCCCGTAAGCCCTTCTCTCGCCTCCTTGGTTGTAGGCATGCCTTTGCTAATAAGTTCATGGATCTTTTGCGTCAACTTTTCAATATCGAGGGGTTGTGAAATGTAGTCTACGTCACCACCGATGATCCGCGGATAATTTTTGTCGGGCGTAATGATCAGCACTCTCCGCTCCTGCGCGAGCGCCATCTGGAGAACGATATGAGAAACCCGGGGAGTCGCTTCCGGCTGGAGCGCCTCGATCTCGGTGATGACAAGGGCGGGGTGCTTTTGCCTGATGTATACGATGGCGTCAATGGAGCTGGACGTGTGGAAGACCTGCATTTCGTCGGCATTCATGCTTAACTTGATCAGCGCCGCGATATGATTTTCCCGTTCAAAGATCAAAATATTCTTATCGGAGGTCTTGACGGTCGGTTCATCCTTGAGGATAGCAAGAAAGACCTCAACAACCTCAGGATCGAATTGGCTGCCCGCGTTCTTTTTTATTTCCTCTACAGCCTTGTCCCGAGACAGCGCCTTACGATAGGGGCGGTCCGTAGTCATTGCATAAAAGGCGTCTGCGACGCTGAGGATGCGGGCTCCGATGCAGATCTGCCGCCCTGTGTAGCGGTGGGGATATCCGTTTCCATCATAGTGTTCATGGTGCTGGCTGATGATGAAATCCAGGTTCCAGGGAAACCGAATCTGTCGTAAAAGCTGGACCGTATGGATCGGGTGCTCCTTGATAGGCGTCAGTTCGCTCTGGTTCAACCTGACGGTTCCCTCGAGGATTTGAAGTTGAATACCGACTTTTCCCAGATCACGGAGCAGTGCCGCCAGGCGAATGGATTCCGCCAGATTCTCTTCGAGCCCCATCTTCATGGCCAGCCTAAAGGAAAGATCCGCGACGAGATGGTCGTTGTTGAAAAAATACCGGTCATTGACTCCGAAGATCTGCAGCAAACGGTCGGCGAGTGCAAATATGAGCTGCTTCGCATCCGCCAGGTCTCTTCGCAGCACATGTTCGGTTTTGACGGAATTGTGGATGAGGTTCTTAAAATCCTCGGTGTTGATGAGAAATCCGTTGCTCTCCCGGGAGAGGGGACCGATCAGAACGGTATTGACCCCGGGCCTTATCTTTTCTGCGATCAACTTAAATCGTTCGCCTTCGATCCCTTGCATGATACTGCCTGCAATGATTAAACCGATATTTTCCTCTCGAAGGATGTTCATCGCTTCGAGGGCAATATGGGTCTCAAAAACAGGGAAATCCTCAGTTTTCAGTAAATTGTCGAAAAAGGATTTTTCCTCTTTGTTCTCGATAAAAACCAAAATTCCTGGCGCCATATAGCTCTCCGTATCTCTGAAACGTTTAACTTATATAAAGCAGTTACAACCTTACTCCATCTTCCGGCAACGGTCAAGCAGAAAACAATCGATAAAGCTATAGCACAAAGCAATGCATAGTGAAAAGTTTGGTGCGTTTGATACTAACACGAAAGATCCTGTGAATGCCTTCGATGCAACAGACTATTTTGATTTTGGTTTCATCGCTGCATCATATCG
>CAVTAJ010000007.1:0-195979 GCA_963732675.1 Nitrospirota bacterium
GTTGCATAATATCGTGTTGATACACTTGCCGCTGACATTCAAACCTCCTCAGGTTGTCCCTGTTTTCTCTTGTAACTATTTAACGCTCATTTCCACCGGCTGCTGCGCCTCGTGCGGATGCTTGTCACCGGCATAGACCTTAAGCTTGGTGAGCATCTGCTTGCCAAGCCGGGTCTTGGGGAGCATGCCCTCAACCGCCATCATCACCACTTCCTCTGGCTTGGTCCTCATGAGCGTACCGGCGCTAACGGTCTTGAGGCCGCCGGGAAACCCGGAGTGACTGTAATACATCTTCTTATCGAGCTTCTTGCCGGTCAGGTGGACCTTGTCCGCGTTCACCACGATCACAAAATCGCCGGTGTCTACATGTGTCGTGTAGATAGGTTTGGTCTTGCCTTTCAGCACTGAGGCGATAACCGTTGCCAGTCTGCCCAGGGTCTTGCCATTGGCATCAACGACGAACCACTTTCTTTCGATATCTTCTGCTTTTGCTGAATACGTACCCATAATTCCCGCCTTGTTGTATCTCAATATTTTTTTTAAGAATAGCGAATATAAACAATTTCATAAGATTTGTCAAGCGTTTTTGTACGTGAAAAGCGACCAATGAGGTCGTTTCCAGATACCTGAAAAGGCTATTAGCATACAAATCGTTAGATATCAATATGATGTAATGTCTGTTTTCGCTCTTTAACCCAGTATTTTTATGGTAGCAGAAACAACAAAAGCGGTGATTGCTCACCGCCTGTGTCATCATCCTGTTCAACAACGAAGGGCAGCCACTCAGGGCTGCCCCTCCGAAATCATTTCAAGATCCGTTCGCAGAAATTCGTCTACGCCTTCTCTGCTGCCTTCTCTCTCATCGCACTCGGCGCGGATACCAGGTAGCCCATCGCCGTGCCGATCAGCCCGCCGACTACGAGGCACACCGCAGCTGCGCAGGCGATCCCGACCACGATCCCCATCACGATTATTGCCCGCGCAATGAGTGTCGGTTCCACTGTCCCGCCCATCAGTTTCTGGAGCAGGATCAGCGTCCCGAAGCTGCCGAAGTAGAACCCCGGCATGATCCCGAACACCAGAAACACCAGCCCCCCTATTGATGCTCCGATCTTCATTCCTGTTTTGACTGTCTCGTTCTTCATGGCGAATCTCCTTTCAGCCGCAGCTGTCATATTTTGTTGAACAGTATCGTGCCCCTCTGTTTAGCTATGTCCTGCTTTTGCTTCTTCCGTCTCTTTGGAATGCGTGCCCGCTTCAAGGGCCTTGCCAACGAGCCAGCCGACCGTTGATGTCGCCGTTACCATCACGATGCCGGCTACCAGCACCCCGAGGAGCATGGAGGCGAGTACGATGACCCGCGATACCAGTCCTGGCTGGAGAGGAAGCCCGAAGAGCCATCCCGCGATATTGATGCCCATGGCGCCGCCCAACAGGCTGCCCGGCAGAAGCCCAAAGAGCGCGAAGAGCACCAGTCCTGCGCCTGCCCCGATGTAGGTTGTCTTTCTTGCTATTGTGGTCTTCATTGTCGTTTCCTCCTTTTCGTTCGTCTTGCTTAGGTAAATTGCATCTACCATGCCAAAACCCAACTGATTGATTTTATGAATATTCATGTCTCAGGTGTTTTGCACAATTGAGAAAACGCATGCGTTCTTTATAAGATTGCGAAAAAAAGACGTATAAAGGAAATTTTCCTTGAAACGTGCGCACATATATGGTATTTTATGGGTCGCCTTTTTAAAAAGGCATATCTCATTACACACGCGCCAGGACCTACGGCAGGGTATCCTGTTTTAAAACAGGATCTGCCGGGGAATGATCGGCGCGGAGGTAAAAACCTGAAGGAGGGACATCATGTCCACGATCACCATGAAAGAGTTGTTGGAAGCAGGGGTACACTTCGGCCACCAGGCAAAACGATGGAACCCCAAAATGAAGAAGTACATTTTCGGAGAGCGTAACGGGATCTACATCATCGATCTCCAGAAAACGCTCAAGCTGTTCAAGGAAGCATACGAATTTGTCCGCACCGCCTCGTCCCAGGGCAAGGACATCATGTTCGTCGGAACCAAAAAGCAGGCCCAGGACGCCATCACCGAAGAGGCAAAACGGTGCGGAATGTACTATGTCTCGAGCCGCTGGCTCGGCGGCATGCTCACTAATTTCGCCACCATCAAAAAAAGCATCGACCGGCTCAAAAAGATCGAAAAGATGAAGGAAGACGGCACGTACGACAAGCTGACGAAGAAGGAGGTGGCAGGACTCGAGAAAGAACGCACCAAGCTTGAAAAGATCCTCTGCGGAATCAAGACGATGTCCCAGCCACCATCCATGATGTTCATCATCGATCCGCGTAAGGAAGCGATCGCGGTCCAGGAAGCAAACAAGCTCGGCATCATGGTGGTCGCCGTAGTCGACACGAACTGTGATCCCGACAATATCGACTATGTCATTCCGGGCAATGACGATGCGATCCGCGCCATCCGCTTGATGGCCTCGAAGGTCGCCGATGCCGTCATCGAGGGCAGACAGGCCATTGCCAAGGAAGCTGGCGAGGCAATGGAGGCGGCAAAGGCCGCGGGCGAAACGCAGGCCGTGGCAGTAGCGGAACCAGTAACTGAAGACGCGGATGCAACCGCTGAAGAAGCATAAAAAACAGCATCGGGCCTTCTCGGCCACCGATGCACGCTCATACTGAACATCAAGCTAGGGTGCACATCAACGTAAAATTTCTTGACCTCAGCCTTAACGATGCGAGTTCTATAAGGAATTACACGAAGGGGGATTCAAGAACCATGGCAACGATATCCGCGAGTGCAGTGAAGGACTTGAGAGAAAAGACGGGCGTCGGCATGATGGAAGCGAAAAAGGCGCTTGAAGAGGCTGTCGGCGATTTTGAGAAGGCGGTCGATCTCCTGAGGAAAAAGGGGCTGTCCGCAGCGGCAAAAAAAGCCGCGCGCGTGGCATCCGAAGGCATGATCGCGTCCACCATCAAAGGAAACGGCAAGATCGGCGTGCTGGTCGAAGTAAACAGCGAAACCGACTTTGTGGCAAAGAACGATGACTTTCAGAACTTCGCGAAAGCGGCTGTCTCGCTTGTGGCCGACGGGAATCCTGCCGACGTTGCAGCGCTCTCGCAGCTTAGGATCAACAACGAGACCGTTGAGGCCAGGCGCAACACGCTGGTACAAAAGATAGGTGAGAACATCTCCATCCGCCGCTTTATGCGCTATGAGACTGCCGGTCAGCTCGCGATCTATCTGCACGGCGCCAGGATCGGCGTCATGGTGGACTTTTCCGGAGGCGACGAGCAACTCGGCAAGGACATCGCCATGCATATCGCCGCGGCCAATCCGCAGTTCCTGAGCCGGGAAGCCGTGCCGGCAGACGTGCTTGACCGCGAGCGTGCGGTGTACGAGGCGCAAGCCAAGGAATCGGGCAAACCTGCGGCCATTATCGGCAAGATGGTGGATGGCAAGCTCGAAAAATTTTACACCGACACCTGCCTCATGGACCAGATATATATCAAGGACCCCGACGGCAAGATCAAGATCAAGAACCTCATGAAGAATGCTATGGTGAAACGTTTCGTCCGCTACCAGCTTGGCGAAGGCATCGAAAAGAAGAAGGAAAACTTCGCAGAGGAAGTGGCAGCACAGCTTAAATAACATGACGCAACCACGATATAAACGCATATTGCTCAAGCTGTCGGGCGAGGCCCTCATGGGCTCGCAGGGGTACGGTATCGACCACGCCGTGCTCGATACGATCACGTCTGAGGTAAAAGAAATCTGCAACCTCGGCGTCGAGGTCGCCATCGTCATCGGCGGCGGCAATATCTTCCGCGGCCTTTCCGGCGCTGCCAAGGGCATGGAGCGCGCCAGCGCAGACTACATGGGCATGCTCGCCACGGTGCTGAACGCGCTGGCCCTTCAGAATGTTCTGGAAAACAAGGGAGTGGTCACCCGGGTACAGTCGGCCATCGAGATGCGCGAGCTTGCAGAAACCTATATCCGCCGCCGAGCGGTACGACACCTCGAAAAAGGACGAGTAGTAATTTTTGCAGCCGGCACGGGCAACCCCTACTTCACGACTGATACCGCCGCAGCGCTCCGGGCCATGGAGATCGGGGCCGAAGTCATTATGAAGGCCACAAAAGTGGACGGCGTCTACAGCGCCGACCCCATGAAGGACAAGACCGCTACCAAGTTCGACAGCCTGACGTACCTCGATGTGCTCCGGAAGGATCTCCGCGTTATGGATGCAACTGCCATATCCCTGTGCATGGACAACGGCCTTCCCATAATTGTTTTCAACCTGAATGTCCGAGGGAATATTAAAAAGATCGTGTTAGGCGACACAGTCGGGACTCTCGTAACCGGGAGGAACAATGCTTAGTGAGCAAAAGAAAAAAGCCGAAGAGAAGATGAGCAAAGCCAGCGAAGTCCTGAGGAAGGAATTCACCACTCTCCGCACTGGTCGGGCATCACTTGGCATGCTCGACGGGATCACGGTGGACTTCTACGGTACACCGACGCCGCTCAGCGGGGTGTCGAATATGGCAATGCCTGACGCGCGGATGATCACCATCCAGCCCTGGGATGCAAAGATGCTCGGTGAGATCGAGAAGGCTATTTTGAAATCGGACATCGGGATAACGCCGTCGAACGACGGCAAAATCATACGCCTCAGCATTCCTCCCCTGACCGAGGAACGCAGGCAACAGATCGTGAAACAGGCGAAGAAGATGGCCGAGGACGCGCGCGTCGCAATCAGAAACATCCGCAGGGACGTAAACGACGAGATCAAAAAGAAGAGCAAGGACAAGGCCGCCCACGTTTCTGAAGACGAGATCAAGAGGCTTCAGGATGAGATCCAGAAAACGACTGACAACTATATCAGGAAAACCGACGATCTGCTCGCTCACAAGGAAAAAGAGATCCTGACCGTGTAGGTGCTTTTCCGGCTCTCATGATGTCCACCTCATTGCACCCCTTGCACTAGGCCGGGGGTGTTCTGAAGAATACTCTCGGCCTCCTCGAACAAATCCGAACCGCCATACAGACGAAATACGGACGCTGCAACTCATCACGAATTGCACTATTATCCGAAGAACTAAAGCAACACTGTGATTTTATTGCGCTCCCTCCTTTATTACATCTGTGATAGTTTGCAATAATCCTTTCTATTCATTGAAAGATGAATTCGGCGAACTTAAGCACTACATATCTTTTCAGACCAAGTCGCGCGCCACTATTCCTAAAATCTCTTTGTGATCTATCTGGTAGCTCATCGTTAAAAGAAAAAGCCAGAATTGAATTCTGGCTTTTTTGTAATTTGGCTCCCGGAGCAGGACTCGAACCTGCGGCATGGTGGTTAACAGCCACCCGCTCTACCAGCTGAGCTATCCGGGAATGTGTGATTTTGGAAGGAAATCAGGCTGGAAAAATACCACATTAGACCTGTTCTGTCAATGGGTTATTTACCGGAAACCGTCATCTCTATGTCGGCCGCTATAGTGCTTGTTCTTCGTTCCGCGTTGCACAATCCACATTCCGCTAGCGAACCCTATCCTACTTCCTGGCCCTTTTTCAGCTCCATGATAACGAGCTTTGCAATCGCCTTGAGCGTGTCGAATACGCCGGTCCCGTCCACTGCACAGGCTTCGAAGTCCGGAAGGCCTCTGGGGTTGAGCGCTTTTTTCATTTCTTCGAGCGGTACGACATTCGGCAAGTCCCGTTTGTTGTATTGAATGACATAGGAGAGTTTATCAAGGTCATAGCCCTGCTCCGCCAGGTTTATGCGCAAGTTCTCGACACTCTCGATATTTGCCTCCATGCGCTCGATCTGCGAATCGGCCACGAACACCACGCCATCCACGCCTTTGAGGATCAGTTTCCGGCTTGCGTCGTAGAATACCTGGCCGGGTACGGTGTAGAGATGGAACCGGGTTTTGAAGCCGCGGATCTCACCAAGGGCGAGCGGGAGAAAATCGAAGAATAGTGTCCGCTCGGTCTCGGTGGCCAGGGAGATCATCTTGCCCTTGCTGTCGGGATTGGTCTTTTTATAGATCCACTGCAGGTTGGTGGTCTTCCCGCACAAGCCCGGGCCGTAGTAAACGATTTTGCAGTTGATCTCTCTCGACGAATAATTAATAAAAGACATGGGACGGTAATTCCTCTCCTTACTGCGCTCAGGGAGTATTTGAGGTTGGGTTATCCGAAGAGTTTATCAATATCTTCGTCGGTGATCTCTGCAAAGGGGGAATCTGCTGCTTTGCCAGAACCCTTTTCTGTTTCTACTTTCACAAGGAGTTGGCCGAATATGCTGCCCAGTATCTCTGCGCTCTTCTTGACCCGGAGCCGTACAAGACCAAGCGATGAACGCTGGTCGAAGATCACCACCAGAATGACCCGCTGGCCGATGATGGAGATATGAATATTGTCCCGCGCGCCTTCGTGGAAAAGAATAGAGAACTCCTTCTCACCGAGAAGCTTTGCCATGCCGCCGGTTGCCGCAATATTTCCGGCGGTAAGAGATGCGAGCGACGTGGTGTCCAGGTTTTCGGTCTCGCCGGTGGCTGCAATCAGCTGGCCGTTCTTATCAACGAGGAACACCACCTTTGCATTCGCCTGGGCAAGGAGGCGCTGGAGTTCGGCGTCTATCTGCTTAAATTCTTCATCATACATCACCAAATCGGAACCCAGCATGTCTGCATCTCCTCAATTATTACGCTGCCCTGCCTGCAACCAGCACAACTAAATCATTAAACCATACTAATGTCTAGATTTCAAGCGTTTTTTTATATCGTACCATAAGTAAAATAGCCGGGTATGCATCTCCCCGGCTATGGTCTTTCTATTGCGTTATGTAAATGTCAGCTCCTGGACATTTCCTGGAGCTTTTTGAGGCTCGCCCAATCATCGTCCACCAGTTTTTGGAACTTCTCGAGCATAGCTTCGTTGCCTGGGGCAAAGAGGTGCTTGAACCTGCCCTGGGGTTTAAGCCACTCGGCGACCGGCTTTTTCCTGTCCTTGGGATCGTAGTTGATGGTCCACTTCCCATCCTGTACCTCATACAGCGGCCAGTAGCAGGTCTCGACCGCCAGCCGGGACAGCAGGATCGAGTCGTTTGTCTGGGATCGCCATCCGCGGTTACAGGGCGAAACAACTCCCATGTACGCCGGGCCGTTCGTGGCAAGGGCCTTTTTGGTCTTGGTGATGAGATCCTTCCAGTTGTGAGGCGAAGCCTGGGCCGCATACGCCACATTATGCGCTGCCATGATGCGGGTGAGGTCCTTGCGGCGCTGCGTTTTACCCTTGACCAGGGAGCCCACCGGCTGGGTGGTCGTGTCCGCGCCAAATGGTGTGGCGCTCGAACGCTGGATGCCGGTGTTCATGTACGCGCCGTTGTCGTAGCAGATGTAGAGCAGCTGGTGCCCGCGCTCCATAGCGCCCGAAAGGGCCTGGAACCCGATGTCATAGGTACCGCCGTCGCCACCAAAGGCGATAAATTTCATTTCTTTTTTGAGCTTTCCCTGTTTCCGCAGTGACCGGTACATGGTCTCTATCCCGGAGGCCGTGGCCGCCGCGTTCTCGAACGCGCTGTGCATCCACGGCACCTTCCAGGCCGTGTACGGGAACAGGCAGGTCGAGACCTCCAGGCAGCCGGTGGCGTTCGCGATCACGACCGGTTCGTCGATGGCCATGAGAACCTGACGCACGATGGTCGGCGCGCCGCAGCCGGAGCACATCCGGTGCCCGCCGGTCAAGTTGTTCCGGCTTGTGCGTCAGGGATTTCAGGGTTAAGGGTTTTTCCTGTGTCGGTGTGCTCATTGTGTTCTCCTCTGCGCGACATTCTGAAAATGTCGAATGGGAAATCGCTTTCTAGTTCCGAACCGTGATGTACTCTTTCACTGCCTTGACCTTGCCGGTCTTCGCGACCTCGATGGTCTCGTCGATCACCTTGTCAACGTCGAGGCGGCATCAGGTCCCTGCCGCCGAGGCCGTAGATCTTGTTGAACAGCAATGGTCCCTGACGATAGGGGTACACGGCCGGGGCGATCTCCATGAACATCGGGCCGTATCCGCCGTAGGAATCCGCCCGGTCCATGACGCAGACGGCCTTGGCATTCTTGAGTGCTGCGCCGATCTCCTCGTACGGGAAGGGCCTGAATACGCGGGGCTTCAAGAGCCCTGCCTTCACGCCCTTTTCACGGTAGCGATCGACCTCGTCTTTGATCGTTCCCGCGGCGGAGTTGAGCGCAACGAGAACAACCTCGGCATCTTCAAGCCGGTAAGATTCGAACAGATCGTATTTGCGGCCGAAGAGACTTGGCGAATTCTGCGGATACATCCTGGATGACTTTTTTCGCGTTCACCATGGCCTCGTGCTGGGCGCGCTTGTGTTCCATGTAGTAGTCCGGCAGCACCAGCGCGCCGATGCTCTTGGGATTGTCGAGGTCCAGAAGCGGATCGATCGCCATGTAATCGCCCACGAATTTTTTCACTTCCTCATCAGGGATGAACTGCATGCTCTCGATGGAGTGGCTGATGATAAAACCGTCCATGTTGACCGCGATCGGCAGCCGTACGTCCTTGTGCTCGGCAATCCGGTATGCCATGATCGTATTGTCGTATGCCTCCTGGGCGTTCTCGGAAAAGAGCTGGATCCAGCCGCAGTCGCGCATGCCCATGCCGTCTGAATGGTCGCCATGGATGTTGAGCGGCGCGGACAGCGCCCGGTTCACGAGGGCCATCAGGATCGGCAAGCGGTAGCCCGAAGCGATGTGCAGCATCTCCCACATGAGGGCGAGGCCCTGGGCGCTCGTGGCCGTGGCCACCCGCCCGCCCGCTGCAGAGGCGCCGATGCAGGCGCTCATGGCGCTGTGTTCGCTCTCCACAAGGATCGTCTCGGTGTCCACCTTGCCGTTCGAAACGAACGAGGTGAACGATTCCATGATGCCCGTCGACGGGGTGATGGGATACGCCGGCATCACATCGGGGTTCAACTGGCGGAGCGCCTCGGCAACCGCCTGGTTGCCGGTGACCGCCACGGTCTTGGTCGTTGTCACGCCCATGTTATTTGCCCTCCTCTTCCATGACAATGGCCTTGTTGCCCTTTTTGCCCGGGCACTCCATGGCGCAGACACCGCAGCCCTTGCAGTGGTCATAATCGAATCCGATCATCTTTTCATCTTTCACCAGGACTGCGGAATCCGGGCAGTAGATCCAGCAGAAGAGGCACTGGATGCAGTTCTCCTCGATCCAGCGCGGCTTAAGCGAACGCCATGAGCCGGTCTTATATTCATTCGCGTTGCCGGCCTCCAGGATGGTGCCGGCATGGGGCAGCTCTTTCCAGTTCTTCTGTTTCATCCCTCGTTTACCTCCTCGTACCCGCGCTTCACTGCGGCGAGATTCCCGTCGATGATCTTCTGCGCGAACTTCTTGCCAAAGCTGCCCTTCACATCATCGAGCAGCACATCCATGCCTACGATCGCCGTGGCGCGGTTCACCGCGCCGAGCATGCACGAGTTCGGCATGTTTCTTCCGATGGTCTCGACCGCGATCTTGGACGCGTCGACGGCGAAGACTTTTTGTGAGGGTTTGGCCTTCAGTTTTGCCCGCACTTCCTTCGGGTCCTTGCTCGTGTTGACGATAAAAATCGCGTCGTCCTTCGCGCCCTCGGCAACGTTGATCGCGTCGAGAAGCGTTGCATCCACGACGGCCACGACACCGGGGTTCAACACCGGGCAGTGCATCCTGAGTATCTTCTCGCTGATCCGATTATAGGCGCGCAGCGGCGCTCCAGCGCGCTCCGGTCCATATTCCGGGAACGCCTGCACGTTGCGACCACCGCTCAAACAGGCATCGGCGAGCACCTTGGCCGCGGTCACCGTCCCCTGACCGCCCCTGCCGTGCCATCTTATTTCTATCATTTCTGCCATAATCTTGCCCTCCGAAAATTTAATCCTGAGCTCCAGCTACCAAAACCTAAATTAGGATTTAAATTTTACAAGTTCAATGTCCGATCTTTTTAATATTGGTGATTGGAACGTATTTGTTATTTGCCGTTCCCCTACATTTCCCGCCGGCCTTCAAGCGCCCGCAGGACCGTATTATCGTCCGCGTACTCTATGTCCCCGCCAACCGGCAGTCCGTAGGCGATGCGGCTTACGCAGATACCGAGGGGCTTGATCAACTTAGACAGGTAGAGGGCGGTGGTCTCGCCCTTTACCGTTGGGTTCGTCGCGATAATGACTTCCTTGACCACGCCGTTCTTCAGCCGCTCCATCAGACCGTCGATCGTGAGATCTTCCGGACCAATCCCGTCGAGCGGCGAGAGAGCGCCCATCAGTGCATGGTAACGGCCCCGGAAGATGCCGCTCTTTTCAAGGACCAGGATGTTGCTCGGCTCCTCCACTACGCAGATGCGGGAGCTGTCCCGTCTCTCGTCCCGGCACACGGCGCAGATCTCATCCTCGGTGATATTATGACAGACCGAGCAATAGCGACTGTTGTTCTTGAGGTCCAGGATGGCCTGCGCGATCCCGGCCGCCTCTTCCCGCGGCATGCTGAGCACTGCGAACGCGAGGCGCTCTGCGCTCTTTCTGCCAATGCCGGGGAGCTTCATGAACGACTCGACCATCCTGCCGAGTGTCTTGCCGGAAACCTCGGCCACCTGCGCGCCGGCTTTCCCCTGTCGCTTCGCGGGCGAGACGGCCCGGGATGCCTGTTCCTTCTCGACCGCCGTCCTGTCTTGTTCACCTTGTATCATATCAATTTCGGACTGCGGAATTCGGATTGCGGAAGGAATAAAATCCGAAATCGACGATCCAAAACCGCAATTTCTATATCAGCCCCGGCGGGAGTCCCATGCCGGCGGTAAGCTTTGCCATCTCATCTTTCATCAGGTCCTGCGACTTTCGAAGCGCCTCGTTCACCGCTGCGGTGACAAGATCCTGGAGCATATCAATGTCTTTCGGGTCAACGACGGAAGGATCGATCTTTATCGAAAGGACCTCCTGGCGTCCGTTCGCGACCACCGTGACCATGCCGCCGCCCGAGGACGCCTCCACGGTCTTGCCTGCGGCCTCTTCCTGGAGCTTCTTTACCCGCTCCTGCATCTGCTGGGCCTGCTTCATGAGATTTCCGATCATATTTTTTGACATTGAGCGCCTTTAGAGTTCGTGAAATTATAACATCGGGTAAACCCCGTTAGAGATCGAGTACTCCAACGTTCCTGTGTATCACTAACTATTCTGGTATGATATCAACCGCCATCAATGGTCCGACGCATTCTCGCATACTCGAATGGGGTAAAAGGAATAATATAATAAAAGAATTTCTTCGGTTTTGCAACTAAAATTGAGTGGTTTATGAGTATATAAAAAAAACAAATGTGTGATAGGGGATGCACTGCCGCGTGTTTTGTTCACTCATGAGAATGGTTCTGCTCGATCACCTCGCCCTGAGTAAAGACCTTGAGCACATCCTGCACTGCTGGATCCTGATCGTCAGGCTTGCCTTTTTTCTTCGTTGTTTTTGTACCGGGCTGCGGCGGGGTTGCCGCAAGAGGCTGGATCTTTATACTCACCTTTTTCTTCAGTATTTCGGTGGCAATCTCCTCAATCAGGACCCGGCTATCGCGTTTTTCAACAAGCTCCAGTTGAAAAGCATTGCCCTGCACGCCGACCACGATCTGGTTCTCCGACATCTCGATGGGCCTGCTATGCCCCAGCGCCGATGCCAGTCCCGGCTTTTTTGATTTCAGGGCTGTCATAATACTGCCCCAGAAGTCATCCTGTCCACCCTCCGCGCGTGGAGCGAGCTGTGACGGGACCGCCAACGGCTTCGCACGATATTCCACGGACTGTTCGCTGATACGGTGTGCAGCGGACACTGCTGGCACGGTCGGTCTCTGGCCCGTTGCGAGCCGCGCTTCAAGCTCTTTCATCATTCTGAGCACCTCACCAAGCGGCTTGAGCGGTGCTAGATTGCATGCTTTGATGAGACCGATCTCGATTGTGAACCGTTGGTAGGGCGACCATCGCATGTCTTCAAGGGTCCTGGACAGGCTGTCAAAAAGCATCAGGAGGTGTTCAGATTCAGCGCCCCCTGCCTGTTGTTTGATCGCCTCAATGTCCGCAGCAGGAAGCTCAATGATCCGTCCGGGATCTGTCGCGATCTTCACGACCATAAGGTTCCGGAGGTGTTCAACAACGCCCGCCAGGAACTGGCGCATGTCCTGCCCCTGCTCCAGCAACGCATCCACCTGTTTGAGCAAGCCCGCGGCTTCCCGTGATAAGAGTTCTGCAGTGAATGTTAAAAGCGTGGCCTGAGCGACGGAGCCGAGGGTTGCCTGGAGGTCTTCATCCCGGATCTCCATGCCGCTATACGATACCGCCTGGTCCAGGATGCTCTGCGAGTCCCGCATGCTTCCTTCAGCGGCCCGGGCGATCATGGCCAGACCCTGGTCAGTTATGGTGATCCCCTCGGCAGTGGCGATCGTGCGCAGCCTCTCGATAATGTCATGGAGCGCGACACGCTTAAAGCCGTAACGCTGGCATCGGGAGTGGATCGTAGCGGGGATCTTCTGGGGTTCGGTGGTCGCGAAGATAAAGAGGACATGGGGTGGCGGTTCTTCGAGGGTCTTGAGCAAGGCATTAAATGCCTCGTTCGTGAGCATGTGGACCTCGTCGATCACGTAGACCTTGTACTTGCCGACCACGGGCGCATACTTGACGGCCTCGCGCAGCTCACGAATATGCTCGATACCGCGGTTCGATGCTCCGTCGATCTCGATGACGTCCACGGACGTGCCGGCTGCGGTCTCGAGACACGAATCGCACGTACCGCAGGGCGTTGGAGTAGGCCCTTTGATGCAGTTGAGCGCCTTGGCAAGGATACGCGCGGTGGTAGTCTTGCCTACGCCTCGCGGGCCGGAGAAGAGGAACGCATGGGCAAGCCGGTTGGTAATAATGGCGTTCTGAAGTGTCCGCGTGATGTGCGCCTGACCCACTACATCTGCGAATACCTGTGGCCTCCATTTTCTTGCCAAGACCTGATAGCTCATGAAAACCTCATCATGACGGGACTGCCCAATACTGAGATTACCACTGACCCTGAACAAGGTAATCGGACGAGGGGCAACCTGTTAAAAAAAAAAGCTCACGAGCCCGGGCTTCCCTGCGGCACACCCGGAACCCGTTTACCGCTGCTTCCTTCCGGACCTGACGGGATTCACGGACCGTGGTTGCGCAGGACCCGGGCTCATGAGCGCTACTTTGCAAGTCTATTCTGTCTAACAAGTTTATTTATAGGGTCTTGAGTTCAGACTCCCAACCGGTACGACTCTTGATGCTGTTTTTAAATATGGCGGAGAGGGTGGGGTTCGAACCCACGTTAGGTTTCCCTAAACACGCTTTCCAAGCGTGCGCCTTCAGCCGCTCGGCCACCTCTCCGTTTGCTACAGTTCACGGTTCGGGGTTCTTAGTTTAAATATAATAAACTAATCCCTCGCTCGTATCGTCTTGCTTCTCAGAACTCGGCACGTTTAAGCTGAACTTTATAAATGAACTGGCGGAGAGGGGGGGATTTGAACCCCCGGTGGAGTTACCCCCACAACAGTTTTCGAGACTGCCGCCTTCAGCCAGCTCGGCCACCTCTCCGGATAACCATGGTCTGCGGATTGTTACCTCTAATTCGTGAGACTACTTGCTCTTTAGACTTTCTCTCGTAGTTTTTCAAAAAACCCTGAAAGCATCTGCCGGCATTCAGCCTCGAGCACTCCCGGCGTGATCCGGTACACATGATTCAACCTGCCGTCACGCACCACATCATATACGGACCCGAGTGCGCCGGCCTTGGGGTCCCGGCAGCCATAGACCAGCCTGTTGACCCGCGCGAGCACCAACGCGCCCGCACACATAAGGCAGGGCTCGAGGGTCACGTAGAGAGTTGCGTCCTGTAACCGCCACCTGCCGAGCCTCGCTGCCGCCTCCCTGAGCGCCAGGGTTTCTGCGTGTGCCGTAGGATCCTGCCAGGTCTCGCGCATATTATGCGCCACTGCGATGACCTCGCCAGCGATCACCAGCACGGCACCAACCGGGGTTTCTCCGCACGCAGCGGCCTTCTCAGCCTCGGCCAGCGCCATGCGCATAAAATCTTCGTCAGTCTTGCACCCCGGTCGGTTCATCGTTTTTTTTAAGAATGGTGCGCCCAAGAGGATTCGAACCTCTGGCCTACGGATTCGTAGTCCGTTGCTCTATCCAGCTGAGCTATGGGCGCAAAATAAAGCGCACAGATGCAAGGATGCATCTGTGCACCGATTTACAGGATTGTGCCGGTCACGATTACTTGGAAACACCACCCACGAGCGTGATTGCGAGCTTCTCATGGGAGAACGGGTGAATACTAGGGTTCAGGGAAAAGAGCCAGCCTTTCCAGTCTTCTTTACCCGGCTCAGTCACCACCACCTGCACCGCAGGATTGTTCGACTTGTCGGAAAGTGACGTGATTTCCTTATCGCCCATCTTGAAGTCCGGCAGGAACGCGAGAACCTTAACTTTGACCTTCGTGCTCGGCACTGCCAGCTCAGACCCTACGGCTATGGTATATTCTTTCTTGGACTTCGCGACCTTGTCCTCGACCGCAAGCTTTACTGCTGACCATTTCGTTGATACTTCTTTTGAAACGTGACGGTGCGGTCTATCTTCGGCATAGCTGCAGGCATACCCGTACCTGTCGGCATCCCGCTTTCCATGCTCGGGTGTCCTGGGGGCAATTGTGGTTTCTCCTCTTTTTTCTTGCACCCTGCGAATGAAAATACGAGGCCACTGACCAGGATAACTGCTAGAAGCTTCTTCATTGATACATCCTCCTTCACAATGTTTTTTTGAACGCAATATACAGGCACACCGCCTGCTTTTATGTATTCTTTGCACGCACAGTCTGAAAATGGCGGAGAGGCCGGGATTCGAACCCGGGGTGGAGTCACCCCCACAACTGCTTAGCAGGCAGCTGCCTTCAGCCGCTCGGCCACCTCTCCGCGTTGCTACTGTCAATTGAGTCCATCGGATTTACAGAGTCTAGTAAATGTTGATTCTTCGGTACGTGAGACTTGCAACTCGTTAGACTCTAGGCTATCGATAGATCTGGCGGAGAGAGAGGGATTCGAACCCCCGGAGCTTTCGCTCAACGGTTTTCAAGACCGCCGCCTTAAACCGCTCGGCCATCTCTCCGTGAACTGACACGTCGGTTTAAACCGCGTGAACCGCTTAAACAGTTTAAACGGCTCTCGGCGTTATTCTCTCTTCTCCACCCATATATTTCCGGAGCGCTTCGGGGACCACAACGCTCCCATCGGGCTGCTGAAAATTCTCCAGGATCGCCACCACCGTTCGGCCCACGGCGAGACCGGAGCCATTCAGCGTATGTACCAGCTCGGTCTTCTTCCCGCCTTTGGGCTTGTACCGGATGTTCCCACGCCGCGCCTGGAAATCCTCGAAGTTGGAACACGAGGAGATCTCCCGGTATTTGTTCTGCGCCGGGAGCCAGACCTCGATATCATACGTCTTTGCCGCGGAAAATCCCATGTCCCCGGCGCAAAGCGCGATCACCCGGTACGCAAGACCGAGCCGCTTGAGCACTTCTTCGGCATTGCGGGTGAGCTTTTCCAGTTCTTCGTACGAATCTTCAGGTTTCGAAAACTTGACCAGCTCCACCTTGTTGAACTGGTGCTGCCGGATGAGCCCGCGCGTGTCCTTTCCGTAGGAACCCGCCTCGCGGCGAAAACACGGTGTATAGGCCGTGTAAAGCACCGGGAGCTTTTCTTCCGGCAGGATCTCGTCCCGATGGATATTGGTTACCGGAACTTCTGCCGTAGGGATTAGATAGTATGTCCCGTTCTCAACCCGAAAGAGCTCTTCCTCGAACTTGGGAAGCTGGCCCGTCGCAGTCATGCTCGCCTTGTTCACCATAAACGGGGGGAGCACTTCCAGATAGCCGTGCTCAGAGGTGTGCAGCTCAAGCATGAAGTTTATCAGGGCGCGCTCGAGCCGTGCGCCCATGCCTTTGTAAAGAGCGAAGCGAGCGCCGGTGATCTTGGCGGCCCGGTCAAAATCGATGATGTCCAGGTATTCGGCCAGGTCCCAGTGGGGCTTGGGCTCGAACGAGAACTTCGGCGGCTCACCGCCCTGCGGAGACCACCGCCTGATCTCCTGGTTGTCGTTCTCGTCCTTGCCGTCGGGCACGGAGGCATGCGGCAGGTTTGGAATATTGAGCAGGATGTTCCGCTGGGCTTCTTCAATGGTCGCGGGTGCTGTTTTCGAGCGCGGCGATCTGGTCGCCCTCCGCACGCATCTCCGCAACCTTGTCTTCTGCCGGCTGCCCGGCCTTCTTGAGCCGGCCGATCTCCTCGGAGACCTCATTGCGCCTGCGGCGAAGGGTTTCGATCTCCTGCTGCGCTGCGCGCCTTTTGGCATCCAGCGCCAGGAACTCCGTCAGATCAATTGTGATTCCACGACGGGACAGCGCGGCCTTGACGGTACTCGTGTTCTCCCTAACAAACCGCAAATCAAGCATTTAAGGTAACATTCTCCTTGTACGTTGTCAATAACTTTTCTTAATGATCCTGGTCTCAAGCGCCCGGATCTTGATCTGAATGGCCTCTGGATTCGAATAGAAGGGTTCGATCTCCTTGTAGAGCCTGAGCGCTTCTGCCAGATTATCGTCTGCTTCAAAACAGCCGGCAAGGGCGAACTTGGCCTTGATTGCAAGCTCTTTATCGGTGCTGTTCTCAAGCGTTTTTCGGTAATACAACTCTGCGCTTTTCAGCTCGCCCTTTGCAAATGCAGCGGTCCCGAGCCGGTAATAGGCAATCCGTGACTGCGGCCCGTTGGGGAATTCCGCCACCTGCAGCATCCAGATATCCCGCGCTTCGTCCCGCTTGCCGAGACGGAACAGGTTGTCGGCAAGACTGTACAGGCTCTTTTCCCTCACCTCGCGGTCCGAATACTCCGCAGCCTTGCGGTACTCCGCCGATAGCGCGTTCATAATCATTGTAACCGAGCTCGTAGATCTGGGCGATGTACCACTGGGCAGCTGGTGCCATGTCCCTTTGCGGATACCGTTTCAAGAGCAGTCGCAAGGTCTGGAGCGACTTCTCGGTCTCGCCAAGGTAAAGGAACTGCGTCACCCCTGCCCAGTAAAGCGCGTCATCCGCCCGCGAGCTGGAGGGGTGCTCCTTAACGAGCGCAAAATACAACCGGACTGCATTCTGATAATCACCTGCATTCCAGCGCTTGGTCGCAGCCTCAAACTCATTCTGCGCGGCCTTATCAAAAACATCACATCCTGCCAGCAACGAACATCCCGAGCAGAAGAACAATCACCAGCCTTCTTCATGATGCGCTGGTATCCTGGGTATCGGACGGCTCCGGGGCGTTCTTCTCCGGAGCTGTTTCTTTTTCTTCTTCACGCTCTGCCACCTTGGCAAAGCTGACCACGTTATCGCCTTCTTCGATATCGAAGAGGCGCACGCCCTGCGTATTCCTGCCCTGGACCGAAATGTCCTTGGCCCGGATGCGAATGACCTTGCCGTTCGACGTGATGAGAATGATCTCGTCTTCCGCGGACACCTGGGCCATGCCGATCACCCGGCCGTTCTTCTCCGTGATCTTGATCGTGATGATGCCCTTGCCGCCCCTGCCCTGGCTTCGGTAGTCTTCGAGCGTGCTCCGTTTGCCGTAGCCGTTCTCGGTCACGGTCAGGATCGTGGAATCGTCGCGCACGATCTCCATGCCCACGACCTCGTTGCCCTCATCGAGCCGTATCCCGATCACGCCCTTGCCCGTGCGGCCGATCTCCCGCACATCGGTCTCAGAGAACCGGATCGAGAGACCATCCCGGGTACCGAGGAACACATCGCATTTGCCGTCCGTCACCTCGGCCGCGATGAGCTCATCGCCCTCTTCAAGCGTGATCGCGATGATGCCCGACGGCCGCGGATGACTGTACGAATCGAGCTCTGTTTTTTTGATAATGCCCCTTTTCGTCGCCATGAGGATGAATTTGTCCGGCGTAAAATGGCGGATCGGGAGTGCAGCGGTGACCCGTTCATTCTGTCCGATCTGGAGCAGGTTCACGATCGCCTTGCCCTTCGCCTGCCGGCCGGCCTCGGGAATCTGGTGCACCTTGAGCCAGTACACCCGGCCCTTGTTCGTGAAAAAAAGGATATAGCTGTGCGTGGTGGCCGTGAAGAGCCGTTCGACAAAATCGGTTTCCTTGGTCTCCATCCCCATCTTGCCCTTGCCGCCGCGCCGTTGCGCACGATACGTCGTGAGCGGGATGCGCTTGATATAGCCCGCATGCGAGATGGTGATCACCATCTCCTCGTCCTTGATCAGGTCCTCGATGTCGATCTCCGAGGTTTGGGCCACAATCTCGGTCCGGCGCGCATCGCCGTACTCTGCCTGAAGGGCAAGCAGCTCGTCCCTGATGATCTTCATCACCAGGGCGTCGGAACCGAGTATCTCCGTCAGTCGAGCGATTTCCTTGAGCACCTCTTCATATTCTGCAATGATCTTGTCTCGCTCAAGTCCCGTAAGCCGCTGGAGCCGCATCTCAAGGATGGCCTGGGCCTGGATCTCCGAGAGCGTGAACTCACGAACCAGCCCAATCCTGGCCTCCTCAGGGTTCGCCGAAGCCTTGATCAGCGCAATCACCGCATCGAGATTATCAAGTGCGATTTTGAGCCCCAACAGGATATGTGCGCGCTCTTCAGCTTTTCTCAGGTCGAACTTGGTCCTGCGCACCACCACTTCCCGGCGATGCTGGATGAAGTTCGACAGGAGCTTGCGCAGATTCAGCACGCGGGGCTGGTTGTTCACGAGCGCGAGCATGATCACGCCAAAGGTCGATTGCATGGCCGTATGTTTGAAGAGCTGGTTCAGGATCACCGTCGAGAGCTCGCCTTTTTTCAGATCGATCGCGATGCGCATGCCTTCGCGGTCCGACTCATCGCGGATCTCGGAGATGCCGGTGATCTTCTTCTCCTGCACAAGCTCGGCGATCCGCTCGAAGCAAACGTGCCTTGTTCACCTGATAGGGGAGCTCGGTCACGACGATGCTCTCACGCTCGCCCTTGCCTTCCTCGATAGTTGCCCGGGCACGCATCTGGATGATGCCCCGGCCCGTCATATAGGCCTGGCGGATGCCTTCATAGCCGTGGATAAAGCCGGCAGTGGGAAAGTCCGGCCCCTTGATCGAGGTCATGAGTTCGGGGATCGTGACTTCGGGGTTGTCGATCATCATGACGAGCCCGTCAACGACCTCGGAAAGATTATGCGGAGGGATGTTCGTGGCCATGCCCACGGCAATACCGGCAGAACCGTTGATCAGCAGGTTCGGGACACGCGTGGGAAGCACCGACGGCTCGACCGTCGTGTCGTCAAAGTTCGGGGTGAAATCAACCGTCTCCTTGTCAATGTCGGCAAGCAGCTCTTCTGCCAATTTGGTGAGTCGCGCTTCGGTATACCGGTACGCCGCTGCCGGGTCGCCGTCAACAGACCCGAAGTTACCCTGACCGTCCACAAGCGGATAGCGCATGTTGAAGTCCTGGGCCATCCTGACCATGGTGTCATACACCGCGCTGTCGCCGTGGGGATGATACTTCTTCAGGACCTCTCCGACGACACCGGCGCTCTTTGAATACTTCTTGTTGTGCAGGAGCCCTTCGCGGAACATGGCGTAGAGAATCCGCCGATGCACGGGCTTTAGGCCGTCGCGCACATCAGGAAGCGCCCGCCCCACGATGACGCTCATGGAGTAATCGAGGTAGGAGGTCTTCATCTCCTGCTCGATATTGATCTGTGATTTTATCTCTTGAGGTTCCATGATGATATCAGTCTTTCGAATCTATTGAGCTCTCTGGAGTCTGAAGCGTTGAAAATCAAGTATGAGCAGTGTGTCCTGAACTCTTCAGATGCACAACACTTAGACTCCCGACTCAGTTTATACGTCAAGATTTCTCACTTCCAGCGCATGTCGCTGGATGAAGGCACGGCGCGGCTCTACCGCATCGCCCATGAGAATCGTAAAAATCTCGTCTGCCTTGACCGAATCTTCGATGGTAACCTGGAGAAATGTCCGTTTCTCCGGATCCATGGTCGTCTTCCAGAGCTGTTCGGGGTTCATCTCGCCCAAACCTTTATACCGCTGGATCGCGAGACCCTTCTTGCCGAGTTCGAGAACATAGTGTGCCAGCTTGCCTGGGTTACCGAAGATCCTTTCTTCATTTTTCTCCCGGATCTTATACTCCGGCCCACCAAGCCCGAGAAGAGCCGGCGACAGGCTCTGGAGTTCACGGAACTCGGGCGTGGTCACGAAATTCTCGTCAAGGATGATGCTCGAGTGCGCGGCATCGTATTTTGAATCAAATCGGAGCCGCAGGGCCTGGTGTTCCTCGTCCGGTTCGATCGCCCACTCGGTCCTGGTCTTGGGATGAAATTGCTTGAGATACTCCTCCACGGTGAGGGCCAGTGACTTGAGTTTCTCCTCTTCCTTGAGGTATGCTTTACTAAAGGCCTTATCGAGCAGGATCGAGCGCAGCACCATCACGTCGAGCCGCTTCCTGCGGAACTTGTCAAGCGTCCGTTCGAACTGCACGAGCTTCTTGAGCGTGGTGGTCAGCCGCTCGCCGGTAAGCCATAGGTCCTGCTCCGCCGCAAACAACTCAATATCTTCCGCTGCCAGATCGAGCAGAAAGTCCTCCATGCGCGATTCGTCCTTGATATAGCGCTCCGTCTTGCCACGCTTTACTTTAAAGAGCGGCGGCTGCGCAATATAGAGATAGCCGCGCTCGATGATTTGAGGCATCTGGCGGTAGAAGAATGTAAGCAGCAGGGTGCGAATGTGGGCGCCGTCAACATCTGCGTCGGTCATGATCACGATCTTATGATAGCGGATCTTGGCGATATTGAACTCCTCGCGTCCGATGCCTGCCCCAAGGGCGGTGATGAGCACCCTGATCTCGTCGCTTGAGAGCATTTTGTCAAAACGCGCCTTCTCCACATTCAGGATCTTTCCTTTGAGCGGTAGAATGGCCTGATTCTTCCGGTCCCTGCCCTGTTTGGCAGAACCGCCTGCTGAATCTCCCTCAACAATGAAGATCTCTGAGAGGGCCGGGTCCTTCTCCTGGCAATCCGCGAGCTTGCCCGGAAGGGATGTAGAGTCAAGAACGCCCTTACGCCGGGTGAGCTCCCGGGCCTTCCGGGCTGCCTCGCGCGCCCGGGCAGCGTTCAAACCTTTCTCCGCTACCTTGCGCGCGACCGCAGGGTTCTCCTCAAGATAGGCACCGAGGGACTCGTTCACCATGGCCTCGACGATGCCCTTGACTTCGCTGTTGCCGAGCTTGGTCTTGGTCTGTCCCTCGAACTGCGGGTTTTGCAGGCGCACGCTCACGACTGCCGTCAATCCCTCGCGCACGTCCTCTCCCGAGAACGCCTCGTCGCCGCTCTTGAGCAGCCCGCTCGCGACCGCATAGCTGTTCACCGTGCGCGTGAGCGCGGCCTTGAACCCCACGAGGTGCGTACCGCCCTCCTGGGTGTTGATGTTGTTCGCGAATGCGAAGACCTGCTCCACATAGCTGTCGTTGTACTGGAGCGCGATCTCTACAAAGATGCCTTCCCGTTCTTTGGTAAGATAAATAGGGGTCGGGTGAAGCGTTGTCTTGTTCTTATTCAGGTACTCGATGAACGAGACAATGCCGCCTTCATAAAAGAAGGTCTGCTTTTTACTCGAGCGTTCATCCTGAATCGAGATTTTTAGACCCCGGTTCAGGAACGCGAGTTCGCGCAGGCGCTGCGACAAAATATCGTAGCTGTACTCGCGGTCCTCAAAGATCTGAAAGTCAGGCTTGAAGGTGACCTTGGTGCCCATCGTCGTTGTCGTGCCGGTCTCCGCGAGCGGGGCCTGCGGGTTGCCACGCTCGTATCGCTGCTGATACACCTTTCCGTTCTGTTTGATCTCGAGTTCGAGCCACTCCGAGAGCGCGTTCACCACGGACACACCAACGCCGTGGAGGCCACCCGAGACCTTGTACACGTCGCTGTCGAACTTGCCGCCTGCATGGAGCACCGTGAGGGCAACCTCGGCGGCCGAACGCTTCTGCGTGCTGTGCATCTGTGTGGGGATGCCGCGGCCGTCGTCGATCACGGTGACACTGTTGTCGATATGGATGATGACATCAATGTTCTTGCAGAAGCCCGCCATAGCCTCATCCACGCTGTTGTCCACAATTTCGTAGACCAGATGGTGAAGTCCGACGCTTCCGGTGCTGCCGATGTACATGGCCGGCCGTTTGCGCACTGCCTCAAGACCTTCGAGCACCTTTATACTGTCTGCAGTATACTCCATCCACTCCTCGCAAAAAGAGGGATTTGACCGCACCATGCGGAGCAATCCCTCATGCCAAGAACAAGTTCCGAATAACTGAGTTCAAATCTCAAATAAGCCCCAATATACAATCGCAAATGACAAGTATCGCTGAAATCGGTTATTGGTATTTCAACATTATTTATTGGGTTTGGCGCTTGGGCTCTTTTCTTACACCCTCATCGGCATCACAACGCACTTGTAATTTTCGTCGCCCTCTTCCGTGATCAGGCACGGGCTCAGTGCATCGCTCAGCTCAAGAGAGATGGTTTCGCGGTCCATGGCCATAAGCACATCCATGAGATAGCGCGAATTGAACCCGATCGCAATCGCCTCGCCCTTGTAATCCACTGCCAGCTCTTCATTTGCCTCACCCACTTCCGGATTGTTCGTGGAAAGAATAAGCCGGCCCGGTTCAAGCTGCAGTTTTACGGCATTTGTCTTTTCCTTGGACAGGATCGATACGCGCTTCACCGCATGGGTGAACGCGTCTTTGGACACAGTGACCTTCTTTGTACTCTTCGCGGGCACAACCTGAAGATAGTTCGGATAGTTGCCGTCGATGAGCTTTGATACCATGACCAGGCCATCGCGCTTAAACAGCGCGTGGTTCTTGCTGAATCCGAGCCTGAAGCTCGGTCTTGGGAGCATCTTCCTCGAGGAGCCGCCGGAGCTCCACCATCGCCTTTTTGGGGATGATGATGCCCTCTTCCTTGTGCTTGGCATCAACCACACGATCTATCATCGAAAGCCGGTGTCCGTCGGTGCCGACCATCCTGATGTTGAGTGCCACCTTTGGTCTGGGTCATGTGGACAAAGAGGCCGTTCAGTACATATCGCGCATCGTTTTCCCCCACGGCATAGAGCGTTTTCTTGATCATGTCGCGAAGCGTATCACCTTCGATGACGATCATGCCTTCTTCTGCGACATCCGGAAGTGCAGGATACTCGTCCCTCGGCAACCCGACGAGCTTGAACTGTGAATGGCCCGTTTGTATCCTGACCCAGTTATTTTCTTCGACGTTGATCTGGATGTCATCGGCCGGAAGCTCGCGCACGATCTCATACATTTTCTTCGCTGACACGGTGACGGCGCCGGGCTTGTCGACTGTCGCCGCATAACGCCCGCGCAGCCCGATCTCAAGGTCCGTGGCGATGATCTCCACACCGCGGTCGTCGGCAATAAGGAGCATGTTCGAGAGGATAGGCATGGTGTTCTTCTTTTCCACAACACCCTGGATCCTCTGCAGGCCCTTCAGAATTTCGTCTTTTTTAATTTTCAGTTTCATCAGGGAAGCCTCCTGTCACGTCCACGAATACTATCAGAAACCCCTTTAAATAGCAATAATTTTGTGTGGTTTATTGCCTTATGATTTCAATGTTTTAACTGCTTAATCAACATCTCCACTCTGGCTTTCAACTCGAGGTCTTTTTCCTTTTTTGCCTCGATCACTTTGCAGGCATGAATAACGGTGCTGTGGTCCTTGCCGCCGAAAAAATTGCCGATCTCGGGAAGCGATGATCCGGCAAGGGTTCTGCAAAGATACATGGCCACCTGGCGCGGCAGAACCACCGCTTTGGTGCGTCGTTTCGACTTGAGGTCGGAGATTTTCACGCCGAACGCTTCGGACACGATCTTCTGCACAAGTTCGTTGGTGATGATCCGTTCTCTGCTGTCAAGAAGATACTTGAGCTCGTTCTTGGCAAGCTCCTGCGTTATCTCGGTGTTCGTGAGCGACGAGACCGCGCCGAGTTTCACCAGGCCGCCTTCAAGTTCCCGAATGTTGCTTTTCATCATCGAGGCCAGAAACTCCGCAACATCATCGGGCAGGCGGATGCTCCAGAACTCCGCCTTTTTCTTCAGGATCGCGATCCGAGTCTCAAGGTCCGGCAACTGAATGTCCGAAATCAGGCCGGACTCGAATCGAGAACGGAGCCGCTCCTCGATATCGGGAATTTCCTTGGGCTGGCGGTCGCTGGTGAGCACAATCTGCTTCTGTGCTTCATAGAGGGTGTTGAAGGTATGAAAGAACTCTTCCTGGGTCCGCTCTTTGCCGGCAATGAACTGGATATCGTCTATGAGCAGGACATCCATGTTCCGGTACTTCTGTCGGAACTCCTCCATCCGCTGGTGGCTCATTTTGTTGATAAGTTCGTTCGTGAATTGCTCGGACGAGAGGTATGCAACTTTTGTCCGTGGTGATTTGCTCTGAATGTGGTGGCCGATGGCGTTCACGAGATGGGTCTTGCCCAGTCCTACGCCGCTGTAAATAAAGAGAGGATTATACGATCGGCCCGGCGCGTCCGCCACCGCCTTGGCCGCAGCGTGAGCAAACTGATTGCTTGGGCCTACGACGAAATTAGCAAAGGTATATTTTTTCTCAAAAAGGCCGATCTTGTCCTCACGGCCCTCTTTTTTCTCTTCCTTTGTCAGGCGAACGGTTTTTTTCGCCGCCAACTGTGGCTGGACAAAGAAGTCGATCTCCACGTCCTCCCGCTTGGTTACTTCCTTGATGACATCAGAAAGAGTGCTCCAGTGATGCTCTTTTATCCAGTCCCGATGGAACTTGCTCGGGACCTCGATCTGTATCTTGTTGCCGTCTATCGACAGGAGCTTCGACTGGCTGAACCAGGTGTCGTAACCCTGCTTGGACATTCGGTTTTCTATGAGCAACAGTATCTCTTCCCAAACACGTTCCTGATCCATACATACCCCAAAAATAACTGAAAAAACAACTCCGGTTACAAACATGCTTATCCACAGGTGTGGATAATGAGTTTTTTATTTAATTTTCGCATGGTTACGCTATCATGCGGAGGCTTATTGTCCGCTTTTTGTTGCCCTATTATTATGGATTTTACGTATTGCTGCATGAGTAGGCTTAGCATGCATCTTGCTAATCTGTTCTGATGCTGGATACCAGCGAGGCAGACTATACCAGAACACAGGTCTTCTGGCAAGGTATTTTTAACCATCTGCATCTGTTCTCCCGCTTCCTGTAATTACTCCATACAAATCGTATCCCCCAGAAGCCTACACTACGTAAAATCCTAGATCGCATGCATAGCATGTCAATAAACACATCGATCTCCACGCATAGTTCTTGGGTGTATTAATGAAAAAGGGCTTGACTTTGCAACCATCGGCAGTATAATAGAACACGTGTTTCGATAATAGATTTTGTTGTTTATTATATTTCTTGGAGGTGAAGGATATGTCAGCAGATATAAAGTTTGATCAATTTCTGGATGCAAAGGGAATGAGCTGTCCGCTGCCGATATTGAAAACAAAGAAAGCGGTGGAAGCGCTCTCCAAGGACCAGATCCTCAAAGTGGAGTCCACCGATGCCGGTTCGAAGAATGATATGGCATCGTGGGCAAAAAGAACAGGCAATGAGATCGTGAAGGTCGAAGAAGCTTCGGGCACATATCACGTTCTACATTAAAAAAACAGCATAAGGAGAATACGATGGCAAATAAAAAAATGACGATAATTGCGTCAAAGGGTTCGCTGGACATGGCCTATCCGCCCCTGATCCTTGCCACCACGGCTGCGGCCATGGACGTTGATGTGACGATATTTTTTACGTTCTTCGGGCTCGACATCATAAAAAAGGGCAATGCCGATAAGCTCAAGATCTCGCCCATCGGAAATCCTGCAATGCCGATGCCGGTGCCTATCCCCACACTCGTCGGGTCGCTTCCCGGCATGGAGGCCATGGCAACTGCGATGATGAAATCCAAGTTCGATAAGCACGGTGTTGCTTCTATCGGCCAGCTTCTTGATCTCGCCAAGGAGGCCGGTGTAAAGCTCATCGCTTGCCAGATGACCATGGACGTGATGGGAGTGAAGCAGTCAGACATCGTCGACGGGGTCGAGTTCGGCGGCGCCGCTGCCTGGCTGGATTCAGCTATCGACGCACAGATCAATCTTTTCGTTTAACAGGAATTTTTTTATCGCCTGCGCGACACTCCTGTACCTGTTTCGGGTTAAAAAGCCGGTCTCTCATGGGACCGGTTTTTTTATTGTCTGTGCTCCTCTCCTCTGGACATTTTTTCTGATTTATGATAAAACCTGTCCAATCATGCAGATTCCCGATAACCTGAAATATGATGAAAAAGGCCTGATACCCGCTGTCATCCAGGACTGGAAAACGAACGAGATATTGATGGTCGCGTACATGAACGCTGCCTCTCTTCAAAAGACGGTCGAATCCGGCTTCACCTGGTACTGGAGCCGTTCTCGACAGAAGTTCTGGAAAAAGGGCGAGACCTCCGGCAATATCCAGCGCGTTAAAGATATTCTATACGATTGTGATCAGGACACACTTCTGATTAAAGTCGAACAGACCGGTCCTGCCTGCCATACCGGAGAACGCTCCTGTTTTTTCAGAAGTTTTTCTGAGAACCTGCCGGGAGATAACAAAATGAGTCCTGACCCGCACTGTATTTTTTGCAAGATCATCGAGAAAAAAATCCCGGCAACGATTCTCCACGAGGACGAGTACGCAGTCGCCTTTGAGGACCTCAATCCCCAGGCGCCTGTTCACACGCTCATTGTGCCAAAAAAACATATCGCCGACATCCACAGCATCACCATTACGGACCGTGAACTCATCGGCCACCTCTTCTTTATTGCCAAGACCATTGCTTCGAAGAAAGGTCTCGATAAGGGCGGTTATCGGATGGTCATCAACAACGGCCTTGATGCAGGACAGTCCGTATTCCACATCCATCTCCATCTATTATCCGGCCGCAGATTTACCTGGCCGCCGGGTTAAAAAACTACCCACATTCTCCTGTTAATGAATTTTTGATAACCTGTGCATAGTTCCTCACACCCGGTTATCAACACTACTATCCCCCTCTACGCACATCGCTGACCCTCCTTTATCCGGTCGTGCTTTGTTATATTTCTCAACGCCTTTTCTTCTCTTCTCACATATCCACACGCCTTACTACTACTGCTACTAATTTATTTAATATATATTAATAGTAATTAAGACAAACAAACCATCTGGATAACATTAGTTCACTTTAACATACCAAACAAAAAAATCATTTGTTAATTGTCTCACCTGTGTGGTATCTTTACTTCTCGTCGTTAACAACATCACAGTGTGGGCTTCAGGAGGAGAACATGGAAAATAAAGAGTTTGTATTTATTATCACCCATTCATACGATGCTATCGAACGTGCCGCAGCAGCACTCCAGCTTGCCACGAACATGGTCGCATTCGATGCAAAGATAGATTTTTTTCTGATGAACGAGGGTGTTCATCTTGCACGAAAGGGTTTTGCCGAATCCGCCACCTGGCAAAAAGCGTTTTCGCCGGTAGCAGAGCTCATGAAAAGTCTGGTGGAAGATTTTGATTGCAAGTTTTATATCTGTGCCTCCTGCGTGAAACCCTATGGTCTTGAAGGCGTTGAATGGATAAAGAACGCGGAAGTTAAGCCGGGGTCCTATCTCGGAGAGCTCCTCATGAAACGTCAGAATGTGACGTTCTGATCAGTAGTACACAATGTCATTCTTAATTGATCCAGCAACTCCGAACAAAGGGTATGCGGGTCCTATAAAGACTATCATATGTTCCGAACAATCTTTAAAGGATAATAATGGACGAGTTTAAACTGGAGAATAAAGAGTTTATCGAGTTGCATGACCTCTTGAAAGTCATGGGGTTGTTCGATAGCGGAGGTATGGCAAAAACCGCGATCGCGGCGGGCTCTGTGAAGGTTAATGGAAACGTGGAATTTCGTAAGCGGTGTAAAATACGGACAGGACAAGTTGTTGAATTTCAAAACCGGAAAATTAGTGTTACCTGAACAGCGAATTAATTTTGGCCGCAGTCTATGCACAAAGGCAGCACGCATCCCGCAGGATACTATTTACAGATGACACAATTCGTGTTATAAGGCGCCGCATGAAGAATATTGCAAACTTTCTATTCGAAGCAGGCATGCTGAAGCGCACGCCCCGGAGCGGATTTCAATTCCTCGGCACCGGCGCCGAGTCGGTGGCTGAGCACATCTTCCGCACGACCTACATCGGTTACGCGCTCGGGAAACTTGCCACGGGGGTTAATGTAGACCGGATGATCAAGATGTGCCTGTTCCACGATCTGCCGGAAGCGCGGACCGGCGACCTCAACTACGTGAATAAAAAGTATGTCGAGGCAAATGAGAACAAGGCAGTCGAAGACCTGGCGCAGACATTGCCGTTCGGCAGCGAGATCAAGGAGTTGATCCAGGAGTTCATCGAAGGAAAGACCGAAGAGGCGCGATTGGCCCGCGATGCGGACCAGCTGGAGATGATCCTCGCGCTCAAAGAATACAAGGACCTCGGAAACAAGTATGCAGACGAGTGGCTTGAGTTCTCGCTCAAACGACTGCAAACGGACTCAGCAAGGGAACTCGCGAAGACGATCCTGGAAACCGACTCATCGCTGTGGTGGTTCAGCGACAAGAGTGACTGGTGGATAAGCGGCGGCAAGCGATGATACCTTGCAATAGGCGTCTGACGGCGTCATGTCAGCCGAGACGCTGATCCGATACAGAGCACATCCACGCTGTGTGTAGTGATTGATAAGCGGCGCGGTCCTTTCCCGGAATATCGATAGTTTTTTATCGATCAGTTCTTTGTTATCATCGACCCGATCCGTCCTGTCTCCACCGACATTCTCCCGAATGCGGCAAACAACATCATCTGCAGAACAGTCCAGAACAACAACCGCGTGGATCACAGCAAGCGTCGCGATATCGTTTGCCTGCCCTGCATGGCGCGGGATCCCGTTCAGGACGAGTACCTCGTGTTGCGCGAACCCAACCCGGTCCAGATACAGGGAGATGATCTTTTTTGCGAGGGTAAAGTGCTCGTTCTCGAGCAGGAGACCGCGCTCAAGAACGCCGTGAATAAAGTCGAGCTCCGTGGTAGAGTAAGCAGCAGACCGCTGGCCGCCTGAAATAGCACCGCGCAACTCCGAGCCGAAATCGAGATGGTGGCACGTTCTTCCGAACAGACCGTTCTGCGCAATGACATCACCAAGCGGGCTCTTGCCAACACCGGTCGGGCCGAGCAGGAGAATGGCGTCAACAGGGAATGTGTATGGTATTATCATGTTGAGTGGGTAACAGGTCAGGGGACAAGGTTACAGCAAGCATCGAGCCTGTCCCCTCATGCAACACTGCTCATCGGTTGAGTTTCTTCCGTAACATCGCCAAACTTTTTTTTGATGCGATCGTAAGTTGGTCCTCCGGTATCCGGTCGAGGTCGAACCAGCCGATTGCTTCGCACTTGTGCGGCTCCCGGATCACGGGTGTGCCGCTTTTCACCGTGCAGATGAATGTGGGCGATATCCAGTGTTGTTTTTCCGCTGGAATGATATGGTCCACGACATCCAGAAGCTCCAGCACTGCGATCTCGAACCCGTATTCCTCCATCACCTCGCGAACGAGGGCATGCTCGAGTGTTTCATTGAACTCGACACCGCCGCCGGGGAATTCCCATTTGCCGGATTCGTTTCCTGCTTCCTTGCCGCGTCTGGCCAGGAAGACCTTTCCCTCGTGAGCTGAGGATGACGGCTCCTGCCCCTACGCCGATATAGTCGGTCCCTTTTTTCATGACCATCCTTTCGAGTACCGCACTGTACCAAAAAAGCCGTGCTAAGTCAAAACCCTGTTTACTTATGGTTTTTCGCTTGACATATTTACTTTTTCGCTTATAATACCCGCCTGTTCATAAATACCACCGAAGGAGCAAGGCGATGTCGGAAACAACAGCACAAAAAAGCAATCTTAAGCAAAAACGGGCACAGGGCTTCAGGAAGCGGATGAGCACAGCCACGGGCAGGAATGTTATCAAGCGCCGCAGGGCCAAGGGAAGAAAGCGTCTCTCCGTATAATTCCGGGCCGGGAAAGACGCGATGCCGTACGCATATCGAAAGAGCGAGCGGATACGAAAAAATTCAGAATTTATAGCTACCATGAAGGGTAAAAGACTGTCGGTTGACGGTCTTTCTCTTTTTTATATCAAGAACGAAAAGGGTAACTTCAGGATCGGTATAGCCGTTAGTAAAAAGCTGGCGAACGCGGTGACGAGAAACCGGGTCAGACGGCAGATACGGGACTGCGTTATGAAGACACTGCGGGACCAGACGATCGGCTTAGACCTGGTGTTCGTGGCGCGGCGGGAACTGATCAACGCAGAGTATGAGAAGATCATGAAGGCCGTTGAAACCGTTCTCCAGCGGACCGCGCTTCGCAACCGAACGCAGGAAAGTACAGCGACGTGAATGTGAATACTTTTTTTATTGCTCTCCTGAGACTGTACAAACGCACTATCTCGCCGATGTTGCCGCCAGCCTGCAGGTTCACACCTACGTGCTCGGAATATGCTATCGAGGCCTTTCAGAAAAAGGGCCTGTTCAAGGCCCTCTGGATGACGGTTGTGCGCGTTTTAAAATGTCATCCCTTTCATCCAGGCGGATACGACCCCGTAAAATAAGTTCGGAGGATCCATGGAAACACGAAGATTCATTTTAGCACTTTCCCTTTCTTTGCTCGTGTTCGTGGGCTATATGCGCTTCTTTGCGCCGAAGCCGCCGGAAAAACCGATCGTTCCCGAAACAACGAAACAGGACATCGCGCACGAAACACCAGCGCAGACGCAGAAACCGGTCCGCGCCGCGGCTGTGGCTGCGAAGATCGAGCCGGCAGCCAAGGGACATGACATCCTCATTGAATCCGATCTGGTGAGGGCCACCGTGAACACGGCCGGAGGAGTGATCACGGGTTGGGAGCTCAAGCAGTACCGGGAGGCGGATAAGACCCCGGTCGGCCTTGGTGTCATGTACAAGAAGATCATGGGACAGGCACCGAAGGCAGAGAAGCCGAAGAAAGAGCTCGGCAATGTGCAGCTCTTGCCTGTTTACGAGGGCATAGACCGCAAGGACATGGTGATGCCCCTGACCATGGTGCCCCTTGATAAGGACCTGTACAAGCTTTCTCAGGTGGAGTATCGTGCGAACCTCGACGAAGTACACCTCAACACGGACAAGCCGTCAGAAACGCTGGTCCTCACCTACAGCGGCCCTGCGGGTATCATGATCGAAAAACGGTTGACCTTTCACAACGACAAATACAAGGTCGACATCGAGGTCAACACGAACAAACTGGATGGCTATACGTTCTCTCTTGGAACTGATTTCGGTCTCGAGGACAAAGTAAGTTCCGATGCGAGCGGCCGCGTGGGCCTGGTCGCCCAGACCGACGGTAAATCCGTGTTTGAGAAACTCGAGAGTATCAAGGGCGAAGTGCAATACGCCGGTGTCATCGACTGGTTCGGCCAGTCTGACAAGTATTTTACCGCCACGCTCATGTCCGGGAACCCGGGTCTCGTGACCGGCAAGCGTACAACGGCACCCAAAGAAGTCGGCGATCTGCTCTCTACCGCGTTGACGGTAAAAGAGAAACCCGAAGCGCGCACGTTCACGCTCTATGCGGGACCAAAGAGCTTTACGCTCCTGCAAGCCTACGGCCATGGTTTGGAGCAGATGGTGGACTACGGCTGGTTCGGCGTTCTCGCAAAGCCCATGTTCTGGCTCATGAAACAGTTCTACGCCCTCACGAAAAATTACGGTATTGCGATCATCCTGCTCACCATCGTGGTGCGGCTTCTCTTGTTCTATCCGTCGCTGAAAAGCGCAATGTCCATGGAGGAGATGAAGAAGATCCAGCCCCAGATCATGGCGCTCCGGGAGAAGTATAAGAAGGACCCGTCGAAGATGAACACGGAGATGATGAAGCTCTACAAGGACCACAAGGTGAATCCGGTGGGCGGATGCCTGCCCATGCTTCTGCAGCTCCCGTTCTTTGTGGCGCTCTACAACGTCCTGTCCGTGTCCATCGAACTGCGCCAGGCGTCCTTTATTCCGTTCTGGATCAAGGACCTTTCGGTACACGACCCCTTCTATATCCTGCCGGTGCTCATGGGCGTGAGCATGATCCTGACGATGAAGATGACGTCCACCACACCCGACCCGCAGCAGGCAAAGATCATGATGTTCATGAACATCGCTTTTATTTTCATGTTCGCCTGGCTTCCGGCCGGACTCTTGCTCTACATCACCCTGAGCAACGTACTCTCGATCGTTCAGCAGCTCTACGTGCGGAAGCTTATCGGAGCGTCGTCGAGTTCGTCGGTGGTCTCATCCTGAACCGGATAAAGCTAACAACGCCAGCTGGGTGCAGATTTACATATTTTATTCTTTAGTAACGAATATGAATGACACGACGATAGACAACAAGCTTTTGTGGTTGGATATCAAGTAGGCAGGTGTACTAAAGCACGTTTTGATCGGCGGGATGTTCTTTCCAGGCAGGAGCGGGAAGAACACCCGCCTTTTTTATCCCACAGAATACCCATCAACCGGTCAGCGTATACCTTGCTCGTTTCATTGCACGTCACGATCTCTCTCTCTAGCGATCGCGGGAATGACAAATTCCCGGTCGGATGTCTTGACGAGAGAGATGATCGTTTTACCTGTCATAGGGGGGGCCCACCGATTGTCCGGGATTATTTGTCCGTCTTGATCACCATAAAAAAACGTTCACCAAAATCTCCGCCATAGATCGCGACGGTCCGATCCCCTGCTTGATCCCGAGCGGCAATGCAAACTTGCCTGATCCTATGCCGATCTCGATCCCACTCCCGTGCATCGGAAGCAGTTCCTTCAAGGCATCGAGTTCCGACAGGTATGCGAAAGGGTGCTCATCACGCCACTCTTCGTATCGCCGCGCGTTCTTATCAAAAGCATTAACCTTTGGCATGCCCGTTTTCTCATTGGACCTACCACGCCATCTTCAAAAACGCATCAACCACTTTTGGATCAAGCTGGGTCCCTGCCAGGGAGCGAATATATTCTCGAACTTCGTCCTTTGACAGGGCTTTTCTATACGGCCGTTGTTCATCGGTCATGGCGTCCCACACGTCCGCGACAGAGAAGATCCTGGCCGCGAGGGGGATCTGTTCTCCCTTTAATGAGCGGGGATAACCGCTGCCGTCCCATTGTTCATGGTGCGCATACGGGATGTCCAGCGCAGGCCGGAGATATGCGATGGGCTGGAGCATGTCGAAGGCGTACTGGGGGTGCTTGTACATCAGGGCCCACTCCTCATCGGTAAGGGGCCCGGGCTTGAGCAGGATGCTGTCGGGAATGCCGATCTTGCCGATGTCGTGCAGGAGTGCGCCGCGACGAATGTGCACCAGCTCTTTTTCGCCGATCCCCATGGTGCGCGCGAGGCGCAGCGTCATTTCCATGACCCGCTTAGTGTGTTGCTCGGTCGCCTGGTTGCGGAGATCGAGGGCGTGGGCCCAACCTTCGAGGGTGGCATCGTACGCCACCGTGATCTCGATCGTTGACCGCTGGAGCTCATTGAAGAGCGTGGCGTTGTCTATTGCAATGGCGGCCTGGGCAGCGAGGGCCTCGAGGAAGTTCAGCCACTCCGTGTCAAGGACCAGGGGTGCACGATGATAGACCTCAAGCACACCGGTTATGTGACCTTTTGCCATGAGAGGCACAACGGCATAGGTGATAAAACCTTCGCTCTCATGGAACGGCGCGCGAGGGAAACCGCTTGCGGGGTCAAGGAGATTCGGGATGCTGGTGCTCCGGTGTTCCAGGGCGGCAAGACCTGCAATGCCTTCACCAAGGCGGAGCGGCGATCGTTGAACGCCGTCCGCGCGGAACCCGCGGCCCGCGGAGAATTCGAGGGACTGGGTATGGGGGTTCAGGAGCAGAACATCAGCGGCGTCCACGCGCAGTTGTGAGATCACGAGGTCGAGAAACTCGGAGAGCGTGACCCGAAGATCGAGGCTCGAACTGATGATCATGTCGATGGCATGAAGGGCAGCGAGACGCTGGAGCCGTTCTTTTGCCAGGTCCTCGGCATGTTTCCGTTTGGTGATGTCCCGGAAGAAGCTCTGAATGATACGTTTTCCGCCCCGCTCGACGATGGTCACGCTGACCTCGACGGGTATTTTCCTCCCGCTTCTATGGAACACGCAGATGTCACCGGCGACAACGCCGCCGTTCGTGAGCGAATCTTTCAGGATCCTGGCGCACTGGTCCGAGTCTTCCTCGGGATGTATCGCCTTCTGGTGCATTCCGATGATCTTCTCATGGGGCAGTCCGAGGAGGTCGTCGGCTTTTTTATTGGCATCAAGGATGATCCCCGTTTCCGCGTCAATGATGAAGACAGCGTCGTTGTCGGTTTCGATAAGGGTGCGGTACTTTTCTTCAGACTCGCGCAAGTCAGCCTCGGCCTGAGCCAGCGCCCGAAGCTCGTGCTGAATGGTGAAATAGATGAGGAGAGAGCTGACGAAAACAAAGGCCCAGCCTTTATAGGTCTGGAGAACGCTCAGCCAGTGCGGATCCGGGGCGAGCAGTGCGAGCAGGCTGTCGGTGAGGACGATCCAGACGATGCCGAACACGAGGTAGTAGAGAACGACACGATAAACGGATTGCAGGCCGGGTATTTTTAACATGGTGATTTTGTAATTCCCCGTAGCTTGGGTTTCCTCACCCCTTATGGGGAAGGTTCAGCTCCTCCCCCTTGCTCCGGCATTCTTCCCAAGGGGAAATGAGGAGTGCGGGCGGTTGAGCACATAGTAATAGTATATCAGGACTTGAGGTGCTTTTGAAGGGTTTATTGCTGAACCACGGTCTTGATCGCGAATTTCGGCGGGTGCAGAAGGGTCTTCTTTACGGCGCACTGGTCAGCGACCTTGACGAGCGCGTTGCAGTGCTTTTCCGGAGAGTCCGGCGATACGTTTATGTCTATGGCGATGGTATCATGGACCGATATCCCATCAGGCGTGGTCGCATATTCGAGCCGCTCGGTCAGGGTGATTGTGTCGGTCGGGATCTTCCGCGTAAATCAGTCGGTTCTTTACAGGATCCCGACCAGTTCAATATCAAAGGTCAGCTCTTTACCGGCCAGGGGATGGTTGGCATCGAGTGTCAAGGTGGATTCGGTCACATTCGTTACCGTGACCAGGGAGGTCTGGTCATCGACTTGGGTGAGCTCGAGCCGTTGGCCGACCATCGGATTCAAGCCCGGCGGCAGCTTGCTGCGGTCCATCGTCACGACCATGTCCTCGCGATGGGGACCGTAGGCCTGCTCCATCGGGATCCTCGCGGTCTTCGACTCCCCGACTTTCATGCCGATCACGGCCTGTTCGAAGCCGGCGATCACCTGTCCGTTGCCGATGGTGAACTGCAAAGGATGGCGTTCCCGGGAGGTATCGAAGATTGTCCCGTCCGGCAGTTTGCCCATGTAATGTAACTTAACAATATCTCCCTGTTTTGCCTG
The DNA here is from genome assembly GCA_963732675.1 of Nitrospirota bacterium. GTDB lineage: Bacteria > Nitrospirota > UBA9217 > UBA9217 > UBA9217 > JALNZF01. The sequence continues at coordinate 35,805 of CAVTAJ010000007.1, forward strand.
TGTCATGGCGCTCTCCTTGTGATCCGTTGTTGTAAAAAAAACCAGGGAAATACCTCCCTGTTTGCGCGCTGTTCCTTGATCTTGAACGGTACAATGTACCCTTTCTGAACGCAGACTGCAACTTTAAAATTCATCCTATCGGCCTGAAAAAAGCATCTGGACACTGAAGGGGCGGATTAACATTTGATAAAAGCGGATGAAAATCACCTGGAGGGATTTCACCCTGATGGCTGAAATACAATCATAAGAATAATCCGATTTAATCCGTGTCAACGGCTGTTTTTAGGGGCAGTGGTTGTATGTGCATATTCGCCCAGATGGTGCCGCTCGCGGCAGATGACACGCTGCGGGAGATCAAGGCCTGGTTCTCCGCATATCTCTAGACATTATCACGCCGAGGGACTATAATGCCCCTGACCGTCTGAGGCCATCACGCTAGCAAATAAATAGAAGGTGCAGGATTGTCGCGTCCGCAAACAAGCGCTCCTCGCAATGACAGCGAAAGCGATTTTCAGCAATCTGCAGAACGCGTTAGGATACGAACCAAGCCTTGTTTGCTGCCCGGGAGGCAGAACATATGACAAAAAAAGAGAATCCATTTGCCAAAGCCGCCGAATTCCGCCTTTGGAAGAAAAAACAGATTTGAACAGCCGGACGAACAGGCGGCGTTGCTGGCTGACCGCATGGCTGCGGCCATGGCCGAGGGCAAGCTTGATGAATTTATCAAGCAGGAGATGCCTGATAACGAATATGCCAGGAACCTGACCAGTATGATGATGGGAATGACCGGCATGCTGCCGATGGAAGGCTCCCCAATTGCTCCATCTCCTGCGGAGCAGCATCCGCGGTCATCAGCAAGCGTGCCAACGGAGCAGGTATTGCCTACAACGGAGGCGCCGGCAGAAGTTCCGGAAGAGGTAAGAAAAGCGATCGAGAGCGGTGATGTAAAAAGGCTGATGGAACTTCTTCGGGCAAGAACATCGCAAGCGGACACCCGGATCAGAACCCGGCACGACAGAAGAAGCAATCGCAGCGCCATCGTCTGCCCAGCCCGCCATTGACAAGGACCAGGTCGATGCATTGCTGCAAATCGCACAGGACAATAGTGTTTCCGTGGACTGGTTGATCCTCAGGGCCATCAAGGTCTACGTGCAGGAGTATCAGAAGACGGGCAGGTTATAATAACAGTCGGCAAAGACGCAGGGGATGATCATCTAAGAAATACCTCATCGCACAGTCATTCTTCCGTAAAGTCGAGGCAACGCAATTTTCAGCGGGAGCAAATGTTAATAGTGCAGGCACCAGTTGAACTTAATAATAAGAAGACCGTCTACAATAAATATAAGGTGAGGTAATAGCATTACTGTTCGACGAGGTGATATGGAGAACAAGACTATTAACGAGAGAACAATGTTCAATAAAGACGACAGCTCTCAGACGGCGGAAATGCTTACTATTGTTTTGAACAATATTTCGCAAGGGATGGTCGTTGTTGGGTCAGACTATGCCGTGCTCGCATTCAACAAACAGTTTGAGGAACTTTTTCGGTTGCAGCAGGGAACCGTCGAGGTAGGCCGTGATTTCAGAGATATTCTCAAGGTATGGGCTGATGTGACGGTACAAACCCCGGATATCCTTGAACGGACGTTACGTGAACTTGATCTGTCCACTCCCTTTGAATACGAATTTACACAAACGATACACGGGATTGATCAATGGTGCCTCCTGACCCATTACCCCTTGCCCTCAATCGGATTTGTCAGGACATATTCGGACATCACCGCGAGGAAAAAGGCGGATGAGCAGCATAGGCATGATGCCTTCCACGATCCCCTGACCGGCCTCCCGAACCGGGCACTTTTCATGGACCGGCTCCAACACGTCATCACCGCGTCGCAACGACGGCACGGCGCTTCCAACTATGCGGTCTTCTTCCTCGACATGGACCGGTTTAAGATCATCAACGACAGCCACGGTCATACCATCGGCGATCAACTTCTCGTCGTGGTCGGTCGCAGGCTGGCCGATTGCATCCGGCCCGGAGATACCATTGCGCGGCTGGGAGGCGATGAATTTGCCCTTCTCCTGCAGAACATCAACGATCCCGCTTACACGGTCAACGTTGCCGAGCGGATCCGGGAAAAATTGGCTGCTCCGCTCGATATCAAAGGCCATAAAATATTTACCTCGATCAGCATCGGTATCGCGTTAGGGATCGGAAGGTTATGAGCGGCCGGAACAGGTCCTGCGCGACGCGGACATCGCGATGTACGAGGCAAAAGGACGGGGGAATGCATCGTATGAAATCTTCGATATCAAGATGCATGCCAATATCCTGGACCGGATGCAGCTGGTAGCCGATCTGCAGGGAGCAGTCGACAATAGGGAGCTTACTCTCTACTATCAGCCTATCATCGACCTGAAAACGCAACAGTTGACGGGATTTGAAGCACTCGTCCGCTGGAATCATCCGACGCGGGGCCTCATCTACCCCATGGAGTTCATCCCCCTGGCAGAGGAGCATGGACTCATCTATCAGATCGGAGCATGGATTCTTCACGAAGCCTGCCGCGAGCTGAAATTGCTTCAAATACGGTACCCTGCTCAACCACCTCTCAGCATGAGCATCAATATTTCAAGCCGGCAATTCTCACAACAGGACCTTGTCGAAATACTCTCCCGATTTCTGACTGAGACGGGCGTTGATCCGTACACCTTGATATTGGAAATCACCGAGAGCATGATCATGGAGAATGTCGGTGCTGCTGTTGAGACAATGAACCGGCTGCGAAACATGGGGATACAGCTCCATATTGATGATTTCGGCACCGGCCATTCGTCGCTGAGCTACCTTCAACTCTTTCCGGTCAGTGCGCTCAAGATCGACCGCAGTTTTATCAACAAACTTACCGCTAACGGCGACAATCAGGAGATCATCACACACATTGTTTCCTTGGCCAAGAGCCTGAATTTCGAGGTGATTGCCGAGGGAGTCGAAAGGGAGCATCAATTAGCCAATATCAAGAACCTGCACTGCGGCTACGGCCAGGGTTTCCTCTTTGCCCGTCCCATGGCTTTTAATGCAATAGACGTGTGGATGCAAGAGCAGAAGCGTCAAAGGTAAGCCATAATTAGTAAGGATTATGGTGTCCCACTTACTGAATCCGAGCTGAACGACGCGGGAGCGTCACTATGGAAGGGCCAGGGGTTACCTAGTTAACGACTCCCTGTCAAATACTTCAAGCACTGCTTCCTCCTCATGTACCAGACCTATGACTTGATGATGTGTATATAACATCTCGAAATCATCAGTATTTGCCGCCCCTAAACTCATCCAGCACAGTTGACATCTCGCTGAATCAGGCATATATTCATGACAATATATATCAACAATCATTATAGTTGTCGATAAAAAAGAATTGTTTAATGAGATGTATAATCTAAGAATAAGAAAGGGTGGTAGGATTATGCTTATCAAGGTTATTTATGAGAATGAAAAGTTCGATATGGTTAAGCCATCACTCCTAAACCAACTCATCCTGTCAAAGAAAATAACGAAGTTCTATCGTTCTGGACAGTGGGCTGATATTGAGACCGATCAAATAAGAAGATTAGTCGCCCCATTTGTGGGCTCCGAGAGAAGATTAGAACAGAGTTAGTTTTCATTGCAAGATAACAATATTTTTTCGTTAAGACGCTTAATCCAATTAGTTCTTCCTGTAAGTTTGTATATTGGAGATGGTCGGTCAGGTAATGAGCATTCAGATGAGTTGAAGATCAGGTGAAGATCGAAGAAAGCTGAACGACCCAAACTGCAAGGGTCCTGAGCGGAGACGTGGCGAAGATAGAAGTTCGGGCAAAGATCGCCAATAATATAAATTATGATCGGATAAACAAGATGTAAGCGTCCTCGTCATCAATACGAAATCAGAAATGATGGCAGTTGGAGTTGCATAATGCGGAACATGAGAAAACACAAAAGATTCAAATTGGACTTACTCGATCTGAGCAGCAAGATGAGCTTGGTTGGTAAAGTAGAACTTATTGACATAAGCCTGGGCGGAGTTGCGTTAAAGGCAGACAGGAAACTCAATATAGGGAAAGAGTGCCTGATAAAGTTGGGATACGAAGGGAAACATAGTAATGTAAAGGGTATAGTGGTTCGTTCCGAATTAAGCGGAATTGAAGAAAAAGCTGACGGGGAAACAATCACTATTTACTCGGTAGGTATATTTTTTAAAGAAGAATCCGCAGGCACGGTTAAGGATTTTCTTGATTCAATTGAAAATAACAAGAAAACACAAGTACCGGAGCAGACTGACTGGTTCTATCGCGATATCCGGTTTTGCATTACAACGTCCAGTGAAAAAGTTCTGAATCTGCCAACGCAGTTCGGCGTAAAAGAAATAAGCCAAAGCGGTGTAATTATTCAAACTGATCATCAATTGCATATAGACAGCATGGTCCTCCTGGAGTTGTCACTCAACTCTTGTGATCCTGTACGCTTTATGGGAATAGTTGTTTCGTGTCGCATGCCGCAGGATCAGGTGCCTGCAAATTACGACATAGGGGTGGAATTCTCAGAACTGACGGATCGGGACAGGTCGTTGCTTACAAGATTCATAGACTGCGTTAAAGATAACGAAGATATTGTTAAATGCATGGAAAATAGGAAATGATAATTATATATAAGTTTCAACTTGTATTCTGCACCTTCTATTTATCGATCGCCGTTGCAGAGTAGTAGGTGAACTAAACAAAAACCGGATAAAAGGGCGGGTAATATTTCGAGTTGTAACCGTCAGTCTTTTTTCGGTTATGAAAGCCCCGAGGTATTTATTGGTAAGCAGATCACGTTCTGAGGAACTCCTGCACCTGCTTTTTGATCTCCAGATGATGGATCGGGATGTTCGGGACGTCCTTGTTCCCCGGAATCGCCAGGACATGAATAAAGCACGGCCCCTCCCGCTGTTTCTTCATCACTTCCACAATCTGCTCTTCGGTCGCAACCTTCACCGTGTTCCTGAACCCGAACCCGTGCGCGACGGCTTCGAGATCAACGCATGATGCCGCAAGCGTCGGCTGGTTTCCGGTTGAGCCGTAGGCGCCGTTGTCGATCGCGATGATGGTCAGATTGCGCGGAGCAGCGGACGCTGCTGTCGCGAGCGTGCCGGGGTTCATGAGCAGGCTTCCGTCGCCGTCGATGACGACGATCTCTTTCGATGACGTGAGCGCCATGCCCAGGCCGATCGGCGTTGCCATGCCCATGCTGCCGAGCATGTAGAAGTTCGATGGTTGATGCTTGATGGCAAACAGTTCCTTGGAAGGCCATCCGAGATTGCTCACGACTGCCTTGCCCTCAAGGTACGGCGCGATGATCTTGATGATGTCGAATCGTGTCAATGTCGGCCTTGATAAACTCGGTATGGTCCTAGATGCAGGTGGTTCCTTTGAAAAGTGATGTCCTTGATCCGCACTGCCGCGCTCCGAACTCCGCATTCCGACCCTTCCCATACCGCAGGGCTCATCAGGAATGCGTGAATTCTATTCTTGCCGAACACTTCCGCAAGCTCCTGATCCATTATGCTGATATCCTGGCTGCTTTTGATCTCGGTATACGCGATGCCTGCGCCGGAGAGAATGCCGGGGAGCCGCTGGCCCATGGGGAACTGGGCTTCGATCTTCTCTTTGTAGACGCCCCGCTGGCTCACGAAGATCGCGAGCGGGAGCTCATAGAACTGCGTGAGGGACAGGAGCGCGTTGATCATGTTCCCGATGCCCGAGCTTTGAACGAACAGCGCCGGTCGTCTTCCCGCGAGCGCTGCACCGGCGCAGATACCCACCCCTTCCTCTTCGCGCGTCAATGGCAGGTGCGTGAACTGCTGGCCAACCATCTCGAGGAGGGTCTTGATCTTCTCGCAGGGCAGGGAGGCGGTGAAGTCCACCGCGTGTTTCTTGAGTATGGCTATGAGCTCTTCTTCAGGGCGTGGCACAGGAGCGCCTCGATTTCTTTCTCGGTTATGTTCTTTGATATGAATTTCGGCACGACCGTATACGTTTTTTTATCCTGTTTGAGCCTTGTTTCGCCGCCGCCGGTGATGTTCAGCAGGATGGTCTCGTTCTTTTTGATGGCGCCTGTCCGGACAGCGTCCTTGAGCACGGCAACGGCCACGCCCGATGCAGGAACGAGATCAATGCCTTCGGTCTTCAGGAACAGTTCCATGCCGGCATAGACGGCATCATTCGCGACGCCGTACATTTTCCCGTTGGTCGCCGTAAGCGCATCGAAGACGCCGCCCTTGACCGAATAAGCGGGATAGCGCGTGGAAAGGACGCGGGTCGTGATCTGTGGGATCAGCTCCGGGTCCAGGTCTTCGGGCAACAGCGCCCGGCTGTGCTTGTTCCAGGCATGCAGCATCGGCGCAAAGGGCAGGTTCTGGCCAAGATGCAGGATCGGCAGGCGCGAGCCGTATCTGCCGTCCCTCTTGAAGCGCTCGGCCATTTCCCATGCCCCGATAGCGCCGGTGCCGCTTCCCACGGCCTGGACATAATGGTCCGGCAGTTTTCCGATCTTTGACATTGCTTCGAGCATCACGATGCCGAGGCCGTCCCGCTTCGCGATGTTCTTCACGCCCCCCTCGAACGGGAATCCGAGTGGTCATGGCGATCCGCTTCGCCACATCGATGGAATCGGAGTAATCGCCGTCACTCACGGCAAGCGTCGGCACTGCGAACCGGTCGCTCAAGATACCACATCTCCATGAGGCACATGCGCGGAACGACGATCACGACAGGAAAGCCCGTGACCACGGAAAGATGCGCGAAGGCCCGGGCAGTGTTCCCTGCGGATGCGACGATCAGGCCCTCGATGCCGTTCTCCCGGGCGTTCTGGAGCACGACCGCGGCCTCGAACTCCTTGAACGTGCAGGTCTCGAGCAGCGCGCCCTTTTCCGGCCAGTACCCGTTAAAGGCGATATGCAGGTTCTCCAGTCCGAAGTATGTTGCCAAACCCTGTGAGCGGTAGACCAGCGGCCCGGGCTGCTTGATCTGCGGCTCGTGAACGGGAAGCCAGTTGAACCGCCAGACCCCGTCAGCCGAACTCTCCTGGAAGCGGGTATCGTGATAATCCGTAACGAGCAGCGCGTCCTTGCAATGTTCGCAGAACGCGCAGTAGGTGTTTTCAAGGTGCTTGCCGCAGTTTCTGCATTGTATGGAATAATGGCTCATGTTTCCCTTCTGGTCGAATCACCCCGCAGCAAGCTGACGGGCATCTGGTCATTAATTCTTCCCTCCCTACAATGGCGCAGGGATCAAGGAGAGGGAGATGCGTCCGACATTCCCGCATTTCACTCACGTCACCTCTCCCGTCAAGGCGACGAGGTACCCTGTAGCAGCTTCAGGGAATTACAAGTTAAATCAACCCGCTCACCAGCTCCATGATGTCCGTGATGCGGATCTGCTTCTCATAACCCTGCATGGCCTCGTTCACCTTGGCATAGCAGGCGGGACAGCTCAGGATCAGGCGGTCGGCCTTCTTTGCCACGGCCTCGTCGATGGTCTGTCTGCCCATCTTGATGGCGTTCTCGTGAAAGACCTTGCGGGCCGCGCCGCCTGAACCGCAGCACCGCGAGTTCAGGCCATGCCGCTCGAACTCCAGGAGCGTGACCCCGGGGATGCTTTTGAGCACGCTGCGCGGCTCTTCGATCACGCCCACACCCCTGCTGAGGTAACAGGGGTCGTGGTAGATCACGGACTCATGCAGCTCCTTGTTCACGCGCAGCCTGCCCTGCTGATCGCCTCCGAAACATACTGCGTGATATGCCGTATCTTGAACGGCAGCGCCGCGCCGTAGAACAGGGGCCAGTCCCGGGCCATGATGTTCACGCAGCAGGGACAGGAGCAGACCAGCATCTTGACCCCGCGCGCCGTATATCCCTCCACGAGCCTCGTGACGAGCTCCTTGAGCAGATCGTGCTGTCCTGTGATGAAGAGCGGAAATCCGCAGCACACCTCTTCTTCCGGCGGCAGCATGGTGAAGGGTTCTCCGATCGCGTTCAGCACGAGCACGTCTCCCCTGACCATGGGCTGTGCTTCGTAGGCGCCTGTGCACCCGGCGTAGTAGGCGATCGCTGAACGCTCCACGAGCTTCACCTGCTCCGGGAACCAGGGTGCATACCGGTCTGCCGCCGGTTTGTCATAGGGATTGCCGGAATGCCGGATCGCGTTCGGCAGTTCAGCCTGGACGCCGATCGGCCCGAGGCCGCGCTTCACCATCTCTTTTCTGAGCATGGGCCAGAGCCGCTGCGTAAAGATGCCGACCGGGCAGTTCTGGCCGCAGGCGCCGCAGGTGGTGCACTCATACACGGCCTTCGTGAAGTCCTCGAGCAGCTTCCGGTCCGCCTCGCCCGGGCCGAAGAGCTTGGCCTTGAGCCCGTCGGTTGCGCGGATGAACTCGCGGAACATGCGGATCTTCTCGGGCGGCGAGACCGCGGGGTTGCCCGTCACGTCCTGCACCGGGCAGTGCTTCAGGCACTCGCCGCACTGCGTGCAGGCGTCGATCTCGAGGACCTGTCGGGATGAAAGCTCTTCAGTGAAGGACCGGTCATTCTTCATGGATCACCAGGTGAAGCGCCTGCTCCCGCTTCCTGGCCTCCATCATCACCAGCGGGGCCGTGAAGATGTGCGTGGGGAGGAAGGGGACCAGGACCAGAACGAGGCTGAAATGCAGTACGAACAAAAAGCTGTCAGGCGCGGCCGCCGGAGAAAAGCCGGTAAAACCGAGGATGAACAGCTTCACGCCGACGATGTCGGGTTTGAACAGCGCCTGCATGAGCAGGCCGACGCAGCTGATGACGAGCACCAGACCGAGCAGAAAAACGTTCCCTGGAGCAGCATACTTCTCCTGGTTCGTGAGCAGCCGGATGATCAGGATGTATCCGAGGGATACGGGCAGAAGATAGCCCGCGATCAGCCCCGGCGTCTGTACCCACCAGACACAGGCCGGCACAGGGTCCAGGACATACCGGAGATGGCGCAGGAACACAAGCGTCAAGGTCGCATGAAAGACCCATTCGCCGAACCAGAGCCCTGGATTCACCCAGAAGAGCCTGTTGAAGAACACCACATCAGTGGCCGTGAGCGCGCAGGCCTTCGCCCGTGCCCGGGGAGCAACGGGTTCAGTGAACCGCTGCGTGGCTTTCCACCACACCAGGGCATGCCCTAAGAACCGCAGCCAGAATGCCGCGTACACTGCATACACGGCAACGATGAGAAGTTTTTCCATGGTCGCCCTTTGTTCTTTTACTATTGTAGCACATTGTCGGATGACCGATCCGCAGACGTCCTGTTCAGACCATAAAGGGGCTTTTGATCCGCTCGTTCCGTTGCGCCGGGAGCCTCGATCTCATCCGCAAGCTTCGATCCGTCAATGATGTTCACCAGGGGACCCCTGAGCATTCTAAACAAAGAGAACGCAGTGACCACAGAAAAAAAGCCGGGTCAATGCCCAACATCACCAGCTGGAGCAAGGCCTATTCCTTATCGAACGTGATGGTTGCGTCCTTCACAACATTCAAGCCCGCTTCGACCTCGAGCGTCTTCAAAATACCCGATGGCACAGGACAGGCCACATGTTTGAGGTGCTTTGCCGCGGAGCGGTACACGGGATTGTTCTGGAACCCGGTGAGCGGGGCGAACCGGTCGAGGACCGCGATGTCCTCGAGCATCTTCTTCACCATGGCACACTCCGTGTCCAGGGCGACAACGATCGTGTTGTCCTTGTTTTTTTTTGCTGTGATGGTGACGGTATATCCGCACGCACCCGCATTGACGATAACCGTGGTCATAGGTTCTTCCAGTCGGCCGCCTTTCATTCAGCAGGTGATTTTCTTTGCACGGGCAACTTCCGTTTTTAGTCAGTTACAGATCAAATTTTTCTCACAACGGGAAGAAAAATTTCTCGCGGAGGCGTACGAGAGACGACTTTTATTGATTCCGGCTTGTCCGGGTCAGATTTATCCTTTGATCTCCACCGGGCTGTTCGTTTTCGCGAGCAGCTCCTTCAGGTTCGGGAACTTGTCCTTCATATGCGGAATATGCATTGCCTGCATGAACTCCTTCTCAAAGGACGGGTCCGTGGCGATCTCGACGAACTCGACCCACCGCGCCCGCTCGTTCGCCTCGCGCCGCTTGTCCCGGTTCAGGAGCGCCATGCGCGAACCGTCGCCGGCCGCGTTGCCCACGGCGTAGACCATGTCGATGGGGCAGTCCGGGAACATGCCGAGGGTCAGCGATGCCACCTTGTCGATGTGGCTCCCGAACGCGCCTGCCAGGATCACGCGGTCGAGCTTGGTCACGCCGAGCCGCTTCATCATCAGCTTTGCGCCCGCGTAGAGCGCCCCTTTGGCGAGCTGGAGCGCCCGAACATCGCCCTGGGTGATGGTGATGTCATGGCCGATGGAGGTCTCCGCGGCCCAGGCGAGCACGTACTCGGGCTTGCCGTCGATGTCCTTCCTGACCCGCGGCGTACCGAGGTCCATCACGAACCTGCCGCTCTTATCGATGATGCCGGCTTTGAACATTTCCGCCACGACCTCGATGATGCCGGAACCGCACAGACCCTTGGCCTTCACTTCCGCGATGTGCGTGTGCCAGTCGGCCTTGCCGATGACCTTGTAGCGCGGCTCTTTGGTCGCGGGATCGATCTCGACCGTCTCGATCGCGCCCGGAGCGGCGCGCATGCCGAACTTGATCTGGGCGCCTTCGAAGGCCGGGCCCGTGGCGCATGACGTGGAGCAGACCTTGTTCCGGTTGCCCAGGAGCAGCTCGCCGTTCGTGCCGATATCGATGATCAGCACCATTTCGTCCTGGTTGTAAGGCTCCTCGGCGATCAGGACGCCCACGTTGTCGGCGCCCACGAAGCCGGCCTCGATGGGCAGCACATGGATGTAGGCAGCACGGGTTGATCTTCAGGCCCAGGTCGCGCGCCTTGATGTCGAGCGAGTTCTGGACTGCCGGGATGAAGGGCGATCTGCCGATGTATTCCGGGTTCATGCCCAGGAAGATGTGGTGCATGGCCGTGTTGAACACGATGGTGAGGTCATCGATCACCGAGCCGGGATTGGGCACGTCCTTCGCGATGTCCGATACCACCCGTTCGATGATCTCGTTCAGACCGGTGATGATCGCCTTCTGCATGGTCTCCAGGCCGCCGGGATTGCTCATCGCATAGGTGATGCGCGACATCACGTCCTCGCCGTAGGGCACCTGGGGGTTCATCATGGATTCGGTGTTCACGACCTTGCCCGTGCTCAGGTCCGTGAGGTACCCCACGCAGGTCGTCGTGCCGATGTCCACGGCCAGGCCGTAGCTTGCGTCGACGAACCCGGGCTCGACCTTGATGATCTCCCTGTCCATCCAGACGGTGACCGTGACCTTCCATTCGCCTTTGCGCAGAACGTCCTGGAGGTCCTTCAGGACCAGATAATCGAAGCGTGAGCCCCTTTAGGCCGTAGTTGTCCTCGAGGAACTGTGAGCACGCGCTCCCAGTCGCCGGTGGTCATGTCATGCAGCGTGGGTTTGGCGAGTTCGACGTTGTACTTCTTGACCGCCGGGTCGAGCTCGATCGTGAGCTCCTTGGCCGCCTTGCGCACGACCTGTTTGCCGGCGCGCGACCGTTCGGGAACGAAGACCTTGATGTCGCCGTGGACTCTCGGCCGTGCAGGACAGCCTGATCCCGGGCCCGTCCTCGGGCTTGATGTGCTTCTTCTCCGCCTCGGTCAGCGGCGAGAGGTGGGCCATGCCCGACTCGATGTTGTCCTTCTCGAAATATCCCTCTTCGATCCTGACCTTGCACTTGCCGCAGACCTTCTTGTTCCCGCAGAGCCCTTCGATATCGACGCCCAGGGCCTGTGCGGCCTCGAGGATGGTCTTGCCCTCCTCTACCTCTCCCCGGCTGCCCGAGGGCTGAAAGATCACCTTATATTTCTTCATCATGCAATTCCTCCAAAATCTAATATCATATACCGCGAAGACGCGAGGAGCGCGAAGAACGGCGGATTTTTTCCGCTGAGTTATCTTTGCGAACTTTGCGTCTTAGCGGTGAGATGTTTTTTATCCTGCCTGAGATCGCTTCTGTTCCCATCCGCCTGCCGTACGGGCAGATGTTGATGCACAGGCCGCAGTTGGGTTTCCCGTCGGTCTGCGCGTTTCGTTGTCTTGTGGCCCCTGCATTCATCCAGCCTGACCAGTTCTACAAAGGGCGAGGACCGCGACCATTCCGCGCCGGTGATCGCCTGCGACGGACAGTGCTCGATGCAGAGCGTGCAGTCGCCGCACAGGCTGTGTTCGATGGGCGCGTCCGGCTCGAGCGGCGCATCGGTCAGCACCGTTGCCAGGGACAGCCGCGGGCCATAGCTCAGGGCTGATGAGAAGCCCGTTCTTCCCGATCCAGCCCAGGCCCGCCGAGGTGGCCGCCATCTTGTGGTTGAACAGGGAGTAGAGCTTCGAGATGAACGTGTCCTTCTTGCGGTCAGAGTCGGGCGGGATCGCCAGCGTCCGGTGCCCCCGGGCCTTCAGGATCCGCACCGCCCGCTTCTGGAGCTTCACCAGCAGACTCAGCGGTATCCTCGTTCAGCCTGCGGTCTACGGCGATGGACACCGCCCGGTCCAGATGGGCGATCTCGCCGCTCAGGTACCCGCGGAGATCGGCGAACCCCACGACCGCCGCGCCCTGGTCCAGCAGCTCGTTCCTGAGCGCGGTCGTTCATTTCGCTTTCTTGGCTTCAACCTCGTCCTTCATCTTCTTGAGCGAAGCGATCATGTTGATGGCGTCCTTGAGCGCGTTGGTCGCGTCCTTGGCATAGCCGTCCGCGCCGTACTTGTCGGCGACGTCCTGGGACACCGGCGCGCCGCCGATCATGATCTTCACGTTGGGGTTCTTTTTCCGGAGGTCATCGATGACCTTCTTCATGCCCGTCATCGTCGTGGTCATCATGGCCGAAAGGCAGACGAGGTCCGAGTCGGTCTTCATCTGCTCTTCCACGAACTTGTCGAGGGGCACGTCGCGGCCCAGGTCGTAGACGGTGAAGCCCGCCACGTCGAACATCATCTTCACGATGTTCTTGCCGATGTCGTGGACGTCGCCCTCCACGGTCCCGATCACCACGGAGCCCTTCACGCCCAGGTCCAGCTGCTTCACGTGGGGCTTCAGGATGTCCAGGCCCGCGTAGAGCGCGTCGGCGCACATGAGCATCTCGGGCACGAAGTACTCCTGGGCCTCGAACATCCGTCCGACCTCTTCCATGCCGCTGACGAGACCGTTGAAGATGGCGTCGTTCGCGTCCATGCCCTCGTCCAGCGCCTCCTGTGGCGCCTTCCTTGGACGCGTCCTCATCGTATTGGATCACGGCGTTCCTCAGTTTCGCCAGCAGCTCCGTTCTTTTCTCGTCCGTTGCCATGTTATGACCTCCTGTATGTTCTGACTTCATCCATCATGGCCTTGACATTATCCGGCGGCACCGTGGGCCAGATGTCGCAACCCGGCCAGACCGCGCTCACGCCGTCGTCCATGCATTTTTTGATGGTCTGTCGCACCAGGTCCGGTCGAGCCCGCCACCAGCACGTTGTAGGGGTCGTAGTTCCCGAAGATGAGCGCGTCGGGGCCGAGCTTCTTGCGGGTCTCGGCAACGTCGTTCTTCTGGTCGACGCTGATCGCCCTGGCGCCGCTCTCGGCCATGAACGGGACAATGTCGTTCGTCTTGCCGCAGATATGGAGCACGCTCGGCACGCTCATCTGGGCGAAGATCTTTTTCAGATACGGCAGGATCAGGCTTTTGAACACCCGCGGGGAGAGCACGTCGGACGTGGCGCCCATCTCGCGCACCGTGATGTAGTCGGCGCCGGCCTTTTCGTACTCTCTGGCCACCTGGATGATCACGTCCGCCATCTGGTCCAGAAGCTTGCCGATCTTGTCCGGCTTCTTGAAGGAGAGCTTCAGGAGATCGTTCAGCTCCATGATCTGGCCCGCCAGCGTGAAGGGGCCGAGCACATAGGTCCCGATGGCCGCCTCGGCCCCGATGTCCTTCTTGAGCAGCTTGATCGCTTCGACCATGAGCGGCACCCTGCCGCGCCCGGTCAGGCCGGAGGGGATGACGATGTCCAGCTCGGCCTCGTTGTGGATCAGCTTCTTCTTGATCGTGGGGTAGAGCAGGTCCTCGGAGTGGGCATAGACATTGATCTCGCACCCATGGCCTCGGCCTCGATGCAGAGGTCGAAGGGCGCCACGCCGCATTCGAACCCGAACAGCTTGTAGGTCGATGCCGCGGCATCGGCCATCATTTTGGCGTCGAGATGCGATGCCGCGAACTTCTGGTTCAGCGATTTCAGCCCCTCGGTGGTCACGTTGCCGATACCGCTGAAGCACGGCGGCCGGTCAACCTCTTCACCGGCAAAGAGCTTCAGTACCCGTTCTCGTGCGTTCATGGTGGTCATGCTTCCTCCTTGTAATCGAATACTTATCGCGAAATCGCAGATTGGCAGTGAAATGTTCAAGAGCTTGATTGTCTGACTCTTCCGTTTCCGTTCTGTAAATTGTCACGTTGCGTTCTCGCTGCTCCCGCGGTCAGTTTGCCCAGGAAATCCGCGAAGTACTTCTTGATCGGGATGTTCTCGTTGTCCGAGATCGTTTGTGTTTCATCGTACACCAGGGTCGAGAGCAGGATCTGCGCCGCCGCCACTGCCGGGAAGATGCGCGGCGCCGTGACGATGGGGCCGTAGAAGTTGAAGTCGCTCCAGAGCGCCGATGCCATGCCCTGCACCACGGCGTCCATGGCCTTGAACCCGTCAAGGCTCCAGATGGTCTTCGCTTCCTTCCACATGTGCGTGCCGTTCGAGTAGGCGCCGCCGCAGGGAAGTCCGAGCTTCTCCTTGATCATCCGGTTGGCGACGAGCGAGAACGACGTGGCAGGGCAGGTTCATGACCGAGGTATCGACGATGACGGTCTCGAAGCCGTCAGCGCCCTGGGCGAGGATCTTTTCCAGGGAGTTCAGCCTGCCCGCGCGGGGATCTGGTCCTGCGTCGTCAAAGGCCTGGACAACGACATGCTTGATCCCGAGGTCCTTGAGCTTATGGACCTGGCCCTTGATGTCCTTGTCCCAGGGCGTGATGCTGTTGTAGAGGAACTTGTCCTGCAGCCCCAGCTTGGCGACATATTCCGTGGCCTCTGCCCGTTTTTCAGCGACCCACATGTCGATGCCGAAGGGCATGTTCGTCGTCTCGCGGAAAAAGTCGATGTAGATCTTCGCCTCTTCAGCCGAGTTCGCGACCATGGCCACCATGGACGGGGATGCCCGTGGAGGCGGACAGCGCCTCCTGCGTCCTGATCAGCTCCACCGCCTTCAGCCCGGTCGAAATTGCCTTTGCGGTCCGCGGCGATGCGGTCCTTGTTGTGGAACATGGACGCGATCAGGAGCGGCGGGTTCTCCCCGGGCTGTCCGCCGACCTTCATGCCGCCGAGGTTACAGACCTTCTGTTCTGTGTTGAATCGAAACATCGCGATCCCCTTTTTCATGATATATCTTGTCTAACCACAGAGGTCACCGAGGACCGCAGAGAAAAGCTTCTTGCGATTCTTAGCGTAGTACCTCTGTGTTCTCCGTGAACCCTGTGGTGAAATGAATTAAAAATGTATGAGTCCAAAAGGCGGGGGAGCCTTCGAAACGCTCCCCCATCGAGCTCTGTTAGAATACGCCGTGATCGAACTTGGGCTGCGGGAGATACTCCCATTTCTCGCCCTTGCGGAACTTGGCCTCGATGTCGAGGCATTTGAGCGCATACTCGAAGGCGTAGGGAATGCCGGGTCCGCCGGGCACAAATCCGCCGAGGATCATGCCGACCGATGCGGCTTCGAAGATCTCGCCCGTGGTCGCGCCTGCATTGATCGCCGGGATCACGTGGATGATGCACCGCGGGCGAGCAGTAGGCCACGCCGCCCGACATGAACATCAGTTCTTTCACCTTGCGGGAAAGGGCGCCGTCCGCGAAGATGCTCGCGTAGAAATCGGCGAAGGTCCTGCCCGGTTCCGGGCGTCACGGTGTTGATGATCTGGAACATGCGCGGTACGAACCCGCACTGCTTCTTCATGTACTCGTTCACTTCTTCCAACGTCATTTTCTTGTCAGCCATTTTTGTTACCTCCTTTTGCCCGGTCGCGTCTGTCGCGCCGGAAAACAATTTTTTCAACTCCTCCCAAATTACCATGCATCGACCTCCTTTCGATGTTGAGCAGTGTCACCTCCTTTTCGGGAATACTTGCAGGGCAGCTCTGTATCTCCCGATGCGGCAGCCCATGGTCGTCGTCGAACCGTGCGTTTACATTTTCCACTCATGCGCCACCTGGATGAACTTCTGGATGTTCTCGTAGGGAACGGTCGGCGGGATGTCGCACCCCGGCATGAGCACGAACCCGCCGTCGGTACCGGCGGCCTCGATGATGTCCTTGCAGGCGTTCTCCACGTCCTGGACCGTGCCGTTCAGCATGATCTTTACGGGGTCCACGTTCCCGCCGAAGCACATTTTGCCGTGAAGCGCCTCTTTGGCCTTGGTGATGTCCGTTTTGTGGTCCAGGCTGATGCAGCTTGCGCCGGTCTGCGGGAACAGGTCCAGCCGGTCCGTGGTGTTGCCGCAGATGTGGACCAGCGTATGGACGCTCTTTGACTTTGGCCCAGTCGGTGAACTTTTTGAGGTACGGCACGGCGAACTTCTCGAACTGTTTCTTGGAAATGAGGTCGCCCGACGCAGTGGGGTCCGCGAGACTGATGACCTCAAGGGTCTTGTCCGCGACGATGGGCTCGTAGAGATGGATCAGCATGTCGGTGGCGAAATCGACGACCTTCTCGACGAAAGCCGGTTTCTTGAACGTGGCCTTCATCATCGTTTCTTCGCCCACAAGCCGCGCGCCGAGGGTGAAGGGGCCCCAGGCCGTCATGGTGACGACGTAATTGTTGCCGATCTTTGCCTTGGTCTGGCGCAGTGCTTCTTGACGGTCGTGATCACCTCGTCCTCGTCGAGGTCGCTGAGCATGAGCTTCGCGAGGTCCTCCTCGGATGAGACAAAGTGGTTCTCCAGGTCCGGGGCGCCCATCTCGCGGAACTTGATCTTCCCGCCCAGGGCCGAGGCATGGAAGTTGTTGTAGCCCGAGCCCGGCGTACACAATGTCGCACTTAAGCGTCTCGCTCATGGCGACAAGCATGTCGGTCATCTTGTTCGCGTCCCGCGACAGGGCCTCGAACGATCGTCCCGTGCCGCTTGATGCTCCACATGCCCGCGCCGAAAAGGGTCACCGGGAGCCGGTCGGCCTTGCCTCCCTCGAATGCCTTGAGTATCACTTCCTTTGGTTTCATCGCATCTCCTTTCGTATCTTTTGGGGTCGCACCATCAGACCGCGATGCTGTGGATCGTTCGCTTGAATGCTTCGAGGTCGATCGGCGTCTTTACGGACTGCGCCTGTGAATCTATGCGGTCATCACCGACGAACAGGACCGGCATCAGGGGCGCAACGGCCTTGATGATCTTCGCCGCGTCTTCTGCAGAAAGACCGAACGGCTCCGAATCAACGATAACGAAGTGATAGTGCCTGCGCATGACCATCTGGACCGCATGGGCCGGGTGTTCGATGGTCTCCACATTGTATCCATCATCCCGCAGCATGCTGTAGAGGCTTTTTATCAAAATAGGATTAGAGGAGCAGAGAAGGATGTTCTTCATGACAGGGTGTATAATGCATATGCAATGCCAACCAGACTTTGGACTTTTTAACGGAATGCGAGCGCAAGTCATGCCGGGGAAGTGGGGCGGGCAAGGGCAAGCGTGAAGTTGTGAAGAAGGGCGAAGATCATTAAAAAACCTTGATATTCATTAGTTTTAAATGCTATGAGGCAGCAATGCTTGCGCTCTGAAGAACAGGAGCGGGCCGCTTTCCAGGGCATGGAGAGTCTCAATTTATAGTTTGAGATATATCGCTATCAGTAAAATAGATGAAGAATGCCCCACGAGCCGGGGAAATTTGCCTCATGTTGTTCCTGATTCCTTATACGCATTTTGATGACATCGGATATCCTGTGAGGCTTGTTGATTTGTTGCATGTGGAAATAGAACGGGTTTGAACGCATGGCACCTTGGTGCGAATGCTCCTTTGTACGCATGGCACTTCATCATTGCGTGATCGCTTGAACCTTCGTAAATTCAGGTGAAGCGAATCAGAGTATGAACTGTTATGGACGATGAAAGGTGCATGAAAACTACGATCGTGTGCGGATTACTGGGATCGGGCAAGACAACGTTCATTCGAAGCTTTGTGAAACACAGGAATGAGAAGACCGTTGTGCTGGTGAACGACTTCGGCGCTGTCGGGATCGACGGAGAGATCTTCTCCGCAGGAGGCATCGAGTCCGTGGAGCTTCCGAGCGGGTGTGTTTGCTGCACGCTCAAGTTCGACCTCATCCAGACCATCCAGCGTATTGTGAAACAGTTCGCCCCCGTGCATCTCTTGATCGAGCCGAGCGGCGTAGCATCTCCGTCAAGCGTGCTGGAGGCGCTCGAGAGCGCAGGGACCGGCTGTGCATCGGTCATCGGGATAGTCGACGTGACTGAGTTCACCGAACTTTATGAGTCAGGGATGTATGGAAGCTTCTTCGAGGACCAGGTCGTGAACTCCGACGTGATCTTGGTGAATAAGACCGACCTCGCTGACGAGCCCATGATCGTTGCCGCAGAACGGTTGATCAGCTCCATCAATCCCCTGGCCGTAGTTCTCCGTTCCGTGAACGCCGCTGTCAACATTCGCCTGCCGGAAGCACCCCTGCATCGCGAGATCCATTCGAGCGGCTGCCATCTTCACTTTGAGACACTGTCCTTCAAACTCGCAGAACGGATGGAGCTGGCATTGGTGCAGAAGCTCTTTGTTGATCTGGCGAGGGGCGGTTACGGGACCGTGGCGCGGGCAAAGGCCATCGTCGCAACGGAGCAGGGCGCCTACCGGTTCGATCTCGTCTTCGGCAGGGTGGACTGCGTACCCCACGAGATGGCCGTGCAGGACGGCAGAGTGGTGGTCATCGGCGAGGGGCTCGACCGGCAGGCCATCCAGGACAAATTGGGTTAACCGCAGCAGCATTGTCCGACCGCGCGTCCTGCTATGCCCGTACGAGTTAAAATGTGTTAAAATATATCATAAATGTGATGGAAGAGGAGTGAGAACTATGACACAATACTATACTGGAGGTGGAACTATGAAAAAGGTCATGTACGTTGCGATGATTCTCCTTCTGGGATCGGCATTCAGTTCCTTCAATGCCTATTCCGAAGAACACCAGATGGGCACACCGGTCACCCACACGAAGGATTTTGAAAAAATGAAGGAATTGGTAGGTGTCTGGGAAGGTAAAGTGGACATGGGCAAGGGAATGGAGACGCTCAGGGTTACCTATGAACTGACCTCGGCAGGCAATGCCATCGTGGAGCGGTTCGCAGCAGGTAAACCCCACGAAATGGTCACGGTCTATTACGACTTCGGCGGAAAACTGACCATGACCCATTACTGCTCGCTTGGTAATCAGCCGCACATGGAACAAATGGGTTCGGGCGGCAACGAACTGGTGTTCGTCCTGTCCGAAAAGAATCCCGGACTTGCTTCTCTGAACGAAATGCACATGCACGGGCTCAAGATCGCTCTTGAGGGGAAGGACAACATCACGAATACCTGGACGCTGTATGACCAGGGAGTGAAAAAATCCGAGATGCCGATAAAATTGTCACGGATCAAAATGTAACAGCGGCAGCCTGCATGCACACTGTCGGGAGCAAAATGACAGCCGAGGCACTTTGCCTCGGCTGTTTTTTGTCAGCGCCTTGGGAGGAGCGGCATTCCACGTCGAGGCCCTAAAGATTCACTGGGTTCCAGGACGTATATCATGCTTGTGCGACTAATGGTAGTTCAATGAAAGAACGGCAACTTAAAGATCAACAGATACCCGTTCAGCATCATGATCGTGCCGATTGATGCGGAAACAATCGCGAAATAAAATATCTGGCGAGAGACAGCCAGGATCGAGATCGATGCCATGACAATGGATATTTGCAGCAAGACCTCGGCATAGTCGAAATAGGGGTCCTTGATGCGGTTCTTGTCCCGTTCCGCCTCGAGATGTTTGGCTTCTTCCTCGATTTTTATCTTCTCCTCGCCATATCGCTTTTCTTCAGCCCGCATGTCCTTGAGCATTGCCTCATACAGCTTTTTTGCATGCCGGTTTCATTCCCGCGCCCCGCTCAAGAAGGTCCGCTTCTATCCGCAGGCCGTTCGTTTTGTAGAAATGCTCCCGCAGGGCCTTTGACTGGTAAAAGGCCCACTGGTCCGATGCCTGCTGCTGTGAAAGCAGCATATCCTTCATGGCATTGTTGCCGCCCAGCGACGTGATGGCGAGGAGCACTGCAAAGATAGCCGTGGTCAATGCAACGCGTCTTGTAAAAGTCTTTGCTTTGATCTCTTCGAGCTCTTCAAGATTGGGAAGTTCTACTTCGGCCATGGGTTGTCTCCTCTTCCAGTTTTCTGGAATGGTGTGAACAGGGTGAACTGTTCAGGTCATTGATCATTTGCAGAGGGGCTGTCTTCCAGCAGATCACTTTTCCTTTTGGTCGCGTTAGGAATTGATCCCGTACTTCTTGAGCTTGAGGTACAGGGTCTTCCGGTCGATGCCGAGGAGCTGGCTCGCCCGTGACTGGTTTCCGCCTGCTTCTTTGAGCACCCGAAGGATGTAGTTCTTCTCCATCTCTTCGAGGGAAGGATTTACGCTCATCTCCGCGACCGCTGAATAAGACGGAGATCGAAAGGTCTTCTGCGCCGATCTGGTCGCATTCGCACAGGATCACGGCCCGCTCGATGACGTTCTCGAGCTCCCGCACATTGCCGGGCCACTTGTATCCCGTGAGCAGCTCCAGTGCCTCGGCGGTGAAGCCCGCGATGGACTTGGACAGTTTCTGCGCGTATTTTTTCAGGAAGTGCTCTGCGAGCCCGGCAATGTCCTCTTTCCGCTCCCGGAGCGGGGGAATGGCAACGTTGATCACGTTCAGGCGGTAATACAGGTCTTCGCGGAAGTTCCCGTTCTTGATGAGGCTCCGACAGGTCCTTGTTGGTCGCGGCGATCATGCGCACGTCCACCCGCAGGGTTTTGTTCCCGCCGACCCGCCGGAACTCGCCGGAATCGAGGAACCGCAGGAACTTGGGCTGCAGCCCGATGGGCATCTCGCCGATCTCGTCAAGGAAGAGCGTGCCCTTGTCCGCCACTTCAACGAGGCCGTGCTTCATCTGGTAGGCGCTGGTGAAGGCGCCCTTCTCGTGGCCGAAGATCTCGGACTCGATCAGGTTCTCCGACAGGGTGGCGCAGTTGAGCGCGATGAACGGCGCGTCCTTCCTGGTGCTGTAGTGCCAGACCGTGTTCGCAATGAGCTCCTTGCCCGTGCCGCTCTCGCCCTGGATGAAGACCGGCGAGTCAGTGGGCGCCACCTTCATGATGAGGGCCAGGATCTCCTGGATCTGCCTGCTTTTCCCGACGAACTCAAAGGGGAATTCTTTCCTGACGAGCTCCTGCTCCAGAAGCTTGCTCTTGACAGAGAGCCGGCGGTACTCATACGCCCGGTCGATGACGATCACCAGCTCGTCGAGCTTGTAGGGCTTGGTGAGATAATCGTAGGCGCCGTTCTTCATGGCGTCCACCGCGGTCTCGACCGTGGCCTTGCCGGTGAGGACGATGATCGCCGGCGCCCCTGAATCCTCCTTCAGCTTCTTCATGAGCGACAGGCCGTCCACGCCGGGCATGACGACATCGAGGAGGATCACGTCAAAGACATTGTCGCGCAGCAGTGCGCAGGGCTTCGCCGCCGTCGCGTGCCACCTGCTACGGCGTATCCTTTGCGGGCCAGTTCTTTGTTCAGAAGCCTTCTGAAGGGCTCTTCGTCATCGACGACAAGGATGTTGATCATACGGTTACTCCCGGCACGTGATCGACGGCAGCATGATGATGAAGCTCGCGCCCTTGCCGGGCGCACTCTTCACATCAATGAAGCCGCCGTGCTCTTCAACGATCTTGTGGCTGATGGTGAGGCCGAGGCCGGTGCCTTCGCCCACGGGCTTGGTCGTGAAGAAGGGGTCGAAGATCCTGTCGATCAGGTCGTCCGGGATGCCGGACCCGGTGTCCGTGACAGAGAGCCGGACCCGGCGCGGGCATCCCGGGAAGCGCGTCTCTTCCAGGGAATCGTCCGGCTCGGTCTTGATGAAGATGCTCCCTCCTTCGGGCGTGAAGTAAATGGCGTTCAGGAGGAGATTCATCAACAGCTGTCTGAGGCTGCCCGCGTCCGCGTGGATCTTCGGGACGTCGCGGTCCAGGTCGAGCGTCGAGGGTGTGCTTGAGCTTCGCGGTCCGGTGCTGGAGCAGGAGCAGCACTTCCTTGATGAGCTCGTTGATGTCGATCTCCCGGAAGGTGCCCCCCGACGGCCGCGCGAATTCGAGCAGGCTCTTGAGGATGCCCTTGCACCGGAAGATCTCGCTGTGGATCGTTTTGAGATAATCGGGAAAGTCCTCGAACTCCTTCATGGCGCTCAGGGCAGGCGCAGCGGCGCGGTCGAGGAGCGCCTCGGAGTAGCCGGCGATGATGCCGAGCGGATTGTTGATCTCATGGGCGATGCCCGCCACGAGCGTGCCGAGGGACGCAAGCTTGTCCGTGCGGATGAGCTGCTGCTCGATCCGCCGCTGGGCCGTCACGTCCTTGAGATAGTGGACGATGGCGTAGAGCCGGCCCTCCTCATCGATCAGCGGATAGGCCCAGAAGTTGAAGATGCTGCCGCCGGCGCTCTTGAGCTCCTGGAAGGCCGGTTGTTTGCACGACAGCGTCTCCGAGCACAGACAGCCGTCGAGCGTGATCCCCAGTTTATCGAGAAGCTCGCCGCAGTGTTTGTTCGTGATCTCCGATTTGGAATAGCCCGTCCGCATGAGGAGCGTGTGGTTCGCGCGGATCACCTGCTGCCTGCCGTCCTCGATCCAGACCATGTCGGTGATGGCGTCGAAGGTCCGCTCCCACTCTTTCTTTTCCTTCGAGATCTCTTCGAACAGGACCGCGTTCTCGAGGGCCACGGCGATATGCTTGGCCACGGGCAGCAGGAGCTCCAGGTCCTTTTCCGAGTATTGCGAGGGGTTGGTGCTGTCGAAATTGAACACGCCGAGCATGCGGTCATGGAACAGGGGGATGCTGATCGTCGAACGGATCCCTTCGTGCAGGAGCCGTTCGGTCCAGAGGGAACCCGGTCTTGCTTCAGATCGTAGCTGATCCAGGGCTTGTTGTTCCGCACGACCCAGCCCGCGCTCGTGCCCTCGATCGGGGCCTTCACCCCTTTTTTCATCGTGGTCCTCATCTCGGTGTCGAGCGCGAAGATCAGGAGGTTGTCGTCCGCTTCGTTGTAGAGCAGCAGGCTCGCCCTGCTGTAGTCGATGATCTTCCGCAGCTCCGATACGACCATGCGGAAGATCGTTCCAATGCTCAGGCTGGAGTTGATGATGCTGCTCAGTTCGTTGATGAGCTCGACCTGGGGTGCGTGGTCATCTGTGCGGGCAGTACCGGCGGGTGCGCTCCTTTGTTCGGGCGCGTCCCGGACCACGATGATCATCCGGTCGGGACGGTGCTGCTGGTTCGGGATGACGGCAACGCGGGCACGACAGCGGGCCGCTGTTCTTCCGGAAGCAGAAGGCCCGGAGCGCCGGTCCTCCGTTTTCGTGGGACGCGGCGCCAGGGAGAGCATGGCCGGATTCGCCCTGCTCCGGGATCAGGCTGTCGAGGGACATGAATTTCTCGAGAGGCCGGCCAATGAGCTCTGCCCGGTCATATTCGAATACAGCGCGGACGTTGTCATTGCAGGAGAGAATGGTCCATCGCGTGTCAACGATGAAAGCAGGCATGTTCAGGACATCGAGCGTTCTGAGCAACTCCGAGCTGTCCTTGTCGAGCGAGATCTTCATACACGAATAGTGTAACACACTGGCCGAAGCCCGGCAACAGGAAAGGGTCATCAGGCAGGGCCGTTGCACTGTTCGACGCTCTTCGTTACCATGGTCCTCCGGCAGGTGTGGCGCGACCCGGAGGCAGACGCGCATCCTGAACAGGGTTGACTGCAACAGGAATCTGGATTATGATGTGCAAAGGCGATGATCATCCTCTCCCCGGGGCATTATATTTGAAGAAGATCAGGATCGGACATCTTTCCACGTTCTATCACACCGCGATCCTGCTGATGGCGCAGGGTAACGCGGACGCGCGGCTTGGCGCGGCGATCGAGTGGAAGCTCATGGGCACGGGCCCGGCTATCATGAAGGCCTTTCAGCAGAACGAGCTGGATCTTGCCTACGTTGGTCTGCCGCCCGCGATCATCGGCATGAGCAGGGGCATCAATGTCGTCTGCGTTGCAGGCGGCCACATGGAAGGGACGGTCCTGGCAGGGGGACCGCAGGTTGCCGGCTTTCCGGAGATCAGCGACCTGGGTGTTATTCTGCGGCAGTTCCAGGGGCTTGCCATCGGCGTGCCCGGAACAGGGTCCATTCATGACGTGATCCTCAGGGACTGCCTTGAGCAACAAGGTCTGCACAAACAGATCAAGGTCCTCAACTATCCCTGGGCAGACCAGGTGACCGAGGCGATGGTCAGGCACGAGGTGGCTGCCGCTGTGGGAACGCCGGCCCTGGCTGTCGCGATCAACCGGTTCGCAGGCGGTAGGATTCTCTATCCTCCGTCACGATTGTGGCCGAACAACCCGAGCTACGGGATCGCGGCTGATCGCGGGTTCTTGCGCAGGGAGCGCGAGATCGTGGAACGATTCCTCGTGCTGCACGAGGAGGCCACCGCGTTCATCAGGCAGGAACCACGGCAGGCGGCACGCCTGATCGCTGATTTCGTCAGCGTTGTTGATGAGCAGTTCGTTCTCGACACGCTTGCGGTCTCGCCAAAGTACTGCGCCGGACTTACCAATGACTATATTGCCTCGGCCATGAAGTTCGTGCCGGTCTTAAGGAAGCTGGGTTATATTCAGCAGGATATTGACGAGGACAGGGTCTTTTCTCGTGAGCTCATCAACAGGGTCCATCCGGGGAAAGACCATTATAACGACGGGATCGCGGGACCATAAAAGGCATTGTTTTCTCGCCAAGAAGCGGAGAGCGCAGAGGCAGGCGGCGTTTTTCCGGTGATAAGATCAGGAGCCGAGGTTTTCCTGGTGGTCATCGCGGTTGAACCTAAAAACGGCATTTGTCGCTGATGAAGTCGGATAAGAAGTAGAAAAATAATTATTATTGGTGAACATAACCATGGATATGCCTTTCATATGCTTCAACAGAAAAAGTCTTGAAACGATTTTACCGCATCGAGGGGCGGCCCTCAGAAAAATTGACGGTGTTTTTTATAGTGCCGAGTGCTCCCGGTATAATGACGGGGGTAAAGGAAATTCGCGATGACGACCAGGATCTGGAAGGCCATTTTCCCGGCGCACCCACGTATCCCGGTTATGCCCAGGACGAATTTGTCTGCCTTGTTGCCGCAGCGCTCATTCCGATCGCGGTCGAGGGATTAAAAACGAATCCCTACGTTGTTCAGAAGATCGTGCGGTATAAAAAAAATGCGGTGCCCGGCGACAAACTGATCGCAACAGTAAAACTCAGCGGGAGGCGGGCCAAATTTTTTATATTTTCTGCTGAATTAAAGAATCAGGGCAACGAGATGATCGCTGAGTACGAAAAAATTGTCGGTGCGGTATGAAGGTGCGGCAAACTGGATTGGGGGATGATTTTATGTCACTTGAATGTCGCATACCGGAGATCACCATGAGTACAACGATAGAGGGAAAACCCCTGACCCTGAAATCACTAACGCATAAAGAGCGCCTGCTCACCACCGGGCATCGGATGTGTTCCGGCTGCGGCGCGGCGACCATCGTGCACCAGGTCCTTTTGGCCATCGACGAACCGGTGGTGATCTCGAACGCCTCAGGCTGTCTCGAGGTCTCGACCTGCCTGTTTCCGCACACGGCGTGGAAGGTGCCGTGGATCCACAGCGCCTTCGAGAACGCCGCTGCAACGGCCTCGGGGATGGAGACTATGTATCGGTCGCTCCGCAAACAGGGCAAGCTGAAGAAGGAGATGAAGTTCATCGCCTTCGGCGGCGATGGCGGCACCTACGATATGGGCATGCAGGTTATCTCCGGCGCCATGGAGCGCGGCCATCAGCTGCTCTATATCTGCTACGACAACGGCGCGTACATGAACACGGGCATCCATCGCTCGAGCGCCACGCCTTTTGCTGCCGACACGACAAGCTGTCCCGTAGGTTCCAAGGTCTCGGGTAAGCCCCACCGCCGCAAGGACTTCACGCGCATCATGGCGGCGCACAATCTGGCGTTTACAGCCCAGGCCTCGCCCCATAACTGGAAGGACCTCATGACCAAGGTCCGCAAGGCCCTGGCCACGAACGGGCCGGCGTACATCGGCGTCATCTCCCCCTGCAACCGCGGCTGGCGTACCCAGACGGATGACTCGATCCTGCTTTCCAGGCTTGCGGCGGAGACCTGCTATTGGCCGCTCTACGAGGTTCAGAACGGGAAGTGGACGATCAACTATGATCCCAGGGACAGAAGGAAGCCGGTCTCAGAGTGGCTCAAGCTTCAGGGCCGGTTCAAGCACCTCTTCACACCGGGCAACGAGGCAGTGCTCGCGCAGTTCCAGAAGTACGTAGACGATGACTGGGAGAGCCTCAAAAAGCTTCAGGAGATGTCAAAGGGCTAGTGGTCGCAACGAGCAGGCACCCATTTCTGACAAGCACGAACCCCATGATGTTCGTTGCGCTGCGACTGCGCGCACGGCGAACAGGGGAGGCAAACGCGAACGCCCAGGTGGATCCGCTTGTCACGGCTGACCTGCTTCAGGAGATCAAGCGGTATTTGGCCGTACGTATCATCCGACTGTTATCCTATTGTAAAGGATTACGGGTTCCACTCGTTACGATATATCGAAAATAACGTGACAGACGCGATCTGACTTTCGTCCGTTGGATTGAACCAAAATATGTTTTAAAGTTCTCAAAGGGGACGCATGAGACAAGAAGGTATGGTCATAATATTGTTGTCTGCAATCGTGCTTTCCGGCGTGGGGTGTGTATCGGAACCAGGCATAGATAAAGGAAAATTCTCGGAATTGAACCGGACTGCGCGGGACCTGACGTCTTCTTTTATATCCGGAAAGCCCTGTGATGTGCCGGAAACATTGCTGCAAAGACTTTCCTCTGGGACGGCGGCCTTAAAAGGTAAGCCGGCGTCAAAGGGGGAGAGTGACCTGATCAAGGCCTACTCGAACCTTTTGACCACCTACCAGGACGGTTTGCTGCTTTGCAAATATCAGAATCATTTCTCACAATTTAAATTCGTCCCCAAGGGACGCATCTATGTGACCCAGGAACTCGATCCACTGGTTCAAAAATATGATTTGTCAACAGAGAGCCACGTGTATGGACCCACCGGACTGTATTGGCGGAGTATTGCCGGGGACTCGATAAAGGTGATATGGGAAAGCGCTGAGTTCCAAACAAAGAACATAGAAAACATGGTGAATTACAATTGATGTTATTAAAGCCGCCCTGTCCCTCACCCGCGCGGTTCATGTGTACGTTGCAATCCGTATTCGATGAAATCGAGTCTGGATTGAACGTACAGACGAGGTGGTGAAGGCAACGGTGCTTTGGACTCAAATACTGCAAGATCTCGATATGCAATCAACGCGCGCAGATAACTCCTATCATTATTCAACCAACTCACCAACCGCATAGTAGTCACCATGGCCCGGGAAAATGTACGCTGTTCTGCCGCGGGCAGTCAACTCTCTCTCCACCGTGAGCATCATCTCTTTGAGCGCCTTTGTCTCTTCCTTATAGACGAGCGAATCCCGGTTCGGACTCGTGAGCAGATACCGATAGATGCCGAGGTGCTCTTTGTCTTCCGGCCTCAGGCTCTTCACGTTCAGCAGAAAATCGGAGGTAAAGAGCAGGCCGAACTCCTGGTTCAGAAAGAAAACAAGCCCGGGCGTATGACCGCCGAGGCTTTCGAGCACGTCGAAGGAGAGCGGCCCGATCTTGAAGGTATCGATCACGGTGAACGGGCCCATGGCGCCCAGGTTTCGTGTTCGGGAAATAGCGCGGCTGCGCGGGGAACCTGCACTCCGTGAACCGTATCGAGAGACGGGTATAATACTTGTTCAGGTTCAGCAGCCCCTGATGCGTCGCGCCAACAGCGCGATTCATGTTCGCTATGACGTCGGCGCTGCCTGCATGCATATAGACCCGGGTCCCGAACTCGCGCTCAAAGTAGCCTGCCATGCCTGCATGGTCCGTGTCCGGGTGGGTGATGAAGATCCGTGTCACCTGTGACGGGTCCATGCCCCGCGCCCTCAGCAGTTTTTTGATATCCTCGTAATAGATGCCATGGCCCGCGTCGATCATGGTCAGTTCTTCCTTGTCGCGGAAAAGGTAGATGTTCTCGCTGGTGGGCAGTCGGAAGCCGTAGAGCGCTATGGGACCGGGGAAATGCAGTTGCCGCATCTCTGCTGCCTCGAACGTATGGCCGGTCCTGCTCCTTGAACGGGAGGCGAAGGTGAGGACGGTCTCATACACGTCGCCCGCTTCGAGGTCGTTCCCCGCCTCGGTAGCGAACAGCACGAGGTCCTGGTAAAGGTCCGTGGACGATTCGACGAGCGATTTGATCTCGGCAATGTCGCTCGCCGGGAGAAGGTTCTTCAATCGAAGGAAGAACTTCTCGACCATCTTCAACCCGATGATGTTCGCCGCCTCCTGCTCGTTGCTTCCGCGGTACACGACGCGGTAGTGGTACCCCTGCTCGTTGATCGCCTGCAGGAGCGCGGTGATCTCCCGGGGGCTGGCGGTGGCCATGGCGATGTCCGCTGACTCGGGGTCGAGCTCCTCATTGTAGAGCATGTAGATGACGTTTGCCCGGTGTGCGGCAAGCAGTTCTGCGAAAGCGGCAAGCGTGCCCGGTTCGTTCGGGAGGCGCACCTTGATCTCCAGCACGCTCTCGACCGTGGTAACAAAGATCTCATCCTGCGCGTCCTGTGCTTTGGTAAAGAGGTAGTGCTTTTCCTTGAGCGATGACAGGAGCGTGTCCGGACCGCCCTTGTCACGGAAGTGCGCTTCCGCGGCCACACGGCTGCTGTCTATAGAGCGGTCATAATGGAAAAAGGATATGTTGCCCCCGGCGTGCGCGATGGTTGAGGCGAACCCCGCGAGCGAGCCGGGCCGGTCGGGTAGGTAAATGCTGAACTTGGCGAGCACACCCACGGGCGCTGGTAATGCGTTGCGAGGGAAAACGATCTGTTGATAGACCCTGATCGGGGACATTGGAGCGTCGTTCTCTTGATTCACGACCGGACCTCTCGGGCTGATGGATCTCAGTTAATTAAACAAGGCAATTGGCCATGGATAAACACGGACAACCACGGATAATAACGAGGGGATAAAACAGCCGAGATTCGCCAAATGGGTGACAACTGAATTTGTCCTAAGCTATTCCAACTCAGGGTCAATCCGCGGCAAATTGTCTTTCCCTATTCATGTTGCAGAAACATTCGGAGGCTGCTAACGTTTTTTGATAATTGGTCCGTTGGCCGCTTTCCATGCCTCGATCCCGCCTTCGATAAAGCGGGCCTGAACGTTCTTTTCCTGCAGATGGTCAATCACCCTGTTGCTTACCGAGCCGCCGCGAACGCAGTAGACCATCACTTGCTTGTCCTTGGGAAGGGCCGTGCTCCATTCATCCACCTTGTCAGGATCGCGCCACTCCGCGCCCGGAAGCTTCTCCTGGTCAGCATCATAATCCGCCTTGCGCCGGACGTCGAGGAGGATGAGGTCTTTCCGGGTTGCAAGCTGTTCTTTGAGGTCCTCAGGTTGTATGGTCCGTTCCATGGGATGCTCCTCGAAGCGTCAAAGCGTCTTGTAGTCGACAACGACCCTGCTCTCTTTTACTTTGCCGACGAACTCGGCGGCCGCGCGATGGTCCGGATGGTTCTGATAGAGCTCGAGGTCCTTCTCGTTCTTAAAAACGGAAAAGAGCACCACATCGTAGGCGGCATCGGACTCGAGGAAGTTGATGCCGACTTCCAGATGAAAGATCTGCGGGATCGTGTTTTTTAACGCCTCCAGCTCGATCTTGATCCTTTTCGCGTTTCGTGCTCTGTCCGCATCTTCCGCGAAACCCTTGAGCTTCCACATCACCACATGTTTGATCATGGATGCGCCTCCTTACGCAGGAAAATTGTGTTGTCGGGAAAGCGGGCTTTTTTTCTGTTGCTCAGCCGGTCAATAGTTTGTATGATATCATCTCATGCGGTCTTCGCACGCGGTGCTGCGAAGGATAATACACGGGGTTGATGAAAAGAGCAAGGGGTATGGCGGGGATGATAAGGCAGTGCATACTGTTCATGTGTTGTGTCATGCTGGTGTCGGCGTGCGCACCGAAAAAGACCCCGGTAGCGAAACCGCCGGAATCCCGGCAAAAGGCATATCAACGGCCCTATTCCGTGCTGGGCCAGCGATATGAGCCGCTGCAAACACACGCGGGGTTCATTCAGACCGGCATCGCAAGCTGGTACGGCGCTGATTTCCACGGTAAAAAAACGAGCAATGGCGAGACCTACGACATGCATGCCATGACCGCTGCGCACAAGACGCTGCCGCTCGGTGTTTTCGTCAGGGTGATGAACACCGCCAACGGCAATGAGGCCATCGTGCGTGTCAATGACCGGGGTCCGTTTGTAAAAGGAAGGATCATCGATCTGTCCTATTCAGCGGCAAAGTCGCTCGGTGTTGATATTGCGGGAACAGCGCCGGTCAGGATCGAAGCGCTGGGTTATCGCGGAAGCGGCGCAGATCAGTATAACGAACTGGAGAACTATGATGCCGGGAATTATACTGTCCAGATCGGCGCATTTACCGATCCCAAGAATGCGGAAAGGCTTTCCGGGGAAATGAAGAGGGTATATGGTTTCTCGGAAATTCATTCGGCATGGGTAAGAGGGGAGAGCTTCTATCGGGTCTATGTCGGCAAGCATTCGTCGTTGAGGTCCGCTGAAACGGCAGAGCAGAACCTGGAGGAGCATGGATATCCAGGCAGCTTCGTGGTGTCGCTGGACTAAGGGTGTCTGACCAGTGCCTGCTTTGCTATCGCAATAAGGCCCTCACTTTTTGCAAGAGATCATTGGGCGAAACAGGCTTGTAGAGAAAATTAACGCCTTCTTCCATGCCCCCCTTTTTTGAATCATATCGGCAGTATATCCGCTGATAAAAAGCACTTTGATGTTGGATCGCATTTGC
The DNA here is from genome assembly GCA_963732675.1 of Nitrospirota bacterium. Lineage (GTDB taxonomy): Bacteria > Nitrospirota > UBA9217 > UBA9217 > UBA9217 > JALNZF01. The sequence continues at coordinate 67,259 of CAVTAJ010000007.1, forward strand.
TTAATCGCGTCAAAGCCTCTTTACCGCTCTTTTTCGGCATGATGACGTCCAGGACCAGCGAGTAAATTTTGTCTTTATTTTCGATCTTTTATTTTCTCGCACCATGCCCGGGCGTTCTGGAACATCTTGATCCACGGAGAGGCATTAAGGGAGTTCTTGAGTTCTTCCGGCATCCATCCCCACTGCCAGATGAGCACGGCGCGTTCAGGGTGGGGCATCATGGCAAGGTGGCGTCCGTCAGGGGAACAGAGCCCGGCAATGCCCGCGGGAGAGCCGTTGGGATTGAAGGGATAGGCTTCGGTGATCTTTGATCCATCGTCCACATAGCGGATCGGCGCAAGGCCGTGTTCACATTCTTTGAACAGGTTCTCATCAGGGAAGTAGGCCAGCCCTTCACCGTGGGCCACCCAGATGCCGAGCACGGAATTCTCCATGCCCTGCAGCATGATCGAAGGGCTCTTCAGGATCTTCACCGTCGAGAAGCGGGATTCGAAGCGGCCCGACTTGTTGTGAATGAAGCGTGGCTGGAGCTCGTCCGCTATCCCGCGCCAGGGCACCCAGCCAAGCAAGGCCATGAGCTGGCAGCCGTTGCACACACCGAGGCTGAAGGTGTCGGGGCGGTGATAGAAGGTTTCGAGCTGGTCCCAGACTTTCTTATTAAAGCGGAGCGAAGCTGCCCAGCCCTTGGCCGAGTCGAGCACATCCGCATAGCTGAATCCGCCGACAAACACCACACCGCGGAACTGGTCGAGCATGATGCGGCCATCGAGCAGATCGGTGACGGTCACGTCCCAGGGCTCGAAGCCCGCGAGGAAGAAGGCCGATACCATCTCGCGGTCCCCGTTACTCCCCTCTTCGCGGATGATCGCGACTTTGGGTTTCACGAGCTTACAGAAGTCTTTCTCTGATGTTTGCGTCGGCGTAAAGGGAATGACAAAGGATGGGCCTTTGCGGTCGAAGATGTTCCTGCGCTCTTCACGGATGTTCTCGGGATTGCGCTGCAACAGGTCGAGCTGGTAGCTTGTCTCTTCCCAGATGTCACGGAGCACAAGCATGTTTTCTGAAAGAACAGGCGTCTTATTCACGGCGATGTTGATCGTCTTATCAGGGGTGGTTGTGCCGATCACCTGGAATGGCAACGCGGCCTTATAGAGAACAGAGATTATTTCCGCTTCTTTCGACGGAAGATATTCGATCACCAGTCCCAGTTCTTCGGAGAACAAAGAAGAAATCGCGTCCTCCTGCTTGTGTTTGCCTAAATCGACATCAATGCCGCAGTTTCCGGCAAAGGCCATCTCGAGCAGCGTGGTGATGAGTCCTCCGTCAGAGCGGTCATGGCCGGCGAGGATCAGTTCGTCAGAAACCAGTATCTGCACGGCATTAAACGCTCTGGCCAGAAGCAGGGGATCATCGACGTCCGGCGATGTGTCGCCCACCTGACCGAAGACCTGGGCAAGCGCAGAACCGCCGAGCCGGTTATTTCCCATGCCGAGGTCGATGAACAGGAGGTTGCTTTTTCCCGGCGCCTTGAGGTCCGGGGTCACGGTCTTGGTGATGTCCGGGCAGGTGACGTAGGCCGAGATCACGAGCGCGCCGGGCGATTTCACGGTCTCGTGAGAACCGTCGGTGTTCGTTACTTTGGCGGCCATGGACAGGCTGTCCTTGCCGCCGTCCACGGCCATGCCGAGTTCGACCATCATGTCGCGCATGGCAACAGCGGCGTCATAGAGCCTCGCGCCTTCGCCGGGGAGCTTCGGCGCCCACATCCAGTTTGCGGAGCAGCGGATATCGCCGAGTCCGCTCACCCGGGCCCAGACGATGTTCGTGAGCGCTTCGCCCACGCTCATCCGGGCCATGGCTGCAGGGTCGATCAACTCCTTCACCGGTTGCTCGCCGATGGAGATCGCGGCGCCGGTCAGTCCGAAGTGGGACTGTGCCATCACGGCAACGTCGGACACCGTAAGCTGGAGCGGACCCGCGCACTGCTGCTGCGCGATCAAGCCGGTTACCGAGCGGTCAACTTTGTTCGTGAGAAAGCGCTTGGAACCGACGGAGATGAGACGGAGCACCCGGTCGAGCGCTGCGCGTATGGTCAGGTCTTTCGGAAGTTTGAGCGGTTTGAGCGTTGACTTCTTTCTGTCGAGCTTGAACACCTTCTGCGGCATGTCCCCGAGCACTTTGGAGAGTTCGAGGTTCTCCGGTGTCGAGTTGGCCATCTCGTCATAGAGCACGATGTGGCCGTCGCCGGTGATCGCGCCGATGATCGCCAGAGGCACTTTCTCGCGATCACAGAGCGAGCGGAACAGTCCTTCGTGTTCGGGTTTCAAGAGGAGCGCGTTCTGCTCCTGATATTCGGCGCCCCAGATCTCAAGGACCGACAGCGTGCTGTCGCCCACCAGGACCTTGCGGATATCGATCTTCGCGCCTGCGGGGTGCACGATCTCTTTCACCACATTGCAGTTGCCGCCCGCGCCCTGGTCGTGGATGCTCTGGACCGGGTTCCTCTCCCCAAGCTCCACGCAGGCGCGGATCACGCGGTTCATCTTCTGCTCCATCTCCGCGTCGCCGCGCTGCACCGCGTTGAAGTCAAGCTCGGCGATGTTCTCGCCCTGGATCATGGACGAGGCCGCGCCGCCGCCCATGCCGATGCGGTAGGCCGGGCCGCCGACCTTGACCACGAGCATGCCCTTCCGCGCTTCTGTTTTGTCCGTGTGGCGGGAGTCCATCTGGCCCACGCCGGCGCTGAACATGATCGGCTTGATCCATTCCCTGCGCTCGCCGTCAGGCATGCGGAGGCCGAAGGAGCGGGTGAAGCCCTGGATCACGGGCTCGCCGAACTTGTTGCCGTAGTCCGACGCGCCGTTGCTGGCCTCGACCTCGATCCGGAGCGGCGAAGCGAGATTATGCGGATATGAATATGCCGCGTCTTCCCAGGGAAGCTCGTAGCCCGGAATGCGGAGGTTGCCCACGCAGTAGGCCGCCGTGCCCGCGACCACGAGGCCGCCCGTGCCGGTTGCCTGCACGTCGCGGATGCGGCCGCCCGTGCCGGTCTCGGCCCCGGGGAAGGGCGCTACGCCGGAGGGGAAATTGTGCGTCTCGGCGGTAAAAATGATATGGTACTTGCGCTTCGCCTCGCGGAACGGAGACGGTTTCCCGACGATCTCGGGGATGATGGTGGTGATGTCGTATCCCGTAATGGCGCTCGAGTTGTCGCTGAAGGCAATGACGCTGTTGTTCGGGTTCGCGTCGTAGGTGGCCTTGACGATCTTCATCAGGTTCCCGGGAATTTCCTTCCCGTCCACGATGAGCTTGCCGCGGAAGAACCAGTGGCGCGAGTGTTCGCTGTTCGATTGTGACAGGTCAAAGCACTCCACGTTCGTGGGGTTGCGCTTGATGTCCTTTACAAAGAGATTGGTGTAGTAGTCCAGGTCCCAGTCGTCGAGCCCCAGCCCCATTTCGCGGTTGATCTTTTCGAGAGCCGCCCTTCCCTGCTTCATGAGCGGAATGACGCGCACCGGTTCCGGTTTGATCCCGGACTCGAAGGTTTTGAGCGGTGCGGGATACGGGCATTCGGTCATGCGGTCGTGGACAAGTGAGAGAAAAGCGGTTTCCTGATCCTTTGTTAGTGCGATATCTTTGGCAAGGTCGAGACGGTACCGCCGGGAGCGCTCGATCCTCGTGATCTTTCCGAGTCCGCAGGCGTGGCAGACCGAGACCGCGTTCGTTGACCAGGCCGTGGTGAAGTTCATGCGGGGACCGACCTCTAAGATCAAGTGCGGAGTGTGGAGTGCGGAGTGTGGAGTGTAAGAAAGCTAGTGTCTGAGAACTGTTTCGGCTCGAAGGTCTCGGCCAGGAGCCAGCGAAGCAGGCGCATCTCGTCCTTGGTTAGTTGGCTTTCCGCGGCAATGTTAAAGCAGAATTCAGTTTCGATCCCGGTGATGGCGGGAGATACAATCTGCCTAGCTGTCGAGAGCAGGTCGGCGGTTTGATAGGCGGATAGCGAGGGGGTGCGATAGAGATGAAGGAGCGTCATATAATTATGGGGTCCAATGTGCCATCATAATACAGATCATGTAACGAAGAGTTGAGCCATTTCAATTGCTCGAACGTTTTGATTAGACCAGTACGAGCTTTTTGGGGTCTCTATTGTCTCCCGTTCCTCCCGCCTTGCAATGGCCTGTTTACAAAACCGAAGTGCACAACACGATGGTCAGCGACGGCACGCTGTGCATATTCGTATTTGAGCTGGCAAGATTTCGAAAAGTCAGTGTCAATATTTGAAGACTCACCGCATATCTTTATAAATTACTTCTTATCTCTCCTTCAGCGACACGACCTTCTGCTCGGCGGACTTCTTCTCACCTGCCATCTCGCACTTGCCGTCGAAGGTGACACCCTCTTCGATGATAAGCTTGGGCGTCTTTATATTTCCCTGGATGTTGGCCGGGGCGAGCAAGTGCACCTGCTGGCTTGCATTGATGTTGCCGACGACCTTGCCGCTCGATATGATCGTTCCCACGGAGATCTCGCCCTGGAGAAATGCGCCGTCGCCTGCGATGAGCGTGTCCTTGGAGATGACCTCTCCGTCAATTTTGCCATCAACGCGGATGGTGCCCTCGAAGCTGAGCACTCCTTTAAACTCCGTGCCCTTGCCCAGGAAGGCAGAGATCTCGGACTGTTCTGTTGTGCCTGAACCCTTTTTCAACATGAATGGACCCTCCCTAAATATTCGTTATCTACTTTACCACGAAGCCGCCAAGACACGAATTATTTTTTAGTTACACATCTTTTCTTTGTAGCGCCCAGTCTTTTTGGTGAGTGGGCGGGTAATTGCTTTTTACCCGATCTTTTCCAGCAGCCTGTCAAGCTCTTCGGCGGAATAGTACTCGATCACGATCCTGCCGCCTTTGGCCTTCGTTATGATGCTCACCTTGGTGCCGAGCGACTTCTTGAGCTTCTCTTCCACGGTTTTTAGCTCGTGGCTTTGCCGCGACTTTTTTTCCTTTGCCGGGTTCTTGAGCCGGTTGGCGAGCGCTTCGGCCTCGCGCACCGACAGCCCCTTCCTCACGATCGCTGACGCGGCCTGGATCTGGTCGCGCACGCGTTCGAGCGACAGAAGCGCTTTGGCGTGGCCCATGCTGAGAGCGCCGGTAGCGAGGCTCTGCTTCAATTCCTTGGGAAGGCCGAGGATCCGGAGGAAGTTCGTGACCGTTGACCGTTCTTTTCCCACGCGCTTCGCGAGGTCTTCCTGCGTAAGCTTGAACTCGTCCTGGAGCCGCTTGTACGCCTCGGCAGCTTCGAGCGGGTTCAAGTCCTCTCGCTGGATGTTCTCAATAAGGGCCTGCTCGATGAGCTCGCGCTTGGTCGCCTCTTTGACGAGCGCCGGGATGGTCTTGAGCCCCGCAAGACGCGCGGCGCGCCACCGGCGTTCACCGGCAATGAGGCCATAGTTCGTCCCGATCCGGTGGACGATGACGGGTTGGATCACCCCGTGCTCTTTTATCGAGGCGGCAAGCTCTTTCAGGCTCTCGTTTTGAAACGTTTTTCTCGGTTGGTACTCGTTCGGCACGATCTTGTCCAGCTCGATCTCGTGGATGCCGAGGGCCTTTCGCGCTTTGTCGTCGAGCGCGGACAGGTCGGGAATGAGCGCGCCGAGTCCTTTACCGAGCGCCTGCTTTTGCATTGGTGATGACCTCCTTTGCGAGCTCCAGGTAGCTTTGCGCTCCCCGGGACCGGATATCGTACAGGAGCACCGGCTTGCCATGGCTCGGCGCCTCGGAAAGGGCTACATTCCGGTGGATGACGGTGGTGTAGACCTTGTTGCCGAAATACTTGCGCACTTCCTGCGCCACCTGAGAGGCAAGGTTGTTCCTGCTGTCGAACATGGTCAGGAGCACGCCTTCGATGGCAAGGTCGGGGTTCAGGTCCTGTTTGATGAGCGTGATGGTGTTCATGAGCGCTGTCAGTCCCTCGAGGGCATAGTATTCGCACTGTACCGGGATCAGCACCCCGTCTGCCGCGGTCAGCGCGTTGACGGTGAGCAGGCCGAGTGACGGCGGGCAGTCAATGAGGATATAGTCGTAATCGTTCCGGAAGCCTGCGATCGCCTTCTTGAGCACCCGCTCGCGGGCGATCATCTGGATGAGCTCTATCTCGACGCCCACCAGGTCGATCTTAGCGGGGACCACATCGAGCCAGGGGAAGTGCGTTGATTTTTTTATCTCCTGGAGCGTTTTTTTGCCGGTGAACAGGTCATAGGTGCTGCCGATGATCTCGCTCCGGTCGATTCCCATGCCGCTCGAGGAGTTGCCCTGGGGGTCCGAGTCGATGAGCAGCACCTTTTTTTCTGCAGCAGCAAGCGATGCCGCGACATTCACGGTGGTCGTGGTCTTGCCCACGCCGCCCTTCTGGTTGGCAACTGCTATGACCCTGCCCATGCTTCCAACGCCCCCCGATACTGCTGGTTCACAACCTGGCTAATTTACCATAGGATGATGATAAAAGGAAGAAAAAAACTCTGTTTTTCCTCGGTGGAAACTGGGAAACACAAGGAAAATGGACCAAATCAGACATACGGGATGGTGTTGCCAAAAGATTGCCGGTAGTTTCGCGGATTATCCGAAAAAGAGATAGGTTCATGGGTAAATAATGTTCAAAGGTGTATGCGGCGCTTGTAATTTTAAATGTCCAGGCTCAAGGTTCAAATGAATAATCAAGAATCAAGCACCAAGGTAACAATGATTTTAAAGTCAATTTTTTAAGCTTTACCTGACATTTAAATTTTGAAATTTTGTCTTATCCAATATTTCCTCGATGAAAAGAACTTTTCAACTAAAACACGAAAAATCCAATAAATCTGCTATCATGGGCCCCTGGCTCCTTTCTGCGTCAGTGATGAAGAGATTATGCATGGAATGTTCCACGTGGAACCTATCCCTACACCTGCCCCAGTTCTCCGCCGGCAGGGCTGACGCGGAGCGACCCGAGTGATATATGCCGTACCCCGGAAATGTCCCGCAGCGGGGTTATTACCCGGATGGACAGTTCCTTCAGATCGATGGTGCGCAGGATTCCGAGGCCATGGCAGAGGTTGCGGTCATCATTCAGCCCCACGAGCAGATGGTCCAGCTCTGACCGTTTAACGACCATGACCTCCCGGACCTTGTACTGCTCCTTTGCCGTGTAGAGCTCATCTTCCACATACTCCCCCTCAATGATCAGAAAGAGCCGGTCAGCAGACAACTCGGCATGGATCACGATCGCCTGAAAGATCTTCGAAAGCTGGTTGATGTCCCGGAATCCCAGACGCTCGCCGGTGCCCAGGCCCGAGCCGTGGATCCCGACGTCATGGAGCGCAATCTCCTGAAAATCGGCGCCGCGGAAATACTCCTTAAAGCGCAGTTCCCGGGATGCACGCCGCGCTTCCGCGGTCGAAATCCGCGCGTCGGACGATATGGGGAGGCGATGTATGATCAATCCGGCCCGGTGCGCATGCGGGGCCAGCAGATGTTCGACCTCTGTCCCCTTTTGCAGGGCGATCACCGAGCGGGGGGAAAGCATGTCGATCTCATGGAATTTAAGCTCCCGTGCAGCGCCGCCATTCACGAGTCCGCAGGTATTTATAAGGACAAGATCGGGCTCGAGCGACTGTGCCAGCGCGTACAACTTCTGGAGACCCGATATCATCTCAAGCAGACGGCCGACGGGCGAAGTGTTGCCGATAAAGCTCATGATCATCGGGTTCGTGCGCTTCAGCAGATCTGTTGCATCGGTATAGGCCGTGAGCGATATCACTGCCGGCGGGCCGATAAAGGGCTGACCGGGGTCCGCATCGATAAAAACGACCTTTTTACCCGATCTGCAGAAGAGGCCGGCAAGATAGAGGCAGAATGTGGTTTTGCCCGACCCCGGCGCGCCGATGACAAGCGCCGGCCCGCCGTGGGAAGCGATCTCTTCAGCGCTCTCACGCCATTCCTGCGGTATTTTTAGTGAGGATTCTAACATAAAGAGTCTTTCTTTAAGCAGCTAATTAACGCTTATTTTTCAATAATATAGATAGTCGTCACTGATGAACCTGAATAAGCAGTTGATCCATCCGCAGAGTATGCAGGTTTCATGCAGTAAAAGACTTAGCGAAATATCCTGTCTTAGCGGTTTTTATGCTTCCCATCGTTCAGGCCTTTTATCTTTCTCACTCAGCCTGTCGCGCGTTGATGTTCCACGTGGAACAATCCCAACTTTGCCCGAGGTCCAAACTATTGTGCACTTCCTCTGCGACATCTTCGGTGAAACCCTTGTGGTTTAACCAGCCTTCTTAAACACCCATATCGTCCTTTTATAATCCGAATATGGGAGGGTCAGGTTGGTCCGGCTTTCCAGCGATACACCAGCCCTAACAAGTTCCTTCTCATTGATCGTCTCTTCCGGCCCCCTGCTCAGAACCATGTGCCCGCTCGATTTGAGAAAAGGTGTGCCCGCTGTAATGGCTGATTTCATGTCAGCAAAAGCACGGGCAGTAACAATATCAAAGGCCGAGAGGAACGAACCTGGAAGCTCTTCCGTCCTGGTATCGAGGACTTCGGTTTCCGTGAGCTTCAGGGTCCTGATGACATGGCGCAGGAAGGAGGCTTTCTTCTTTGTTGATTCTACCATGGTGATCGACAGCCCGGGATGCGCGATCTTGATCGGCAGCGCTGGAAAGCCCGCGCCCGACCCCATGTCCAGCAGTCGTACTCCCGGCGCGGGGGTGAATCCGTGGATATAGGTAAGGGAATCCAGCACATGTTTGATAATAATATCCTCCTCATCCCTGATGGCAGTGAGGTTGATCTTCTGGTTCCACTTTTTGAGTTCCGTCAGAAAGATGAACACAGAATTGACCTGTTCGATGGTCAGAGAAATTCCGAGCTCTTTTGCGCCGGTATGTAATAATTCCCTTGGAGTCATCATATTGTAATATTTGCTGTTATTGGCGGTATCCGCTTCCTATCCCAATTTGTTCGGCTCAGGGCAGGCCTGCGTCATGAATGTGCCACAGAGTGCACTTTACCCTGTTAACGATTTCTTGTCAAATGGCAGGACATTGGCCAGTCGAGTTAATTAGGTAGCCCGTTGCCTCTGAAATCCCGAGCGCCACATATTAGGATACGTGATAATCCTTGAGACGGGTTAATGCATAACTTATTGATAATATTATCTTTTTAATTGGTTTCACTGTGGAATTGCAACTCCTCAACGGTTTTTCCTGATATCAATGCATTCACACTTGAGAAAAACGATCAATCCGCAGATTTCGCAGATAGACGCGGATTTTAACCTTGTAAGTCAGGTTTGGTTTAATCGGTGAATTCTATGCAATCTGTGGACTAGATTTTGATCGGAACCATTACAAGGAATGTGAAGAAGACAGGGGCAAGTAGCAAGGGGAATGGGTCCAGGTGCAAATTTAACAACTCGGGGCCGATGGAGTAAGGTCCGCAAAGCAATTTCAGCAACAGCGGCACGCCTCGGTTCCCCTTCATCCTTCTTTCGGCGGTGGTATAATCATCCTATCATCCTTTTACGGCATTGGAATGAAAATTTGATCTTAATTACACCATGGAAAGGAGAATTATCATGAAAAAGATGTTTCTAGTTGCAGGACTAGCATTGTTTTTGTGTGTCAACATCGCCGGCGCCGAGGTCTTCACCTTGAAAAGCGATCAGATCGGCGGGCAGCTGACCATCGACCAGGTCTACTCGGGATTCGGCTGTACAGGAAAGAACATCTCACCGCAGCTCACGTGGATGAACGCGCCGAAGAACACGAAGAGCTTCGCGATCACCGTTTATGATCCCGATGCGCCTACCGGAAGCGGCTGGTGGCACTGGGTGATCTTCAATATCCCCGCAGATACAGCGGGGCTCGTGACCGACGCCGGGAACCCGCAGAAGAACCTGGCGCCCAAAGGCAGCGTGCAGAGCATGACGGACTACGGCAAGCCCGGGTTCGGCGGCGCGTGCCCTCCTCAGGGCGACAAGCCGCATCGCTATATCTTCACCGTATTCGCCCTCGACGTGCCCAAAGCTCGATCTGGATGAAAAGGCCAATGCCGCGCTCGTGGGGTTCATGCTGAACGGGCATGCCATCGAGAAAGCTTCTTTGATCTCGTATTACGGGAGATAGGAAGGCATATCAGCTTTATACGACGGGACCTCCAGGAACGGGAGGTCCCGTTTTTTTCTGTAAATGAATATAACAAAATCCCACTCACGTGCAAAGCGCGCTTCAGACAATCCTTCTTTCATGGTCTCTTGGTGCGCTTCGCCTGATGTCCTTCATCGTGATCCCTTTCTTTACTCACGACTGACCACATATGCTCTTCACCCTCAGGCCGTCTTCCGCGCAGGCCGCAGGGTCAGAAGATCCGTTACCATGATCAACAGTCCAGCGAAGAAACAGAGGCCGAGAAAGAACGTCACTCCCAGCCAGAGCCGCATGTAGGACTGGGCGACCATGTAACCCATGCCGAGCACCCGCTCGATATAGGACTGGACGACACCGGCGATGCCGAAGGAGATCCCCATCAGCATCATGGCGGTGGACATGGTCCAGAAGGCCGATCTTACCGCGAGACGCATCGTAGACCTCGATCCCCTTGATCTTCGGCATGGCGTAATAGAAGACCATGATGTTCAGGAGCGCATAGGCCCCGAAGAACGCGAGGTGACCGTGCGAAACCGTGACCTGTGAGCCGTGAGTATAGTAGTTGATCTGCGGCAGGGTGTGCATGAAACCCCATACCCCGGCGCCGATCATGTGCATCACCGCGCAGCCGATCGCGATGGTCCAGGTGAGCCGGTTCTTGATCTCCAGCTTGCGCTCCTTCACATGGTTCATGGTGTCAATGAGCATGAGCAGGATCGGGCAGCGGCTCAAGTGCCGAGAATATCCCGCCGAACCAGAGCCAGTACTTGGGCGCGCCGATCCAGTAGTAATGATGGCCGGTGCCGACGATCCCGGTAAAGAGGAAGAGACCGATCTCGACGTAGAGCCACTTCTCCACAACCTGCCGGTCCACGCCGGTGAGCTTCATCAGGACGAATGCGAAGATAGCGGCGGTGACAAGTTCCCAGGCGCCTTCAACCCAGAGATGGATGACCCACCACCAGTAGTACCAGTCGATGACCTCGTTCCGGTAGAACGGTATGCCGAACAGGTACAGGAGCGCCAGAAAGAGCAGCCCGCCGAGGAGGGTGCCCTGGATCACGGTCCAGCGTTTCGCCAGGTACATGGTCATGCCGACATTGAACAGGAATACAAGCGCGCCCACGACCACAATGAGATCGAGTGACGTCGGTATTTCCAGAAGCGGGCGTCCCTGTGTCCAACCAAAGATAAAACCTACGAGAGCAACTACCCCCGTAGCGACCAGGGCGATAAGCTGGAACCAGGCGAGCTTCATTGAGTAGATCTCGCTCTTTGTCTCCTCGGGCACGATGTAGTACGTGCCTCCCATGAACCCGAGCAGCATCCAGAGCACAAGCAGGTTGGTATGCATCGCGCGCGCCGTGGCAAAGGAGAATTTATCCACGATCCACTGCGGCACGGTAAAGCTGTAACTGAATGCAAGCCAGAGTCCCATGACGACCTGGAGCGTGAACAGGAGCAGGGCAATGGCAAAATACCAGTACGCTATTTTCTGTGAGCGGTATTCCATCATATCCTCCTATTTTAAATTCGCCAGGAACCCGGCGACTTCATCGAATTCTTTTTCAGAGAGTGTCGTTTGCGCAGGCATCAGGGCTTTGGGGTTCACTGCCTTGGGGTTCTTGATGTAATGTTCGATCTGCTCCATGCTCAGCTTCCGTCCGATCGTATCCAGTGCCGGACCGAAGGTTCCTCCGGTCCCGTGCAAGGAATGGCAGTTCATGCATCCCCGCGATCTGGAAGACCGCGGCGCCTGGCGAAACCCCCACACCCGCGACCATTCGCTCTTCGCTGCGGGAGAGGCGCTTCTTGCTGTCCTGCGGAGGCCAGTCTCCGTTATCGATGTTCCCGACCCAGGTAAAGAACGCAATGAGATTGTCGATCTCGGCGTCCGAGACTTTCAGATTCGGCATCTTGCGCCACGAGGAGGCTAAGGCCTTCTCCGGATCTTTTATGCGGATCCGGATGCCGTCCTCGCCTATGCGTTGGACGACCTTGGTGAGATCAGGCGCATAATACGCGCCGAACCCCAGGATGGTATGGCAATCATTGCAGTTGTACTTCTCGAAGGCCCTCTTCCCTTCGACGACCTTGTCCGAGAGCTTGTCCACATGTGACAGCGTCTCGATCTGGCGATGGGTGTCCCATGTCAGCCACAGGAACACAACTGCCGAGGAAACAGTTCCGATGAAAAAAATCCAGAATGCCGTTTTCTTTGTCATTCCGCACCTCCTATTGGTTGTTCGCTGCAATATAAAAAAGAACTCAGATGAGATAGGCTTGAAACATCGCAATAGACAAAAATCATCAGAATGAACTATTTAAGAGTATAGCAGAAAGCCACGCGATATGAATTTCACAAAGATGCAATTCGTATCATTTGAAATCGTTTTCTCGGGTAACGAAATCAGCTAAATCTCGGGAGGGGGATTTTGTGGCGTATTGTTATTGGTAAGGCATTACAGCTTCAATGATCTCTTGCTGTCTCAGGATAGAGTGTCTTGCCGATGAATCGAGCTTTTGCAATCATATCAGCTCATCCTTCTATCCAGACTCCGGTACTGGATCGCCTCGGAGATATGTTCCGTCGCGATCTTCTCGCTACCCTCGATATCCGCGATCGTCCTCGCTACTTTCAAAATGCGGTTATACGCCCGCGCCGACAGGCCCAGCCGGTTCATGGCCTTTTCCATCAGACTGCAGCGAGTCTTCGTCGATCTTGCAATACTTCCGGATATGCCGCGGCTTCATGTGCGCATTGGCGTAAATGCCGTCGCTCTTGAAACGATCATACTGGATGGCCCGCGCCCTGGTGACCCGCTCGCGGATCGCTGATGACGCCTCAGCAGGTTTGTCTGAAGAGATTTCATTGAACTTGATGGCCGGCACTTCGATGTGGATGTCGATCCGGTCCATGAGCGGGCCGGACACGCGTGACCGGTAGGTCTGTACTTGATGAGGAGTGCATTGACATTGATGCGCAGGATCGCCCCAGTTCCCGCACTTGCAGGGGTTCATGGCGGCGACAAGCATCAGCGACGCGGGATAGGTGAGCGACGTGATGGCGCGTGAGATCGTGACCTGGCCGTCCTCGAGCGGCTGGCGGAGGGCTTCGAGCACGTTCCGCTTGAACTCCGGCAGCTCGTCAAGAAAAAGAATGCCGTTGTGCGACAGGCTCACTTCGCCTGGCTTCGGGACCTGGCCGCCGCCGATCAGACCGGCATCGGATATCGTGTGATGCGGCGAACGATAGGGCCGTGTCGCGATGAGCGGCTGGCCTTTTTTGAGCAGGCCCATGATGCTGTGGATCTTCGTCGTCTCAATGGACTCATCGAAGCTCATCTGGGGAAGGACCGAGGGAAGACGGCGCGCGAGCATGGTCTTGCCCGATCCCGGCGGTCCGATCATGATGATATTGTGCCCGCCCGCTGCCGCGACCTCGATCGCGCGCTTGGCATGCTCCTGCCCTCTTACTTCAGAGAAGTCTTCCTGATACGCGGAGTAGGTTTCGAACGCATTCTGAATATTGATGTTCACCGGCTCGACAGCTGCATTGCCGATCAGGAACTCAACCACCTGAGGCAGGGTTTGCATGCCAAAGATGTTGACAGACTCGACGACCGCCGCCTCCTGCGCATTGTCCGCCGGTATCACCATGCCCCGGTAACCTGCTTTCTTCGCAAGTACGGCCATGGAGAGCGCGCCCCGGACGGGTTTTACCCTGCCGTCGAGCGAGAGCTCGCCCACGATCAGGTAGCCGCTCACCATCTCCTGCGTGAGAACGCCTTCGGCGATCAGCATGCCGATAGCGATGGGCAGGTCGAAGGCGGATCCTTCTTTCTTGATGTCAGCCGGCGCGAGATTCACGACAACCTGTTTCAAGGGGAAATCGAAGCCCGTGTTCTTGAGCGCGGCGCGCACCCGCTCTTTGCTTTCTTTCACGGCCGCGTCGGGAAGGCCCACGGTGGAGAAGAAGGGAAGTCCCCTGCTCGCGATGTCAACTTCAACCTCAACCGGATAGGCGTCGATACCGAGCACCGCAGCGCTGATGACCTTGGAGAGCATAGGGCTCCTTGATGAATAATTCGGAATGTGGATTGCGGAATGCGGAATGAGGAGCTATGCATATCTAACTCCTGAAAACTCGCCTGAATAGTATGCGCAGAGAATAGCAGAGAAATGAAGGGATTGTCAAACCGAAATTGCTGAATGTCTTGACCAGTACTTATCCGTGGCAAAGAACTGCTTTTCAAAGATTACTGCTCGAACCGCGTGACAAACGCGCCGATGAACCGCATGCTTCGGACATAGTCGGCAAAGGGCACTTCCTTCACCACGCCGCCGCCGGGCCTGTCTTGCACGGTCCTTGTCGCCTGCGGCATGGATCAGGTACGGCTTGCCGGACTTGATCCGGACGATCGAGAGGTGGGCCACGATCTCCTCAACCACGCGTTTCTTCGGGTCCTTGACCCAGTAGATGATGTCGCCGTCCTGGAGCTTCTTCTGGAGCGCCCGCGTCGCGAGGACATTTTTCGGCAGGATGTCAACAACGTCTTTGCCGCGCGAGCCCGCGATCTGCCTGGTCGCGCCAAGGTCGGCGGTGATGTTCTTGCCCCACTTGGCGCTCATGACCATGTCCTCGCCGTACTGAAAGCGCTGGTCGTAGTTCGTGACAAGGCCGTCCGTGACCTTGCCCTGGGTGATGAACCGCAGGTTGAGCGCCCGGTCAATGGCCTCGCCGGGCGTGCTGGTCTGGGCGAGCTCTACGGAGCGGAAGGTAAGATACATGCAATCGACCTTTTCATCAGCCACGATGCGGTTGGTGCGCACATAGAGGCCGAGGGGGTCTGGTATCATAGGGTGTGCCGATAAAGCGGCCGGCCCAGGAGGCAATCCGCTTGTTCAGCGGGAGTTTCGCCAGCCGCGCCTGCGCGAGCAGGATATCATCGGCCGTCATTGCGGCCATGCTCTTCTTTTCGTCCGGCTGCCCGGAGCCGATGATCCGGAGACCGTACTGGAGGGAGTTGACGAACCGTCGATCGTGGATCCCGGCGAGCTGCGCCGCTTTTTTATTAGGGATCTGGATAAACCGCCCGTTCCCCAGGTATAAGCCGAGGTTCTCGCCATAAAAAACGAGGATGTCGCCTGGTTCGAGATCTTTCTTCGACACGCGCTCGGCCTTGCCTTTGAACGAGGCGTGGTCCGTGCTGAGCAAGACGCCGTGGATCCGGTAGGTGATATAGATCAGGCCGCTGATATCCATGCCCTGTGCGGAAATCCCACCGCTCAGATGTCGCACGTTCAGGAATTGCTTTGCTGTCTTTGCGATCTCCTCGGGCTTGGTATCGTTTATGACGGGATCGGTGGGTTTCGCGGGCATGGCTTCTGAAACGTCGATGATCGCAACCGACTGGTCGGGGAACTGGACCTTGTGGCCGTTGTCGGTTGTCTGGATCACCGGCAGACGCGTGCCGCGCATACAGCGAAACTTTGTGGTCACCGGTCTTGTCCAGGATCATGGCCTCGGCCTTCGGAGCCGTAATAACGATCCACTGCCGGTTTGCGTTCAGGTAGGATCGGCCTTTGTCCTTCGGGATGTGGACCGCTTCCTGCTGGATCCAGCCCTCCCGGTTTTCCTGGCCCGGGATCGTCACCCGGTAGCGGTTGTCTTGTTTTTCCAGGATCCGCACCTCATCGCCCATGAGCACCTGCGTTTCCAGCCTGGACTTCGACACCGGCCCTGCATGCACATTAGCAAGCGGAGCGGACACGATCCCCAGATCGCCGTTGCCGGGCTCCTGACCGGAGCCAGCGACAGGAATGAGAACAGCGAAACAGCAGAGCAGCAGTATGGCGAGTTGTTTTTTCATCAGGTCGATTCAGGACTGCGAGATGGAGTACTGCGCTTGCATGCAGTGCGGTACGATAAAAATGGTGCCGAAGGGGGGACTCGAACCCCCATGGGTTGCCCCACACGCCCCTCAAACGTGCGTGTCTACCAGTTCCACCACTTCGGCACTTGTGAAAAAACTGATCTTATTTACTTCATCGCCGGCTGTTTCGCAGCGTAACGTACGGTGAGCCAGTCTGCATGCCGGCTGTCACGGCCGTGGACGATGTCGAAGAACGCGGACTGCAGCTCCTTCGTTACCGGCCCCGGCTTGCCTTCACCGATGCGGCGGTTGTCCACTTCACGGATCGGCGTGATCTCTGCGGCCGTGCCGGTGAAGAAAGCCTCATCGGCGACATAGAGCTCGTCCCGCGTGAACCGCTCTTCCACGAGACGCATGCCGCGCTCGGCTGCAAGCTGCATGATCGTGTCACGGGTGATGCCTTCCAGAATGGACGTGAGCGGAGGCGTCTTGATCACGCCTTTCCGCACCATGAACACGTTCTCACCGCTTCCCTCGGCTACGTAGCCGTCGGTATCGAGCAGCATGGCCTCATCGTAGCCGTCCTTGAGCGCTTCGCGCTTGGCAAGCAGCGAGTTCGCATAGTTCGCCGTGGTCTTGGAGCGGACCATGGTCGCGTTCACATGGGGCCGGTTAAAGGACGAGATCTTCACGCGGATGCCGTTCTTGAGCCCTTCTTCGCCGAGGTAGCTGCCCCAGGGCCAGACCGCGATCGAGACCTGGACCGGGTTCTCTTTGGGAAAGATGCCCATGGCGCCGTATCCCAGGAACGCAATCGGCCGGATATAGCATGCCTCGATCTTGTTCACGCGGATCGTCTCGAGGATCGCTTCTGCCACCGCCTCGCGCGTGAACGGCATCTCCATCTGCAGAATATGCGTTGAGTCGAAGAGCCGGTCAACATGCTCCTGCAGCCTGAACACTGCCGGACCGGAATCGGTCTTGTAGCAGCGGATGCCTTCGAACACGCCGGTTCCGTAATGGAGCGTGTGCGTAAGTACATGTACCTTCGCATCGTCCCATTTCACGAACTTTCCGTTCATCCATATCTTTTCTGTGGCCTGAAGCATAGGCGACATTTATAACAGCCTGATGCAAAATTGTCAATGGTTTTTTTCCAGTTTTCCCGGCCTTTTCACTCCCGGCCCTCGTAAAAACGATTTATCGTATCTTTCCTCTTCTGCGCTTCTATTCCCGCACCGGCATCTTTCCCCTTTCGAAAAGTGAACGGGGGAGGGCGACTCACGCTAATCAAATAAAACAATTTCCCTCCCATTTATGGAAGGGGGTAAAAATAAAGGAGGAGCAATCTTAGTGAATATGACACAATATACCATCATCCTGGGGTACTTTAGCATCCCCCGAGTGGGCTATACGTAGGGCCTGCACGGGTAGAGTAGTATGACGTGGATTGCGAAGGATATTAGGAAGGTTAAGATTTCAGCGATTATTTTTACGGTAAGATATTCGCTTGTGCTAGAAAGGCTAATTGGGGGCAACGGTCCATCACGGGACCTTGCTAAATAATGCCCTTTTTTCTCGCTATCTTGATGGCGTCGTGCCTGTTTTTTGCCTGCAGCTTCTCGTAGATGTTCTTGATATGGGTATGCACGGTGTGGGTGCTTATGCTCAATTGCTCGCTGATCTCTTTATAGGTGAGCCCTTCTTCGACGAGCTTGACGATCTCCTTTTCCCGTGAGGTCAGCAGGAAATCATCACTTGCTACATCATCCTGAAGCTCGTGTATGATCTTGCGGGCAATTTTGGGGCTCATGGGCGCCCCGCCTTTGTAGAGCGCGTGGATGGACTCTATGATATCCCGCGGGCTGCTGCCTTTGAGCAGATATCCTGAAGCGCCGGCTTTGATCGCAGAAAACACGTTCTCCCGGTCTTCAAAAACGGTGTGTGCCATGATTTCCAGCCCGGGCATCGATTCTTTGGCTTTTTTGATGAGCTCAACCCCCGACATGCCGGGCAATCCGATATCGGTAAGCATCACTTCGGGTTTGGCGCTGCGGAACAATTTTAGCGCCTCCTCGGCAGAGCGGTAAGAGCCGGTAACCGTTATCCCGCCCTCGCCACTCAGGAGCAGGGTGAGATTCTCAAGAAGCAGTGGGATCATCTTCAACTATAACAAGTCGCATGGCCGCACCTTACCATAGAAGAACCTATATTGCCATACCCGATACGGGGTATTTTAAGGGTAGGGGGATTTCCAGGGTCACCCGGGCACCCCTCCCCCCGGTGGACAGGGTTATCCGCCCTCCCAGCTCTTCGGCGCGTTTATTCATGTTCGATAAGCCCCGGCCGTTGCCCCGCCTTTCCTCCCAGCCGACCCCGTCATCAAGGATATCCAGCAGAATCCCCGCATTGGTGATCTTCAGTGAAACGACGATGGAGTCGGCCTTTGCGTGTTTGATAATGTTGGTCAGCGCTTCCTTGTAGATCTTGAAGAGGTTCACCCAGAGCAGGCTGCCGGGCTGTTCCTGAATGTCTTCCACGGAGGCCTCGAGCGCAAAGGCTATCCGGTGCAGCTCAACCATGTTGGTGCCCTGGCTTCTGAGCTCTGTGGCCAGAGAGCGCCAGTTCAGCTCCCGGGAATCGAGGCTGTGCATGAAGCTCCGTATTTCGGCGACCCCTTCGCGCGACAGCCGTGAGATGGTCGAGAGCGTTTTCTTGATGTTGTCAATGTCTGTCGCTTTCTGCGCCAGCTCAGAGAGGATGCTGATATTCGTCGTTATGCCCCCGATGCCGTCGTGGAGGTCCATCAGGATCTTTTCTTTTTCCATGAGGTGCTGCTTTTCTTCAGCGATTCGCTGCTCGTACAGCCGCACCGTTTCCTCTTCCGCCCGCTTACGGTCCGTGATATCGAAAAAGGTCACGATGACCGCCGGCCCTCCTTCATAATCAATGACCCCGGCGGACAGATTACCCCATCGTTCCTCGCCGTTCTTGATGATGATCTTGATCTCATACTCCTGCGGCAGCTGCGCCCCGCGAAGGCGGGCCAAGCCCCGCTCCCGCACCATCTCACGATACTCAGGATGAACGATCGTCAAGAAGTCCAGGGCAAGAAATTCATCGCTCTCATAACCGGTGATCGTCTTAATGGCGGGGTTGGCATAAATAAACCTTCCACCCCGATGGATGAATATCCCTGCAGTCGTTGTTTCCGCCAGCGTCCGGAACCTGGCCTCGCTTTCTTTCAGGGAAAGCAAAGCCCCCTGCAGCTGCAGGTAAAGCTTCTCCCGCTCTTCCTCGGCCTGCTTACGTGCCGTAATATCGATCAACGTCCCCATGACCGTGGTCTTCCCCTCGAACACGGTGATGCCTGCGGTCATCAGGACCCACCGTTCTTCGCCGCTTTTTTTTATGATCTTGAACTCATACTGCGCAGGAACTTCGCTGCCGCCGTCCATGCGTTCGCGCGCGCGCATTTTTACCAGGTCGATGTAATCAGGATGCACGAGACTCATAAAATTCATGGTCAGGTATTCATCAACAGCATATCCGCCAATGACTTCAGCCGCGCGGTTTGCATAAAGAAAATTGCCGCCCTGGTGCATGAATATTGCGATCGCAGCGGTTTCTGCCAGGGTGCGGAATTTTGCCTCGCTCTCCCGCATGAATTCTTTTGCCTGCCTGGCCTCTTCATAGAGTTGGGCGTTCTCGATGGCGATTGCAGCATGACCGGCGATCACCTCCAGCAGGTTTATGTCGCTCTGCAGATAGGGTTGCTCATTGCCCTTCTGCCCCAGCACGATCCAGCCCTTGATGTCCCCCTTATACAGCAGGGGGATGACGAGTTCCGCCCCCATCTTCTCCAGGTATTCGTGTACCATAACGCTTTTTTCGTCAGAGAATGTTTGCTCAAGTTCCTGCCGCACGATAACATGGCCGGTCTGGCGCAGCCAGTCGACGACCGCATCATTCAGCGGGCCGCTGTTTGCCATGCCGCTGCGAGTGCCTTCGCCTTTCCGCAGGGAAACCCACCCGCCCTTTTCCTGCAGTGAAAAACAGGCGCTTTCTGCTCCCAGGCCTTTTTTCATGCTGGCAAGGATATAATCCAGCAGCTCGTCCAGGTCGAGTATCGAGATCATCGCCTTTATCGATTCCCTCAGAACACCCTGATAATTATACCTGTCCTGCAGGACCAGCCGCTGGATCCAGCGTTGCATCTTTGAATTGAGCCGGGTCGTGAAGAAAACGATGCCGATGACGATGAGAGAGATCAGGATTGCAAATGATTCACCGATCGCCGGTGTGAGGAGATTGAACACACTGATCTGAACGACGAAGAACAGGCACAGCACCAGGGCAGTGGAAAGCACGCGAGAGAGAAGGTACCGTATATCGAAGAGCCGGTGCCGGGTGATCGCGTAATAGGTAAGGACCACCCAGGGCAGGCTGAAAAAAGCGGCAAGCCCGGGTTCAAATCCGAATCCCCCGAACAGCTGCAAGATGCCTGCGGTAGTTGACGCACCGCCTCCGAAGATCAGCACACCGTGGAAAAAGTAATTGAGCTGGGCCCTCTTGATCCCCTGCAGCTCTTTTTTGAACCGGATAATAGTGCCAAGAAACCAGAAGGCCAGGAGCGAACCGAACAGCCGTGCTGGATTTTCAAGCGGGCCGGGATGATTGATGAAGGGGATCACGGAATAGCCGGGTGTTACGATCAGATCGGTAAAGAGGCATAGGCCGAGAATGACGAGCCAGAGCGGATAGAGGAGGAGGCCAATGATATAGCCGACACGGCTTCGCTCGTCTTTAAGATAATAAATGATCTGGAGCCCGGCAGGGATCGTGAACCAGCCGATCCAATTGAAGCGGGCAACAAGGTCGATCGGCAAGGCCAGCGAGGCACGTAAATACATGATCGCCGAGGTTAGGGAAAACGCGGCTGAGAAGAGAGAGAGTGCCGCTACGGCCTTTTGGACAGAGCTCTTTCGTCGATTATTCCTGATAAGTATGGTCCCCAGGATGATCTCCAGGGCGCCGATTAAGAAGAGCGAATAGCTGATAAGATGGAACAAGGTCATTGTGGACTCTCCGTGTTCAGATCTCCGTTGTTCGGAAACGAGTACGCCGGTACCGCAGGATCCTCAGAACCGGTTAACGCTTGGGTCATGGGCACAATGATTCAGCTGCAGCCCGGAAATGCATTTGCTCCTGCTATTGTAAGTGAGCGCTCCTGTCCGGTCAAGTGAATAGTTACCGTCTTCGCGCGGTGATAGCTTTCCCATGTGGACGCCTGATATTTACGAAGGGCGCTCGGCAATCCCTTGCCTTTTCGTTTGACAGTGCCCCGGAGTGGAGCTACACTTACTATACAAACCTACCTGAGGAGGTCCTATGCAGATCAAGACCATTTTATTTCCGACCGATTTTTCGAACGGCGCTCGCGCGGCCATGGACCACGCCATCTCGCTGGCAAAGGATTACCAGGCAAAACTCATCCTGCTTGTATGTGATCCAGGACATCAGCATAGCAGAGTGGTACATCCCCTCGTCGATCTCCGCGGGCGAACTGATTGAGGATATGCAAAAAAGCGCGTGGCAGGAGATGGACAAATGGATCGCAGAGGTCACCAAACAGGTGAAAGATGTGGAGAAGATGGTCGTACGCGGCGTGCCGTTCGTCGAGATCATCCAGACCGCAAAGGAAAGGAACGCCGACCTGATCGTTATCGGTACTCACGGCAGGACGGGTATCGACCACATGCTCTTCGGCAGCACGGCGGAGAAGGTCGTTCGCAAAGCGGCCTGCCCCGTGCTTACGGTGCGCATCGCGGGCAAGGAGTTCAAGATGCCGTGATTGAGACAAGCACCAAATTCAAATGATCGAAACGATTTGGAGTTTGGCCCATTTTGATATTGGAATTTATTTGGGACGTGAGGTGTGAAATTTGAGATTTAACAAGGGCAGGCCTTTGGCCTGCCCTTGTTGTCTATTACTGTCCCAGGAGCGTGGTAAACGTATCGTGGTGGTCCTCTTCCTGCGAGAGGATTTCTTCGAAGAGGAGCCGCGTGGTCTCATCCCCTTCGGAAGCGGCCTGCTTGATGATGTCCTTATAAAGCGTGATGGCCTCTTCCTCGGCCTTCACATCCGCCTTCAGCATCTGCTCCGGCGTGCCGCCGACGGCGATGGGGTTCGGCTTGATGGTGGGGTTCACGTCAAAATAGAAAAGCCGTTCCGCGATTTTCTCGGCATGCTTCATTTCGTCCATCGCGACATCCTCGAACACGTCCATCAGGGACGCTGAATTCATGCCCTTTACCATGATGTGGTGCCACATATACTGGACGATAGCCTGGAGCTCTCCTGCTATTGCCTGGTTCATCATTTCCGTGAGTTTGGGACTCGCCTTCTGTACCATGATGCGCCTCCTTTGAGAATTGTAGGTAGATTGCCTTTCGGGTGCTTCTGAATATGCTAACTATAGCACAGAAAAATAAGGTTTGCAAAACATGGCGATGTCATCATGAAAAGAAAGTATTACGCGTTACCGTTTATCAGTGGTTAATAAGCCTTCGTCGTCAAATTCCCATTGCCTTATCCACCCTCTTGAAATATAATGTGCGGGCATTCAATGTGATGAAGGAGTAACACTATGGGTAAAAATCTCGTTTATAAGATATTGGGGGCTCACCTGGTCGCAGGAACGCTTGAAGCGGGTACTGAGATCGCGATCAGGATCGACCAGACGCTGACCCAGGACGCGACCGGCACCATGACCTATTTGCAGTTCGAGGCCATGGACGTGCCGCGGGTCAAGACCGAGCTCTCGGTGAGCTACGTGGACCACAACACGCTCCAGGACGGGTTCGAGAACGCCGACGACCACCGGTACTTGCAGACCGTTGCATCAAAATACGGGATCCACTATTCAAAAGCAGGGAACGGCATCTGTCATCAGGTGCACCTCGAGCGTTTCGGCAGGCCCGGCAGGACGCTGCTCGGGTCCGATTCCCACACGCCCACGGGCGGCGGCATCGGCATGATCGCCATCGGCGCGGGCGGCCTCGACGTGGCGGTGGCCATGGGCGGCGGCCCTTTCTACCTCGCCTGTCCCAAGGTTGTAAAAATAAACCTGACCGGCAAGCTCTCGCCCTGGGTGTCGGCCAAGGATGTCATCCTCACGGTCCTCAAGATGCTCACGACCAAGGGGAACGTCGGCACCGTGATCGAATATGGCGGCGACGGGATCAAAACGCTTTCCGTGCCCGAGCGCGCGACCATCACGAACATGGGCGCGGAGCTCGGCGTTACCACGTCGGTCTTTCCGAGCGATGAGATCACCCGTTCATTCCTCAGGGCGCAAAGAAGAGAAGCCGAGTGGATCGCACTCGCTGCCGATGCAGATGCACCATACTATAAAGTGATCGACCTCGATCTGGGCATGATCGAGCCGATGATGGCAAAGCCGCACTCACCGGACAATATCGGCACGGTGAAGGAACTGGCGGGAACGAAAGTAGACCAGGTCATGGTCGGTTCCTGTACCAACTCATCATATCGTGATCTGATGCTCGTGGCATCGATGTTGAAAGGAAGAAGGGTCTTCCCGGATGTAAGCTTCGGCGTAGCGCCCGGCTCCCGCCAGGTGCTCACGATGATCGCGAAGAACGGTGCCATGGCCGATATCGTCTCCGCGGGAGCGAGGATCCTCGAATCAACCTGCGGTTTCTGCATCGGGAGCGGCCAGGCCCCGAAGACCGACGCGATCTCGGTCCGCACAAGCAACAGGAACTTTGAAGGCCGTTCCGGAACCAAAAGCGCGAAGGTATATCTCGCCAGTCCCGAGTCCGCTGTTGCTGCCGCGCTCACCGGCGGGATCATGGACCCCCGTGATCTCGGCATCCCCTATCCCGAGATCGCCATGCCCGAGCAGTTCTGGATCGACGACTCGATGATCCTGCCTCCGGCCAAAGACCCCTTGTCGGTGACCATCTACCGGGGCCCGAACATCGGCGATCCACCTGCGGCTGAACCGCTTCCCGACAGCATTCAGGGCGTCGTGACGATCAAGGTCGGTGACAAGATCACGACGGACCACATCATGCCCGCGGGATCGAGACTGAAGTACCGTTCGAACATTCCGAAGTACGCGGAGTTCGTGTTCGAGGGCGTGGACGCGTCATTTCCGAAAAGGGCGCTCGAGAACAAAAAGGCCGGAAAGCACAATATCGTAATCGCCGGTGCGAGCTACGGTCAGGGTTCGAGCCGCGAGCATGCGGCCATCTGTCCCATGTACCTGGGCGTCAAGACGGTGATCGCGAGATCATTCGAGCGCATCCATGCGGCGAACCTCATCAACTTCGGCATTCTGCCGCTCACCTTCGCGAACGAAGCGGATTATGATGCGATCGGAGCCAATGATACGATAGAGATCGCGAAGATCAAGGCTGCACTCGAGAAAGGCACAGACCTGACGCTCAAGGACACGACGAACGGCAAGACTGTTCAGCTGAAATTCTCATTGAGCATGAGGCAACGCGACATTCTTCTGGCAGGCGGGATGCTGAACTATACCAGGATGCAGACAAAATGAGACGCTCATTGCAATGCGCGTTCGAAAGAAGAAGACGATGACGTGAGTCCTCGAGGTACTGCCTCGTGGTAACGAGAAAGATCCGCAAAAGGTAAGAAAAGATCTTTACACCTGAGACCGCGAAAAAATTCAGGCGATCGGCAAGTTATCGGGTAGGGACGTTGCAGTGCGAACGACACGGGCCAGAAGAAAAAGTCCACGCGTGTATCATGATCAGCGACTGCTCATTACGCCCCTGCCTGCAGCATGATCTGGATCGGCAGGCGCACCTGCTTCGGTTCATCGAGGAGTATTGATGCGGCCTTGGTCAGCTCAGAAGGCGTCTTTCCTCCTGCGGGCAGCATGATGAGGGAGACCGAATATTCCTCAGCTGCCTTCAGGATCTCCTCGTCCGGGTAACCGGACCTGGTGACCTCTAAAACCTCGACACCCTCTTTGCTCAATGCGCTTTTGATCTTATTAACCGTTGCGCTTGTCTCCTTCCTGACCTGCTCAAGCTCTGTCTTCTCCGCTGCACTGTAGAGGTGCGTGGGCACGATCCCGAGGAGTAGTACCTTCGAACCTGTGGCCTTTACCTCTGCCAGGATTGTTGCTTTTTTTGCCAGCACAGTATCCGAGCTGTCTACCGGCACCAAAATAATGCCGGGCATGAGGTGCACCGGGCAGGAGGCTTTTTTAACAAGCGCTTTATAGCGCGGTGATGAGAGGATCAGATCCGCATGCTCGACTTCCGCGACACGCAGTGCCTCCTCAAGAGGATCCCCTTCGACGGACAGAACGCGGACAGTAATCCCGTGGTTGCCTGCATCGCGGATAAGTGTTTCTGCATCACGCAGATGCCGCGCAGCTTCAGCTCGGGCTATCTCCTCTGCCCGGGGTCCTGCATCGTAATCTACGAACAGGCTGTTCTGAAATACCTGCAGGACTAGAAGCTCTCCGCCAATTTCCTTTGCCTTCCCAAGTCCGTATCGTAATGCGGTCTTGGACTTTATGGTACCGTCATATATAACAAGGATCTTCATATGCAACCCCCTTCTGAATCAAATACCACAAGAGCAATATTAAGTGTGTGCGCAATATTTAGATGCACCAACAACCTGTTATTTTCATTAAGTTAATTTATAATTGACGTTATCTAACTCATAATATAGCATCATTAAATTGCACCAATCATTTCATAGTTTTATAAATTATTCATTAATTCAATGCATTACAATCAGGCATGACCATTGCTATATAGACTACCAGGAAGTCAACCAATGTCAATAATTCATATTCCCGGGAGGTCGCAATGAAAAAGTTTATAACAATGATCGAAGACTTGTGGGTTGCTGTAGCCTTTGCAGAAGCCGGCATTTATGAGCCTGCAGTAATGCATGATTCACAACCCATTTGCCACGATTCTGTGCGCATCCATACTGCTTAACATCCTGCTGCTCTTGAGGAGGCACTAATGCACGTCGATCCGATGACCCTGAACCTTAGAGACATTCTGGTCTTTCAATTGCTGGTAGTCCTTACTCTTGCCGGGAACTCACCCGTTGTCCAGCGAGAACTGCTCAAGATTTGGAAGACGCTCAATACCCCTTTGCTTCAGAAAAAACCGACCAAGCCCAACCACCGGTCCGGGAAGTTCTGGGAGATCGACATGACCAATTTCGAACCCTGAGCCGGCCATACTCTCCTGTTAATTCAGATGTGACACCTGATAGAGCACATATACAAGCATGGCAATGGGCCCGAAGCTAACGACATTCGATGCCAGCGCTCTTCACGCCCTTGCTGTAAAGGTCCATCCTCCCGAGCATGCTGGGAACGAGCAGCGATCCCATGAACATCATCTGGAACATCAGAAAAAAATTTGACTGTTGAAATGCGTGTTCAAACTCCATGGCCGTTCTCCGTCCAACAGAATGTGAGATTCTGAGCGACACGGGCTGCAAAGGCCCGTGCACATCCCGCTGATCTGTCCCGCGTCGTACTTACCTTACATTGTTTTCGTTGAGAGTGCCGCCACATGAAGCTTCGCTGCTTCGCCTGCCAGTTCCGACTCGCCCAAAGCCTGCTGGTATTTGTTGATGATCTTCGTGAATTTCGGCGGGCAGAGCAACACATCCACCTTCTCAGTCTTGGCAAAGCTGACCACTTCCTCGGTCGGGTTCCCTTCAGCGCTGTAGAGGCTTGCCTTCACGCCCTTGCCCTTCTCGCGGATGATGGTCTTTGCCTCTTCGATGAACCGTGCCGCTTCGGCCCTTGCAACTCCCTGAGCATCAACCGTTGCATCGTAGTCAATGAACATCCTGTTGTTAAACACATGGAGCGCAACCACCTCGCCGCCCTTTTCACGCGCTTTGTCCATACCGTATACCAGAGCTTCCTTCGCCTGCAACGTCCCGTCATAAGCAACCATGATCTTCATTTTATTACCTCCTCTTGGATTTTATTTTGTTCGTGTGTGCTTCGTTGCCTTATATATTGCACGGAGCGTGCCATATTTGTTGTTTTTTGTTTTCAATGCGTTATGGGATATGGCGCAGTTTATTTACTGCATGAGGGGGTGCAAGATATTACTGCGGAAAGAGGGACCTGGTGCGGGAACGCGGTTGTTTCATTTGGGTGGTTCTGATAATGGACAGAGAGAGCAAGGAAACCTGCGATTGCCGATGCTCATCTCACCGGTGATACCGAGGCAAGGTCGATGCCGAGCAGGCGGATCTTCTGCTGCAGGTTCTGGCGATGAACATTCAGGAGCCGCGCAGCCTCGGAGATATTCCCGCCCGACTCCACGAGCGCGGCAATGATCAGGCTCTTCTCGAATTGGCCTTTCGCGTCCTTGAGCGGCATGATCGGGATCTTCTGCGCCTCGTGGCTCAGCTTCCGGTCTTCGAGGATATATTTTGGCAGATCGTCCTTCTTGATCTCCGGGCCTGCGGTAAAGGCGATGGCGTACTCGATGGAGTTCTCGAGCTCGCGCACGTTGCCCGGAAAGTGATAAGATCAGGACCGCCTGCATTGCGTCCCGGGCAATGCCGGTGATCTTCTTTTCCGGCGCCTTGGTCTTGTGCTTTTCGATGAAATGGTTCACGAGCAGCGGGATGTCCTCCTGCCTTCTCCGGAGCGGCGGCAGCTCGATGGGGATCACGTTCAGACGGTAGTAGAGGTCCTCGCGGAACAGCTTCTCGGCGATCGCCTTTTTCAGGTCCTTGTTCGTGGCAGCGACGACGCGCACGTTCACCTTCCTGGTCTGGGTGTCGCCGATGCGCGTGAACTCACCTTCCTGCAAAACCCGCAGGAGCTTCACCTGGAGCGGCGGGGAAAGTTCTCCGATCTCGTCCAGGAACAGCGTCCCCTTGTCCGCCTCCTCCACCAGCCCCTTCTTGTCCGCGATCGCGCCGGTGAACGAGCCTTTCACATGGCCGAACAGCTCCGACTCGATCAGGCCGTCGGGAATGGCGCCGCAGTTCACCGTCACGAACCGCCGCCGCACCCGCACGCTGTTCGAATGGATGGCCCGGGCCACGAGTTCCTTGCCCGTGCCGCTCTCGCCGGTCACGAGCACATTCGATTCGCTCGACGCCGCGTGGCGCATGACCCGGAAGGTCTCGCGGATCTCTGGGCTGTTGCCGATGATGTTCTGGAACGAATACCGCGTCTCGATCTGCGACCGGAGCGCGATGTTCTCCCGTTCAAGCCTTCGCTTCTCCAGGGCCCGTCGGAGCGGGATGCGCACTTCATCCGGCGTGAAGGGCTTGGGGATGTAGTCGTAGACCCCCTTTTTGACCGCGTCCACGGCCGAGGGGATGGTGCCGAAGGCGGTGATGATGATGAAGATGACTGTCCGCGGCGGCATCCCGATGTTGTCGTAGAGCTCAAGCCCGGTCATCTTCGGCATCTTAAGGTCCGAAATGATGAGGTCGTAGATGTTCCTGCTTGATGTCTCCGGCAGCGGCCACGCTGTCCGTAAAGGTGGTCACCTCGATCCCTTCGAGCTCGAGAATGGCCCGCACCGCCTCGCATACGCTTGACTCGTCGTCAACAACAATCGCTTTAAACTTATCCATAGATCGGCAACCTCACAGTAAAAGTTGTCCCTTTGCCCACGGTGCTTGCGACCTCGATGTCTCCGCCATGCTTCTTGATGATACCATAACTCACTGCCAGTCCGAGCCCCGTCCCTTTGGTCGCATCCTTGGTGGTGAAGAAGGGGTCGAAGATCTTGTGGAGGTGCTCCTCCGGGATGCCCGCGCCGGTGTCCGTGAACGACGATCTCAACGCTGCTTCTCGATCCTGTCGCGTGACGACCTCGATCCTTCCCGGCGGTGTTATGGCATGGATGGCGTTCAGGAGCAGGTTCATGACCACCTGGCCGATCTGGGCCGGGTCCGCATCGACGTCGGGAAGGTTGTCGCCGAGCTTCATCTCGAGCCCGATGCCCTTGAACGCGTCCTGGGCCACGAGCGAGTCCGCGATCTCCGTGACCGGCTGGTTGATATTGATCTTCTCGGGCTTGATCACGGTCTCGCGTCCGAAGTTCAGGAGCTGCCGCACGATGGTGCGCGCCCGGTTCGTCTCCCGGGCCATGAGCTTCAGCTTGTCGTGGCGCGGATCGTCGGGCGGGCACTGCTCCAGCATGAGGTTCGAGAAGGTCAGGACCGACGTGAGCGGATTGTTGATCTCGTGGGCGATCCCGGCGGCCAGCTTGCCCACAAGCGCCAGTTTTTCCGCTTCCACGAGCTGGGCCTGCTTCTCCCGCAGCTTCTCGATGGTGTGCTCCAGGGACCAGAGGGCGTTCTTGAGCCGGTCCTCCATCTGGTTGAAGGCGGTCTCGAGCGAAGAAAGCTCGTCCTTGCCTTTTACTTCAATGTGTTCTGAAAAATCGCCCTCGGCGATTTTTCTCGATATCTTTTCGAGGGTCCGGATCGGTGTCGCAATGCTCGGTCGCCAGCTTGATATTGATGATCGATCCCGACTACGACGATCAGTGCAAGTGCCATAACCTGCAGATTGATGGACATTTTGATCGTGGTCGCAATATCGGCCCGTTCTTTCTTCGAAAGGTTCTGGGTAAAGGCCTGGATCTCCCTTGCCGTCAGGCGCATCTTGTCCAGGGACTGTTTTTCGCTTCGTACAGGTCATAGAGCTTGGCAACGAGTGGCCTGATAGTGCTCGGACCTCGGGGTGGGAACTGAGCGGTGAAGCATCATAGGTCCGCTTGAACACATCATAGACTTCCTTGTTCTTGTACAGCATGACGTTCTTCTCGTACCGTCTCAGCACCAGGAGCGACTGGAGTTCCGCGCCGGTGACGGCCAGCTCCGTCTGCCGGCCCCGCTTCCCGGACCAGAGCCTCCTGCTCTTTCTGTGCGTAAAGTTTTCGGCTATGGCGGTGACCAGCCGCTCGTACTCGGCGATGGCCGACTTCATCATCGTATAATTGTCGCTGCCGATCTCGATGGACGATCTCCGTCTGGATGGCCGCAATGCTGTTTTTAAAGGACACCGAGATATTTTTGCAGTTCCTCGAGACTTTCCCTGTCCTTGAACAGCAGGAAGTTCTTTTCATACCGCCGAACTTCGAGGATGGTATTGGTGATGTCGTCCGCCGTCTCGACCAGGATGAGCTGCGGTGCTATCGTACGGAGATCTTTATAGGCAAAAAAACCGAGAATGACTGCAAGGAGGATATAGAGTCCGAAACCAAGGAAAAGTTTGTCCCGAATCTTCATAGAATGACATTATAGCGTAAGCCGGTTTAAAAAGAAACAGGGGTTCGATGTTTCCACCGAACCCCTGTCAACAAAGCTCCTTATATCCAGGAAGGCTCCCGGACCACGTACACGCACGACGGACTGTGGCGCACCACATTCTCCGCCACACTCCCAAGATGGAAACGCTGGTTCGCGCTTCTCCCTCTGCTGCCGATCACGATGAGGTCGATCTTTTCCTTTTCAGCATAGGATACGATTTCCATGGCCGGCGAGGGCGCCGTTGCCAGGACCGAAGTTCACCTTGCTCACGCCAAGGGACTTCATCTGCTCCTTTGCCTTTGCCAGCAGTTCCTCGCCCCGGCTCTTCATGCTTTCGAGCAGCCGGTCGCGGTCTGAAGCGGAAAGTTCGAGGTCGATGTCCGCCACCGACGGGATGACCGTTATAAGGGTCAGCTGCGCATCTTTTGTTTTTGCGTAATGCGATGCCACCTTGATGCCTTCTGATGAGTGTTTGGATCCGTCAACCGGTACCAATACTTTCATGTCCCCTCCTATACCTCTTTTTTCACTTTGGCTTTTTTCATGGTAAGGCCGATGCCGTCGAACATGTAGAAGATGGCAAAACCCCACCACATGGTGTAGACCACATAGAACACGAGCAGACCGGTCATGATACCGGCCTTGTCCACGACCTTCTGCGCCTCGATCTTGTAGTAATTATAGGCCGGCTCCACGGCCTTTTTCATCACATCGGAGACGATCTTCGCATCCTCGATCTTGCCCTGCTTCTTGAGCGCCTTGTCCACGCCCTTGAGCATGTTATGCCAGGACTCCATGACCTTTTTTTCGTCGACCCCGTAGCGGGCGGCGACCGCGGCGCCGTTGTTTTTATACATATCGTCCGAGTCCTGGAGGATCTTCGCCATAAGCGCGCCGAGGTTGCCGTTGATCTGGAGCTCGGGATTCGCGTTTTTCGCTTCTATCCCCGCGGCGGCAAGAAGCTTCATTGTGCCGTCGATCTGCTCCGGCTTTTCAAACTTCACGCTCACCGCGATGGCGGTATTCGCGAACTTCTCATTGCTCTTCGTAACTTTGGGTATAAAGTAGGACGATCCTTTCGAAAGCTTGTTGAACATATCGTCGGCGTATACGAGCCCGTTCTTGCCTTCGCCGAAGACAGGCGAGAAGATAAGCGCGAGCACGCCGGCAAACGTCAACGCCAAGGAACGCTCCGGTGACAAATGTGGATTTTATTTTTTACGATCATGGCTATGCCTCCTCGCCTGAGTGTTTTAATGTTCGCAAAGAACTTGCTGAAGATCCAGAGCCCGAAGATAGCGACCACGATCCAGAAGACGACGTTGCCGACGGATCTCGATGGCATTGACGCTGGCCTTGGACATATCGATCATACTCAAGCTCCACCATCTTCTTGGGCAGCGTGGCGGCGCGGTTGATGAATCCCGCGATGATCGAGACGGCATAGAAACCGCGGATCTGGATGCCCTTCACCACCTTGGTCGTGAGCGCGCCGACCTGGATGCCGATGAGCGAGCCGATCAGCATGCCCATGGCCAGCGTATAGAACACATACCCGTAGATGGCGTACTGCGCGATGGAGGCCAGGCCGGCGGTAAAGATGATCTGAAGAATATCCGTGCCGACGGTCGTTGCCGTGGACACGCCGAAGATGTACACGAACATGGGGAAGGTGACGAACCCGCCGCCGACGCCCATGATGGCGGCCAGGATGCCGACGACCACACCGCCCATGGCGATAAACACGCCGGAGATCTTCTTGCCGCCCTCGACATAATCTTCGTCAAAGGTGATCATGGGCGGGATATTCATTTTCTGGAGCTTTATCGCGAAGTCGGTCGTGCCCGAGGACCCGCCGTGGGCGTCGCCGCCCGTTGCATTGCGGGATTTCCAGAAGTCCATCATCGCATAAAAACCGAGGAAGCCGAGCAGGACGGCATAGACCAGGCTGATGAACGCTTCGGACAGGAGCGGGTCCTTGTCATAGAGGAACTTGTTGATGGAGCCGCCGATGAAGGTGCCGCCGCCCGAACCGACGAGGAACGCTATTGCCAGCTTCATGGACACGTTGCCGAGCTTCTTGTGCACCGTGGTGCCCATGATGGCCTTGGCGAAGATGTGGAACACGTCGGTGCCCACTGCCAGGATGCCCTTGACGCCGGCGGCCATCAGCGCCGGGGTGATGATGAATCCGCCGCCCGCGCCGATGCAGCCGGTGATCAGTCCCGCGGCCAGGCCGATGGCGATGGACACCACAAAGATGCTGGTCGGAATAGAAAGCCGGTGCATAGGCGGTTTTTCCGCCGAGCATGCTGCCTGCCTCCACCCACGATACTGCCACGATCGGCAGGAGCAGCAGCAGCAGGATCCACATCTTCTTCCGGTTGTGGATGATGCTCATGGAGACCTCATAGTCCCATTTGGCGTGCGCGACCGACGCCGCTTTGAGATATTCGTACGTGTTTCTCATTACTCCCATGTCAAACCCTCCTTTGTAGTATTGGTACTATTGATCAGGTGATCTGTATCAGTTCGGTCTGTATCTTGTACTTCCTGCCGCCTCCCATCAGCCGGGTATAGGCAATAGGCTGCCCATCAATCCCGACAAGAAGCCGGTGCAGCAGAAGCACCGGCGTGCCCTTGACAACCTTGAGGATCGAGGCGGCATCGTCGGTCATTTCCGAGATCTCGATCATCTGGACCACCTTAAAGATCTTTTTCACAGCATTCTGCTGCATCATTTCGTAAAAAGGGGTCTGGCAGACCTCCAGCTCGGCGATGTCGGGAACGCTCTCGAGCGGAATAAACGACTCCTCAAGGTATGCCGGCTCATTGTTCACGACCCGTTTGCAGAGAATATAGTAGATGTCGCTGTCGGTCTTGAGATATCCTTTCACGTCCTCAGCCGGCACCTTGATCCCCTTTACCAGAAGCTCCTTGCGCGCGCTCACCCCCTCCCCAAACATATCTTCGGTCAATTGCGTCTTCATGGTAATGCCCAGATCCGGCAAAGAATGCATCACAAACGTGCCTTTGCCCTGCAGTTTTTTGAGATAACCGCTCCGCACCAGATCGGCTATGGCCATCCGGACCGTTGCCTTGCTGACATCGTAGGTTCTGCAGAGATCATCTTCAGTAGGGATCTGCGAACCGACAGGCCATTCGCGCTTCTCGATCTTCTCCTTGAGAATCGAGAACATCTGTACATACAGTTTTTGCTGACTTTCTCGATCAACCGTTTTTTCTATCAACATAAGATTATTTCGTCAGATTGTTATAATGTATTTTCCTGGACAAAAAAATTCGGGGTCTTCTTTTCAGGAAATCCCGAATCACCAGCCTGGCCACCAGGTTGGGAGGAAACAAATCGCTCTGCAAAGATCGATTGTTATCTTCCGGTAGCAGGAGCAGAGGCTGCTATCTTTTCTTCCTGCGGCAGCTCGTTGGAAGCGATCCTATTCGCCTCATCAAATTCTCCTGCTTCTGCAAAAGTGATTGCTACCATGACGTCTTCAAGCATTTTCATGAGTTTTTGCATTGGAAGCCTCCATGACCGATCTACATTATCCAATACAAGAGGCGTGCCAGATTTTATCTTTTTGATATTATTGATTTTATTATTGAACGCTATAAAGCGTAGCAATTTAATGTTGCATGATTTGGGTATGAGATGAGGCTTCCTGGGGGATATAGGTGCAGTAAAATGTTGCGTTATTGTAGGTTATGTTGCAATCTTATATTGTTTTATTTTTCTCTGAAGCTGCTGGCGGAATATCCCGAGAGCCGTTGCTGCACGGGAGATGTTTCCGTTGGACTCGAGGAGTGCGGCAGAAATCGTTTCCTTTTCCGTGGTCTCGATGGCATCTCGAAGACGCTGTGCAGCGGGCCGGGGCTTGGCAGGGGCAGATTGAAGAAGATAAGGGGGAAGATCGGCTGGCAGAATCTCCGAGGAATTGGCAAAGGATATGGCGCGCTCGATGATGTTCTCAAGCTCCCGCACATTGCCGGGATAGGTGTGGTTCATGAGGATGTTCAGGGCATCATTCGTGATGCCCTTGATCATGATGTCTTTTCTCTTGGCCGCGTGTTCCTGGATCAAAGTGCTTGGTAAGCAGCGGCACATCCTCCATCCGGTCCCGGAGCGGCGGCAGATGGATGTTGATGACGTTCAGGCGGTAGAAGAGGTCTTCCCGGAAGGTGCCGCGCTGGCATGCCGTCTTGAGGTCAACGTTCGTGGCAACAATGATAGCGCACATCCACGTTCAGATGCCGCATCCCACCGATGCGCATGATCTCCCCTTCCTGGAGAACCCGCAGGACCTTGGTCTGGAACAATGGCGAGACATCGCCGATCTCGTCGAAAAACACCGTGCCGCCGTCGGCCTGTTCGAGAAGGCCTTTCTTCATATACTGAGCGCCGGTAAACGCGCCTTTCTCAAAGCCGAAGAGCTCGGATTCGAGCAGGGTGTCGGGGATGGCGCTGCAGTTGATGGTCATGAACGACTTATCGCTCCGCGGGCTCCACCGATGGATCGCCCGGGCGATCAGCTCCTTGCCCGTGCCGCTCTCGCCGGTGATCAGCACATTGCTCTCGCTCGCTGCGGCCTTCTTGATAAGCCCGAAGACATCCTGCATGGGCTTGCTCATCCCGATGATCTCGTCGAATCCGTACTTATGGTTCAGGATCTGCTTCTTGTGCTTCT
This sequence comes from Nitrospirota bacterium, assembly GCA_963732675.1. GTDB lineage: Bacteria > Nitrospirota > UBA9217 > UBA9217 > UBA9217 > JALNZF01. The sequence continues at coordinate 102,362 of CAVTAJ010000007.1, forward strand.
CGATGACCAGGTTCAGCCCGTCACCAGTCAGGGGCTTTTCCAGATAATCAGCATGCGCCGAGCTTCATGGCCTCCACAGCCTTTTTCAGGTCAGGAAGCGAAAACGCGATGACCGGCATGCTATGCCGGACATCGAGCAGCCGTTGCTGCCAGTTCTCTGTATCGAGGTCCAGGAAGGCGATATCGTAGCCTTCCACATTCGGCGGAGCTGTCTCAGAAGCGCTGTTCGGCTTTGACGGGTTTTGCGCATCAGAACTGAATCCCGCTGCCTTGAACAGGGACGCGATGTTCTTCGCTTCATCGGATATGATGAGAATGTTGAGCATAGCATCACACGTCAGCCACTGAAGCAATCGAGAGAAGTACCTCCTTTGACACTGATTTGCACCGATTGATTATGAGGAAACAAGACCATGTCCTCTTATAAAAATCCGATGCTTCAGTGTCAAAGACTTTCTCCGTGTTCTTAGCGGGTTATGGTATTATTTCCCCTTCACCACCAGCACCGCGCAGGATGCCAGTACGATCACACGCTCGGCCACGCTGCCCATGAGGAGCCTTTCCAAGCCGGTCCGGCCGTGGCTTCCCAGCACGATGAGGTCCGCGTTCTTGTCCTTGGCAATCTCGATGATGGCATCGGCGGGCTTGCCGCTCATGACAAAGGCTTTTACCGCGACACCCTCTTTCTGCGCCGCCTCTTTCACTGCCTTGACGTTCTTTTCCGCCTCGTGCATCTCTTTATCCGCAATGAGCTCCTCGCTGGGCCACGGTGAAGTCGATGTCCGTGGGCGTCATGAGCTCTGATGGAACCACACTGATGACCGTCAGCTCGCTGTTGTTCTGCTTCGCAAGCCCGATGGCCTCGGACGCCGCCGCACGCGAGTATTTCGAGCCGTCAGTCGCAACAACGATGCTCTTGAACTCCACCTGCGCCGCCTTTGGCACGACGAGCACGTTGCATGGCGCATGGCCGATGACGCGCGACGTGACACTCCCCATCATGAGCCGCTTGAACCCCGAACGGCCGCGCCTGCCCATGACGATCATCGTGATCTTGTTCTTGACCGCTTCATCGACAATATATTTATAGGAATCCTCGCCTGCACGGATGATAATGTTGCACTCGACGCCCTCTTTCTTTGCCCGCGCTTGGATCGCCTCAAGGTGTTCCCGCGCGGACTTTTCCGCCTTTTCCGTGACCTGGGGTGCGATGGCTTCCAACTCGGGGTTCGTTTCGATCACGGATATTGCCGCGAGCTCTGTTCGAGCATTTCTTTGCGAGCTTGATCGATTCCCCTATGGCCCCTTCACTGAACTCAGATCCATCCGTTGCGAGAAGCAGCGTTTCAACCCGTATGGTGGGACAGATTTCAGCCATGATAGTATTCTCCTTTTGTAATATTACTTGATATTAATCAGGCACGATCACTTTAAATCGGATAAAGCCCGCCACATAATGTTGCCTCGTAGTGTTGCACCATGCAACAAACTTGTACAATCATAATATCTCTTATGGCGGATGTCAACTGATGAAATGTTTTTAGGACGAAAATGAAGCTCTTTTTAGAAGCGGGTGATGGGTCGTGCGGGGCTGAGACTGGAGGTGTTAGATAATGGTGGTCCCAACGGGAATCGAACCCGTGTCTCCGGCGTGAGAGGCCAGCGTCCTAGGCCGCTAGACGATGGGACCTGCTTGGTGAGGCGTCAGATTGAAAATTGCAGATTGAAAATTGTAAAGTGAAGAATGTCGATTGATTTGCCACGATTCTAAATTTGAAATTTTCAATCTTCATTTTACAATCAGTTATTATCTGGTTGGGGGAGGAGGATTCGAACCCCCGTAAACAGGTTCAGAGCCTGTCGTCCTACCACTGGACGATCCCCCAGTCGGTCACAGCCTGAGCACTATATCCAAAACCCGGGTACCTGTCAAGGGTAAAAACCCGATTATCCGTGTCGGTTAGCGCGGGGCCTACTTTTTTTGTTAATAAACAGCTGATGACCGGGAATGAACACGAAAACTCAACGGGATTTTTTTAATGGACCCGTCTTCCCGGGAAAGACGAACAATGTCCTGTGACGAGTGAACCACGTAGGAAGAAAATTACTTTCATTTTGTTCGAGTGAAGATCATTTCTTCTTCAAGAACACCACAAAGGCGCCGCTCCCACCCAGCTCGCGCGGTGCTGATGAAAACTCCGCAATAAGCCCCTTCCCTTTGTTCCTCAGCCACGCCGACACGGCCCCTTGCAATACCGGCCCCTCGGGAGAGTTGATGCCCTTACCCGTGATCACGAGCACCGCCAGCTGCCCTCGGCTGCGTGCATCAGCAACAAACTGTTCAAGCCGCGCAAGTGCCTCATCTTTGAGAAAACCATGAAGATCAAGCTCCTGGCTGATGCGAACGGTGCCGCGTTTCAGCTGCCGCATCCTGCTTGTCGGTGACCGTTGCCCGGCCTCTTCCGGTTCTTGCTCTGGCAATGTCTCGTGGAAGGCCGTCCCGATCTTCTTCATGGCAGCGAGAAAAAGCTGGCTTTCTTCCGGTGCGCGTACCACGGTTTTTTCCGGGATCTGCCCGGCTGTAACAGCAGGCGAATCAGGCGCAGGGCCGAATCTCTTCGCGCCCTCGGCTGCGCGAAGAAAGAGCGAGGTATCGTCATCATCGTTGCTGTCGATCTTCTTGCGCACCTGAGGAGGGGCGGATTTTTTTGAGGGCAAGGGTGTTGAGGGCGCAAAGCCCTTCAGGGACTTAAAAGGAGTGTTTTTGAAATCTGCTTGTGGCTGTTCAGATGGTTTGCGTTTTTTCATATATGGAGTTGATGGACCAGACAGATGAGCTGGAAGCACCCGGTTTTTTCGCTGACAGGTTCAGGATTAAGATCGGCTTGCAAACATGGCTCCTTTCGTCAACACTGTAGAAATCCTGAGTCGTCAAGAACTGACCCGACAAGCCAGAACCAAATCCTTTTAAGAGGATTACCGGATACCACCGGATAACATCAGATAAAACGCGTTTCACTTCCAGTGCATTTGGATCATCCAGGCGAAAACCGTTCCTGTTGTGACTTGTTTTTGCCACTTTGAGAAATAATAAATTGTTCAGTCACTAATGGTCAGGATACCTCTCGCTGATGCTGCGGATCGTCTCAATGCAGGAGAAAAATGTCTCGACGATCTCCGGATCAAAGTACGTGCCGGAACAGGCCCTCAATTCCTCAAGGACCTGGCCCTCGTCCCACCGCTCTTTGTACGCCCTGCGTGATCCGAGTGCGTCATATACGTCAGCAAGGGCGACGAGCCTTCCGAACACGGGGATCTCCTCCCCCTTCTTGGGTCGCGCGGTTCCATCGCCGTTCTCGTATCCAGGAAGCGCTTTGCCGTCATTTACGCTGACAAACCCCGGATAGCCCGTCCCGTCCCATTTCTCATGGTGATTGAGCGCAACGATCGCGGCCGCTTCATCAAACTCCGAATACGGGTCGGAAAAAAGCCGCGCGCCCAGAATGGTGTGCTGCTTCATGACCTCACGCTCCGCGTCGTCGAGTCGACCCGGTTTTTTCAGGATCGCGTCGGCGATCGCCACCTTGCCCACATCATGGAGCATGGCCGCCATGCGGAGAATGTCGCGGTTCTTGTTGATCACGTCATTAGGAACATTATATTTTTCGGCCCACACTTCATAGATCGCAACAGCATAGGACGCAACCCGGTTCACATGGGCGCCAGTTTCCTTGGGGTCGCGCAGCTCCGCCATCCGTATGGTCCGGAGGATCATAGCGCGGGTCATTTGGGCACGTTCGATGGCCACAGCAGCCATGTTGGCGAAATGAAGGATGAGGGGCTCGTCCTTTTTCGAGAACGGAACGACCTTGCCCCTCGAGTCCTTCGCGTTTATCAGCTGGAGCACGCCGATGGTATCGCCCCGGTTGGTCTTGAGCGGAAACGTCAGCATGGACTGCGTCCGGTATCCCGAGAGGTCGTCGTAGGAACTGGTGAACGAATAAGGCAGTCCGGACATGAGCTGGTAAGCATCGGGGATGTTGAGGGCTTCGCCAGTGTTCGCAACATAGCCCGAGATCGTCTGGTTGTTGATGGGGATGGAGAACGTGGCATAGATCAGCTTCTTGCCGGGCGGGAGTTTTTTCTGCTGCGTATCGTTCTGTGTATAGCTGAACTCCAGTTTGCCGGCATCTTTTATATAGATTGATCCCGCATCGGCGCTCGTAAGCTGCCTGGCCTCGAGAAGGATCCGCTCCAGGAGTACATCAACGTCCTTCACCTCGGTGAGCTCCACACCCAATCGCATGACCGTATTGAGTTTCTGCTTCTCGCTCGACATGAGCTATAGTATCGATATCGCCCATGTTTGTCAATTGGCGAATAGAGATCTCTCCCCTGATATTTAACAATTGACTCATGCGTACTTTTTTGATATAGTACGCTATTAAAATCTCAAAGGGCTGCATCGCCACATCGGCGGTAACAGCCCTTTTATACTGTATGGAGAGGTCATGGATATGGTAGCGGACTCGAAACTTCTGATCATCAAAAAAAAGCTTGTAAAACAGAGGCAGGACCTTCTCACCGAGGCGGAACACACACTGACCAGTAAGATCAGCTCGGAGAAGGAAAGTTTTCCCGATCCCACCGACCAGGCTGTGGCTGAGCTTGACAACAACTTCGTTCTCCGGCTGCGAGGGAGAGAGCAAAAGCTGCTTAAGAAGATCGAGGAGGCCATTGCGCGGATCGACAGCGGTGAATATGGTGTCTGTGAGTCATGCGGTGAACAGATCAGTCTGAAACGGCTAGAGGCCAGGCCGGTAACCACGCTTTGCATTGAATGCAAGACGCGCCAGGAAGAAGAAGAGAAGCTGCAGGCGGGGTAAGGAATCGCGGCACACAACAGCCGCATGAATTTATTTCGCTGGTTATCATTTATATTGAAAAGGGGTTCGCCGCTCATCGGCTAACCCCTTTGTTGTTTCTAAGACAGGCGTTGCAGGTTCTGATCCACCTCCCTATCAGTCAGTCACATTCGCGTTTTCTGCGACCATCCCATTCAACTGCAAGGACCGTTTTAATAGCCTGCCGCAATATTCCGCGTCTTTGCACTAATTCTTGTTAATACGTTTCAACCATGTCTGCAGGATTATAAGGGGATTATTGCTACTGAGTGATATCCTTCATGATCTGGACCTTGATGAAATGTCTGATCAGTTCCCGGTCTGTATCCGATATTTCAATGAACTTCAGTCCCATGCCAGGGTCCTTGAACAGCCCCGGCTTCATCGTGACGCTGCGAAGGACAACAGCTTTGACCTTGACCGCCTTGGAGTTGATGGCCAGATTTACCGGAACGACGGTCTCGACAGGCCTGGGGTGGAGTGTGCGCACGAAGAGTCCGTTCTCCGACAGTTCCGAGACGAACTCGACACTGTTGGCCGCCTCGGGCAGGGAATGACCGCCCACCCTCACCGGCAGCAGGGTCCGCAGCCGTATGAACTGCCGCGGGGTGCTCTTGGTCGCCTGCTGGATCGCGCTGAACAGGGCGTTGACCTCTGCCGGTTTTTTGAGAAAAGCGGCGCATCCCGATGCACGGCAATACGCTTCATGCGTTGGGTCTTTGCTTGACGTATGGATGATGATGGGGATCGCTTTTGTCGCGGGGGTATGCCTGAGATGGATCAGCAGTTCCAGGCCGGACATATACTGCAGCGAGAACTCCGTGATCACGAGCTCCGGCATGGCAGCATCGATGATCCTGAGCGCATCCTCGCCCGAGTTCGCGATATACACCTCGTAGTCAAGCCGATGTAGAATTACGCCGGTCGCGAACAGGTCCCGTATGTAGCTGTCCACGAGAAGGGCATAACTCTTTTTTTTGTCAGGCAACTGGCTGTCCTGTCCGCCGTCCGCATGATCGGTCACTGGCAACGCCTCACTTTCATTTCCGGGACCGGTGTGTGGCCCGGCAGTGCACACACCGGCATCGTCCTCGCACGTTCCGGGATGGTGATGTTCTTTGCAGATGCCGACTATGGATTCCGGAACATGCGGTGGCACTGCACGCAGCCGTCCAGGAGCTCCTTCGTCAGCTTCAGCATGGCCTGCTGGTCGTTCTTATGAGCAGCCTGGGCAAGGGTGTCCAGTTTGGCATGAAATTTCTTGTCCAGATCTACGAACTCCTTCACCCGGCCAGAGTTCTTCGGGATCTTCACCGTACCGTGGTGCACACCCTCATGGGTCTTTTCCATGGCGCCGTGCATGGCCTCCAGCGCCTGGTGAACCCGCGCCCCGTCTCCAAGAGACACGCCTGACACGACCTCACGGAATACGGCGTCGAGCTTCACCATCTCCTCGATGAGCGGATTGTCGCCAGGGCTCGCAGGTGCTGTTGCGGCATCATGCACGTGGTGTTCCTGGCCACCTACAACCGCTGGCAACACCAGCAAAGAAAGTACTACAACAAGGGAGAAACCTCTTTTCACTACCCTGGTATTCATACTCACCTCCGCGTTTTGTTGTTCGTAGCGTCAAAACCGTTCAGCGCCGCGAAATTAATCCGTCCTTGCGCCTGGCCCCATGAAGTGCTTCTCAACACAGCGGGAAGGCTGCCAGAGACAGATCTACATGCACGGTGTTATTCTTATCCGCTACCCAGATCTGCCCGTCCTGTATGGTACATTGAAACTGCATACTGCGCTGGACGAGCTTTGCCAGGGACTGACTCGCGGCTGCTGGCAGGTTTATCATTGTCAGATTTCCGGCCCGCTCGTATTTGCCGCGGATCTGCTCCCGCCAGACGGAAACGCTCTTGCCGCCGTAGCTGTAGATGAATACCTGTTTTGCTCGGCCGCAGGCCTTGCGGATCCTTTTTTCGTCGGGTTGGCCTACGTCGATCCAGAGGTCGATCGCGCCGGTCAGGTCCTTTTGCCAGAGATCAGGCTCGTCATCAATACCCATCCCATTGGCAAAGGTCAACGCTTCATGGGCATGGAGAGCAAACGCCAGCAAGCGCACCATCATACGCTCGTCGGTTTCCGAGGGGTGGCGGGCGATGGTGAGCGCATGATCATGGTAGTAATTCCGGTCCATGTCGGCGATCTGCAGTTCCGCTTTAAAAATGGTTGCCTTTAGGGCCATACCGTACCTTTCCAGAGGGGAGCCTCAATTCGTCGTTTTACCCGTCCCGCTTCTCCGCTTTCAGTCGAATTGTATTGCCGTGGGAATGAGTAGATGAATGTATCAGAATCCCTGCTATGATTCCTTTCGTACACGTTCCTGTCCGCTGGTCCTGCTTCATGACGATGGATACCGGTTCTCCCGTCTCGATCAGCGCGTCTGTTCCATCAACCTTGAGCTCCCGTTTTTCCGTGCACATTCCTCAGGAACTACTGCCGGCCAGATCATGGCGTATTATCGAGCTAAGATGGCAACTCGGGCAACCGCAGCTAGTCTCTGTCATTGTTGAAGAAGCAGCATGCCGGGGAGTCTATCTCTTTTTAAAACCGCTGTCAATAGCCCGGGATCGAGTTCTGATGGATTTTTTAAAACCTCTCTACCCGCCTCTTCTCCAGCAGGGCGGGAACTTTTTTTCATACCCGGTTGTCTAATGACCAAACCACGGTCGAGGACATGCTTCCTGTCGTGGTAAATCCGGACTGGAAAGGAGAAATACAATGCGTACTATACTGAGCAGCACTCTGTGCAGGCATCATGATGGCGGCAGCGCCGGCGTACTCACACGCTGGAGATCGATTGAAGGAAGAGGTCAGCGTCGAGATCGTTTCAGATCAGGGAAGGGCATTCCTGACAATCCCGCACCGGGATTTCTGGGCAGGGAGGACCCACATTATCAAGAAGTACCAGGTGGCCGGCAAAAACGAGAACTATGGCATTGTTATCAGGAACAATACACCAGAGCGCATCGGTGTAGTTGTCGCCGTGGACGGCAGGAACATCATTACAGGGGAAAGGTCCAACCTCAGGAGCACCGAGGAAATGTATGTCGTCGGCAGTTTCGAGCAGGCCCGGTTTGACGGCTGGCGGACCGCGCAGGACGCGGTGAACCGTTTTTACTTCACCGACAAGATGGATGCCTATGCCCAAAGGACCTTCAATGATTCTTCCGCCCTCGGCGTGATCGCTGTTTCAGTGTACCGGGAACAGCAGAAGCCTGACCGGTTCCTCGGATTGAATCAGCAGAAAAGCGCGCCCGCCCCCGCAGCCGAGGGCAGGGCGAGGGGCAAGGCGTCGGGAGCAATGCAGGATGAATCTGTTGGAACCGGCTTCGGCGACGAGCAGTACTCCCCCGTAACCAGAGTCGCCTTTGAACCCGAAAGCAGTCCGGTCCAAAAAACATTGATCAAATATGAATGGCGCGAAGTGCTGTGCCGCAAGGGGCTCCTGAACTGCGGTCAGAAGTCGGGGAACCGTTTGTGGGACGAAGGAGAATATGCGCCTTACCCGCCGGGGTACCAGGGGAAGTAGGATGGAAAAAAACGGATGCCGGTCCCATTGAAAACAGTGGCCTGGTTCTCGTGTGGGCCCCATTAACCTCGCAAGAGCCATTGGTCCTGCCTGGAATGGGGTTAGCGGTGGCCTCAGTGCTCAACCGCTCCCAGTTTCATGTCCGTCAGGGTGGTCATGATGGACCCGATGGCGATGGTGCTCTTCATGAGCACCGGGATCTTCCGGCTGTCATCGGTGAGCCAGATAAAGATCTCCCCCTTGTTCATAAAGACCCCTTCGTACCTGGGAAAGGTCTTGACCTTGATCGTATCGAACTCCCCGGCAGGCGTCTTCACCTTCTCCCGCGCCAGGGTCTGGACCTCGACGGACCAGTTCTTGCCGCTGTCGTGGACTTCGATGACGTGGGTCGTGCCAATCGTGAAGTCTTTCCGCGTCCGGAGGTAGAAGAGCGACGACAAGGCGTCCTGCACCGGGTCCGGGATGGTCAACGTCTGCGGCGGGTCGTTGTTCAGCCTGCTGATAACTGTCCGGCCAGTATGGTCGAAGGTCAGCGAGCGGCGTCTCTTTCTCTTGCCGTGGCTCTCGTTGAGGTTGAACGAGAGGCTTTGCATGATCTGGGGGTCAAAGAGACTCTCGACCCTGTCGTTCACCGGATAGACCGCGTCCACCACACCCACGGAGTGGGACGATGCGATGAACCGGAGAACCTTCCGCCCGTTTGGCAACTTTTCCCCTTTGACCTCCATGACCGCGGTCCCTGCCGTGACGATATTCGACCAGCTGATCTCGTAGGTCAGTGTTTCGCCCGGCATGAATGCCTGGGCGGGCGGAGGGATGGCTGCGCTCGTTCGTTCTTCCGCGCTGAACACGCGGGGAACAAGCATCAAACCAAGGGTCAGGACACACAGCGCTGTTACCGCCGCACGTCCCCACCTGCGACACGATGGATACACCGTCGCGATCATCACTGGCACCATCTCATTTCATATCCTTTTTACTCTTATTCGCCCACACTGCGTACACAGCGTTCACCAGCGACCCGAGAGCGACAAAGAGCGCGAAATATCCCACGACCCCGAACAACCACAGCATATTATCTTTTGAAGGGCCCGGTGATGGGTCGATCTGGATCAGGAGCATAGCCCAGCGCACCGAAGAGGATGCTGGTTGCGAAGCCTACAAATGGTTTTTTTGAGATCAAACCTGTCATGCCCATTCACTTCCATAAAGGAGATTGGAATGTTGATTGTCCGGTCTGAAACAACGTCGCCTGTGGTTCATAATCGTCCTGAGCAGTAACAAGTTGCTTCGTGTCAAGAACCGTTGAGTGCGGTGCTTATCGCGGGTCAGCGTTTCGCGCCCTTTAGTCCAATGGACACCCTTGCGATGCTGTCGGCTATGAAATCTTCCAGGTCATCAATCAGCTCTGTCGTTGTCTTCAGGTCGGATGTTTTCTTCGATTCGATCTGTTTCTGCAGCAGGGTTGCTGCCTCCGCAAGGGCATGCATTGCGTCTATGGCGTCATCATCAAAATCATTCTCTTCTGTTCCGCCCAGTTTAAGCCCGGTGATGAAGTAGTTGATCAACGAACAGATCGTCGGCCATGCGTTGCTGCAGGCCCTGGGTCGTGGCCGGATACTCCATGTCGGGAAAGTAAAAGGGCTCCTCGTCAGGCTTCCATCGGGCAATGAAGTGCCAGAGCGAGATCAGGTTGTCCTGGACGCCGGCGGCCTCTTCCGCTGATGCAGCGGCGGCATGGTCATCATCGAAGATCGTCGCCAGATACTGCGCTGGCTCGGCAACGTTCGGGGCAGCCATGCACCCGTAAAAGAGACCGTAGATCTCATGAAGCGTTCTGTCCGCATTGACGTTATTAAGCGCTTCGCGCAATGCGTTATCATCGGAGTAGTTCGTTGATGTATTCACCATCGGCTTTCGTCCTCTTTCATGCGTCGGTATCAGATCATTGCGGGGTTCCGCAGGGTCAGGCCTCTCCTGGTGCACTGTGTAAATATCTATATCCGATTCTATCCTGTTATCCTGTCAAAAAGCTTTTCCGGCATGCCCCGTCTTCAGGGGGGTGTCCAGGTTAGCACGAGGCCCTTTCCGCAGCAGGTCAAAGAGGTGATCGAGCATTTCCCTTCTTTTTTCGATGAGGATCTCTTCATGCTCTGTCTCGGTGCCGATGTCAGATGCCGGTATCTCAAAACAACAGTCATGGGTGAGCGATACCAGGAGCTTTTCAGCCTGCAGGTAGAGTTCCCGGTCCTCATCATAGCTGGCGTGTTTTTTACGTTCGATCTCGCCCATCACGATCTCGAGCTCCCGGGAGGTCTTCTTGCTGTATTCGTGGATGGCCTCGTACAGCTGGGCCAGCATGTAACCGTCCGACCGCAGGACGTCCGCGGTCCGTTTCGAGAGGCCGGCAACCTCTTCCTTTACCGCCGCGAGCTGCTCCTTCGTGATCGTGCCCTGGTGGAGGGACTCCCGGAGGCGCTCCTTGAACTGCGTCTTGATGTCCTCGATCAGGTCGACCTCTTTTTTTCTGCCGATCTGGTCGCGCACGAGGATGACGATCGACTCCTCGGAGAGCTTCTCGATCCTGACGAGATTGTCCCTGATGTACGCGATGATGTGCCCCAGCTCTTCAGCCAGCGCGTGCCAATGCTTCTTCATAGCGTTGAGTGCCCGTTTTCGTTCTTCGACCATTCCCGACAGCCGTTCTTTTCGCGCAGCTTCGTCTTTCTTTTTCGGATTGAGCCTGGCGATCTCTTCTTCAGCCGACTGTGATGAACGCGGACGGTTTTTTGAGGTCGAGCTCTGACAGGGTATGCACATGAAATTTATACTGCTCCACGGCCAATTTGAGGGCGGGTTTGACGAGGTGGGAGTGGCCGAGCACGCCGTAGAGCATTCTGTCGCGGAAGCCCCCCTGCCGGCCGTGTTCGAAGGACTCGACGGCCTTGAGCAGATCGCGGTACGCTGCCAGGTCGTCGCTATGCAGCTTTCCCTTGTCTTCCTTTTTAGGGTTGTCGAGGAAATTCCTGAGTTCCTCGAGCGATGGCTGGAGTCGTTCGTTCGAACGGAACCGGAGGCCGAATATGGTTTTGTCTGCTGTCATGGGAATGCCGGCATGCAACACCTGCGCACTATAATACCGATTTGAAGGGACGGGGTCAAGGGGATTACCGGGCATCGGGGGCTGTAAAAAAAGAACAGGCTGCATTATTTTCTTCACTCTTGATCATTTTTTTGATATAAATGGAGCAGACAGACAATGCACACTGTAGTGGAGGAATTGTTTTCTTGTCTGAGACAGAAAAAAAGATGACACGGGGGATCCAGCGGTATCGTCTCACCTCACCTCGAACGTATTCCCTGGATGTCATTGCTTTCGCCCAGCCCACGCGGACAGAACACATTGTCCGGATCGTGGATTTCAGCGTGGTCGGCGTGGGGATAGAGTTGGCTGAACGGATAGAGCCCGGCCTGGTCTATTTCAAGGAACCAGTGGGTGGTCAGAAGTTCGGCGTGCTGGTCTGGAGCAATCAGCGCGCAGACCGATATCGGGCAGGCATAAAATTCGTGGTCCTGTCCTCCGAAGAGGAAGAATATCTCCTGGAGCAGGTTAAACAGCCAGATCTCGACATGGCGCCCGGGGCCCCTGATAAGATCATAGCTTCACTGCTCGAATCCATCCAAAGAGAAACAAACTAATAGCCACTTTCCGCGACCATGAGAAGGTTATTTCCTTCTCCGCTTGGGCTGCAAAAATGCCGGATCTGTCCGTTCTCTCTCCAACATTGTGACAATCGTCCACCAGCTGATCTTTTTCCACATCAGACCTTGTCCGGTAGAAACTTACTTGCAGGTCACGATTGGCTAAACGAAGGTCTAGGCCTCCTGGATGCCGAGTTCGGCAGCTCATGAATTGGTCGCAACATGCAATAAGATTGGATCATGGATCAGCCGTGCTTCGCGCGAGCAGGGGAGACCTCTATTTATTATTAATAGTTCTTGACTTCCCGGTACAGAAGTGTCATTATATCGCTCAGAAGTTCCGGATGTATTTGTAGGGTAACCGCAAAGTACGTTAGGCTTTGCGGATTTTTTTGGCCTTTTCCGTGAGCTTCAATTCCAAAGAAGGAGGTAGCTCACCATGGAAACAGGTACAGTAAAGTGGTTCAATGATTCCAAAGGGTTTGGATTCATTACCCGCGAAAAGGGCGGCGATGTGTTCGTTCATTTCGGCGACATTCAGGACAGCGGCTTTAAGTCGTTGGCCGAAGGCCAGCAAGTGCAGTTCGACGTTGTCGACTCGCCCAAGGGCCCGAAGGCAGCCAACGTTGTAAAGCTCTAAGCCTACGCGTTAACCTATTAAGCAGGTCCTGTTCATTCAGGACCTGCTTTTTTATTGTCTCTCTCCCCGTTCTACCTATCGCAACACCAGCGAGATCGCTCCGGCGCCGCATGCCCCGCGGCACAGGCCGCAGCCAAAACACTTGTGCGGATCAATGCGGGCACATGACATGCCATTCCGGGTCACGCTCTCGATCGCGTGAAAGTGGACAGCGCGCATCACATAGCCCGCACCCGGTGCAGAGCGCTTCATCCACGTTCGCCACATACTCGGCCCGCTCCATGGTCTCGACACTGGTCCGGGACAGGGTCCTCATGGCAAGACACTCATCAGGTGAACAGTTGCAGATCGCTCCGATGAACGGTGTCATCATGGTCCAGATGGTATGGACCGACCCGTTCGCCTCCATGGCCTTCATCTGGTCGATGGCCGTGTCCGAGGAGAGCGATTCGAGGCCCTCGTCCGAGGCCATCCCGAAATATCCCATGTCGATGCCCTTGTACCAGGCCTCGGGCCCATAGCTGACCGCGTAGCAGCAGCGCTCTTCTTTCTTCCCGATGTTCCAGCGGCAGGCACAGGGCATTCGGACTACGGTCCTGGCCCGGCGCACCACTTCGCTGATCTCCTCGATAGGCAGCACCTGGCCGAAATGCTCCGCCTTTGCCTTCTGGACCATGGCAACTTTGACCGATTCAGGGAGCTTGCCTTTTTTCCGATAAATGGTCTCAAGCCTCCCGAGTGTCTGGAATCCTTCGCTGAACGCAGTGGTCAGGAAGTTCTCGATATAGCTGCGGCGTTCAAGGTCTGACAGGAGGTCATCGGCGTAATTTTTCGCGTTCTTATACCAGATCTTTCCTTCGCCGTGTTTGGTGCAGAGGTCGCACATGGTTCCATCCTCATAATAAATGGGTTACGTGAAATTGAAAGCTCACTGTTCACAGTTCGATGTTCGCGCTCCTAAAAGGTACTACGGGAAGAGGGAAATGGCAAGCGAAGAAAATGAGGGAATAAAAAAAGAGCTAGCAGCAATCTGCTAACTCCTTGAATGGTCATGGTGGGCGATGCAGGGTTTGAACCTGCGACCCCTGCCGTGTGAAGGCAGTGCTCTCCCGCTGAGCTAATCGCCCGGGAACGGATACTTTTTAACACAGGGAACGCCGGTTCGTCAAGCTAAATCTCTTCTCTCCATACCTAACCCGGACAAGCCGGAACCAAAAGGATAAAACCAAAATGCGTCTCTCGCAAAGGCGTACCGCTGTTGCAAAGTCGCGGGTCTAAACAAGAACGCAAAGGAAATCCTGTTGTGGGTTAAACCCAAATGATCTGGTCTTTCTCTGCATTGCCTTCGCGGCTATTTTGTATTCTTCGTGGTGAAGAAGATTTGCTTAGTCCATTGATCAAAATCGCGCATTTCAGATACTGCGTTTCCCGTGCCGCGAGCAGGGCCGGATGGTCCCTGGCCTGGGAGCGCATTTCCAGGAGCTTTGCCTGCCGACCGGCCGAGTAGGCCGCGTCGATCAGCATTTCCCGGAACAGTTCCTGATCGATATGATGGGAGCAGGAGCAGGTCACGAGCACGCCGCCCGGCTCGAGCAGTTTCATGGCGCGCAGGTTGATCTCCTTGTAGCCCTTTAACGCCTCGCGCACCTTTGCCCTGCTCTTTACGAACGCGGGCGGATCGAGGATGATGCAGCCGAAGCGTTCCCGCTGTTTTTCCAGGACGCGGAGCTCCTCGAACACATCTGCCTTCTTAAACTGCGCCGCAAGACCGTTCAATGCGGCGTTTTCTGCGGCCAATGCGATCGCCTTCTCCGACGAGTCAAGGCCGATGACCTCTGCCGCGCCGAAACGCGCTGCCGAGAGCGCCCAGGCGCCTACGTAGCAGAAGCAGTCGAGCGTACGCCTGCCCTGCACATACTCTTTGAGCGCCAGCCGGTTCTCGCGCTGGTCGAAAAAGAACCCCGTCTTCTGTCCTTCGAGAACGTCAGCGCGGTATTTTATGCCGGACTCCTCGAACGTCACCGGCCCGGAAATTGTTCCGTGCACCACCCGCGTTTCCCGGGCAAGGCCTTCGATCTCACGCGAGGCCGTGTCGTTCCTGAGCACGATCGCCGTCGGCGCGTATTCTTCCTGCAGTGCGGCGAGGATCTCGTTCAGCATCCCGTCGATGCCCGCGGTCGAGGACTGGACCACCAGCGTGTCGGCATATTTATCGACAATGAGCCCCGGCAGATCATCCCCTTCGCTGAAGATAGCGCGAAAGGAATCGCCGAATCCGAGCATGGTCCGAAGGCTGCGGGCAGCAGCGATCCGCTTTCTGAAAAAATCGCTGTTGATCTCTTCCGGTTTTCTCGTGAGGAGGCGCACCGCAATAAGGGAGTGTGGATTTATGGTGCCGCGGCCGATGAACCTTCCCGTGTTGTCCAACACATCGACGATCTCGCCGGGTGTGCATTCAGCGGGAGAACGATCGAGCTCGTTGCTGAACACCCAGGGGTGTCCGCGCAGGATGCGGCGTTCTTCTTTTTTTTTGAGTTTTACGGTTTTCATGACGGGGAGAGGCCTCGCGCAGAGCGCAAAGAGCATGGCGCAGAGCGTCTGGTGCAACTAATTCCGCCTTACTTACACTCTTTGCACTATGCTCTCTGCCCTTTGCGACTTGCCTACAATCGGTTCTCGATATGCGAATCGCCCCGGAGCGCCTGGAGCCAGCTTCGGTAGGTATTTTCCAATTTCTGTTCGTAGAGGGTCTTCATGATCTCGTCCTTCACCTTTTCAAAAGGTTTGACCGGCGTTCTCACCTCTTCAAGTTTAATGATATTGTAACCGCCGGCGCAGCGAAACGGGCTTGAACTTTCACCCGGCTTGAGCGCGCGAGCCGCTTCCACGATCTCGGGCAGGGCGTCCTCCCGCTGCATGAACCCCAGATCGCCGTCCTGTGAAGCAGTCTCGCCCTGCGAGGCCTCGCGGACGAGATGAATGAAATCCTCGCCTTTTTGCACGCGTGCATACACGGACTGCGCTTTTTCCTTGATCGCCGCGGCCTGGTCAGGCGTAGCCTGCTCCGGCACTGCCAGGAATATCCGCCGCACCCGGATCTCCTCAGGCAGCGAGAAGGTTTTCGGGTTGTTCTGATAGAACGCACGGGCCTCGGCCTCATCCACGTTCACGCCGGAGCGAACGTATTTATTGAACAGGCGCGAAAGCGTGATCTGCTCCCGGAGCTCTTCCTTGTATTGTTCGAAGGTGAGCCCCTCCTTGGCCAGCGCCACGCTGAATTGCACCATGTCCATGCTGTTCCGTTTCATGATATCGGCGACTGCGTCGTCAAGCTCTTTATCCGTCACATCTACGCCCGCCCGCTTCGCGGCTGCCATCTGGAGCTTTCGATCGATCATGTCCTCGAGGACCAGCCGGTCGTCGCGCACCGTGTCGCGCTTCTTCAATGACTCCTCGCGCTGGAGGTCGCTCAGGGTGATGACCTCGTTGTTCACCACCGCGACCACCCGGTCCACGACCGCCGACCCGCTCGCGACGCCCGGCAGGGTGTTCGTGAGAAAAATGCCGATCATGGTAATGAATGTCACTAGATATTTCTTCATGGCTCCACTCCGTGCTTTAGTTTTACGCCTTTTCCTGTTGCCTTTTAGCGGCGAGTTGATTAATATCCATTACACCTGTTATGAAAATATTCGTTGTTACGTTCACTCTTCTTCTTGCCTTTGTCACCCCCGCTGCTGCTGACCAGCCGGTGCAGGACGAGATCACCATCGCCGCGGTCGGCGACCTGATGCTCGGCGGAAGGGCCGAGCCATTTCTCAAGGAGTTCGGCCCGGACTACCCTTTCACCGACGTTATGCCGTTTCTCTCCCGGGCAGATGTGGTGGTGGGCAACCTTGAGTCTTCGATCTCCACCCGCGGTACCGCTGTGGAGAACAAGAAGTTCACGCTCCGCGCCGGACCGATCGCCGCACTGGCTCTGAAGAAGGCCGGCATCCGAGTGGTAACGCTCGCGAACAATCATTCGATGGACTTCGGCCCGCTGGCGCTCAAAGACACCCTCGGGGTACTTGACCAGCATGAGATCCTCTATACCGGCGCAGGCATGGACCTTGATGACGCCCGCTCCCCGGCGGTCCTGAAGATCAAGGGGAAGACGATCGCCTTCCTCTCCTATTCCCTCACCTTTCCGCTCGAATTCTTCGCATCAGCAAGCAGGCCCGGCACTGCGCCGGGGTACGCGGAATTTGTGAAATCCGACATTGAAAAGGCGAGGCCCGCGGCGGACCTGATCGTAGTCTCATTCCACTGGGGAGCGGAACTCATGACCGCTGCCAAGGACTACCAGGTCGAACTGGGCCGCAAGGCCATTGACTGGGGCGCTGACCTCGTGCTTGGCCACCATCCACACGTGCTGCAGGAGCTCGAGATGTACCAGGGCCGGCTCATCGCCTACAGTCTCGGCAACTTCGTATTCGGGTCAGAGAGCAACCGCACAAACACCAGCATGATACTCCTTTTGACGTTTCAGGGCAAGAGCCTTGCGAGGGTAGAAGCAGTGCCGCTGGATGTGAACAACTACCGGGTGCAGTACCGGCCGCGTGTGCTCACCGGTAAGGCAGCGCGTGATGTGCTCGAAAGCGTCAACGCCGGATCAGAACGGTTCAAGACAAAACTGGATATTACGAATGACCGCGGGACGCTCCAGCTGAGCCCGTCAGAGAAAGACGGCGACCCTGCCGAGCATTCATCCCGATAACAACCGTTCCCGCGGCTTATCGTTTCAGGCGCGTCACTTTATTAAACCTACAAAACGGTATTTGACGCGAATTATTCGGATAAGGACCGGACAACATCGGATTTTTCTTTGGATTGTATTTCACCCATCGGGTGAGGCCTTCCATTTTATTTTCATCCGCTTTTATCATACGGTAATCCGCCCCTTCAGTGTCCAAATGCTTTTTTCAGGTCAACGCGGAGTGGCCGCGGGTCGAGATACCAAATCAGCGTGCTCTCCTGTCCCCTCTAACGGGGTTCCCTGCTCCAGCGCCCGGTAATTCACCTCAAACTTCGTCCGCGAGCGGAGCTCCGTGAGCCATTGTTTGTACCGTTGGTCCTCTTTTTTCCGCCGCAGCTTCTCGGCTATGTCCTTAGAGACTTCGTCAAGGCCGACCCTGCCCGCAGGCCGCTTCGCTTCAAGTTTGAAGATGTGGAACCCGTACGGGCTCTTCACGATCCCGCTGATGCCGCCTATGGGCAGTGCGAAGACCACGTTGAACTCCGCCGGCATTTCGCCCATGGCAAAATAGCCCAGGTCGCCGCCGTGCTCGGCCTCGGGCGCCGTTGACTTCTCGCGCGCCAGGGTGGAGAAGTCGGTCCCTGCCTGCAGGAGATCCAGCAGCTTGTGGGCGTCCTGCTCGGTGGCCACCACGATCTGCCGTACCCGGACCTGCGCAGGCTTCTCAAATTCCAGGGCATTCGTCTGGTAATACCGCCGCACGTCGGACGACGCCACGGTTATGCGCCGGTTCACCTCGCGTGCTACCAGCCGATCGATCATCATATCTTCCCAGAGGTCGGATTTCCACTTTTCAAAGTCAATGCCCTGGCTCGCAAGCACTCTTTAACGTCTTTTCCGTACTCTGTGCGAAGCCCTTCAATTTTTTTGTCGATCTCGGGCAGTCCGACTTTGATCCGCTTCCGCTGGGCCTCGCCCAGCATCATCTTGCGTTCGATAAGCCGGTTGAGGAACTCCTCTTTGATCTCGAGCTCGGCTTCGCGCTCGGGCTTGATACCGGTGCGTCCGAACCGTTCCTGAAACTCGGCGAGTGTGATGGGGTCCCCGTTCACTGTTGCCACGACCCTGCTGTCGGCTGAGACGGTAGGCGCTGGGCCCCGGGGTTTTTCCTCGTTCTTTTTCGTGCAGGAAAAAAAGAGAAGCCCCAGCAGCAGCACCGGGGCTAAATAATTCGTGAGACGCTGATTATTCATCGCAGCCGTTATTTTTGTTGCCCTTCTTTTTCCGTTGCCGGGGATTTCGTCACGGTGAGGCCGGACAGGTCCACGGGCTTGGTAAATTCGGCTATTGCGGCATCCAGTGCCTTGTCGTCCACCGAGATCTTGGCCTTGGCCCTGAGTACCTTGGCGTACTCAAGGTAGAGGTCACGCCGCTTTTCCTGCGTCATCCTCATCTTGAGCTGCGGCGCGATCTCCTGGAGGCTGATCTGCTTGCCCGCTGCCTTGCTGATTTTGTCCTTGTTCTGGGTGTAGTAATCCCGCACGTCATTGTCCGTTGGCGGCACCACCTTGCTCATTTTGTCGCCCAGTTCCTTCTTCAACAGGCTGTTAAAGAGATCATTTCTCGCTTCTTCCTGGACCCGGCGCTCCAACTCCTTCTTGAGCTGTTCCTGCCGCTTTTTATACTCCGTGTCCTTGTCCAACGCCTGCCGCTTTGCTTCCTGGATCACCAGCTCGATCCCGATCAGGTCGTCGAGGAATTCCTTGCGCGCCTTGGGGTCGGCCACCACGGCCTGCTGCATCTGGGGCGCCAGTTCCTCGATCTGTTTTTTGAAATCCGACGCGGTGATGGTGCCGCGGTTCACCTTGGCCAGAACTGCGCCGTCCTGGCCCTTGGTGCAGCCGGACATCGTGATCGCGAGCGCCAGGACAACTAATGTGAGTGCCGAGCTGAACTTCTTCATGAAATGATTTCCTCCGGTAAGTGAATTTGCTCCGTTTAGCGAAAGCCGCCGATTCCTGCGGGTGGGTAGAGGATTCCCTGGGGATTACGTCTCATAACCACTCTCACCGATCATCGTCTAGGACTGCGCTCTCTACGGGAGTTTACGTCCCAGGAACAGGCTGTCATCTGTTAAACGAAACGTTCTTTCTTATAACACACTACACTAGTTCCTGCAAGCACTTTTTCACCGCCTCCGACGCTGTTCGGAGCGATTCGTCGGGTAACAGGATCTGGAGCGTATATTCCGGAACGAGCTTGATCCTTCCCTTGTGCCTCTTGAGGAGCGTCATGACCCGGTCCGGCGAAATGCCCGCGTTTTCAGCAAAGGTGATGGTCACGAGCTCCCTGCCGGCGTCGATACGCGCGACACGCGCCTGTTTAGCAATGAGCTTGACGCCCATGATCTCGAGCAGGTTCGCCGCCGGTTCGGGCAGTACGCCGTAGCGGTCACGAAGATCGTCTGCGAGGTCCTTTAGTTCCGCTTCGTTGGTCACGCTCGAGATCTCCTTGTACGCCGCGAGACGCAGGCTCACGTCGCGGATGTAGTCCTCGGGGATAAAGGCCGACGCCCGCATCGATGATGATCGTGTCCGGCTCCTCCGAAACCGCTTCGCCGCGCAGCTCAGCCATGGCTTCTTCCATCATCTGGGTGTAGAGGTCGATGCCTACGGCGGCGATATGGCCGGACTGCTGCCTGCCGAGCAGATTGCCGGCGCCGCGCGTCTCGAGGTCCTGCGCTGCAATGCGAAACCCGGCACCGAGCTCGGACAGCTCCTGGATCGCGCGGAGCCGCTTGCGCGCCACATCAGAGAGCGCTTCGTCCGCCGGGGCAAGCAGATAGGCATAGGCCTTGTCCCTGCTCCGGCCGACCCTGCCTTTGATCTGATACAGGTCCGCCAGGCCAAAGCGGTCCGCACGGTTGATGATGATCGTATTGGCGGTCGGGATGTCGATGCCGGATTCGATGATCGTCGTGGTGACCAGCACGTTCAGGTCCCCTGCAAGGAACTTCGTCATGACGTCCTCGAGCTCGTTCTCCTTGAGCTGGCCGTGGGCGATGCCGACCCTGGCCCCGGGCACCAGGTTCCGGATGAAGTCGGCCATGCGCTCGATGCCCTGGACCCGGTTGTGCACGAAGAACACCTGTCCTCCGCGTGCGAGTTCGTGGGTGATCGCCTCGCGGACCACGCGCTTGCCGAATCGGGCGAGCACCACCTGGATGGCCTGGCGGTCGAGGGGCGGGGTCTGGATGATCGAGAGGTCGCGGATGCCGGCAAGCGACATATGGAGCGTGCGCGGGATCGGCGTGGCGGTGAGCGTGAGCACGTCCACGAGCTTCTTGAATTCCTTAATACGCTCCTTGTGCTTCACGCCGAACTTGTGCTCTTCATCCACGACGAGCAGGCCGAGGTTCTTGAATGCGATGTCCTTCTGGAGCAGGCGGTGCGTGCCGATCACCATGTCCACGGTGCCGCTCTTTAGGCCCTTGAGCGTTTCCTTCTGTTCCGCTTTCGTCCGGTAGCGGGAGAGCATGTCCACGCGGACCGAGAATGGCGCAAGCCGCTGGGAGAAGGTGCGGAAGTGCTGGTCCGCAAGCAGCGTCGTGGGCACGAGCACCGCCGCCTGATACCCGTCCTCCACGGCCTTGAACGCGGCCCGGAGCGCGACCTCGGTCTTTCCGTACCCCACGTCGCCGCACACGACCCGGTCCATGGGCCGCGGCCGCTGCAGGTCCGCGAGCACGTCCTCGATCGCCTTCTGCTGGTCCGGCGTCTCTTCGTAGGGGAATGCGGACTCGAACTCGCGGTAGAGATTGTCCGGCGGCGAGAAGGACGGACGCTGCATGGCCTCGCGCGCGGCATAGATGGCCACCAGCTGCTGCGCCATCTCGAGGATGTCCTTTCGTGCTTTTTCTTTTGTCCTTGCCCACGCGGGAGCGCCGAGCTTGTCGAGCTTCGGGGCCGAGCCCTCGACGCCGATATACTTCTGGACCTTGTCCAGGCTGTAGAGCGGAACATATAATTTCGCGTCCGGTTCATAGCGGAGCGTGAGGAAATCGGTCTCGAACCCGTCCACGCTGATGTGCGTCAGGCCCTGGTATTCGCCGACGCCGTAGTCCGTGTGGACCACGAAGTCGCCGGGCTTGAGCTCCTTGAACGTCGAGAGGAACGGAGCGGCCTTGGATTTCGGGGCGGAGGGGCGGTGTACTTTCTTGCCGAAGATCTCTTCTTCCGTGATGAAGGCGAGGCCCAGCTCCTGCCAGGCGAACCCTTCCGAGAGCCTGCCGATCAGCGCCATGACCGGCCAGGGCCCTTGCTCCTGCGTCGCGACCGACGGGCCGATGACCACTCCGAGGCCGTATTCCATGAAAAGTTTTTTGAGCCGCGCGGCGGCCTCGTCAGTGCCGCATACGATCGCGACGCGGTTGGACTCTCTCAGCCGTTTCAGTTTTTCCACGAGCCCGGCCATCGTACCTTCAACGGGCCTCTGTTCCTGCTCGCGTTGTTCCCGCTCGACCGGCTTCGTGAGGCGGACGCTGAGCCAGGACGAGGATTTCGTGTCCATGACGAAAGCCCGCACCTGTGCCGAGCAAACGCAGATTGAGGACGGGGAAATTTGAAAGCCCGGCCTCTACCCCCTTCTGATCAAGATACAGCTCAGCGACCTCCGGCAGCGCTCTCCCTTCCTCGACCTCTTCTTGTCTGCCCTCTTCCCTCTTCCGGCCCTGCTCTTCGAGATCTGTTTTCAGATCATCGGGCTCGATGAGGGCGAAGAGACTGTTTTGGGGCAAAAAGTGGAACAGGCTCTCCATCTCGTAGAAGAACGGGGCAAGGAACTCGCCGCCGGGCGGGAGGACACCCTGCTGTATCTGATCGATGGTGTTCTGCGTTGATAAACCGTGCACATTCGAAGTTACGGGAAACCGTTTTTTGAACCGTTCGATCCCCTGGTCATTGATCATGACCTCCCGCACCGGCAGCACTACCGCCTCCCTGATCTCCGCGGTGGACCGCTGGGTCTCGGGATCGAACTCTCGCATGGACTCGATGGTGTCGCCGAAGAATTCCATGCGGGACCGGGTTTTCGTGGAGCGGCGAGAAAAAATCGATGATCCCTCCCCGCCTGCTGAACTCGCCTACGCGCGTGACCAGTGATGCTGATTCGTAGCCCGCGGCAACGAGCGCGGCAGTGAGTTGGTCGGGATCGATCTGTGTTTTAGCGGTCAGGGTTTTTATGGAATCCACAAAAAGCGCCCACGGCGGGAGCTTCTGCGTCAGGGATTGCGACAGGCACGAGGTAGATTCCCGGCATACCGGAGACCAGCTGGTACAGAAAGCGCATGCGCTCCCCCACGGTGCGGCTGTCGGGCGAGTCCGCCTCAAAGGGAAGCACGCCCCAGGCGGGGAAGGCGCGGACCGTCATCGTGTGCTCCCCTGCCTGGTCCCGGGGCATTGTGTGGACGAAAAAACTCAGGTCCTCCGCGAGCGCTTCCGCCTCCTCCTCGCTCGCGGTGACGACAATGACCGGACAACGAGCTTCAGCGCACAGGCCGAACAAAAAAAAGGCCTTCGAGGCCCCCCAGAGTTCACTCACTTCGACGGTCTTTTGTCCGGTCTGGATAGTACTGAGCACAGGCTGGATAATATCGTGCAGGGTCTTCATGGAAAAAACACTATAACACAGCGGCCTGAATGAAAGCAACCGGGGCAGGCAAGCATCTGCATTCCGGTAAATAGGCTTGATTAAGGCACCTGTCTCGGATACAATCAGCAGGTGATGCCCCCTGCAAAAAAAAGAAGGAAAAAAGCCGCCGCCTGGCGGCTCTACGTTCTGAAATGCAGGGACAACACGCTGTACACCGGCATTACCATTGACGTATCGCGCCGCGTCCAGCAGCACAACAGCGGCTCAGCCTCGCGCTACACCCGAAGCCGGCTTCCGGTGAAGCTCATCTTCAGCGAGCCTTGCCGCAATCGCTCACAGGCCCTGAAAAAAGAATTTGCCATGAAGCGATTATCACGGAAAAAAAAGGAAGAGTACCTCAGGGACAATGGATAACAAATTTTTCGAGGCGTACCGGCGCGAATTTCCCGTTACCGGGAACTACATCTATCTTGACCATGCGGGCGTTGCGCCGATATCGCTCAGGGTCAAGACCGCGATCGAAACAGTTTCTGGCCGAGTCGGCCGAAGGCGGGTCCTTTCATTATCCCGTATGGGCAGAACGGATCGTCGGAGATCAGAAGGGCCTGTGCACGACTCATCAACGCAGGGCCGGATGAGATCGCCTTTGTAAAGAGCACGTCTCACGGACTGTCGATCGTTGCCCAGGGTCTCGACTGGAGGCCTGGTGACAATGTCCTTATCTATGAAAAGGAGTTTCCTTCCAATATCTATCCCTGGTTGAATCTCAGGAGCAAAGGTGTCGAAGTCCGCACCATCCCTTCACGGGACGGCAGGATTCTCTTCGAGGACATTGCGCGGCTCAT
This sequence comes from Nitrospirota bacterium, assembly GCA_963732675.1. GTDB lineage: Bacteria > Nitrospirota > UBA9217 > UBA9217 > UBA9217 > JALNZF01. Next base: position 126,426 of record CAVTAJ010000007.1, read on the forward strand.
AAATTCACGGACGCGGCTGCTTGCCATCAGTTCTGTTCAATTCTCGAACGGTTTCAGGATCGATCTGGAAAAGGTAGGCTCACTGTGCCGGGACAAACAGGTCCTGCTGTGCGTGGATGCCATCCAGAGCCTCGGCATGGTCCCGATGGATGTCAAGGCCTTTCATATCGACTTTCTTTCGGCCGACGCACACAAGTGGCTCCTCGGTCCTGAGGGTATCGGGATATTCTATTGCAGCAACGGTCTTGCCGGGCGGCTCTCCCCTCCCCTCATTGGATGGAAAAGCGTTCGGAATGAATTAGCGTTCGATCGCCCTGAATTTCTTCTGAAAACCAATTGCCTGCGATTCGAGGAAGGCTCGATGAACCTTCTGGGCATTTTCGGGCTTGGCGCGGCACTCGATCTCCTGTTCGAGGTCGGCATCGAACAGATCGAACAGCGCGTGCTCGACCTCGGCGATCTGATCCTGCGGGAAGCGGAGAAAAGAGGCTATCGTGCCCTGACCCCCGTTGCGCGGCATGAGCGTGGCGGGAACATTACGGTTTCGGGTGATTTTGATCCTGCCCGGGTGCGGGATGCGCTGCGGGAAAAGAGGATCATGGTCAATGCCCGGGGCGGCGGTATCCGCGTATCACCGCATTTTTATAATATTGAGGAAGAAATAATCGCCTTCTTTAAAATGCTGGACCGCCTCGCCTAGCCGAATGCCGGAGTGTCCGACAAAATGATTTCACGGAGCATGGTTGCGAAACAAAGAGGCATGCAAAAGTCCCCCTGACCCCGCCCTCTCCCCCTTGGGGCGAGGGAGATTTTTTCTTTCCTCTCCCATCAGGGGAGAGGATTAAGGTGAGGGGTGGCTCCGCACCAGCTGGCCTAGATCCGGCTGCAGCATACTTCGATTCAACGGCCCGGGTCCCCGGGGTCTTTATGATCCGGTGGTCCGGATTGCCGCTCGCGTGCTGAAGGATCTTGAACACAGACTCCGCGTTCTCATCCGCGTTGAGCGCGTTCGCGATCTCGTCAGCGGTGAAGGATGCCCCGGGGTTCTTGCGCAGATAGGAGAAGACCTCGCGCTGCAGTGTGATGACCCCTTCGGCCATTTTCTTCCCCGCCTCGACCCCGGGCTGGTGGTAGGCGTTGATGTTCACCAGCGTGGCGTAGAAGCCGACCGCCCGTTCATAGAGTGCGATGAGCGCACCGATGGACCGCGCATCAAGCCTGTCGATCGAGATGGTGATCGACTCGCGGTTGTTCCCGTGCAGGGCGCTCCTCGTCCCATGGAGAAAGGCGCTCAGAAAGTCGCCGCTCGTGATGCCGGGTTCGACTTCCAGGGAAGCGCCTTCGAGGTCATGGAGCACTTCGATAAAGGTGGCGAAAAAATTGTTTACCCCGTCCCGCAGCTGCTGCACATAGGCATGCTGGTCCGTGGTGCCTTTATTGCCGTACACGGTGATCCCCTGGTTCACCACCTTGTTGTTCAGGTCCTTTTCCTTGCCCAACGACTCCATAATCAGCTGCTGAAGATATTTCGGAAAGAGCATCAGCCGGTCCTTATAGGGGAGGATCACCATGTCTTTCTGTCCCCTGCCGCCCGTTGCATGATACCAGGCAAGGGCCAGGAGCGCTGCCGGGTTGGAGCGGGTGTCTTTTTGTCGTGTGAGCTCATCACATAGGGCGGCGCCTTTCAGCAACTCCACTATATGTATTCCCTGTAATGATGCTGGTAAAAGCCCAACAGCCGACATTATTGAGGTTCTCCCACCAACCCAGTCCCACATCGGAAATCTGGCTATCCAGAAGTCTTTTTTGGCTATTTCATCAAGCTTGCTCCCCACTCCAGTCACGGCAACGGCATGTCGCTCAAAGGAGAGATTGGCTTTTTTATAAGCAGAGGCGACCTCGAGCATTCCATTCCTGGTCTCCACGGTTCCGCCGCTTTTAGAGATCACCACGGTAAGCGTATCCGCCAGATCATTCCCGATCCCGGCAAGCACCCGGCTGATCCCGTCCGGGTCCGTATTATCCAGAAAATGGGGCTTCATGATGTCGGCAGCTGTTCCAAGCGCGTCGGCGATGAACTGCGGTCCCAAGGCCGAGCCGCCTATCCCGATGCTCAGCAGATGCGTGAACCGGGCGCGCTTCCGGGGAAAGATCTTTCCCGCATGCACCGTGAACGTGAAGTCCTTGATCGCCTTGAGGGTGTCCTCGATCTCCTGCCTGATCTCCGGAGATGGAGCGAGTCCCGGCGCCCTGAGCCAGTAATGGCCGACCATGCGGTTCTCGTCGGGGTTGGCGATGGCCCCTGCTTCGAGGGCATCCATGGCCGCGTACGCCCTCTGGATATCCGGCTCCATGCGTACGAGATAATCATCAGCAAAGTTCATCCTGCTGATGTCGAGCGTCATGCCGGTCGAGGGACACTCGCAGAGATATTTTTTATATCTTTCCCAGAGGAATGTGTTGTTCATAATCTTTTCCTTTTCCGCGAAGTATCACGAGACTTCGTGAAGTACATCAATGTCTTAGCAGTGAATGTATTTTATCATAAAAATTATTCCGGAGGTACACTATTTATGATCATCGACGCGATACCCTTTGTCCCCGCATCATCAGGGGCCTTACATTACCTGTTCAAAATTTTTTATCGCCCCTCCCCTGTTTATGGTACTATGCCGCCATGTCTGACCAGGACACCATATGCGCTGTCTCAACACCGCCGGGCGCGGGCGGGATCGGCATCATCCGGATCAGCGGCAGTGCGGCGCTCGGGATCGCGTCAACAGTATTCAGGCCGCGCAGGCATAAGGACCTCATGATCGCCCTTTCACACTCACTCCACTACGGCCATGTTGTCGATCCTGCCTCGAACGAGACCGTGGACGAAGCGCTGGTGAGCGTGATGCGCGCGCCGGCAACGTACACCCGGGAAGATGTGGTCGAGATAAACTGCCACGGCGGCATGATGCCGCTCTGGCGCACACTGGGGCTGCTTGTCGCGGCCGGGGCAAGGCAGGCGGAACCGGGCGAGTTCACGAAGCGCGCTTTTTTGAGCGGCAGGATCGACCTTGCCCAGGCCGAGGCGGTCATGGACATCATCCATGCCAAGACCGATCTCTCTCTTCGGGCGGCGAATGAGCAGCTGCTCGGAGGCCTTTCCGGAGAAATTGCCGCGCTGCGCGACCGGCATGCTGTCGCTCATTGCCGCGGTTGAGGCGGGGATCGATTTTCCTGAAGAGGATATTGAGACCGGGACGGGACAGCCGCTCGCGGACGAAGTGGGCGGCTTGCTTGCCGGGGTCGAATCTCTGCTTTCGGGTTACACCTATGGCAGGATACTCCGCGACGGGTTCGCGACTGCCATCGTGGGCAAGCCGAATGTCGGCAAGTCATCGCTGTTGAACGCGCTTTTGAAGCAAAACCGGGCGATCGTGAACGAGGTCCCGGGAACGACGCGTGACGTTCTTGAAGAATATCTGAACATCGCCGGCGTGCCGCTCAAAATTCTGGACACCGCCGGCATCCGGCATTCCCATGACATCGTGGAGCAGGAGGGTGTGCGCCGAAGCATCGCGGCCATCGGGTCCGCCGACATTGTGCTTCTCGTTCTCGATGGGTCCCAGCCGCTTACTGCCGAGGACCAGAGGGTGATGGACGAGGTCCAGGGCAAACACGTGATCGCGGTCATCAACAAGTCGGACCTGCCGAGAAAGCAAAAGCAGCTCAAAGAGCCGCAGGTACAGGTTTCCGTATCGTGCCGCACCGGCGAGGGGCTTGATGACCTGAAGCGCGCGATCTCAGACCAGGTGAAGCAGGGGACGATCAGCTCAAGGGAGCATGTCTGGGCAGTGAACCAGCGGCACAAAACAGCGCTTGAGCAGACGAAAGCAAGCCTGCAAAAAGCGCTTGAGTCGATCACTGCCGGCCTCTCTCCGGAGTTCATTGCCCTGGACCTTCGGGGCGCGCTCGACAGTCTGGGGCTGATCATCGGCGCGACGTATACGGAAGACATCCTCGAGCGGATCTTCAATGACTTCTGTATCGGGAAATAATACATACGAATACATTGTTTTCTCGCAGAGGCGCAGAGTTCGCAGAGAATAGCGCATAAATCTTCTGTTTTTAAAACCATGACTTAAAGATCTTGATTTGACTCTGCGTTCTCCGCGCGCTCTGCGAGAGACGCCTTTTGTTCCGGCTTGTCCGGGTTAGGTTGGATTATGTCTCTTAACAATACATACGACGTCATCGTGATCGGCGCGGGCCATGCCGGGTGCGAGGCCGCGCTGGCTGCCGCGCGCATGGGCTGCTCCACGCTTATGCTTACCATGAACCTCGACAGCATCGCGCTCATGTCCTGCAACCCTGCCATCGGCGGACTGGCCAAGGGGCACCTCGTGAAGGAGATCGACGCGCTTGGCGGCGAGATGGCGAAGATCATCGACCGGACCGGCATCCAGTTCCGCACCCTGAACCGGAGCAAGGGCCCGGCTGTTCACGGCACGCGCGCCCAGGCCGACAAGCAGCGGTACCGGCTCGCCATGAAGGAGGCGGTTGAAAAGCAGCCGGGCCTGGATGTGAAGCAGGGGACTGTCGAGAAGCTCCTCGTTGAGGACGACAGGGTCATCGGGGTCGAGACCGACTATCGGCGTGCAGTACCTGTCATCTGCGGTGATCGTGACAACAGGCACGTTCCTGAAGGGGCTGATCCACATCGGCCTGGTGCATTATCCATCAGGCAGGGCAGGGGAGTTCCCGTCCCTTGGACTTTCGGACAGCTTGAGGGAGCTCGGCTTCGAGATCGGACGGCTCAAGACCGGCACACCCGCGCGGCTGAATGGAAGAACGATCGATTTTTCACATATGAAAATGCAGCATGGCGATGATCCGGCGCCTTTCTTCTCTTTTACTGAAAAAAGCCATCCGCTCCCACAAATGCCCTGTTTTCTCACATATACTAATACAAAAACACATGATATTATCCTAAATAACCTTGACCGCTCCCCACTTTATACTGGAATGATCAAGGGCATCGGGCCACGCTACTGTCCCTCCATTGAGGACAAGGTAAAAAGATTTTCCGAGCGCGAACGGCATCAGGTTTTTCTTGAGCCCGAGGGACTCGATACCGAGGAATATTACGCCAACGGCGTTTCCACGAGCCTGCCGTACGATGTACAGGTCCAGATGTACCGTTCCATTGCAGGACTTGAACAGGTCGAGATCATGCGGCCTGCCTATGCCATCGAGTACGACTTTGCGCCGCCAACCCAGATCCAGCATACGCTCGAAACGAAAAAGATGAGCGGGCTCTACTTCGCCGGCCAGATCAATGGTACTTCGGGATACGAGGAGGCCGCTGCCCAGGGACTGATGGCCGGCATCAATGCCGCGCTCAAGATCCAGCACCGCCGGCCACTCATCCTCTCGCGCGCCGAGGCGTACATCGGCGTGTTGATCGATGACCTCGTGACCCGGGGTACGAACGAACCATACCGCATGTTCACTTCCCGGGCAGAGTATCGGCTCATCCTCCGGGAGGACAACGCGGACCTGAGGCTCCGGGACAGGGGATATGAGCTCGGCCTCGTATCAGGGGAAGTGTACAAACAATTCCTTGAGAAAAAAGAAAGCATCGAGCGTGAAACAATGCGGCTCAAAAAAACCTGGGTCAAGTCCACTCCGGAGGTCAATGCCGTGCTCGCACAACAGGGCTCCACGGAACTTCCGGGAGAAGCATCGCTCGATCAGCTTCTCAAGCGACCGGAGCTGGGATATGGGGATATTGAAAAGATCAGCCCGCCTGACAAACCGCTTGATACAGCAGCAGCTGAGCAGGTGGAGATCCAGGTGAAGTACGAGGGCTATATCCAGCGCCAGCTCCAGCAGGTGGAGCGCTTTGCATCACTGGAACAGAAGGCCATCCCCGCGGACATGGACTATGACGCGGTGACCGGCCTCGGCAGCGAAGTGAAGCAAAAGCTCAAGCAGGTGCAGCCGGTCTCGCTCGGCCAGGCATCGCGCATTTCCGGTGTTACCCCGGCCGCATTGTCACTCCTTATGGTGGCGCTCGAAAAGAGGAAGAGGGGAACCCGTTAGGAATCTGGTGAACATTCGCTTTTTTCCGAACACCTGCCTGTTAATGAAGAATCATCATGGTATGTTTTTGCCTGAGCGGTGATGATAATGCGGAAGATGATCGAAAGGTAATCGCGCTGCTTGTAGATCGTTGTTCGGGGATCGTATCATTCTTTTTTGAGAGAGCTGAGATACTCTTCCCATTCAGTTGGCAGAAGATATTTTTTTTTGTTGTTGCACTCTTTGCAGGCAGGCACAAGGTTTCCCTGCACGGATTTCCCGCCGCGCACGACCGGGATCAGGTGGTCCATAGTTAGATCGGCTGGCTTGAACGTGCGTCCACAATAGTAGCAGATGCCGGGAGAGCGTTTTCGCTTCCACCACTGGGAAGCGCGCAGTTCACGGGCCTTTGCCTTCTCCCTTTTGATGTGCTCATCGTCAATGGAATTGAAATAGTCGGTCATAGAATGCGAAGAAGAATTCAGGAGCCAGAAGTCAGGAGTCAGGAAAAAGGGGAACAGTTTATTTTTTAACTGCTGACTCCTGCAGCGCTTATACTACCGGCTTCTTCACCGATTGTCACGCCAAAAAATGAAGTGGCATATCTCCTTCATTCAGGAATTCCAAATATGTTGACACCACATCCCCGATAAAGGCATTCGGGAATGAAATAAACACATGTATAAATCGTCATTCCCGAAGTTATAATCGGGAATCCGGTTTCAGGTTACACCAGATATTGTGGTTGACCGACTCAGGGATACCACATAAAATCGATTTTAGCCCGATTCCCCACCCACCCTGTAACATCTCAAAATATTAATATTTTCCTTGACATCGACCCGTATGAAATATATACTTTCCCCAGCAGGTGGTATAAAGTGGGAAGCGGTGGGTATGACTGGGGAGAACTATGTTTCGAGGCAGCTTTGAACATACAGTTGATTCCAAGGGGAGGGTGAGCGTTCCGTCGAGGTTCCGCGACATCATCGCGGACCGTTATGACGGCAGGCTCGTGCTCGCCATGGACTATGATAAGTGCCTCACCGTTTATCCGCTCGAGGAATGGGAGAAGCTCGAGGACAAGATCAGGAACCTTCCCACCATGAAAAAAGAGGTCAAGGACTTCATGCGGTTCCTGCTCGCCTCTGCAACGGAATGCGAACTTGATAAGCAGGGACGCGTCCTGATACCGCCGGCACTTCGTGAACATGCGGGGATCGCGAAGAACGTGATGCTTGTCGGGATCATCGACAAAATAGAGATATGGGACGCCAAGGCGTGGGAGGCACGAAATTCTCAGAACGGTGACAAGATCGGCGAGGCGCTCGCCGCGTTGGGCTTATAGCATGGAGCCGAAACTCAAAGTATATCAAATGAACCTGGAGGGCGAGATCGACTCGGCGAAGATGGCGGAGATCAACCGCGTCATCGGCCAGCTGATCAAGGGCGATATGTACGGCCTGATCCTGAACTTCGAGTCCGTGGAGCATGTCAATTTCACGGTCCTGTCGGTGCTGGTTGAAGAGCAGAAACGGATGCAGTCGTTCGGCGGCGATATCCGGCTTGCGGGGATGTCGGACTACATCAAGAACATCTTCCGCACCACCGGCGTGCTCGAGAATTTTCAGGTCTTTGACACGGCGCAGCTGGCGGCGAAGAGCTTTGGAAGCGGTAAGCCCGAAACGAACTTGCCGCTGGGACTTTGATCAGTTCAGAGTGCGGAGTGTGGAGTGCGGAATGCAGAATGAGAATCATCAGAAAGCGATAACGGAACAATGAATACATCCGAACTCCGAACTCCCGACTCCGCAACTTGGTCCACACGTTCCCGTCCTGCTTCATGAGGCCGTTGATCTGCTCGCGCCAAAAGCCGGCGGCGTGTATGTAGACGGGACGCTTGGGGCCGGCGGCCATGCAGCGGAGATCCTGAAGCGCTCTGCGACCCGATGGCGTGCTGATCGGCATGGACCAGGATGCGGATGCGGTGGAGCGGTGCAGAAAAAATCTCGCTGCCTTACGGCGATCGCGTTATCATCAGGCAGGCAAATTACCGCGACCTGCCCGAGGTCCTCTCCGGGCTTGGGTATGAGGCTGTCGACGGGGTCCTGCTCGACCTCGGCATGTCGTGGTTCCATCTCAAGACCCCGGAGCGCGGCTTCAGCTTCATGCTGGACGGCCCGCTCGACATGCGCATGGACACGAGCAGGCCGCGGACAGCCGCCGACCTGGTGAACAGGCTCCCCCGTGAAGAGCTCGTGAAGATCCTGCGTGAATACGGTGAGGAGCGCAGGGCGGGCTCCATAGCGCGGGCAATTGAGAAAGCGAGGGTCCGGGGGCCCATAACGAGCACGGTTCAGCTTGCAGAGATCGTTTCGAGCGTATTCCCCCCTTACCCTCCGCGGCGCATTCACCCTGCCACGCTGACGTTTCAGGCCCTCAGGATCGCGGTCAATGATGAGCTGGGGTCCCTCCGCGAAGGGCTGGACCGCATCCTCCCGATGCTGAAGCCCGGCGGAAGGATCGCCGTGATAACGTTCCACTCCCTGGAAGACCGGATGGTGAAGCAGACCTTTGTGAAGGAGGCAAAAGGGTGCGTGTGCCCGCCCCGAATGCCGGTCTGTGCCTGCGGCAGGAAACCGGTCCTCAGGATCCTTACCACCAGGCCGGTTGTTCCCGGGGAGGAAGAAGAGAGAAAGAACCCCGCGTCGAGGAGCGCAAAGCTCAGGGCAGCGGAAAAATTATGAACGGGAAGTCTCCAATGTTCAAGCATTCGAAAATCGTAATGCAAGTGCAAAGCGTGCCATTAATCAGATTTCGCGCCACTCTGTGTGATTCTTGTCACAGTATTATGCGTATGTTTCGGAATTTGGAGTGGTTGCGCATGAATGCTCGAGCAGGTGAAATAGGTTCTTTTGTATTCGGGCGGAGCAGGCGTGACAACTTTCGCCGGGTCCTTTTAGCGCTCCTGATCATCTCCGGCCTGCTCCTGTATGTAGGCGGGAAGGTGAAGATCGTCCAACTCGGCTACCAGATCGAGGCCCTTGAACGCGAGAAGCGGGAGCTTGAGCGTGCGAACCGGTCGCTTCTGATCGAGGCGTCGAGTCTCTCCTCTCCGGCGCGCATCGAGGAGATCGCGATCAAGCGTCTGGGCATGGTCAGGCCGGCGAAGGAGAATATCGTGATGGTGAAAAGGAAGAGGGATACGACAAACGCCAAAATCCAGGTCCCCAATGATAAATAAATTCCAAAAACCAGAGACCGAGTACCACCGATTTGATAATGAAGATTTGCAGTTTGGATATTGTTTGGATCTTGCTTCTTGAAATCTGAAGGTTTGATCGTTCCGGCACAAATGGGATCACTCGCCGGATCGCGGACACGTATAGTGAGGATGGCCGATTGATGGAAAGACGGGGGAGAATACTCGCGGTATTGCTCCTGATGGGTATGGGCTTCGTGTGCGTGGCACTGAGGCTCGTGTACCTCCAGGTCTATCAGCGGGCGGAGCTTTCCGTCCGTGCCGAACGGCAGCAGGAACGCGTCGTGAAGCTCGATCCCAAGCGCGGCACCATTTACGACCGCATGGGGCGCGAGCTTGCCGTGAGCCTCGAAGTGGATTCGGTCTACGGGGTGCCGTCCGGGATCGACAATCCGCGTCCGCTTGCGCAGCATCTGTCCAGAATTCTGCGGGAAGATCCGCACACCCTTGAAAAAAAGCTTAGCGGGAGATAAACAGTTTGTCTGGCTCAGCCGTAAGGTCGAACCCGGACGGGCGCAGCAGGTCAGAGCACTCAACAACAAGGAAATCGGCCTCCGGCTCGAATCGAAACGATTCTATCCCAAAAAGACCCTCGCCGGGCCGGTGCTCGGATTTCTTGGTGTGGACAACGGAGGCCTCGAGGGCCTGGAGCTCACCTACGAGAAAACGCTCCGGGGCATGAACGGCTGGGTGATCGCGGAGAAGGACGCCATGGGCAGAACGGTCTTCCCGGGCGGATCGGGGTTCCAGTACAAACTGCCAAAGCCGGGCCATGACATCCTCCTCACGATCGACGAAGTGATCCAGCATATCGCCGAGAAGGAGCTTGATTCGGTGCTCGCGAGTTCGCGCGCAAAGGGCGGCGTCTGCCTGGTCATGAACCCGCAAACGGGCGAGGTGCTTGCCCTGTCGGTGCGCTCGGCCGCAAACGGCAAACAGGCATTCAATCCCAACGAACCTCAGCGCTCGAAACCTGCCGAGTGGCGGAACCGCGCGGTGACCGATGCCTTCGAGCCCGGTTCGATCTTCAAGCCCTTCCTTGCTGCAGCGGCGCTTGAGGAGCGGGTCGTGCATCCGCTTGAGCGGATCGACTGCTCGGCAGGCGAAATTCATCTGGCCGACCGGGTGATCAAGGACGCCCACGAAAACGGCGTGCTGACCTTCACGGACGTGATCGCCGAGTCAAGCAACGTCGGCACCATCACGGTGGCACTGCGGCTCGGGAAGGAGCGCTTTGCCAAGTACATCACCGCCTTCGGCTTCGGGAAGAAGACCGGCGTGGACATCCCCGGTGAGATCCCCGGCCAGCTCAAGGACCAGCATCTCTGGTCCGGCGTATCCATCGGCTCCATCGCCATCGGCCAGGAGATCGGGGTGACGCCGATCCAAATGGCCTCCGCGTACTGCGCCCTCGCCAACGGCGGCATGCTCATGAAGCCCTACATCGTGTCGGAGATCGTCGACCGCGACGGCGGTGAAGGGAAAAAGTTCCAGCCCCAGGTCGTGGGCCGCGCGATCACCGAGGAGACCTGCGCCAAGGTGAACAAGATGCTTCAGCGGGTCGTCGAGACCGGTACGGGCCAGAAGGCGCGGCCCGCCGCGTATACTGCGGCGGGCAAGACCGGCACGGCGCAGAAGATCGACCAGAGGACCGGCAAGTATTCGCAGAAGGACTACGTCAGCTCCTTTGTCGGGTTCGCTCCGGCCAACTCCCCGAAGCTCGTGATCCTTGTTATGGTTGACAGCCCGGAAGGCGCCGTCCACTACGGCGGCAGCGTCGCCGGGCCGGTCTTTAAGGCGGTGGCGGAACAGAGCCTCGCATACCTGCAGGTGGCTCCGGACGACAGGGGAGGCAGGATGCTCCTGGTGGGACGATGAAACTCGGCGACCTTCTGACCGTGCTGGAAAACAAGACGGCCCTTCCTCCGGGCTGGCTGGACCGGGAGGTGCAAGACATCGCCCATGATTCCCGGAAGGTAAAGCCGGGCTTCCTGTTCGTGGCCGTGCGGGGATTTCACTCGGACGGCCATCAGTTTATTTCGCAGGCAATACAGCAGGGCGCAACGGCAATTGTCGCTGAAAGACAGGAGGGACCGCCGGTCCCCGCCGGCACTCCGCTGATCATCGTCGATGACTCGCGCAGGGCGCTCGCCCTCCTCGCGAATGCGTTCTTCGGCCATCCGTCGCAGCAGGCTTAAACTCATCGGCATCACGGGTACGAACGGCAAGACCACGACCACCTATTTATTGAGATCCATCATCGAGGCCGCCGGGCACACAGCCGGCCTCATCGGCACGATCGACTACCGCGTGGGCGACACGGTGTATCCCGCGCCGAATACCACGCCCGAATCCCTCGAGCTGCAGCGGCTGTTGTCGGATATGGTGGGGCTCGGCGTGGGCCACTGCGTCATGGAGGTTTCGTCGCACGCGCTGACGCTCGGCAGGACCGCGGGATGCAAGTTTGAGGCGGCGGGGTTTACGAACCTTACCCAGGACCACCTGGATTTTCATGAAAGCATGGACGCCTATTTTCAGGCCAAGCTGCTGCTGTTCACGGGACTCTCCCCGGAGGCATGGGCGATCATCAATATTGACGACGCGCGCGGAGTCGAGATCGTCAGGAAGACCCGTGCCCGGGTCATCACGACCGGTTTTTCGGAGCTTGCGAACGTGCGGCCGGCAGGAACGATCCGCCACGGCATCAATGGATTGACGTTTGACGCAGCCTCGCCCGCGGGAACGATCCCTGTCGAGTCGCCGCTCGTGGGCAGGCACAATATCTACAATATCCTGCTGGCGATCGGGCTCGGCACGGCGCTCGGCATCAACGGCGACCAGATCGCACGCGGGCTCAAGAACATGAAGGCCGTGCCCGGCCGGATGGAGAAAGTGGATGAAGGCCAGCCATTCGGCGTGGTGGTGGACTATGCCCATACCGAGGATGCGATCGAGAAGCTCCTTGAGGCAGTGCGGGAGATTACGGCAAAGCGGATCATCACCGTCTTCGGCTGCGGCGGCGATCGGGACAGGACGAAGCGTCCGAAAATGGGTGCAGCGGCGATCAACGGGAGCGATGTCGTGATCATCACGTCCGACAACCCGAGGACCGAAGAGCCGTTGAGCATTATCCGCGAAATCGAACAGGGACTGGCGGAAGGCGGCATCAGGACAGCAGCTCAGGAGGGTGCACAACAGCGCTCTCGCGGAAAAAAACCGTACTATGTCATTCCTGACCGGCATGAAGCCGTGGCCGTTGCCGTCGCTCTGGCGAGACCCGGTGATGTGGTTGTGCTTGCCGGCAAGGGCCATGAAGATTACCAGATCATCGGGGAGAAGAAAATGCACTTTGACGATCGGGAGGTCGCGCGGGAGGAGATACGGAAACGATTGAATCAGGAGTCAGACAGTCAGGAGTCGAGAAGTCGGCATGAATACGAAAGCCTGCACTTCCTGTTGTCTGCATTCCGTATCACGATCATGAACGAATCTGAAAAAAACCTGTTGAAGGAAATCTTGGAGAAAATGGCGAGGAGGGAGATCAAGGGGGTGTCCATAGACTCCCGGACCATTCGCGAGGGTGAGCTTTTCATTGCGATCAAAGGCGACCGTTTCGACGGCCATGATTTTGTTCCCGAGGTGATGAAACGAGGGGCCTGGGGAGCGCTGGTCGATCGGACGGCGCTTGAGAACAAGTTCTCCAGTCTCGGCGGCCTGAAGAACATCCTGCCGGTGGAAGATACGCTCTCCGCGCTCCAGGAAATGGCGTTCATGCATCGCAGGAATTTCGCGATTCCCGTCGTGGGCATCACCGGCTCGAACGGCAAGACCACGACCAAGGAGATGCTCGCCGGCATCCTGAAGCAGAAGGGCCCGGTGCTCAAGAACGAGGGGAACCTGAACAACCACATCGGCGTGCCGCTCACGCTCCTGAAGCTCAATGCGGACCATACGGCCGCGGTCGTGGAAATGGGGATGAGCGCGCCGGGGGAGATCGATATGCTCGCCCGGCTCGTCGGTCCCGATGTCGGGGTGATCACCAACATCGGTCCGGCCCATCTCGAGTTTCTCAGGAGCATGGACAGGGTGGCGCAGGCAAAGGGAGAGCTGTTCGACCACCTGAAGTCCGACGGCGACGGCGGTGCTGAATGCCGATGATCGCTACTTCGATACGCTGAAAAAGAAGTTCAGCGGACGCGTCCTTTCTTTCGGCATCGACGAACAAGGCCGACGTGCGCGCATCGGGCATCCGGCAGGAAAGGGACTTCACGGAATTCACGATCGCGGTCGGACGGCTCCACGGTCGAACGTGCGGCTGCGGGCCGTGGGAAAGCACAATATCTATAATGCCCTGGCCGCCGCCGCGGCCGCGCTCGCGGTGGGCATGTCCCTCGATGCCGTGAAGTACGGCCTCGATGATTTTATGCCGGTTGCCATGCGTTCGGAGCTCAAGCAGATCAACGGAAGGACCGTGCTCGCTGACTGTTATAATGCGAACCCTGCTTCGATGGAAGCGGCGCTCGCAACACTGGTCTCGCTGAGATCGGGCAGAAAGGCGATTGCCGTGCTTGGCGATATGCTCGAGCTGGGGACGGTCGCGCGTCGATGCGCATCGCGCAATCGGCGCGACTGCGGCCCGGCTCGGCGTGGACCTGGTGATCACGTTCGGGACGCTCGCGAAACACATGGAGAGGGGCGATCGATGCCGGCATGCCGAAGGACCGGGTCTTCGAGGCGGGTTCGCAGGCCGAGGCCGCCGATCTGCTCAAAAAGCTGTCCCAGCCCGGAGATGCCGTGCTGATCAAAGGGTCCCGCGGCATGAAAATGGAAAAGATCCTGGAGGCGTTTTAATGCTCTATCATCTCCTGTATCCCCTGCGTGATGCGTTCTCCGGTTTTAACGTATTCCGGTACATCACCTTCCGGAGCGCAGGGGCGGTACTGACCGCGCTGATCGTAAGCTTCCTGCTGGGGCCGTCCATGATCGCCTGGCTGCGGAGGCTCAAGGTCGGCCAGCAGGTCCGGGATCGACGGCCCCCAGACCCATCTCACCAAGCAGGGAACGCCGACGATGGGCGGGCTGCTGATCATTGCCTCCCTCGCGACCTCCGTCCTGTTGTGGTCGGACCTCACGAACAAGTACGTGTGGGTGGTGCTCTTCGCCACGCTCGCCTTCGGCGGCATCGGGTTCTGGGACGACTACCTCAAGGTGGTGAAGAAGCATCCACCGGCCTGCGGGCATATCAGAAGTTCGGACTCCAGATCGCGGCGTCGCTGGCGATCGGCGTATTTCTCTATACATTTTCCGGCGACCCGACGGCACGCTCCTGTCCGTGCCGTTCATGAAGAGTTTGCTGCTCGACCTGGGCTGGTTCTACATCCCCTTTGTCGCCGTGGTCATCGTGGGATCGTCGAACGCCGTGAACCTCACCGACGGCCTGGACGGCCTGGCCATCGGGCTCGTGGGCATCGCAGCCACGGCCAACGCGGTGATCGTGTACCTGGGCGGGAACAAGATCATCGCGGACTATCTGAAGATCCTCTACATCCCCGGGAGCGGCGAGCTTGCCATCTTCTGCGGCGCCATGCTCGGCGCAAGCCTCGGGTTCCTGTGGTACAACGCTCATCCCGCCGAGGTGTTCATGGGCGACGTGGGGTCGCTGTCGCTGGGCGGCGCGCTCGGCACGCTGGCCGTGGTGACCAAGCACGAACTGATCCTGGTCATCGTCGGCGGCATTTTCGTGATCGAGACCGTCTCGGTGATCATGCAGGTGGCGTCGTATCAAGCTGACGGGCAAGCGTATCTTCAAGATGGCGCCGATCCACCATCACTTTGAACAGATCGGATGGCCGGAGTCGAAGGTCATCGTGCGGTTCTGGATCATCGGGATCATCCTGGCGCTGATCTCGATCGGGTCGTTGAAGTTGAGATGAAGATAGACAAAGTTGCCACGGAGGCACAGTAGAACACAGGTAAGACAGAATCGAAGACAGGGATGAAGAGATTCAGAGATCTACAAAGATGAGCCTATTTTTCAATCTTCCTATCCTTCTCGTCTTCCTGTGATCTCTGTGGCAAAAAGTTTTGACGTTGGAGGTACGGTGCAGCCGGATTTCAAAGGCAAAAAGGTGACGGTGGTCGGTCTGGCGCGGAGCGGCGTCGCGGCTGCGCGGGCGCTCAATGCGCTCGGCGCGATCGTGACGGTGACGGACAAGAAGCCGCTGGACCAGCTGACCGCGGTGACAACGTCTCTCGGCAGCGGCATCGCTGTTGAGGCGGGCGGACATCCGGAACGGATCTTCGTCGAGGCCGACCTCATCGTGCTCAGCCCCGGTGTGCCCAAGATAGCGCCGGTCCTGCAGGCACAGCGGCGCGGCGTCAAGGTGATCAGCGAGCTCGAACTTGCGTGGCTGCTCTCTGATGCGCCGTACGTCGGCATTACCGGCACGAACGGCAAGTCAACGGTCACGACCCTCGTGGGGCTGATGCTCGCGAAGGCGAAGAAGAAGGTGCTGGTCGCAGGTAATATCGGGAACGCCCTCACCGAAGAGGTCTCGCACCTCACGGGACAAGACTGGATCGTTGCCGAGCTTTCGAGTTTCCAGCTTGAGGACATCGAGACCTTCAGGCCGCGGATCGCGACGATCCTGAACGTGACCCAGGACCATCTCGACCGGTATCACAGTCTTGAGGAATATGGAGAAGCCAAGGCGCGGATCTTCATGAACCAGCAGCAAGAAGATTTTCTGGTCCTGAATTTCGATGATCCCATCGTGAAGTCCTACACCAGGCGCACGGCCGCCACGGTCATTCCTTTTTCACGGCAGCTCAGATTCAACCCCGGCGCATGCGTGCTTGATGGACACCTCATGTTCAACGGACGTCGTGTTATTGCCGTTGACGAACTAAAGATCAGCGGTGTGCATAACCTCGAAAACGCCCTTGCGGCAACAGCACTGTCCATTCTGGCGGGCGCCGATGTGCGGTCGGTGGCCGCGGTGCTGAGGACGTTCCCCGGCCTTGAACACCGGCTTGAATTCGTACGTGCAAAAGACGGCGTAAGCTATATCAATGACTCGAAAGGCACGAATGTCGGCGCCGTGATCAAATCGGTGGAGGGGTTCACCCAGCCCGTGATCCTGATCGCCGGGGGCCTGGACAAGGGAAGCGATTTCAGCCCGCTCTACGACCTGTTCAAGCGCAAGGTCAAGCTCCTGATCCTGATCGGCAAGGCTGCGGACAAGATGGCGAAGGTCCTCGGTACGGCAACGGAGACGGTGCTCGCACAGTCGCTGCAGGAGGCGGTCCGGCTCGCGTCCACCCGTGCCGGCCACGGGGACGTCGTGCTCCTGTCGCCCGCGTGCGCGAGCTTTGACATGTTCAGGGATTTCGAGGACCGCGGGAGACAGTTCAAGGAAGCGGTGAAGGAACTGTGAAGGCATAGCGCATAGGGCATGGGGCATGGAGCATGCATCGAGACTAGAGCTTGCGCTCTGCCCTCTGCTTTGTGCTTAGACGGAGCACGAGAATGCAGAGAGTGATGCATGATAAAGGTCATTACGACGCGCCGCTGCTTGCAGCGATCCTGGCGCTTCTGGTGGGCAGCATCGTGATGGTGTACAGCTCAAGCAGCGTTGTGGCGCTCACGACCTACGACGACCCGGCGTTCTTCATGAAGCGCCAGATCATGTGGGCCGTCATCGGCCTTGCACTGATGGCGATCACGATGCGGATGGACCACGCGGTGTTTCAGGACAAGCGCGTTGTGCTCGCTCTGCTGGTCGTTTCCTTCGTGCTGCTCGCGGCAACGCTGGTGCCGGGCGTGGGCAGGATGATCAACGGGTCCCGCCGGTGGCTGCGGCTCGGCATGTTCTCGTTCCAGCCGTCGGAGCTTGCCAAGTTCGTGGTCGTGGTCTATATGAGCCACTACATCGCTAAAAAGGGAAACGAGCTCCGCGATTTTATGAACGGGCTGTTCCCGGCCTATGTGGTTGATCGGGTTGTTCCTGCTTGCGACGAGCCGCCAGCCGGATTTCGGCGCTACCATGACGCTCGCGGGCGTGGCCGGCATCATGCTCTTTGCCGGCGGAGCGAACCTTCTCCACCTCGGCGGCACCGTTGTCGCGGCGCTCCCGGTCGTTTATGTTGCCGTGGCCCACAGCGCGTATCGTGCCCGCAGGGTCTTTTCATTCCTCGATCCCTGGGCCGACCCGCAGGGAGCGGGCCATCAGATCATCCAGTCGTTCCTTGCCCTCGGCAGCGGCGGCATATTCGGCAGGGGACTGGGTGAAGGCAGGCAGAAGCTCCTGTTCCTGCCGGAGCGGCATTCGGACTTTATCTACGCGGTGATCGGGGAAGAGCTTGGCCTGATCGGCACGCTTGCGGTAGTCGTTCTCTTTCTTATCATCCTGTGGCGGGGGGTGCGGATCGCGCTTGCCTCGGGAGATATGTTCAGCCGCATGCTCGCACTCGGCATCACGCTCCTGATCTGCTTTCAGGGGATGATCAACATGGCGGTCGTGACCGGGCTC
Organism: Nitrospirota bacterium; assembly: GCA_963732675.1. Classification (GTDB taxonomy): domain Bacteria; phylum Nitrospirota; class UBA9217; order UBA9217; family UBA9217; genus JALNZF01. Next base: position 144,294 of record CAVTAJ010000007.1, read on the forward strand.
TTGCCCACAAAGGGCATCGCGCTGCCGCTCGTGAGCTACGGCGGTTCATCGCTCGTGATCACCATGGGGGCCCTCGGGGTGCTGTTGAATATTTCAAAAGAAACAACATGAGGAGCTAGTTCGGAGTTCAGAGTCGGAGTGCGGAGTGAAAATCAGGACAGGAAAAGGGACCTCGGCATCGTATGAAGGTCGTGATCGCAGGCGGGGGGACCGGAGGCCATCTGTATCCGGGGATCGCCATCGCCCGTGAGCTGCTGAAGGAGAGCGGCAACGAGGTCGTGTTCGTCGGTACGGCCCAGGGCATCGAGGCCAAGGTGCTCCCGAAAGAAGGATTGCCGGTCCGTTTTATCACGGTTGGAAAGCTCAAAGGCATGAACCTCCTGTCGATCATCAAGACGATGGTCCTGATGCCCATGAGCGTGCTCCAGTCCCTGAAGATGCTTCGTGAGATCAGGCCTGACGTCGTGATCGGCGTGGGCGGTTATTCCTCGGGCCCGATGGGCCTGGCGGCATTGGGTCTCCGGATTCCCTTGTTCATTGTGGAGCCGAACTCCTATGCCGGGCTTGCGAACAGGAAACTGGGGAAACTGGCCGACAAGGTGGTCCTCTGCTTTCCCGGGACCGGGGCGCAGAAGTTCTTTCCCCCTGAGAAGACCGTGAATCTCGGTCCGCTGGTCAGGAAAGGGATCGAACAAGGCGACCGCGACAAGGCACTCGCCGGATTCGGGCTTGAACCGGGAAGGTTCACGGTCTTTGTGATGGGCGGGAGCGGCGGCGCTCACGCCATCAACATGGCAATGAAGCAGGCCGCTGTCTATCTGAAAGACGTCCGCGATCTTCAGGTCCTTCATCAGACCGGGGAAAAGGACGTTGTGGAGGTCGCAGCCGGTTATCGTGATGCGGGAGTGAAGGCGGTCGTGCTCCCGTATATCCACGACATGGCAGGGGCGTACGCTGCTGCCGATCTGGTGGTCGGCCGTTCGGGCGCAACCACGGTGGCAGAGCTGGCGGTCTGCGGCAAACACGCGGTGCTGGTCCCTTTTCCCTTTGCCGCGGACAACCACCAGGAGTACAATGCGATGGCGCTGGCAGCGCGCGGCATGGCCGAGGTGATCATCCAGCGGGACCTCACGCCGGAGAAGCTGGCCGGCATTATCAAGAATTATCGTGCACCGGGGGCCGGCGCAATGAGCGCGGCACCGATGCAGAATACGGCGGCGGAGGAGATTGTAAGGATCTGTAAAGACTATGTTCAAAAAAATTAAACACATTCATTTTGTGGGGATCGGCGGCATCGGCATGAGCGGCATTGCCGAGGTGCTGCTGAACCTCGGGTACAAGGTCACCGGTTCGGACATGAAGGAGTCGGACACGACGGAGCGGCTGAAAAAACTGGGCGGCGAGATCTTCATCGGTCACCGTGCCGGGAACATCACGTCACCGCATGTGGTGGTGATCTCCTCGGCGGTGAAGAACGACAATGTCGAGGTGATCGCCGCGCGGGAGAAGCAGGTCCCGGTCATTCCGCGGGCGGAGATGCTCGCCGAACTCATGCGGCTCAAGTACGGCGTTGCCATCGCGGGCGCGCACGGCAAGACCACGACGACCTCCATGGTCGCCACGGTGCTTGCGGCCGGCGGGATCGACCCCACGGTCGTGATCGGCGGCAAGTTGAACAGCCTCGGCACGAACGCCAAGCTCGGTCAGGGCGAGTTCCTCGTGGCCGAGGCGGACGAGAGCGACGGGAGCTTCCTGAAACTTTCTCCCACGATCGCCGTGGTCACGACCATCGATGAGGAGCACCTCGACTACTATAAGGACATCCATGAGATCAAGTCGGCCTTCCTTCAGTTCATCAACAAGGTCCCGTTCTACGGCGTGTCCATCCTGTGCCTGGACCAGCCGCATATCCAGGCCCTTATCCCGCTGGTGCAGAAACGGTACCAGACCTACGGCATGAGCTCGCAGGCCGATTACCAGGCACGTGACGTCTCGCTCAAGCCGCTCGGCTCCGCGTTCAAAGTGCTGCACCACGCCCAGGACCTCGGATGGTTCGAACTCTCGGTGCCGGGCGTGCACAATATCAACAACAGTCTTGCGGCCATTGCCGTGGCGCGGGAACTGGACATCGAGCTCGAGGTCATCAGAAAAGCGCTCAAGGACTTCAGCGGCGTGCAGCGCCGGTTCCAGATCAAGGGCGAGGTGGGCGGGATCACGATCGTTGATGATTACGGCCACCACCCCACCGAGGTGAAGGCCACGCTCGCCGCGGCAGCAGCGGGCATGGAGCGGCGCGTGGTCGTGGTGTTCCAGCCTCACCGCTATACGAGGACGCAGCATCTGCTCGAGGAATTCTTTACCGCATTCAACCAGGCGGACACGCTGGTGGTGATGGACATCTATGCGGCAGGGGAGAAGCCGATCCCCGGCATTTCGGGCCAGGCCTTGTACGAGGGGATCAAGAAATACGGGCACAAGGACGTGACCTTCATCCCGGAGCGGGAGAAGATCGTCGAGCACATGCTCTCGGTCCTCAAAAAGGGCGATCTCATGATCACGCTCGGCGCCGGCGACGTGTGGAAGCTCGGGGAACAGGTTGTGGAGCGCTTGAAACACATGGACCATGGAAATAAAAAACTTTAAAGGAGAGATCAAGCGAGACGAACCGCTGAGCAGGCACACGTCGTACGCCATCGGCGGTCCGGCGGACGTTCTCGCCTACCCCGCAGACCGGGAGGACCTCCGTCGCCTGCTGCAGGCGATCAAGGCCCGGCAGCTGCCCTCCTTCATCCTCGGCGGGGGCACCAACCTGCTCGTGCGGGACGGCGGGTTTCGCGGCGTGATGATCTCCCTGCAGCACCTGCATACGATCAAGATCGAACGGGAATACCGCTCGATCGGCGGCTCCTTTGCCGTGGTGTACGCGGAAGCCGGCGCGTCCCTGGCCAGGCTTCTCTCCTTTTCCGTGGAGCAGGGGCTCACGGGCCTTGAGTTTGCCGCCGGCATCCCGGGTACGGTGGGTGGTGCGGTCTGCATGAATGCCGGCACCGCTCTCGGCGAGATGGGGGATGTCATTGAATCCGTTTCCCTGATCTCGCCTGACGGCGAGTTGATCACCAGGGGTGCGGAGGAGATGGGGTTCAGCTATCGGACGACCTCGATCCCCGAAGGGCATCTGGTGCTGGAGGTGCGGGTGGTCCTGCGGCGCGACGATACCGAGAAGATCAAGGCACGGATCAAAGAACTGCTGCACACCAGAAAGCAGCGTCAGCCCTGGGGATTCCCGAATGCGGGATCGGTGTTCAAAAACGCGCAGGAAGAGTCCGCGGGCAAGTTGATCGAACGTGCCGGGCTCAAGGGCAGGAAGGTCGGCGGCGCGCAGGTTTCGGAAAAGCATGCCAACGTTATCGTGAACACGGGCAAGGCGAAAGCAGCGGACGTGCTGTCGCTCATGGAGATCGTCAAGGAGAAAGTGCTCGAGGTGTCCGGCGTGCGGCTTGAGCCGGAGATAAGGATAATAGGAGAAGACTGAAAAAATCTCATCGTCGGAAGTCCAGAGAAGTGCAAGATCAGAATTCTAAGTGCTCGGACGATGCTCTCGCGTTCTCAGCGTCCTCTGCGGTAAAGAATGGATTGCACATGGCTCTTGTAACGAAAAAAAAGATCGGTGTGCTCATGGGCGGGTTGTCGTCGGAGCGGGAGGTTTCGCTCGCGAGCGGGAACGCGATTCTGGAAGCGCTGAAGGGCAAAGGATATGATGCCGTTGCCGTTGATGTCGGCAGAGATGTGGGAGAACAGCTCCGGAAATCGGGAGTCGAGGTCGCCTTCAACGGTCTCCACGGCAAGTTTGGAGAGGACGGCGCGATCCAGGGACTGCTCGAGATCCTGGGCATTCCCTGCTACGGGCTCGGGCATCCTCGCGAGCGCCATGGGCATGAACAAGATCATCTCCAAGACCGTGTTCAAGGCATATGGTCTTCACGTAGGCCCATTCATGGTTGTTTCCGCTCGGCGATAAGGAACCGCTTACGACAGCGCAGATGGAGCTCGGCTTTCCTCTCGTTGTCAAGCCGAGCTCCGAGGGATCAAGTGTCGGGGTGAGCGTGGTCAACACGGGCGATGAGCTTGCTCCCGCGGTAAAGCTTGCCTTTTCGTATGACCGCGAGGTCCTGATCGAGAAATACATCCGCGGGATGGAGGTACAGGTCGGCATCCTGGGCGAGCGCGCTTTGGGCGCCATCGAGATCGTGCCGAAGGACGTCTTCTACAGCTACAAAGCAAAGTACGAACAAGGGATGTCGGAGCATTTTTTCCCCGCGAGGGTCCCCGAGGCAGTGTACAAGCGGACGCTCGATGCGGGGTTGGCCGCGCACCGCGCCCTGGGCTGCAGGGGATACAGCAGGGTGGATTTTATCATTGATGCCGCCGGCGATCCCTATATCCTTGAAGTGAACACCCTGCCGGGGATGACGGCCACGAGCCTTCTGCCCGATATCGCACGGGGTGTCGGCATGTCGTTCCCTGACCTGGTGGAGGAAATTCTGCGATTGGCGCTGCAGAAAACATAAATTTTAGATTGCGGATTTCGGATTGCGGATGAGAGACTTTTCGAACAGCGAGAGTCAGTTATTCCGCATTCCGCAATCATCAATCCGAAATCGATATGAGAGACTATAAAAACGTAAAAGTCCCGAGATCGTACCGCAGCAACTCAAACCGTGTGACCGTAAAACGGGCCGAGGTGGGACGCGCTGCCAGACGGTCCCGGACAGGCGGAGCGGGGATCAAAAACGCGGCGCTGCGGATCATCATGGTCGTTGTGCTCATCGCAGGCGGCGTGCTGGCCTGGCAGGCGTACCAGGCGCTCCTGCACGCCGAGATGTTCCAGATCGCGGGCGTGGATGTAAAGGGCGCGAAGCAGGTGAGCGAGGCCGATCTCCGGGCGATCACCGGCGTATTCACCGGCCAGAACATTTTCCGGGTCGATCTTGAAGCCGTGGTCAGGCGGGCGCGCGCGAATCCCTGGGTGCAGGATGTCCGGATCTACCGCCGCCTGCCGAACAGGATCAGCATGGTGGTTACCGAGCGGGTCCCCTATGCGCTGCTGGATACCGGCGCCGGCCGGTACGTGATGGACAACGATGGGGTCGTCATCGAAAAGATCGCGAATGAAAACGCATCCGCATGGCAGCTCCCCGTCGTTGTTGTCAAGGACCATCGCGTACGGCCCGGCGAGCAGGTGACGTCCGAAGGAATGGCCGAAGCGCTGATGCTCGTTGCCGAGATCGCCGAACGGGGCGGGTGGAGGCTGCATGAGGTGACGGTCAAGGCGGGATCTCCCGAGACGCTCAGTGTTCTGTATGCCGACCACGAGTTCAAGATCGGCACGGGAAATTATGCGGAGAAGCTCAGCAGGCTTGCCGAGATCCTGTCTGATGGAAAACAGCGCGGCCTGGAGATCGCCTATGTGGACCTTCGTCCCGAGCGACAGGCGGCGGTGATGGTGAAAAATGTCGGGGGCAAGGAGGCAGGGGGACAGGGGCCAGGGTCAGCGGGCAAAAAAAGCTGATGCATTACCTGTACCCTGATACCTGAACCCCGGACCCTCTCAAGGAGGTACCTGTGGCGAAAAAACCGAATAACGTGCTGGTGGGTCTGGACCTGGGGACAACCAAGGTCTGCGCCATCGTGGGCGAGGTCAAGGACGACGGAAAGGTCGATATCATCGGGATCGGCATCAGTCCCTCGCACGGACTGAAAAAAGGGGTGGTCGTCAACATCGACAGCACGGTGGAGTCCATAAAAAAAGCGGTGCATGAGGCAGAGCTTATGGCCGGTGTGGAGATCAATTCGGTGTATGTGGGGATCTCCGGCGGCCATATCAAGGGTATGAACTCGCGCGGCGTGGCGGCGATCAAGAACCGGGAGGTCGGATCGGCGGACGTGGCGCGGGCCATCGACGGGGCCCGGGCCGTGAACATTCCCATGGACCAGCAGATCCTTCATGTCCTGCCGCAGGAATTCATCATCGACGACCAGGACGGGATCAAGGACCCGCACGGGATGTCGGGAACGCGGCTCGATGTCAAGGTCCATATCATCACCGGCGCGGTGACCGCTATTCAGAACATCGTGAAGAGCTGCTCGCGCGCGGGGCTGCATGTGAACGACCTGGTGCTGCAGCCGCTCGCCTCGAGCAGGGCGGTGCTCACGTCCGAGGAGCAGGAACTCGGCGTGGTCGTCGTGGACATCGGCGGCGGGACCACGGACCTGGCGTTCTTTCTCGAGGGCAGCCTGTGGCACACCGAGGTGCTTCCCATCGGCGGAAACCATCTTACGAACGATATCGCCATCGGCCTCCGCACGCCGGCCTCGGAGGCGGAAAAGATCAAGATCAAGTACGGGTGCGCCCTGTCCTCCCTCGTCAAGCACGAGGAAACCCTCGATGTCCCCAGTGTGGGCGGGCGGCCGCCCCGGCTCCTCTCGCGCCAGATCCTGTGCGAGATCATCGAGCCCCGCGTCGAAGAGCTGTTCGGCATGGTACAGCAGCGGCTCAAAAAAACGGGATTCGAGGACATGTTCGCCTCCGGCGTTGTGCTGACCGGCGGCACGGCCCTGATGGAAGGGGCGCAGGATGCGGCGGAGCGCTATCTCGGCCTGCCGATCCGGCGCGGCGTCCCGAGAAACATCGGCGGCCTCATGGACGTGGTGAACAGCCCGATCTACGCCACGGGAGTGGGGCTTGTGCTCTACGGCGCCGAGAATGCGCAGGAGGCCCCGCGAAAATTCAGGAGCAGCGGGAGCCTGAAGCGTCTCTGGAAGTGGGTGGAAGGATTCGTCTAATCCAAAGGAACGGAGCGGAGGGCAGGATCATGGCGAGAAGATCCAAGAAGAGCAATGCCGAGACCGGGATTACGGCGCAAGGGATTAGGGAGAATGCTATGGAAGATAAGCTCGATTTTGGATTTCAGGACATCATGGAATTTGTGGCAAACACGCACGGCGAGGTTTTGTGCGAGGCCACGGCGGATAAACCGCGCGAGGAAAGGGGGGCACACGAGATGTTCCAGTTTGAGGAGGAAAGCCTGCCCGCCGTCATAAAGGTGATCGGCGTGGGCGGCGGCGGAAGCAATGCCGTAAGCAGCATGGTCCAATCGGACATCAAGGGGGTCGAGTTTCTCGTGGTCAATACCGACATGCAGGCCCTTGAGCTGGCGCGGGTCCCGATCAAGCTCCAGATCGGGTCAAAGATCACCAACGGACGCGGGGCGGGGGCAAATCCCGAGATCGGGAGGACCGCGGCCCTTGAGGACGCGGACAAGATCAAGGCCGCGCTTGCCGGCGCCGACATGGTCTTTATCACCGCGGGCATGGGCGGCGGCACGGGCACAGGCGCCGCGCCGGTGCTTGCCAGCCTCGCGCGCGAGGTTGGCGCCCTGGTGGTCGGCGTGGTGACCAAGCCCTTCAGCTTCGAAGGGATGAACCGGATGCAAAAGGCGGAGGAAGGCATTGCCGAGCTCAAGAAGAACGTCGATGCGCTTATCGTGATCCCGAACGAGCGCCTGCTGAACCTCGCTGAAAAAAGGACCACGCTGCTCGATTCCTTCCGGGTCGCCGACGGGGTGCTTGGTCAGGCGGTCAAGGGGATCTCCGATGTGGTGATGGTGCCGGGCTATGTGAACGTCGACTTTGCCGACGTCAAGACCGTGATGTCGATCCGCGGCAGGGCGGTCATGGGCACCGGCATCGGCCGGGGGGAGTCCCGGGCCGTGGATGCCGCACACGCGGCGATCGCGAGCCCGCTGCTGGAGGACGGTTCCATCAAGGGCGCCCGCGGCGTGCTCATCAACATCACCGGAGGCAATGACCTGGGTATCAATGAGCTGCACGAGGCGACGGCGATCATCAAGGAGGAGGTCGATCCGAGCGCGAACATCATTTTCGGAGCGGTGATCAACCCGGTCATGAGCGAGGAGATCATGGTGACGGTGATCGCGACCGGTTTCGACGACGAGGGCGCGAGAGACCGGATCAAACGGCCGGTGGCGAACTTCAAGGAGTTCAGGGCGTCCCTGGAAAAACCGAAGCGCAAGCAGGAGGCATTTGATTTCAGGAATGAATCGTTCGGCATCGACCACGAGGACCTGGACAAACCCACATTCCTCAGGCGGCAGGCGGATTAAATATTGAAAGAGCCATGGAAGGAAGTGCATTCTGTGCTTACAGTCGATACAGAAATTAAGAATTATCACTCAAGAAACACAAACGGTTTATCGCTGGTCCGCCTTTCACAGGACGCTGAGTGAGACAGGCCGCTTGCAATTGCATACAGTTTCTGAAGCGCTGTATCCAGACTGAGACGCTGGCAGAAAAACCGAGCATCGTCGTTTCTTCCTTTTTTTTTACCGCGATCATAAAATCGCATCTAGAAGTCGTTAAATTTCTGCGCATAGGTACCCTGTATCTTGCCGCCGCAGAGGGAGCCGACGATCGCCCAACATGCCCTGCCCCCGTTCTTTCCCTCGTGCGCGCCGTCCAGCGCCTGATACGTCGTGACCGGGCACACGCCGAGCTCCTCGGCCTTGTGTCCTCCCGGCTGCCTGCCGCACTTCTTATGTTCCCAGCAATTTTTTTTCATAATATCCTCGCAATAAATAGGATACCTTTATGGAGAGTTCCCCCTCTCGCAACGGTGAAAATCCGAATTAAAAGGGTACCTCGTTCAATGCGCCCGAAAAGAATCACGGGCCGTCCTTGACCACCATATTTATTTTTCTTGACCATAATATACTGTCAATTGCAGATAAAGTCAAGTGAAATAGTAACATTCATTTTACTATATAATTATAATTTGCAAAGGGTTAACGGTCCTTCTTCCATCATCCGCCCTGTCGATCGCGCTCAGAACGCCGCGCAACATCCTGACCTCGCGGCCGGTCAGTCGCGCCCTGCCGAAGAGCTGCCGGAGCGAAAACATCAAGCGCTCAGGGTTTTCGTGCTCAAGAAAGCCTATCGTCTGAAGGGTCTCCTGCAACTGCTGATAAAAGCCCTCGGTCTCATCAAAACGCGCAAGCTTTTTGGCCGCCCGTCCTGTATGAACGCCTGACGCAAGAAAAAGCTCATAGGCAATTATCATGACGGCATGAGAAAGGTTCAAAGACGGGAATTCGTCCGAAGATGGTATGGCTACGATCTCATGACAAAGCGCAAGGTCCCTGTTTTCCAGCCCGTTCACTTCGTTGCCGAATACGATTGCTACGCGGTTCTTCGAGAGAAGCGGAATCACCTGCTCCGCCACCTCGCGCGGAGTTCGGATGTTTTTGCGCTGTTTGCCCGCATGCCTCGATGTCCCGATGACGAGCCCATGGTCGGCGAGCGCCTCAGCGAGCGCCGGGAACACCGCTGCCTTCTCGATGATCTCATGGGCGCCCACGGCAAGCTTGAGGGCATCCTGATGTTTGTCCGCAGGCGGGTCCACGAGGATGAGGTGTCTGAGACCCATGTTCATCATGCATCGTGCTGTTGCGCCGATGTTTGCCGGCGTTTTCGTGTCCACGAGGACAATGCTGATATTATCGAGAACTGATTTAGGCGACATAAGATAATTGTTATTCAGTTAAGAATCAAATTCTTCACAAAATGGGAAGAATTATTCTCGCAGAGGCGCAGAGCTCGCAGAGAAAAGCTCAAAAATGGTCCGGGTTAAAACCAAGACTCAAAGGTTCTAATTTAACTCTGCGTCCTCCGTTTATGCCCGCGCTATGGCAACAGCAGGGTACGTGCTCTGCTTGTGCCCGCGTTATCGCAAGAGCAGGGTACGAGAGACGCTTTCTGGCTTCGACCTTTTTGTTCCAACTCGTCTGGTTAGGAAGCACATCATAAACGGCGCTGCATAAGATGCAGCAAGCCTCTCAGCAGTCATTATAGAGAAAGTCCTGTCCGCACTCAAGCACAATCCGCGAAGCAATCATTCACGTTGACAACAAGGGCACGGCCTGTTAGAGTGTTTCCAGCATGACCATGATCGCAATTTCACTTCAATCAGGCAGCAGCGGGAATTGTATTTATGTCGAGGCAGGGGGCGTCAGGCTGCTGATCGACGCCGGGATCACGGGCGTGCAGGCGCAGGAGCGGCTTGCCGCGCACGGCAGGGACATCCGCTCGGTCGACGCGGTGATCATATCCCATGACCACGGCGACCACATCCGCCATGCGGGCGTGTATCAGAGAAAATTCGGCATACCGATCTACGTTACGCCGGCAACGCTGGCGGCCGCCGCTTCGCGGTGCAACCTCGGCAAGCTTACCGACGTGCGCAACTTCAGGTCCTGCGACAAGATCAAGTTAGGCGATGTGGTCGTGCACGCGATCCCCACGCCGCACGACGGCGTGGACGGTTCCGCCTTCGTGGTCGAGGCGGGCACGAAGCGGCTCGGCGTGTTGACGGACCTCGGGCACGTGTTCAAGGACCTTGCCCAAATCGTGGCGTCGCTCGACGCCGTCTTTCTGGAGAGCAATTACGATCCCGCCATGCTCGCGGCCGGCCCTTACCCGGCCTATCTCAAGCAGCGGATCAAGGGGCCCAAAGGCCACCTTTCGAACCTTGAGGCGGCGGAACTGTTGCGCCGCGCTTCGAGGGAAAAGCGTCTTCAGTGGGCATGTCTGGCCCACCTCTCGGAAGAGAACAACCACCCCGATGTTGCGCTCAAGACCCACCGCGAGATCGCAACCGATGATCTAACCCTCCATGTGGCCCACCGTTATCAGTCCACGAAGATCTTTACCGTACGATGAACTTTCTTATCTGCCGAGCTGATTCCAAACGCATACAAGCAATTTAATATTGTCACAGATATGCCCCTGGCACAGATCTCCTCTCAGCGGGACTGAAAGTTGAGTGAGCCGTGTCAATAGAGTCCTTTGCCAAATATCCGACGTTAATCCGCGCACTTTAGCCTGCTCCGAGCGTTAGTGAAAACGAGTAGAGAATCGCGGTACCTGGCAAGACAAGGAATGTTGTCAAAGACTCACCGGAATATAGTATTGAGTTTGTATGAGATGAATACCACTAGTAAGCCTGAGTCATAGGGTAAGAGGTTTGAGAAGAAGAACGGCGAATGGATCAGCGGTTCACCATTTTCGTAACTGGAGCACAAGCCAGAGACTTAATACACCGCAGGCGGCAAGAGACCATGCGCTTTCCGTGTCAAAGTGGTTGATGCGGAACGCTGCCGCGGCTATACCGGCCCCGGTGATGAGCAACGCGAGGATCAAGCCCTTGCCGATGCGCGAGATGGTCTTGAGCTCCTCCACGATGTCCCGCGAAGTGATCTCTACCCGCGTCTCGCCCCGGCTCGTGGACACCAGAAAATCGGTCAACAGCTTCGGCAGCCGTATGAGCGAGCGGCCGGTAACGCCTGCCTGCTCGAAGAAGGCCGCTGCTGAAACCTGATCGGCAAGGATGAAGCGCTTGGCAAACGGCGTGGCGATCTCGATGATGTTGGTCTCAGGATCGAGCTGCGACCCGAGGCCGTTCAGCATGCCCACGACCCTGCCGAACAGGATAAAATCGTTCGGGATCTGGATCGACGGGCTCAGCTGGAGGGCCTCCATGATATCGTTCCCCATCTCCTCGATGTCCATTGCCTTGAACTGACTTGGAGAGATATCGCGGTATTTCTGAAAGACCTTATCGACAAACTGCACCAAAGGCTGGACGTCCCTGGTGAGCGGGATGAACCCCATGTCCACAAGGGCCCGGACGAGCCCCAGGCTGTCACGCTCCATGATCGCGGTGAATGCGCGCTTGAGCCCCTCTTTTTTCGGGGGAGAGAGGCGGTCCACCATGCCAAAGTCCACGAGGATGATCTGGGGGCCGGGCCGGACAAAGATATTGCCGGGATGGGGGTCGCCGTGGAACAGGCCGTCCGTAAAGAACATCTGCGAATAGGCCTCGGCAAGCGTGCGCGCCACCTCTTTCCGGTCGATCCCCTGCGCGTCGATCTCCTCAAAGTCCGTGATCTTGGTGCCTTCGAGGAATTCGAGTGTCAGCACTTTGGACGTCGTGAACGGCCAGTACACGACAGGTATCTTGATCTTCGGATTCTGGGCGAAGTTTCTGGCAAAGGCCTCCGCGTTCTTCCCTTCCTGGATATAGTCCAGCTCTTCGCGGATAATGCGGGAGAATTCAGAGTAAATGACGTCGAGGTTGATGCGGCGGTAGAGGAACTTGAGGATCTTGATGACGAAGCTGAGCGTCCGGATATCGGCCGCGATCACCTCTTCAATGCCGGGATACTGGACCTTGACCGCGATGCATTCGCCGCTTTTGAGGTACGCGCGATGCACCTGGCCGAGCGAGGCAGAGGCGATGGGTGTCTCGTCGAACGAGGAAAAGACCTTCTCAGGCGGACCGATCTCCTGAATGACGCGCTTCATGATGTCCGCAATGTTCGCGGGAGGGACCTGGTCCTGGAGCTTGGAAAGCTCGTTCGTATACTCTTCAGGGAGGATGTCCACGCGCGAGGACAGGAACTGTCCGATCTTGATGAGTACGCCGCGCATCTCGATCATTCGCTCGCGCAGCACAAACGCGTTATTGGCGTGAAGCTGCTTGAGCCGTTCTTTTCGATGGGCAGGGGAGGTGAAGGTGTTTCTGAGCGCGAAGAGCTTATAGCTCAGAAGTATCCGGAGAAAAAGGACAACGCCTTTAACGAACCTGCCTCGGTAGTGGAAGATTTGCATGCTTGATTATACCAGATTAAAAGGGGGAAGGGTATACCTAGAATGTTTGTTCAGGGGTCAAGGAAGAGGAAAAAGGGAAGGTACGAAACAGCAGGGGGACCATCATTTTTAAGTCGGACCAGAGCATCAACAATCCCATCTGTCGAAGTAATAATAACTTGACAAATGCCGGTCTTCTCAAATAATATGATTTCCTCATGCTGAATGAGGCGAACACAGGGGTGTCGGCGGCCGAAGCATCAACCGGTTTGCTGACAACAGCGCTCCTGACCGGGGAAGTTTGACAATCATGACCTTTACCAGGATGAATAGCAGTGGACTCCTATTCATCAGGTAAAGGTTTTTTTACCTGACCCGGACAAGCGACTTTTTTCCATTTTTTCCACAGAACTTGACATATTTGTGCGAAGGTCTGCCCTTGCATAGACCCCTCACCCCGGCCCTCTCCCGCAAGGGGCGAGGGAGGTTTACATCCTCTCCCCAACGAGGGAGAGGACCGAGGTGAGGGGGATTCAGTGGAACGTAACAATTATTATTTCGTTTGCATTAACTTTTCAGGAGACGGCAATGAAGAGAACAATCAGTAAGATCCTGATCGCGAACCGGGGCGTTCCCGCGGTCCGGGTCATGCACACCTGCAGGGACCGCAAGATCCCCACCACGGCGGTGTACAGCGACCCCGACCGCCTGGCCCATCACGTGTTCATGGCGGACGAGGCGGTATACATCGGCGAGGCGCCGCCGTCCGAGTCCTATCTCAACAAGGACAAGATGGTCCAGGCGGCCCTTCAGAGCAAGTCTGACGCGGTCCATCCTGGTTGGGGTTTTCTGGCCGAGAACGCGGATTTCGCGCAGAAAGTGATCGACGCCGGCCTGATATGGATCGGCCCGTCTCCCGAGGTCATCCGCATGCTGGGGGACAAGATCGAGGCCAAGGCGCTTGCAAAGAAGGCCAATGTCCCGACCATTCCGGGCATCGACGCGGTCACGGACATCGAGCAGATCAAAACATGGATGAAGAAGGATGAGGTAAGCTACCCGATCATGATCAAGGCCTCGGCGGGTGGCGGCGGCAAGGGCATGGTCAAGGTGGAACATGACAACGATCTGTCGCAGTCCCTGGCCCGGGCCCGGTCTGAGGCCAAAAAGTCCTTTGGCGATGAGACCATCCTGGTCGAGAAATATATTGAGCGGGGCCGGCATATCGAGGTCCAGATCGTTGCTGATGAGCACGGCAATGTCATTCATCTGTACGAGCGTGAATGCACGATCCAGCGGAGGAACCAGAAGATCATCGAGGAGGCGCCGTCGCCAAGCCTTGACGAAGGCCTTCGGCAGGAGATCTGCTTTTCGGCCACGCGGCTGATGCGCGAGATCGGCTACACATCGGCCGGCACGGTGGAGTATATCTTCGATTCGGCGACCAAGAAATTCTATTTCCTCGAAGTGAACACGCGGCTGCAGGTCGAGCACGGCATCACGGAACTGATCACGGGTCTGGATATCGTCGGCATCATGATCGACGTGGCCCTCGGCAAGAAACTGCCGTTCAAACAGTCAGACATCCGTCCGAACCGGTGGGCGCTGGAAGTGCGCCTCAACGCGGAGGACCCCAAGAGCTTCAGCCCCTCCTTCGGGGCGATCACCCGGCTGCAGGTACCGATGGGCCCGAATGTGCGCGTGGCCTCGGGCGTGTATGAGGGCGGCGATATCCCCGCATACTATGATTCGCTGTTCATGCTGCTCATGACCGCGGGCGCGGACAGGAAAGACGCCATCCGGGTCATGGACCGCTCGCTCGGCAGGAACCTCAGGGTCGAGGGCGTCAAGACGCTGCAGCCGCTGCTGCTCAGCATCATCAGGCACCCGTCGTTCATCTCCGGGGAGTTTTCGACCCGGTTCATCGAAGAGCACATGGATGAACTGATCTCGAAGTTCAGCGAGCAGAACAGCGAGGACGAGGTGCTCAAGATCGCCCGGTATGTGGCGGAGATCTCGGCGCTGGGGCCCCAGAAATGGATGTGAGGGAGAGCCGGATGAAGGAAATCAGAAAACAGAAGTCAGGAGTCAGGAGTCAGGAGACAGGAGTTGCGGCGAAACACGGACGGCGAAAAATCCTTCCGCTGTTTTGCCAGGCCCGGCATGTCGCCCAAGGAGATCGTCGCGGCGGTCCGCTCGCTGAAGGGCGTGTGCTTTACTTCGGTCGGCATGCGGGACGCGGGCCAGTCGGATTTCAAGAACCGCCACCGCATCTACGACCTGAAGACCCTTGCGCCCCATTATGAAAAGCATGGGGCTCTTCAGCGCCGAGTGCCACGGCGGAGCCCGATGGCACGTGGGCATCATGAACCGGAGGGAGAGCCCGTTCGAAGAGACCGCCCTGCTCCGCGAGCTCATGCCGAACGTGCTGCTCCAGACCCTGATCCGCGAGACCAACCTCTGGGGCTATCGGCCCTATCCGAAGAACGTGATCGAGTACGCCGTGGCGACAGGTGGACATCGATGTCTGGCGGTGCTTCTCCTTCCTGAACGATGTGCGGAACATGCGCACGGTCGCCGAGGTCGTGATGAAGCGGGGACGGCTTTTCGAGCCGACCATCTCCTTCACCACCGCGGACTGGGCCACGAACGAATACTATCTCAAGCGTGATCAGGGACATCGTCGACCTCTGCTCGGGCGTCGGACGAGATCGTCCTGTGCGTCAAGGACATGGCAGGTGTCGGCGACGTCACCCGGATCGGCAACCTGATCAGCGCCATCAAACAGAAATACCCCGACGCTGGTGATCAACTATCACCGGCACATCACCGACGGGCTTGCCATACCCGCCCTGCTGTCCGCCGCCAAGGCAGGCGCGAAGATCTTCGACGTGGAGGAGGACTCGCTCGTCCGGTTCTACGGCCACTCGCCCATCCTCGCCGTCCAGGCGATCTTCGAGGAGTCCGGCATCCCGGTGCACCTCAACAGGCCCGAGGCCGAGGCCGCGGTCCAGAAGGTGCGCGAATGGATCGGACATTACGACTGGGCCGAGTCGCCCTTTAAGGGGCTCGACCACACGGTCACGCGCCACAAGATGCCGGGCGGCGCGTTCCCCAGCTCCTTCGAGCAGGCGCAGAAGGCCGAGTTCCTCCATCTCATGCCCGCGGTCCTGAAGCTCATGTCCCTGTACAACCGGATCGTGAAATATTTCGATGTGACGCCCGGCTCCCAGATCACCTGGGTCACCTGCAGCGGGATCATCAACCGCTACGCCAAGGAGCGCGGCGATGCCGGGGTCAAGCACATCATCGCGCTCATGATAAAATTCGTCGAGGAAAAGGCGCAGGACTTCGGCGCGCTGACCGAAGGACGAGCAGGAAGAACTGCTGACGCTCTTCAGGAACGCGCCCGGAGATTTCAAGAACCTGCTGCTCGGCAATTACGGAAGGCTTCCCGTCGGCTGGCCGGCCGACTGGGTGTACCAGAGCACGTTCGGCGAAGAAGGGAGCCGCGAAGATCAAGGAGCGGAAGGAGAACGTCTCCGCTCGAATCCGTGGCCAACGACGACCTCGAGAAACTGCGAAAGGAACTGGCGGACAACCTCGGCAGGACCGTGACGGACGAGGAGTTCATCCTCTAGCTCATGCACCCGAAGGACGCCCTGGAATACATCGGGTTCCGCGACCAGTACGGCGAAGCGCCGCTGGTGCTGCCCACCGATGTCTGGCGCGAAGGGCTCAAGAAGCCGGGGGACCGCGTGGATTTCGATCTCTGGGGCAAGCCCTATTCCATCGAACTCGTATCGATCGGCGCGGAGCATGAGGGCTTCATCCATGTCGTGATGCGGGTGAACAACAAGACCCGGGTGTATACGGTCGCGACCCCGCGGGCCAAGAAGGTCGAGATCCGGATGGCCAAAGGGCCCGAACGATGTCGGCGCGCCGATCAACGGCAACATCTGGAGGATCGGCAATCCCGATCGCGGGCCCATCAAGGTCGGCGACATCGTCCACAAGGGAGAAGAGATCGCGAACCTCGAGGCCATGAAGATGGAGAACGCCATTCTCGCGCCCTTCGACGGCCAGATCGCCGAAGTCTGCGTCAAGCTCAACGAGACGGTCCAGGAGGGCCAGCTGCTGTTTGTGATCGAGAAGCAATAGCGCGTGTCCCGTTCCAGGTCTTCATTGCGCGCTGACATTGTGAGGCGGTTATGGTTCGTTCAGGTTGTCCATTTGATAAACTTGAATAGGCCAAAGCGGAGGGAAAACCCTCGCGTTCGAGATGCTTTTCTCGTGCCGGACCTTGAATGCTTACCACTTGATCAAAATATCCATTGATTCGCATATTCGAATGTCGTACTATCAGCTCACTATGATAAGACTATATAATATTCTTCTACTCCTTCTCATAGGGACCTATATTGTCGCGCCGGTGTTGGACGTAGTTGCCTGCGACGATTGTCATGTCGACCTATCCTTACCAGCGGATCAAAAGAATCTGTCAAATGAATCATGCCATTCGGACTCGACAAACCGAACCGCGGACCATGATAAAAACATTCCTTCTGATCCGGGAATGGATAGGGATCTTTGCCCCCTGTGTTCCAACACAGCTTTTGGAATGCAGAGCCAAGTCTTTCTTGCCCCCGTTCTGACGGTCCATGTCGTCGGCATGCCGACGTTACTTGCCCTTCGGGACCCTTCGTATCCCATCAACAAGCCACCACAGAACTAACCCCCACAGCTTTATTCATACAGCCGCATTGTACCGCGAGTGACCTTTGTCATCCGTTGTGCTATTGCGCGCTCACGCCCCGTTTGTATCAATTTGCTTAAACAAGTGAGGTGTATTCATGACGCGAATGATTATCTTTGCGTGCGCTCTTTTGCTGTCCGCGCATCCCGCTTCAGCCATAACGGTTGTTGAGGCGGTGGAAGCAGCGCTGAAAAACAATCCCGATATTCAATCCATCATGCTGGAGCAGGGCGCTGCCCAAGGCAGGCTTGATCAGGCCGGACTCTGGCTCAGAAGCAATCCAGTAATCGAAGGCAGTCTGTCCAGGAAAGACACGGTTCCCGGAGGCGGCGAAAAGGTGACGAACCACGGGTTCACTCTTTCCCAGGAGTTCGAAATCGCGGGACAACGTGGCTGGCGCGTCGATGCGGCCCGGAGCGGCATGGAGAAGGCTGCACAGGACATCCGGGACCGGGAGCGCGTTCTGATCGCCGAGGTCAAGGACGCTTTCGTGAAAGCCCTTGCAGCGAAGCGAAAAGTAGAACTTGCCGACGAGGCAGTACATCTTCAGGAACAGCTCGTCAGTTCGGCCATGCGTCAAATACCAGGCAGGAGAGATATCCCAGCTCGAACAGAATCTGGCCGATGTCGAACTCGGCAAGGCCAAGAGAGAGCGCCTGCTTGCCGAGAAGGAACGGCGGGAAGCGTCGCTGGATCTGCAGGCTCTTCTCGGGACGAAGCCGAAATCCGACTTCTCTGTGGAAGGCGATCTGCCGATGGAAGCCCCGCCGGTCCCGGACAAGGAGAAGCTGCGGACCCTCACTGCGTCGCAGCGGCCCGACGTGCTGTCAACAGCGGCGGAGGTGCAGCAGGCCAGATCAGCCATGAAGCTTGCCGGGAGAGAGGCGATACCGAGCTTTACCGTGATCGGGATTTTACAACCAGGACGACAAACTGAACGAAACGGGCGTCATGCTTTCGTTCCCGCTCCCTTTGTTCGACCGGAAACAGGCTGACCGGAAGGAAGCCGCTTCAAAGGCAGGTCAGGCGCTTATCAAACAGGCATCGTTAAAGCGATCCATAGAGCGCGAGATCGAAGAGGCCTATGCAAACCTCGTTTCCGCGTCCGAAGAGCTGTCTCTTTTCAAAAAGGATGTGCTCGGCAAGGCGTTGGAGAATCTAGGACTCATGAATCTTGCATTTAAGGAAGGTAAGTTCGGGTTCTTTGAAGTGCGACTGGCACAAAAGGACACGATCGACGCTCAGTTCGCTTATCTGGAATCGCAGGTGCGTTTACAGCTTGCATTGAACGCCCTGGAAAAAGTAACAGGAGGAAGCTTGAAATGAAGGTCACGAAAGAAGTGATCCGGGATATATGGATCAAAACGGAAGACACTGTGCAGCGGAACAAAAAAGCGGCGATCTTAGCCGTTGGTTCGATCGCGCTTCTCGTCGCGGGCCTGTTCTTTTATGGATCGACGACAAAAAAATGGTAAACGTGGACAGAGCACATAAACGAACAAGCCCAAGAGGAAACAGCCGTTGTTCGCCTGTCGAAAGAAGCGCAGAAAGCGTCGGGTGTCGAAGTGATGGCTGCGGCGCTGGAACCTTTCTCGGCCCCCATCGAGGCAACGGCCGCGATCGAGCTGGACGGAGACCGGGTGGCGAAGATCAGCGCTCGCACGTCGGGACGGCTTGTGAAGATCGCGGCGTCCCAGGGCGATGCAGTAAAGACCGGTCAGGCGCTTGCCTGGTTCGACAGCCCCGAACTTGGGCAGGCATTGGCTGAGTACGCGAAGGCGAAAGGACGGGCCGATCTTGCCCGGAAGAACCTTGAGCGCGAGGAAACCTTGTTCTCGAAGAAGATATCCCCGGAAAAGGACGTGATCCGAGCACGGCAGGAGCTTGCCGAAGCAGAGGCGGACCTCACCTTTGCCAACGAAAAGTTCCATTTGCTCGGTATCGATGTCGAGCAGTTCGGGAACAAGCAGGGCGGCAATCAGCATCCGCTCATCGCCGTGACCTCGCCGATCAGCGGTTCGGTCATCGAGCGCGCGGCAACACAGGGTGAAGTCGTGGGCCCCGAAAAGCCGCTCTTCACCGTCGCCGACCTGTCAAAGCTCTGGGTGATCATCGATATCTACGAGAAAGATCTCGGCCGGATAAAGTCGGGAACGGCGGTCAAAGTGTCGACAACGGCCTATGCCGAGAAGAGCTTTCGGGGCTTTATATCCTATCTTGGCGAGGTCATGGATGAAAAGACGCAGAACGGTGAAGGCCCGCGTCGAGGTCGAGAACGCGAACCGTTTACTGAAACCGGGCATGTTTGCCACCGTGACCATCGATGCAAAGGGCGTGCAGACGGAGAAAGCGATCATGCTACCCGAGGAAGCGGTCTTTCTCGACGGTTCCAAAAACTATGTCTTCATTCAAACCGCTCCGGAGAAGTTCGAAATGCGTGAGATAGCGGCTGGGCCGGACGCTGGGGAATCGTCTCGAAGTGATCCGTGGACTCAAAAAAGGAGAACCGGTTGTCGTCAAGGGCGCGTTCATTCTCAAGTCAGAGCTGAAAAAAGGCGAACTCGCTGACTAACATGGCCATGGCAAGTAGAGATCTAAGGAATCAAAATCTTCTCAAAATGGCAAAAATATTTTCACCGCTCGAGGCGCGAGGAGCGCGAGGACGTCAACATCAATCAACAACCCAAGAACCTGTTAAGATTTCCTCGCGACCATCGCGCCTTGGCGGTTCAAATGATTTTTCCGGCTTGTCCGGATTAGGAGATCATCACTCATGCTGGAAAGACTTATCGAATATACGTTGAAGCAGAAAGGAATGGTCATATTTCTTTCGCTTCTGATAATAGCCTTCGGATTGTATTCATATTTGAAATTGCCGATCGACGCTTTTCCGGATGTAACGAACATCCAGGTTGAAGTGGTCAGCCACGCGGACGGACTGTCGGCAATAGAGATCGAGACGGAATGTGACCTACCCGATCGAGATGGCAATGCGCGGCCTGCCGGACATTGAACAGATGCGTTCGGTCACAAAGTTCGGTCTCTCGATCGTAACGATCGTCTTCAAGGATAATGTTGATATCTATTTTGCCCGGCAGCTGGTATTCGAACGGCTGGCGGAGGCGCGAGAAAAGGTCCCCAAAGGGGTCGAGGTCGCCATGGGGCCGATCGGCACGGCCATGGGGGAGATCTATCAGTATACCCTTGAAGGCAAGATGCCGAATGACCCGCAGCAGAAAATCTCCTACCTGACCAACCTGAGGACCATTCAGGAGTGGATCATCACGCCGCAGTTGAAAAGTGTCGCCGGGGTAAACGAGATAAACTCTTTCGGCGGGTATTTCAAAGCAGTACCAGGTGATCGTATCGCCGGAAAAACTGCTGAAGTACGGCATAACCGTGGAAGATGTTTATTCGGCGATCGGCAACAATAATGAAAACGTCGGCGGCAAATCCTTGAACGGGGCGCGGACCAGTTTATAGTCCGCGGAGTCGGGCTGATAAAAGATGTCAGCGACATCGAAAACATTGTCCTGAAATCAGCGGGGGGAACGCCGACCTACATCCGCGACGTTGCCCAGGTGAAGGTCGGCGAGGCCGTCCGCATGGGCGCCGCCATGAAGAACGGCAAGGATGAAGGTGTCGGCGGCATCGTCATGATGCTGCGCGGCGAAAACAGCCGCGACGTGGTGCGCCGGGTAGCGGAAAAGGTCAAGGAAATCAATGAAAACAATATGCTTCCGGAAGGGATCAGGATCGTCCCCTATTACGACAGAAGCGATATTGTGAACGCGAGCGTCAGTACGGTAAACAAGGCGCTGATTGAAGGCGCTATCCTGGTTCTGATCGTACTGTATCTATTGTTGAGACAGTATCCGAGGGAGTTTTGTCGTGCTGATCGCCTTGCCGCTTTCACTGCTGGTTACATTCATCGTCATGAAGCTTGTCGGGATTCAGCGCGAACTTGATGTCCCTCGGCGGAATGGCCATCTCCATCGGAATGATCATAGACACAACCATAATCCAGGTGGAAAATGTTCAGCGCCACTTTGCTGAGATGAAAAAAGACGAACATCCAAATTATTTACGGTGCTGAAGGCGGTCATTGAAGTTCAGAAAGCCGAGTATTTTCGGAGAATTGATAATTGCGATCACCTTCATTCCGATTATTTCTCTTGGAAGGGATTGAAGGGAAGATGTTCGGGCCGCTTGCCATAACCGTTGCGATCGCGCTGCTTTCGTCGTTGTTTCTCTCTGTATTCGTTATTCCGGTGCTCTGCCTTCTCTTCCTGAAACCGCACCCGGAAAAAGAAAGCTTCATCATGAAGCATGCCAAGAACCGGTATCTGCCGCTGCTGGAATATGCAATGAACAAGAAAAGAGTGATACTGAGTGTTGCCGGAGCTTTCCTGGTTGCTTCGCTGTTTCTGGTAACACGATTGGGGACGGAGTTTATACCGACATGGATGAAGGCTCGTTTGATATGGATGTGTCCATGCTTCCCGGTGTTTCCCTTGCGAAAGCGATGGAAGTGAATCAGCAGGCTGCGGAAAAGCTGAAGCAGTTTCCCGAACTGGATACGATCGTGGCACGAACCGGACAGACCGGTGTCGCCCTGGACACCAGGGGCACGGACAAGACCGGGTATGTGGGGATATTCAAGCCGAAGAGCGAATGGAAGCGGGACATTTCAAAAGAAGAGCTGACCAATGAGATGCGGAAGTCGCTGGAGTCGATCGCGGGGATCACCTTCGGATTCAGCCAGCCGATCCAGTGCCGCATTGACGAACTGGTGGCCGGCACCCGGGCGCAGCTGATTCTCAAGCTGTTTGGCGAAGATATCGACGTGCTCAGTGAAAAATCGGCTGAAAATAGCCAAGGTGCTTTCCACGATCAGAGGGGGCACCGATCTGAGTGCGGAAAAGGTTTCCGGGCAGCCCTACCTGACCGTCAACATCGACCGCGCAAAAATCGCCCGCTATGGCCTGAATATCAGCGATGTGCAGAAGGTGATTGAAATAGCCGTTGCCGGCAAAGCGGCATCGCAGCTGTATGAAGAGAACCGCAGCTTTGATATCACGGTGCGTCTGCCGGAAGAGAAGCGAAATTCCCTGGAAGCGATCAAGAACCTGATGATCACCACGAAAACCGGGCATCAATATCCCGCTCGAACAGCTGGCTGAAGTGAAGATGATCGAAGGGCCGGTCCAGATCAGCCGCCAGGACGGGGTGAGAAGGATCGGCATCGAGATGAACATCACCGGCCGGGATATCGGCAGTTTTGTCGCCGAAGCAAAACAGAAGATCAAAGAGCAGGTCAAACTGCCGGCCGGCTATTATCTTACCTGGGGCGGGCAATTTGAGAACCAGCAGCGGGCGATGAACAAACTGATGATCATCGGACCTGTTGCCATCGGCCTGATCCTGCTTCTCCTGTATTTAACGTTCCGATCGATCCGCCTGGCGCTGCTGGTCATTTCCAACCTGCCGTTTGCCCTCATCGGCGGGGTCTTCGCTCTCTACCTGTCCGGGCAATATTTGTCTGTTCCGGCGTCGGTGGGATTTATCGTTCTTTTCGGTGTTGCGGTTTTGAACGGGCTTGTGCTGGTATCGCGCATCTCGCAATTGCGGGAAGAAGGACTTGAACTGCAGGAGGCAATCAGAAAGGGAAGCCTTGACCGATTGCGGCCGGTATTGATGACGGCATCAATATCCATTTTCAGTTTGATGCCGATGCTGCTGGCCGGCGGGACCGGTTCTGAAATACAAAAACCGCTGGCCACCGTTGTTGTGGGGGGGTTGATTACTTCAACGCTGCTTACGTTGTTGATTATTCCTTCGGTTTACAGCTGGTTTGAAAAGAGAGAGGTCGAAGCAGAAATGTAAACGAATGATTTATCCTACATCAATTCAATGAAAGGACAGGGAAATCTATGAAAGAGATAAAAGCAATAATACGACCGTTCAAATTGCTGGAAGTAACTGAAGAACTTCATAAAATTGAAGGTTTGCCGGGAGTGACGGTATCGGAGATCAAAGGATTCGGCAAAGGCAGGGCCAAGAATGCAAAAGACAAAATCGTATATGAAATGGTGGAATTTGTTCCACGAATAAAATTAGAAGTTGTTGTACATGATGAGATGGTTGATGAAGTTGTCAACGTGATTCAGAAATTTGCCCATACCGGCAATACGGGCGATGGGAAAATATTCGTGATCAATGTGGAAGAAACAGTAAAGATAAGAACAAATGAAAGAGGAAAAGATGCGATATGACGTGCGGCAGTCAGTTGATGCGCCGTTGCGGTCAGGATCAAAACCGGAGAACGCGGCGAGAGTGCCATATAAAGGAGGAGACAATGAAGAGATACATCGAATATATCTCGGTTGTTTTGATAATTATGGTGCTTGCGGGCTGCGGGGCAGCGGCAAAAACGATAGCTGCGAGATCGACAAGTGAAAGATCGGATGTCTTCACGGAAGTTGCGGGAAACGAGGCGGCGCCCTCGGGTTATACGGACGTGCTCATAACGGCAAGCATAAAGACTCATCTTGAAGGATATTACTTGGGAGAATCAAAGACACTCCGCACACGGCAAAGAGGCCTATTCATTCCAGATCAATATCGATGGCCAGGCCGCTCGCTGGAAGGCCGAGGGGAAGCGGCATGAGCTTCCCAGCTATGAGGACGGGAAAACAAGCAGGGACCCCGAGGCAGGCGAGGGCATCAAATATGTTCTTAACAAGAAGATCAGGCTTCGTCCCGGTTCGCACAAGGTATTCTTCGGATTGCCTGAGGATGACTACTATCGGGAAGCCGTGATAAACGTCAAAGAAGGCGAAGCCCAGACGCTGGAATTCAAGCCGGTGTATCAGTATAAAACGTTTCCCACGCGGATACCGACATACATGAAAGGCGTCAGTCATGTTGATATACTTGTCAACGGAAACCCGGTGGCGCGGTAAGGCGCCGATGCGATGATATCAATTGCGCATGACCGGCCAGTATGCGCTTGCTCCGAGATACTCGCTGTTATTGCCGACGGGCGACCATCAGAAGGGCATTGGGAACGCGGTGTTGGGGTATCAGATCAATATTCCATTAGCGCGGCGCTTTTTAAGAAGGTGCCCGACGACAAGGTGGTGGGCGGGCTCGTGCGCGGGATCCGCACCCCGCCGGAATTATTTTGACTTTTAGACCGTTTCATCGTATTTTTTACGGCACGGAGATCTGTTCACGCGCTGGCCGGGAGACGGTTTTCCCTGAAAAAATGGCCAGCAGGAAATTCACCGGTTTCAGGAGACCCGCTATCAAGAAGGAAGCGGAGTTCTTTAAATTGTTTTTTTAAGATTGACCTGGGGATTTACGGATATTCATCGTAACACTTAATTCAAGACCCCACAGGAGAGGAAACATGGAATGGATAACGGATTCACAGGTCTGGATCAGCCTTGCAACCTTGACCCTCCTCGAGATCATCCTTGGGATCGACAACATCGTCGTCATCTCCATCCTCGCCCAGAAGCTTCCCCGGGCGCAGCGGGCGAAAGCGCGGTCCATCGGTATCAGTCTGGCGCTGATAACGCGGATCCTGCTCCTTCTCGGAATTGTCTGGCTCGCAAGCCTCACAGCCCCGCTCTTTGGCGTGCTGGGCAATCAGATCTCCATACGGGATATCATTATGATCGGCGGAGGGCTCTTCCTGCTGGTGAAGGGGACCCATGAGATCCACGGCGTTTTCGAGAAAGAGGAAGACGTTGCCGCGATCAAAGGGAAAATTTCGTTTTCCGCCGTCATCGTACAGATCGTTCTCCTGGATATCGTCTTCTCACTCGATTCGGTGATAACCGCTGTCGGCATGGCGCAGCAGACCGGGGTCATGATCGCAGCGGTGGTCCTGGCGCTCATGCTCATGCTGCTCGCCTCGGGCGTCATCAGCGCGTACATCCACCAGCACCCCTCCCTCAAGATGCTGGCACTGAGCTTTCTCATGATGGTCGGCGTTACGCTGATCGCAGAGGGCCTGGAGTTCCACATTCCCAAAGGATACATCTACTTCGCCATGGGATTTTCCGGGATGGTCGAAACCCTCAATCTTCTCGCCGGCAGCAGAAAGCGGACCGGGAAAGCGCCGTCACCGTAGTCATAGGCCCGCTGCTCCGATGCACGGCGTGACACTTCCCGGGTTGACGATTCCCTTCAAAAATACTATAGTACAAGAAAGCTCATCCCTGATGGGCTGACGCATCCTACTGTAGGGAGAGTGATCCCCGTGACAGAGACATCCGACATTCTTGTACCGCCTGATTTGAACGGGCCGGCGCTCTCGATCATCCCGCTTGGCGGCATCGGCGAGATCGGGCTCAACATGACCGTACTCGAGTACGGTGACGACATCATCGTGATCGACGCGGGGCTCATGTTCCCCGATGCCGAGATGCTCGGCGTGGACATCGTGATCCCCGATTTTTCCTACCTGCTTGAGAACCGGAACAAGGTCCGCGCCGTGGTGCTTACGCACGCGCACGAGGACCATATCGGCGCGCTTCCGTTTCTCCTCAAAGAGCTGAAGGTCCCCATCTACGGCACAAAGCTCACCCTTGGTTTTGTAAAGGAAAAGCTCAGGGAGCACGGCCTGGATTCGGAGGCCGAGCTTGTCATTGTGAAACCCCGGGACACGGTCTCCCTCGGCTGCTTCCAGGTCGAGTTCATCCGCGTGACCCACAGCATCGTGGACGGCTGCGGCCTCGGCATCACCACGCCCGTGGGCCGTGTGGTGCATACCGGCGACTTCAAGATCGACCCCACACCGGTGGACGGCGAGGTCATGGACCTGCGCACCTTCGCGGAGTACGGCGACAAGGGCACCCTTGTGCTCATGTCGGACAGCACGAACGCCGGCCAGGGCGGCTACACCTTCTCGGAAAAGGAAGTGCGGCGCGGGCTCGAGGACATCTTCCACCGCGCCGGGGGCAGGATCGTGGTCGCGACCTTTGCCTCGAACATCCACCGGGTGCAGCAGATCATCGACGTGGCCGTGATGCACAACCGGAAGGTGATCCTGAACGGCAAGAGCATGATCGCGAACGCCCAGATCGCGCTGGACCTCGGCTACCTCAAGATGCCGCCCGACACGTGGCTCAAGATCGAGGCGCTCAAGAACCTGCCCGACGACCAGGTCGTGATGATCACCACCGGCAGCCAGGGCGAGCCCATGAGCGCGCTCTCGCGCATGGCCGCGAACGAGCACAAGCACTTCCAGATAAAAAAAGGCGACACCATCGTGCTCTCGTCCAAGATGATCCCGGGGAACGAACGCGGCATCACGCGGATCATCAATCACCTGTTCAAGCACGGCGCGGAAGTATTCTACGAAAAAGTGTCCGAGATCCACGTCTCGGGCCACGCGTCCAAGGAAGAGCTCAAGCTCATGCTGAGCCTCATCAAGCCGAAATACTTCATCCCCGTCCACGGCGAGTACCGCCACCTCGTGTACCACTCCCAGCTTGCCCGAAAGGTGAACATCCCCGAGGAGAACGTGTTCATCATCGAAGACGGCGAGATCATGGAGTTCACGCCTGATTCCGCGCGCCGCGCGGGGCGCGTCAATGTCGGCAGGGTGTACATCGACGGCAAGACCGCGGGCTCCACTGCGGACGCCGGCGTGGACACGGTGGTGCTCCGCGACCGGATGAAGCTTGCCCACGACGGCGTGGTGATCGTGATCCTGGGGATCGAGACAACGACGGGCAGGGTGGTATCGGGCCCGGACATCGTGTCGCGCGGCTTCGTGTTCGAGGACGCGTCGCAGGAGCTTTTGGCCGAGGTAAAGGACGTGGTCCTGGACACGCTCACCCTCATGGTCCCCGAGGCCAAGGGAGACTGGGCGCTGGTCTCCGCCCGCGTCCGGAGCAGCCTCAAGAAGTTCATCTACAAGCGCATGGAGCGCAGGCCGATGATCCTGCCGATCATCATGGAGATTTAGCAGGGCATTGAAAAGGCTTGAACCGCGCATACGGTTTATCCGGCTTGATCGACCATGTTCCCACTCCTTCAAGGAGGCTTCATGCCCGCTAAAAAAAACAACTTCCAATATGACAAGCGCGGCCAGGACCGGGCTTCCCTCAAACACTCCTTTGCCAACCGCCTGATCTACTCGCTGGGCAAGGACCCGATCACCGCCACGCACCGCGACTGGTTCCATACCACGGCCTATGCCGTGCGCGAGCGCCTGATCGAGCGCTGGATGGAGACCATGCGCAGCTATTACAGAGCCGACGCCAAGCGGGTCTATTACCTGTCCATGGAGTTCCTGACGGGCCGGCTGCTTGCGAACAGCCTGCTGAACATGGGTTTCTATGAGGAATGCCGCGAGGCGCTTTCCGATCTCGAACTGGACATCGACCGCATCCGGGAGCTGGAGATGGACGCCGCCCTGGGCAACGGCGGCCTCGGCCGGCTTGCCGCCTGCTTTCTCGATTCCATGGCGACCTGGGCCTGCCGGGTTACGGCTACGGCATCCGCTACGAGTACGGCATGTTCACCCAGCGCATCGAGGACGGCTAGCAGGTGGAGCACCCCGACAACTGGCTGCGCTACGGCAATCCCTGGGAGTTTCCGCGCCCCGAGGTGCTCTATCCGGTGAAGTTCGGCGGCCGTGTGGTGCAGTACACCGACGAGCACGGCAAGATGCACTTCCACTGGGTCGACACCGAAGACGTGATGGCGATGGCCTACGACACGCCCGTGCCCGGGCTACGACACCAGCACCGTGAACAACATGCGGCTGTGGTCGGCCAAGGCCTCGCGCGACTTCGACCTCAAGTACTTCAACGAGGGCAACTACATCAAGGCGGTGGAGGACAAGAACGAATCGGAGAACCTGTCCAAGGTGCTCTACCCCGACGACACCACCAGCATGGGCCGGGAGCTGCGCCTCAAGCAGCAGTACTTTTTCGTCTGCGCGTCGCTGCAGGACATCCTGCGCCGCTTCACCAAATATCACCCGAACCTGGACGAACTGCCGGACAAGGTGGCGATCCAGCTGAACGACACCCATCCCTCGATCGCCATCCCCGAGCTGATGCGCGTGCTGGTCGACCTCCATCACCTGGACTGGGACCGCGCCTGGGACATCACGCAGCGCACCTTCTCCTACACCAACCACACGCTGATGCCCGAGGCGCTCGAGACCTGGCCGGTGAGCCTGTTCGAAGAGCTCCTGCCGCGCCACCTGCAGATCATCTACGAGATCAACCACCGTTTTCTGGAAGAGGTGCGCCATCGCTACCCCGGCGACGTGGAGCGGCTCAGGCGCATGTCGATCGTGGACGAGGCAGGCGGCCGCAGGCTGCGCATGGCGCACCTGGCCATCGTCGGCAGCCACACGGTGAACGGCGTGTCGCAGATCCACACCGACCTGATGAAGAAGACCATCTTTGCCGACTTCGAGCAGCTTCTTTCCCGGCAAGATCATCAACATCACCAACGGCATCACGCCGCGGCGCTGGCTGCACCAGGCCAACCCGGGGCTGTCGGCGCTGATCACCGCGCGCATCGGCGACGACTGGGTCACCGATCTGCTCGGAGCTCAAGAAGCTCGCCCCCCTTGCCGGAGAACCGGAATTTCAAAAGCAGTTCCGCGCGGTGAAGCGCGCGAACAAGGAGCGGCTGGCCGAGATCATCAAGATGCAGGCTGAAGCTCACGGTCGACCCCGACTCGCTGTTCGACGTGCAGATCAAGCGCATCCACGAATACAAGCGGCAGCTCCTGAACGTGCTGCACGTCGTCACCCTCTACAACCGCATCCGCGACGGGCGGGCCACGGACCCTGTGCCGCGCACGGTGATCTTCGGCGGCAAGGCCGCGCCCGGCTATGCCATGGCCAAGCTCATCATCAAGCTGATCCACAGCGTCGGCCGACATCGTCAACAACGACCCGGCTGTCGGCGGCCTGCTCAAGGTCGTGTTCATTCCCAACTACAACGTCTCGAACGCCGAGAAGATCATCCCTGCCTGCGATCTGTCCGAGCAGATCTCCACCGCCGGCACCGAGGCCTCGGGCACCGGCAACATGAAGCTCGCGCTGAACGGCGCGCTGACCATCGGCACGCTCGACGGCGCCAACATCGAGATGCGCGACGAGGTGGGCGAGGACAACATCTTCATCTTCGGCATGACCGCCGACGAGGTCGCCGCGCTCCACAAGAACGGCTACAACCCCTGGGACATTACAATACGAATGCCGAGCTCAGACAGGCGCTCGACATGATCGACAGCGGCTACTTCTCGCCCGATGCGCCGAACCGCTTCCGGCCGATCTTCGATGCGCTGACCGGGACGGCGACCATTACCTGCTGCTCGCCGACTACGCGTCCTACATCGCCTGCCAGGAACGGGTCGACGCGCTCTACCGCGACCCCGGCGAGTGGGCCAGGCGCGCCATCCTGAACGTGGCGGGCATGGGCAAATTCTCGAGCGACCGGACGATCAGGGAATATGCCGACCGGATCTGGGGCGTCAAACCGGTGAGGCGGTTAGGTCTCGGCAGGATTTCAATACAGTTCTTGTGCTGCAAGGAGGCCCTTTGAGCGACCTTGTATCGTCGAGCGGAGAGATAACAAACATGACCGTGCCCCTGCTGTTCCAGGGCCTGCTTGCGGAAAAAAAGACCGGCACCATTGTCTTTACGCGTGATCCGGTGGTGAAAAAGGTCTATGTTGCCAAAGGAGATGTTTTCTTCGCCTCTTCCAACCTGAGCGAAGACCGGCTGGGCGAATGGCTGCATCGCGCAGGAACGATCACCAGGCAGCAGTGCGACGCAGCGGCTGAGGTGGTCAAAAGGACCGGCAACAAGCAGGGAGCGGTCCTCGTGGAGCTCGGATATATCACGCCCGAAGTCCTGGAGGAAGGTGTGCGGTATCAGGTCAGGCAGATCGTCGTCAGCCTCTTCAATTGGCGGAACGGCAGCTACGTGTTCGACGACAGCCCGGCGCCCCATTTCGACATCGACCCGCTCATGATAAGCACCGGAGACCTGATCATCGAGGGTCTCCGCGGAATGGAATGGTCGGTCGTACGAAGGTCGCTCCCGCCGCTCAAGACAATTCTCCGGCCTGTTGCGAACCGGTCGCTGCCCGTGCAGGGCGAGGAGCTCGAGCAGGACCACCGGACCGTTCTGACGTACATCGACGGCAGCACAAGCATCGAGGAGATCTGCTCACGGTCCGGTATCGGCGATTTCAATACGCTCAGGGCGATCTACGCGCTGCTGGCGCTCCGTCTGGCGGAGACGGGAGCTCTCAAACAGGCCGGTGAGGCGAAGCGGGTCCGCGACGTGGTGCGCGATGCGGTCACGGTGAAAGAAACGAAAACACCGGGACCGGAGATTGCGGAGCTGCTCACGGTGGCCGCGCTTCTCGAAGCCCACAAGAGACTTGCGCAGCAGGACCATTTTGAGGTGCTCGGTGTCGGCCGCGACGCTACGGCGCAGGAGATCAAAAAAGCATATTTCACCATGGCCAAACGTTATCACCCGGACAGGCATTTCGGCCCGCCGCTGAATGAGATGAAATCGGAGCTTGAGGCGCTTTTCAACGCCATCCATGAGGCACACGAGACGCTTTCTAGTCCGGACAGGCGCAAAAAGTATGATCAGGAGCTTGCAGCCGGCTTACAACAGCAGCGAGTGAAGAAGGGGACCGGGTCGGATAAAGAGGTCAGTTCGGCCGCCGCCGCTGCCCACTTCAAAGAGGGCGTGAAGTATTATACTCAACGCAACTTCTGGGATGCGGAAGAGTCCTTCCAGTGGGCCATCCGCTTTGATCCTTCCAATGCTGAATACATATTCCGACCAGGCGATGGCCCTCTCGCATATGCCGCGGAGGGGCCGTGATGCGGAAGAATATTTTGCAAAGGCTGTCAACATGGATCCGTCAAAAATGGATTATTACCTTGAGTTCGCGAAATTCTATGCAAGGCTCGGCCTGAAGGCAAAGGCGATGTCCCTCTACCAGAATGCCTTGAAGAAAAATCCGAGAGCGGAGAAGATAAAGGAAGCAATGAGAAAAGCCGGCGAGTAGCTGCGTGGAAACGCGCATGCCGGGACAGGCCATGAACCCTGTACGACAACTGAAAATATCGCTGCTCATCCTCCTGCTGCTCGTTTCGCTCGGCACGGCAGGGTATATGTCCATAGAGGGATGGCGCTTTCTTGATGCCTTCTATATGACCGTCATCACCCTCACGACGGTAGGGTTCCAGGAAGTACATCGCCTGAGCGATGCGGGGCAGGTGTTCACGATCCTGCTGATCATATTCGGCGTGTCCGTTCTCGGCTACACCGTGGGCAAGCTTGCCCAGATCATGTTCGAGGGCCAGATCCAGCGTTTTCTCGGGAGGAAAAAAGTGGAAATGTCAATAGATGCCCTGCGGGACCACTATATTATCTGCGGGTACGGCAGGATCGGCGCGCTCATCTGCAGGGAATTTGCAGCCAAGCCGATCCCCTTCGTGGTGGTGGAGAGCAATCCGGCGGTGCTGGAAAAACTTGAGGGAGAAAGCGTTCTCTTCCTGCACGGGAACGCCACGGAGGATGAGACCCTGCTCAAGGCGGGGATCAAGCGCGCGAAGGGGCTCGTCTCCGTGGTCACGTCGGACACGGAGAACGTGTACATCACCCTCACCGCGCGGGGGCTGAACCCGGACCTCTTCATCCTCGCCCGGTCGGGCGAGCCCGGCTCCGAGATCAAGCTCCAGCGCGCGGGGGCGAACAAGGTGGTGTCGCCGTACCACATCGGCGGGAGCCGAATGGCCCAGGCCATCCTGCGGCCGAACGTGGTGGACTTCATCGAGATCGCCACGGGCCGCGAGCACCTCGACCTGCAGATGGAGGAAATCTTCATCCCCGTTCAATCGCCCTTCGTCGGGCGGAACCTCAAGGACGCGGGCCTGCGCAAGGACACCGGTGTGATCATTGTGGGCATCAAGAAGGTGAGCGGCAAGATGGTCTTCAACCCGGATTCTGCAAGTTTGATCGAGGCAAAGGACACGCTGATCGTCCTTGGCCAGCCCTCCTCGATATCCAAACTTGAGGGCCTGGTCTCTTGAACGGCGTCTGCAGGTAAAACGCCAACGAGCAGGGGCGGGAAAAAATCATTACGCAGGGAAAGCACAATGGCGGATATCAAAATAGATGTGGGTTCTTATGCTGGATACCAGGGCGAAGAAAGTCCGCGGGTCTTTTTCGCGCACGGTGAGAAGATCACGGTCCTGGAGGTCCTGGAGATGTGGGTCGAAGAAGCGGGGCCCGAACGGACGCGCAAGCGGTTCTTTCTCCTGAAGGGGAGCGACGGCTTATTTCACAAACTCTATTATGATTTTGAAGTCCGCCAGTGGTTTTACACGGGCTTCGCGAAAGACCAGAGCGATCTGAAATGACCCTGACCCGGACAAGCCAGAAGCAACACAATGTAACCGCTGAGACGCCGAGACGCGGAGAATGTCAACAACCAAATTCTATATTGTGTTAACCCAAAGACTTGCCTCGCTTTTCTCTGCGCCTCCGCGTCTCTGCGGTAATATTTTTTTGAAGAATTTGAATCTTAACTGACAAACCCGGACGAGCCGGAACCAAGAGAAGCCACGTCAAAGTCTTAGACGGTCTCTTTCCTACCTTCCCTGCGCCATGCTCAGCACCTGCCCGATAGCGGGGATGAAGTCCTTTTTCCTGGACATGACCCGGGGAATGGTGCAGGTGTCATTCACCACTTTCACGTTGAACGCCTTCTCGACGATCCACGTTTCGCCCCGGAGCAGGATCCGCTCCTGAACCTTGCCGAGCGGGTTCAGCACCAGCAGCACCGTAAGGTCGTAGTTGTTCGCTAGACGCAGGCGCTCGAGTTCAGCCACCAGCTCCCGCTCGCGCGCATCGATCTCCGCGCAGTCCAGGGACATCATCTGGCTCACTCCCAGCTTCTTCCCGCTGATCAGGAACTCCTTGAAATCCGCAGCGATCAGCTCCCCGGCACTCCTGTCCTCCATATTGATGCTTTCATGGAGCAGCTCCCTGGCAAAGGACGGGACATCGATACCGGCGATCTCGGCCAGGCGCTGCGCCGTCGTGCGGTCGCGTTCCGTGGTCGTTGAGAGCGTTAACAGGAGCGTATCCGACAATATGCCGGAGAGCAGGATGCCGGCGATCTCCTTCGGGAGGTGCGTCTGGTGCAGGAACATGATCCCGGCCACGACCGTGCAGGTGCTGCCGACCGGGTCGTTATACACATAGATCGGCGCGGTCGTGGAGATGTCGCCTACGCGGTGGTGGTCGATGATCTCGAGGATCTCCGCCTCTTCGATCCCGTCCACGGCCTGCGAAAGCTCGTTGTGGTCCACGAGGACCGCCATCTTGCGCACGGGCTTCAGGAGGTCCGTCCGCGTGATGACCCCGATGAGCCGGTTGTCGCTGTCCACCACGATCACGGAGCGGTAGTCCGACTCCACGATCTTCGATCGCACTTCAGCCATGGGGGTGTAGAGGCCGACGGTGGGGCACGTCGCGGTCATGATCGAGGACAGGGGTTCGGACATGGTCATGAGCTGGACCGTGGCAAAGGCCGGCTGGGGCGACGAGAGGAGCAGCACGCCTTTCTCGCCGGCCGCGGCAATGACCTCGTTCGCGATGGGCGCAGTATCGGTCACGATGACGGCGGAGCAGCCCATCCTGACAAGCTCCAGCTGCATGTCGTTCTGGTCCCCCGCGATCACCACGTCGCCGGGCCGGACGCGGTTCAGCAGGGTGCCGCGCTGCATGGCGGCAATGAACACCCTGCCGGTGAGCACCGACAGGCGCTTGCTGTTGCTGATGACGCGGCCGTTGAGAGTTTTCAGCAGAATATCAAGCTCAATGGGCGCTTTTGAAAGGTCTGCGAACCCGACGCTGTCCATGTAGTGGCGGGCGATGTCCTTGAGGCCGACAACACCGGCAAGCCTGCTTTCCTCGTCAACGACCGGGACCGAGCGGACGCCCTTCTCGCGCATAAGGAGGGCCAGCGCCTGGATGGAGTCGCGCACACCGACGGCGACGGGGCGCTTGAGGTCAAGATCGCTCACCGTGGCAACGAGGCTGTCGATCTCCGCCGGAGCAGGCACGCTGAACCTGTTCAGTACGAAGGTGGTTTCGTGGTTCAGCTTACCTGCCCGCACGGGTGTGAACAGGAAACGCTTGTCCGTGACATTCTTGAAATAGGCATAGGCAATGGCAGAGCACACGGAATCCGTGTCCGGCGTTGTATGGCCGACAACATATACTGTTCTAACCCGATCGGGACTCATGGTGATTGTTCCTCCAAGCTCGTATTGTGCCTCTTCTTCGATTGGGATGACAGGTGGGAACAGTTCGGAGTCCGTTTGATCTACCCCTGTTCCTTCTTCTCCGGCAGGCCCAGGATCTTTCTGATCTCATCCCCCTCGATGGTCTCTTTTTCCATGAGAACCGCCGCAAGGGTCCGCAGCCTGTCCTGATTTCCGGAAAGGAGCCCGCGGACCTTATTATACGCATCATCCACGAGTCGCTTCACTTCCTGGTCGATCTCGCGCGCCGTGTCTTCGCTGTACTCCTTTGCCCCTGAGGGCAGGCCCATATCGAGGAACAGCGGACGACGTTCTTTTTCGAAGGTGAGCGGCCCGAACTTCTCGGTCATACCGTACTCGGTGACCATGCTGCGCGCGATGTTGGCCGCACGCTGGAGGTCGTTCTGCGCGCCTGTCGAGACCTCGTGAAAAACGAGCTCCTCGGCAACGCGGCCGCCGAGCAGGACACTGAGCTTGTCCAGCAGTTCCGTCCTCGTCATCAAATACCGGTCCTCCGTCGGCAGCTGGAGCGTATATCCCAGCGCCGCGATGCCGCGCTGGACGATGGACACGCGGTGCACCGGGTCGGTGGTGGGCAGCAGCTCGGCGACGATCGTGTGGCCGCACTCGTGGTAGGCCACGATCTCTTTCTCCTTCTTGTTCATGATGCGCCGCTTCTTCTCGAGTCCCGCCACGATGCGGTCGATGGCGGCCTCGAAGTCCGTCATGTCAACTTCGGTCTTGTTCTTGCGCGCGGCCAGAAGCGCAGCCTCGTTCACGATGTTCGCCAGGTCGGCCCCCACGAACCCGGGCGTGCGCGCCGCGATCACGGCGATGTCCACGTCCTTCGAGAGCTTGACTCCCCGGATGTGGATCTTCAAAATGTCCTCGCGGTCCTTGATGTTCGGCCGGTCCACGAGCACGTGTCGGTCGAAGCGCCCGGGGCGGAGCAGGGCCGGGTCGAGGATCTCGGGCCGGTTGGTCGCGGCCATGATGATGATGCCCTTGTGCGGGTCGAACCCGTCCATTTCGGCCAGCAGCTGGTTCAGGGTCTGTTCGCGCTCCTCATGGGCGCCCGCCATGCCCATGCCCCGCGCGCGGCCGAGCGCATCGAGCTCGTCGATGAAGATGATGCAGGGCGCCTTCAGCACGGCCTGCTGGAACAGGTCGCGCACGCGCGACGCGCCTACGCCCACGAACATCTCCACGAACTCGGAGCCGCTCATGGAGAAGAACGGCACCTTGGATTCTCCGGCCACCGCCTTTGCCAAAAGCGTCTTTCCGGTCCCGGGAGGTCCGACCAGCAGCACCCCCTTGGGGATGCGGCCGCCGAGCTTGGTGAACTTGTCGGGGTTCTTGAGGAACTCCACCACCTCCATGAGCTCTTCTTTCGCTTCGTCCACGCCGGCCACATCGTTAAAGGTCACCTTCACGTCGCTCTCGCTGTAGATCTTGGCGCGCGATTTGCCGAAGCTCATGACGGTCTGACCCGGGCCTCCCGCGCCCATCCTCTTAAACACAAAGCTCCAGATGGCTATCAGCACGACCAGGGGGAGTATCCAGGTGAGCAGGAAATCCCTGAGCCAGTTGTCCGAGGTCACGCCGCGGTAGGCAATCCCGCTGGCATCGAGGTTTTTCACGAGGTCAGGGTCTTCAATGCGTACGACCGTGAAGCCTTTTTCTTTTTCTCCATCCTTTGCATTGATCCGCGTGCCCTTGATGTGGTCCCGGGTGATCACGAGGTCCTTGACCCGCTTCTCCGTGATGAGGGTTTTGAAGGAGCTGTAGGAGACCTCTTCCGCCGGCTGCTCGGAAAAAAGTCTGAAGAGGCTGATGAATACAAGGAGCATCAGAAGATAAAAAAGGAACTGAGGGCCCTTTTTCATGAAGACACCTCGATCTAAAACTGCCGCAGTGACACGGAGCGTTACTCCATCTTCCCTGCAAAGCTCGAAATACTAAACAAGGTTACCGGGCCAAAAGCCAAAATGGAAAGAGTTGAACATCTGGATCTTGATCGTGTTCAGCATTGAGAACTTCGTGCGTAGAGTTTCATCATACGCGGAAGCTACAGCTGATGCGACACGCCGATCCCGAAGATGAACCGCGGCCCCGTCGACGGACCCCAGAGATGCAGGTCCTTCATGATGAGAAGGGGATAGGGGTATATGATCTCGTCGAGCGGCAGTTCTTTACGACCAATGACCTCAGCAATAACGGTGATTAGTCTGCCCTGGTGATATACGGCCGAATCCAAAAAGGCAGTGGACTGAACAAGAAACCGCCCTTCCGTCGTATCCGTCTCGAGGGGCCTCCCGTTTGTGTCAAGAGGTTTTTGCAGTATTTCGATGAGCGTGCCGTCTTTGGCGTTCTTTGCGGCAACGATCATGCCCCCGAGCATGACCCAGACGCCCTTGAACTGTTCCGGGTCCCTCTTCAGTTCCTGGAAGGAGACGTTCCTGTTCACCTTGTCCAAGGATTCTTTGGGGAACGGTGGAGCGCAAGCTGCGGTCATAAAGACGGCGAAAAGGACCACGATGATGAGTGAATGACAAGATCGGACCATGGTCCCCCTCCTGGAGAGCAAGAGCCTGGTTCTTATTCCGGCCGGGCCGAGTCGGCCGGATCATAGAGCGGGTCCATCCACCGTGGCTTGTCCCGGGCCTGGGGTGCGCGTCCCCAGAGCTTGATCTCTTTCGCGAGGATGACGGGAGAGTCGTACTGCGTATCGCCGATCATCGGGCTGCCGGTCCCGAGCACTTCGCCGGCAATGGTGATATCATTGCCGGGTGCATAGGCCATTGTGTTGAGATAGCCCATATGGAACACGAGGAACCGGCCGCCTGTCCGTTTGGTGCGTTCCGGTTGTCCCCAGTAGTCGAGCGGTTTCTGGGAGACTTCGATCAGTGTGCCCTGCTTCAGGCTGGTGATCTGGGCGATCGTACCGCCAAAGATGACGAGTTTGCCCTTGATGGAAACCGGATCAGCCTGAAGTTTTTCGAAGGGAATGGTCTTGTCGGCCCGGTTGGCCATGTCCGGTGAGATTGCGTATGTGCAGCCCTGGAGAAACAGCGTGATGCTGAACAAAACCGCGATCAATTTCATGGACAGCCACCTCCCTTGTTTTACAGCGGGCCTGCTCCGCGGGAAACGTCAAGGAGGCGTTGTCCGGTCGGGTGCCACGCCTTGTCGCTCCTCGGTTTCCCGCGCGATCTTTTTTCTTACGTTGTCCGGAATGTCCAATCCGCTGAGATCGAAATTCCCAAGCTCCTTTGCGAGCAGGTTGATCTTGTCGCTGTTCTGAAGGTGCTTGTTGATTATGATCCTGCGGGCCTCCATGACCCTGCACGAGCCGCCCTTCGATGTCTTGAGGTCTTCGTAGGAGACCTTGATCGAAAGTGCCTGAGCGATATGTTCCAGATCAGCGAGCGTGATTTTCATAGACACGGTTCTCGTTAAAGTATACCAGATTTAGTTGCCATAGAATCACATTCTTCTTACAATGGTAAAAAAAAGGTCAGGTAACGTTCTTGCCAGGACAAGAGGATGAACGGGGATGACAAACCGTATACATCGCAGTCCGATGTTATCCTGGCATCTTGTAAATACGATTTGTTTCCGGCTTGCCCCGCTTTAGAGGCATCCGCCTCTAACGGGGCTTGTCCGGGTCAGGGATCGTGGGCCTGGTGCGCGCCTCCACAACAGGCGGGAGCGGACGATGGCGCGCGCGTTGTTTTGCGCGAGACGGGCCAGGTTCATCCTTCCGGCAATGAAACGCGCTGCATCAAACTACGCTTCTTCCTTGTGAACTTCCATGATGCTCACGACAGTGATGTTCGCGTCCTTCAGCGCCTTCTGGACATCCGCGAGCTTTGCATCGGAAACCTTCAGAATGAAATTTGTTTTTGTGGCCATGGGTGTGCCTCCTCGTTGTGCGTGGTGATTTGGTGAACGCCTTTCGATAAATTATCATAAACCCGACAGGCAAGTCAACCCTGAAAACAGGAGTCCGAAAACTGGACCGGTCCGGCGCTTATCGGGTGCCGTGATGTTCTTCGCGTGCGCGACAGTGCTCACGGACATCACTCTGCGCGTTGAAAAGACTTACTCGAAATATACTCACAGAAAACGATAAAATTTTTCTTGCTATTTTATTTTAGAGTGAGTATACTTTTCTTCGAACAGTGCATGGAGCGAAGCTAATCTGCCCCGCGCAGTTAGAAATTTTTATTTTTTTAATCTCAAGGAGGTATGTTCATGGCAAAGGCAATGACAAAGTCTCAGATTGCAGACCACATCGCGAAAAAGGCGGACATCAAGAAGAAACTGGCAGTGCAGATCCTGGAAGATATGGCAGCGCTTGCGTACAAGGAAGCGAAGAACGCTTTCACCCTTCCGGGTCTCGGCAAGCTCGTGCTCGTGCAGCGCAAGGCGCGCATGGGCCGGAACCCCCAGACCGGCGAGGCAATCAAGATCCCGGCAAAGAAGGTCGTGAAGTTCCGCGTGGCAAAGGCCGCAAAGGAAGCGATCCTCGGCAAGAAATAGTTTTTTCGTGCTCAGGCACAAGGTCATCCCAAAAGGCATTCCGGACATCCGGAATGCCTTTTGCGTCTTGCGTACACAATACAGCACAAACAGACACGAAGGGACGAAATGAGGCAGCAGGAATTGGACCAACAGGTCTTCGTGTCTTCGTGATATACTGCCGTCGTTTATTATAACCCTATGGAAATTTTGTCTCCTTATACTGTATCCCCTTGCCCTGTACCGGCCGCGGCTGATCCTGTTGGCGCTCGCGCTCCACGGCGCGCTCATCGTTTCGACCGCGCTGCGCTTCGGCAGGATCCCCCTGATCGGACTGCACGACACGCTCAGCTTCCTCGCATTTTCCATCGGCGCGGTATATGTAATCGCGGGATGGAACAAGAAGCGTGATCTGTTCTCGTTTCTCACGATCCCGCTGATCATGCTTCTCTTGGCCGGCTCCTTTGTTTCGCCGTCCATGTCCGGGCCGCTGCCGCCGGTGCTCAAGACCATCTGGTTCG
The DNA here is from genome assembly GCA_963732675.1 of Nitrospirota bacterium. Classification (GTDB taxonomy): domain Bacteria; phylum Nitrospirota; class UBA9217; order UBA9217; family UBA9217; genus JALNZF01. The sequence goes on from CAVTAJ010000007.1 coordinate 184,168, forward strand.
AACTCCACGTGCTCCTGTCGTTTCTTTCCTATGCGCTGTTCGCGGTCGGCGCGGTCTTCGGCATTCTCTTTTTGTATCGCGATGAACCGGCAACGGAGATCAACCAGTACCGCTGTCTGCTCCTGGGGTACGTGCTGTTCTCCGTTGCCATGATCTTCGGCGGCATCTGGGCGTATCTTGCCTGGGGCACCTACTGGCTCTGGACGCCCAAGGAGCTCTGGACCACGATCGTGTGGTTCTTTTACAGCCTCTACCTCCATGCGCGGCTGGTGCGCGGATGGACCGGACCGAAGGTGGTGTGGATGGGGATCCTCGGCTTCGGGATCGTGCTGTTCACCTATGTGGGCGTTGGGCTCCTGATGAAGAGCTCGCATGAGTTCTAAAACTACGCAGAGGGCATGGCGCAGAGAGCAAAGGGCTCAAGGTCTGGCCGGCCACTAACGCTATGCTCTCTGCTCTCTGCCCTATGCCGGGGCCTTTATGAAAAACTTCTTCTTCTCACTCAAGACAGCGGTCTGGACACTCTTCGCGCTCGTCTCCCTCTTTTTCATCGGTTCTTACATGATGCCGGCGTACCGCGAGATCTTTGCTCCGATGAACGAAGACATCCTCATCCGCTGGATACAGGACATTGCGTCGGTCAAACTAGGGTATACCTGGTGGTTCTTCGCCGCCCTTGCGGCGCTCGCGCTGCTCACGATCAACACGCTGGCATGCAGCATTCAGGCGGTCATGGGCAGATGGTCGCGCGCCGACTTTTTACTGCGCATCTCACCGCAGATCGTGCACCTCGGGTTCCTCCTGATCCTGCTTGCGCATCTGCTCGGCGCGGGCTGGGGGTACAAGCTGTCGGGCATGATGCCCGAGGGCGCGTATGCTCCGCTGCCCGAGGACAGGGCCCTGAGCCTCAGGGAGATCCGTGTGCAGGCTGACGCGCGCGGGTACCCGACGGACTGGGCCGCGGAGGTTGATCTGTTCGAGAACAACGTGCGCGTGGCGACCGGCACGCTCGGCCCGAACAAGCCGCTCTTCTATAACGGTGTCGGCATTTATCTCAAGAGTCTGGACTATGAGAGAGGTCCGGCCGCGCTCATGGTGATTGCCAGGGACCCCGGAGCAATCTGGGCGCTCGCGGGTGGAATACTGTTCATGCTGGGGTCGGCGATGATTTTAGTGCTGAAGTGGAAAAAGGCGTAACTACCCGCTTCATCTGATATCAACAATGCTCCTCTGATTCGCCCTGCTGGGGTACTATTCGACCAATGAAAAAGCGTGTTCTCGTAGCCATGAGCGGAGGCGTCGACAGCTCCGTGACAGCAGCGCTGCTCGTACAGCAGGGCATGGTTGTCGAAGGCGTCACCATGAAGCTGACCGCGGGTTTGTGCTGCGACATCGGCTCTGCCCAGGCCGTGTGCCGGCACCTGGACGTGCCGCACCGCATGATCGATGCGCAGGGATTGTTTGAGCAGGACGTTGTACAGGATTTTATCTCTGAATACCGCATCGGCCGCACACCCAACCCCTGCATCAGGTGCAACGACCTCATCAAGTTCCAGATGCTGCTTTCCTATGCCCGCGAACAGGGTTTTGATGCCCTTGCCACAGGCCACTATGCCCGCGTTGAACAGGATGCGGCATCATCCCGTTTTCACCTGAAAAAAGGCATTGACGCCGGCAAGGACCAGAGCTACTTTCTGTACCGCCTGACGCAGGACCAGCTCCGGAGCGTGCTTTTTCCGCTCGGTGAAATGCACAAGGCCGACGTTCGCGATCTCGCGCGCAAGCTCAAACTCCCTGCTGCCGAACGTCCGGAGAGCCAGGAGATCTGCTTTGTGCCGAATGACGACTATCGCGCTTTTTTGAAAGAGCACGCGCCCGCATTGCTTCGTTCGGGAGAGGTGGTCATGACCGATGGAAGAGTGGTCGGCAAACATGACGGCATCGCCCTCTTTACCGTGGGGCAGCGCGGCCGTGCAGGCGGTCGCGCCGTCGCCGTCGTCCGCTGGCGGCGCTTCATGGGTGTCGCCGCCCGCGGCGCGTTGCCATCTGGCGCGCGCCTTGTTGCATCTTTGCTCCGTCCGTAGTCCGGGACCGGCCTGGAACACCTGGATCGAAGGCGTCGTTCCGCGGCGCGTGCGGACAAAGTTTTTCGCCTGCCGCGCTCGGATCAGTCAATCGTTCTCGCTACTCGCCTTTCTCGGCGGCGGCTTGGCCATTCACGCCATGTCGCAGGGCTGGGGAGATCGCAATCTCGCGGCGCCGGTCGCGGTCGTCACCGTTTTCTGCGGCCTGTTCTTCATCGCCGCCGTTGCGCGGATGATCTCCGTCGGCTGTTTGGCGGCGCACGACTCACCGCCGATCGAAGTCGTCGAACGCGGGCCGACGTTCTGGGAATTCTTCGCGGGTCGCCCTCGCTCGGCCAGTCATCGCTTTGTCTTCGTGCTGCTGGCGATGCAGACAGCCGTGCAAATTTCCGGGCCGTACTTTTATCCGTACCTGCTGCAGGAACGGAACACGGACTACTTCGCGTTCATGCTGCTCGTGACGATGCTCCTTCCTGGGCAAAGTCGTCGCCCTGCCAGGCATGGGGCCGCGTGGCGCGGAAGGTCGGCGCCCCGCGGCTGTTCTGGATCAGCGGCGCCGCGATCATTCCGATGGCGGGCCTGTGGATTTTTGCCGACTTGTTCTCCGGCTGGAGCCTGCCGCTGCCGTTCTCGGTCGGCGGCAAGCCCTACGCGATCAACGGGATGATGGTCTATCTCTGCGGTGTGCAGCTCACTTCGGGCATCACCTGGGGCGCCTACGAGCTCGCGATGACGCTGATGTTCCTGGAAGCCATTCCGCGAGACGAGCGGACGACCGTGCTCACGTACTACAACTTCGGTAACTCGGCCGCGATGATGCTCGGCGGCGTGATCGGCGGAACGCTGCTGTGGACGCTGGGCGAGGGCCAACTCGCCGAACTGGTGATCTTCGGTCTGTCTTCGGTCTGTCGCCTGGGCGTGATGCTGGGTTGTTCGCGGCTGCAGGTCGAACCGCCGGCTGAAAAGCCGCAACTGCGATTGGTGTTGCCGGAAGGCGATGTGATCGAACCGGTCCTATCCCGAAGTCGGTCCCCTGCGCCGGGCATTGCGATGCCCGTGCCGATCGCGGTCACTGCGGCGCCGCGATAGCGGCGTTAGGGGCCCTTCTTCGGCCGCGGAATCCGCTCGCTCTGCCGCCCCGCTTTCTTCCCTTGGGGTTGATACGATTTCACCTCGGCTGGCTCAGTTCTTTCCCCATTTGGTTCTTCAACTGCACGATGCGGTCGCGGAGGGCGGCCGCCCGTTCGAACTCCAGCGCCTCGGCGGCGGCGAGCATCTCGGCTTCCAGCTCGTCGAGATATTCCTCGGTGATGTACTGCGCTCGTCGCTGCGGCCGACGGCGGCGTTGCGCTGCGCGATGGGCGGCGGCTTCCTCTTCGATGCCCGCGCGGATCGCTCTTCTTGATCGTCTCCGGCGTGATGCCGTGCTCGGCGTTGTACTGCCTCCTGCAGCTCGCGGCGGCGGCTGGTCTCGTCGATCGCCCGCTGCATCGAGTCGGTCACCTTGTCGGCATAGAGGATCACCTCGGCGTTCACGTTGCGGGCCGCGCGGCCGATCGTCTGAATCAGCGACGTCTCGCTGCGCAGGAAGCCTTCCTTGTCGGCATCGAGAATCGCGACCAGCGAGACTTCGGGCAGGTCGAGCCCTTCGCGGAGCAGGTTCACGCCGACCAGCGCGTCGAACTGCCCTCGCGCAGTTCGCGCAGCAGTTCGACGCGCTCGAAGGCGTCGAGTTCGCTGTGCAGCCACTTGCAGCGCGACGCCTTGCTCGCTGAGATAGGCCGACAGGTCTTCGGCCAGCCGCTTGGTGAGCGTGGTGACCAGCACGCGTTCGCTCGACGGCGGCCCGCTCGCGGATCTGCTCCGAGCAGGTGCGGCACCTGGCCGCGGGCCGGGACTGACTTCGATCACCGGATCGAGCAGGCCGGTCGGGCGGATGACCTGCTCGACGACTTCGCCGCCGGTCTGCTCCAGTTCGTACGGCGCCGGGCGTGGCCGAGACGAAGACCACCTGCTTCGATCTTCTGCTTCCCATTCGTCGAACTTGAGCGGCCGGTTGTCGAGCGCACTGGGCAGGCGGAAGCCGTGCTCGACCAGCGTCGTCTTGCGGCTGCGGTCGCCGGCGAACATCGCCCGGACCTGCGGCACCGTGACGTGCGATTCGTCGACGAACAGCAGGAAGTCGTTCGGGGAAGAAGTCGAACAGCGTGTCGGGCGGCTCGCCCGGCTGGCCGGCCGGACAGCGGCCGGCTGTAGTTCTCGATGCCCGGGCAGTAGCCGACCTCCTGCAGCATTTCGATGTCGAACCGCGTGCGGGCGGTCAGCCGCTGGGCTTCGAGCAGCTTGCCCTGCGTTGCGGAACTGTTCGAGCCGCTCGTTCGAGTTCCTGCTTGATCTCGTCGATCGCCGTCGTCGATCCGCTCCTCCGGCATGACGAAGTGCTTGGCCGGGTAGATGAACAGCTCGTCGCTGCGGCTGCGATCGTCTCGCCGCTGATCGGGATTGATGATCGAGAGCTGCTCGACCTCGTCGCCCCAGAATTCGATGCGGAAGGCGAATTCTTCGTAGGCCGGCCAGACCTCGACGCAGTCGCCGCGGACGCGGAACTTGCCGCGCTCGAACTCGATGTCGTTGCGCTCGTACTGGATGTCGACCAGCTTGCAGCAGCAGCTCGTCGCGGTCGATCGTCTCGCCCGACTCGCAGCGGCGACCATCATCGCGCTTGTAATCTTCGGGCGAGCCCAGGCCGTAGATGCACGACACGCTGGCGACGATGATCACGTCGCGGCGGCTGACCAGCGCGCTGGTGGCCGCCAGCCGCAGGCGGTCGATCTCCTCGTTGATCGAGGCGTCTTTCTCGATGTAGATGTCGCGCTGCGGGATGTAGGCTTCGGGCTGGTAGTAGTCGTAGTAGCTGACGAAGTAGTGGACCGCGTTGTGCGGGAAGAACTCCTTGAACTCGCCGTAGAGCTGGGCGGCCAGCGTCTTGTTGTGCGAGAGGACCAGCGTCGGCCGCTGCACGGCCTGGATGACGTTGGCCATCGTGAACGTCTTGCCCGAGCCGGTGACGCCCAGCAGCACCTGGTGCTTGCTTGCCGCTTGCGAAGCCCGTCGACGAGCGCGTCGATCGCCTGCGGCTGATCGCCGGCGGGTTCGTAGGGAGTGCCGAAGGTCAAATGCCATGAGCGAAGGAAAGCGAGGGCGGCGGGGTCGGCCGAATCTTTCCATTGTATGGCTGTCCGGCCGGCGGGCGACTCCGCAAAACGGTCGCAAGCGAAACGAGCGCGTTTCCTTGCGGGCGGCGACCGCGTCCGCAGCCAAGAAACCGGCCAGTTGATCGAGTTCGCCTTCGGTCGACCTCGGTTGGGCGTTCAGGTCGGTGATCGTGAACAAGATGTCCGCCGCGTCGAACTGGTCGTCGCCGTTGACGTCCAGCTTCTTGCCGTCCGCCTCGGCGGGGACTTCGCCGGTTCGACGAGCGATTGAAGTAGTAAACCGCCCAGAACACGTCTTGCGCGTCGACCGCGCCGTTGCCGTCGATGTCGGAACGAAGAACGGCGGGCGAGCGGTTTTCTCCGGCGGCGGACCTTCGGCGACAAACGGTCCGTGTCGGTCGTTGTCGGCAGCGGACTCGGCAGCGCCGGGCGCCGCGGTCACCGGCAATCGCACCGCGAGTGGCGCGACTTGTGCTGCACGTCGAACGATCGACCCGCCCGTTGCCGTTGAAGTCGGCGAGGATCGTCGGATCGAGCAGCGGATGCTGCTGAAAACCCGAATCCAGCCGCACCGCCATCCGCGAACCTGCTGCACGTCAAAGCTGTCGTAGCGGCCGTTGCGGCCGACATCGCCGAAGTACGCGTTCACATGCACCGCGTCGCGTCGATCGCCGGGATCGGCTGATGCTTGCCGCTCATTTGGATCGCGCTCGAGATCGATGCCTGCGTGTTTGCCGCACCTGCGCCGCCGTGCCGTCGGCACATTGGCCGCGAGATACGCGACCGTCCGGCCGCGGCGAGCGGCGAACCGAAGTTCAACGTCACCTGAGTTTGCCCGGCGCCGAGTGACGTGAGTTGGGCCGTACTTCCGCCGGGCATGCCCAGGCACGCAATGCCGGTGACACTGAGCAGGCCGGAATCGAACGTCAACACGAATTGCAGTGTCTTAATCTGGTCGCTGTTGCTCACAGTGAGCGGCAGGCCGAGCGCGAGTTCCTCGGGCACATTGACCGCTTGCTCCGGCCCGCGCGAGAAATTCGGCAGGCCGACCGTGACCGCATTGGATGTCGGAATCGCGATCGAGAACGAGCGGCAGTAGTCCTCCGGCCCGCGAGACCGTCGACATTTCCGTCGAGCAATTCGCCGCCGGGGGTGCGAATCGCGTTCATTGCGCCGCGAACCGTCAACGTGTATTCGTCCGGCTCTTCGAAGAACGCCTCGCGTCGCGACGAACGTGAAGCTCGCATCGCCGGGGTTGATGGTCAAGGTTCCCGTCACGGCGCCGTTCTATCCGACCAACTGCACGTCGGGCGTTCCCAACACGCCGTTGCCGCCGGAGTCGACGTAGTCGTACAGATTCAAAACGCCGGGAACCGCCGCCTTGCTCACGTTGATTCGTACGCCGGTGTTGGAAGGAATGCTCGCCGTCACGTACATCGGCGGCGAGAGCAGATACATCCGCACGCCGGACGCCGTCAGCAGAAAGAGTCGCGTGCCGTTCGCATCGAAAGCCAGGTTACCCTGGCCGTTGGGCGAAATCGACGTCAGCGTTTCGCCCACCGCAATCGTTTGCGTCTGGGTCCAGCCGTTATCACCGTCAAAGACGCGAATTTGGCTGACGCTGTCGTCGGCGACATAGAGCAGGTTGGTTCCCGGCTTAAACGCCAACCCGCCGTATGCGGAGGGAATCGTGGTCACGAGGGTGCGAGCGGCGTCGAACATCTGGATAGTTCGATTGTCGAGCGAGAGTGCGATCCGCGTTCCGGCGTCGTTGATCGCGGCGTAGGAGTTGGTGAGAAAGCGATTCGGATCGGTCGATGCCGAGAAGGTGTTGGTCGCGCTGGTGTAGGTGGAAAATGGTCCGGTGGACATATCGCTTTCCAGCATGCAAAAAGCGTGCGCGTCCCGTTGCGGTAGAGATGCGTGCTTTCGTTCACCGTGGCCGTGCGGCGGCGGAGAGCACGCCGGTCGCGGTGTTGATTTGCCGCAGCGGCACGGCGCCGGAACCCTCGAAGGACGAATCAAGGATCTGCCAAGCCGTTGGCCGCGATGCCGATGTCCCAGCCGCCGCCTTCCAGCGATGCGCGTTTGTAGGTGAATTTGGTGACTTGCCCGGTCGTAAGATCAACCTTCCGCGTCATCACTTCCACGGCGTTGCGAATGCCTTCCTGCACGTAGAGCGCGTTGCCGCTTGCCGTGATGTCGGCCCCGGTCAACGATGTGCCGACGGCTAAGGGCGGCAGCAGCGAATCGGATTTGAGATCGTACCGCTGCAGCAACCCGGAGGTCGTCGTGATCAGCAGTTGATTGCGGGTCGAGTCGTAGACCAGATCGCGGGCGCCCGGCGATCGGCAGGATCGTCGTCGGCGTCGTGTGCACCGCGATCGCGGTCGTTGTTCGAACCAGCGCCGTTGCCGATGTCGGTGACCGTCACGGTTTGCGAACCGCCCGTGCTGAAGCGGAGCGTGAACGTGTGCGAACCGGCGTCGGCGGGCGTGAAAGGTGTACTGCGCCGGCAATCCGGCGTCGCGATCCGTGCTGCTGAAACGGACCGTCCCGGTGTAGTTGGAAATTGCCGGCCGGATCGCGAATCGTCACCGTCAACTGCGTGTTGGCGCCGATGTTGACGTAGCTGGTGTACTTCTGCAACTCCATCCGCGTCGCGACGCCGCTTGCGGCGGGCAACGCGATGATCCGCACGCCGGAGCCGGTGATGAGGAACAGCAGCGAGCCGTCCGCATTGGTCGTCATTACTCCCTGGCCGAGCGGCGTGGAATTGTCCACGTTTTCGCCGATCGACAGGCAGTAGCGTTCTTCCCAATCCGTCGTATCGAACGCAACGAGTTGGTCGGTGACCGCGTCGATCACCAAGAGCAACGGCTGCACGGGATGAAAGAGCATCCCGCCTCGATAGCCGTTGAGTTGTTCGATCGCAGTGTAGTCGGCGTCGAAGATCACCACGGTCGAATTGACCTCGACCGCGATCAGTTGCCCGTTCGGACTGACGGCCGAGTTTTTATCGCCTTGAAAGTCCAGCAGATCGCGATTGTTGGAATAACCGCCGCCGGCCGTATAGGTGGAAGTCGGCCCGCTCGACAAATTGCTTTGCTGCAAAAACAGCAGGCTGCGATCGACGCCTGCGTGTGACGTGCGTGTCTTGAAAATGTGGCCCTTCACGCTTTCAATAATCGCGTTGGTCGTCGTGTCGATTTCCCGCGACGGTATGGCCCCGGAGCCCGCGAAATGCTGCGTAAACAACCCCGTGCCGTTCTCGGCGATCGCGATATCCCAGCCGCCGTCTTCCAGCGCTTCTGATCGAAGTTTCGATTCGTGACCTGCCCGGTCGACAAGTTGACCTGCCGCAACATGCCCTGCATTGCGTTGCGCTTCTGCCTTCCACGGCGTAAAGGGATTGATCGTCGAGCACCGCAATGTCCGCCCCGGCCGAAGCGGTGCCCATGCGCCATGCCGCGAGCAGCGAATCCGTTGTGGTCATACCGCTGCAATACGCCGGGCGTCGTTGTGACATAGAATCCGCGTCGCTCGCGATGAGTCAAACACGAGATCGCGGGCGTTGGTGACCGGGATCACGGCCGTCGCCGCGGCGTGGACTTGAATCGTCGCGGTCGTGCGAGTCAGCGTCGAGGCGACGGTATCTGTCACCGTGACGGGGTCCGATTCCCCGCGGTGTGAAACGTCACCGGGAAGGTTTTCGGCCGGCGTCCGCGAGCGTGCAGGTATAGTCCGCCGGCAAACCGGCGGCGCCGTCCGTACTCGTGAAATGCACCCGACCCGTGTAATTCGGCACGACGTTGCCGGCCGGATCGCGAATCGTCACCGTCACGTTCGTCGATTGATCGACGCGAATATACGTGCCGTAGTTGTCCAAATTGACGCTGGTCGCAACGCCGTTCGCCGCGGGCAGGCGGATCACGCGGACGCCGTTGGGCGTGCTGAGGTAAAACCGCGAACATCGGGCGAAACGACCGACACGCCGTTGCCCAGCGGCGACGAATCGCCGACGTTCTCGCCGATCGGCAGCCGATAGGCTTCGCGCCAGGTCGACATGTCGAGCGCGACGAATTGGTCGGCGTCCTCATCGACCGCGAGCATCAAATTCTGCGTGGGATGAAACGCCACGCCGCCGGCCAGGCCGGTGAATTGCTCGATCGCGTTGTAGTTGTTGTCGAAGACCGTGAGCAGCGAGCTGAGTTCCATCGCGATCACCGTGCCGTCGCCGTTGACCGCCGCGATGTTGCCGGATTGGAAGTGATAGGTATCGCGACCGGGCGTGAAATCCGCCCCCGGGCGTGTAGAAAAAGATCGGTCCGGTGTTGAGGTTGTTTTGTTGATACAAGAACCGGCTGCGATCGGCGCCGTGGGTGATGTGCCCGCCTTCCATCAAATTGATGCCGCCGGAACTGATGATCTCGTTGTCGTATCCAACTTCCGCAGCGGCACGGCGCCCGAGCCGACGAAATCGCCGTCGAACCACGCAAAGCCGTTCGCGTCGATCGCCAAATCCCAGGCCCCCGCTTCCAAGGCGCCGATGCTGTAGGGAATTGTCGTGACGCCGTTGGTACTCAAATTGACTTTGTAAAGTCGGCCGTTCCCCGAGTAGTTGGCCTCCGCGACATACAGCGAGTTGCCGTCGGCCGTAATGTCGGCCCGGCTGAGCATCACACCCGCGTTGATCGAAGCAAGTTGGGCGCCGGTAATCGCGTCGAACTTGACGAGCTGCCCGTTGTGGTCAGCGTGACGAGCAATTGGTTGCGAACCGGGTCGTAAACGAGATCCCTTTGGTTCGCGATCGGCATCAGGTTCGTGACGGTAATCGCGACCGTCTGCGTGTCGCTGCCGCCGGCGCCGTCGTCGACGCGGACGATGATGTCGTAGACGTTGTTGCCGCCCGAATCGGTCGGCGGAGTAATTCGGCGGCGTGACGAACTGCAGGACGCCCGTCGTCGGATGCACGCTGAACCGCGTCTGATCGACGCCGCCGGAGATGGAGTACGTCAGCGTTTGCGGATCGGCGTCGGTTGCGGTGACGGTGGTCACGCTCGATGTGCCATCGAACACGGTGATCGAGGCCGACGCTCCGCCGCCGTTGCTGGTGATGACGGGGGCGGCGTTGGTCCACGGAACGAGCTGGACGTCGTTGCTATTCACGCCGCCGGTATAAGTCAGCCGCTTGATCACCGAGCCGCCGTTCACGGTCATCAGCGTGCCCTGCGGCAGGCCGATGAACGGCCCGACGGTGGGGCTCGCGCTGATGTTGTTGACGAAGGTGAACGCGTCGGCCGCGGCCGGTTGATACGACCCGCTGATCACCAAGGTCGCGCCGGTGAGATTCACTCCGCTGTTGGCGTTGAATTGCGTGTACTGCGTATCGATTGTGGGTCCGTTGATGACGAACGCCGCATTGCCGACAAGGCTCACTGAGTTTGAGACCACATCCGTGACGCTCCGAATCGGCCTGATCGCCGCCGGCGCGATTCCGGCATCGAGCAGGAGCGTGCCGCCGGTCGTATTAATCTGACCGCCGTTGATCGTGATGTCGCCGCCGGAAACAATTTGCAGCGCCGTCGCTGAGGGACGTATGACATTCGACGTCACGGTAACGCCCGCTATCGTCATTGCCGATCTGCAGCGTGCCCGCGGTGACGAAGTCCAGTTCGCGTCCGTCAGTCCCAAGCTGCCGGCGGCGTCCTTACCGAGGTTGATCGGGCGATTGAGTTGTTCCGACGAGAGGCTGACGGTCGCGGAACTCGTGACGGGCGCCAGGAGACTCATGTCGGCGGCTTGCAGCGTGACCGCTCCGCTTCCGGCGGAGATCGAGCCGCCGGGGATCGCCGGCGAGGGGATAAAAAGATAAGCGGAGCCGGAGCTCGAGCCGCGATCGTCGTCGAAACCAGCGCCGACGAGGATCGTAGTGCCGTTGCTCGAGCAGGGAATGCCCGAATTGATCGCCGTTTGCGGCATCCGCGGTGACGATCTTCGTCAGCTGCGTCCACACGCCGCCGCTCCGCGTGTAGGTGTAGGCCAAGCCGATCCCACCCTTAAAGCCGGCGAGCGCCGCCGGATACGGTCGCAAGATCGCCGTTGATCGAGACGGAGAATCCGAACGGATCGCTCCCCTAGCCCGTCGGCGGCGAGCAGCTTGGCCTGCTGAGACCAGACGCCGCCCGTGCGCGTGAAGACGTACGCGGCCCCTGAATCAAAGCCCTGGGCGTCGTGGCCCCGTGCCGAGGATTGCTGTATCGCCGCTCAGCGACACCGCTTCCGCAAAACTGTCGCCGGCCGCAGTATCCGCGGCGGTCAACCTAGCCTGCTGCGACCATACGCCGCCGCTCCGCGTAAAGACGTAGGCCGCCGGCTCGCCGACGGCGCCGGCGACGATCGTGTCGCCGCTCAGCGCGCAGCGAGCGGCCCATCGTATAGCTGTTTCCGCCGCCGAAGGGGACGACGAGCTTCCCCTGGTGATTCCAGACGAAGCCGGTCCGCGTGAACACA
>CAVTAJ010000008.1:0-33739 GCA_963732675.1 Nitrospirota bacterium
ATCACGGTTTATGGAAAGAATATCGCGGCTATACTAACCGAAGCAAGAATGAAGGATATAGGCGTCACAGGAGACGCAATTACGACACATATCGTTTGCCCGTACCGGATATCCGGTATGGGCTTTTTTGCGAAAATTAGGGAACCTTTAGGTCAAATAGGAAGTTGCCTTGAAGTTGAATGCCTTAAGCCTTAATGCGAGGAGCCTCTCGAAACCACGTCAGACTAGCGCACAAACTTCTCGCCAGCAACAATTCACCTGTCCGCAGGTCAGGACTTGGGCAGTCATATAACAATCTTTATTCCCCTCGGCTCTCTGGATTGCTCTTATAAGAGGAACCTTTAGGGTCACCCATTTAAAGGGCACCGTCAAGGGAAAAAGCTATCTTGTGGCGAGAAACGGAACGTTTCTCGTCGAGCCTTTCCGTTATCTTCATCCTTACCATTGCCGTAGTTTCATTAGGTTTCGGTGTCCGTCTTTACTGCACCAGTCACCCATCAGGATCAAGGTCATATGGTGAAGCTCTTGCTCCATTGACCCTTTCCGCCTTATGGCGGACCAGAAAATCTTCGGTTCCAGGCCGTGTCCAAATGATTGTTCAGATCTCATGGTTGTTAGCCAACCCCTAGGTGGCTCACGGCGTGGGCGGTAAAGATGTTGATGACGCTATATAAGGGTGGGATGGATTACCAATCAGGTCTCGTGGTTTCACCAACCCCAACAGGTTCACCGTTCCAGCCAGCCTATGATTCCAAATAATTTTTCTGGCATGAAAGGCCACTTGATCCCTCATGATGTAGTAGGCCGCTCGCGCCAACTTGTGTGCAAGAGCACTGTGGGCCATCATGAAGTTGTTCTTTGCATCTTGCGGTTGTAATAGGCCCGGGGTTCGTCGTGCAACCGCCGGGCAAAATCCGCTGCCTCGGAAAAGCCCAGGCCAAATACTTATTGCCGTTTTTCTTATTCCCTTTCCCTTTTTCCTTCCCGTTACTGATCCATTGGCTGGGGACCTTCCGACAATAGGAGACGAAGTCGCCTACTTTCTCAAACCGACCGATGGGGCCGGTCTCCAGCATGATCGTCAATCCCAGAATCTTTCCGATCCCGGGAACGTCAAGGAGGCGATCGTATGGTTCGTGCAGCTTCACCTTTCCCTCTACGACATGCTCAATGGCTTTGATCTGACGGGTCAGAAAATCGATGGTCTCTTTACTGACCTTCCCTGCCAAAGCCAGATCTTCATTGTCCTCGAAAAGCGGAGTGACCCGATCCGTCTTCAATGCTTTCACATCGCTGACATTGAGCTTGCTGCCGTTGTTCCGGCTGATGATATTCTGCAAACTGATGATCAGCGATGTCCTCAGTCTCACCAGATGACTTCGTTTTCTCAGAAGGTCTCTGATCGGTCGCTCCTCTTTTGGATAAATATAGCCTTCGGGCAATATCCCAAATCGCAACATCTCCGCCAGCCAGAAGGCATCATGCTGATCATCGGAATGCTTGAGACCCGGTATATTGCTGAATGGCGCTGGGATTGGCCAGATGAACCTTATATCCTTCCGCCATCAGCACATCCACCAGCCAGTACCAGTTGTACGTAGATTCGACCGCAATGCCGACGATGTCTTCCTGAACGGCTCAGGGTATCGACAATTGATCGCGGGATCGTTCGGAAGCTTTCTCTTAAAAGCTCGTTTGCCGTTCTCATCAATGATCCCACATAACTGTTGCTTGCATGCAGATCAAAACCTGTGTATAATTGCATAAGGCACCTCCTGGGGTAGGATTGGTCTCTTTCCCAAGAGCATATCAGAGAACCATTCTGGTATGCTCGGAGGTGCCTTTTATATGATTATCAGGTCTTGCGGTTTGACATTTCCTTTTTCTCAAGAGACTCTGACCATTAAGACTCTCTGGAGACCCTAAAGACACTCATTGCTTTTGTTGTCAATTTTTGCAGGTAAAGTAGAAGGTCGCACCTTTGTTCACCTCACCCTCGGCCCAGATGCGGCCACCATGCTGATGGATGATTCGTTGTGTCGTGGCAAGGCCGATACCAAGACCAGGAAATTCGGATGACGTATGGAGACGTTGGAAGGGAATGAATAATTTGTTCGCGTTCTCCATGTTGAATCCGGCGCCGTCATCTTTAACGAAATAGATAGGATTACCGTTGTCCAGCTTGACGCCAAATTCTATTCTAGCGATTGCTCGATTTCCAGTAAATTTAAACGCATTATCCAAGAGGTTCTGGATTACATTCCGAAGCAACACCGGGTCGCCGTCTACTGTCACATCGTCAGCAATTACGAACGTCACGCGCCGCTCCGGATGGCTTCTTATTAACTCAGCCGCAACGGCCTTTACGATTGAAGTCAGATACACATTCGAACGGTTTACTTCGCCATGAGTGAGGCGTGCCAGGTTCAGCAACGCACTGATATACTCCTGCATTCTTGCTGAACTCGCTTGCACACGGTGGATATAATCCCTGCCTTTTTCATCCAGTTTTTCAGAATAATCCTCGTCCAGCATGCGGATGAAGCCTTCAATATGTCGCAGTGGCGCCCTTAAATCATGAGATACCGCGTAGACGAATTGCTCCAGTTCCGTATTGGACCGTTCCAGGTTAGTTTTTGCCTCAAGTAACTTCCTTTCCGTTTCCTTGCGTTCGGTTATATCTCGGACAACGGCGAGTACGACGATGTCTACTTCTGCTTGAACTGGTTGGAGCACCCCAAGAGATATATCCACCGGAAACTCGATTCCATTTTTCCGTCGCCCGTAGAGTTCCAGTCCCGTGCCCATAGGCCTGATGCGCGGTTCAGCCATGAAGGCCCTTCGATGTTCCTTGTGCTTTTCCCTAAAGCGTTCCGGCATGAGGCGCTCAAGTTCTGAATGTAGTAATTCGTCGCGCGTGTAACCGAACAGCGCTTCTGTCCGTTTATTGATCTGAACAATGCGACCCTCACGGTTGACTACAACGATAGCATCAGGAGCGAATTCGAAAAGACCTTCGTACATCGCCTTGGTTTTGTTCAATTCCTCCAAGTACCTGTTTTTGTCTTCTTCAATCTTCGCCAGCTCATCAATTCGTTGACGCAATTTTATCAGGTCTTTGATGAGCTGCTCTTTTGATATATCGTCGGGTATTTCCACATTCGACCCCTTTAACTATTTGTTCTGTAAGCTACAGCTTATCACTTTTTGTACAATGATTTCACAAAAATCGGATATTTTTCCTGCGTTGAGGCGAGTTAACCTTAGTCACTTCCGGCGATGAATCCATTGATATGGAGACCTTAGGGCAGGTCTTTACTGTTTAACTTCCTTCCAATAAACGCAATAACCAGAGGGACGCCTGTATTCTTAGTGGCACGACTACCAAGAAAATAACAAAGGCCCGGAAAAATCCCGGGCCTTCTTATTTCCAGCTGCGTTTAATGTACTTACTAGGCGGCCTGCGGCTTCGCGATCGGCGGCGGAGCCATTTCCCGGTAATTAGGGATGCCCGAGGATTCGAGGAGGCGCTGCATCGCCGCGGGATCCAATCCGGCCGGGACCTTGACTTCAGACTGGCAGGCGGTCAGGATCGTCTGCACGAGGTCCCGTGCGCTGAATGCGAGGATCTCCTGGACAGCCTCGGGAGAAGTGTCCTCGATCAAGAGGGCACTTTCCTGATACCAGCCGTCTCCGCGTCCGCTCCCCGTCTCGGAGGGAATGCCGGCGTCTTTTGTCACGATCCCGCGCTGGAGGGCAAAGTAGGAAATATCAGCTCGAAGCTGTTGCAGGCCCTTGAATGCCGCGTTGGAGCAGATCCCGGTCCTTCCCCAGATGATGGGGTTGAACTTGGGGAGACTGATCCCCATGGAGAAGATGTAGCTCCCCGGGCGGTGCTCGGTCTCACGAATGACAAGGGAGAAAAAATCGTTCTTATACTCCAATGAACCGATGGCTGTCGTATGCATGTTCAACTTCCTCCTTTAATGAAACTTATTTAGTACATTTTTAGTCCTAATTAACTTTAATATAGCCGAAGACGAAGGTCGGTTGCAAGTAAAAAAGAATGATTCTAAACTGTATTTGTAATTTGACATCTCCTAATAGTGCCGGCGATCGTCCTGCTCGGGGGGCTAACTTAGATGGGAAGTTGGATTCCCATATATTCAAGCAGTTCTTCTTTGCTTCCCCTATGATAGAATAAAAAGCAGAAGTGCCATGATTTCCGTTTTTAAAAAGTGCATTCGTGCTCCAGGGACGTGCGGGGTTGGGGTAAAGCTATTTGATTCTGCCTTACCCCTGCGCCGGGTAGCTCTGACGCGAAAGACGCGCATAGCAATGCTGCATAGATCGAAGTTACGAGAAAAGACAAGGCAGACGCGGCCGAACCCTTTTAAATGGTGAGGGTAGAGCGCTGCGAGACCTGCATATCAGGGCGGAGGTACTGTAATATGCTCGGCATGCTGCGCGGCTGAGCGATGAGCTGCCCAAAAAAATCGATGCACACCTGGAACAAGTGCCAACTTAGATAACCTTCAGAAAACAGATTGTTAATAAGAATAAAGAGCGATACTTGCAACTAAGTGACCCACATGAAAGTCAGAAGATCCATAATTTATCGGTGAGGCGTTCATGAAGAACCAGCAGATCGCAAAGATATTCAGCGAGATCTCCGAGCTCCTTGAACTCAAGGGCGAGAACGTGTTCCGCATCCGGGCTTATCGCCGGGCGGCGCAGAATATGGACAACCTGTCAAAGGACGTGTCTACGCTCTCGCAGGAAGAACTGGAGTCCATACCCGGCATCGGCAAGGACCTTGCCGGAAAGATCCATGAGTTTCTCGAAACGGGAAAGATCGCGAAGCACGAGGAGCTGAAACGTGAGATCCCCGGGGGGGTGCTGCAGCTTCTCCAGGTTCCCGGCCTGGGCCCGAAGAAGGCGAAGATGCTGTTCGAGCGGCTCAAGGTCAAGAGCGTCGATGGACTGGAAGCGGCGATCCGGAAGGGAAAGCTTGCGGGCCTGCCGGGAATCCAGAAGAAGACGGAAGAAAATATCCTCAAAGGGATCGAACTCATCAAAAGGGGCGCCGAGCGCCTGCCGTTGGGCCGCGCGCTGCCGCTGGCCGAAGACATCGTCCGGAGAATAAAGGATACCGCTCCGGTGGATAACATCGAAGTGGCGGGAAGCATCAGGCGGCGCAAGGACACGGTAAAGGACATCGATATCCTGACGACCTCCAAACAGCCCGAAGCCGTGATGGATGCGTTCGTAAAACTCCCGCACGTGACCAGGGTGTTGATGCACGGGCCGACCAGATCCTCCGTCATCACCGAGGAGGGCATCCAGGTGGACCTGCGGGTGGTGGACGCGGACTCCTTCGGCGCGGCGCTCCTGTATTTCACCGGCAGCAAGCAGCACAACATCAAGCTCCGGGAGATGGCGGTCAGGGCCGGGCTCAAGATCAGCGAGTACGGGGTGTTCAAAGAGCCCGGGGAGAAGAGGATCGGCGGGAAGAAAGAAGAGGACGTGTACAAAGCGCTCAAGCTCCCTTTCATCCCGCCGGAGCTCAGGGAAGACACGGGCGAGATCGAGGCGGCGCTGGCGGGAAAACTCCCCGACCTCGTTACGCTCGACGACATTAAGGGCGACCTTCACGTCCATACGAACTGGTCCGACGGCAGTCATGACCTCGGCGCCCTCGTTCAGGCGGCGAAGAAAAAAGGATACTCCTACATCGCGATCACGGACCACACCAAGGGCCTCGGCGTCGCGCGTGGACTGGATGAAAAGAGGCTTGCTGAAGAGATCAAGCTTATTGATGAGGCGAATAAGAAGCTTTCCGGGTTCAGGGTCCTGAAGGGGACCGAGATCGACATCCGGTCGGACGGCAGGCTCGATCTGCCCGATGATGCGCTCGCAGGGCTCGACATTGTCGTTGCCTCCATTCATTCAGGGTTCAAACAAACGCAGGCACAGATAACGGCACGACTCATCTCGGCCGTTCGAAACCCCTGCGTGAGCGTGATCGCCCATCCCACGGGAAGGCTCATCGGCGAGCGCGATGCCTATGCCGTGGACATGGAGGCGGTGCTGAAGGAGGCGGCGAAGTACGGCGTGGCCATGGAGATCAATGCCTATCCGTTACGGCTCGACCTGAACGATCTCCACGCGAAAATGGCAAAAGAGCTCGGTGTGCCCCTTGTCATCAGCACGGACACGCATGTCACGAGCCAGTTCGATTTCATGACGTACGGCGTATCGATCGCGCGGCGGGGATGGGTGGAGAAGAAGGACGTGTTGAATACGCTGGAGTCAGATCAGCTCATCAAAAGGTTGAGGGTTTGCAGGGCGAAGAAGGCAAGGAAACAATAGCCGAAGGGACTTTTTGCAATGAAGTGCATCGTATTGATGATAGTATCATCACAGTTCAAAAAATGCGGAGGAAGTCATGATAAAAACAGCAGACATAACTGATAAGCTTATCATGTATTTCATTGAACACGGCATGCAGATCCTGACGGGTCTGGGCATTCTTTTCGTCGGCTACTTCTGCACACGATGGGTCGGAAATGCCGCTCAGCGCTGGCTGTCGAGGCATAAGCTTGAGCCGCAGGTGACCCAGTTGTTCACCAAGCTGACAAGGGTCGTCGTATTCGGCACGTTTGCCGTAATGGCGATCGGCCAGATGGGTGTTCAGATCACCCCTCTGCTTGCCGGTATCGGCGTCGCGGGCGTCGGGCTCAGCCTTGCCGTGCAGAGCGTCCTCGGCAATTTTGTCGCAGGTCTCAACATAATCTTCACCAAGCCGTTCACGGTCGGGGAGTATATCGAACTGCTCGGCGTGTACGGACAGGTCGAGGAAATATCCCTGTTTTCCACGGTGCTGTTGCACGAGGACAGATCCCACGTTGTCGTGCCCAACCGCAAGATCGTGGGAGAGATCCTGCATAATTACGGCAAGCTTCGCCAGATGCAGTTATCGGTCCGTGTCGCGTATGCCTCCGACATCAAGTTTGCCATGTCGACGATCAACACCATCCTGGACCAGAATCCCAGGGTGCTGAAGGACCCTGCACCCATTGTCGGTGTTTCCAATCTTGGCGAGTCCTCGGTCAGCATCTCGGTCATGCCCTGGGTGTCGGTCCCCGATCATTATGTAGCGCAGACAGAGGTCAATCAGGCGATCGTGGAACAGTTCGCTCAAAAAGGGATCAGCATACCGTTCCCGCAGCAAGAGGTCAAACTCATAGGCCAGGAAACTCATAGCGAACACCCAAGGGACGTTGTTGTTGACGTTGCGCAACGAAAATTATGGTCATGTCGGGTCGAGCGGTTGAATCCATCACGCGCGCGTTAGATTTCTGAAGGAGACAGAAATCAAATGAAAATTTCAGACTGGCTGGATGAAAAGGAAGCAGAGAACGTGGATGTATCTCAGATCGTATTGCCTGCGGATATGTCTTTTGATGAAGCCCCGGAGGAAACTATTTATTTCAAAGAGATCAAACCGTGCGGGGTTCTCTGTACAAAAAATCATCCCTTTTCTACGGTCGAACGCTTTGGACACTGGTATTACTGTAGAGGTCAGGACAAGAAAGCAGGTATTCATTCATCAGACATGAAGTGGAGGCTGTTTACCAGGGATAAAGATATTGCTCTCCAAACGGCAAAAGCACACATAGAATAAAAGAGGGCGATAGTGGTCAGGTCTTTCTTCTTGATATTTCTTCTTTTTGAACGATGTGTGCGGGATTGAGAAATACGGAGTGACATTGTTGCGCTCATTGCGCAGAGGATACAGCGTGACATTCGGCAATGACAGGAAGGTGAAATGCTTCAAATTCGGAGACTGAGATTCAAGGCCATTTTATGGGGAGTGCTTGTCGATATCATCGGCACGCTGACCGTTGCGACTGCATTATTCTTCGCGCTGGCGGCATCCGGGATTCCGGAGGCTGAAATTACCGCACGCATGCACGGCTTCAGCGGGCTTATGCTGATGTTGATCCTCGGCCTGGGCTTTACGCTGATCGGCGGTTATGTCGCCGGGCGCACAGCCGGGCGGTTTGAGATACTGCACGGCGCGATCGTTGCGGGGATAGGTCTGGTTCTGGGTCTTTTTTTCCGCGAACCCGGCCTGCCTCTCTGGTATGAAGCGGTCAGTTTTGCAGCGGTGGTCCCGCTCGGCATGGCGGGCGGTTATATTGCAAGAGAAGGCAACGTGAAAAGGAACTTGCCCGAAAATAAACACCTCTTGAGTTAAGGGATATCCGGACGGCCCGGAATCGGCTTTTTTCTCATACGCCTGCTGCTTCTTGATCCTGCGGAGTTGCCGGCCGGCTTCAGGTGATCCCGTGCGCTTCCCTGTGCGTAGAAATCGCATCTGCCGCAATGGGCGATCTGCTCATCCAGGCTTGAGAACCCTTGCTTTCTACCTTGGCACTTTACACCTGCGAGCATCCAGCAGACGGAACCGCTGTCGGGATACGCAGGACAGATCTTGAACACCTCTTCCGCGCAGTTTTTGTATTCCCAGCAATTCATTCTTTCAGCCCACCTTTCATAGAAAAGTGATGAATTCAAACTTATAAAAAGCAATATCCATACCAATGCATAACCTGATGGATATACGCTATTTTCAACACACTCAACCGCATTAATTTCTCGGGGACATACGGTTTTGGGCACTTCCTTTGACAAATTTTGGCACAGGAACCTCTTTGATGCAGGAGCGAGAGCAGGGAATTTAAGAAAAAAAATTACAGAGTCACGTCCTTTGTTATGGCATTAGCTTCTAGCTCACAGTGACAACCCAGAGAATCAGATCTTTCTCCTTGCATGAGGTTGGTCATGGAGAAAACTGTCCGGGGTCATGCTTAACTATTGGGATTCCAGTCTTTAAGAACTCTAAATCGTTCTGGATCAGACTCGATTCTGTAGTTGTTCATTTGCCGGCATGAGTGGAATGTCCTAAGAAGCAGCAGTGAACGATCAAAGGCCGGAGAGGGGTTATCTTTCCGGCCTTTGATGTTATAATTAAATTGAGAGACGCTGCATACAGCAGCGATCGGACGGAAGGAGGTGGGGTACATGAGAAAACTCACCGTATTCAACCTGATGACACTGGACGGCTATATTGCGGGCGAGGGGGGCGACATCTCCTGGCATAACGTGGATGAGGAGTTCCAGGAGCTGGCAAATGCGGCCTCGAACTCCGGCAACACGCTCTTGTTCGGACGCGTCACCTACGAGCTCATGGCCGGCTTCTGGCCGACCCCGGAGGCGATCAGGACCGACCCTATTGTGGCCGCGGGCATGAACAAGTCAGAGAAGATCGTTTTCTCCCGCACCCTGCAAAAGGCCGACTGGAACAATACGAGGCTGGTGAGGGACAATATGCTGGCCGAGGTCAGGAAGCTGAAGCAGGGAACGGGGAAGGACCTGACGGTGCTCGGAAGCGGCAGCATCGTTGCGCAGCTTGCGGAGGAGGGCTTGATAGATGAATATCAGGTCCTGCTGAATCCGGTCGTCATCGGCAAGGGAAAGACGATGTTCGAAGGCCTGAAGCACAGGCTTGCCTTGAAGCTGGTCCGCACGCGAACGTTCGGCAACGGGAACGTTCTGCTGACCTACGTGCCGGCATTATGACGACGGCCTGTTGCGGCAGCTGTAATTGCGCTGAAGGGCAGGGTGAAAGCCGAGGCCGGTTCAAAGAGTACCATTACGCCTTGCATTGTGCATTCTTCCAGCGAACGATCTCCACCGGGCTGCTGCAACGTATCGAGATAGAGGAAACGTTGTTACTCAAATTGCAAAACGATTTAAGTGTTGTAGAAACGCATCCCTAGTAACCCCCAGTTATTCCCTGGTGCATACTATGCACGAAGGCAACCGGCCCTTGACGCCTGTGTGATGCGGTGCTATCCTTTAATAAAGGAGTTCAATTGTCCCGATTTACCGCGGTAAGGCGGGTTGCGGGGGGTTAGTGTCACATCAACGGACCGGCTTTGCGGCGTTTGCCTGATGAAGGAGGCAAGAGAGGGGGCGCATCATGACAACGACAATAAAAAATAAAGACGAGCTGACCATCACGCGCATTTTTGACGCGCCGCGCGAGCTCGCATGGAAAGCGTGGACAGAGCCCGAGCGTCTCAAAAAGTGGTGGGGACCGCAATATTTCACCGCACCGGTCATCAAGAACGATCTTCGCGTGGGTGGCAAGTATCTCTATTGCATGCGCGGTCCCGATGGCAAGGACTATTGGAGCACAGGCGTGTATCGCGAGATCGTTCCGATGGAGCGGCTTGTGTAACCGATAGTTTTGCCGATGAGAAGGGAAACGTGGTGCCGGCTTCGCACTACGGGCTGATTGGAGAGTTCCCGCTTGAACTGCTCGTGACGGTTACGTTCGAAGCGATCGGCAACAAAACAAAAATGATCCTGCGGCATGAAGGCCTCCCACAGGGCCAGATGAAGGACCTGACCCAGGCCGGATGGAGCGGCTCTTTCGACAAGCTTGCCGAAAGCATCGTGCCCATCGATCGTACCCGGGTCATTGCAGAACCGGGAAAACCAGAGGTCATCATCACTCGGGTCTTTGACGCGCCGCAGTATGAGGTGTTCAGAGCGCACATGGATCCGGCCCTTGTCCCGCAGTGGTGGGGTCCGGCACGGTACACGACAGTGATCGACAGGCTGGAGGCGAGGCCGGGCGGCTCGTGGCGATTTGTGCAGTACGATGCAGCGGGCAACAAGTACGCATTCCGCGGAGTGTATCACGATGTCGATTCGCCCGAGAGGATTGTCGGCACCTTTGAATTCGAAGGCACGCCGGGCCATGTATCGCTTGAAACGACGACGTTCGAAGAGATGGGAGGCAGGACAAAGGTCACGTCCAGGTCCGTGTTCCAGGCGGTTGAGGATCGCGACGAGATGATCAAGGCGGGGATGGAGGAGGGGGTGCTGGAGTCCATGGACCGTCTTGCAAAGCTTCTGGGGAGGCATAACATTAAACGGAACGCGGCATAAGGCATAAGGGGACATCTTAGGGTCAGGACGTTTACTGTTGACATTACCCTGGTTCCATTGTGGGGAGGGGCTTGTTGTGACCCGTTGCGTAGTGGATTTTGTTGTTACGACGAATGCACGGGGTCAGACTTAAAGATTAAGTTGACGCGCAGCTTGTGATGAAAGGAATAGACGTTAAAAACAGTACAGAGTTCAGAGTACAGAGTTTAGAGTATTAGAACCCACATGGGAACGGTTTCGGGAGATTGCGAATAATTTACGCTCACCCTGAGCCGCGGAGAGCAATGCTCATCGTGGTCTTGACCTTTCGTCGAACTTCCCTGACGCGACTCCTCTCGTTTCGTAGATGGCTCTTCATGTCTTTCCAAAAATGGATAGTATTGTGTTATTATTGAGCTAACGCTTCAGTTGTCGAAAGAACGAGGCCGCTCTCATGTCCATACGCATTCAGATCTATTCCGATTACATCTGACCCTTCTGCTACATCGGCGAAGGCATCGTCGAAAAGCTGAAGAAGGAGTTCGATCTTCAGGTCGAATGGCGGGGCGTGGAGATCCATCCCGAGACGCCCCCTGAGGGGACCCCCATGGCAAAGCGCTTCCCTCCCGGGGACATCAAGCGCATCATGGAGAACCTTCGTACGATGGGCGCGCCGTTCGGGATCACCTTTGTTGACCGGCCCCTTCTGTCCAATTCCCGCCTGGCCCTTCAGGCCGCTGAATTCGCCCGCGAGCATGATCTGTTCGAACCGTTCCATACTGCCCTGTTCGCAGCGTACTTTTCTCACGGTATGGACATCGGAAATATCGACGTCCTCACGATGATCGCGCGTGACTCGGGCCTCGATGACGAGGCGATGAAGCGGTCCCTTGAAAACGGGAAGTACCTCCCCGGGCTCGAAGCGGTAAAGGAGGAAGCGGCTGTCCGGGGCGTGACCGGCGTGCCGGCGTTCTTTATCGGGGACAAAAAGTCCGTGGTCGGCGCTCAGCCCCTTGACGTGTTCCGGAAGGCCCTTCGTTCCGTGGTTTAGGCTCACGCTGAGACGTGGTGCATATCAGGGTCATGCCTTTACTGTTAGAGTTTGTACTTTGGTGGTAGCGCGTCAGGCTTGAAAATTGCCATTCCGGTACCCCCCCGATCACGATACAAGTAATGCGCAACAGTTATGAGAACGAGGAGATCATCATGAGCATCGGTACCATCCGTTTTCTCGGCGCGGCGCGCGCGGTGACCGGTTCATGCTACCTGCTGACCCTGCCGAACAATAAGATACTCGTTGACTGCGGGATCGTGCAGGGCGCAAGCGACTCCCGAGACCGGAACCGCGAGCCCTTTACCTTTGACCCCGCGGGGATCGACCTCCTTTTCCTCACCCACGCGCACCTCGACCACTCCGGCCTGATCCCCCGCCTGGTGAAGGAGGGTTTCCGGGGCAGGATCATCACGACCTCGGCGACGGCGGACCTGATCGGTCCCATGCTGCTCGACTCGGCTAAGATCCAGGAGAACGACGCCGAGCGGATGTCCCGGCGGTCGCTGCGGAAGGGCGGTGAGCCGGTGGAGCCGCTCTACACGACCGGGGATGTGGAGAACGTGCTGCCGCTGATCGATCGCGTGAAATACGGCCAGGTCATTGGCACGGGCACGGGCATCCGGTATTGCTTTCTCGACGCGGGCCACATCCTCGGCTCCGGCAGCCTGGCCCTGTGGCTCGTTGCACCGGACAGCGAGAAGAAGATCATCTTTTCGGGTGATATCGGCAAGAAGGGGGCACCCATAATCAACGACCCTACGCTCGCCACGGAGGCCGACTACGTGGTCATGGAATCGACCTACGGCGACCGGCTGCACAAAAGCAACGAGGATACGGCCAAAGAGCTCGCCGAGGCGATCACGACCACGTTCGCGAAGGGCGGGAACGTGCTCATCCCGGCCTTTGCTATCGGCCGCACGCAGGAGGTCCTGTATCTTCTCAACCGGATGGTGCGAGAGGGGACGCTGCAGAAGCTGACCGTCACGATCGACAGCCCGCTCGCGGAAAAGGCGACGCGGATCTACCTGAGCCACCCCGAGCTCTTCGATGAGGAGGCCGTGCGGCTGCTCAGCGGCGGCAGGATCGGCGACGCGATCACGATCCGGTTCACGCATTCGATCGAGGAATCCATGGCCATCAACAAGATCAAGTCCCGGGCCATCATCGTCGCGGGCAGCGGCATGTGCGAAGGGGGGCGCATCGGACATCACCTGAAGCACAACCTCTGGCGGCCGGAGTGCAGCATCATCTTCGTCGGGTTCCAGGCGCAGGGAACGCTGGGCCGGCGGATCGTGGACGGCGCGCAGTCGGTCACGATCTGGGGCGAGGAGATCGCTGTCCGGGCCCGGATCTGGACCATCGGCGGGTTCTCGGCCCACGGCGACCAGAAGGAGCTGCTTGCATGGCTTTCGGGGTTCAGGAGCAGCCCGACGGTCTTCGTGACCCATGGCGAATAATCGGCAGCGCTCACTTTTGCGGACCTGGTGCGGAAACGGTACGGATTCACGACCCACGTGCCCGAACTGGGCCAGCAATTCGATCTGTAAAACCCCGTCGGGACATCTGAGAAAGAACATCTTAGGGCCAGTCTCGTATTTTGGCATTCTCCATTTTCGACGATACCGTTCGCTGCATGACCCGCCCGCTTCGCGTAGAATATGTCAACAAGCGGTATAATCGGCTCTGTCATGTCTACTGCCTCATTAACAACCATTATCACCTCCTGATCGAGACGCCTGACGCCAATCTTTCCCTGGGTATGCGGCAGTTGAACGGGGTCTATACACAGCTATTAATAAAAGTCATCAAAGGACAGGCCATCTGTTCCAGGGCCGATACAAATCGATCCTCATTCAGAAAGACACCAATCTATTCGAAGTACTCAGATACGTAGTATTAAATCCTGTCCGGGGCACGGATGGTTGAACGACCGTATCGCTGGAAATGGTCGAGTTATCGCGCTACCGCATGACGGGAATCTCCGCTAACCTGTCTAACCACGGATTGGATTTTCTGACAATTCAGCCGAATGAGGGCCAAGGCTGAAATGATTGAAATGATGGGATCATTTTTGGCATTTTGTAAAAAGTTTTTACATAATTTAAATACCCATTTTACATCTATATTACTAATTTTAAAAACTCAATGATTATGCCCCCTTAAAGATTGCGCAATATTTGGCAACAAAATTGCTTACAATTATACACATATTTCTTTGATTTGATTGCTATTAATCTGAAAAGACGAACTCATGAAGCGAGAAAAAGGAATAAAACCTAGGCTCTATACAACCATGAGGCATTGTAATGAAACACAACAGACGGATGAGGTCGTTCAAATGAGTCGTTTGAGATCGAATAAGATAGACAAGATTATTAGAGCAATCTCTACGTTCTCCATTGCGTTGGTTTTCAATGTTTTGGCAGCTACACAGGCATCGACTCTGTTGGCCGGCCCGCACGAGATCACTAACTGGGCCAATAACAAAGCGGGGGCTGTATCCGTCACTTTTGATGATAATGTCATTTCTCAATATACTCTGGCAGTACCTGCTCTCAATGCGCGGGGGTTTAAGGGCACGTTCAACGTAATAACCAGTCTGACCGACACTATTTATGATTGCTGGTTACGTGGGATGAATGGAAGAACGTCGCAAATCAAGGTCATGAGATAGGTAGTCATACAAAAACCCATCCCCACTTGCCCCAGCTCACATTTACCCAGCTGCAGGATGAGATCGGGGGGTCACAGGCTGAGATCGATGCCCAGATCACCACGCAGAAATGCGTTACCTTTGCATATCCATTCGGCGAGCTCAATGTCACTGCTGAATTGATCGCTCAGGACTATTATATTGCAGCCAGGGGGGTCTACGTGCGAATTAAACACTACGCCCTATGATTTCTACGATATGAAGGCCTGCGAGGACAACCTGTCAGTGGCGCAGATGAAAGCGAAGGCGGATGAAGCAGAGCAACAGGCCAAATGGTTGATTAGCTATTCATCACAGTTTAGATGGAACAGGCATATGGATTTTGGACCATAGGTATGCTTACAGAATACCTCGACTACTTGATGACCAAGAATCTTTGGGTGGACACTTTTGGTTCTGTGACGAAGTACATCAAGGAGAGGGCGTCGGCGGATCTCTCCCTTGTCTCCAAGCTCTGATGAGCAGATAGTGCTGAACCTCACAGATACACTGGATGATGCGATCTATGACGAACCCCTGACCATCCGCAGTGAGGTGCCTTCGAGTTGGGCCAGCGTTAATGTCCAGCAGGGCAGTGGCGTCGTTACGGTAACATCGGTCGTGGAAGGCACAACACGAGTGATATACTACAATGTCATACCCGATCGCGGTTTCATTAACTTAACAAAAGTTATGGCACCCCAGACTTTTGAGGCGAAGTACAGCATGGAAGTCAAGAATGACGGCACCAAATATTACCACGACGGCAGCGATTGGGTCGGCAGGGGCAACACTGGTGTTCTCAGGACCGCAACGCTCTGGGACATATCGAGCATTGACCCGGCCTGGGATATTGTCACGGTCGAGGTACGGTTCTTCGCTGAAAGCAAAACCGGATCCAGCGGGGACATTTCCGTTGGTCGCTATGGCTCGTCCCACGGCGAGGATGATCCGAGGTCTGATTCCGGGGCGCTGGTGTACAGCAAGAGTGCCGGAAGCGGGTACGCGTCGTTTCCCGAGCCTTCCTCCGGGTCCTGGACCGGCTGGGTGAACCTCGGGGCCACGGCAGCCTCGGATCTTACCTGGTGCCGGGACAACGGCAAATCGATATGGTCTGTGGGGCTCAAGGTTTCCGCCGCCGTGGAAGCGGGTACAACGCCGAATCATGTTGACCTCTCCGAGGACAATGAAGTTACGAATGCGGAGATCAGGATCACCTATACGCAAACTTCGCCTACCAACGATCCGCCTGCCGCGTTGATTGATTCGATCTCGCCCAGTCCCGTCAATGCAGGACAATCGGTCACGTTCACGGGGCATGGTGTGGATACCGACGGTTCCGTTAACGTCTATGAGTGGACATCGAGCATCAACGGCACACTGAGCAGCAGCGGCACCTTTTCCACTTCTTCCCTCTCTGCCGGGACGCACACCATATCCTTCCGCGTCCGGGATAACGACGGTGCGTGGTCCAGTCCGGTCACGAGCAGTTTGACGGTGATTGCGCCTTCCAACAATCCGCCTGCTGCGGTGATTGATTCGATCTCGCCCAGTCCTGTCAATGCAGGACAATCGGTCACGTTCACGGGGCATGGTGTGGATACCGACGGTTCCGTTAACGTCTATGAGTGGACATCGAGCATCAACGGCACACTGAGCAGCAGCGGCACCTTTTCCACTTCTTCCCTCTCTGCCGGGACCCACACCATATCCTTCCGCGTCCGGGACAACGGCGGAGCGTGGTCCAGTCCGGTCACGAGCAGTTTGACGGTAACCGGAGTTCAGGTGACCCTGGGGGCGAATTACAGCATTGAAGTCAAGAATGACGGCACCAAATATTACCACGACGGCAGCGATTGGGTCGGCAGGGGCAACACTGGTGTTCTCAGGACAGCAACGCTCTGGGACATATCGAGCATTGACCCGGCCTGGGATATCGTCACGGTCGAGGTACGGTTCTTCGCTGAAGGCAAAACCGGGGTTCCGGGGAGCATTTCCGTTGGTCGCTATGGCTCGTCCCACGGCGAGGATGATCCAAGTTCTGACTCCGGGGCGCTGGTGTACAGCAAGAGTGCCGGAAGCGGGTACGCGTCTTTTCCCGAACCTTCCTCCGGGTCCTGGACCGGCTGGGTGAACCTCGGGGCCACGGCAGCCTCGGATCTTACCTGGTGCCGGGACAACGCCAAATCGATATGGTCTGTGGGGCTCAAGGCTTCCGCCGCCGTGGAAGGGGGTACAACGCCGAATCATGTTGACCTCTCCGAGGACAATGAAGTTACGAATGCGGAGATCAGGATCACCTATACGCAAACTTCGCCTTCCAACGATCCGCCTGCTGCGGTGATTGATTCGATCTCGCCCAGTCCCGTCAATGCAGGACAATCGGTCACGTTCACGGGGCATGGTGTGGATACCGACGGTTCCGTTAACGTCTATGAGTGGACATCGAGCATCAACGGCACACTGAGCAGCAGCGGCACCTTTTCCACTTCTTCCCTCTCTGCCGGGACCCACACCATATCCTTCCGCGTCCGGGATAACGGCGGAGCATGGTCCAGTCCGGTCACGAGCAGTTTGACGGTAACCGGAGTTCAGGTGACCCTGGGGGCGAATTACAGCATGGAAGTCAAGAATGACGGCTCCAAATATTACCACGACGGCAGCGATTGGGTCGGCAGGGGCAACACTGGTGTTCTCAGGACAGCAACGCTCTGGGACATATCGAGCATTGACCCGGCCTGGGATATCGTCACGGTCGAGGTACGGTTCTTCGCTGAAGGCAAAACCGGGGTTCCGGGGAGCATTTCCGTTGGTCGCTATGGCTCGTCCCACGGCGAGGATGATCCAAGTTCTGACTCCGGGGCGCTGGTGTACAGCAAGAGTGCCGGAAGCGGGTACGCGTCTTTTTCGGAGCCTTCCTCCGGGTCCTGGACCGGCTGGGTGAACCTCGGGGCCACGGCAGCCTCGGATCTTACCTGGTGCCGGGACAACGCCAAATCGATATGGTCTGTGGGGCTCAAGGCTTCCGCCGCCGTGGAAGGGGGTACAACGCCGAATCATGTTGACCTCTCCGAGGACAATGAAGTTACGAATGCGGAGATCAGGATCACCTACAGGTAAACTTCGACTTCCAACGATCCGTCCACTACTTTGTCTGATTAATTGTGCCAGTTCCGAACAACTCAGTATCAGGTGTTTTATTTTTACATTCTCCCTTTTCTATGCTGCCGCTACATGAACCGCCCCCTTCGAATAGAATACGCCGGTGCCGTCTATCACATTACCTCATGCGGTAATGAAAAGAAGGCCGTTTTCAAAGACGATCAGGACCGCATCAACCTCCAAAACACGCTCGAGCATGTCAATAAGCTATATAATTGGCTCAGAACCTTTAGAGTCGTGTCTTGCGGTTTGACAGTTCACATGTTGAGGAATGCATCTGTTCGCTCAAGGACGAATCCCTCGAAGATTCCTAAACCTCCCCGAGCCTGACCTCATCGTCCGGGAGATCGTCAAAGATCTCGAAGCGGCATTAGAGCAGTTTCGGGAAATCGTGGGGGACTTGAGTGAGAAAAAAGCGACGCGAAGAAAATATACGTCGCAGATGCGCCCTTCGCTTTGTGCTTTGGTATAATTCGTAGTATGGCCTTACAACAGCAGGTTGTTGCTCACGACGGTTGCAACTACGTATCCGTGGGTTTCCAGGAGGGTGACATGAATAGAATGTCGTTATCGAGAAGACGGTTTCTCAAGTAATGGGTCGCCATTCTTTGCGCAATCCTGCTGGCCGGGTGCGCGGGAGCAAAAACGGCACGCATGCGAATATAGTTAAAAAATATGTTTGATGCTGCGAGGAGTTCCTTTGGAAGTAAGTTTACTTCTGTGAAGTCATATTGGAAGGTTGAACGCGAAAAGCCGGCCATTACCTTGCGGATGATTATTGAACCCTGCGCAACAGATGAAATACGCAAGGCCGAAGCGAAGATTCTTCTTGATCAACAAAAACTTGCATTCGTTTCATGCGCAAAGTCCTTGCTGAGATAGATTCGACATTATATTTAACATGAAATACTGCATGTTTCCAGAGTGAAAGAGCATACTTTATTATTAGATGCGCTATTGGTAGAACAGTTTGTGCGAGGTTCGAGCGTAAAAGGACAAATTGGTTCTATTGGTGCGGATTTCCTTATTGTCCTTGCTCTCTTGCATGATTGGGGTACGTACAAAGACTTACTGTCTCTCACGTAATTTGGTTGCCGGCTTGTATTATTCATGATCGCTCCCTCCAAATATGCTTAATAAAAGAATAAGCAAGTTTGACGCCGTTTTTTTATTTTTGTTACTAAAAAAGAGAGAGGGGAAAAATCACCGTTTTATCAGTAACATTAGAAAGAATTTCAATTGAGTCGCCGATATCCTTTAGTATTATTGACCAGCAAATGGGGTCATCTTACCATCCTATTGCGCCAAATCACCAACTGCCTTACAATTTTATTACAGCTCTTCGTTGGGGGAGGATTTTTTGAACGTTGTACATGAAATGGAATTTATGACAGGTGACAATCAATAAGGAGCAATCGCCGGAACAGGACAGTAGTGAAAAACGATCATTCATTACAAGTTGCTGACCCGCTGCTCTTTGCGTTTCTGTTTCGTTGTAATCACGGACTAAACAGGATCAGAGCTGGTGTTTTGGCATCCCCGCAGAACCACATTCACCTCGTCACGGTTTAACCTTGCTCCAGGGTCGCCTTACAGGTTCCTCCTCCTTGATCCCCAATCATGGGGGGGGAATGATTAACAACCAACGCCGCGGTTTTCGCCTGGGACACCGGACAGGTTTCTCACGGTTTAGTGCTATAATTACACTACATCCATGCAACGTTTGGATCTTTTTTTATGTTATGAGTAGGCATATTCAACGGGGAGCAGGGTATGGTATAAACAGAGTCAATAAATGAGATTTGAACCTATGGCTGTTTTTTGCGCGAAAAAATATACGGGAACTATTATGAGAAAGAGAAGTAATGGGAAGAGAGAAATGGCAGAAAAAGCTGACACGGGGACCGCAACATCCGGGCATAGGGCCGCTGCCGGATGAAAACCAAAGAAGGAGGAACAAAATGAAAAAGCTACTTTTCGGGGCAATCCTATTGGCGTTGGCTATTGTCAGTCCAATTCCAACAATGGCAGAGGTAGATATACGCATTGTATTTCCTCTTCCGCCACCCATCATATTTCCGGCACCTCCGGATGTGATCGTGATGCCTGATACGAACTATGTGTACGTTGTTCCTGATATCGATGCAGACATCTTTTTCTGGGATGGTTGGTGGTGGCGTCAATGGGAAGGCCGCTGGTATCGCTCGTATTATTATAACCGGGGTTGGGCTTATTATAACAATGTTCCAGGCTTTTATTTTGATGTAGACCCGGGTTGGCGAGGATACTACAGAGATCATCATTGGTACGGACACCGGTGGAACTATGAACGGATTCCTATCAGACGACTTCAGCAAAACTGGAAGAGCTGGAATAAGAATCGACATTGGGAAAGGCAGGGAACCTGGGGTGTCCAGGGCTATCAACCGCGACCGCAGCAACAGATACAGGAACTAAGACACCAAAGGCAAGAGCAATATCAACAGAGGCCTGAGGTTCAGCGATATCAGCAACAGATACAACAGCAACAAAGGCAACCCCAGGTTCAGAAACGACGTGGTCAGCAACAAAGACGACCTCAGGTTCAAGAACCACAGCAGCAACATCAACCACAAGTTCAGCCGGCAGAGAAGGGGACAACTGTCAGACCGCAGACCGGTCCCTCGGACCGCGGTGAGAAGCAGCAGGTTCAGACCGAAGAGAAAAAAGGCGGTTCTGCACAGAAGGGAGAGAAAAAGCAAGTTGAGCCCAAGAAGAAAAAGAAACCCGACGAATCTGAAGGGGGCCGCGAATCACAAGACGAGAAGAGGCCTGCCAGTCGGGACTAAGGACGGGTCAAAGGGGACAGGTCTTGCTACTTGGCCTTGTCCCCTCCGGGGTGATAATGTTGTCCGGCCGCGGTTATTTCATGATCATTGCGTACTGTGGCCAAACTCCATCAGACCCATCCCGCTCTCTCCTTGACGCCTATGCGAGCGAATAGTCCGGAAAATCGCCGTCAGAAGCGTCAGCCGCCGCATCAGCGCAGCAGCGTGGAGATCGACGTCGAGGCGCTCCTGTCGCTCGAGAACCGCTGCAACGGCTGCGCCAGGGGCGAGCGGTGCTGCTGCTCGTCGTACGAGGTCTGCATTACCACGGCGGAGATGAAGAGGATCATCAGGGTCCTGCCCGAGGCTGCCAAGTACTGCCCCCATCTCCTGACCATCGGTGGGTACGATAACGTTTTCGAGCAAGAGGAACCCGGGCTATTTTCCATCGACACGACCGAGGACGGTCTCTGCCTCTTCGCCTATTGGTCCCATGGCCGGACCCACTGCTCCTTGCATACCGTTGCCGTGACACTCGGCCTGCCCCTCGAGCAGGTAAAGCCGAAGGTCTGCCTCCTTTGGCCCATGCACTTCTCGGACGGCGATGAGGTACTCTCCATGATCAGCGATGCATTTCAATTTAAGTGCAATTCCCGGAAAGCGCCGGGTTCGCTGTCTGAGCCCCGGCTTTGTCGAGGCGATCGAGCTGGTGTATGGCGAGGGATGCGGGACCCAGGTGAAGCAGGCGGCGGAGAACGGGGAACGGCGCACGCTGCTGGTCGCTCGGCGGTGAGTAAAACATCATATGCGGTCTTGCATCATGAGGCTCCGGGGTCTGGTCCATATTGTTATTCATTCGACACACAACGGATATCTACGCCCTGCCGGATGCGCTGGATTGTGATATCATCGATCTCGATGACTTCATTAAGGCAGGCAGCAAAGCAATGGAAACATAAAAAGTCAGAAAAAAGGAGAACGACCAATGGCAATGAAAGTTGAGATCAAGGACAACAAGCTTTATATCGAAATTGACCTGGAAACCCCGACCCCGTCGGCATCCGGCAAAACCCTTGTCGTTGCAAGCACAAGGGGAAATGTCGTCACTACTGCCAAGGTGAACGACAAACCCGTCATCATCGGCCTGAATGCCTATATCAAACCCTGATGGCAAAGGGCCAATGAACATCTCGGGGACGTTGACGTGCAATGCATTGAGGTTTTATATCGTTAGGGGCCGTTAAATGTTTACTTCACTTATTCTGAAAATATTAAATACGGAAGCATCTTCAGCGAAAAGCAAACCTGCCAAGATCATCGCGAGCCTGAAGATTCGCGAAGGGGATATCATTGCCGACATCGGTTCCGGGGGCGGCTATTTTACGCTTGCCTTTGCCGGGAAAGCGGGAAAGACGGGGAGGGTCTATGCGGTTGACGTGAAGTCGAAGTATCTTGATTTCATACGACGCAAGGCGGCACATGAAGGGCTTGATAATATCAGCACTGTCCTTGGAGAGGGAGGCGAGATGGATCTGCCGTTGGCCGGGCTCAACCTTAGTATTCGCCAGGAATGTGTTTCATCATTTGCCCGCGCCGGCAGACTATTTCAGCAATATTAAAAAATATTTGAAACCGGGCGGGCGGGTCGCGATCATTGATCACAAGCCAAAGCGCGGTTTCAATTTTATCGCCCTCTTCAAGCACTATACGCCGGGAGAGACCGTCATTCAGGAGATGGCGAATGCAGGTTACTTACTGTTGAGGTCATTTGACTTCCTGCCGGACCAGACATTCACACTATTTATCGTGAAATAACCTTGGAACATCTTATTAGTCAGTGCCCTTTACATGGGTGACCCTTGATCCCGCCAAAAGCCTCCTGGTTTAACAAATCCTTTCATTGAAGCAAAATCGAAATACTGACAATAAAGACCCTCAGGCTTTCCCCGACTTTTGATACAAAAGTCGCAACAGGGAAGGTTCCTCATTACAAAACCTGCCACTGATATTAACCTAGAATGCTATAGTTTGCATTCGACAGTTACCTGCACCGATTATTTACGTTCGAATCTTGACATCAAAGAGAGCGGGTGCTAAGTTTAAATTAAAAGAAAGAAGATGCGAAAGGTCCGGTTTGATGGGCAAACCGGCCTGATATGGCTTGGCTGCATTTAACAAGGAGGTGTGCCATGAAAACCATAAAACAATCACTCTTGGCGGCTCTCATGTTGTTTCTCTTGATTGCAACAGCGACAGCCGATGAGAAAGGCGGGACGGCCGCGGCGCCGGGCCCGGTCGTAGTCAATATGTCCAAGTTCCCCATCGCCATGACAGGCGGCGATTATGATCTGCTCACGATAATCCAGGATTTTCCAGCAGGGGCAGGGGTCACCAACCATAAGCATGGCGGGTACGTGCTCGTAACGGTGCTGAGCGGCGAGATGACCCTGCGCGAGAAGGGCATCGAGCGGGTGATCAAGACAGGGGAGAGCTGGACTGAACACCCAGGCGATGTCCATGCAGCGGTGAATGCAGGGACTGTGACAACGCGGGTTGCGATAAGCATTCTGCTCCCCAAAGGGGCTGAGGTCACCACCATGGTGAAATAGCGTGCGAAAACGGGCGGTCGGGGATCAGGCTCAAGGCATTAGTTAATCCCTTGCGTTCAGCAAAAAAGTCGAGATCAGCCTGAAGGCTTGATCCTACGGCCGCTCCGCATCGAATTCTGGAGTAAGCGTTTGCGAGCGAACATGATAAATTCTTCTGTTTACCCCATGACAAACTACTGTCATATACTCATAACGGTCTCTTAAAGGTCCAAGAATAATGCGACAGGGACCGGCCTAGAGTACGGCCGCCTTTCGCGCCTCAACATAATGCGCCGCAGCCAGGGCTGCGATGGCCCCGTCAGCGGCGGCAACCACGATCTGGTTCGCGAACTTCTGGCGCAGGTCTCCGATGGCGAAGATGCCGGGAACGCTCGTCTCGCATTTTTCGTCCGTGATGACGAAGCCCTGTTCGTTCATGCGTACCTCAGGCGGGATCAGCGTCGTATTCGGAACATACCCGATAAAGATGAAGACGCCGTCCGTAAGCAGGTCTTTAGCTGCTCCGGTCTCGGTGTTCATCGAGTGAGACCGCGTTAACAGATCGATCATCACCTTTGATGTGCCGTAATGACCGTGTTCCAGATCACTTCGATCCCGGGCTCGGCCAGGAGACGGCTGAGGAGCAGCCGGTTGCTTGCGCGCAGCACGCCTTTCCGGTGAACGAGATATACCTTGCGCGCCAGCCGTGAAAGGATCAGGGCCTCCTCGACTGCCGTATCTCCGCCGCCCACGACAACAACGGTCTTGTCCCTGAAAAAGAACCCGTCGCAGGTGCCGCAATAGGAAACGCCGCTTCCGAGATATTCAGCTTCGCCAGGTACGCCGAGCTTGCGCACGGACCCGCCTGCTCCCAGGATAAGGGCATGCGTAGAATACACGGCCCCGTTGGCAAGCCGGACCGAGTGAACGTCCGGGCCAATGGTCACCGCCGCCACCTCTTCCTGTATGATACTCAGCCCGAAAGACTCGGCATGCTGTACCATCTTTTCCGCAAGATCGAAACCGGTAATACCCTGCACGCCCGGGTAATTCTCCACATCCTTTGATATGGCGATCTGGCCGCCGACCAGACCTTTTTCGAACAGGACTGTTTTCAAGACAGCGCGCTGGCAATAGAGCCCGGCTGCGAGCCCCGCCGGGCCGCCGCCCACAATGATAACATCATAGGTTTCCTTGCTGTTCATGGCGCCTCTCCCTGGAATGGTCCTTGTTGTAATTACTCTCCAGCTTCCTTCTCTAGTATACCGCCCATTCTCCTATTTCGGTCGAAAAGAACGGACTTCAGTTACCTGGACGGAACATCTCTGATCATATGATGCACAGAGTGCTGAATTTATTCAAGTTCATGCTATATGCTCGATTGGTTGATATAATTGTAGACCGTTGGGACAAAAAAAGAGCATGATATTCACCATGCTCATATGTACATCATAACCGACTGCGGCAATTTCAGCTATGCAGCTTTCTTGTGGAATGAGCGTACCATGTCCGGGGTATACTTCGCCACTTCCACGATCTTCGCGGTGTTCTGCAGGAAGGTCGGGACGAGTCTAATGGCATCTTCACGGGTTTCGGCATCAATAATCGCATAGCCCGTATGGTCTCCCGCCATGCATCCATACTCAAACTTTCCCAGTACTTGCGGCCCTATTGCCAGCTCCTCATCCAATGCTTTGAGGCAATCTTCCGCTTTGTGCGGTGTTTCGATCAAATAACGTTTCATAATGTACCTCCTATTAAGGTCCAACGCTGCTTTACTCATCCAGCTTCAGACCATATACAGGATAAATCTACTCCTGTTCTGATTTAAGTATAGCACTCCGGAACAAGATTGTCAAAGGGCGCGACAACATCATTGGGAAAGGTCTTGAGGTTTGACATCCCTCTTGTTAAATGATAAATACCCTGCATGCACGGACCTCTCGACATTGAATATCACGGCGCCGTTTTATTCGCTATCTCATATACCCGTCTAGGATCTCTCAGGTCTCCATTATCCGTACTTTTTCTGCTAGAATTACTTCAAGAGGAGGGCTGGCATGAGCTTTGACATCGTAATCGTGGGCGGAGGATTCGGGGGATTGGAAGCGGCCTTCACCCTCAGAACCCTCATGGGTAATGCGGCCTCGATCACGCTGATCGACCGGCAGTCCGAGCACTCCTTCCTCCCGTCCATCCACGAGGTCAGCACCGGGAAGATCACCGCCAGGAGCATCCAGATACCTCTCGAAACCGTGCTGGAGCCGGCAGGTATCCGTTTTGTCAAGGGCGACGTTTCAACGATCGATACCACGAGCAGGCAGGTCAGTATGGCGGAAGGAGGGCTCGGGTACGACTGTCTCCTGCTGGCAACGGGTGCTGAGAACAATTTCTTCGGTGTGCCGGGTGCAGAGCGATTTTCGTTCCGGTTCCGCACACCCGGGGACGCGCTCAGGATCCGGGAGGGCCTTGAGCGCCTGCTCGCGGATGCGCGGAATGACGTGCACCTGGTCATTGCAGGCGGCGGTACGGAAGGGGTGGAGGTCGCGGGCGAACTTCTGGACCTGACCAGCGATCACAACGCCACGATCACCGTGATCGAGGGGCAACAGCAGCTCCTGCCCGGGTTCCCTGCCGCGATAGGCGGCTTCGCGGAGAAATATCTGCAAGAGAAGGGTGTTTCGATCGTCACGGCCGAACGCATCACGGCTGTGCGCGAAGACTCGCTCATCCTCTCTTCGGGCAGGGTACTGCCGCAGTCCATGCTGATCTGGTCCGGCGGCATCAAGCCGTCGGGCCTGATCAACGGTCTGGCCCTCCCGAAAGACCCTGCCGGATGGCTTATCGTCGATGCTTTTCTCAGATCTCCGGCGGACGAGCGCATCTTTGCCGTTGGCGATGCGGTAACCGTTACGCAGCCCGGCAATGCGCTTCCGTTGCCGAAGCTCGCGTACCATGCTCAGGACCAGGCAAAGGTGGCTGCCTTCAATATATCCTCATTCCTGCAGCGCAGCGGGGACCTGGTCCGCTATGAGGCCCGTACCAAGCCACAGTTGATCTCGATCGGAAAGAATATGGGTATTTATGCCTGGAAAGACACGTTCAGGACAGGGGCATGGGTGGTAGGGCTGAAGAAAGCAGTGGAGCGCGGGCACGTGATGTCGTACCTCACCCGGCCGCTGATCACGGGTATAGCGCGGAAAATTCCCGGCAGCAGCCTGCTGATACGCATGGGGTTGAAGCTGCCCTTCTGAGTATCCGGGGGGGACGTTGTCGCAACCGCTTCGTTGAATAAATCATAAGTAACAGGTCGAGCCTTTTTGCATTTATGTGATAAAACATCTTTGTTCAGGTCTTATAATTTTACATTTTCCTTGATATGCTCATGGCTGAATTTTATCCATTATGCGGTTAAATTCCAGCCAAAACATACCCTCTAAAATAAGATAACGACGGGCCTGAATTGCTTTTTAAACCCGTCGTCATTCGTTCACATCGATCATTTGCTTAACTCCTCGGGCATCCCGGGGATAGGGCCAATATCTGTCGTTGTCCCTATCCCGCAATCTGTTTTTTCTCCTTTCCTTACGCCTCCTCACACTCGAACGTTTGTATGCTTATTTGCCCGCTTTGGCATAATCAATCATGCCCTGAAAATCCACGACCACAGCAGGTTCATTACCGACGACCCAGGCATCATGTCCTATCGGCAGCAAAGTTACATCTCCTGCCTTGGCTTCAAACGTTTTTCCATCATCCATCTGGATCATGAGTGTTCCCGCGATATGATATTGGAAATGCGGGGCTTCGCAGCTTTTGGTCTTCACGATCGGTTTCAGGGATGTGGACCATCTCCATCCTGGTTCGAATGTCGCGCGTCCTATCGTGGCCCCCCCGATCTTCACGAGCTCTAATTTACCTTTCGGGAATTCTCTCACTTCATCGGGCGTATTGAACCTCTTGAGTTCCGCTAATGATTCTTTTACCAACATGATAATCACCCCTTTCTCAACATGAGTTCAATAACCTTTCACCTGTTTCAAAGTTATTAAACTCTGCATCTTTCTATTACTATTATACCTCTGTTCAAGAGACTCCGGGAGTCAGGTCGATATTGTTAAACGTTCGTCCCTGGTACG
The DNA here is from genome assembly GCA_963732675.1 of Nitrospirota bacterium. GTDB lineage: Bacteria > Nitrospirota > UBA9217 > UBA9217 > UBA9217 > JALNZF01. Next base: position 27,450 of record CAVTAJ010000008.1, read on the forward strand.
CAGGAAACGTCATGGTTATACAGGTCTCGAATGTTCATCTTTGTTATTTTTTGTAGATATCCTTCAATCGGGGCCGGCTGTTATCGATCGAGTATCCCTGTGCTGCGTACCATAACGCAAAAATCAGCCGCCGAGGTACAAGGTCGGCTGGATTGCCTTGTTGGTTCGTCTGTTAGTCCATTGGAGCATTTCTAACGCCACTTGTGTCCGCAAAAAAGGCATTGCTGTTTATGAACACATATGAGCTGGCTGCACTCGGGACAGGTCCACCTTTCCTTTTCGTTTCTAATGAAATGTCTTATGCCGAACTTCTTTATGTGCGCGAGATTGTCAATCATGCTCATGCCATACTTGGTTCTGTAGCGCTCATCCAAGTGATTCAGCCTGTCGCAAGGAAACCTGTCACAGCTGAAGCAGTACCTGACGTTACCTTGCGCTATCTTCTCACAGTTCTTGATCAGGCACGTGACGCGGGTTTTTGGTTTGACGCTGTCGTCGCCTCGGCAACCGGGGCATGCCTTCTTATCCCTTGTATATGCGCAACAGAGGCGACAGTTCATTCCACAGGGGGCAATCAGCGCTGTTCGGATCTCATTTTTCTTCGTTGATCTTATTGGCATCATGTTCGTAGCCCGCGTAAGCTTGCTTCTGAATCCTGTTTTGGGGCCCAACATCTCAGGCGGATCTCTAAGTCGTGCCGGCCCTCGATATCCTGCTCAGGAACGCCCGGATCCTTTTTGCATTGGTCCCGATATCGCTTAGTCCCACACGTGAAACAGAGCGAACATCGATCTTGCTGTGTCCTGGCAAAGGGGTGATCCGCACGACGATGTCGTCCGTGAACCCGAACCAGAATGTCCTGTCCATCGCCTCGATCCGTCCGTTATTCGCGCCGGCATCGACGATGTTCCAGCCCATGTCATGCGCTGCCTGGAGTGCCCGCTCGAATGCCGATTCGACCGGGATCGGAAGAACAAGCGGCTGGATATCCGGGTATCCCGCACGCTGCTGCAACGAGGTCCCGGGGCCGCCGTATTCCGGAGAATTCGGCGCATCTTTCCGGAGCGGCATGATAGAAACAAAACGCGGCGGATTCTCCATGTCAGTCGTGATGTCATGGATCCTGGGCACTTGTTTGAGCGGTCCGCATCCACGACCAGGGTATGCCGGCAACAACGGCCCCCACCAGAAGTCCGGCCAGGACAATGGCGACCCCTGCTCGACGAATTTTCCATCCTGACAGAATGCCTCCGGTCAAACAGACAAAGGTCGCCACAAGACCGGCCACGGCGGACCACCGAAGGATAATGAAACCGGTCGTGAAGTACCACCATCCCCACCGGGTTCCCAGACCCGAGATGACTGCAGAAAGGCCTGCACCTATCGCCAGAGCAAGACCGGCCGGAGCGATGTGATCGACGAGCGTCCTGTTCGGCAGGTTGGTATGCCTTAGCTCATCCTGATCTGCGTTCATGGTTTACCTCCCGTGCTGTTCCCGGAATGCATAAATCCTGAATTAATTCTATCACAATTTAGTGTATTGTCTTTGAGGCTTGCAGGAATCATCAGGGCCTGGTCTTGCGGCCTGACAATTGCCTTTTTTGTGCTTTTATCTTTCAACGCAGTAACGAATCCCTCGTATAATCCAATAACCTTTCCGATACCGACGTAATCGCCCTGGAAATTGTCGAAGACCTGGAAGCTGCACTTGAAAAGTTCCGGTAGAAAATGACGGATTTGGGAGAGAAGGAAGCCCTGTGATGAAAGTATAGGGCGTAGTTGCACCCATCACCATTGGGTGCCCAACGAAGATGTGAATAAGAAGGGATTGAGACTTTATATCTTTAAATTTGCAGCACGGTATCTGGGTGATGCTAACTGACAGTTCAAATGGAAAACATCCGGGACTTATGCCCGGCAGTGCAGAACGATGGTCCTGACTCTCGGAGACAAAAGCACACATACAGCTCATTACAAATTCAAATGAGTGAGATTGTTCCTTAAGTTTTTGCTATAATCAAGCAACAAGCGAGTTCATTAAAGACTAAAAGTTCGAAAGAAAGGGTGGGTGCGGTTGATCGTTCGCAGGCAGGTTGCCAGTGAAACCGACCAGGAACGACTGATCAGCGTCAATTATGCCCAGCGCCGGCAACAATATCAAAAAAGATGAGCGCCGTCCACGTCCCAAGAGGCTAACGAAATCTGAGCCAGTGATCCGAGGATCGGCAAAGAAGCAGCAGAAGAATGTCCCCGTTCTCGATCCGGTTGGAGTTGCTTTGGGTGACCCTTATTTCTTCAGGGATGCGCCGGTTTCCATCTGGGTGGAAGATTTCTCGCAGGTAAGGTCCCATTTTGAGACCTTGAAGAAGCAGGGCGTCCGGAATTTGAGAACGTACCTTTCGCGCCATCCTGAAGAGGTTGTCTCGCTCGCGGGGAAAGTGAAGATCATCGATGTGAACAATGCCACGTTGCGTCTCTATCGGGCGAGGGACAAAAAGGATTTCTTCAAGGGCTTGAAGCAGATATTCAGCAAGTCTTCCTATGAGACCTTCAAGGAAGGTCTCATCGCGCTGGCCGAAGGGAGACGGGAGTTCGCGAGCGAGGGCGTGAACCTCACGATAACAAAAGAGGGCACTCAATGTTCTCCTGCAATGGTTTGTTCCCGCCGATTACGAGAATACCTGGTCCCGCGTCCTTATCTTCGTCAGCGATATCACCGCGCTCAGGCGGGAACAGACAGAACTTCTATATTCAGAGGAGAAGTATCGCAGACTCTTTGAGGCCCTCAATGAGGCCGTTTTTCTTGCTGACGCAGAGACGGGGGTAATTCTCATAGCGAACAGGAAGGCCGGGGAACTCATCGGACTTCCCGCAGTCGATATCGTCGGCATGCACTTCTCCCAGTTCCATCCTGCTGATCAGGCGGATTTCCACAAGGCGAGGTTTCAGAAACATGTTCATGGGGATGTGATCGTATCCGATAATGTGGAGGTCTGCCGTGCAGATGGCGCAAGGGTCCCGGTGTCGATAATCTCAAGCACCTTATCAATAGGAGGGAAAAAATACATTTCAGCGATATTCAGACAACACCCCGAAAGGAACCGGCGGCCGGCTCAGCATCAAAGGCCGCTGCCTATGCCGCGATGCTGTCGCCGCGCGAATGTGAGATCGTAAGCTCGATTGCAGCAGGACTGAACAACCATCAGATGGCCAAAAAACACACGATCAGCGAGGCAACGGTGAAAACCCACAGGACGAGGATAATGAAAAAACTAAAGCTCCACAAGACGGCGGAGCTCGTACTGTACGCGGTAAAGGCGCGCCTGCTTGGCGAAAAATAAGCCCACGAAAAGATCAGTGACCCTGCCGCTCCGATCACCTCAGGAACCATCGAAGAACACCCGCCATACACCTTTAACCCGACAAAATAGGGTAAAAGGTCTACCTATATCTACTCCAAAAGGCCGATTGACATTGATCCATTTCTTAGCTATTCACAAAGCATACAAAGTAAGTTACCCGTGAAAAAGCCAGATTCTCCATGAAAAGGGAGCGGATACATTTTGGCTTTGTCAGAAGAAACATCCAGGCGTTCGCAAGACAAGGATCTTTCAGTATGCCTGGCTTTTTTTAGGAAGGAGCGGGTATCTGAAGCCAACCAATGATCTCATGGTTTTGATGGTATAGCTATCTTTAAACTTTGTTATAAGAAAACGATACCAACCCAATAAGAACAAATTTGTGCTTTTATGCATCATTGGTCAGTTTATTGCGCTGCTTTTGTCAGGATTTACCAACACCCTCAATGAGCTTAGGAGGTGGGGGTGAAGGTTCGGGAGGAAATCATGGACGATATTCCTGATCTGAAACATTATTCTCTTTCCATGCTCACGGCGGTAATGATGGTCGGTCCGTGCACTACTTTCGCATGGGCAGGCAATGAGTTCCAGGAACAGTTCAAAGCATATCAGGCAGAGGTCAATTCCGGCAAGTCGGCGCTCGACAAGAAGGAGTATGAATCTGCAATTAAGCATTACTCAAAGGCGATCGAAATGTCTCCTTTCGAGGCGATGCATTACTTCAACAGGGGCATCGCCCTTTACAAGTCAGGGAAGATGAAGGAGGCAGAAAAGGACTTTGACATGTCGAGCATCCTCGTCTCGCGGCTGGCTGACGCCTACACCTACTGGGGACTGCTCAGGATGAAAGGAGATAATCAGGAGGGCGCGCTGAAGGATTACATCGAGGCCCTGGGTCTGAACCCAACGGACGTGAGCGTGCACAACAACCTGGCGTGGCTCTATGCCACGGCAAAGGACGAGAAGCTACAGGACAATGTTAAGACCCTCGAGCACAGAGCCTTATAGGGTCAGCCTCATAGGATTATCAAGTCTTGCGGCTTGACGATTGCTTTTTTTTTATCTTTCTGCACAAGAACGAATCCCTCGTAGAATCCGGAAGATCTCCACTATCCCGACTTCATCGGCCAAGAGATCGTAGATGACCTCGAAGCGGCTTTGGACCAGTCTTCTATCACTTGTCGTCCTGCAGTTGATCCTTGCCTCGTACAGCATCCATATAATCTCGCCGTAATGCATACCAGCCATAGCATTGAGAGAATAATGTGAATAACGTATCGCAATTGCATCATATTGGTCATTAACAAAAAAGACCTCCCGTATTCATCAAGATAGAATCTGCTATAATAAAATCAATTGCAACATGAAATCGGTGATCGAGAAGCCACGGATCAAAACCTGATATGTTCAGGACAAAAAACGTAATACCTTTCAGGAGATTTGACAATGAACTCTGCACAATCTTGTCCACTATCGAAACTTGAGACGCTGCTTTTAGCAACAGATCGTTCTGAATTTAGTGAAGGGGCCGTAAGGGAGGCAATAACGTTTGCAAAAAAGTGTTCAAGCAGGCTCTCCGTAATGTCGGTTCTGGAGACAAACCCTGAATATGAGACCATCGGCGCCAGTGCTTATCAAAAAGAAGAGGAGGAAGCAACAAAATATCTTGAATCCATCAGATCACGGGCGTCTCAAGAAGGGATATATTACTGTGAGACTGCCCTTCATTTCGGTGAAAATCCATCCCGACTGATCGTCAACGAGGCCGCTGAGAAAAAGGCAGACATGATAATCATCGGCAGACGCGGTCGCACCGGTTTAATGAAGGTACTTATGGGAAAGACCGCTGCAAATCTCATCGGTCAGGCGCCCTGTAAGGTCCTCATTGTTCCGAGGGCCGCACGGATCGATTGCAGGAATATATTGGTTGCCACAGACGGTTCATCACACAGCATCGCTGCGGCCTCCGAGGCGATCGGGATCGCAAAACGCTGCGGAAGTAATATTATTGCGATCTCTGCAATGCACTCGGAAGAAGGATCAGAAGAAGCAAAAGCACATGTCCAGCAAGTCGTTGAAATGGCGCAAAAGGAAGGCATAACCGCGGAGGCATTGACCCCCATCGGCAGGTCTCACGATGTGATCGTTGAGATCGCGGGCGGCAGGGGCGTGGATCTGATCGTTATGGGGTCGTATGGGAAGACAGGCCTGAAAAAACTTCTCATGGGAAGCTCAACGGAAAAGGTCATCGGCCATGCAAGTTGCGCTGTTCTGGTTGTCAGGGCACAATAAACCCGACAAGAGAATATCGCGCCTTTAGCCGGGCAAACATTGCAGCATCTGAAGATTTCCCTTTGCGCTCTTCCTGGTGATAGCAGTCAATGAACAAGACTGGAATTCATGAGGCAAAAGCATGGGCAGGTAAAGCGAAGGATCAGTGGAGGATGTAATGGCTTACTACCGTGAAATAATGGACGGTATTGGCAGGGCGGTTGACGCCGTAGGGGTTTTTGTGATTGTCGCCGGCGCGATCCTTGCCACTGGCCGCTTTATTGTTCAGCGACATGCGGAAAGCAGCAAATCCTACAGAGTTTACCGGCAAGACCTGGGACGGGCCATCCTGCTCGGCTTGGAGTTCCTCATCGCGGGCGACATTATCAGGACGGTCGTCGTCGCACCTACGTTGGAAAACATTGTGATCCTCGGGCTGATCGTCCTGATCAGAACGTTCCTCAGCATGGCATTGCAGCTCGAAGTCGAAGGGCGCTGGCCTTGGCAGCGTCCGGAAGAAAGCCCCACCCTCTCCCGTGACTTCCCCCCTCATAAAACATGATCAACTGGATAGCGTTTTTCATGCCCGCAATGAACCGGGGCCGTTATGAAAGGTTAGTAAGCTATAAGTCTCGATAGGTTCAATTGTCTGTGGTGGTC
>CAVTAJ010000009.1:0-93705 GCA_963732675.1 Nitrospirota bacterium
CCTGCTTCGAGGCCCTCGATGCCGGCTGCACCAAGGTCCATATCATAGACGGCCGGGTCCCCCACGCCCTGCTCCTCGAGATATTCACGAAGGAAGGCATCGGCACCGAGATCACCTTGTAAGCAGATACTCCCGGACTTAGCACCTACACCGAACCTCACCCTAGAAAGCCGCAGGGATTTATTGATTTAACTATGAACCTAACGCATGTCAGACTGCGATCGATAAAGGGAAAAACCGTCGGCACGTTGTTGTGTTCGGCTCTCGCCTTTACTTTGCTGCTTTTCGTTGTCGAGACGGTGGACGCCCAGGCCATCGGGCCGCAGGCCTCTCGTCTGATCGGGACGATACAGAGCAAGAATTTTATCGGCGCAGTATTCAGCGATTCGAAAGGCGAGCAGTCTTTTTACCGGGTGTTCGATATCTTGCCGGATGGGTCAAAGATCGTTGCAGTTCGTTCCGACAGTATCTCGCTCAAGGGAACGGACGGCATGTCATACGATATGTATATCGCTCATGATATGACTAAGTCAGCTAGTGCGAACACTGCTGCTCCGGTCCAACCAGTTGTTCCTGCCGAACCTGTCGCGCCGGGTGCACAGCAAAACAGGAGTACAGATAAACCGGATGCGCTGGCACGTCCTCGCGGCCGGCACAGCCGGACACAAACGGACGAGGAATGACGGCATAGTGTGATCAGCGTTGACCAACAAGGCCTTTCACAATAAACAAAGCCCCGGATCTCTCCGGGGCTTTGTTCAATCATTGCGTGTTCGTACCTGGCATACCGCAGGCCCTCAAATACTACCAGCTCCTCGTCGTATGACAAACGGGCGTACACGTACCTCCAGTATAGTTCAAATTACTGTTTAACGATGCTGATGCCGGCCCTTCCATCGTCGTTGTATTCAACGTGGTGAAATGACCCACGGCAAGCTTCGTCGTGTCATGACACCTCGTACACGGGAAATGGTACGCATTGACATGAGTGACATGTCTCCCCGAGTAGAAACTGTTATATTCCGGTGTCGCCAGTGCAGTCCCGAATACATGACACGCTGTACATTGGGTGTTCACATCGATCGTCCCGGTAAGCCATGCCGGTGTTTGCTGCCCCCCATGGCAGCTCACCAACGAGCATGTGCCATCGAGATTGCGAACAGCCGATCCGCTTTTTGCATTGTAGGTACTTAAGAGCAGCACATTTACAACACCGTTAAAGTGATTCTGGGTATTCGTTCCTGCACCGCTGTGACAGGTATCGCATAAGGTCCCACCGCTGGATAACGCATTGTGCGGCGCATGCGCCCCTTTTACATCAGGATAGACCGTTCCCGACGGGGGATTCCCATGGCACGACGTGCATCCCGTGTAAAATAAGTGGAGACCCGTTCTGATGACAGGTGGCCGTAACACAGGCTGGACCGCTGCCGGCAACACCGGTCAGGGACGAACCGTGGCAAGAATCATTCTGACAGGCGGTAGCGCCGTTGGTCGTCACATAGGACCCATGATTCAGGTCGATTGACCGGGTCGTCGTCCCAAAGGAAACCGGATGGATAGACGTCGCACCTCCCAAATGACAGCTCGAACAGGAAGGGCCGCTGTCCGTTACACCGGCCAGCGTCGTGCCGTGGCATGCAGCATTGGAACAAGCGGAAGTACCGTTGTCGATGGCATAGCTGGCGTGCTTTGTCCAAATCTGGGTCTGGGTCCAGTCAAGGGGATGGATTGCATCGACCCCGCCGAGATGGCACATGGTACAAGATACCCCGGAAATTCCGCCATCATAATTGCTTCCGTGGCATTCAGTGCAGGCGCTCTGGTCCTCCTGTGCCGCAATCATGTGTCCTGCAGGCAGCCAGTCGGCTGCATGCTGTCCATCTGTATTTGCGCCTGACGAGGCCTTTGAGTTCGGAGTAGAGCTGCCGCACCCTGCCATGAACAGCAATCCTGCAAGGAGGAGCAGACCCACGACCGTGAATTTAGTTATTTGTGACATACGCGGCACCTCTCATTATTCGAGCGTCCATGGCACTTCATGCACGATGCCGGGTCGATCCGGCCATCGATCTTGTGCTGGCTGAGGTAGTCTCCCCGGTGCGGCATGTCCCGCTCAACAGAATCCTTGAACTTGTCGCTCGGTTTCAGTTCTTCCTTATGCGCGTGGCAGTCTGAGCAGAAGGACTCTTTGTGGCAGGCCTCACAGGTCTGGGTCTGCTGCTGCTGCGTAGAACCGGTGCCGCTTCAAGTAATCGCTGGTGTGGTCCATCGCCGACCTCCAGTCCTGGTGGCAGTCGCTGCACAGGGGGGCCGTCGTTAATTCAACCGGGTGCTGCATCGCTCTACTGGCCGTATGGGCACAGGCATAGATTCCGAAGAGCATCGTTAACAACGCTAAAATAACCATTTTTGTCTTTACGGTGTTCATCTTATGCTCCTCCTTTCGCACCGAAGTGGTAGAGGACCTTGAAGAACACCCTGATGTCCTTGTCAAAATCCGGGTTGTGGGAATACTCCACGTCCGCACCCAGTTTCCAGGCCTCCGCGAGCTCATACTGGGCCGCGAGTGAAGCGGAATAGGAATCTTTGACGCCGTTTATTGCGTTGACGTAGGCAACATCGATCACGTCGGCGGACACATCGAGATGGCCGAACTTCTTATACCCATAGATCCGGTACTCGTTGTACTTCAACTTGTCCGTGTCCCCCACCATGGCGTGATAGCCGATCCCCGCGCCCCCTGATCCGGACACGGAATACTTTACCTTACCGCCGAAATAATCCGCCTTGCCTGCGATATCGTAGGTGAAATTCTTGTAATCGGCAGTAATTAGCACCTGGTCCGTGATCGGATAGGATGCCTCTCCACCCAGGGCGCGCACCTTCTCATTAGGCTGGATAAGACCTGATTGCAGGGTGAACGCGCTCATGGTGGTCCTGAAAAAATAATTGTCGTAGTCGATCCATGAGGCCGTGGCATTGAGCCGCAGCTTTTCAAAGGGACCCAGCATCAGCGCATAACTCTGTTCCATCCATCCCTTGGTGACGTCGTTGTAGCTCGATCGCCCGGTCAGGTCCACCTTGTTGATCGGATGCACCCAGATATCGATGCCTTCCTCCCTCCGGTAGTCCTGACTGTCTTTTTCTTCTTTGAGCGCCGATATCCCGATCCGGTATACGTCGCCATACTGATGAGACAACCGGCCGCCATAAATCACATTGTTCCCCGGCATATCACTGCCGGTCTCGACAGGGCTGCCGCCGAATCCCGAGATGCCGAAGCCGGCCATAAGATCGGTGCGTGCGTAAAGCCCGTCTACCCGCTCCGCAGCCACACCCTCAAAGACCATCACCCTGCCCAAGTTGACGACAGTGTTGTCGGTTTTACTTTTAAAGCTCAGGTAGGAATATTGCAGATCGTTCGCGGATTTATGGCCGAACTCCTCCTCTTTCAGATCGTAGCGAAGCCAGCCGCCCGTGTGAAACGAGATCGTCTCGTTGCCGATGTTCTGCACGGCAAAATCGAGGTATTCATATACTCCCAGAATTTTAGAACTGTCTGCGGCCTCTCTGGATTGCACATACGTGCTGGAATCGCCTGACAGGCTGACTGCTGGGGACACGGTTGGCAAAAACAACAGAAACAGTATAAACCCGACTATCGCTGCTAGAATCGTTCTTGGTCCACTCACATTTGTTAGTATCATCCTATCATTTCTCAAAATCATTCCTCCTTTCTCGAAACTCCTAAAAGTTGAACAACGGCATTTCCTGTTGCCAGAGCGGGGCGAATGCCCATAAAACGTTCATCTTTTTTTCATTCGTGAAACGTGCTCTTACAAGTGCGCTTAAATGAGTGTTAAGAGTTTCGTTAACAGACTGGTTTAAGTACCCGTACATGGCCTTCAAGCCGTACCTGACGGGGGCGCTCATCCTGGCAGACATCGCCTTCCGCGAGCACGTTGAAAACGGACTTACTATATAGAAAATCATACATCAAATCAAGAAAAAAAGGACATGCCTCATGAACAGGCATGTCTTTTTTGCGCACTTCTTACTACATCAGTTGTCATCGCGAGAAAAAGAGAACAGGTACTCGCTCAGGGCGGGGTTAATATTACATCCCTTTCGCGAAAATTCCAGAGAGATCACGAGCCCAATGCCGCCTTCCAGACGCTATGACCTGCACTGTCTTTTGCTTTAAAAATCCTGAAATAGGTATCATTTTCTCTCGGCTCGGATATTTTCCCGTCCGGAAGCTGCATCGTAAGGGTCATCTTTACTCTTACCGTCCAGGAACCATCTTTATTTTGATTTCCCCGTTCCAAGATTACCAAGGGCGATGTTACTGTAAAGGAGTTACTCTTCAAGACCCCGGAATCGTCTATTGCCTTGAGAATTTCAGCGTCCGAAGGTCGCGAGAATTTGGAACAACCGGCTGTGCTCACTATTAATGCCGCCACTAAGAATAATAAAGATACAACTGCCACCCTGACTCTCATCTGCTTCTGCCTCCTTGTACTCCGATTTATTGAACACCTGCGATTCGACCGTTCCTCCGGGAATGCATTTTCGCGAGCATGAACGAATACTGTCCGGACGATCGATTTTACTTTACACGAGAGAATATTGCTTGTCAAATGCTATTTCTCTGAGCTGCAATTATGGGATTCCGGACGGGAAAATGAGAAAAAAGAGGCGGACCCCGAAGGGTCCGCCTCAATGGTGTTTCGTGCGCTATTGAATCAGCGCTTTGTCAGTTATACACTGTCTGTTCTTACGGCTGGATCGCAGTCGCTCCGCGTCTGGTAGATCGCCGCGCCATTTATCTCCATGTGAGACCTTGCCGTGCTGGTGTCGTGGCAGGCGAAACACACACCGGCGGTCGGTGACGTCACCAGGTTGTTAGCCGAGCCCGCGGCTGCCGTAATCACATCCTGCGTGATATAGGGCGAAAACGCGAACGAGGCGGTTGAGCTGGAAGCGAGTGTACCGGTTGCGACGGTCTCGAACAGGCGATTCGGCTCCTGAGCCGCGGAAGTCGCATGCTGAGAAATCGTAGTAACCAGCCACGTGGCAGGCCAAGCAGTTATTCAGCAGGTCCGGGTAGGTGATCTTGCGAGAAGTTGTCCGTCTCGCTGGTGCGTGCCCACACGAACGGAACCTGCCGCTTGCTGGCTCCGTGAATAGCGTGAACAAAGGTGCTGGCGTTCGCGGACCAGCCACTGCTTGTCCTGTTCGGATTGTGACAGAACGAGCAGGTCGGCGCATCATTGCGCTGTCCGTCATGGAACGTGGGAGCTACCCCGAGTGCACCGTGGCACTGCGTTACACTTTGCAGTGTCGACGGCAACACGGCGGCCGGTGTAGCCTGTTGCAACCTTCCATACATTAGGCGGAGGAACAGCAAGACCGCCTACTCCGGTTGTTGCAATGTACGGATAGGCTGCCAGGTCCGTCTGGACGAGTTCGGGCGACCCTGAGCCGTAGGTATAGCCGACTCCTCCGGTGAGCATCACCGCAGTAGAGGGGATGGTCGTGCCGGTCATGGCGAGGGTGTAGAAGCCGCTGCCGTCGGGACCGGATATCATGGTGCAGGAGGTCACGGCGCCATTCCAGACCTTCTTGATGTAGGCGCTGGCGGACTTGTTGAAATCAGAAGGAGCGGTGATGCCGTCCTGCGGCTCTGCCCATACAAAGTAGACGCTCGGCGGACCCGCGAAGTTGGGCATAAGTTCGCTCGGTTGTCGAGGTCGGGGCCGTGAACACCATCGTGCCGCTCAAGCTACTCACGAGCGCGAAAGTGATGGACGGATGATTGGCCGTCTTGGTCACGCTGCTGATAACGTACGTGATTGCAGCGGCTCCGGGCGGCACTGTGCCTGCAGCCGCAACGTACGACCCGTTGGTATGGGTGTTGGTGCCGCCAAGCCGCGGGTCGTCCGGATCGGGCGAAATGACAGGAATGTGTTTAGTTACGATAGGAGCCGACCCGGTGGTTGCCCCATGGCAAACGGTACACTGCGTGTCGTCAGCGTAAGCACCGCCGGAGTGAGCAACGAACCCTGCCGGAACCGTCGCAGCCCAGCTTACGTTGTCATGGCAGGAGCCGCAAGCCTTCCGGCTGGGATTGTTCTTCCAGTTGTCGGCCTGGGGACCCACGTGGCACTTAACGCAATTGCGGGCATCCTGGGGATAGGTGACTTCGTTGAACAGGACGCCGCCGTAATTCCATCCGGTAAGTTTCAGTCCCTGCACGGTCCCATGCGTCTCATGGCCCTCGCCCATGTGGATCTTATGAACCATGGTGACGAATTCGCCGGTCGCAAAGCCTCCAGCGGACGATGTCGGCTCGGAAGCCACATCGACCTGTCCGGTGACCAGATAGGTGCTGCCGGTCATCACACCTGAAGCGTTCGGGGCAGATGTGGAACGGCCGATCGCGCGCTGATAGGTATGGCAGACCACGCAGTATTTCGTGTCAACACGACCGCCGTGCGGGGTGGTAGTGCCGAGCTTGTAGTGGCATGCATTACACGCAGTCGCCGTAACGATGTCGTGCGCCGTCGTGCCGGTGAAGGCTGGCAAGTTTGCCGGCACGAAGTCCTGGATAATGTTGATCGCCCTGTCGTTGAGCGAGCCGCCGGAAACAGTTCCGGAGACCTGGATCGCCAGGCGGTGAGTCGCATTCGCGTTAAAGGTGACGCTGGGGACCGTCGACAGGTTCGTGGCAAATCTGTATACGTAGGTACCGTCGGCGTTATCCGTCAGAACACCTGTGGTCTCTGTGGTCGGACGGGTGGTGGCGGTCACTATGTAGCTCTGCCAGTAAGTGCCCGTGGCAGCGGATATAAGTTGGGCAATGGCGAATCTCAGCTGAGTGGTCGTGAGGCCGATTACACCGTTGCTCCCTGATTTCACCGAGAAATTAACCGTGGCCGTTCCGGCCGAGATGGCTACAGAGTCAATCGTGCCTACCATGGTAAGCCCGGCCAGCTGTGCGGCATTCTGCTCGTTGATATCCACATTCGTACCATCCACGGTAAGCGGTGATGTGGTGGCGGAAAGCGGGGAAACCGTGTGCACAACTGCGATGGCTGCTATGGTTCCGGGGCCGTGACAGAGAAGGCACTGTTCATTGGCTGCAGCTGTCGTGCCGTTCGTGCCGTTCGTGCCGTTCGTGCCGTCCGTGCCGTTCACGCCGTTCGTGCCGTTCACGCCGTTCGCGCCGTCCGAACCATCACTGCCCGCACATCCAACAAACATCAACGGCAGGATAAAGAGTAAAGCTAATACCAAAAATACATATTTGTGCTTAAAAATCTTCATAACCTTTGTTACCTCCTGTAATTATTTTTTTCTCACGCTCTGTGCATGATGGCAAACTATTAAAAATAAAATTTAGCGGGAATGATGTTGATGCCACCTCCTTTCATTCATCAAACTGCATTCCATCTACACACTGTTTCTGAGGCTATCGTACGATGATTGAGACTATTCAGCACATTGATAAAGGTTTAAACAGAAAAAGTATATCAAATGATAATTCATCTGTCAATGAAATTAAAACTAAACAAAATATAAAATTCAAAATTTAATTGTGTTGTCGGAAATAATATACAATCTTATCACATAAAACAAAAGAAATATATTAACTATTCGATTTAATAAGGAATTTTCATAGCGGAAACGAAACAAACATTTACAGTGTTTAACATATTATACTGTTTGCATTCTGATATGTCTACTATAAAATACAGGTTCTGAAAAAGAATCTAAACCTCATTTAAAACAGAAACATTCTGGAAAACCGACCGAACTTTCATTGCGAGGATCGAAGTGACGCGGCAATCTAGTTTTTTCAGATGGATAGGCCAATTGAGTTCGGTTCGCTCATAAAGACACCATCTGGGATTTTTTCAATATATCAAAAAACAGGTGGATTTTGATGAAAGGAACGGTAGGAATGATGATCATTCTATTTTATTTATTTCAGCCCGAAGAACTCCCTAATTTTGGAAAGCATCTGACCGGAAGCGTCCTTCTTGCGGCGCCCAAGCGCAGCGGCGTCAAGTCTCTCGCGTTCCGCGTCAAGACCGGGCTGGCGCTCGGAGAGTATGCGACTCAGCGATTCCACAATAGCGGGGTTCTGGGTAAGCGTTGACCCGAAGCTTTCCTTAGATATAGAGGCCGAGACGGAGCGCAGCATAGGTGAAAACCAGCCAGGAGAAGAAGTTGAGCTGTTGCGATACCCTCGGGTAGTATACGGCTGCGCCCAGATGCAGAAAAAGCTGAACAGAGATGAACAGGATGATGAGGTTGAGTCCCGACCCGATCGGTTTCAACTGCGCTGATTTCTTCGCGAGAAAACCGACAGCGGTACCGGCCGATGCATAGAAGATAATACTGAGCGCAGTGGCCCAGAAAAGCGAACCGGTGAGGTCGAGTAAGATTTCCCTGAGAGCCCCTTTTAAAGCCGAGAAGTCAGAAGACAGAAGTCAGGAGCCAGAAGATGAAAATAAGAAAAAAGATAAAAAGGCGATCAACATTATTCTCCTGACACCTGAATTCTGACTCCTGGCTCTTTTATTTTTTTAGCTATTACCCCCCACAGCTCTTTGATCCCCTGCCCGCTCTTTGCCGAGGTCAGGACCAGGTCATCAGCGATCCCCAGCGCCGCGCTGATGCTCCGCCGGGCCCGGTCGGTCTCCTGCCGGTTCAGCTTGTCGATCTTGGTCAGCGCGTAGATCACCGGGATATCGTACTGCCGGAGCCAATCGATAAGGTGGACATCCCGCTCATCAGGCTCTCTCCTGCTGTCCAGGAGAACGACGACAGCGGACAGGTGTGGAGCGTTTTTCAGATACCCCTCGATCATCGGCGCCCAGGCATCGGTCACGGCATAGGGTACGCGGGCATAACCGTATCCCGGCAGGTCCACAAAATAGAAGGATTCGTTGATGATGAAGAAGTTGATAAGCTGGGTCTTGCCGGGCGTCTGGCTCGTCTTTACCAGGTTCTTCCGGTGAAGCAGTGAATTGATGATCGAAGATTTTCCAACGTTCGAACGGCCGGCAATGGCGATCTGGGGTCTGCTGTCCAGCGGGAACTGCTTGGGTCCCACGGCGCTGATGACGAATTCGGCTGAGAGTATTTTCATAGGTGAGATGAATCAGGAGTCAGAAGACAGGAGCCAGAAGTAAGGTAACGGATATCATTCCTGACTCCTGAATACTGCACTTCTGTCTCCTGTTTTCCGTTACGCGATCTTCTCGTAAATGAGCAGCGGTTCCGCCCCTTCGGTGATCACCTCTTCGCTGATGAGGCACTCGCGGATGCCGGGCTGGGAAGGAACATCGTACATCACGTTCAGCATCACGTCCTCGAGGATGGCACGGAGGCCGCGGGCGCCTGTCTTGCGGCTGATCGCCTTCCTGGCAATGGCTGTAAGCGCGTCGTCGGTGAAGCGCAGTTTGCAGCCTTCGAGCGCAAGCAGTTTCTGATACTGTTTGATCAGCGCGTTCTTGGGGCGGGTGAGGATGTCGATCAGCGCATGCTCGTCGAGCTCTTCGAGCGTTGCCACCACCGGCATACGGCCGATGAACTCGGGGATGAGCCCGTACTTCAGCAGGTCACCGGGCTGGAGGTTGGCGAGCGTCTCGCTCAGTTTCCGTTCCTTCTTGCTCTGGATGTCGGCGCCGAACCCCATGGTCTTCTGGCCGACGCGCTGCTCGATGATCGTGTCGAGGCCGACGAAAGCACCGCCGCATACAAACAGGATGTTCTTCGTGTCCACCTGGATGAACTCCTGGTGTGGATGTTTTCTGCCGCCCTGCGGCGGCACACTGGCGACCGTGCCCTCGATGAGCTTGAGAAGGGCCTGCTGCACACCCTCGCCTGAGACGTCACGGGTGATCGATGGACTCTCGGACTTGCGGCTGATCTTGTCGATCTCATCGATGTATACGATACCGCGCTGAGCCCGCTCCACGTCGTAGTTGGCGTTCTGAAGAAGTTTAAGAATGATGTTTTCCACATCTTCGCCCACATATCCGGCTTCCGTGAGCGTCGTGGCATCGGCAATGGTAAACGGCACATCGAGGATCCGCGCCAGGGTCTGGGCGAGCAGGGTTTTGCCGACTCCCGTAGGACCGATCAGCAGAATATTGCTCTTCTGGAGTTCGACCTCGTCGCCGATCTCATGCTGCACGCCGATGCGCTTGTAGTGGTTGTGCACGGCCACGGACAGGATCTTCTTGGCACGCTCCTGCCCGACCACATATTCATCGAGATTGCGCTTGATCTCGGCGGGTTTCGGAAGCCGCGGGGCCTTCGCTTCCTTGGTCTCTTCCCACTCCTCGGCAATGATCTCGTTGCAGAGGTCCACGCACTCGTTGCAAATGAAAACAGAGGGCCCGGCGATCAGCTTCTTCACCTCGTCCTGCCCCTTGCCGCAGAACGAGCACTTGAGCGGGGTAGCGTTATGTTCCTTCTTTTCCGTCATAGGTTACTTCTCCTTCACCAGCCGGGGCAACTTTCTTGGCAATGACCTCGTCGACAAGACCGTACGCCTTCGCATCCTCGCCGGACATGAAGTAATCCCGGTCCGTATCTTCATGGATCTTCTCGATCGACTGACCGGTGTGGTTCGCCAGGATCTTGTTCAGCGTTTCCTTCATCTTCAGCATTTCCTTGGCATGGATCTCGACGTCCGTAACCTGTCCCTGGAACCCGCCCATGGGCTGGTGGATCATGATACGCGCATGCGGCAGGGAGAAGCGCTTGCCTTTCGTGCCCGATGCCAGAAGAAGCGCCCCCATGCTCGCGGCCTGGCCGATACAGATGGTCGAGACCGGGGACTTGATGTAGTTCATGGTGTCGTAGATCGCAAGCCCGGCGGTCACAATGCCGCCCGGCGAATTGATATAGAGATAAATGTCCTTGTCCGGGTCGTCGGCCTCAAGGAAGAGGAACTGCGCGATCACCGTGTTCGCCACCAGATCGTCGATCGGCGTGCCGAGGAAGATGATCCGGTCCTTCAGCAAGCGGGAGTAAATATCGTACGCCCGTTCGCCTCGGCTCGTCTGTTCTATGACCATAGGGATCAATGACATATTGTCTCCTTCGGGATTGCCTAAGACACGAAATCCACAAAGAAAAAGCATCGAATTTCTTAGTGACTGAGTGCCTTTCATGGCTTACATTCTTTCATTCTTACTGATTTAATTATAACTCTTTTTTGCACGGGAAAGCAAGAGACCGAGCGTCTTTTCCTGAATGAGCGAGGAACGCAGGTTCTCAAGACCGCCGTCCTGGGACTCGTAGTATTTTCTGACCGCGTCCGCGGTCTGGCCCGCGCTCTTTGCCATCGCCGCGATGGATGCCGACAGTTCCTGGTCGCTGACATTGATCTTTTCTTTTTCCGCTATCTCTTCGAGCAGCAGGATCCCTTTGACACGCTGCACCGCCAGGTCCCGGTTCTTCTCCATGAAGTTCTTCACGTCAAAAGACTTGATGTCCATGCCCTGCCGGGCAAAGCGAGAGGCCTGCTGCCGCGTCATGGCCTGCAGTTCGAATTCCACCATGCCTTGCGGCACCTCGAACGAATGGGCATCAACCAGCTTCTTCATCAGGTCCTCACGCTGGGCAGATCCGAGTTCGTCGCGCTTCCTGGCCTCGAGGTCTTCCTTGACCCGCGCCTTCAGCTCATCAACGGTCTTATTGCCCCCGGTATCTTTTGCGAATTCATCGTTCAGTTCAGGGAGGACTTTTTTCTTCACCTCTTTGAGAGTCACCGTAAAGCGCGCGTCCTTGCCGGCTATTTCCTTATTGGTATAGTCCGCCGGGAAGGTGACCTGGATCTCTCTGGTCTCGCCCTTCTTCATGCCGATGAGCTGCTCTTCGAATCCGGGGATCAGATTGCCCGAACCGATGGCGAGCATATGGTCAGCGGCCTTGGCGCCTTCGATGGGTTTCCCGTCGTGGAACCCTGCGAAGTCGATGATCGCCGTGTGGTCCTTCGCAAGCGCCAGGCCCTCGACGACTTCGAGCTGGGCATACATCTCGCGGAGACGGTCAAGGGTCTGGTTCAATTCCTCATCAGTCACCGCAAGGTCCTGTTCCTTCACTTCGATGCCATCGTAGGTGCCAAGCGTGATGTTCGGCCGTACTTCCACGGTGGCTGTATAGCTCAGGGAAGATCCCTTGGCAAGCGGCGTCATATTCTCGATCTGCGGCATGCCCACCGGGTTGAGATTGTGCTCCCTGACCGCCGTGAGATATGAGTCCGAGATGAGCCTGTTCATGACCTCGGACCGGACCTCTTCTCCATAATGTTGTTGCACGACGTTCTTCGGCGCCTTACCGGGTCGAAAGCCGGGTATCTTTGCCTTCCTGGCAACGTCCTTAATGGCCTTATCCATCTCGTTCGCCACTGAATCCGGCTCAATTTCTATCGTGATCTTTTTCTTTACTGAATTGATTTCTTCTACGACCGCTTTCATTGGTAACCACCTTTTAAGAGTTATTATAGTCCGTTTATCTAAAGTGCCTGCAGCGTGAAGACGTTGCGGAGGTTTCATTACAACACTCTGAACTCTGAACTATGTTCTTTGTACCGTATTTGGTGCGAGAGGGGGGACTTGAACCCCCATGGTCGCCCACCAGATCCTAAGTCTGGCGCGTCTGCCAGTTCCGCCACTCTCGCTGCATGAACAAAGAGAGCAGTGAACGTGAAGCAGCTTTCGTGATCCGCTGCCTGCTGCTCACTGCTCCCTGAGTTTAATTATGGTGAGCCGTGAAGGAGTTGAACCTTCGACCCGCTGATTAAGAGTCAGCTGCTCTACCAACTGAGCTAACGGCCCATAAATGACGAGAATATCAGATGCAAAGACTGGTCATTATACTGATCTTTGCAGCTCGATGCAACAAGAAAATCTATTTTGCAAGGCGGATTTCGAACTTCGAATCATTGCTGTTTTCTTACTTGATTTTTCATGATCCGCATTCCGTGATCTGCATTCCGCAAGCGACGTTTAATGGTGCGCCCGGCGTGAGTCGAACACGCGACCTTTGGCTTCGGAGGCCAACGCTCTATCCAGCTGAGCTACGGGCGCGATTAAAACTCGCTGGACGATGGACGCGCATGCGTCTCTCATCCCTCGTCTCTCGTTCGTTTTCTCTTTGCGATATCCTGGTGCGCCCGGCAGGAGTCGAACCTGCGACCTGCGGATTCGAAGTCCGACGCTCTATCCAGCTGAGCTACGGGCGCGGCAAAAACATCTCATAAAAGCTGTAGAGACGGCCGACATGACCGTCTCTACGATCGAAAAATGGGGTGAGCGACGGGGCTTGAACCCGCGGCCACCAGGGCCACAACCTGGAGCTCTACCAACTGAGCTACGCCCACCATAAAAAAACAACTTCAATAAGAATAAATCAAAAGCACGGAACGATATAGTACCCTAATTTAAAAAATTTTTCTATTTATTTTTTAAAATATGGTGCGCCTGAAGGGAATCGAACCCCTGGCCCACAGCTTAGAAGGCTGTTGCTCTATCCATCTGAGCTACAGGCGCTTGTCGCTACACTCCATTGAAAATTACAGATTGAAAATTTCAAATTTACAATTTCCAATCTTCAATTTCCAATTTTTTTATACTGGTCGGGGCGAGAGGATTTGAACCTCCGGCTTTCTGCTCCCAAAGCAGACGCGCTACCGGGCTGCGCCACGCCCCGAGGTATAACCACACATTTACCCTGACTGGTAGGCCATATAATACTCACACTCCCATGTATTGTCAAGCGCTATGTGCCCGTCTCCTATGCATTTTCGGCGTTCTCTCCTCCATGTCCTGGGCCAAACCCTTTTCCCTTGAAATGACGATCAATTTATACTATGATTACCCTCGTGGAAGAGCGGATCGGATCGGTGATAAAATTTTTCGACAAAACCTCGATCGCAGCGGTCAAGCTGGATTTCGGCGACCTCGCGATGGGTGATTCCATCCACGTAAAGGGAAACAGCACCGACTTTATACAGAAGATCGACGATCTGGAGTTCGACCACCATCCGGTCCAGAAAGGCATCCGCGGCCAGTTCATCGGCATCAAGCTTTCCCAACCCGCAAAGCCCTTCGACCTTGTGTACAAGGTCACCGGATAAACGCCTGGCAATGCTCATCTACCTTATCAAACGCACACTCCTGATGATTCCCATTCTCCTCGGCATCACCGTGCTGAGCTTCGGCGTTATGCGCCTCGCCCCGGGCGGACCGGCCGAGGCGCAGATGGAATTCTCTGCGCGGGCATCAGCGGAGGCGCGGGAGCGTCTCCGCAAGCTCTACGGCGCTGATCAGCCCTTTTACAAGCAGTACGCCACGTGGCTCACAAAGTTCGTGACCCTTGATTTCGGTGAGGCCTTTGCCGACGGCCGCAAGGTCAAGGACAAGATCCTCGAACGCCTTCCGATCACGCTCACGATCAATCTGCTCTCACTCGGACTCGTGCTTTTGATCGCCATACCCATCGGCATTATGTCCGCCACCCGGCAATACTCGCTCCTCGACCGGTTCACGACCATCTTCGTTTTCATAGGCTTTTCCACGCCCTCGTTCTGGCTGGCGCTCCTGCTCATCTATCTGTTCGGCGTGCAGTGGGGAGTGCTTCCGATATCCGGCATCCAGAGCATGGATGTGACAGGGCTTTCGGGCTGGGACAGGCTCATGGACAGGTCCCAGCATCTGATCCTTCCGGTCTTCGTGTTGTCCTTCGGCGGGCTGGCAGGCTTCTCGCGTTACGTCCGTAATAATATGCTCGAGGTCATGCGGCAAGACTACATCCGTACAGCCAGGGCCAAGGGGCTCTCTGAGAACGTGGTCATTTACAAACACGCGCTCAGGAACGCACTCATGCCGGTTATCACCATTTTAGGCCTGGCACTCCCCGGCATCATCGGCGGCAGTGTGATCATTGAACAGGTCTTCGGCATTCCCGGCATGGGGCAGCTCATGTTCCAGTCGGTCATGTCGCGCGACTATAACCTCGTCATGGGGATTTTGGTACCCGCTGCTTTTTTGACCCTGCTCGGGAACTTCCTGGCGGATATCGGGTATGCCTTTACTGATCCGAGGGTAAGACTTAAATAAGGGTCATGGGGCAAGTGCAAATTTGGTAGCCGCAGGCTTCAGCCTGCGTTGATGTAAACATTCAGGGATATTCATGACAACCAACACCGAATCCTTCACCTTCCAAACTCTTCATTACCTCATGAAGAACAAGCTCGCCGTCATCGGCGGGATCCTGGTGCTGCTTATTTTCATCCTGTCCATCTTCGCGCCGCTGGTCGCGCCCTATGACCCCTCCACCATCGATATCAAGAACATCCTCATCGGACCGAGCTTTTCGCACCCTCTCGGCACTGACGACCTCGGCAGGGACGTGCTCTCACGCATGCTCTGGGGAGGCAGGATCTCGCTTGAGGTGGGATTCGTGGCAGTCGGAATAGCAACGGTCCTGGGCATCATACTCGGTGCTATTGCAGGCTACTACGGTGGTTATATCGACAGCGCGATCATGCGGGCCGTGGATATCATGCTGAGCATCCCCACGATCTTCCTGATCCTGGCGGTGATCGCCATCCTCGAACCGAGCATCATCAATATCATGATCGTGATCGGGCTCACCAGCTGGATGGAGCCTGCTCGTCTCATCCGCGCGGAGTTCATCTCGCTGAAAGAGCGCGAGTTCGTGATCGCCGCGCGCGCCATCGGCGCCACCGACGGCCGTATCATAGTGAAGCACGTCCTGCCGAACGGCCTCTCCCCGATCCTCGTGTCCGCAACAATGGGCATCGGCGGCGCGATCCTCATCGAGTCGGCCTTGAGCTTTCTCGGCCTCGGCGTTCAGCCCCCTACCCCAAGCTGGGGCAGCCTGCTGTCCTCAGGCAAGGACAATATCGAGATCGCCTGGTGGCTTTCGGCCTTCCCCGGACTTGCAATCCTCATCACCGTACTTGGGTATAATCTGCTGGGTGAAGGCATTCGCGATGCTCTCGACCCAAGGCAGCGGGAGTAGGCTGAGCATTACTGAATCTCGCAATAACTGCGTATTCTTGTAATTGCATAGTACGTCAAGAATTATTTGCGGCGCATACCTCGAAAATATTCTTTACAACACAGATAATCCAGGATAATATCAGTGACTCATTATTGAATCAATAACCAGAATGAGTATATGGGGAGCAAAAAAGGGTGGATACGATGGATAATGACAAATGTAGCAATACCAGCTGCTGTTATTCGGAATATTGTTGCAAAAGCGCATCATGCATAATCGTTACGCCGGATGCGAGGAAAATGATTGGTAATCGGGTGGCCAGACTCATGAAAGTGCAAAGTTGGGCGCAATTTTCAGCATCTAGCCTGCTGGAAAGCAGCGGTCAGGTGCTCATGGATACAGTCCATAAAGAACAATCGTTAAAGGGGCTTAATACCTGTTTCAAGCCTCCATATTAGTTCTTTTTCACAGTGGGGAAAATAGATTCCCTTTTCTACAGACATTATTTTTCAGAATGAGTATTCTGGAAACCGCGTAATTCATTTCATATAAGGCATGTTTTAACCAGTATTCTTTATCCGCTTCCCTTAATTGGGCTTGCGCATTTATAGGTGAAGTCTTTATGCTAGCCGATTAGCTTTCTTCCCCCTTTATCCTCCTCCCCTTCCTTCTGATCGCCAACAAATGATATACTTGACTCATGGCAATTGAATTGATCGATTACTCACCGCTCTACTACACTGCGATCGCGAAGACAGACATTCCGCCGGTAATCATCGGCAAGTTCGTCCAGATCCGGAACGGATCAATGGAATATCTCGTCTTGTCGCCAAAGGACTTTACCAAATACCATGCCAACATCGTGGAGAGGTTCTGCCTCGACAAGGGGATTGAGGGGAGCTATGATCCTGACAGAAAGCGATACGATATTTATGACCAGGAATGGGACATCGTCGGCGGGGGAAAATTCGAGATCGACGCGACAGAACAGACCATCAGGTTCTACGATGATTCGATGGTGTATGGGAAATTCGACTCGCGGGGCCTTCCGGAGAAGGTGAGTTCACTGCCCGCCTTCTCAGGATTCGTTGTCGTGCTTGATAATGAATCGTCTTAAAATAGAAACAGCATGATCGGGAATACATGCCGATGCTGAAAGCAAAATCTAGCCCGTGACTGCTGACTACTGACTGCCGACTTCTGGCTGTTTCTTTTTACCCTGCTGCTTCGCCATTCTCTTATTCGACTTATACCTGCCAATGGCCTTTTCGTGAGAACCGAAATCCTTTGAGAAAAAGTGGCTGCCGTCTCCCTGAGCGACAAAGAAGAGATAATCCACATTCTCTGGATAAAGAGCGGCAAGGATCGCGCCCTCACCGGGGTTCGCGATGGGTCCCGGGGGGAGACCCTTGTGGAGGTAGGTATTATAGGGTGATCGTCGCTTCAAGTCCTCACTGGTGACCGTCGTGATCCACGCCTTGGTGCCGTACACCGCGGTGGGATCTGCCTGGAGCTTCATGCCCTGCTTTAGCCGGTTATGATACACTGCGGAGATGAGCTTGCGCTCCGAATCCACCTTGGCCTCTTTTTCCACGATCGAAGCCAGAGTAATGATCTGCTGCTCGGTGAACCCGAGCTCTTCCGCACGCTTTCTTTTGCTGTCAGAGAACACAACCTTATATCGCTGGACCATCTTTTTTGGAATATCTTCAAGCTTGATGCCCTTGGGCAGATAGTACGTGTCCGGGAACAGGTATCCTTCGAGCGTATCAGCCTCAATACCGAGAGAATGGACATATTGCTTATTTTTCACCAGATCAATGAACTCATGAGGTTCGGAAATAAGCGGAGTGCCTGACAGTGTCCAGCCGATCTGGTACAGGTTATATCCCTCGGGGACCACGATCTCATATTCGATGATCCTGCCCTTTCGCAGGTTTTCCAGGACCTCCCACAAGCTCATGTGCGTGTGAAACCCGTAGTAGCCCACGTGCACATTGCGGCTGAAGCCCTGCAACCTGCCGATAATCTCGAAGTATACCCGGTAGCGGATAATGCCTTCTTTCTGAAGGGTCCCCGCGATCGCTTTAAAGTTCATCCCCTCGGTCACCTGGACCTCTTTCCAGACCTTCTCATTGGATGGCGGGATAAAGAGGGCGATATACAAATGGATAACGACTGTAAGCGCCGCGGTAGCGATCAGGAATAACAGCCAGAGATTCTTCTTTGCTCTTTTTCGCATCGTTCCCCACACAACGAGAAGGTTTTGAATCCTTTGTTCAAACGTTCATTCCAGAAAGCCTGTCCTGCTAAACAGACTCGAACAGGAGAACAGGATTGACAGGATTTTATCTTGCACAAACAGTGACTATCGTAACGACAAAATATTTTTTATTCCGAATTCTGCCAAGATCAATCCACGCTTTTTCCCCTCCCTTGAAGGGAAGGGGCAACAGTGGGGATGCCTATATTTTTCCGAAATTCGCAAGCTCAAAGCTGTCCCGACCGTAAGATTCCCACCAGGATCCAGAGTCCCAGCAGCGCCGCTATAACATACCCTATCAGGCCGAACATCGGCAAGCCGAAAAGCATGGGTCCCTTGCCCGAATGGATGATGATGGAAGACGCCACAATGATGGCCGCGGTAATAATGCTGAACGACAGCCGGTTGCTCGCTTTATCGAGGTCCTTGATCAGCTGAGTAAGCCCCTCGTGATGGATATTGACCTTCAGATCGCCCTGCATGAATTTCCGATACGTCGCTTTCATCTGTCGCGGCAGTTGCGTAAAGACGTCAGCGAAATCCGCCATGCTCTTCCGAACGGCCTGTACGGCGCGGAGGGGGTTCCGTCTGCGGCGGACCAACTCGGCCACATAGGGTTGTGCCGCTTCAAAATAGTTGAATGACGGATCGAGCTGCTTCAGAAGCCCTTCAAGCGTGATGAGCGTCTTGTCCATAAGGTAGAGGTTCGATGGCTGCCTCAGCTTGTGGCGAAGGAGAATATGGGTAACGCGGTCGATGTAGGCGCCAAAATCGATCTGCTTCACTTGCATGCCGTAATAGGGTTCAAGAAGCTCGGCAAGGTCCTCTTTCATCTCACGCTCGAATTTTTCGATGTTCAGGGACTCTTCGGACAGGAAACCCAGGTTCACATACTGCCGGACAAGCGCGTCATAATTATGCTCCGCCAACGCAACGAATATATTTGCGAAGAACTCCATATTCTCTTCCGTGACCCTGCCCATAATGCCAAAGTCGACAAGGCCGAGCCTGCCGTCGGGGAGCACAAAGATGTTCCCCGGGTGCGGGTCAGCGTGAAAGAGCCCGTCCCGCAGCATCATCTTGAAATAGGCCGCAGCGCCTTTGCGTGAGATCTCCCGGCGGTCGAAACCCGCCTCGTCGAGCCGCTGAAACTCATTGATCCGGATGCCTTCGATCCTCTCGAGCACCAGCACCCGCTTGGTCGAAAGCTCACTGTATATGCGGGGAATGTACAGCACATCGCTCTTGTCAAAGTTGTTCCTGAGCTGTGCCGCGTTTGCGGCTTCAATGAAGAAATCGAGCTCCTTTTTAATGGTATGCGCGAACTCATCCACGATCCCCGGGACATTGAATGGCGCCAGCTCCGGTACCCTTGACTCGATGAGATCGGCGATCCCCCGCATGATGCTGATGTCCCGATCGATGATCTTGTCGATATCGGGCCGCTGGACCTTGACCATTACCTCGGTGCCGTCAAGGAGCGTTGCCCGGTGGACCTGTGCAATGGACGCCGCGGCCACGGGAATATCGTCAAAGGCGGCAAAGATGCGCTCGACAGGACCATGCAGGTCCTGCTCAATGATTTCCTTGGCTTTTTTGGAGGGAAAGGGTGCAACAGCGTCCGTTAATTTGGTGAGTTCACGGGAGTACTCGATGGGCAGCATGTCCGGACGGCATGCCAGTACCTGCCCGAGTTTGATGAACGTGGGCCCCAATTCCTCGAACATGAGCCTGAGGCGCTCCGGAGCACTCAAGCGGTGTTCGAGGGAGGGGGGTGTTTTGAACGTAATAATGCGCCTGCCGAGCGAGAAAAAACGCTGCAGACCCATCTGCTCGACAAGGTGGCCGAACCCGTGGCGGGATGCCACCGCGATGATCCGAGCGATCCGCGGAATGTCCCGGAAATGTCTTCTCCTGGATCCCAACAAAGGCATCAGCGCGCCAGGGCCCTGAGCTTATGCCCCGCCTTTCCCATCCCCGCCCTCTAGTTTCGAGAGTCGGGCCGAAATGCCCTGTAACTTCTTCTCCAGCTTTTCAAGGTCGTCCCGTGTCGGGATATTCAGTTTCTCGAACGCGCCCCCGATCGCGTCCTTGATCTTAAGGTCAATGTCCTTGGTGCTTTCCTCGGCCTTGGATGCCCATTCTTTCACAAGCGTGGCGCCATCGCTCTTGGACAGTTCCCCCGCCTTGACCAGTTCATCGACGAATTCCTTGGCCTTTTCCTGCGCTCCCAGCCCTGCCAGCATTGCTTTCTTGAGTATGTCTGCGACCGTCATGGTATCCTCCTTGGTTTAATTAGTTAATAAACAACTTCACCACAATATGCAAGAAAATTAGCACCAGATGCCACACAGCACTTAGATAAAAGCTTGCGGTTTTTCAGCACTTTAGAATTTGCCTTACATTTTAACTCTGTATCCTCTGCGGCAAAAAGGGTTCACGTTCCAGCTTGTCCGGATTATCTTACTTGAATTATAACATAACTTGCAGCCTGGTGAGAGAGAACGGAAAGAACCTGTCGACGAAACCGCGTAAAGCCCTGTTCTTCGGGTACCTATCGTAGTGCTTTTTTTACAGCATCGTATAAGGCTTCAAGCGCCGCGTCCAGTTTCCCCGGGTCCTTTCCACCGGACTGGGCCAGGTCGGCCTTACCCCCGCCCGTGCCGCCAAGGATGGGGGCCATTTCTTTGATTAAATTGCCGGCATGGAACCGTTGCGTCAGGTCCTTTGATACCATCACGATCAGGCTCACCTTGTCATCCTTTACAGACCCAAGGGCCAGAATACCTGAACCCAGCTTGTCCCGAAGCTTGTCCCCGAAGTCCCGCAGGTCCTTTGAGTCCATGCCGTCAGCACGTTTTACGAGTACCTTGACGCCTTGGATCTCTGTTGCCTCTCCGATCACATCGCCAGCCTGGGAGGACTGGAGCTTGTGCTTCATCCGATCCAGTTCTTTCTCGCTGTCTTTGAGCTGTGCCACCAGCTTCTCGACCCTGCCGACGATGTCGGAGTCCGATACCTTCAGCAGCTGGGCGATCTCCTGAAGGCTCTTCTCTTCTTGCTTTACTTCCTGGTAGGCCCGTCTACCGGCAAGCGCCTCGATCCTGCGCACTCCGGCTGCGATGCCGGCCTCGGAAACGATCTTGAACAAACCGATATCGCCGCTCGCCCGGGTATGGGTCCCGCCGCAAAGCTCCTTGCTCACGTCCTTCACCGAGACCACCCGTGACCTTGTCCCCATATTTCTCGTCAAAGAGCGCCATGGCGCCGGCGGCAATGGCCTGGTCGATGTCCATGACCGCCGTGTCCACGGGATGGTTCTCGACGATGCGCTCGTTCACCAGCTCCTCGATCCGATCTTTTTCCCGTTCCGAAAGCGCCGTATAGTGCGTGAAATCGAACCGGAGCCGTTCCGGCGACACGAGCGATCCCGCCTGTTTTACATGCTCACCGAGCACTGATCGAAGCGTTGCATGGAGGATATGCGTCGCCGTATGGTGCCTGGCGATGTCAGCCCGGTTGTCGGCCTCTACTTTCGCGAGGACTGCATCGCCGAGTTTAAAGGTCCCTTTCTTGATCTTTCCTTTATGGACAAGCAGGTCCTGGACCGGCTTTATCGTGTCCGAGACCTCAAATTTCGATGCCTCTCCCAGAAACTCACCCCTGTCCCCCACCTGTCCGCCGGACTCGGCATAGAAAGGCGTCTGATCAAGGATGATCTCCACCTCATCGCCATCATGGGCCTCGGCAACTTGTTTGTCTCCCTTGATGATGGCGAGGACCTCGGCAGTCCCTTCGAGATCACTCATAGCCTGACGAAAATCGGCTTCTTAATGCCTGCGGCGACCTCTTTATAGATCGGTTTGATCTTCTCCTCACCTGATCCGGCCCAGGCTGCCCGTGCCTTCTCGCGCTGTTCCTGCATGGCGCGACGATAGCCTTCTTCGTCAAGTTCAAGATTCATGTCCCTTGCCATGTCAGCAACAAGGTCCAGCGGAAATCCGAAGGTATCGTAGAGTCTGAACAGCACATCGCCGGGGACCATGACCTGTCCCGAGGCCTTAAGCTTCGCAACGGACTCGTTCAGGAGTGCAAGTCCGGAGTCGAGCGTGGTGGCAAACCGCTCCTCCTCGATCAGCACTACCTTTGCCACGTGGTCGCGGCTGTCCACGAGTTCGGGATAGGCATCCCGCATCTCGTCCACCACAACACCGGTGAGCTTGTACAGGATCGGCTTGTTGATGCCGATGAGCTTCGCGTAGCGGCTGGCCCGGCGGAGAATGCGCCTCAGCACGTATCCCCTTCCCTCGTTCGAGGGAAGCACACCGTCGCAGATAAGAAAGGTCATTGCCCGGAGATGGTCGGCGATCACCTGGTAAGAGATGTCCGCCTGTTTGTCCTTGTGATAGGGCACGCCGGCAAGAGCGGCGACCTCTTTGATGATGGACTGGAACAGGTCGGTCTCAAAGTTGCTTCGTACCTTCTGCACAACAGCTGACAGGCGCTCGAGCCCCATGCCTGTGTCGATACTCGGCTTGGGGAGCGGCGTAAGCTTCCCTGTCTCGTCGCGGTTATATTGCATGAACACGAGGTTCCATATCTCGAGATAGCGGTCACAGTCGCATCCCACGGCGCAGCCGGGCTTTCCGCAGGATAGTTCAGGCCCCTGGTCGATCAGGATCTCGGAGCATGGGCCGCAGGGGCCGGTGTCGCCCATTGACCAGAAATTGTCCTTCTCTCCCAGGCGCACGATGCGGTCGGCGGGAATGCCCACCACGGTCCGCCACAGTTCGAAGGCCTCATCATCATCCTTGTAGACCGTCACCCAGAGCTTGTCTGCCGGGAGGTTGACCACCGTAGTGAGGAATTCCCAGGCATACTCGATGGCTTCCTTCTTGAAATAATCTCCAAAGGAGAAGTTGCCGAGCATCTCAAAGAACGTGTGGTGTCGTGCCGTGTGGCCGACGTTCTCGAGGTCGTTGTGCTTTCCGCCGGCGCGAACGCACTTTTGGCTCGTCACCGCGCGCTTGTAGTCCCGCAGGTCCTCGCCGAGGAACACGCCCTTGAACTGTACCATGCCCGCGTTCGTGAACAGGAGCGTGGGATCGTTCTTCGGCACGAGGGACGAGCTCGGAACCACCTTGTGGCCGTGCCGGGAAAAATAGTTGATAAACAGTTTCCGTAAGTCGTTTGCTTTCAAAGCTTGCTCCTTATCATGAATAATTTACTACAGATATACCCCGTTAGAGTTTTTTCTCCCGAACAGGGGAGCACGAGAACAGAGACGAAGGATAGTATTGCAGCAAATCAGATGATTCAGTGAAACCGTTTTCCTCTGCGTCCTCCGCGTGAGAGGCAATTACAATTTGCATGCATCACGCAATACGGCCCCAATAATTTCAAAAGAGAACCCCTTCCGTTCCAGAAACCCTGCAAGCCGCCGCCTGCGGGTCTCTCGATCAAGGCACTTCATCGCATTGATTTTTTTCCCCGCAACCAGCTTCGCAGTCTCGATCTCCGTTTCATCGACAAAAACCTCGGCAAAGACCTCCCTGATGATCTCCCTGTCTATCCCCTTGTGCTTAAGTTCCTGCTCGATCCTGCGCCTGCCGAACCCCCGAAGCCTGATCCTGCTCCGCGCCCACTGGCTTGCAAATTGCCGGTCATTCACATAACCAAGCCGCGCCAGGTCCGCAAGAACAGCTTCAATTATCGCCTCATCGAATTCCTTATCATGAAGTTTCTGAACGATCTCTGCCCGACTTCGCGGCCGGTACGTGAGATAGCGGTAAGCCGTGTTCCTCGCCTTCGTCAGCTCCTTGTTGTCTTCATCACCCATTCACCGATCCACCACGTTCCCGTGTCAGTCCTTATTTGTCCCCGAACCGGTCTATTTTGAATTCGCTGTCCGTCGCATTTTTCGCTCCGCCAATGTTTTCTTTCATGCCCGAAGTTCTCTTCTCTTCCGTCTCCATCGACATATCGCTCGTCGACTGGATGCCTTTGACCCTGAGAGCGAAGTCGTCGGGATTGCTCGCCGTCATCAGCGCCTCTTCGTAGGTGATGATCCCCTTCTTGTAGAGCATGAGGAGCGACTGGTCGAAGGTCTGCATCCCGTAATGAAGCTGTCCGCCGGCAATGATCGACGGTATCTGACGGGTCTTTGCCTCATCGATGATGGCCTCGCGCACCGACAGCGTGCCGAGCATCACCTCGACAGCCGGCACGCGGCCGGCGCCGTCTGCTCGGGCAACAAGCCGCTGGGAAATGATGCCTTTGACTACCGCGGCAAACTGCATTCGTACCTGTTTCTGCTGGTACGGCGGAAATACGCTGATGATGCGGTTGATCGTCTCAGCCGCATCGACCGTGTGCAGGGTGGAGAGCACCAGGTGGCCGGTCTCGGCGGCGGTCAGGGCGATGGAGATGGTCTCAAAGTCGCGCATTTCGCCGACAAGGATCACATCCGGATCCTGCCGAAGAGCGCTCCGGAGGGCATCGCCAAAGGAGAACGTGTCCGAGCCGATCTCGCGCTGGTTCACGATGCTCTTCTTGTCCCGATGCAAAAATTCGATCGGGTCTTCGATCGTGACGATGTTGGCGGTCCGGGACGTGTTGATGTAATCGATCATGCGCCGCGAGGGTCGTGGACTTGCCGCTCCCGGTCGTTCCCGTGACGAGGATGAGACCGCGCTGCTCGCTGGCTATCTTCTGGAGCACCGTCGGAAGCATGAGTTCCTCAAAGGTCAGTATCTTGGTCGGGATCATGCGGAACACCATGCCCACGCTGCCGCGCTGCTGGAACACGTTCAGGCGGAAGCGGCCCATCCCCGGAACAGCGTAGGCCATGTCAAGCTCTTTTCTCTCCATGAACTTTGCCTTCTGCGCGGGGTTCATGATACCCAGGGCAATGGCAAGGGCTTCCTCCTGGGTTGTCCGCTTTTCGGTCTCGATCGGGACCAGCCTGCCGTCGATCCTGAGGATGGGCGGCACGCCGACCTTCAGATGCAGATCGGAAGCCTTTTTTTCAAAGGTTGTTTTGAGCAGTTCATTCAGATTCATGGATACCTCCCGTGCGCTCTGTTATCGCTATTTCCCTTTTGATGCCTTCGCCGGCTTCTCCACGGACACTGCAGTGTTCTTCTCCATTGCCGCCTCGCTCCCTGGCGCGGAAGCGCCGGAACCGGTCAGCCCGGCGGCCTGCCGCACTTTGACCTCGATCTCAGATGCCATCTCGGGGTGGTCGCGCAGGAACAGCTTCACGTTCTCCCTGCCCTGTCCGATCCGCGTGCCGTCGTAGGAGAACCAGGCCCCGCTCTTTTCCACGATGTTCTTCTCCACGCCCATGTCGATGATCTCGCCGATCTTCGAGACCCCTTCATTGAACATGATATCAAATTCTGCTGATCGGAACGGCGGTGCGATCTTGTTCTTTACCACCTTGACCCTCACCCTGCCGCCGGTCACTTCTTCGCCCTCCTTGATGGCCGCGATCTTGCGGATGTCGAGCCGCACCGAGGCGTAGAACTTGAGCGCGTTGCCGCCCGTAGTGGTCTCGGGGTTCCCGAACATCACGCCGATCTTCATGCGGATCTGGTTGATGAAGATGAGCGTTGTCGCCGACTTGCTGATGGCGCCGGTGAGCTTTCTGAGCGCCTGGCTCATGAGCCTCGCCTGGAGTCCCATGTGTGCATCGCCCATCTCACCTTCGATCTCGGCCCGCGGCGTGAGCGCCGCAACGGAATCGACGACGATCACGTCGATGGCGCCGCTCCGCACGAGTGTTTCGGTGATCTCGAGCGCTTGTTCTCCGGTGTCAGGCTGGGAGATGAGGAGGTCGTCGGTGCGCACGCCAAGCTTGCGCGCGTACGTCACATCAAGCGCATGCTCCGCATCGATGAACGCGGCCTGGCCGCCCGCCTTCTGCGCCTCGGCTATGATATGGAGCGCCAGCGTGGTCTTGCCCGAGGACTCGGGGCCGTAGATCTCGATGATCCTGCCGCGCGGCACACCGCCCACGCCGAGCGCGATGTCCAGACCCAGGGAGCCAGTGGATATCGCGGGGATTCCCGCGGGGACCTCCTCCCTGCCCAGGCGCATAATGGAGCCTTTGCCGAACTGTTTCTCGATCTGACCCACCGCCAGTTCCAATGCCTTCAACTTGTCCTTATCCGCCATGAATGAGTCTCCTTTCGGGTTATCCGTCTTTAAATATGTATGATGGAATGTGTCCGCTCGCTTAAAGCTTGTAGGATGGGATGTCCGCTCGCTGCGCTCACTTGGAAGTAAGAGTAACGTCTCTCACATCCCTCGTCCTTCATCTCCTCGTCCCTCGGCTATTTCAATTCGACTCGTCCCATCTCCGTATAAACCGCACCGGCGGGCTTAAGCTCGCTCTTCATCAGACTTACGGCATGCACTTCAAACGCCGGGAGTTCGAGGTCTTTGATCCCATCAAGCGATTTCAACCAGCGGTCCCGTGCATGGATGTGTTTGATCCTGCCGAGCGTGAGATGAGGAGTAAATGTTCTCTTTTCGCGTTCGAACCCCAGGCCGGCCATGGCTTCCTCGACCGCGACCTGGAGCATCGCAAGCTTTTCAACATCCCCGGCAATCCCGGCCCATACTACTCGTGCGTTCTTCCGATCCGGAAAGGCCCCGATTCCTGCTACGTTGATCCGGAAACCTGCGGGACTTCTCACCGCATTGGTGAGCGCATTCATGATTTCCAATACTTTCGTTTCAAAAACCTCACCCAGGAATTTCAGCGTCAGGTGCATTCCCTCTGCCCGCGTCCAGCTTGCATCCACGCCTGAACCTTTGAGACCGCGTTGCACCTCCGATATCTCATTTTTATTCTTTTCAGGTATCTCTATGGCGATGAATGCTCTCATGAGAATTGAGGAGATAGAAGTCAGTAGTCAGGAGAAATGGTTGCCCTTTATTTCTTGATTTTGGCTCCCGTCTCCTGGCTCCTACGCAATTAAATATCTTCTTACCATATCCAGCGCCATCTGCGAGGCCCTGATACGGACCTGTTCCCGCGTCCCGAGGAAGTTATATTTCGCGCTCTTGACGCCCTGTGCTGATGCGAGCGCCGTATAGACAAGACCAACTGGTTTTTTTTCAGTCCCGCCGCCCGGTCCCGCAATGCCGGTAACTGCAAGTCCGAGGTCAGTGTGCGCAGCCTGTTGGATCCCCCGGGCCATGGCTTCAGCGACCTTGCTGCTGACTGCGCCATGGTTCTCAATAAGGTCCCGCGGCACGCCCAGCATCTCGGTCTTCGCAAGATCGCTGTACACCACAACGCCCCGCTCGAAATACTCGGAACTTCCCGCAATATTCGTGATCCTGCCGCCAATCAGCCCGCCGGTGCACGATTCCGCTACGGCGAGTTTGAGCCTTCGCTGCTTCAGGAGCGCGCCGACCACCTCTTCAAGCTCCTGTCCTTCCTCGCCGTACACCGCGTCACCGAGTTTTTCTCGTATCACTGCAACGGTCTTGTCCACCTGCCCCTGGGATTGCTCGGCATTGTGCTCGAGTCCTATAACTCGAATATCCACACCCGTTTCCTTTGCGGTCAGACCGACGTCCGGAACACCACGTTTCAGAATGTCTTGGAGCGTCTGGTTCACTGCGGATTCGGACATGCCGCAGGTGCGCAAAATCCGTCGCCGGATGAATATCCTGCCGCCGAAGCGCTCTTCAAGCACAGGCCGGAGCCCCTCGCTGAACATGGCCCGCATCTCTTTCGGCACACCAGGAAGAACCGCGATGAACAGGCCTTCTTCGTCGATAAAAAAACCCGGCGCAATGCCGACCGGGTTCTGAAGAAGCCTCGCACCCGTCGGGACCAGCGCCTGCCGGTCGTTCGACATCGCAAACTCTTTTCCCCTGCCGGCAAGCCTGGCATGGATGGTCTTCAACGCGTCCTCGTTCAGGACCAGCCGCTTTTTTACTATCTTCGCGATCACCTTGCGCGTGATGTCATCCTCTGTCGGCCCGATCCCGCCGGTGACGATCACGGCATCCACCCTTTCGAAAGCCCGCCGAAGCGCCTCTTCCATGTCCTGCTCATCGTCCCCCACCACGGTCTTGAACACGGTCTCGAGGCCGATGAGCATAAGCTCTTCCGAAAGGAAGAGAGAGTTCGTATCGAGCACTCCGCCCGAGAGGAGCTCGGTGCCGGTGGCTATGATCTCAGCGCGCATGGGCAATGCCTTTATTTGACCGAATAGCGGGATTGACAGCAGGCAGCTTCTATTTCTTGTACTTTATCTTGTTCGTCCAGTAAACCTGTCTAAATAAGTTTAAAATACACGGCAAACTGGAGCAGAATATTAGTATAAATCCCCGCCCCGATGTCGTCGAGCATCACGCCGAGGCCGCCGTGCAGGTCCTGCAAGCGCCTGAGCGGCCAGGGTTTCACGATATCAAACGCCCTGAAGAGCAAAAAACCTGCGGCTATAAATCCCCAGGAGGTCGGGACCATGAACATGGCCAGAAGAAAACCTGCGATCTCATCGATCACGATCGAGGCGCTGTCCTTGGTGCCGAGAATGGACTCGGCGCGGCCCGCGGCCCATGTGCCGAGAAGGGATATGAGGATGCAGAGCGCAAAATACGGAACAGGGCCAAGATTCTTCATCACCAGATAGAGGAATATCCCGACGATCGTACCAGCGGTGCCCGGGGCCACCGGAACTCTCCCGGCATAGGCACCCTGCGAAATAAAAAGAATGACCGCTCTCGCTGCCCTGTTCATCTGCCCCTGTTCAAAAAGAATTTCAAACATTGTAGCATCACGGCGAGCGTACAGTCAAGGCTTGTTTTGGCGCACGGTATATGATACTATCATCACCGGGAATTTACATCATACTGCCTATAGAGTAAATTAAATCAAAAAATAAAGCTTTTTAGTACGCCCTTTGTATGGGTAAGTCTTCACGGGACAAAAGAATGCAGCAGTTGTTTTTCTGAAATAACCGGTAAGAAAAAAACAAGGTATATATATTGATAAAGGAGGATTTATGGCGAAAATCGATTTAGATTATAGAGGGATGTCCTGCCCCATGCCGATGCTTAAGTTATCGATGGCAACGAGAAAAGGGGCAGCCGGTGATGTCTTCGAGGTAGTCTGCGACGACCCGGCATTCGAACCCGACATCAAGTCATGGTGCGAAAAGACCGGGAATGAGCTCACCGGTTTTTCAAAGTCCGGCAAGGACATCATCGCGACAATCACAAAAAAATAATTTTCAGGAAGACAACACAGTGAGAGTAAAAAGTTCAAGACGGGAAAGCTGACTCGCGAAACTCGAAAAGAACGGTCTCAACTGAACATGCTGCTCGTTAGCGTGACTCGACAGGCTTCGCCGCCTTCGCACGCGAACTGGCCATGGGAAAAGTATCCTGTTCGTTACTACTGAGGTATCGTATTCTATTAGCCGAGAAATACGGTCTTCGATGAGGTCTTCACCAAGCCTTCATCCATCGAGAGCAGCGCTCGTTTTCGGGAAGAAGCAAGGTGTTTTGCCTATTCTTCACCGGTGCTACTCTACCCGATATCAACACCACCATTCGCTCCCTGAGGAACACTGCAACGTATGGCATCAAATGCGAGCAGAATACGCTTTTCCTTTTCAAGCCGCTCCGGAGAGAGCAGCTGGGAATCACCTTCTGAAATCATCTGTATCATCTGATCCTTGATTGGAATAGCGCCGAAACCTTCTCCGACAAGTTTACCCGTTCGAACGTCCAGAACTTCGGCATTTATAGGATCCGCCACAACCGCAACAAGCACGGGTGGTGCTCCAATCAGACGGGCGGCGGCCACTACCTGGCGTTCCCGTGATGAAAGGGAGCCTGCCACGCACTTGATGACCATGGCCTTCTTCCCGCTAACGGAAACAAGGAAATCCATGGAAGAATACGCAGTCTCCTGGCCAACCTTCACCTCGAACACCACCTTCTTCTCGATATCTTCCGGCAAGTATCCCTTTTTTTCCGCGAGCAGGTAGGCAATCATCTTCCTCGCCTCTGCGGCCAGACTCTCTCCATCCTCGAGTTCCCGCTCAAGGATGGACAGGATCTTTTTCTCACGTACTACGAACTCGTCTTCCACTATCGCCTCGTATGCTATTTTTTCTTTCCCGGTTTCTTGGCCAACGGCTTTTTCGCCTTTTTCTCCTGGCCTGACACTTCTTTCACGATCGCCGTCGTTCCCTTGGCAGACGTGGTCGACGAGATCTGAAGCGGTTTACGACCATCGCCCGACAGAATGCCGAGGACGTCTCGTTCACGCACAAGGACCAGGTCTTCACCCTCGATGGCATACGTCTGTCCCGCATAGCGTTCATAGAGCACCAGGTCGCCGGGCTTCACCGTAGTTGGGATGAACTTTCTTTTTTTCTTTTCGTCTTTCTTCTTCCCAAACTTCTCTTCCTCATAAGCGCCGGGCCCGATCGCCTCAACAACGCCTTCCTGTGGTTTTTCCTTCGCACTATCCGGAATATAGAGCCCACCCGCGGTCTTCTCCGCCGCGTCAGACGGCCGTATAACAGCCCAATCATTCATCGGTTTCAGCTTCATAGCATTTCTCCTTATAGTAGAGTATTGATGAAGGCATTATACGGCAAAAAAGCACTTCTGTCAAAATGTTCCAAAATGGCAATATTGTCTCCCCGGACGCGAACACCTGGTATCGGACAGCTACTTCGGCATGCAAGTACGATCACACGCCCTCATATATCTTCCAATAGAACGCAAAAAGGCCGAGAGAACATCCTCTCAGCCTTTTTATTAGTTTGGTAGCGGGGGCCGGATTTGAACCGACGACCTTCGGGTTATGAGCCCGACGAGCTACCGGACTGCTCCACCCCGCGATGAGAAATGCATATTAATGCACACCGGCGCTATTGTCAAGAAAATTATAGTAACTTCGGTGCTTTGTTGTCAATAATAAGTCTGTCATGCCCTTCTGTGTTCCAGACAAGTGTTCCTTTGTGATTGAAGAGAAATAAAAGCAGAGCACTTTTTATCCAATATTTAGTTGACAAAACAGTTTTTATTGCGTTATAATTAAACCAATGCAACATCGTGATCATCTTTTTATTAATCTTTTGTCTATGAGGTCGTGGATGGATAGGAAAACAACCCTTATTCTGGCATGTACGTTGCTGCTTTTCTCCCTTTGCCAGCCGCGCCGCGTCTTGGCCGATATATATCAGTACACCGATGAGAATGGCGTGATGCATTTCAGCAACCTGAGTGTCGGCACTGCCAAGAAATACAGAAAATTAAAATCAGCTGCCGCTGCAAAACAACAGACCACGGCCACTCCGAATGCTACCGCCCGTTACCGCGAACAGCTCTCATCATCAAACAGTCCAAGTGCCTATGTCGATATCATCAATACCGCCTGCAACCGCCACGGCGTCGATCCCGCGCTTGTGCACGCGATCGTGAAAGTGGAATCTGATTTCAACCCTTATGCGCTGTCAAGAAAAGGTGCCATGGGTCTGATGCAGCTCATGCCGCAGACCGCTGCAGAGATGAAGGTCGGGAACTCGTTCAACCCCCATGACAACATCGACGGCGGGGTGAAATATATGCGATATCTAATAGACCGTTATGAAGGCAATCTTTCGCTCGCGCTCGCGGCATACAACTCTGGTGAAACCGCCGTGAAAAAGTGGGGTACCATCCCGCCATACCGCGAAACGCAGAATTACGTGCAGCGGATCTTGAGAATCTATGGCGGCAATGAAGTAGTGCACAGACCGCGGTACACTATCTACATGGTCCATGGCGAAGATGGCGCGCTCATGCTCACCGATGACCCTTCGAAAAACAAAAGCCCTAACCGTAAGACCTCGAAGAACCTTTAGACCTACAATTACACCATTGTTCCGAAGTCATCCCAGCTTCCCACGCAATAAATTATAATTGGACAATAGAATCCCCTACCTGCCATCACACCCGATAGCACTTTTAAAACATCACTTATGTCCCGAAGTCTTATCAAATGCGGCATAGTTGGCCCACGCAAATTACGATAGGTCAGCAAAAAAAAGTACACTACCGGGCATTGTGCTCAGATATCCACTAATGTGATTTATGTCACATAAAAAAACGCCTGTTTCTGAGATATTGCAACTGCTAATTGCTATCACTAATTTCATTCCTACTTGTTGGACAACCATATGCAGCCTCAAATTGAAAATAGAGTTTGATTAATTCTAACCTATAGTGTAAAATTATATAGATTACAAAACGATATGCTTGTGCCTATTGCATATCTTCCGGTCATTCATTATTCATATATGACTTTCTCCGTCAATACAATGATGAACCGCGATAAGCTCAGAAAACCGAATCGGTAATCCTGCAAGTAGCTACATATATGAATATTAATATTAGGGGGCTACTCACGTGCGAATACGTTCATTACTATCGCTTCATGCTTTATTTGCATTCCTTTTAATCTCATCAAATGCTTCAGCCCTCGACATCACCGGCCAATCCCGTACATACCTGATGAGCCGGGAGACTGTTGATTCAACAAACTTGATGCCGCTCACCGAATACCTCAATTTCAAGGTGGACAACTCAGCCAAGGATTCCGTGTCTTTCAACTTCGGCGGGTGGTACCGCTATGATCTGAGGAACGAAAGCACCAATGGCAAAGACAACGACGATCTCCAGTACGCGTATATCAGCATCAAAAAACGGTCTGGTAACGCAGTGCTCGATCTCGGCAGGGTATTGGTACATGAGGGCATAGCTTCCGAACAGATAGACGGTGTTCATGCACGTACTGACCTGAAAGGCGGGTTCACCATCGCAGCATATGGAGGCAGCCCCGTTGAAACAATATCCGACACACGGAGAGGCGACTCGATAGCGGGCGGGCGGATCGCGCAGGGGCTCCCGGGTTACTACATCATCGGCATATCGCATCTGGATGAAAAAAACAACAGGAGCAGCTTTCGGAGGGAAGAAGGTGTCGATATCTGGCTCCGGCCGCTGACTAAGCTGGAAGTGCAGGGAACGTCCTCGTACAATGCCATCGAGCGTGGCTGGATGCAACACAGCTACTATGTGACCGTCGGTCCTTTTGGCGATCTGCGGCTGAACGGCGAGTTCTCTAAAATAGATTACAAGCAGTTCTTTTCTTCCTTGACCGTGAGCGCCTTCACTTTTCCTAACATCGATCCCGATGAAACGATAACAACCGCAGGCGGATCGATAGACTATGCGATCACCCGCCAACTCACCGCAATCGCTGATTATAAGAACTTTCACTACAGCATCGCGGGCCAGGCCAACTACTACGGCGGAAAGATAGCCTTTGCCGGTGAATCCTTTGGCATGGGGGTCAGTGGCCACCGAATGGACGGCGCGACCGCTGCCCTGCAATATGACGAACTGGGAATATACGTGTCCCAGAAAATTGCCAGGGCCGATGTCTCCCTGCAGCTTCTTCATCTTGCCTATAAGCAGGAGATCAATGGTGTTAAGCATGCAGACAATGCTTCTGCAGCGGCAGGATATGCAATTACGCCGAAAGCACGGCTCGTGGCCGATGTGACTTACTCCACGGACTCTGACTTCACGCGTGATGTTCGGGCCATGGCTACGTTTGTGTATTCGTTTGACGCCCATTACGAATCGGGGAAGAAAAATACTCCGTCGGCGGTCAAAAAAAGCGAAAAGAGTAATTAACAAAACACGATCATCTCAGGAGATATCATAAATGAATACGAATATAAAAATCTTCATCCTTGGAATTCTGGCACTGTCCGGCACACTGCTGTTTTCCTGCGCCGTTCACCAGAGCACTGCGGGGAAGCACCCCCTGGAGGTCCAGGGCATGCCCCAGTGCAGTGAGTGTCATACGGATTGGAGAGCATCACTGGACCACCGGTCGGATTGGATCAAAAAACACAAGTTCTACGCTGCGCAGCAAAAGCAGACCTGTGATGTCTGCCATGCGGAATCCTTCTGTTCCGACTGCCACGCGAACAAAGAAGAGATCAAACCCAGCGACAAGTATACCGATGCCCCGGAACGGACCTTACCGCACCGGGGAGATTATTTGAATCAGCATAAAATCGACGGCAAGATCAATCCGGCATCCTGTGTCCCCTGCCACGGCCGTCAGAATAATGAGAGGTGCAGAGAATGTCACAGATAATCTTAAAAGCTGGAGTAGTCCTGAGTAGCGTGATGCTGATCCTTTCCCTTGGATGCAGCGATGCGCGCACGCCCAAGTCCCTCATCAATTCGGATACGGGAAAACACGATGCAGGCTGGGAATCACCTGATTCACACGGAGCAATCGCAAAGGCTGCGGCTGCTTCAACATCGGGCTTTGCAGTCTGTCAGGAATGTCATGCTGATACATTCATCGGGGGTATCTCCAACGTCACCTGCCTGAACACGGCAGGCTGTCATGGCGCTTCTGTCAGCGCACCACACTCGCCGAAGCCCTGGAGAGGCGGGACACGGACCCACACGAACACCGATCAGAGCAATGCCCCGGTCTGCGCCTTGTGCCATACGAACGGCGCTAACTCTTCTGTGCAGCCCTCAACTTTTGATTCAGGGGCGGCGCCCGGATGCTTCAACAATACGCTCTGCCATGCAACCCCAGGACACGAGGCCGGATGGGAGCTTCCGTCTGCCCACGGCACAAGTGCGAAGTCGGCACCGACCTCCGCAGCAGGCTTCAGCTATTGTCAGACCTGTCACGGGAATGACTTCACCGGAGGTACTGCACTGCAAACCTGTCTGAACACAACAGGGTGTCACGGAGCGGGCGTCAATGCTCCGCACGCCGGGTCATGGCTGCCTGGTGACACGTATACCCACACGACCACGGACCAGGGGAATGCCCCTGTGTGCGGGCTCTGTCACCTGGGCAACAGACAGCCTCCTGCCTATGTTACATTATCTCAAACGGTCGGATGCTTTGACAATACCCTCTGCCATGCGGATATCGGCGCTCCTCACGCCGTGCCATATACGAGTGCTGCTCTCCACGGGCCGGCTGCAAAGGCGGACCTGACAAATTGCCAGGCATGTCACTCCGATCAGCCCGCTGGTGGTGCAGGGAGCAACCCGAGGTTCAATGTCCCTAAAGGCAGCCTGGCCAACGGCTGTGAGGATTGCCATGCGACCAACATGGCACATCCATCGCCCTGGCGCGGCTTTGTTACAAATGATACCGGCCACATGACGGCCGGGAACATGGCGAACGCCTGCGTTCTCTGTCACGGCGCGAACCTTGACGGTGTCGGCGGAGTGGGCCCTGCTTGTACCTCGTGCCACATGCTCGGGTCTCCATTGACCATGACAAACTGCACCTCGTGCCACGGCAACCCTCCGAACGGCTCGGTTTATCCGAATGCGGTCGGCAAACATTCTCAGCATAGTGCACTCGGTTCGTACATCGTCTGCGCTGCCTGCCACACTGGCGGAGGGACCGGAACCGCAAATCATGACAATGGAAACACAACCGCGTTCGTCG
Organism: Nitrospirota bacterium; assembly: GCA_963732675.1. Taxonomy (GTDB): domain Bacteria; phylum Nitrospirota; class UBA9217; order UBA9217; family UBA9217; genus JALNZF01. Next base: position 35,856 of record CAVTAJ010000009.1, read on the forward strand.
CATTCCTTTCCAGCTACAATGCGAAATCCGGCGCTGCCTCCTATAATGCCACGAATAATACGTGTGCGAATGTCAGTTGTCATGGCGGCCAGACAACGCCCGGCTGGCTTTCGGGCACCGTTATTGATGTTAATACTCAGTGTACCTCATGCCACGCCTCCGGTACAGCCCAGTACAACAGCTACAATTCGGGCGAACATTCGACTCACGTTGCTGGTGCAGGGAATAGCTTGTTACACATGCCATGACACTACCCTGCTTGCGGTGAATCATTTCACGAGCCTGAACACGACGGCATTAGAAGGTCCGGCATCCGCGACCATCATGACTTCATTTAACTATAGCGGTGGCAGCTGTTCACCAGGATGCCATGGTACACGATCATGGTAATATACGGCTGTAACATCAAGCCGCCCTGTCGCACTAAAGCAAAAAGGGCCGCCTCCCTTCAGGGAAGCGGCCCTTTTATATTTGGTGTTGTTTTATTTCCCTTCTTTCTTCATCGTCGAAATACCGAGCGGCCCATATAACGGACAGACCGCCGTTATGCTCGTGAGCAACATAATAATGGCGAGAAATCCCAGTATAATAGCTGCTGTACCGCTGATAGAATGGGGGAAATAGAGAATTGCGAAGACGACCGCAATGACCGCCCTGACAACCCGATCAACAGTGCCCATATTTTTTTATGATATTCACCTCCTTCCTCTTTTTTCATAAATTGCTTATCGTTTTCGGTTAGACAATACTATTAGAGCATCAATCGTTCGGCACAGCGCTGCCCAATAAATATACCGAAGAGCTGGACAGCCCGAGGGATATCAGCTATACTTCTTCGTGGGAGATCGTGTGGACATACTCAATTCTTTTTTGATAAGCATCATTCCCATCATGGTGGCACTCGACGCGCCGGGGATGCTTCCGATCTACATGGCCATGACCGAGGGATTAAAGAAGCATGAGCGCCAGAGGATCGTGCGCCAGTCCATCCTGACGGCCTTTCTCATCACGATAGCGTTCACCTTTCTGGGAAGGGCCGTATTCACTGCGCTCGCCATCACGGTGGAGGACTTCATGATCGCCGGCGGGATCGTCCTGCTCATCATCGCGATCCTCGACATCGTTCGCGCCGGGGAAAAGAAATACCCGGTCAGCCCTACCTTCGGCGTTGTTCCCTTCGGCACGCCGCTCATCGCCGGCCCGGCCACTCTCACCACCACCCTCGTACTGGTCGGCAGTTATGGTTACGTTCCCGTCATCCTGTCACTTGTCGTGAACATCCTGTTCGCCTGGATTATCTTCGCCCAGGCAGACCGCATCATCAAGCATATCGGCATCAATGGTTCACGCGCCTTTGCCAAGGTTGCGGCCCTGCTGTTGGCGGCCATCGCCGTGAAGATGATCAGGAGCGGGATATTCAAATTCATTGAGGGATGAGGTATGATGGACATGAACACAGATACGCGTCCTGCACCGGTCCGCAACCGTCGTGTTCACATGGCGAACGAACGGACCTTCCTTGCCTGGATACGGACGAGCGTCGCGATCATGGCCTTCGGTTTCGTGGTTGAGAAGTTCTCCCTGTTCGTGAAGCAGATGGCCTATTACCTGGGGAAAGAGACTGCTCCCCCGCCCCAGGGATATTCTTCGATGATCGGGATCATCCTTGTCGGCCTCGGTGTGGTGATGAGCGTGCTGGCGTTCATTAGATACAAGAAGGTCGAACGCCAGATTGATGATGACGCATATCAACCTTCAGCTATCTTGAGCGTGCTTCTTGCCCTCTCGATTATTGCGGTCGGGTTTTTTCTGGTTTTATACCTTATCCATAGCATATAGTTTATTGATTTAAGAATAAGCCCTCCGGAAGGATATGAAGAGAATTGAAGACTGACCATCGTTATTGTACTGACTGGAGTGACGATCTATCTTCTGTACAAATATGCAAGGCACGTCGGGAAGAGACCAACACAAGCTAACGCTTCTTTTTAACATACCCTTCTATCATCAGATCCTGTCCGACAATTCGCACTTGCATATCAGAAAGGCCGATGGACTGAGCAAGCTTCATCGGTGACGTACCGCCGATGGAACAGAGTGAATCCCTGCCCGTCATCAGCATCGGCGCGATGAACAGGACGACCTTGTCAACGATACCTGACTTCAGCGCCGATGCATTCACCTCAGCCCCGCCCTCGATGAGCACGGAAGTGATCCCGAAGCTGCCGAGCATTTTCATGAGATATTTCAGGTCTACCCGCCCCTTACTGCCCCTGGCTAACAGTATTTCCGCGCCGGTGTCCAAAAGCTTGACGAGATTGTCTTTTGACATGGTGTCAAGAGTGGCGATGAAGGTTTTTGCCGATGACTTCTGAGTAATGACCTTCGCGGTCAGCGGGGTCCTGAGTTTGGAATCAACTATGACGCGGATAGGATCGCGGCCTCCGCGGATCCTCGTCGTCAGAGAAGGATCATCTTTCAAGACCGTGTTGATACCTACAAGGATCGCATCGTTGATATCGCGGAGCCTGCGCCCCTCTTCCCTCGCCTTTTCGCCGGTTATCCATTTCGACTCACCAGCAGCGGTCGCGATCCTGCCATCGAGGGTCTGGGCGATCTTGAGAGTAACAAAGGGCATGCCGGTGGTGATGTATTTCATGAACGCTTCGTTCAGCTTTTTCGCGTCTGCTTCGAGCACTCCGGTAACTACTTCAATACCTGACTTACGCAGGGTCTTGATGCCTCTGCCCGAGACACGCGGGTTCGGGTCGATCATGGCCACCACGACCCGCTTCACACCGCTTTGCAGAACGAGCGGCGTGCACGGTGGCGTTCGTTTGTCCGTATGCGAGCATGGCTCAAGCGTCACATAAAGCGTCGCGCCCTTGGCCGCCTTGCCCGCTTTCTTGAGCGCGATCGCCTCGGCATGGGGTTCCCCCGCCTTCCGGTGATAGCCGCGACTGATGACCTTGCCGCCCTTAACCACCACGGCTCCCACCATGGGATTTGGGTTCGTCCGGCCTCTGGCCTTCTCGGCAAGGTGAAGCGCCATGCGCATGTATTTTTCATCAAAAGGATTCATAAGCATTCAATTCATAAACAAACGAGACAGAGTAAAACCGGCACTCTAAACACACCCTTTCGCAATAAAAAACAAGGGCGGCATTCGCCGCCCTTGTGAGACTTTAAATGAATTCTACTTGGTCCCCGACCCACCCACACCCTTCTCTTTGAGCTTGGCATGCGCCGCGGCAAGCCGCGCGATCGGTACGCGATAGGGTGAGCAGCTCACGTAGTTAAGTCCGGTCTTAAAGCAGAACTCCACGCTGGCCGGGTCGCCGCCGTGCTCGCCGCAAATGCCGACCTTGAGGTTTGGCCGGGTCTTGCGGCCCTTCTCAACCCCCATCTTCACGAGCTGGCCCACGCCCTCCTGGTCCAGGGTCTGAAAGGGGTCCTTTTCAATGATGTTGTTTTCCGTATAGTACGTGATGAACTTGCCCGCGTCGTCACGGCTGAAACCATAGGTGGTCTGGGTCAGGTCGTTCGTACCGAATGAAAAGAACTCCGCTTCTTTCGCGATCTCGTCAGCAATGAGCGCTGCGCGCGGCAGCTCGATCATGGTCCCGATCAGGTAGTCGATCTTTACGCCTTTCTTCTTCATCACCTCATCTGCCGTTGCCTTGATCAGCTCCTTCTGGTTCTCAAACTCTTTCTTGATGCCCACGAGCGGCACCATGATCTCGGGCACGATCTTCTTCCCCTTCTTCGCCAGCTCGCAGGCGGCCTCGATGATTGCCCGGGTCTGCATGCGCGTGATCTCGGGATACACGATGCCGAGGCGGCAGCCGCGGTGCCCGAGCATGGGGTTGAACTCATGCAGGTCTTCGACCCGGTGAAGGAGCTTTTCCTTCTTCGAGATGGACGCCTTGGGCGCCTTCTTTGCCTGCATGACAGCGATCTCGACCATAAGCTCTTCGCGCTTTGGCAGAAATTCATGGAGCGGCGGGTCCAGGAGGCGAATGGTTACCGGAAAGCCTGCCATGGCCTCGAAGAGCCCCTTGAAATCGGAACGCTGCATCGGCAGAAGCTTCAAGAGCGCCTTCTCGCGCGCCTCGGTGTCGTTGGCAAGGATCATCTGCTGCACGATGGGCAGCCGGTCCGAAGCAAAGAACATGTGCTCGGTGCGGCAGAGGCCGATGCCTTCCGCGCCGAACTGCCGCGCCATCTTTGCGTCGCGCGGAATGTCCGCGTTCGCGCGCACGCCCAGGGTGCGTACTTCATCAACCCACGTCATGAGCGTGCCGAAATCGCCGCTCACCTTGGGTTCCACGGTCGGGACCTTGCCGAGAATAACGCGGCCGGTGCCGCCGTCGATGGTGATGTGGTCTCCCAGTTTTACGGTCACCCCGTTGACGGTGAACTTCTCGGCCTTGAGATCAACCTTGATGGACTCGCAGCCCGCAACGCAGGGCTTGCCCATGCCGCGGGCGACGACCGCCGCGTGAGAGGTCATGCCGCCGCGCGCCGTCAGGATGCCCTTGGCCGCGTCCATGCCATGGATATCGTCGGGCGTGGTCTCGGGACGGACAAGGATAACGTTGTTTTTCTTCGCCTCTTTCACCGCTTCATCAGCAGTGAACACGACCTTTCCCGAGGCAGCTCCCGGAGATGCGGGAAGACCTTTGGCGATCACCTGGATCTTTGCCTTGGGATCGATGATGGGATGGAGAAGCTGGTCCAGGGACGCGGGCTCAACGCGGAGAATGGCCTCTTCCTTGGAGATAAGTTTCTCGCCTACCATGTCCACGGCGATCTTGACCGCGGCATGGGCCGTGCGTTTGCCGGTGCGGGTCTGGAGCATGTAGAGCGTGCCTTCCTGCACCGTGAATTCGAAATCCTGAATATCGCGGTAGTGCTGCTCCAGCTTGTTCGTGATGTCGCGGAGCTGACTGGTACACCTGCGGCATTTCCTTCTTTAGGTCCTCGATGGGGTGCGGCGTGCGGGTGCCGGCCACGACATCCTCACCCTGGGCGTTCGTCAAATACTCGCCATAGAACTCCTTGGCGCCCGTCGAAGGGTTCCTCGTGAACCCGACGCCGGTGGCCGACGTGTCGCCCATGTTGCCGAAGACCATGGCCTGGACATTCACTGCCGTGCCGAGCGTACCGGGAATATCATTCAGCCTGCGGTAGGTGATGGCGCGGGGGTTGTTCCAGGAACCGAACACCGCGTCACGCGCCATAACAAGCTGCTCCCAGGGGTCCTGGGGGAAGTCGCGTTTCATGACCTGCTTCACCTTGGCCTTGAACTTGTCAACCAGACCCTTCAGGTCCTCTGCGGTAAGATCGATATCAAGATGGACTTTCCTCTTCTTTTTCACCTCATGGATGATGTGCTCGAATACGTCCTTCTCGATGCCCATCACCACGTTGCCGAACATCTGGATAAAGCGGCGATAGGCGTCCCAGGCAAAGCGCTCGTTGCCGGACATGCGGATGAGCCCCTGGATGGTCTGGTCGTTCAGGCCCAGGTTCAGCACCGTGTCCATCATGCCGGGCATAGAGAACTTGGAACCGGACCGCACGGACACGAGGAGCGGTTTGTTTACGTCACCGAACTTGAAGCCGGCTACGGCGTCCTCCACTCTTTTCATGTACTCACGCATCTCGGCGTCGAGACCCTCCGGCACGCGGTTCCCGATCTCATAGAACAGGTTGCAGACCGCGGTGGTGATCGTGAACCCCGGAGGGACCGGCACGCCCGCGTTCGTCATCTCTGCGAGACCCGCGCCTTTGCCGCCGAGCAGGTCCTTCATTGTCCCTGTCCCGTCAGCCTTGCCCTTGCCAAAAAAGTAAATGTATTTTTTCTCAGTAGCCATAGAACTATCCTCCCTGGATATGATTTATCAGAATTCAGAAGCCAGAAGTCAGGAGTCAGAATTAAATCTTCTGACTCCTGGCTCCTGACCCCTGCTACTTCTCTTCAGCGCCCAGCACGAGCCGCGAGAAATCCGCGATCCCGGCGAAAAGCCCTGTCACACCGGCGAGAAGCGCCAGACGGTTCGCCTTCACCTCTGCGTCCTTGTCCATGACCATGACCGTATCGAAGAAGGCGTCAACCGGCTTCCTGAGCGAGGCAATATCTGCGAGCGCCCCCCGGAAATCGAGCTTCGCCGTCTTGTCCTTCACCCGGTCCTTGATCTCCGTGAATGCGTCGTTGAGCGCCTTCTCTGCGTCCAGTATCAAGGCGCTCTTCTTGACCGTGCCTGAAAAATCCTTCGGCAGAATGTTGCCTGCGCGCTTAAGGGCCGTGACCAGCGGTTGATAATCCTCCGATATCCTGAGGCCGTCAAGGGCCCGCACCTTCTCGCGCCCGATAAGGGGGTCGTCGAACCCTACGGACAGCGCAGCATCCACCACATCGGAGCGGATGCCTTCTGCGGCGAGGATGCCCGCGAGCCGCTGCCGGAAGAAATCCAGCGTGTCCGATCTGTGAGCTTATTCCTGGGTACCAAACCCCTTGCATGCCTCGGCGATCAGATCAGCAAGCGAGAGTCGCAGTCCTCGATCGAGCAGCATGTTCAGGATGGCAACGGACTGCCTTCGTAGGCCATAGGGGTCTTCGGAGCCGCTCGGAATAAGGCCAACGGAGAAACAGCCCGTGATCGTGTCGATCCGGTCCGCGATCCCGACGCACACGCCTTCAAGCGTCGCGGGCAGTTTGTCTCCCGCGAAGCGAGGGAGGTAATGTTCAAGGATCGCATCGGCCACTCTCGGGTCTTCTCCGGAGATGAGGGCATAGTGCCTGCCCATCACACCCTGGAGTTTGGGGAATTCCCCCACCACGCCCGTAAGCAGGTCGGCCTTGCACAATTCGGCGGCCCGCTCGGCCACATGGACATCCGAACTGAACAGCCCCGCAAGGTACGCTGCAAGCGCCTTTACGCGAATGGTCTTGTCGAAGGTCGTGCCGAGCTTCTCCTGATACATGACCTTCTTGAGCCCTTCAATCCGTGCGGCGAGCGGCTGTTTCACGTCGTGGTCGAAGAAATAGGCCGCGTCCGAAAGCCGCGCCGCAAGCACGCGCTCGTTCCCGGCACGGACGATCTCCATGTCCTCGGCCCGCGTGTTGCTGATCGTGATAAAGCACGGGAGCAGGTTGCCATCAGGGGCCACGACGCTGAAATACCGCTGGTGCTCACGCATGGCCATGATCAGGACCTCTTTCGGCACCCGGAGGTAATCCTTGTTGAACGTGCCCATGACCGCTACCGGAAACTCCACGAGATTTGCCACTTCTTCCACCAGGCCGGAGTCGTCGAGCACTGCACCGCCATGTGATCTCGCGAGTTCCTCTATCTGCGTTATGATCCGGTGTTTCCGCACCTCGGGGTCGAGCACGACGTAATTCGGCTCGGCCTGCGACAGGTAGGACTTGAAATCCTTGACCAGGAACGCGCCGGGACTCATGAACCGGTGGCCGCGCGAAAGGCTGCCGCTCCTGATGCCGCCCAGCTCGAACTCTACGACAGAACCGCCCCACAGGGCGAGCACCCAGTGGATGGGCCGGGCGAACCGGATGTCCTTGTCCATCCAGCGCATGGTCTTCGGAAAGGGGATGGAAAGGATGAAGCCGGGCAGCACCTGTTTGAGCCACTCCGCCGTGTCCCCGCCCTTTTCATCGATGCGCGCGACCACGTATTCGCCCTTGTCCGTGGTCTTGAACGCGAGCGCGCTCACCGGGATGCCGTTCTTCTCTGCGAACACGGTCGCCGCTTTCGTGGGTTTGCCTTCAGCGTCAAAGGCGATTTTTTTCGGCGGACCGGTCACTTCTTTCGAAATGTCCGCCTGGCGCTCGTCCATTTCGGGAATGTATAAAACAAGCCGCCGCGGCGTACCGTAGACCTTCATGTCGCCACGTGATACAACGCGCCCCGAGGCAAGGAGCCCTGCGAACAGGTCCTTCATCTTCTCAAGCGCCGGGTTGATGAAGCGAGACGGAATCTCTTCGGTGCCGATCTCTAATAAGAATTCTTTGGACAAAAATAACTCCCTTAATGCTTCTTCGTCACATATGCGCAAAGTTCGCAAAGTTGAAAACTTGTAAATTTCAAATTGATTTAGCTGGTTTGTCTCCGTGAAATCTGCACTTTCCAACTTTCCAATCTCCAATTTACCAATCTATTTTTTCAACATCGGAAACCCCTTCGCCTCCCGGTCCGCCAGGTACGCATGGGCGCACAGGCGCGCAAGCTTCCGCACACGTCCGATGTAGCCCGTCCGCTCGGTCACGCTGATCGCGCCGGCTGCGTCGAGCAGGTTGAAGGTGTGCGAGCACTTGAGACAGTAGTCGTAGGCCGGGAACACGACCCCTGCCTTGATAAGCTTCTCGCTTTCCCGCTCATACGACTCGAACTGCCGGAAAAGCATCTCCCGGTCGGAAAGTTCGAAGTTATATTTCGAGAACTGAACTTCCGTGTCATGGTGGATATCGCCGTACTTCACGCCCTTGGTCCACACGAGGTCATACACATTGTTCACGCCCTGGAGATACATGGCAAGCCGTTCGACCCCATAGGTAAGCTCGGCGGAAATGGGTTTGAGATCAATGCCGCCCACCTGCTGGAAATAGGTGAACTGGGTGATCTCCATGCCGTTCAGCCAGACCTCCCACCCGAGGCCCCAAGCCCCGAGCGTGGGCGATTCCCAATCATCCTCGACAAAACGAATATCGTGCTTCAGGGGATTAATGCCGAGCTGAACGAGGCTCTCGAGATAGAGCTCCTGGACATTTTCCGGATGGGGCTTCAGGATCACCTGGAACTGGTAATAGTGCTGCAATCGATTGGGGTTCTCACCGTAGCGCCCGTCCGTGGGTCTGCGCGAGGGCTGGACATAAGCCGCTTTCCAGGGTTCAGGGCCCAGAACGCGGAGAAAAGTAGCGGGATGAAACGTCCCTGCGCCGACCTCGGTGTCATACGGCTGATGGAGGATACAGCCTTTAGAGGCCCAGTAGTTCTGTAACGTAAGAATAAGGTCCTGAAATGTCAAGGATTACCCCTGCCCGGAAAAACTCGGAAAGATAGGAAAATAGAGTGCTATTATACAAAAACCCATTATGTTGTCAAGAAAATATCGGGTTGCGGGTGTAGATAAATATGTCAATTCCTCTGTTTGATAGACTCGGGAAAAACCGGCATGAAACATGGTCCGGGGACGTGGAGATTATAATTTAAAATGTCAATGCTCAACGTTCAGATCAAAAACCAAACACTCATGTTTTAACAATTTTTATTTTGATCTTCTGAACTTGATTTTATATTTGGATTTTAACCGTTAACTTACGCCGTGCCTCCGTGGCAGGTTTTCTTGATAGCATCGGGTTGCACGGAACAGAAGGGGAAGATTATCGCACCAGCAACTCTCTGAACGCTTTGATCAGCCGCTTATTCTCCCGCCCTGTCCGCACCGCGATCCTGATATAGCTTCTGTCGAGTCCGGGGAAGGAAGAACAGTCCCGAACCAGCATCCCGCGTTCGCCGAGTTTGTCGACAAACATCGGGACATCCATGGAGGTGAGCTTGATGAAGATAAAATTCGCGGCGCAGGGGAATGTCTCTACGCCGGGCAGGATCCTGAGGGCTGAAAGAAGCCGGCTGCGCTCTTTTTCTATCAATCGGCGGGTTTTACTGATATAGGTCCAATGACCTAAGACCGCGATCGCAGCCTGCTCCGCGGGAATGCTTACAGTCCACGGTTCCTGCCTCTCACGCAGAGCAGCAATGGTCGTCTCATCGGACACGGCGTACCCGATCCGGAGCCCCGGCATGCCAAATAACTTGGTGAAGGCCCTCAGACAGATCAGGTGTGACGATTCCACCGCCTCTTTGATGATCGATTCGGATTCAATGAAGTCCATGAATGCTTCGTCCACTACCAGCCGCACCCCGTGCTGACCCGCAAACTGCACGATCTCGAGCATCTCCGCTTTGGGGATGAGCTGACCGGTCGGATTGTTGGGATTGCAGAGGAATGCCATGTCCACGTCTTTCAGCGCAAACGACATCTCAATCGGGTCAACCCGGAAACCTGCCCGCTCCAAAAGAGGAAAGGGCACAACCTCGCCACCGGCGTCTTGCACTGCGGCAGTGTATTCCGTAAAGGTCGGGAATGGGATCAACACCTTTTTCGGCCTGAACACGCGAGGGATGAGATGAATGATGCCGTTCGATCCGTTGCCGCACATAACGTGCCCTGGCTTGATGCCGAAATACCGTGCGATCGCCGTGCGCAGCTGGCGCATGTCCGGGTCGGGATAGCGGTCGATGAACGAGAGGGCTTTTTTCGCCGCGCGTTTCGCCGCGGATGACGGTCCAAAGGGATTCACATTCGAGCTGAAGTCAATGATGTTCTTTTCTTCGAGGCCATAGCGCTTCGCCGCTGCGTAGATATTCCCACCATGGGTTCTTGATGTCGTTCGAACGATCTCACCACCGCGCGCCATCTTGTCTAGGTCAATTTCCGCATTCTGCACTGCTGCACTCCCCTTCTATTATGGGTCCCGGATTGCGCATTCAAATCCAAGGGACTTTTATTTCTCATTCCGCAATCCGAAATTCCTTCACAGTTCCGCTGCCAGATCAGGGAACCGTTCTTCCATAAAGTGTTCCACCGTCTTTCTTGCCAATGCAGCCGTGGGTTGCTGCATCACGAGCGATGCAAGTTCGACGGCGTCCTGCATACGGACCGATCTGACCACTTTTTTTACCCAGGGGATCGAGGCCACATTCATGCTCAGGTGCTGGAATCCCATGCCGAGAAGGATCGTCGAATAAAGCGGGTCACCCGCCATCTCACCGCACATCGCGAGCGTGATGTTCGCGTGACGCGCGGCCTCCGACACACTCTTGAGCAACCGAAGCACCGCAGGGTCGAGGGGCTCGTACATGTACGCAACGTGCTCATTCTGGCGATCGATCGCGAGTGTGTACTGGATCAGGTCGTTCGTGCCCACGCTGAAGAAGCTGACTTCCCGCGCGAGGAGGTCGGCAATCATCGCGGCTGACGGTATCTCGATCATCACCCCGATCTCTGCCTGTTCGTTGAACGCCCTGCTTTCGGCCCTGAGCTCTGCCTTCACTTCTTCGATGACCCTCTTGGTCTCGTGCAGCTCGGACAGGCCAGAGATCATGGGAATGAGGAGCTTGATGTTTCCGTGCGCAGTCGCTCTGAAGAGACCGCGCAACTGTGGCTTGAAAATGTCGCGGTTCTTGAGACAAAAGCGGATCCCCCTGAGGCCAAGCGCGGGGTTCGACTCCCTGTCAAAGCCGCCCGGCAGGCCGATCTTGTCACCGCCCACGTCGAGCGTACGGATCACGACCTCATGGGGCGATGCCTTCTCTGCCACATGGCGGTAGGCCAAGTAATGCTCCTCCTCGGTCGGCAGGGTCGACCTGTTCATGAACAGGAACTCGGTGCGATACAGTCCGATACCGGTGCCGCCGTGGTCCTGTACGGACGCGACCTCCTCCGGAAGCTCGATATTGCCCTGGAGATGGACCATATGTCCGTCGAGGGTCTCGGCGGGCAGCGACTTGAGCTTCTGGAGCTCCTGTTCGAAATACTTATACTGCCGCTGTTTCTTGAGGTAATCGAGAAACGTCTCTTCGTCCGGGTCGACGATCACTACTCCGTGGATGCCGTCGAGAATGACCACGTCGCCGGTCTTGACCGCTTTACTGATGCTCTCCAGGCCGACCGCCGCGGGGATGCCGAGCGAACGGGCGAGGATGGCCGTGTGCGATGTCCGGCTGCCTGCATCGGTGGCAAAGCCGAGGATCTTGTCCTTTCGCATCATGAGGGTGTCGGTCGGAGCGAGATCGTGTGCGATGATCACGGCCTCTTCGTTGATATCGGCAAGGCTCTCCTGCTTATGTCCCACGAGGTTGCGCAGGATCCGCTCGCCGACTTGTTCAACGTCCAGTTTGCGATCGCGGAGATATTCGTCTTCGATGGTATCGAATTTCAACCCGATAGCGGCGATCGTCTCCTTGAGCGCGCCTTCAGCGTTCAGAAGAAATTCCTTGATCCGCTTGACCGTGCTTTCGACGAGCATCTTGTCTTCGAGCAGCATGATGTGGGTTTCGAGGATATAGAGATGGGATTTCCCAAGCCCTTTTGTGAAACGCTTCTTGAGCTCCTCGAGCTGGGCCTTGGAGACATCCACCGCTTTCTTGAACCGTGATACCTCGTCCTTGACGCTGACAGCCTCTATCCGCCTGCCCGCCACCACCACCTTGCGGCGGTCGAGGAGGTACGCCCGGCCAATCACGATACCCGGTGATGCCACGATCCCTTTATAGGATTTTTCGTTCATTTACTCTGTTCCGTTCCCTGTCTGCTTTCTGCTGTTTACTGCGATCTTTCTACTATTCTTTTTCCCCGAACTTGTCGTGAAACAGCTTTTCCATTCCTTCTATTGCCCGCTCATCATCTTCCCCGTGGGCGTGCAGAAGTACCGTGGACCCCTTGGCAGCGGCCAGCATCATGATCCCCATGATGCTTTTGCCGTCCACCTCGAGACCATCCTTGGCCAGCGTGATCTTGGATGCGTATGCGCTCGCGGTCTTCACGATCTGGGCCGCGGCCCTCGCATGGAGTCCCAATTTGTTCTCGATCAACAGCTCTTTTTTCTTCATTAAATGACTCCTGCGTACGCCAGGGCAAGACAGAACACTGCCAGCCCGATCATAAGTTGTATCGGAGACCCGCCTCGCCGAAAAATCGCGACCAGTGCCGCCGTGATAGCCAGCCAAAACAGCGCCATCAACAAAAACGACGCATTGACCATCGGCTGGAACTCCAATCTCCAGCCGGGAGCCATGCCGATAATCCCGCCGAGGACGGTAAGCGTGATCAGCTTGAACCGTTGAGTTGTTTTCACCAGGCTGTACCTGGTCATAAGCGCCACGGCATCACCACCACTCTGGTAGCCCCAGAACAGCATGCCTGCCCTGAGGCCCACATGCCAGGTATTATAGAACGCCAGGAACACGAGCGGCGCCCACCAATATCCGGTCATGAGCAGCGCCACAGCCACAACGGCGGCCAGCGGCTTGAGAGCGCCCCAGAAGAAGCTGTCGCCGAGCGCTCCGAGCGGCGCCATAAGCGTCGCCTTCAGACCGGGGACGTCGCCACCCGCATCCCGGCCCATCGCCCGGTCCTCTTCCATCCGTATTACTGCGCCCAGGATGTATGAAGCGAGGAATGGCTGGGTATTGAAATACTCCAGATGGAGACGTATCCGAGATTCATACTCTGCCGGGTCCGGATAGAGTTTTCGAAGGACCGGTTCGATGGCGTATGCGAACCCGATTGATTGCATTCGTTCAAAGCTCCATGACGCCTGAATAAGCAGGGCCCTCAGAAACACTCCGAACAGATCGTCAGGGCCTATTCTTTTATGAATGTCGTTCACGGTATCTGGCCCCCAACCACCCGCCGGTTACGGCAAGCAGTATGATAATAAGTGCCGGAGCATGGAAAAGCTGCCCCGCCATTGCTGCGATCATGAATCCGCTGAGCAAAAAAAGGTCGATTGTTTTCATAGAGAGTTTCCGCGCTACCAGCGCTACCCCGACCAGGGGGAGGAGCTTCACGAACAGGGACATCGCCCGGTGAACATTCTCGGGCAAATGATTAAACGCTGAAACAGCTGCAAGACCCAGAGGCAGAAACACAAGGTACAATACAAAGGACTTCATAAAGAATATCGGAAGTCCGCTGAGATGCGCGCGGGCCAGCCTGCGTCCGGCATCAGGTCCTGGACCGGTCATGATATCATCAGCCAGCCGCGAGTTCCAGTGCCTGACGATGCCATCGGCCCTCATGGTTGCCGGCACTATCGCAGCGGTCAAAAGAATGCTGAATCCGATCACCGGAAGCGGCGCGTTCCCCGTGCTCCCCAGCGCTGCAATAGCCGTTGCGGACACAGCGCTGATCGTCGCATCAGCCGGCACAAAGGCGCCGATCGGCATATCAAGCACCCAGACGAGTTCGAGAACTACGCCGACGATGATTCCCGAGATCGGATCACCAAGCATCCACCCCGTCAGAGGGGCGGCGACGATCGGCTCCGAGAACATGAATTGACCGGCCGCGGTCCGGTCGAGCCCGATGAACCCGCCGATAAGTGCGATGCCCACAACGGCGAGAACCATATGCGCATCAAGCACAGGCATGGAGATATCCTTTTACGTTAAACCCCGGGACACCGCACTCTGAACTTCGGACATCGTTACGAAGCACTCTTCAGTCTTTTCAGACATGACAGGCGGTGAATATCTTTTCGAGCGGCATCGGCCGCTGGTTCGGGACTGTCTGAACAGCTATCTTGATATTCTTTGCAGCGAGTTCTTTGAGCGCCGCCAGATCAGCATCATCTACTGCAAGCACATCCATGAGCTTGCGTTTCCCCGGTACATAGTGCATGCCGCCGATATTGAGCACCCGGCAGTCCAGTCCCGAGTTAATCGCCCGCAGAACGTCAGCGGGGTTCGAGAACAACAGGATGATCCTGTCTGCATTGAGCGCCGCGGTGCGAACCAGATCGCAGATTTCCTCGACCCGGCCGATGACGGCCTTCAATCCTTGCGGCACGGAGAGCTCCATGATGGTACGTTGAAAAGGATTCGACGCAACCCGATCATCGGCAACGAAAATGCAGGTCGCTTTCAGGAAATTTACCCACCCCTCCACAACCTGACCATGGATCAGGCGGTCATCTATGCGGCTCAACACTATCATGGTAACTTACTTTTTCCCCTTCAGCATTTGGCTCGCTATCACGATGCTCTTCTGCGCCGCCTCCTGAACGAGCCTGGCAAGCTCGAGAAGAGATTTTTCATCACGATGGTTTGCGAACTTGATCAGCATCGAAAGGTTGACGCCGGTGACCACTTCGATCGATTCTCCAAGAAAGGCGAGGGCGATATTGGAAGGGGTCCCGCCGAACATGTCGGTAAAAAGCATGACGCCTTTTTTACCATCCACCTTTTTTATCGCGGTCTGGATCTGCGTCTCTGAGCAATTCCGGCGCACTCTCCTGCTTCACACTGACCGTCGCAACCGCATCGATCTTGCCTACGATCATCTCGGCGGCCTTCACCAACTCGGCGCCCATGTCCTCGTGACATACCACCACCAGTCCGATCATGCTCAAATCTCCTTTTGAAAGAGTCAAGAGAGTCACTTGCGTTCATTGAGTCTCAAGAGTTTAGAGAGTTTAACGCTTTGATTCACAACTCGTCAGACTCGTCAGACTCTTTAGACTCAATATACTCCATGAACTCGTTCACTCTCCCCTGTCCCGATGTTTTATAATGACGTCGTAACCGTTCTGTCTGAGCCACTCCGCGATCATCAGCGAGACCGCGACTGACCGATGCCTGCCGCCCGTGCATCCAAACCCGATCGTAAGATAGCTTTTCCCCTCGCTTCGGTAGCGTGGCAGAAGGTACTCGATAAACCCCTGGAGCCTGGCCAGGAATTCCACGGAATCGGGTTTCGACATGATGTATTCTCTGACCCTTGCGATCTTCTCCCGTGGAGGGCCTCAACTCAGGCACAAAATGCGGGTTCGGCAGGAACCGAAGATCGAACAGAAGGTCGAGGTCGTAGGGTACGCCGAATTTGTAGCCGAAGGTGAGCAGGGTGATCACCATGGGCCTGCCGGCATCGCCTGCAGCATAGTGCCGTTCGATCGTCTGGCGCAGATCGTGGACCGTGTAGTCCGAGGTATCGATGATCCGGTCAGCCAGTTTCTTGACCTCGGCAAGCGCTGCCCGCTCCTTCCTTATCCCGTCCAACAATGGTGTCGTTCCCCGCGCCAGGGGATGAGGTCTTCTCGTCTCGCTGAAACGCCGTACAATCGTCTGGTCCGACGCATCCAGGAAAAGCAATTCAATGGCGCAGCCCTGGGACTTCAGCTCACCGTACAGTGCAGGGAAGCGTTCGGGGAAGCCCTTTTCCCGAATGTCGATACCAATGGCTGATCGAAACGCCTCCTCCGATCTCCGTGCAAACTCAACGAACGCCGAAAGCAGCATCGAGCGGGAGGTTATCTACACAGTAAAATCCCATGTCCTCGAAGGCCTTCAGCGTGGCGCTCCGGCCTGAGCCGGAAAGGCCCGTAACAACAACCAGGCGCGTACGATTCATCCCGTGAGCCTCTTTCTGAGCTTTCTGTCCAGGTCCCGTGCGGTAAAAATACCGCGTTTTTTCAGCATCTGATTTCTGGCCGCCACTTCAATGAGCGTAGCCATGTTTCTGCCGGGCTTGACCGGCAGTTTCAGATAGGGCAGGCTGACCCCAAGGATCCGGTAGCGCCGTCTCGCGCAGACCGACGAGACTGTACTGGTGACCCACTTTCCACTCTGCCAGCTCCACGACCAGCCCTATCTGCGCTCTCGTCGATCGTTGCCGATTCTCCATACAACGCCCTGATGTTGATGATCCCGAGCCCACGGATCTGCAGCAGGTCCGCGCCCATTTCTGTGAGGTCTGCCGCTGATCTCGCTGTTCTTTTTTTCCAGGATCACGAGGTCGTCGGCAACAAGCTTATGACCGCGGAGCACCAGATCAAGGGCCGCCTCGCTCTTGCCGACCGCGCTTTCCCCGATGATGAGCGTGCCGAGATCAAAGATCCGCACCAGCACGCCATGAAGACTGACCCACGGCGATAGTTTTTCCACCAGTAGCCGTCGAAGTTCCGGCAGGTTCTTGCTCTTGAGTAACGGGACCTTCGAAGCTTCCGCCGTATCAAGAAGCTCTTTGCAGATTGTCACCTCCGCTGAGAAGGATACAAGCGGGTTTCTGTTTCACCAGAGTACGGGCAAGCCGCTTCCGCTCGTTCACGGGAAGCGAGCACAGGTAAACAACCTGGCTCGGCCGGAGATGCATTACGCACGAGGCGGTCCCCTTCCCCGGCGGCGCAGACAGTTCAGGGACCGTCATCTGCGGTGAAAGAATCTCCCTGCCGAGGCCTGCGCGTCCCGCAAGGACCGTCGCGGTTCCCGTCAAATCCGCCACCGTGACCTTCACTTTTTCGGCACGGACTGCGGCTGCGGATATTTGCTGTCCTCTTGGTATATCAGCCTCTGAAGTTCCTGCCGGGTGGGAGCCGTCAGCAGGCATTCCCGAAGAGCAGGATTTTTAAGAATACGGGAGATCCGGGCCAGCGCCTTCAGGTGATCTCCCGATCTGTCTTCAGGAGTCACGAGAAGAAAAAAGAGATGGACCGGTTTTGAGTCCATGGCCTGGAAGTCGACCCCCTTGGTTGATCTGCCAAAGGCGACGATCATCCCGGTGTTCATAGGCAGCTTGCCGTGCGGGATCGCCACCCCGTCACCGATACCGGTGCTGCCGAGAGATTCACGCTCAAGCAACACGCGAAGGAGTTCCTCTTCGTTGTCGACCCTGTTCATGGATTTGAGCAGGCGGGCAAACTCGCGGAGGACACCCTGCTTGTCATCGGCCTCGAGCTCTTCGATGATCAGGTTCTCCTGTAACAGGTCCCGTATTGTGGGCATCACGACACTTCCTTACAGCGCGGGTTCGATGAGTCCCACGTTCCCGTCTTTTCTCTTGTAGATGACGTTGACATGGCCGCTGCCGGCGTTCGCAAAGATGAAAAAATCCTTGTCCAGAAGCTCCATCTGCATCACTGCCTCTTCCGGCTGCATCGGCTTGAGATCAAAACGCTTGGTCTTGATGATCTGCGGGATACGGTCTTCGGGGTGAGACGACAGGGGGGCTGCGGCAACGGATCCGTCCTTCTTGGTTTGATGTTTGTGTTCAACCAGCTTTTCCTTGTATCTCCTGACCCGCCGCTCGAGCTTTGCGGTCAGGAGATCGATCGCAGAATACATCTCTTCAGTTTCTTCAGACGCCTGGATCAGCAGGCCGTTGGATTTGATAATCGCTTCTGCAATATGGTGAACTTTTTTTACGACGGAAAGGGTAATAACCACCTGAATGGTCTTCGGAAGATACTTCTCCAACCTGCTTACCTTCTCCGTTGCGTATTGTTTGAGCGCTTCCGTTGCCTCAATGTGCCTTCCTATCACGGTAACCTGCATACTGTACCCTCCTTAGGTAGTACTAAATTCCAAGCTCAAAATCCAAAATTACAAATAATAGCTAAACTTCAAATTCCAATTTTCTCATCGTTTGCAGCTTGACAGTTGGTGCTTGTTGAATGAAATTGGCGATTATTTAATTTCCCGTCCTTTTTCGTACACTCGTCGGCGGTATCCTGAGCTCTTCGCGGTATTTCGCCACCGTCCTTCTTGCAATATCGATCCCCCGCTCTTTCAGAAGATCGACGATCTGCTGGTCCTTGAGCGGCGTTGCCAGGTCTTCCTCTTTGATCATCTTCTGGATCGTGTCTTTGACGGTCAACGATGAGATCTCGGTGCCGGTGCCGTCGGAAAATCCTGTTGTAAAGAAATACTTCATCGGGAAAATACCCTGTGGAGTATGCATATACTTGTTCGTCGTCACGCGACTGATCGTGGATTCGTGCATGCCGATGTCCTCAGCCACGCCCTTAAGCACCATGGGTCTCAGGTGAGTGATGCCCTTGTCCAGAAATTCGAGCTGGAACTTGACGATACTCTCGGCAACTTTATAGATGGTCTTGCTTCGCTGCTCCATCCCCTTGATGAGCCACTGGGCCGAACGCAAACGCTCCTCGACATACTCCTTGGTCACCTTGTCAATGGCATCATTCCGGTTGATCAACTTGCGGTAATAAGGGTTGATGCGGACCCTCGGGAGCCCCTCGTCATTGAGTTGCACCACATAGTTGTCCTCAACCTTGATCACATAAACGTCCGGGACCACATAATTGGTATCAGCAGTAAGGTAAGGCCTGCCGGGTTTCGGTTCTAACTCGTGGATAATGATGTGCGACGCCTCCATGACCTCCTGGGGCGTTACATTGAGGGCCTTAGCGATGTTCGGATATTTTCTCTTTTCCAGGTCACCAAGGTGGTCCTTGACGATCTTCTCGACGAGCGTCCCCTGAAGATCGAGCTGTCTGACCTGGATCAGGAGGCATTCCCGGAGGTCCCGTGCACCTATACCCAGCGGATCGAAGCCCTGTATAAGATCGAGCGCCTGTTCCATCTCCCGTAACGACAACCCGGACTGCTGTGCCAGTTCGTCGAGGGTTGCGCGAAAATAACCATCATCATCAAGGTTGCCAATGATCCATTCTCCGCCTTTCACCAGACCGGGGTCCGATACCGAAAGATGGAGCTGCCACAGCAGGTGATCGCTCAATGAAGGAAGGCGCGTCAGGGTCTGGTCATAGGAAGGTAGTTCTTTATTATCCGCTTCCGCATTGCCGTAATCGCGGCCGTCTCCCATCTCATTGAGATATTCATCCCACTGAGGGCCGAGTTCGAGATCGCTTTTGAGCTCCTGAGTCCCTTCCTGCTCCGGCGCAACCTCGGGCAGCGTTTCCGCGGCCGTTTGCGTCTCGGGAGCAGTCTCTCCTTCTTCAGAAGCGGGATCCTCCCCGGACTCCTCGGAAGGCACCTCTTCAAGGACTGGGTTCTCGATCAGTTCCTGAGAGACCGATTGCACCAGTTCGAGACGCGACAACTGCAGCAGCTTAATGGCCTGCTGGAGCTGTGGAGTCATGATGAGTTTTTGCTGCAGTTTTAGTTCGAGCCGTGCTTCCATGTTTTCTCAGGAGTCAGAAGCCAGAATTCAGGAGCCTGAAGAAATTCATCGAAGGATATCGACTTAATCTCCTGACTTCTGTCTCCTGGATCCTGATGTCTTCTTTCTTAAATTATAACCGAAAAGCCTCGCCCAGGTAAAACTGCCGTACCTTCGGACTTGCCATGATTTCAGCCGCACAACCCGCCTCGATGATCTCCCCTTCGCTGATAATATACGCCCGGTCGGTGATCGCGAGGGTCTCCCGAACATTGTGATCAGTGATCAGTATCCCGATCCCCTTGCTCTTCAGAAGCGAAATGATCCCCTGGATATCCTGGACCGCAAGAGGGTCGATCCCCGCAAAGGGCTCGTCCAGAAGGATGAACTTCGGCGAAAGGGTAAGCGCCCGGGCGATCTCAACCCTCCGCCGCTCCCCTCCTGAAAGAGTATATGCCATGTTTTCGGACAGGTGCGAGATTCCCAGTTCGGTCAGCAGCTGGTCCCGTCGCTCCTTGCGTTCAAGGCCTGATAGGTCCATGGTCTCGAGAATGGCCATCAGGTTCTCACCAACGGTCAACTTCCGGAAGACGGACGGTTCCTGGGGCAGATAGCCGATGCCGTTCTTCGCCCGCTGATACATCGGCATTTTTGTGATATCCTTGCCGTCCAGACGCACCGCGCCCTGGTCCGGCCGGACAAGCCCGACGACCATGTAGAATGTCGTTGTCTTGCCCGCCCCGTTCGGTCCGAGAAGCCCGACGACCTCTCCATGTTCGACCTGCAGACTTATGCCCCGGACGATCTTTCTGCCACGGTAGCTCTTTTCCAGTTTTATGGCCTCAAGCGCCTGCGTGTCATCCATATCGGCTACTTTCTCTTCCTGTTCTCCTGCGCCTTGTCCTTGTAAAACATTACCTTCCCGCCGCCTTCAACGATGCTGCGGTCATCGGTCATGAAAAGTGTTATTTTTTCTCCGCCAAGCTTGTTTTCGTTCTCGATGATACTGGCGTTTCCCGTGAGAACGATGGTTTCTTCACGTCTGGAATACAGCGCATTGTTCGAGAGCGCTACCCTGCCATCCTTGCGCACTTCAACATTGCCGTGCGCCTCGACTTTTCTGATATCCTTCGATCCGACATCATAATATACGATCATGATATCAGATGTTAGCGTCATGCCTTCTTTTTTAAGGGTCACCTTTCCCGTAAATGTTACCTTGTTGCCAAGCTTTTCCGCATCCATGCGGTTCGAGGTGATCACCAGGGGTTCCCGCGTATTTTTGCCGGAGCGCGCATCAACCGATGTCGCCGCAATGACGAGCAGGGATGCAATGAGGAACAGGCTATTCCTGAAGAACTGCTTTGACATTGTTCTTGACCATGATCTTACGCAAATCCACATTCGCAGATAGTCCTACCCCTTCGAGGTATATCTCGCTTCCGAGCAGTTTAAAGGGATCAGCGGTCCAGACAACCCGTTCGCCCGCCTTGCAGAAAAGCGAGTCTGTCGTCAGCAGATAACCATCGCTCGTAATGACCCTGACCTCACGAGTCACCCGGCGGATAGAAGAATTTCCGGTTGACGTGTCCATGGTCCCTGCTTCACCAAGGAGCGTTGCCTCCTTGCTCTCGGGGCTCGTAAACACAATTTTGATGTCCTTTAGTTGCGCCTCCTTGTTCTCATACAAGTCCGCACTCCGGGCGTTCATGCGCCACGAGACCCGTCCGTTCTCTGACTTGGTGAACTTGAACCCGTCCATGCTCATGAGCAGTCGCACCCCGGGAACGGGATGAAAGAGGGAAGGCATGGTGATTTCCGTTCCTCGTAAAAGAAGGTAACCACCAAAGACAAATGCGGTGATGATGAGGACTGTTGCAATCACTTTATAAAAGTTCACCCTGAACATGATGATCAAGACCTTAAAGATAGTATGGCGGCCTGCGGGGCCGCCATATGCATAATTTATACCACAGGTTCTGGTTTCTGTAAAGACTTAAATCGGGACCGTGAAAAAACTGGGGTATCAATACTATTTTGCGGAAGTAAGTCGCGCTTTGAGAATGGACAATTCCTGTTCCTTTTCCACCAGGAGGCGCTCGAGACGCGTTTGGGAGGATATGTCGCGAACCACGGACTGAATAAACCGTTTGCCCATGAGAGAAAGCGATACGGCGCTCACCTCAATAGAAACCACGGTGCCGTCATCTTTTCTGAGTTCTCCGTGTCTTACCGATGGACGGCCTTCCCTGGCCTCTTCGAGAATTTCCCGGGGCCGCGTAGCGTCGACCATGAGCTCGAACAGGTTTTTGTGCAGAAGATCATACTTCGCATGTCCGGTAAGCCGGGCGGCCTGTTCGTTTGCAAATACGATGTCTCCATTCCCGGCAAGGACGAAAATAGACTCGCCGGCGTTTTCAACGAGCGTCCGATACCGTTCTTCCGATGCTCTGAGTTCCTCGGTCTTTTCAGCGACCCACTGCTCCAGCTCGGAATTCATCTTGTGCAGCTCTACCTGCATCTGTTCGTTCTGGATCGTTGTGGAAAGGATGCCGGAGAGCGTAGTAAAAAAATTGATGTCCTCGTCCGTGAAGGTCTTCGGTTTATCATAGAACACTTCCATGATTCCCACAAGTGCGCCGTTTGAATAGACGTAGAGCGGCAGGCAATAGAGCGACCGGTAGCCGGTAAGCACCAGGCCGATTATCTCACGGAACCTCGTGTCGGCATGAAAGTCTTTGAGCGTGACGGGTTCAAGTCTCCTCCCGACCCATCCTTCGATCCCCTCACCGAGAGGGATCCGGACTTTGTCAATTGCGGATTCCTGGACTCCATTGGTCGCCGCAAGCAGCAGATCGTCCCTTTTCTTGTCGTAGAGGTAAATAAAACAGGCGTCAGCTTCCATGACCCTGGCGGTCGTAACGGCAACATCCTTCAGTCGGTCCGAGAACAGCCTGGGCGAGTTCGCAGCATAATTCACATCGTACACGCCCAGAAACTTGAGGAACAGATCGTCCTTGATATCGAGAAGTTCCTCCTGCTTCAGGTGCAGTTCGAGATTGGCGTCCTCCAGACGGCGATAATAGGGGAAGATGGTTTTCTTGTATAGAACGAACGACGCCAGCAATATAAGGAGGGCCAGCGCGAGAACAAGGAACACAGCGTACCAGCTGTCCTGCGAAACAAAATACCCAGTTGTCGCGCCGATGAGAACCGCGGCCAACAGGATGAGTGCCAGCAGGAAAATCAGGATATCCTTTTTATGTTCGAAACCACCCTGTTGCATTCTTTGTACCTCCGTCATCCGTGCCCTGCCACAGGCGGGGTTTATCGGTTCATTACGAAACGTACCAGGTCGCTCACCGCCTGATCAACAGAGACCGGCACGTCAACAAGCAGACCCCGATCTCGAAGCTTGAGAAAAAGCTCCGTAAGGAGTGGCGGGTCGATGTTGGAAGCCTTCAGCGCCTCGACCTGCTGAAAGATATCCGCCGGCGTCCCGGCAGTGATCACGCCGTGCCCTTTGGCGAGCACATATACGCGGTCGGCGAACCCCGAGACCAGGTTAAGGTCATGCGTGGACATAATGATCGTCATGCCTTCGCCATTCCGCTTGTTCAACAGCGTTACCAGCTCTGTCCGTGACCGGGAATCGAGCCCCTCGAACGGCTCATCCAGGATCAAAAGCTCCGGCCGCATCACGAGCGCGCCCGCCAGCGCCACCTTCCGCTTCTCACCTCCGGAGAGGTAGTGGCATATTTTGTCCTGCAGGTGCCGGATCCCGAGTTCATCCATGACCTGCTCGACCATATGGCCGCTCTCCTTCTTCCCGTACCCGTAATTCCGGGGGGAAAAGGAGATGTCGTCCCAGACCGTGGGAGAAAGGATCTGGTCATCCACATTCTGGAGCAGCACGCCGATGCGTTCCCGTATGGCACTGTATTGCACCGCGGGATTAACGCCGAACACGGCGACCTTGCCCTCGTCCGGTGCGAGCAAACCCAGAATGTGGTAAAGAAGCGTGGTTTTGCCCAGAGCCGTTTCCGCCAAGCACTACTACCCGTTCACCGCGGTTTACGACAAAATCAAGACCGCAGATATGGATCTCCGTGGTATCGGGGTACACATGCTTGAGACAGCTTACGCTGACGATGGATTCCGTTGAATCCTTAAGGAAAAGAAGTTTTTTGTTCATTAGTATTTGTTTCGGAGGCACTTTCTTCCGCTTACTTCCAGACGAGCACCAGCACGAGTACCGCGGTCCCGGTCCCGAGTGGAAGCCAGTCTTCCCTCTGGAAACGTATAGAGCCTTTCTCCGCCATACTGCCGCTGTAGCCCCGGACCACCATAACCGCATAGAGGCGCGAGGCCCGCTCTACCGCCCTCACCAGCAGCATCCCGATGCCTTTAGAAATATTGGCGCTATTTTTGTACAGACTTCCGGGAGAGAAACCGCCGCGCAGCCGTATGGCCGCGGCAAAACTGTCCATCATATCAAGGAGGATAAACAGCGTCCGGTATGTCATGAACAAGCCTGCTGCAAGGATCTCGGGAAGGAGAGCACTGAACAGGGAAAATATTCTCGGGTAGGGGGTGCTCACGATCAGCATGAGCATGGCGAATGATGGCGTTATTGCCTTGACGATAAAAAGTGAGGCAAGCCAGCCTCCGCCCCGAAGGCTGATCGCATACAATATCGCAAACAGGGCGGCATACCACGACAACACCATCACCTTTAACCAGGGAAGCCCGGACGCCGCTGCTACGGCAAGCAGTACCCCGTATCCGGCCATAAGCGGATAAGGGTTTCGGGTGATGACCGCTGACGACACCACGAACAGCAGGAAAAGGAGTTTCGCAGGGGTTGAGGCCCTGTGGAAAGGTCCTGATCCGCTTGCGGCCCAATGATCGATCCTTGCGACATCTATCACGGCATGTTCCTCATTGGTTATTTCCCATCCTTTTCACGATGCAGCGCATGGTCAAGCAGGTCAGGTTTAACCTGCGAGATGAATTTTACCACTGCACCGGTAATCGCCGCTTCTATGGACCAACCGATGACCCCGAGCGATAATACCATGATCGCAAACGTCTGCACAGACACCTGTCCTTTGTGAATAAGGACATGCTCATCTCCATGGCTGATAAGTTCCGGATCGATATGGGAAACAGCTACGATGCCGATCAGTGCCACTGTCGTCATGAAGAGGGTCAGAACCGTCGCGGTCACGGCGCGCCAGAACACGGGGAGTTGATTTTTAAACAGATAGAACAGTGTGTGGCCAAGGACCGCCTCGGAACCGAGAAGCAGCGTATTGAGCCCGATCACGGTAATACCACCGTGCCCCATGAGGGCAAGAATGAGGTTCGCGATAAACGCCGCTAAAAAACCAAGGGCTGGACCCAGAAGAATGCCGGCAACAACGGAAAGATTGATATGATAGAATAACGGAAGGATCTCAAGACTCATGGCCACAAGCATCACCGCACTCACCGCGCCGAGGAGAGGGATCTTCTTGATCATGTCCATTCCCCGGAGCCGAAACAGGCTGAATCCCACGGCCAACGCCATCACGATCAAACCAAGCACCCAAAGACCTACCGGCAGAATGCCGTCTGGTATGTGCATGTGGGTCATGCGAGAACCTTCTTATGGCTAAATCCCAAATTCCGAATCACCTGTCCCCGGCATGTTTCAAACACCAAGTCCAAAAATACCAAACCACCCGCCAGAGATTGCGGGGCAGGTTGCGGGAATTCATACATTATGTGGTGCTGGGTTCTTTGAATCTTCCCTAGTCTGTTTCCCCTCACCCATCCCCCTTATCTCTCTTTCTTAATAAAAATAAATTTTCCGCTGCCGCTTATAAAAATATTCACTCCCCAGCTGATAAGGCTGATGACGAGCGCCCCGAAAAAAGCGGACCGGAATGACTCGATCACAAATCCGGGCACCACTGCTGAGACCAACATGAGCATTGCGGCATTGACCACCAAGGTGAACAGTCCGAGGGTCAGAAGGTTGATCGGGAGCGTCAGGATAAGCACCACCGGCCTGATCACCGCATTGACAACGCCAAATATTCCGGCGGCGATGATACCTATTCCCAGGCTCCCTATGGTGATCCCATTGATCAACGATCCGGCGATCACAAGAGCAAGCAGGTTGATGGACCAGCGCAGGAAAAACCCGAGCATGAAGCCTCCTCAAACAAAAAAATAGTATCATACTTCCACCCTCTTTGCAACCTCGAATAGAAAGAATGGGGAACGCATGAACCATCCTCACATTAATTCTTGGGGAGATGATCGATCGCAACGTCGCAATGTTCTAGATGGATAAAGCCGTTCGAAGCTGATCGCTCATGAGCTAAGGATTATTACGATTCGCTATAAACTTTTTTCGGTGTTTTGCGAGAGGCATTGCCGGCCCTGATTGGTGAGTCTCGAGATAAAGCGAGCGGGTCTCAGAAGAGACCAATATCGGAAGAAACTCATTGACTTTGAACTCCTACTATGCTAATTAATTTAAGATCATCATCGTATATTTCATTGAAAGAAAGGGAATTTCGAGAGCATGGGAATTGCAAAAAGAGCGCAGGCCATCAAACCCTCCCCCACGCTGGCTACAGCCGCAAAAGCCAAGGCCATGAAGATGCAGGGGATCGATATTGTGGACTTCGGGGTGGGAGAACCTGATTTCGACACACCTGAAAACGTGAAGCAGGCGGGCATCAGGGCCATCCAGTCAGGGTTCACCAAGTATACTCCCGCCGGCGGCACCGACGAGCTGAAAGAAGCGGTCATTGATAAATTCAAAAAAGATAACGACCTCGCATACGAAAAATCCCAGGTTCTCATCTCGTGCGGGGCAAAACACAGCCTCTATAATATTGCAGAAGCGTTATTCGATCCCGGAGACGAGATCATCATCCCCTCCCCCTACTGGGTCTCCTATCCCGACCAGGTGCTCTTGAACGATGCTACGCCCGTCATAGTCGAGACCACGGAGGCGGAAGGATTCAAACTCTCGGCACAGAAGCTCGAAAAGACCATCACCAAAAAGACCAAGGCATTGGTGCTGAACAGCCCCTCCAATCCCACCGGCCTCGCGTACGATAGGAAAACACTCGAAGAGATCGCGGCAATTGCGGTGAAGCACAAGATCTACGTCATCTCCGACGAGATCTACGAAAAATTGCTTTATGACGGGTTCTCACACCTCAGCATCGCCTCGTTCGGCCGGGCGATCAAAGACCTGACCATCGTGGTGAACGGCGTATCCAAGTCCCACGCCATGACCGGTTGGCGCATCGGCTACGCCGCCGGCCCCAAAGATATCATCACCGCCATGGCCAATATCCAGAGCCAAAGCACGTCGAACCCGTGCTCCATCTCCCAGAAAGCAGCCCTCGAAGCGCTCCGCGGCCCACAGGATTTTATCAAGACCATGAACGTCGAATTCGACAAAAGAAGAAAATATATGGTTGAGCAGCTGAACAAAATACCGGGGGTGTCCTGCCTGATGCCCGTGGGCGCGTTCTACGCCTTCCCGAACGTTGCAAGGCTCTACGGAAAATCAATACAGGGAAAAACAATAAAAAACTCTTCGGATCTGGCAACGTATCTGCTGGAAGAAGCAAAGGTGGCGCTCGTTTCAGGTGATGCCTTCGGAGCAGACCCGTATATCCGCCTCTCCTATGCTACGTCCATGGAGAACATTCAAAAGGGACTCAACAGAATTGCAAAAGCGGTGAGTGAACTGCGATAATTATTGCAGACCACAGATGGATGGTAAACAGACCATAGCTTTATGTATTCTGTCTCACTACGAATAGTCTGTTATCTGACTTCCACTTCATCAGTCGGCTGTCTGTCTTCTGCATACCATCTATAAAAGGAGGTTGTATGGTCATGAAAATAGTTACCTCTGTTTTGATAGCAATACTCGTCGTGACACTCGGCGCCGGGTCCGTGTTCTACCTCAAAACCTACAAGCCCCTGGCAGAAGATTATGCGCGGATGAAAACCGGCCTGCCGGCTTATGAGAAAGCCAACGCTGAATTGAAGAAATTAAAAGAAAAGGAAAGCAAGGAGACCAGTTGGCTCAAACCGGCGAGTCGATGCGCTGAGCACCGGCCTCAGCAAGGAGATCGAATCAGGCAAAGCGGAAGTCCTGGCGGCAGGCAATAAGGTCATCGTGAACATCTCTGAACAGCTGCTCTACCTGCCCGGCTCCTATACCTTTGCAAAAGAAAGTCCGCAACTGCGATCGAACCTCGCAGCTCTGCTGAAGAGCGATACGCTGAAGGGCAAGGATATTTATATCGGTAACACGACCCAGGCCGTTCCATCGCAGGGCAAAGGCAAAAGAAGAATACCGGCGAAGGATGCCAGGACGCTCGCCGCGGAGCGATCAACCGCCCTTATCAAAGACTTTGAAAAGAACGGTGTAAATCAGGACGCGCTCATTGCCGCCGCCTACTCGGCAAAACAGCCTGTGATCGGGTTCAAAATCAAGGACCATAAGACCGTTATCATCATCGAAAACCCGCCAACAGTCCCGATGGTTGCAACAAAACAGGAGGTCGCATCACAGACCCAGGCAAAACCAGCTCCCAGTACCAAAAGCACTGTGACCGCCCCCGTAGCTCCCTTGGCCTCGCAGGCACGGCCAAAACCGACCCCGATACAACCGGCGCGGCCGAACACGCAGTGAGCACTGTTGGACCAACGCTGCTCGATCATTCACGTGATCCCGGGGTGACTATGTCAGGTGAAGATTTAGCGGAAAAAATCGTCCAGCTCGAGCGGGAACTGAATGATGCACATGCCCGCGAAAAAGCCCTGAGCGACCTGCTCGAAAAAAAGCTGAGCGAAGTATATATCCATTACCATATCTCGCGAACAATCGGGTCCCTGCTGGACCTGCGGGAGATGCTGCGGCAGGTGTTCGACATCATCCAAAAATCCCTGCACTTCGATCGCATATCGGTCTACGTGCTCGATGAACAACGGGAAAATCTCGAGCTTGTCTTTCACAGCGGACTCGACGTTCCCGGGAAGATCTCGCTCCGGATCGGCGAAGGCACGCCCGGCAGAATCGTAAAGAACGGCGAACACGTCCATATTCACGATCTTTCTGTGTTCTATGAAACCGTCCATGACTTTATCCATATTCCCGGTGAGGAAAAACACGACGGATCATACATTGGCATTGCGCTCAAGGCGCG
The DNA here is from genome assembly GCA_963732675.1 of Nitrospirota bacterium. Classification (GTDB taxonomy): domain Bacteria; phylum Nitrospirota; class UBA9217; order UBA9217; family UBA9217; genus JALNZF01. The sequence goes on from CAVTAJ010000009.1 coordinate 64,817, forward strand.
CAATACGACCATCGGGATCATCGGCATGGACAACTCCGCCAAGTACGGGCTGAGTGTGGACGACATGGACTTCATGGCCATCCTTTCACATCAACTGGCCGCCGGTATCGAGAAATCCCGCCTCTTCGAGAAAATCCAGCAGCTGTCTCAGCACGATGGTCTCACGGGACTCTATAACCATAGGATGTTCCTGGAAAAACTTGAGCTGGAGATCAACAGACTGCATAGGACCGGAAAAACACTGTCGCTCATGATGCTCGATATCGACCACTTCAAACAGTTCAACGACAACTTCGGACACCAGGTAGGCGATGCAGTGTTGAAAGAGCTGGCTGCAATCATGCTGGAACAGAGCAGAAGCCATAGCATCGATATCTGCTGCAGGTACGGCGGGGAAGAATTCGCCATCATCATGCCCGAGCTGGAGCTCCAGAATGCGATCACCGTGGCCGAACGTCTCAGAAAAGCGGTGGAGAATAATATGTTTCCGCTTAAGGACAATAAACGGGAAGGCAAAGTTACCATCAGCCTCGGGATTGCAGCTATCAAGAGCGGAGAAGAACTGAGCCCCGAGAAGCTCATTAAAAAAGCCGATGATGCGCTTTATGTCTCAAAAAGAAATGGGAGAAATCAGGTAAGTTTCAGCCGATAGGTTCATTCTTGTAAAGAACGCAAAGAATAATTCGTAAGGTCCACAGGGAGCATTTCAGCTGGTATCGGACGCCTTTTCTGCAGTATCATTGCTTGAGATACCTTACTTTCGCCTGCCCATCATCTTATTCAGATGTTCTATGAAGCCGGAGGCCCGCTGCCGGGCCGCGCTGTCCTGTTCCATATCCACATACGTGCGCGCATACTGCATCGCACTATCGTACTTCCCCGCCTGCTCCAGGGCAAGGGCCGCGTTCCAGTATCGCGCCGGGACATCCGGCTGCTGCTCGATCGCCTTTAAAAAATAGTTAACGGCTTTTTCGTAGTCTTTTTTGAGCATTAAAACCTGTCCCATGGTATTGAGCGCCTGCGGCAGATTAGGGTCTGCGGAAAGCGCTGTCTGTGCCTGCATGGCGGCCTCTTCATACCGTCCTGTCTGCAGCAGCGCGATCGACAGGTTGTTGAGGAGGCTGGCGTCATTGGGTGCGTGGCGCAGTCCCGTCTGCCATGCGGAAATGGCGTCTGCCATGCGATTCATCCTGAAATAGACCACGCCGATCTCGCGGTACAGGTCGCGCATGGGAACACTGCCGTCATCCTTCAAGGCCAGGACGGTATTGAATTCCCGGAGCGCCTCTTCAAGACGGCCCACCGTGGAGAGCGCCTGGCCGTAATTCTCATGGGCACGGCGCTTGTTCGGAGAGGTTTTTGTTATATTGCCCCACAGGGTTATGAAATCATGATAGATGCTGTTTCTCTGATGCGCGGTCGCGGCAAGAGCGCAGATGATAAGAAGGGAGAGCGACAGCGTTGCGAGCGATACGCTGGCTGGTTTTTCCTTGTTTTCCGTTCTCGCCGGTTTTATAGTTTTGTCCCTTTTCGTTTTTTTCATGGCACTATTCTCGTATCCTCTCTGCGTGGATATCAATAAAATGAATTTTCTTTTGGCTCTGATTTTCACCGTCAAGGGAGATAAAATCTAACGGGGTGAACCCTGATAGAACTGCGAAGAACCATGGTTTTTCACGTGCGCTTATCAGTGTCCATTGGTCTCAACATTCTTCGCACCTTCATTCCATTGTGGCACTGGTCATTTGTTCCGGCCTGTCCGGTTTGACGCGTATTCGCTAGTTCATCCGCACCAGGGCTGCTCCAGGATAATAGTGCGCGAGTATGGCTTTAAAATCATGGCCTTTCCCGGCCATCTCCTTCGCGCCCCACTGGCACAGCCCTACCCCATGTCCATTACCCCTGCCCGAAAATACCGCCTCCCCCTCAGACAACTCCAACTCAAAAAAAACGCTCGGGATCACCGTACTGCCGAGGGCGGCCCGGATGGTCTCGGCCGGAACAGTTGTTGTACCGCGTGCGGAGCGCAGCGTGACATTTTTAACCCTGCCTGCGGGAGTGATGCCGGATATGCCAATGTCCAATATATCGTTTATGCGATACCCCTGACGCCTCAGCGCTTCGGCGAGAAGGGAAACGCTTATTCGCTTTTCCCAAAGCCCATCCTTGAGAATATCCTGGCACTCGCAGTCAACCCCCTGGAGATAAGGCGCGTCAATGCCCCATATCTCTGAGGCATTCTCCGTATGCCCGCCACAGTTGGCGTGATAGAATGCATGAAATCACTTTTCCTTGATGCGTAAGAATGAGTCCTTTCGTCTCCTTTACCGCCTTTACCGCTCTTCCATGCTCACCATTGACGCCGTTGTATACCTGGCTCGTGATCGTCGAGAGAATATGGTACGGTCTCTTTCCCGCATTCCTTTTTTCATAGAGCGCATAGGTCCGTGATGCCACAGCCTGGGCCTTCAGTGCTTCAAACTCCCAGTCGGGCGGGACTTCAGCGGCGATCACCCCCATAAGATACTCCTCAAGGTCAAGATCGTTCACCACGAGGAGCAACCCGTTCTTTTTCTTTCTGAGTTCCACCCAGCCCCGATACTGTTTTCCATTCACTTGTATGAACTCGTCAGTTGATCTTACACGCACCGGCTTTCCATTGACAGCCGCTGGCGTGAAATGCATTAATTTCTCACGGCCGTTTGACGGTGTCCCGGCAAGCAATAAGCCAGACAAGGATTTGAGCGAAACAGCTCTTTGGTTGTCGGCAATCGCAACACGGATATTTTCTGAGGCGAACGCGGGAAGAGCGGACAACACAACTGCTGCGATACCTAACAGTATGGAATGTTTCATCGGTAAAGACCCTTCACGCCCTCTCCCCAGCAGGGAGGGGATTGAGGCGAAGGGGACTTTTCATGCTCCGTTGTAAACTGAAAGCTCATGGGCGTTTTTCGTACCTCTCTTTTTCACTGTAGATACAGCCGCAGTACTGCTGACGGTAGAGCCCCATGGCCCTGGACTCCACGATCCCTTCCCTCCAACCGCGACGGAAATCCTCATAATAAAACTCGATGCCGTGTTCTGCTGCTGCCTCTTTCGCAATTCCTTTGATCAGGTCATGTTTCTGGAACTTGCTATACAGAAGAGACGTAGTGAATGCAGCGAACCCCTTTTCCCGCGCAGCGGCAGCGGCGGCTGCATCCAGTCTTATCCGGTAACAATGCTCACATCTCTGGGTACCTTTGCCTGCTACGCGGAGGAGAAACTGGTCGAGGTCGTAACCATCCCGATAGTGGACCTCAAGACCCACGCGGGACGAGAACTCTTTGACCGTATCAAGCCTTTTTTTATATTCCAGATACGGATGGATATTCGGATTATAGAAATATCCTGTGGGCTCGAATCCTTCTTCCTTCAGCCTGAAATAAGGATAAAGTGCGCACGGAGCGCAGCATATATGGAGAAACACGTTCATTATTTCAGACTCTCGGGCATCAGTGAGAAATAAAACAGAACCCAGATGACAAAGGACACGCACAACCAAACAAAAATCTTGTCCCTGTCCATCTGTTGTCTGTTATGCTGTTTTCCGTATTCGATCCTTTGCCCTCTGTTCTCACAATAATCTTTCCTGATCTGATGCGGGCTTTTTCCTTCCGAAATACTCATAGGCACGGCGCGTTGCCTGTCTGCCGCGGGGGGTGCGGTCGAGAAATCCTTCCTGGATAAGAAAGGGCTCGTACACATCCTCCAGCGTGTCCTTTTCTTCACTCAGCGCTGCTGCAAGGGTTTCGAGGCCTACCGGCCCTCCTTCGAACTTATCGATGATCGTCAGTAAAAGCCTGCCGGTCCATATGATCAAACCCTTTTTCATCCACTTGGAGCCGGGTCATGGAGCTCTCGACGAGTTCCTTCGTGATCCCTCCGTCGCCCTCCACCTGTGCAAAATCCCTCACCCTCCGGAGCAGGCGATTGACTATCCGCGGCGTGCCCCGGGAACGGCGGGCTATCTCGGAGGCCGCGGCAGCATCGATCTTTGTCCGCAGAAGGTCCGCCGAACGCTGCACAATGGTCCTCAGCTCGTCGGGGGAATAAAAATTGAGCCGGTCGATCACCCCGAAACGGTCCCTGAGCGGTGACGTCAGCAGACCGGTCCTCGTGGTCGCCCCCACGAGCGTAAAGTTCGGCAGGTCGAGCTTTATGGAGCGCGCTCCCGGTCCCTGGCCGATGATGATATCGAGCTGAAAATCCTCCATTGCCGGATAGAGGATCTCTTCAACCACCCGGTTCAGCCGGTGGATCTCATCGATGAACAGGACATCACGCTCCTGGAGATTCGTAAGGATTGCGGCGAGATCGCCGGCGCGCTCGAGCACCGGGCCGGATGTGGACTTGATGTTCACGCCGAGCTCATGCGCAATAATATGCGCAAGCGTGGTCTTGCCGAGCCCCGGCGGTCCGCAAAACAGCACATGGTCGAGCGCCTCGCCCCTGCCCTTGGCAGCTTCGATGAATACGCGCAGGTTCTCCTTGATCCCGTCCTGGCCGACAAAGTCCTCAAAACGGACAGGCCGAAGGCTCCGGTCGAGCTGTACATCGTCATCGTTCTGCCCGGGTTCTATGATCCTTTCCGGCATTGCCGTTTACCTCGTCCCATATCAAGCAGTATTGAGCTACTTCTTCATCAACATTTGCAGCGCTTCCCTGATCAGTTCTTCGACCCCGAGGTCAGGACGGGCATGTCTGATTTTTCTGACCGTTTCTTCCGCCTGCGGCCTTCTGTATCCAAGATTCACGAGCGCCGATGTCACGTCCTCGATGTCATCTGATGCGACAGCCGGACCTGACAACGGTGCTGGAACCGCAGGCATGATCAATTTCATCTTGTCTTTTAATTCAAGGACCATTCGCGCGGCAGTTTTTTTCCCGATACCGGGGATCGAGCGGAGCCTGGAATCATCGGAGGCCTGAATAGCGTGTGAAAGGTCCTGGACGGAAAGGCTGGAAAGGATTGCAAGCGCAAGTTTGGAACCAATCCCGGAAACACCCAGAAGGAGCAAAAACATGTTCTTCTCCGCCTCGGTCAAAAAACCGAAAAGGGAAAGCGCGTCTTCTCGAACATGGGTATGGATATGGAGGCTGACGACCTCTCCGTCATCAGGGATGCCGAGATACGTCGAGAGCGGCACCGCGACCTGATATCCTACACCGGCAACGTCGATAATCAGATAGTCGGTGGCCTTGCGCCTGAGTTTGCCTGAAAGCCATGCGATCATAGGGTCAGGCCCGCGTCCCGCGGATACCGGCGTTCCTGAAACCGCTCACGCCTCTCCCGGGCTGCCGCAGGGAGGACGAGTTTTTGAGGATCTCCCTGAGCCTCGATGAGTGGATATGACAGATCGCGGCGGCAAGGGCGTCGGCTGCATCGGCAGGATGGGGAACCTTGGGAAGATCGAGCAGGGCCTTGACCATCAACTGTACCTGTTTTTTTTCGGCCTTGCCGTTCCCCACCACCGCCTGCTTGACCTCGAGCGGGGCGTATTCGAACACGGGCAATCCGGCATTCATGGCCGCGAGGATCGCGACACCCCGCGCGTGCCCGAGCTTGAGCGCGGATTTGATGTTCTTGGAAACGAACAGGTCCTCGACAACGACCACGTGCGGCCGATACTTGTCGATAATTTTTTCAAGCTCTTCATAGATCTTCTTAAGCCGCATGGGAAATGGCTGCTTTGCCGACGGGCTGATACCGCCCGATACCACGTGGAACAACTTATGGTCCTCTTCCACTACGATCCCATATCCGCTCGTCAGCGTCCCCGGATCAATTCCCATCACCCTCATAAACCCTCCGCGAAAGCTTCACTGCAAAGTGCAAAAAGCACATAACGATCAAAGAAACCGTACACGAACCCGACGATTTGCGATGTGCAACCTGCAAGTTGCCTTCCGTCCGTGCAGCATGCATCTACACCGCATTCAATATCTCTTCCGGTATGTCGAAGTTGGCATACACGTTCTGGACGTCGTCATTGTCCTCGAGCGTCTCTACCAGTCGCAGCATCTGCTGGGCTTCCTTGCCATCGAGCTTGACATAGGTCTGCGGGATCATGGTGATCTCGGCAACCTCCGTTGCAACGCCCGCATCTTCAAGCACCTTCTTCACCTTCTCAAAATCGTTCGGCGCCGTCGTGATCACGAAATTATCGTCCTCCGGCTGCATGTCCTCGGCCCCTGCGTCGAGGGCCAGCGTCATAAGCTTGTCCTCATCGATCATGGCTTGGTTGACCACCAGATACCCCTTCTTATGGAACATCCAGGAAACGCAGCCCGCCTCGCCCATATTGCCGCCGGCCTTGCTGAAAATATTTCGGATCTCGGAAACAGTCCTGTTCCGGTTGTCGGTCATGGACTCGGCAATGACCGCTACGCCGCCCGGGCCGTATCCTTCGTAGGTAATCTCCTCGTACGAGACCCCCGGCAGTTCGCCCGTGCCCTTTTGGATCGCACGCTTGATATTCTCGCCAGGCAGGCTTATAGCTTTCGCATTGGCGATGGCGGTCCTGAGACGTGGGTTCCCATTGGGATCGCCGCCGCCCAGTCTGGCCGCTACGGTGATCTCCTTTCCGATCTTCGTAAAGCTCTTTCCGCGCTTCGCATCCGTTGCCGCTTTTTTGTGTTTCGTTGTTGCCCATTTTGAATGACCTGACATGAAACCTCCTGTATTACAAATAAATATGGCAAAATGAAAATTGCAAATCGGCTTTTATCTTTGCACTTTTCATCTTTTCATTTTGCATTCAGTAGTCACTGACTGAACTACTTTTCCGTCTGTTCATGCTCCATATCTTCCTTGAGTTTCGTGAAGATCATTCGTCCAGCCGCGGTCTGGAGCACGCTCGTGACCGTCACATCCACGTTCTTGTTGATGTTTTTGCGGCCGTTCTCCACCACGATCATCGTGCCATCATCAAGGTAGGCCACTCCCTGGCCCAGCTCCTTGCCTTCCTTGAGAACGAACACCCGCATGCTCTCTCCCGGAAGCGCCACGGGCTTCACTGCATTCGACAGATCGTTGATATTCAGGACCTTGACCCCTTGGAGTTCCGCGACCTTGTTGAGATTGAAATCGTTCGTGATGACCTTGGCGCCGAGCTTCTTGGCCAGGGCGATCAGTTTGCTGTCCACTTCGCGGATCTTGGGGAAATCCTCTTCGGTGATCCGCACTTCCATGTGATTCATCTTCTGAATACGGTGCAGAATGTCCAGACCCCGTCTTCCCCGCGCCCGTTTGAGTGAGTCTGAGGAATCGGCAATATGCTGGAGTTCGTGCAGGATGAACTGCGGGATGAGGATGGTTCCGTCGATGAATTCGGTCTCGCATACGTCTGCAATCCTGCCGTCGATGATCACGCTCGTATCCATGATCTTGATATTCTCTTCCGAGCCGCCTTTGAAGAGCTTTTTAAGGCTCGTGGGGTTGAACTTCTCACCCTCCCGGATACCAATGACAATACCGATGTAGCCGAAGAAACCGTTCATGAGCAGAAGGATGAAATTCACGATGCTCCGTTCAAGCGGCACGAGCTTGAGCGGGGTCGCAATAATATTTGCGGACATCAGGCCAAGGATGAAACCAAGAATACCTCCGACGATGACTTTTAATGAGACCTTTCTAAACAAATATTCGGTAAGGATAATCAGTACGGTGACACCAACGCCAATGGCCATCCCCTCTATCTTGCTGACCTGATCATAAAGCTGGGTGGAAACATAATAACCGAGCAGCGTGCCTAAAGAAATGAACAAAATACGAATAACGATAAGTCCCATCTTTCTCACCTCCTTTAAAATAAGATTGATATATCTCAGGGGACCAGTCCCTACGCCGAATAAGCTCAAATGCATCGCTCCGATATCAATAACGTTCGGACGTTAACAATGAGCGCCTGGCCTTTATCTGTTTTTTGGTTCTTATTTGTGATCTGGCGTTTAAGATTTTACGTTTACTTGTCAATCGAGGCTATTCCGGCCGTACAGTAACAAACAGATCTTGTCCCTTCCTTTGGATGAGGAGCAGCAGTCTTTCTTTGGCCTTGATCTTCTGGATTATTATCTTGTATTCGTCCAGCGAGGTGATATTCCTCTGGTTGATCTGGAGAAGAATATCACCAGGCCTGATCCCCGCCTCAAAGAGCCTGCCGCTGGGATCTACTTTTACGACCACCACGCCTTTCTCGTTTTCCTCAAGGCCAAAGTGTCGTGCAAGGTCGGGAGTAAGCTCGCGCACCCCAAGCCCGGCAAGAGCGCTGCTCTCTCCTTCATTGTTCTCTTCCGATTCGCCTTCCCGCAACGTTGCCTCGGCCAGCTTGTTGGGCAATTCGGAGATCACCACCTCAACTTCGACCTCTTTCTTTTTACGGAACAGCTTCACCTTCACCGTCGTGCCGATCGGGGTCTGGGAAACCATGTTCCTCAGATGACCCGTATCCTCAACCAGCTTGCCGTTGTATTGGAGGATAACGTCGCCCTGCCTGATCCCCGTTTTCTCGGCGGGGCTGCCTTTCATCACACTGCTTACGAGCGCACCCTTCAGGTCCTTGACGCCGAACTCATCCGCGAGGTCGGAGGTCACCTCCTGAATGCTCACGCCAAGCCAGCCGCGCACCACCTTCTTATACTTGAGGAGGCTGTCCATGACCTGTTTGGCCATGCTGCTCGGAACCGCAAACCCGATCCCCTGGTATCCGCCGGTCCTTGACAGGATCGCGGTATTGATGCCGATAAGCTCTCCGCGCACGTTGACGAGCGCCCCGCCCGAGTTGCCGGGGTTGATGGACGCATCGGTCTGGATGAAATCCTCATAGTCCGCGATGCCCACATTCGCCCGCCCCACGGCGCTGATCACACCCCTGGTCACGGTCTGGTTCAAACCAAAGGGGTTCCCGATCGCAAATACGATCTCCCCCACTTTCAGCTTATTGGAATCCCCCCAGGGGAGCGCCGTGAGCCCCTTGACATCGATCTTGATGACAGCAATATCGGTCTTCGGATCAGCGCCGATAAGCTTGGCCTTGTAATCCTTTTTATTGGAGAGCAGCACCTTGATCTCCTGGGCCTTCTCGATCACGTGGTTGTTCGTTATGATGTAACCGTCCTCGGACACAATGACGCCGGACCCCAAGCTCTGCTCTTTATGCTCCTTCGGCACATTGGGATGACGGAACTCGTCACCGAAGAACCTCCTGAAGAACGGATCATCGAACAGGTCAAGGGGCATCTCTTCGCTGGACTTGATCACTCTGGTGGTGGAGATGTTCACCACGGACGGTGTTGCCGCCGCGGCAACCTCGGATTGGGCGTCGGAGAGTTGTGTCAGGATTTCAACGGACTTCGACGATATCTGGCTCTTGGCCGGAAACTTGTTTATGATATCGAGATGTGAAGAGAGAACAAGACCGACAAACACGCCGATCACGAGAATGGACAACAGGGAAAGGGTGAACCTCTTCTTATTGATCATGGGTATGAAAAACCTCCGGAGGATACATCTGCACCTGGATGAGTTCTTTTGAGTCAGCGATCCCTATTCTACCAGAAAGATACGAATCTTTTCAAGCCCTTTTTATTATTGACAAAAATGACTGATGGCCTATAATGCCAATGTTCCACTACATTCGGGAAAGAGGGCGTGATTTTTGCCACCAAAAGGCCAATCAAAAAGACCTGCCGCGGGGCACCTGGAAAAACTGGACAAAAAATATATCTGGCATCCCTTTACCCAGATGAAAGACTGGGAAAAGGACACGCCGGTCATCATCGAAAGCGGCAAGGGGTCGGTCCTGACCGATATCCACGGCAAAAAATACATCGATGGGGTATCTTCGCTCTGGGTCACGGTCCACGGACATCGTAAAAAAGAGCTGGACCAGGCGTTGGCGAAACAGCTCAAAAAGATCTCCCACTCTACCCTGCTCGGGCTCTCCAACGTTCCGGCCATACTGCTCGCGGAAAAACTCATTGCAATTGCGCCGGCCGGACTTACGAAGGTATTCTATTCCGACAGCGGCTCCACCGCGGTGGAGATCGCGCTCAAGATCGCTTTCCAGTACTGGCAGCAGAAAGGGCCGGCGTACCAGCGAAAAACCGGCTTCATTTCACTCAGCGGGGCGTATCACGGCGATACCCTTGGGTCCGTGAGTGTGGGAGGCATCGACCTTTTTCACACCATCTACCGGCCGCTCCTGTTCCAGACCCGGAAGATCGATTCGCCCCACTGTTACCGCTGCACGTACGGGTTGACCTGGCCGGAATGCCAGAAGACCTGCCTCATGCACGCCGAGAGAACGATCGAGAAATACGCATCCGTGACAGCGGCCCTTATCATCGAGCCCCTGGTGCAGGGGGCCGCCGGCATGCTCATCCAACCGCCGGGATACGTCAAACGGACCCGGGAGCTTTGTACGAAGAACAATATTCTGATGATCGCGGACGAAGTGGCAACCGGCTTCGGCAGGACCGGAAAGATGTTCGCCTGCGAGCACGAACAGGTGACTCCGGACATTCTGTGCACGGCCAAGGGGATCACCGGAGGATACCTTCCCCTTGCGGCAACGCTCACCACAGAGGAGATCTATCGCGGGTTCCTCGGTGAACACCAGGAGTTCAGGACCTTCTTCCACGGCCACACCTACACCGGCAACCCCCTCGCCTGCGCCGCATCCATCGCCAGCATTGATCTCTTCAAAAAAGAGAAGACCCTGGCCAGGCTCCAGCCGAAGATAGCCTATCTGAAAAAGGAATTGGCGCGTTTTTCAGAGCTCAAGCATGTCGGCGATATCAGGCAGAAAGGCTTCATGGTCGGGATTGAACTGGTGAAGGACAGAATAACGAAAATGCCCTATCCGTCTGTGGACAAGATCGGCGCCAGAATTGTATTGGAATGCCGCAATCGGGGGCTTATTATCCGTCCCCTCGGGGATGTTCTCGTGCTGATGCCGCCGCTCTCGATATCGCTTCAGGAACTCAAACAGATGGTGCAGATCGTGTTTACTTCGATCAAGCTTGTAACGGAAACCAGCTGATCGGTTCTGGCCTTAGTCTCTCTTCTCCGGATTAACGCCTCCGGAATCCTGTGAAGCAGCATTGTTACCGTGTTCCATGAAAGCATTCATCTCTTTTATTGCATTAGCGGCCTTTGTCCCTTTTTCCTCGGATTCACGCTGAACTGTATCGACCTTGCCTTCCAGCGTTCTGAACATATGGACAACATCCCCCCCATGAGCAACGATCAGGTAAACGGACATCCCCCACAAAATGACCACGCGGACTATTCTAATTGCTTTTTTATGGTCAGCATCGATGATCCCCAGGATCACAAAAGCGAATAGAGCACTCACCACGACAACAACGGAGATCAACACTCTGCCACTGAAAAGGCTTTTTACAGTGCCTTCAATCGACACCTTTCCCCGGTCCGAGGATGACGCTGCATTCCCCGGCATTGCTTCCGCCTGCGCCTCTGGCCGCTTCTGTAGTGCGGGTCTCCTTTCTTCTTCCTGCTCGCCACTGACTATTTTGGCCGTTGCGCGGCACTGTTCAGGAATAGACTGAAGATCATCGGCGAAACAAATGATGCCGTTGTTATCGATATATTTGTAGATGGCTGCAAAACTGTTCGATGTTGCCGACAACACCATGGCGAGAACAAAAACCAGCAAAAGCCGTACCTGCATTTTCATCACCATCCTTTTAAAGTAAGAGCCTGAAAATGATAGTAGTTAAATTTCGGCATAAAGTCAATATTTTCATTTAGGTAGTATCGGGTATGCATTTAATAAAACTGAACTGATGAACATCGTCTCACGCATTGGTCCCGTATCGAAGAGTTCCCGAATACGTTGCATTTATGATGCATTTATATGATAATGCCTCATGCATGTTCCCTTGACGCGGACAATGGACAAAAAACAGATACTCAGCTGGTGTCTCTTCGATTTCGCGAACTCGAGCTACTCGGCGGTGATCTCCGCGGTCATATTTCCGGTCTATTACGCCGGTGTGATCGTCGGGAACAGCTCCGGCGAGGGCGACCTCTGGTGGGGTCGGGCCATCTCCTTGAGCATGCTCTTCATAGCCCTTTCCTCTCCGTTCCTCGGCGGCATCGCCGACTACGCGGGTCTGCGGAAACGGCTTCTTGCGTTCTATACCACGATATGCGTCGTTGCCCTGACCGGGTTGACGCTCCTCACACCGGGTGCGGTGCTCGCCGGATTCCTCCTGATCGTGTTCGCAAACATCGGCATGGAAGGCGGCCTGGTCTTCTACAATTCCTTTCTTCCACGCATAGCCCCGGCGGAGTATCACGGCAGGGTGTCGAGCTGGGGCTTCAGCATCGGATACGCAGGTTCCATCGCCTCGCTCCTGATCGCCTTGCCGCTTGTTAAATCCGGGCATTACGGACTGACGTGGATCGCCACGGCGGTCTTCTTCGCAATCTTTTCCCTTCCCGCTTTCCTGTTTTTGCCGCGAGACATGCGGGCTGATGTCACCACACTGCAAGCCGGGGCCCGGGGCGTTGAGCAGGCCTGGATAACCATCAAGGCGCTCTGGAAACGCAGAGAACCGAGAAAATTTCTGATCGCCTACCTGTTGTATGAAGACGGCGTCAATACGGTCATCGTCTTTTCAAGCATCTTTGCGGCAACGACACTGCATTTCGGAACGGGTGAGCTCGTCGGGCTCTATATCACCGTACAATTCACCGCACTCATCGGCGCCTTCGTCCTGGCAAAACCCACGGACACCTGGGGGCCCAAAAAGATCGTCATGCTCTCCCTCGTCCTCTGGACACTCGTTGCCGTGATCGCTTATTTTGTGCAGACCAAACCACAGTTCTGGGCCGTGGCATGCACCGCCGGATTGGGGCTCGGGACGGTGCAGGCCGGAACGCGCGCCTTTTACACCCAATTCGTGCCAACAGGCAGTGAAGCGGAATATTTCGGTGTTTACTCTCTCGTGGGTAAATCTTCAGCAATCCTCGGTCCTCTCGTCTTCGGCTTCGTATCGTCAACCTTCGGAAGCCAGCGGCCCGCGATCCTCTCCATTGCGCTTTTTTTTGTCATTGGCCTGGTCCTGCTCAGCAGAGTGAATGGTGGCGGACCGAACATCCCTAAGGGGTAAAGGATAAACGCAATAGCAGGGTGATGGGAAAATGCTATCGGAGCTGCCCGGCATGAACTAGTAAGATCCCTTCCTGTGCTTCTGACTTCTGGCTCCCGACTTCTGACCACTGGTTTATCAGTATTTCTTCTTGACAAAACCGGAGCTTCCCCTTATAATCCGATGCTTACAGCGCTTGCAGCCTCCAGAGTAATCAAAATGGCCATGAAGATCAGCGATATACCGCCAGAGGGGCTTGCACTGGAACTGAACCAGAAGCTCGACCTGTTCGACACCGGAAAAGCATCCACGGCCTTTGCCGCGGTTCTCGGCATCAAGCCGACGGGTGCGGGCGGCCTCCACATAAAAGGCCGTGTTCAGGCTGACCCGGAGTTCGAGTGCAGCCGTTGCCTGAAAGTTTTTTCGTATCACATAGATACGGAACTGGATATAACCCTTGCACCGGAGAAAGCACTGGGGACTGCCCCGGAGCATGAACTTGATCGGTCAGAGCTTGACATGGAGTTCTACCGGGGCGAGGAGATCGAGCCCCTCGATCTTGTAAAAGAGCAGTTGCTGATTGCCGTTCCCATGGTTCCGCTCCACCTTCCCGACTGCAAGGGCCTCTGTCCTGTCTGCGGAACGGACCTGAATGAAACGGACTGTGGTTGCAAGAAGGACAGTGCTGGTGAATTCGGAGCATTTTCCGTATTAAAGGATTTGTTGAAAAAATAAGAAGGAGTAATACACGAACATGGCAAACCCAAAACACAAAACATCCAAATCCCGCAGGGACAAGAGACGCACCCACAAGCACCTTAAGGCACCCAATCTCTCAGCCTGTCCGCAATGCCAGGAAGTGAAGCAGCCCCATCACGCCTGTTTGTCCTGCGGCACCTACAACGGCCGCGAGATCGCAACTGTTCAGCAGATATAACCGGCGCTTGCTCGAAGGCAAAGGGATGATACTGTATTTTCCGGTATGACTCTTTGCCTTTTATATTGCGGGGAGCTTGTATGAAGATCGCTGTTGATGCTATGGGGGGGACAATGCACCCCATGCCGTCGTCGCCGGAGCTGTACAGGCAGCGAAGGAGTACGGGGTCGGCATCATCCTGGTGGGCGTTGAACAGATCATCCAGGCGGAACTCAAGAAGCATCCCCATGCGCAATCACTGCCGCTCGAGGTCCGGAACGCCACCGAGGTGGTGGACATGCTCGATTCTCCGGCCACGGTCTTCCGGAGAAAGAAAGACTCTTCCATCCGTGTGGCCAACGAGCTTGTGAAGAGCGGAGAAGCGGTGGCCGTGATCAGCGCGGGACATACCGGCGCTGCCATGGCCACATCCCTCTTTGTACTGGGCAAGCTTGAAGGGATCGAGCGCCCGGCCATCGCCACGTTCATGCCCACGATCACCGGGACCTCCATCATCCTCGATATGGGCGCTAATGTGGACTGCAAGCCCAATCACCTCCTCCAGTTCGCCATTATGGGAGAAGTCTACGCAAAGTATCTGTTAAAGGTTCCCAGTCCCCGTGTGGGGCTCCTGTCCATCGGCGAAGAAGAGACGAAAGGGAACGAACTGACCAAGGAGGCATTCAAGCTCCTGACCGAAACCTCACTCAATTTTATCGGCAATGTCGAGGGACGCGATGTCATGTCCGGCAACGCCGATGTGATCGTATGCGACGGTTTTGTCGGAAACGTCGTGCTCAAGGTTTCCGAATCCGTTGCCGAGGCCATCGGCCTCTTTATTCGCGAAGGTATCGGCAACAGCCTGGTGCGCAAGCTCGGATATCTCTTGATGCGCCCGGCGTTCCAATCGTTCAAGCGACGTGTCGATTATGCTGAATACGGCGGTGCGCCGCTCGTCGGCATCAATGGCATCAGCATCATCAGCCATGGTCGTTCATCCGACCGGGCCATTAAAAACGCCATACGCGTGGCCGCTGAACTCGCGAAGAGCGAGGTCAACAAGCACCTTCGCGCGGATATTGAAAAGAATATGGAGCTGACCAGAGCCAAATGATTCATGCACGCATAACAGGGACCGGGTCGTACGTACCGGGTAAGATCATCACCAATCACGACCTCGAGAAGCTGGTGGACACGAGCGACGACTGGATCATGGAACGCACCGGCATCAAGGAACGCAGGATCGTGGAAAAGGGGCAGACCACATCCGATCTCGCATACGAGGCAAGCCGAAAAGCACTAAAAGCGGCAGGTCTTGGCGCGAATGAACTGGACCTTATCCTGATAGCGACTACGACACCGGACATGTTGATGCCGAATCTCGGATGCGTAGTTCAGGAACAAGCTCGGTGCAAAAAAAGCTGCTGCCTTCGACATCTATGCCGCCTGTTCCGGATTCCTCTATGGTCTGTCCGTGGCGGATGCGTTTATAAAATCAGGGATGTATAAGAATATCCTTCTGGTGGGCGCTGAGGTCCTTTCCCGCTTCACGGACTGGGAGGACCGGACTACCTGCATCCTCTTCGGAGATGGAGCGGGCGCCGTCGTGATCCAGCGGCATGCCGGCAAACACGGGATCCTCTCCACCCATCTTCACTCCGACGGTTCCCTCGGGGATCTCCTCTATCTTCCGGCAGGCGGGGCACAGCATCCTGCGATCGCACGAAACCATACATAAACGCATGCACTTTATCAAAATGAAGGGGAATGAGACCTTCAAGGCAGCGGTGCTGGCGCTCGAAGGTGTTGTGCAGGAGGCCCTGGCATACAACAAGGTAAAACCGGAAGAGATCGATTTTCTCATTCCGCACCAGGCGAACCTGCGGATCATCCAGGCCATGGCACAGCGCCTGAAGATGCCGATGGAAAAGGTCGTGGTCACGCTTCCTAAATATGGCAATACCTCGGCAGCCTCGATCCCCATGGCGCTTGACAAGCGGTCCGCGATGGCAGAATTAAGGAAAACCATCTCCTCCTGTTCGAAGCATTTGGCGGAGGCCTTACCTGGGCATCAGCGCTGGTACGGTGGTAAAAACTCATTGGAAATTGCAAATTGGAGATTGGAAAGTGTTCGTTCTCATGCTTTGCTCCTTCCGGGTTGCAATTTAAAATTTCCAATTTTCAATCTTAAATTTCCAATTAATAGTTTTGGAGGATTCAATGGATTATTTGCTGACAGAAGACCAGATCATGATTCGAGACCTTGCACGCCAGATCGCAGTTGAGAAGATCGTGCCCGTGCGCGCCGAGCTCGATGAGCATAACAAGTTTCCCACTGATATCATGAAGGCCATGGCACAGGCCGACCTCTTCGGCATTTACATCCCCGAGGAATACGGCGGCCTCGGCAAAAAGAGCCTTGAGCTCTACATTGCCATCGAAGAAATCTCCAAGGCATGCGTTGGCGTATCCACGAGCTATGCAGCCAATGCGCTCGGCAGCTACCCCATCCTGCTCCACGGCAGCGAGGTGCAGAAGAAGAAATATCTGCCCGACATCGCGTCAGGAAAGAACCTCGCGGCATTCGGCCTTACCGAGGCGAACGCGGGCAGCGATGCCAGCGGCATCCAAACCACTGCAAAACTCGAAGGCAACGAATATGTGCTGAACGGCACCAAGCAGTGGATCACGAACGGCGGCGAGGCCCAGATATATACCGTCATCGCCATCACGGACAAGTCCAAGGGCGCCCGCGGCGCTTCGGCCTTCATCGTGGAAAAGGGCACTCCGGGCTTCACCTTCGGCAAGAAAGAGAACAAGATGGGCATCCGCGCTTCATCCACCACCGAGCTCATCTTCAACAACTGCCGCATCCCCAAAGAAAACCTCATCGCCCGGGAAGGCCTGGGCTTCATCGTGGCCATGAAGACCCTCGACTGCTCGCGCGCGGGCGTGGGCGCCCAGGGCGTAGGCGTTGCGCAGGGCGCCATCGACGAATGCATCAAGTTCGCCAAGGGCAGGGTCCAGTTCGGCCAGCCCATCACCTCCTTCCAGGCCATTCAGCATATGCTCGCGGACATGCAGACCCAGACCGAGGCCGCCCGCGCCCTTGTCTATTCCGCTGCCCGCATGATGGACAGCGGGGCAAAGGACTTCTCCCGGGCATCCGCCATGGCGAAGCTCTTCGCCACCGATACGGCCATGAAGGTCACGATCGATGCGGTACAGGTCATGGGCGGCTCCGGCTACATGAAGGAATATCCCGTCGAGAAGATGATGCGCGATGCCAAGATCCTCCAGATCTACGAGGGCACAAACCAGATCCAGCGCAACGTCATCGCCCTCGATATGATCAGGGAAGCAACGAGACAGAAGTAAGCGGAACACCGGGGACAGAGATCACATTAACCACTAAGACATTTAGGCACGGAGGACACCATCGTGTCTTGATGTCTTATTGGTAAGAGGAATGGATACATGCACATCATTGTTCTGGTAAAACAGGTCCCGGACACGTCGGAGGTCAAGATCAACCGGGAGACCAATACGCTCATTCGCGACGGCGTACCGAGCATCATCAACCCTTACGACATGTATGCGATCGAAGAGGCTCTCCGTTTGCGCGAACAGCACGGCGGCAAGGTGACCGCCGTGACCATGGGCCCGCCTCAGGCGGCAGACTCGCTCAAAGAGGCCGTTTCCCTGGGCGTGGACGACGTCGTGCTCCTGTCTGACCGGGCCTTTGCCGGAGCAGATACCTGGGCGACATCCTATGCCCTTTCTCAGGGTATAAAAAAGATCGGCGCTTACGACCTCATCATCGCCGGGAAGCAGGCTATTGACGGTGACACGGCCCAGGTCGGCCCCGAAACTGCTGATATGCTCGGCATCCCCTTCGTAGCCTATATCAGAAAAATAGAACAGATAACAAACTCCAGGATGGTGGCTGAGCGTATGATGGACGAGGGATACGATGTTGTCGAAACCTCTCTCCCCGCGCTTATCACCGTTGTGAAAGAGATCAATCAGCCGCGCCTGCCTTCGCTCAAAGGCAAGATGAAAGCCAGGGGCATCAAGGTCACTTCCTGGACCGCCGCGGACATAAATGCAGACCAGAATCAGTGCGGTTTAAAGGGTTCACCAACAAAGGTGGTAAAGATATTCCCGCCCGCGCCGCGCGGACAGCGGGAGATCCTTTCCGGCACGCTTGAAGAACAAGCCGCGACGGTAGTAAAAAAATTGAAGGAACAATCGTTGATTTAGCAAGTTCAAATTTCAAAGGTCAAAGTTCAAACTAGTTTGATCATTGGTCATTTGATATTCATTTGAAATTTAGATTTTGAACTTTGACCTTTCTTGCAAGGAGCGGATTGTGAGCGTTAAAGTAATACCTGATAAGTGCACCGCATGCGAGACCTGCTTATCAGCGTGTCCCTTCGGTGCTATTGAGATGCGGGACGGCAAGGCGTTCATTACCGAAGCCTGCACCATGTGCGGCGCCTGCGTCGAGGCATGCGAATTCAAGGCTATCGAGAAAACGGAAGAAGCTGCTTCTCCGACTGTCGACCTTTCGGCATACAAGGGTGTGTGGGTCTTTGCCGAACAGCACAAAGGCGGCATATCCAGCGTCGCCCTTGAACTTCTCGGAGAAGGAAGGAAGCTGGCCGATAAAAAGAAGGCCAAACTCGCGGCTGTTTTCCTCGGTTACGGAATTCACAATAAAGCTCAAGAGCTCATTGCCTGCGGCGCAGATATCGTCTATGTTGCAGACGATCCGTCGCTCAAAGATTTCAATGATGACTCCTATGCCGGAGTCCTGACAGCGCTCGCGAGGCAGCACAAGCCCGAGATCATCCTTGCGGGTGCAACGGCGATCGGCCGCTCCTTCTTTCCCAAGGTAGCATCTTCGCTGTACACGGGACTTACCGCCGACTGTACCGTGCTCGACATCGACGCTGAGACCGGCCACCTCCACCAGACCCGTCCGGCCTTTGGCGGAAATATCATGGCCACGATCGTCACCCCCAACCACCGGCCTCAGATGGCCACGGTGAGGCATAAGGTGATGAAACCGGCGCCGCGCAATGACGCACGGACCGGTGAAATCATTGACGTGAAGTATGACCCGTCAGGAGATCTCCGCACCAAGGTCATCAAGACCGTGGAGGAACTGGGCGAGACCGTCAACATCTGCGAAGCGGACATCATTGTCGCGGGCGGCCGCGGTCTTGGCAGCGCCAAAAACTTTCAATTGGTTGAAGAACTCGCAAAAGCGCTTGGAGGCGCGGTTGCGGCAACACGGGGTGCGGTTGATGAAGGATGGATCCCCTACTCCCACCAGGTAGGCCAGACAGGCAAGACGGTCTGCCCCAAGCTCTACATCGCCTGCGGCATCTCCGGCGCAATCCAGCATATTGCCGGGATGCAGTCATCGGACGTCATTGTCGCGATCAATAAGGACCCCGATGCGCCCATCTTCAGCGTTGCGACCTATGGCATTGTCGGCGATGTGCACGAGGTTCTTCCGATCATGATCAGGAAGATCAGGGAGATGCGGGGATAATATGAAAATAGCATTCATCTTTCCCGGCCAGGGTTCGCAGTACGTTGGCATGGCGAAGGAGTTCAGTGAAAATTTTGGCGAATCAAAAGAAGTCTTTGAGACTGCAAGCTCAGTGCTCGGTTATGACCTCCTGCAGCTCTGCATGCACGGCCCGGTCGAGAAGCTGAACCTCACCGAGAACACCCAGCCCGCGATCCTTGCTGCGAGCATCGCGATGCTCCGGCCCCTGGAGCGAAGGGGTCTTGTTGCCACCGCAGCTGCGGGCCACAGCCTTGGCGAATATACCGCGATTACCGCTGCCGGCGGTTTCGAACTCATGGACGCGGTGGCGCTGGTCCAAAAGCGCGGCAGGTTCATGCAGGAGGCCGTGCCTGCTGGTGCAGGGCTTATGGCGGCCATTCTCGGGATGGAACGGCAAGACGTAGAAAAAACTTGCCATGAAGCCGCCAAAAATGGTATAGTTGCCCCTGCAAATTACAACTCCCCGGGCCAGATCGTTATCGCCGGCGAGAAAAAGGCAGTGGAAAAAGCCATGGAGCTTGCCCGGGCTGCCGGGGCGAAAAAAGTGATCCCTCTCTCGGTGAGCGTGCCTTCACACTGCATCATGATGAAGCAGGCCGGCGAGCGGCTTGAGCAGGAACTCGTCAAGGTAACGATAAGCGATTTGAACAACCCTATCGTGAATAACGCGGATGCAAAGTTCATCCGGACTGCTGCAGAGCTCAGGACGTCGCTCATCAAACAGATCAGTTCCCCGCTCTTTTGGGAAGACTCGATCAAACATATGGTCAGCGACGGCTATGATACCTTCATCGAGATCGGACCCGGCAAGGTGCTTTCCGGTCTTGTAAAGCGGATCGCGAAAGACGCAAAGGTGCTGAACGTCGAGGATCAAAAGAGCATGAGCGATACGCTCAGTGCGTTGGGATTGTAAGAACAGGATAATTGCTCAAGCAGCAAGAGTTAAAAACAGGGCCTCTGATCCGTGGCATAGTAGTTTGAGGAGCAGAACATGAGTTTGAGCGGAAAGACAGCGCTCGTCACCGGAGCTGCACAGGGCATCGGCAGGGATATCGCGCTCGCGCTTGCGGCCGACGGTGCTGATGTTGCCATCTGCGATGTGAACCTCGAGGCCGCGCAGAAGACCGCTGCTGACATCGAGGCAAAGGGCAGAAAAGCGCTTGCCATCAAGACGAACGTCGCCGCGTCCGCCGAAGTCACGGCCATGATCGATCAGGTCGTTGAAAAGCTCGGCAGGATCGACATCCTCGTGAACAACGCCGGCATCACCCGGGACGGCCTCATCCTCCGGATGAAGGACGAGGACTGGGACCTGGTGCTCAGCATCAACCTGAAAGGCGCGTTCCTGTGCACTAAAGCGGCGCTCAAGTACATGAGCAAACAACGGAGCGGAAATATCATCAACATCGCCTCGATCGTCGGCGCCATGGGCAATGCAGGACAGGCGAACTACGTCGCATCCAAGGCAGGCCTCATCGGCCTGACCAAGACCATTGCCCGGGAATATGCGAACCGCGGTATCACGGCAAACGCCGTGGCCCCGGGTTTTATCGATACCGCCATGACACAGGCACTGTCCGAGAATGTCAGGGCGGAACTCGCAAAGCAGATCCCCATGGGCAAGCTCGGCACGTCTGAGGACGTGGCAAATGCAGTCCGTTTCCTTGCTTCACCCTGGGCGTCGTACATCACCGGCCAGGTGATCCATGTGAACGGCGGCATGTACATGTAAACCAAATACACGGTTCAGCCACGAAAACGGGAGGGCACCAAGGAAATACAGAACTTCGTGTCTGAGCGCTTTTATGGCAATATCAGGTGTAAGAACTTACTCAGAGGAGGATTACAATGGCAGATATAGTGGCAAAAGTAAAAAAGATCATTTCCGAGCAGCTCGGCGTACCGGAAGCGGATGTAAAACCCGAGGCGTCCTTCGTGAACGACCTCGGCGCTGACTCACTCGACACCGTGGAGCTCGTAATGGCGCTCGAAGAGGAATTCGGCGTGGAGATCCCGGATGAAGATGCCGAGAAGATAGCGACCGTGCAGAACGCGATCGACTATATCACAGCAAAAGCAAAGTAATTAAACGAATCTCGTTCCGATCTGTTTCAAGAACTTCCGAAAGCCAGAAGACCGCTCCCGCAGCCGCGAGAGCGGGTTTTTTGGCTTTTCGGATTTTTTACTCCGGGAGAGAAGGCCGTGGTTCTTGTAAACGGCTGACATCATACATACAGGTCTGTGCTATACAATGACACGATAGCCTCCGATGGAGCATTGTTCTCTAACGGAATTTAGGCAGGAGGGATTTTTGTTGAAAAGAAGAGTTGTTATCACCGGCATCGGGATGATCACCCCGGTCGGCCTGGACACGGAAAAGAGCTGGGACGGCTTGATCAACGGCAGGTCCGGCATAGGCCCCATCACGCAGTTCGATGACAAGACCATCCCCACGCAGATCGCGGGTGAGGTCAAGGGATTCGATCCGGCCCAGTACATCGAGGCCAAGGAGATCAAGAAGATGGATCGGTTCATTCATCTCGCGATCGCCGCGAGCCAAATGACGATGGACAGCTCAAAGCTCATCGTGACGCCCGAGAATGCTGAGCGCATCGGTGTCACCGTCGGCTCTGGCATCGGCGGGCTGCCCGCGATCGAGCGGACATACCGTGCATACATGGAAAAGGGTTTCCGCCGGATCACGCCCTTTTTCATTCCCATGTCCATCATCAATGAGATGGCCGGGCATATCTCCATGCGCTTCGGCGCGAAAGGCCCGAACTCCTGCGTCGTCACTGCCTGCGCCACGGGCACCCACTCCATCGGCGACGCCTTCAAGATCATCCAGCGCGGCGACGCCGATGCCATGATCGCCGGCGGCAGCGAGTCCTGCATCTGCCCTCTCGGGGTCGGCGGGTTCAACGCTATGAAGGCCCTCTCGACCCGGAACAGCGAGCCCGAGCGCGCCAGTCGTCCGTTCGACGCGGAGCGTGACGGTTTCATCATGGGTGAGGGGTCGGGGCTGCTTGTCATCGAGGAACTGGAATTCGCGATGAAACGTGGGGCGCATATCTACGCCGAGGTGATCGGCTATGGCATGTCCGGAGACGCTTACCATATCACCTCACCAGCGCCGAACGGTGAAGGAGCGGCCCGGTGCATGAAGATGGCCATCAAGGACGCCGGCATCAACCCGTCTGATGTGGGCTACATCAACGCTCATGGCACCTCGACCAAGTATGGCGACGAGCTCGAGACCATGGCAATCAAGACCGTGTTTGGCGACACTGCTTATAAAATACCGATCAGCTCCACAAAATCCATGACCGGCCATCTGCTTGGCGCAGCCGGGGGCGTGGAAGCCGTGATCTCCGTTCTTGCACTGGAACGCGGGATCCTTCCTCCAACGATCAATCTTGAG
Source organism: Nitrospirota bacterium (assembly GCA_963732675.1). Classification (GTDB taxonomy): domain Bacteria; phylum Nitrospirota; class UBA9217; order UBA9217; family UBA9217; genus JALNZF01. The sequence continues at coordinate 87,902 of CAVTAJ010000009.1, forward strand.
AACCCGGACCCTGAATGTGACCTGGACTACATCCCGAATAAGGCGAGACACCTGCAGGTAGACATTGTCATGTCCAACTCCTTTGGATTCGGCGGCACGAACGCCTGCCTGGTCTTCCGCAGATTCCGGAAGTAAGATGCCTCCCCTCTCGGACATCCAGCAGCGGATCGCCTATACCTTCCAGGACGTGGAACTCCTCGAGCGCGCGCTCACGCACAAGTCCTATGCCAACGAAAACAGGGTGCCCTATCACAATGAACGGATGGAGTTCCTCGGCGATGCCGTCCTCAGCCTCGTCGTAAGCGAATATCTGATGAAGGCCTGCCCTGATTCGACCGAGGGCGACCTCTCGAGATTCCGTGCGGCAGTCGTGAGCGAACCTGCCCTCGCCGCCGTTTCACGCGAGATCGGTCTCGGTGACTATCTCCTGCTCGGAAAAGGAGAAGACCAAACCGGGGGGAGGAACAAGGATTCGCTCCTGGCAGATTGCCTTGAGGCCCTCATTGCATCCGTCTACCTCGATGCGGGCATAGACTCAGCTGAAGCATTCGTTATCCGCGTCTTCGAGGCAATGATCAGGAAGACCTGCTCGTCGGGCGGATCGCTTGATTATAAGACGGAGCTTCAGGAGCTCTGCCAGGAGCGGCTCAAACAGCTTCCGGAATACCGCGTCGTTTCCGAGACAGGCCCTGATCATCAGAAACAGTTCAACATGGAAGTATGGATCAAGGGACAGCTTTCCGGCCGCGGCATAGGCAAGAGCAAAAAGGAAGCGGAGCAAAGAGCGGCCAGGGAAGCGCTGGAAAAACTTTCCGGAAGGAGTCGGGAGCCAGAAGCCAGAAGTCAGTAGACATCCTTCATTGCCTTTTCTGTTCAATATTCTATCTTCTGTATTCTGACCTCTGAATTTATGATCATCCCTTTTTTCATCCCCCATTCCGGATGCCCGCACCAGTGCGTATTCTGCAACCAGAAGAACATTACCGGGCAAATGAAGCCGGCAGATCCATCAGTATTGCCTCAGAAGATCAAAGAATACCTGGCAATCGACACCTCAGATAAAGCCGCACACGTGGCATTTTACGGCGGGAGCTTTACTGCGTTGCCGCTTGAGCTCCAGAAGGAATATCTCGCAGCGGTCCAGCCCTTCCTCCGCTCAGGTCAAATTGAAAATATTCGTCTCTCCACTCGACCGGATTGCATCACGAACGATATCCTTTCGATGTTAAATGAATATCATGCCAATACCGTGGAACTCGGCGTCCAGTCCATGGATGATGTCGTTCTTCAACGCTCTGGCCGGGGGCACACGGCAAACGATACAGTGAATGCCGTAACCCGGCTTAGAAAATACGGTTTCTTCATCGGCCTTCAGTTGATGCCCGGTTTGCCCGGTGATTCCGCTGAAACATTCATGAAAACGGTCGATACGGTCATTGAACTCAAGCCTGACTTTGTCAGGATCTATCCAGCTCTCGTGATCAAAGACACGCCGCTTGAAGACCTGTACAGAGTCAGGTCGCTATATGCCGCTCTCGCTTGATGATGCTGTTGCGTTGTGCCGGGACGCTCTTGAAAGGTTCGAACGGGCGGGAATAGACGTTATACGGATCGGGCTACAGCCAACAGGTGAACTGGAAAGACCTGGTACGATCATTGCCGGGCCATATCATCCTGCCTTCAGACAACTGGTGGAATCCTCGATCCTATTGGATAACATGCGCGCTGCCTTACGCAGCAGGGATGGAAAGACGGATAAGGTAACGTTTCAGGTAAACCCCAAAGACCTCTCTGCCGCGATCGGCCAGCATCGCTCTAATATCGAACTTCTCAAGAAGGAGTTCGGAGTTCGGACACTCCGCATTGTAGCGGGGGAAAGCGTTAGGAGGCGTGATCCTGTTCTTTTCTCAACTGGTTAGGAATGGATCACATCAACTCTGCTCCACAATGACACGGTTCCTGGTCAGAGAGACCTCACTCACCACTCCACGCAGTCTTTTCTCCTCGCCGAACAGGTTACGAACCACCACTTCGCCGTTCTCAACGCGGATATTATTTACCGACTCAAGGAGCAGCTCCTCGGTCCCCTGTTTTTTCACATAAGCCTTCAGATCGCACATCGTCAGCACACCTTTCCGTTTTAACGAACGTTTGAAAACAACAAACCCGCCGTCATTAAGGACGGCGGGCTATTTTTTTAACAACTTGTCGATGCTGTCAGGAGGAGCTGCCCATTGGATCGAACCGCTTTTCTGCTGAGCGCCCCGGCATTCTGCGATGTATGACAGAGTACCGCACTCAGGCTTTGCTGTCTTCCCGCCAATGGGCTGCCGCTGTTTTCTCGTTTTGTTAGTTTCCTTTTTCATGATGCCGACGTCCAGGGCACCTTCCCCCCCTGTTTCAATCTCATCTTCATAATATTCTATAACACAGCTTTGAATAAAAAACAAGGAGATTTATTTTTTTAAACCCGTTCGTAACAACAAACAGAGGCAGGCCCTCACGGGCGTTCCCTGTTGCATTACTCACCGGGTATTGTGCACTCACCGTCTCCCCCTATATTCGACGCATCTAGTTCCGTGCCTTCCGGATAACTATCGGGCTTTGAATAGCATGGCCTTCTCGCCCAGAGCGGCTACACCTCGCATGCCCTTCATGTTCCTCGGGCCTAGGATTTGCTTACCGCTGCCTTCATACCCCGCCTCGCGTCGGCAGACCTTGCGGTTCGGCTAACGGTTCACTTCATCGGGGTCCGTAGAGGACTTACAACTCCAAGTGAGTGCGCTTTGCCGGGCGCACTATAAAAAAAAGGCGGGGTTTCCCCCGCCCCAATCTTTACGTGGAGGTAACAGAAGGCATAGAATTACTCGCTGTTCAAAGCGCTCTTGTTTGGCAGCGAAGTTAAAATAAAGGTATGGCGTAGGTGACCCCCCCGGGAACTCCCGGAGGGGTTGGTTCTTTTCCGGAAACGATTTCTCTGTTATAGGCTGCTGTTGCTGTGACAACTGCCGCATCCGCTGGTATACGGAATCGGCATGGCATTGGTAGACGATATGCTCGATTTCAGGGGCACATCCAACCGATGGGAACTGATGTCGTTCTGGTAGTAATTCGTCAACGATGCGCCGGTCATGCCGGGAGTCGGGCTGCCGGACCCCGACTTCGCTGTCTTCGTGAAGTGGCACTCGACGCACTTCGTTGATGCTCCCATGGAAGTTCCTGTCTTGGCCGTCATATGCGCTACGACCTCGATGGTCGCATGGCACGAGATGCACAGGCTGTTGTCCAAGGTCCCGGAGAGCTGGTGCCGGTCGGTGCCCGGAGCGTGCACGTCATGACAATTCACGCAGGTCTTGAGCGCGGTGCCGTTACGGTATTTCTTCGTTTGGATGAAATCCGTATACTGCTGGTGGTGTTTCTTGGAGTGCTTGGCATCGCCCAGAAATCTCCGGTTGCAGTTGAAGCGTCGTGGCGGAAAACGTTATTCGCCAGGAAGTCGGCCCTGCTGGTTCCCGGTTTCATCATCTTATTGTTCGCGTCAAGGGGCGGCCTCCACCTTGAGGCCGTCGGGGTCCTTAGACTGGGCGCGGGTGTGGCACGTTCCGCAGATCATGGCCTCACGCTCAGGGGTCAGATTCTCCGGCGTAACGATGGACGTTCCGTTACCGCCGGCGTCGGCATGCTCCGAGCCCGGCCCATGGCAAACCTCGCAGCCGATGTTCATTTCCTGCTTCGCGTAGGGATTCAGGTGGTTCGTCTCGCCGTTCGCATCGGCCACGGCCGTGGCGAGGTATTCACCCGCCGCGTTCTTGGTGACGCTGTAACCGGTAAAATGGCAGCCCGCGCAGCTGATGTCGAAGCTCTTCGCCTTGCCGCCGGTTACCAGATTCGGTATGGTCAACGCGTTGGTCGCGGTGTCCCACCATTTGTTGCTCACCGTATTGTATTCCACCCATACGGTGCGGCCCGAATCGGCGCTGCTGTCGCTGCCCATGGGCTGGAATTGGAGCGGTATGACATACAGGCTGTTCCCGAGACTGGTCAGATATCTCTGCTTGTGGAGACCACCGCCGTAGGTCAGGGCAACATCCATAACCATGCCGTTGTTGGGATCCGCCGGGGTGACGATATTATTAAACTGAACTTTATATACGCTGCCGACCTTGGACAGGTCGAGGGTGAAATACACCTGCCCCGCACCGAGTTGCGTGGACGTCGGAGCGGATTCCAGTGTTCTGAACGTGCCAGCTGTTGGAGTGCTCGTACTGTAAAAATACACCGTCGTCCCCGCTTCGAATTTCTTCAGGCCGGCGAAGAAATCCTGATCGGGATCGGTTGTGCTCGAAAATTTCGCGATATCCTGCATGTTGCTCGGCAATCCCGGTGTCATAATGCCCAGCTTATGCAGCGTCTGTTTCTCCGTTGCATACGACGCATGACAAACAAGACAGGTGCTGCTTCCGACATACATGGCCGATGCGGACGGCCTGGTGGAAACGTTGATCGCCGTTTCCGTGTTGTTCAGCGAGGCGCCGGATACCGCGGTGCGGCAGATGCTGCCGCCGGGGAGGCGGCCCGCATCGGCGGTCGCTATTTTCACATAGATAAAGTACATGTCCGTCGTCCCTACGGAAAGGTTCGCAATGATCGCCTTGCCCGAAGCATCCGTCACAGCGGATTTATAGGTGCTAACGCCCCCGCCCGCGGGCGTATAGTTACCGTTTATCAGGTCTTCGAGGGGCTCATCCACCGTTTGCGCGGATGCAGTATAATTTCCAGCTGTCAGCGTGATCGGCTGCGCAGCGATTTCCGCGACGTCCGATGCGGGTATGGCATAAACCGTCGCTCCCGCCACAGCCGTCCCGGCCGTGTCTTTCACCGAGAAGATAACCGTTTGCGCGGTCGGGGTAGAGGACACGACAATACTCACCTGCGTGATACTGCCTGCTACGACTCCCACCCCTGAAAGTGAACCGAAATAACCCGTCGCGGTTGCCGTTAACGCATAATCACCAATCGGAACATTGGATATGGTGAATGTGCCGGTAGCGCCCGTAGAAGCCGTTGATGTCGCAGGCGTCGTCGCCACCGTGACATTTGCTATCGGATTGCCTGCGGCATCCTTCACCGTACCTGAGATGGTACCCTTGTCCACTGCGTTAGTCCCATCAGCCCCTGCATCCCCCGAACTGCCTTTGCAGCCAACCAGGGATATAGCCAGACTGGCCGCCAATACGGCGGCGATACACAGCTTGATCAGACTTTTACCCATTTTTACAAACCTCCTCTTTCTGTTAGAATTAATAATTATTTCAACCGAGATTTCTCCTGATGCGTGTGCTTATACTTCTATTTTCATTCCTGATGAAATACATTTCACCTCCCAATTTTTTGAAACCAATTTACGCTTAAAGACGAAGGGAAACAATAGAATATGTATCCACATTTCAGGGTTATCCGTGAAGAGTTATTCACAAAGTGATTTTGCTTCATATTTACGGCAATTTGGAATTTGCGGCAGGAGAGGACCGGAGCAACACAGGAGATAATAAGAAGCGAAGTGTGCAGTGACTGCGTTAACAGAAAGGATGGTTTATATGATCAGATGTTCGTTACCGGTGACAACGAATGCAGTTCTTCTTGTCCTTTACATCGAACGCTATCTTGCCGTTATGACATTTTCCGCAGAAACTGCCTTCTTTCAGTTTGTTCATATCCATCTTATAGGACTCCCGAGCCATCTGGAATATCTGGTAATGGCAGGCGGTGCACTTGAGACCCTTTACATCCACGTGCTTATCGTG
>CAVTAJ010000010.1:0-84023 GCA_963732675.1 Nitrospirota bacterium
GTTAAGTATTTCCCTGCCACATGTCGCGAAAAACGAACCACTGGTAGGGATGATCGATTGCATACTCTTCCAGGACCCGGGCGAACTCCTGAACACATGCCGCGATCTCCGCGCCCTTGTTGCCCCGCACGCCTGCGGGCGGGTTGATAACGTGCGAAACGTCGGTCACGTATTTTTTCACGCCCACCTTGGCCGACAGGAGCACCGCAACAGGACACCGTGCCGCGGCCGCGAGACTGAACGCTCCGTAAGGGAACCGGACGGTTCCGCCCAGCAGGGATGCTTCCTTCGAATCGTACCCGTACGTGCGGTCTCCCATGATCGAGACGATGCCGCCCTGGCTGATCGCCTTCAACGCCTCGACAACACCTCCCAGGGAACCATCAGTGTACAGGATCCTGATCGTCTCCTGCTCGCTGTCGATGTTCAGCGTCTCTTTTACGGCGACATTGTCCTCGGGGCGCATCATGAGGTATACGGTCCTGTCGAGTTTCCTGAGGGCCGTTGTCGCTACCTGCCAGTTCCCCACATGAGCGGTCAGGAAGATCATTCCCTTGTGTCCGTCAGCCAGATGATCTTTGATCTTCTCATATCCGACGAGTTCAAGGTCGATATCACTGCCGCCGGCGGCAACGTAGTAGCGGTCAATGAGGCTTTTCCCCTGGTTCACGAACAATAAATACACATCGATCATCCGCCGGAGAGCGCCGTGGTCCGGAAAGCGTCTCCGGACATAAGCCATGCTCGCAACAACCGCAGCATGATCAAAGATCAGATAGTACAGGCTGACAAAATACAGCAATCCGTAGGCGCCCCGCAGTCCGAAGATCTTCGCCGCCATGCGGAAGAACCAGAATCCTGCCCGATTGCCCCGATTGCGCTCAACACCCTTCTTTGGTGACATTCGTATACCTGAGTTTTTTTATCACCGTTGCGGAAATGTACATGATCGCTCCGATCAGAACAGCGAGGAGCGGGGCAATTATGAGCGAACCCAGGAACCATTCATACAATCGCGATGAGAACTGCGCGAATACCGTTGCAAAAGAAAGGTCCGTAAGCCATTGGCCGTGGCGCATATAGTACCCCACTTCAATGCAGAGCGCCGGCACAAAAGGCGGCATGGCTATATGCTGAACATTCAGCGCCACGACCTTGTTCAGGTTCAGCCGGAGCGCGACATACAAGATCACGATCGAATGCGCGAACAGGATCGGCAATACGGCGAGGAACACGCCGACAGCAGCGGACAAGGCCAGCCCCTCGGGGGTCGCGTTTTCCCGGAGCAGCAGCCGCAGCACCTTGCCCGGATGGCGCAGCAGCGACAGGTCGAACTCTCTGCTTCCCTGCACCAGCCTCTTGTGAGGCAGCGGCAGCAGACGCCTTCCCACCAGCATGGAATGGATGCGGGTGAGCCGCAGATTGTCGAGAACCGGTTTAAAGCTCGAGACCCGCTCCTCAGGCTTCGGGTAGTGGACGGCGATCGGCACCATCAGAAGCTCCAGCCCTGCCCAGGCCGCTTTGGCCAGCACCTCTGCCTCGAAATCATACCGGCTGCCCTTGAAGCGCAGCTGGTTAAGATAGCGAACAGGATAAGCGCGGAACCCGCTCTGACAGTCATCGATCGTGCACCCGGTCTCGGCCTTGAGCCAGAAATTGGCGAACTTCCTGCCAAAGCGGCTCGATGCGGGAACATTGTCCGTATTAAAATCCCTGCACCCGATGATGAGACGGGCATCACTCTCCTGCATCAGCGGAAAGAAACGTTCCATGTCCCGGGGATCATGCTGGCCGTCGGCGTCAACGGTGATCATGTACGTCCCTCCGCGTCCTTCGATGTAGCGTGACGCTGTCAGGATCGCCTCTCCCTTGCCGAGATTCTTTCCGTGTTTCAAAAGGACCACGTCCAGCCCCGAAAGCAGCGACGCCAGATCAGCATCCGTGCTGCCGTCATCGATGACGACGACGTTTTGCAGGATCGAGCGACAGGCTGTTACAACGTCCTTCACCGTGGCCTGGTTATTAAAGACCGGCACGGCGCACCAGGTGTCATGATGAAGCTGACTACTTTGCGGCATTCCGCGACCTCTCCCGTGGCTTTCTCCCGGGAAGCAGCAGGTCCCACATGGGTCCCGTGTAGCCGAGCTTGTGAAGCACCTGCAGGCTGTTGTCCATGGCGTCAGGCGGGAACACGCAATGACGTACATCGGCAAAGGCCTTGGTCAGCGTTTCCTCAAGCCACTGTTTATCCACGGCCGGAGAAAGGTAGTAAATGGGTTTCAGCATGTCCGTCGTCAGGGGCGATAAGCTTTTCCTTCATCGCCAGACGGGCCAGAGGCGTATTCGGCAGGATCCGTATGCCCATGAAAATGAAGGCCACGCATTTCTGAAGGCTCAGAATGTTCCTGATCCCCTCCTGTACGGTCTCGGGCGTTTCCCCGGGCCCGCCGAACATGAAAAAATGAGACGTGGCGATCCCATGACGCACAAAGAGATCGTTGCATTCCATCACGTCCTTGAACGTAAAGCTCTTGCCCATTCGCTTGAGCGTTGTATCGCAGGCCGCGTCAGTGCCGACTTCAGCTGCGCCGAACCCGGTCTGCTTCATGCGCTCCACGATCTCGTCGGTCAGACCGCCTGGTTTGAAAAATGCGGTCCAGGGGATGTTGACCTTGCGCCGGACCATTTCGTCGATCACCTCAAGATAAGCGCCTTCGTCATCATTGAACACGGAATCGACAAAAAAGATATACTTGGTCTTGAACTTGATCGCGCAGCAGCTCGATGTCATCGACAACGGCCCGCGCATCGCGCCTCCGGATCTGGGCGCCTTCCAGCACCGGATAGGTGCAGTACACACATTTATAGGTGCATCCCCGTTTGGTCTGAATGGATGCGATGTTGCCGCTGTGAAGGTAGAATTCGAGCAGCCGTTCATCATACAAGGCGGCGTCGATCTGGTCACCCGGAAGTTTTGTCGGCGAACTGATGAGGGTTTCCTTTGGATAGACCCCTTTTGCCGCATTGTTCGCGAACTCAACAGCCAGGACCTCTCCTTCGCCGATGATGCCGTAATCAGCCCCGGTCTCCTTCAGGATCAGATCAGGGATGAGGGAGAACCCCGCTCCTCCCAGGAGCACTTTCGCCTTCGAGACTTCCCGCACCGCGCTCACGATGTTCTTGACGTTCTGGATGTAATACTGCTCGTGCAGGAGGTTCACGTTGTCGATATTGCGCACGGAAATGCCGACAAGGTCGGGCCCGAACTCGCGCGCTTCCCGGCCGATCGCCTCAAGCGAGCTGTTCTGCTGCAGAAAATCCGCCTGCCGCACTTCGTGGCCCGCCCTGGTGAGCGCACCTGCAATGATGCTGACGCCCAGAGGATAGAGCGGGTAGGGCGACAGGGTTACATTGGCCGAGATCAAAAGAACTTTCATCGGACCGTCTCCGTGGATTCTTCCTTCTGCCATTTTCTGCGCCTGAGGCTTGCTCCCCGATACGTTCCGTCCGCCTTTTCCTTTTCAATGACCTTCAAAAAAAGCTTGGCCATCCTGAGGTTCTGGCTGGTTTCCTTGTAGAATGTGTCCCAGGCATAGTAATAGAGATCCTGCAGCTTTGTCGGCGTCATCTGTGCCGGCCTGTACACGACTTGCCCGCCGGTATACTGGTTCCAGTCGTTCGACAGGATCCTGCCCTCTTTCTGGAGCGCATCGCGGACCGGCGTATGAGGGAACGGCGTCAGAATGGTGAACTCCGCCAGGTCCAGTTTGATCTCAAGGAGGAAATCAACAAGCCGCTTGATATAGTCCTCATCCTGTTCGTCCATCCCGAGGATGATCGTACCCTCGACGCCGATACCGCGGTCCTGCAGACGCTTCACACGGTTCCGGATATAATCGGACGTATCGAAGATGGCCTGGTACACGTACCAGCAGCCTGCTTCGGCCGCCAGGTCCAGGATCTCGTCATCGTCCTTGATGGGATGAGAGACCCATTTTTTCTTCAGGGGGATCAACGCGCGAAAGAGGTCCTTTTCCCATTGATCGTTCTGGGCCAGGGAGTTGTCCACGAAGAAGAGGCGGTTGTTGTCAATGGCCGCCACCTCGCGGACGACGTCATCGATAGGGCGGGGCCGGAACTCACGCCCGCCGAGGAACGGCGTACAGCAGCAGAAGCAGTTGAACCGGCAGCCACGCGAGGCGTGGATAAGATCGACCATCTGAACGCCGCGATAGTTGTAAAGCTCACGGTTCAGAATGCTCCGCCGCGCCGGACCCACTACGTTCATGTTCGGAAAATTCCACTGAAAATCGTACACCTTCTTGAGGCTCTTATTCTTGAGGTCCTGCAGGACCTGACCGAAACGGCCTTCGGCCTCGCCAAGGAACACGGAATCGGCATGCTGCCTGGTTTCCTCCGCATGGATCATGGTGCCGATGCCGCCGAAGATGACCGGGATCCCCCGCGCACGAAACTGGTCGGCGATCTCCCACCCTCTCTTGATCTGGCAGGTCAGCATGCACGAGATCGCAATGAGATCCACCTTCTCGTCGAAGTTAATGTCCTCCACATGTTCGTCCGTGAAAGAAAGCTCATCGTCGCCAGGCACGGTGGCCGCAAAACAGATCGGACCGTGCGGAGGAAGATGAAATTCCGTCTGCCGTTCAAGTTTAGGCCATTTTGGATAAATGAGTCTGATCTTCACACTATGCCTTTCTTTCTGCCATATGGAGAAATTTCTGTATCAACCCCGATAGATCAGGGCCTGTTTCCACAAGAGCTCGTGCCTCTTCAAGATCGCAAAGGACCTGCCGCTCCCCGCCGTGGTCCCGCGCCAGGACGAAGAAGATCGCCTCTTCCGCTTCTGCTGTGCCGGCGAGCATGGCCGGCGCCTCGTTGGCAAGGATCATCTCGTCTGCCATGTCGAGTACGGCTGTCAGCGCGTGGTTTTCGCTCGCTGACATACGCAACAGGGCCCAGGAGGCCGAAATGAATCGCCGCTTCACCAAGGGGGCTGGATGGCAGCGTATAGATGAACAGGTTTCCCCGCGACAGCGTGCGCCCTCCAGCGAGGTAATCCCTGAAGTACTCGATATCCGACTGGAGCGAGCCCTCGGAATTCGTACCCACGATCCCGATGTCCTGTTTATCTGTCGGCGAGTATTCGATGCCCGCGTCCTGCAGAGCGAGACTTATGGCAAACGCGGTCATCTTTGAAATGGCGTCGAGCCGTCCGAAGTTTTTAAAGGGATGTGAAAAAATGTCCCTCTTCGGCAAGGTGTGGGCGCCTTCGCCGATCTCATACGCGTGCTGGAGCCCGCTCCTGATACAGCCGTATCCTTCTTTCGTGAGCCATCCTATGCCGTGGACGGAAATTGACATCATATCCTAACCTGGACAAACCGGAACCAAAAGGGCGTATCTCGCAGAGCACGCAGAGGACGCATGAGAACATCCGAACTCTTGCAATTAAGGAATCCAATTCTATTCAAACGGCAAGAATCTTTCGCGCACATCGTTCAAGGCCGCAAAGTAAAGGCTTGTTCGCTCTATCGCAAGAGCAGAGCAACTGGCGTCTACGTCTTCGCATACTTTGTTTACCATGTTTAAGATAGACTATATTCTTTAAGCATCACGCCAGCACCAATGCCGTGTTCACCCCGCTGAAACCCGCGTTCGTCACCAGGGCCAACGTCTGTTCGCGGACCGGCTGCTGATGGTCCGAGACCCATCCCCGCGCATCGTCGTCAGGATCTTTCAGATTCACCGTCGGAGGCGCCTTCCGCTCCCGGAGCGCGCGGAGTGCAATGATCATCTCCACAAGTCCGGCCGCACCCATGGTATGTCCGATGCCGCCTTTTATGGAATACACCGGACGTTCGCGATGTTGAAAGACCGCATGAAATGCCCGCATCTCCATCTGGTCGTTAAAAATGGTGCCGGTGCCGTGCGCGGAGATAAAGCCCACCTCATCGGGACCGATGCCTGCGGAGATCAGCGCTTTCGAGATGGCCAGGATCAGGCCCTCGCTCTCGCGCGACGGGCCGGTCATGTGGTTAGCGTCATCGCTCAGGCCCCAGCCTGCTATCACCCCGAGAACGGGACGGTCTTCGCGTGCTGCACGTTCTTCGCTCATAATAAGAGCATAGGCTGCTGCCTCGCCCACGTTCAGGCCTGCCCTGTTCTTGTCAAAAGGCCTTGCCGGCTGTTTGTCCAGCGCCATGAGCGATGAGAAACCGGAGAAGATGAACTCCGTAATGCTGTCGCAGGCGACCACGAGCACGCAGTCGGCATGGCCGGTCCGGATCATTGCCGCAGCCTGAGCCGCTGCCGCGGCTGACGATGTACAGGCTGCCGATATCACCAGCCCCTTGCCCTTTGTCCTGGTCAGGCCGGCAACCTTGCTGATAAGACGGCTCACAACAGCATCTGCACCATCGCCCCTCTGCTCAAGCATGCTCTGTTCGAGCAGGTCGATCTCACCTTTGGTCGTTGCGAGCAGCAGCTTTGCGTCCTCTGGAAAAACGACCCCTTCGAACAGCATCTCCATCATCTGCATGACCAGGGAAGCGCCTTCGTGATACCTCAGGCCATTGATGATTCCGGCGAAGTCAGAATGGAAAGCCGCGGTCTTGAAGCGGTTGACGCGTGAAATGGCGCTCTCACCGCGCAGCAAACCCTGCCAGCATGCTTCAGTTCCCCTGCCATAGGGGGTCACCATATCTGCCATGACGACGACCGGCTTCATGGCTTTTTATGGAACTCCCCTGCCGCCCATTTTCTGCGAACCCGAACGAGCAGTTCCGGTGAGACCATGAAGGGTTCTCCCGTCTTTTCATCGGTGAACAACTGCACCATGTACGCGCTTGAGGCAACGCTCGTGTCCTGCTTGATCAGCTGATATTCCGTGTTCAGCCGAGAGCCTTCATTCCAGATGAGCGATGCCCTGATCGTAAATTCCTCGTCAAGAAAAAGAGGTTTAATGTAATCGATGTGAAGTTCGATAACAGGCGCACGCAATCCCGCTTCGAAATACTCCGGATAGGACAAACCGCATTTTCTGCCAAGCTCCTCGGACGCTTCCTCGAAATAGAGGGGATACCGTCCGTGCCACACGATCGCCATGGCGTCGGCTTCGTTGAAACGAACGCGTCTTTTGACCTCCACCACAATGGGCGCCGGAGCGCCCGACATCCGCTCAAAATAGGTTTTATTGCCCCGCGTCCGCATACTACCCCTTCTTTGCTCCGCTGTCATAGGAGACTCGCAGTTTCATTTCCGATATTTTGTCGGTCTTCTTTGAGATGACCGCTTTCACGACGGCTTCACCGCTCGTATCCCCCATATCGTTCACCACACAGGTCACTTCATCATCGGGCAACACGGGTGAAAAATACTTGACGAGCACAACCTCTTTCAGGACCACTGCCTTTCCACTCCCCTTTTCGAGCGTGGAGAGCGCGCACTGGATCTGGCATACGCCCGGCAGGATCTTTTTCTCCGGGAAGTGCCCCTGAAAACCAATGAACACGGGCGGGAACGCAAAACGAGACGTAAGCCTCGTGCCTTCCTTTGCCGGGCCGGTCATGTATCGTTCAATCTCTGCTTTAATTGTGCTCAATACGGAACTCCTTCTGCCTCACAATCAACCGGTACCTGTTTGTGTAGTGAATGAAGACAATCCCCTGCGGCCAGCGCTTTCCATCCTGGTCCCGGTATTCGTAATACGAAGCTTTCCAGACGATCCCGTCCTCTTCGTAATAGCGCTTCTCGATCAGGTCTCCGTCCCGTCCAGCGAAGACATACTCCAGATAGCCGGAGCCGGAAGGCTGGCGGAAGATCTGTGTATATTTTCTCTTCCAGCTCCTTGCTTCAGGACCGGGGACCAGATCAAAATAGATGCGCCTGATATCATTGCCCACCGCGCTGGCGAGATCGCCGTATTTTGAGAAATCGGCGATCGAATAATTGCTGGTCACGCTATTCTGATCCCCAGAGAGTTCGAACAGCTTTATTCCCATGGGGTTCATGCCGGCGACCTTGAAAACGCCGTCGGCCCTGTTGATCTGCACGTACCGATGGCGGTAAATTTGCGTCCATTATACTCAAAAACAACGGTGTTCAGCAATTCAAAACTGTCCGGGATGTCCGACTGAAAACGCTCCACCATGTTCCGCGGGTCTGCGGAATCAAGCGGTACCAGCGTGGTTTCCTGAAACGGGCACCGAACTGCATCCGGCAATGAACAGGTGCAGTAAGAGCAGCGACGATGAGATCGTATCATGCTGTTACCCTCCATGCTTCGTGTCCCCAGGCATACTGCACAGGGACGGAATCACGATCACCGACGACAGGTATCCCGACGACCATGCGACATGACCATGGCAACGCCGGTGGAAAAGAGCGCCGGATGCTACGCAAACAGCAGCGCCCCCGACGCCGATCACGTTCGACACAGCGGACAGGGTCATCGCCATGATCGTGCCGAAGTGCAGATTATGGCGGTATTCATAGGTGATCCCGATGCCGTAGTCCACGATAACGCCGGTCGTGATGATGCCGGCAACGATATTGACGACATTCAGCGGCATATTGAAGAGCGACCATGAACCCGAGCAGCCAGATGATTCCGGTAATGAGCGGCACAAGCGCGATAAGGGTCTCTTTCCAGTTCCGGAAGAAGAGCCATGCCAGCACAACGTTAAACAGGATCGCGAGCGGGGCCAGGATCTTTGTTTCCCTCGCCGTAAATGCGGAGATCGACGCGGACAACGCCTTGCCCGATACGATGAACGTGCCGGGGAATTGCTTGGCCACTGCGGCAAGAGATCACGAAATGCTTCGGTTCGTCGGGGAAAAAGGACATGATCCGGTATTCCCCGTCCTTTTGCACGACAAAGCGTTCCTGAAGCCTTGCGATCAGGCCGCCGCGGGCTCGTCATCACGCTCGATCGGGCATAGAGTCCGTCAAAGAAAGGGGAAAAAGCCCTGTCCGAAAAACCATACTCGGCAGACGTTTGCCTGATCAACTCCTTCAGTTTCTTCTCCCGCCCCTGCTTCCAGAACCGGTCCCATCGGTCGATGATTTTCCTTCGCATTTTCTCCGAGGGCCAGAACAGGGCGATGCTCGTGAAATGTTCTGCGGCCCGATGGCTTTTACCGCTTCGCGGAAGATGCGATCGTTCCGCTCCATGGCGTCCTCATAGGCTTGCGCCCGTGTCACGACAAAGATCGCCTGATTTGTTTTACCGCCCCATGCTTCGTGGAACCGTTGCTCCGCCTGCAGCACTTCCGGAGCGCTGCCGTCGAGTTTTTTCACATCGCTGTCGAATTTGACTGACAGGGAAAGGATGAAGCGCCGACGACCGTCAGGACCGCCCAGATCCCGACCGGGCGCTTGCGCGGGCCATTGATGTTCTTCAACCAGTCGCCGATGGTCGGGTCTGCGACCAGGGAGTAGCTCTTCCAGGACAGGGTCAGCGGCAGCACAAAGAGCGAGAACAGAAGGCAGATGAGCAGGCACGAGGATCGAGAACAATGCCAGCTGATGGTATCCGCGGATCATGGAAAAATACAGGACGACGAAGCTGAAAATGGTCGTAATGGCATCAATGAACGACAAGCTTGGCGAGCTGCACGGGCTGCGACGTGCCGGTGCCCCGTTTCATGGCGATATAGACGATGAGATCCGTAGTCGATCGAGATGCCCGCAATCGCCGTGCCGAACCCGATGACAGGTACGAAAGTTTGTGTTCAATGCCGGCCAGCAGATGACGCCCCAAACGACGGCGATCAGCGGGAATGATGAACACGAACATCGCCCGGGCGTCGCGGAACACGAGGAGAAAGAGAAGAAGGAAGGCGATCGTGGCGATGATGGAAGCGACCAGTGATGTCCCGTTTGATTACCCGTTCGTTGCTGACCGTATGGAGATGACCGCCGATGACGTCGGCAGAGACGTAACCCGGCAGCTTATTGATGCGCTCATCCAGCGCCTGCACCAGCTCCTTGCTCTTTTGGCTGTCCATCATCTTGACCGGAGTCTGGATGATGAGCATGGCATGGCGGCCGTCGCGGCTGATGAAATGGCCCTCCTCGATGGCGACATCAAAGCCCATGGAGGCCGGCAGCGCCCGCAGCTTGCCGAGCAGCAGCGTTTTGATGCTCGAGCGGGTCCGTGCGCGATAAGGAGGTCATGAAGATGCTCTCGGGTCTGAGCGACTGGAGGTAGATCGCCTGCATCTTTTCGGAAACCGCTTTCGGCGTCAACTGGCGGTCGATGGCTGCTAGGTCCTCCTCGCCGAGGATCTGCGGCGCGTACTGCAGGACCGAGAATTCCTCCATGGCATCGGCCACGGAGACTCCCGTGATCACGCTCGTGAAGAGCGGCGGTTGAAGCGATGCCGCCAGCTCATCCACGGCCAGGAAGAGGTCCTGCTTCCCTTTGGACGGGTCGTGCAGGGCTAGGGAGATAATGACCTTGTCGGAAAGACTCGAGTCGCGGAGAAAATCCATGCTGCGGGTGATCTCCGGGTCCGGCGGAAGCATGATATCGATATTCCCTTCATAGGGGACAAAGAAAAGCCCGGCGCCGGCAGCAACGGTGACCAGGAGCACAGTCGCGAGCACCCCTTGTTTGTGCCGGTGCACAAACTGGTACAGCAGCGAGAAATACTTTTCAAACATGCCCTGTTACCCCGTTTGAGAAAACCGCCGGTTCACGATGGGGGTCCACGGCATCCGTGAGCGATAATTGCACAAAATTGCCATTTGGGGACATGAGATAACTATGTTCCCTAACGGGGTGAACCTCAAAGTCGCTGCTGTCGAGAGGGGCATTCAAGAGCGTGTTCGTGAACACGATCGTGTGTGACATCGCCGCTCAGTTCCTGCATACGGATCTGCTGTAAATAGGTCTCGTCGTCCCGGAACGTGATCGTAATGCTCTTGATGACCTTTCTGGCATCATTATTGGCGCGGGGAGAGAACTCAAGCACCAGGGGGTTGCGTTTCACGAGCCGCACATCATTGGTTTCAAGAAGGGAGCCGTACTCGCCGGAGAACCATACGGTCAGCTGCTTGATCACATTCTGAAACATCGGGTTTTTCGTCAAGGAGAGTTCCTGGACCTGGTTCGTGTCCTCGTCCCATTGCCGGATAAACTTGTCGGTGATCAGGACGGAATACCGGAGCGGCTTGTCCACATGCCAGGCGACCTTGTTCGGTTTCTGGAGATAGATCCTGCCCTTGATCACGAGCTTCTCCTTGAACATGGCCATCTCTTTTTCCTGGGTGAAGTCCGTTTTGAGGGTTTTGAAATCCGATACCTTTTTCCCGATACGGTCCAGCAACGCTGACAGGTCGGCTTGTTCCGGCGTTCCCCCCTTGTTCGGGTCACCCGCAAGAACCGTTGCCGTTTGAAACAGAATACACAATGCCAGCGCAAGGACGGCGCTCATTTTCATCTTCCTGCATCATCATGCAGCCGCCTTGCCGTTGCCCTGCCAGACCTTTACTTCTCCGCTGGCGATCAGGGTATCGCCATTCCTGACCTCTCCCTGGATAATTCCGAAGTCTCCGTACTTCGCGACCTTGAGCACTGATATGCGAAGGGTGTCGCCGACGCGTGCGCTGCCGGCGATCACGAGGTTCTTGATGCCCAGCAGGAAACCTTCCTGCTGGGGATTACGGCTCCCGAGCTTTCGAAACCCCTCCTGTGCGGCGATAGCCTGGGATATGATCTCGGGATACGAAGCATCATCGAGCTTCCCGTCTTTCCCCACAAATATCATGTCCGCACGCACGATCATCTCGGACAGCGACGCCCGCTCCTGGATCTCGAGGAGCCGGTCGATAAGAAGCATGGGCTGTTTGTGCGGAACGAGCTGGCCGGCATCCACCGGCAGGAACATGATATCATCCCGTTTATCCAGGTTCTTCCAGCACAGGGGGTCGGAAGCGAGGTAGTCGCCGGTCATCTGGTATGCCGCCCCCCGGCAGCCGTAACATTCGCTCAACCGTTCGCATTCGCTGCACGGTCCCTTGATGGTCTCGGTATAGTTCTTGAGGTCCTGGACCACCTCACTATCCTTCAGAATGTCCTTGAGCCGTTGTTTGCGCACATTACCGATCGGGATCGTAACACCGACGCACGGCTGCACAAATCCTTCGGAGTTGACCGCGCAGGAGAATTGGTGACGAAGACACTCTCCACCCACGAGAGGAGGCTTGGGGTCCCAGGTGTGTCCGTATTTTTTCCGGTCTATCCTGGAGATCCGGTGAAAAAGCTCTTCGATCTGTCGGGAATCGACTTCAAGCATATTATGTTCTTTAGCTCCACCCTGCGGGGTGATCATCTCGAAATAGGGGGCGATATTCTGGTCCCGCAGCCACTCCCACATCTTCGGGAGCTCATCGATGTTCTGCTGACAAACAACCGTACTGATTCCCATGAAACGGTCCGCCGATGGATAGCCGGCCAGTTTCAGGTTATTGAACGCTTCATGGATCTGGGTATACGCGCCTTTCCGTCCCGAAAGCATGTCCTGGATCTTTTCCTCGAACGTGTTCATTTTGAGGACCACGCGCACACCGAGGTCATACAGCGTCTGAGCCATCTCCCGCGTGATGTTCGTCCCGTTCGTGAAAAGCTCGACGTCCATGCCGATGCCCCTGATGTATTGGATCATCTCGATGATGGGGGGATAGAGCATGGGCTCGCCGCCGAGGACGATGATTTTTTTCGCGCCCAGTTCCCTGGCCTGATTGATGAGGTCAAGGAACTCATGTTTGCTCATTTCGTTCCGGATGACGGTGTTGTCCGAAGCATAACAATAGAGGCACCGGAAATTGCAGCTCTTGTTGAACTCCATCTCCATGGAAAGCAGCCGGCCAACACGGACGGCCTCGGCGATCTCCTGCTGGGAGAATTCCGCGCCATAAATACGGCTCTGACAGGATTTCATATTATCTTTCTCTTATCCACAAAGCGGATTAGTTTCCGGGAATTCCCGGTGTACACTTGTTTTCTGACGCTCTCCTCGCTCGCGATGGTCACCTCTGGCCTCACCCTCACGTGCGCCTGGAGCTTGTCCATGATCATGTCGGCCGAGCAGGATGTATCGTTCACGGCAACAGTGACCTTGATCACATCGGAGAGGTCGTAGTCGCTTGTAGCGGTCACGTAGTATTCGCTGATCCCGGGGAACGAATCGAGGACCGTGTAGAGCGAGTTTGGATACAACGTCGTCCCGCGGAACTTGATCATCTGCTTCTTTCTCCCGAGGATGGGACCCAGGCGGGGCGAATTCCGTCCGCAGGCGCAGGGTCCATCAATGACAAAACTGATGTCGCCGGTCTTAAACCGGAGCAAGGGCATACCTTCGATCGCCAGAGGCGTCATCACCACCTCACCCGGTTCGCCGGGCGGGAGCACCTCACCCTGCTCATTCACGATCTCCACCACGGCAAGGTCGGGATGGAGGTGTCCGCCTTGCTGGGTGGTGCACTCGCAGAACGAGGTGATGGTTTCCGAGGACGCATAGGTCGAGTAGATCTTCGCGCCCCAGACCTCTTCCAGGCTTTCCCCTATCCGCAGGAACGCGAGGTTGCGGTCCCTGATCGGTTCTCCGATGCAGATCAGCTTTTTGATGCCGGAACCGCGCGGATCGATGTCCTGGGATTTCATGTAGTGGCCCAGTTTGAGCAGGAACGTCGGCACACCCACAATGGCCGTCGGCTTCAACCGCTGGATGATCTCGAGATGGCTATCGACGCTGCTCAGGCCGTTCCTGATGGCCGCGGCGCCCAGACTCCTGAGCCCGGAAAAGTACGCCAGACCGGCGATGAAACAGCGGTCCATGGTACAGGTCAACAGTACGATATCGTCCCGTGTCAATCCGCAGCTCGTAAAGGAAAGTTCCTCGTTGTAAGCCAGCCGCTTGAGATCGTTCTCGGTATACATCATCTTCGTCGGTTTGCCTGTGGTCCCCGATGACAGGACGATGTCCACGATCTGCGACAGGGGAACCGCAAGAAAATCGTCATTTGCAAGGTTGAGCGCGGTTTTGTCCGTAAGCGGAAGAGTATGCAGCGTATCGACAGTGATCCTGGCGGCATCAATCCCCTGCGCTGTAAAAAGGGCCCGGTAATACGGCGAATGTGAGGCAAGGGAGCGAACATGCTTGTGCAGCAGCCCTTCCTGTACCTTCCTGATCTCCTCGGGCCTGGAAAACTCCAGCTTCCTGTCCCGATCAAATGCCATCACGTTCATCCGCCGCTCTCCATGACAGACAGTTCTCTATCGATAATATGCCAGACCCTGTTCTTGAATGCAAATGCGCTCAGGTCCTTATACTCGTCCCAGGTGATGGCCGGCAGCCGCCTCACCCGGATGGTGCCTGGACGCAGCAGCAGCGATCCTTTCGGAGGAATGTTCTCGTTCCCGGTGATGCAGAGCGGGACCACGGACGCCTTCGTCTCGAGTGCCAGACGAAAAGCCGCGCTGTGAAAGCTTCCCATCTTATTGCTTGCCGATCTCGTGCCCTCGGGAAAGAAAATGATCGACACCCGGTCGGACAGCAACTTCGTCGCTTTATCCAAAAACTGTTCATGCGACATCATTCTGATGTTCAGGTATCCGGAAAACTTTGCATAGAGTCCGAGTACGGGTATCCTGAAGGGCCATACATTTACGATCTGCACGCACACATGTGGCAGAACGCACATGAGGAACGCGTCAGATGCCGCACGGTGGTTACTCACAAAGATGTACGGCTCGCCGGGTCCGTCCTTCGCGTGGTCCTCATACCGCAGCCGGATGAACGGATACGGCATGGCCGTAATGATCTTGCCGTACCAGCTGATAGCGCGGCGAAACCGCTGCATGGTCCTGCGGTGCGACGTGAAGAGCCGCGACATCGCGACGAAGAGCGTCAGTGCCGGGATCACGATCGAGGACAACAGAATAAAGAACGTATAAAAATACAGGTTCAGGAGATACAGTTTCGGTCGATCCAGCATGGTCACGAGCTCGTCTTGTTTTCCTCATGTTTCAGCGAGGAAATGAACTGATAGATGTCCTGCAGGGTACGGATGTCCCTGACCTTTTCCTCGTTCCTGATCTTGACGCCAAAGGAGTTCTGGAGCGCGACCACCAGGTCAACGATATCCAGGCTGTCCAGCCCCAGGTCGGTAAAGATATGCGCCTCCGGAACAAGACGCTCCTTCTCGATCTCAAAGGATTCCTCGAACACCTTATTGATCTTGTTGATGATCTCCTGATCGATCATGCAGCGCCTCCAGTGAAATACAAATTTACAAATAACAAATTTGATACACTCGTAAAAAGACACGATTTACCGCAGAAGACGCAGAGGCACGAAGAAAAGCTAATGATTGTGAAGTATTTTCCGTCTGCGTGCTCTGTGGCCTCTGCTGGATGTGCGATCATTACTGTATTGCGAATCTGTCAAGTTTGGTGCTTATATCTTCCTGCACACCAGCGCCGCATTGATGCCGCCAAAGGCGAACCCGTTCTTCAGAACGGTCGTTATCTGTTTCTTAAGCGGCTGCATCACGTGATGGATCCCTTCGCACTCCGGACTGACCGTGTCCAGGTTCAGCGTCGGGTAGATCACGCCCTGCTCCATCATCGAAAGCGAGGCAGCCAGTTCGATGGCTCCTGAAGCGCCGAGCGTATGGCCGATATACCCCTTCAGGCTGCTCACCGGAACAATTGACCCGAAAACGTCACGGATGGCCTCAGCTTCCTCCTGGTCTCCCTGGATGGTCGCCGTGGCATGGGCATTGACATAATCGATCGCATCCGCTTTCACACCGGCGTCACTGAGCGCCTGCCGCATGCAATGGATCATGGACTCCTTGTTCGACTGGCTCACGTGCAGACCGTTTGCCGTGGTGCTGTAGCCCTTGATCTCGGCGTAGATCTTTGCGTTCCGCTTGATCGCCCGGTCGTAGTCCTCGAGGACCACAAGACCGCTCCCCTCGCCGCAGACCAGTCCGTCCCGGTCCCGGTCAAAGGGCCGCGGAGTCATCTGCGGCCTATCGTTGTATTTCGTCGAGGTGGCGAACAGAATATCAAAGGACCCGGTCACCGTGGGGTGCAGTTCCTCGGCCCCGCCGCACAAGAGGACATCCTGCCTCCCGAGCCTGATCAGGTCGTACCCCGTGCCGATGGCATGGAGAGCCGACGCACAGGCGGCGGCCGGCGCCATGATCGTTCCATTCAGTCCCAGGTACTGCGCCACGTTCACCGCCGCTGTATGCGACATGCACTGGAAGAACATGGTCGAGTTCAGCCGGCTCAGGTCCTTGTTGGGCAGCATGGTCTCAAAGGCATCGTTGATGCTCTTGGCGCTCCCCATGGTCGAACCGATGACACACCCGACCCGCCACCGGTCTTCGTCCGCCAGCGTGATACCCGCATCAGCGATCGCTTCATCAGCCGCCTGGGCCGCGAAGATGCTCATGCGCCCCATGGAACGGCGCTTCTGGCGCGGAATGCGTTTCTCGTCCCTGATCTCCACCGGCGCGGCCACAAGACTGTGCAGGCCGATGTACTGTTCCCAGCCTTCCATGCGCCGCACCGTGCTCCGGCCTTCCTCGATCCCCTTCATGAGAGCAGGCAGGCCGTTTCCAAAGGGCGAAACCACGCCGATGCCGGTTATGACAACGCGCTTTAATGGCATAGGGTCGGGCTCAGCAATTTGCCGAACCGGTCCTTGCCCACGACAGCGCGGCCGACAATGAGCGAGGACATCATGGCGCCGATGATGCCCGGCAGCAAGGCACTCTGTCCCGCGGCATAGAGATTGTGCAGCGGGAGTTTGCCGATAAGATTGAACTGTCCCATCTTCTGCTTTACCCCGTACGCGCTCCCATCGGGGCTGTTCAGATAATCCTTGGCAGTGAGCAGGGACCCGGCATCCAGGATATCCAGGCTCTCCCGATATGCCGGATAGACGCTGAAGATGTGTTCCTTGATCGCCTCAACATGCGATTGTTTATAGTCGAGGTACTCCTGGGGCCGCTGCCCTCTCCGGGACCCGCTCCACGCGGAGACACTCTCGGGGAATGAAGGCTCAAGGATACAGACTCCCCTTCCCGCGCGGTCCCCGGCCTGGTCCGGCGATTTGATGATGACCAGCGCCGGCTTTCCTTGATACTGCGGATCCAGCAATTTGTTCACGTCCGCGTCGGGGAACAAGGACACGATCGTCCCCCCGGGATAGGGGTCTTCATTGCCCTTGAGCGATGCAAAAACCGAAAAGAACCCGGCTGAAGACTCAAAGGACGAAACGCGATTCATAAACGCCTTGCTGAAATGCTTCTGGCGGCAAAATGTTCACGATCTCCTTGGGGTGGATCGTGAACACACAGTTATCGGCAACGACCTCTTCGCCGGTATTCAGAATAAAGCGGCCCACCTTGCTTTCGTTGATATCCGCCAGTTCCGTGATCGTGGTCCCGCAGCGGACGTCCACATCGTATTCTTTGAATTTTCGTTCAAAGGCCTTGATGAAGGCATCCCCGCCTCCTTTGACGCAAGCCATGGATTCGTAAAAGCTTAAGCACATTCTGCTGTGATTGGCAAAGGACATTTCATCAGGCCGGACCCCGTAGCACATTGCGTAGCCCGACAGCAACCCCCGCAGCAGCGTCATTGGACGTCAGGTCCTTCAGGACTGCGTCAAGCGTCACATAATCCTCGTCCAGGCTCGGCGGGGCGATGTGTTCGCATGAATGTTGAGCGAAGGCGTCCTGTCGCAGACCGACTGGACCTTGTCGAAAGTACCTGCTCAATGGCGTCCGATTCCCCGGGGAAATAGCCTTTGAATTGCTTTTTAATATTTAGCAGTCCGCTCGGGTGCTCGAACCGCTTGACCCTGCGACTCGAAGATGAACTGGTTCTCTGATGGTTCGGAAAGGAAGATCGGCTGAGATGTAATCCCGGATCCCGAGTAATGACAGGATATCGGAAAGGATCCCGCCCTCATGAAGCCCGCCCGTGAAATGGAATCCCGTATCGAACGAGATGCCTCTCTTGGAGAACCGGGACAAGGAACCGCCGATATGTGGAGCTTTTTCAAGCAGCAGCACGCGGTGCCCGGTCATCGCGAGCAGCAGAGTCATGGTCAGTCCGCTGATGCCGCTCCCGACCACAATATCGTCATATTTTTTCATTCTCTCAATTCTTCCCGGGAAAAAACCTGAAAGATCTCCATACGCAAGGAATCCGTGCGAGAGGAGCACTACATCGCCAGTCCGCCATTGATGCCGATCACCTGACCATGGATATACATATGCTCTTCCGTGCACAGGAAGTTCACGACCGACGCCACATCGTCGACCGTACCCACGCGATTTAACGGGATCAGGGGCAGGACCTGCTCCTTCGGGATCTTTTCGGTCATCTCGGTATCAATAAAGCCGGGCGCCACCACATTCACGAAGATGTTCTTCCTCCCGACCTCGCGCGCGAGCGCCTTGGCCGCACCGATCAATCCCGCCTTCGAGGCTGAATAGTTTACCTGGCCGGCCTGCCCGATCTGGCCGGACGCGGACGAAATGACGACGATGCGCCCCCGCTTCGCCTTGAGCATCGAGAAGACCACCGCGCGTGCCACATTGAAGAAACCGTTCAGGTTCGTGGCGAGGACCGAGCCCCACTCGTCCTTGGTCATCCACATGAGGAGGTTGTCCCGGGAGATGCCTGAGTTGTACACGAGCACATCGGGTGACAGGTTTTCCAGGCGCGCGCCTAAGGCGGCCTCGGTCTCTTCAAAACTCGAGACATCGAACGGGATAAGCTCGCAGGAGCTTCCCGATGCGACTATCTCGGCCTTTACTTTTTGCGCAGCCTCGTGGTTGCCTTTATACGTCAGCCAGATAGTGAAACCGGACTTCGCCAGCTTGAGCGAAATGGCACGTCCTATCCCGCGGCTTCCGCCGATGACCAATGCTGTCTTATTTAGTCGCATTTTTCATGATATTCAACCGTATTCCGGTAGCCGAAAGTCCTTGATGATTATTGCTTATCAATGACACAAAAATGATCCCTAAAGCCTCGCTTAACCGCTGAAAATAAACCCTATAACCATTTAATATTTCAGGTGTTTTCAGGTAATCACAGAAAGTTAGAAATATTACACCAACATACCTGTACTGTCAAGCCTTTTCCCGGACATCGATCGGCCCTCAATCTCCCGGCTTCACCACAAAAAAAATGCCCCACCCTCGCATGGGGGAGCAGTTAGCGCAGTTATTCATCAGGTGCGGTCATTGAAACTAATTCTACTTGCAGTCGCCGGTACGTTTTCCGGACATCTGCAGAGTAGATTCCGATTTTGACCCCTCCGTGTCCTTCATTACCGTGTGGACTGTGCCGGCGAAACTGTTGCCTTTATATGTTATCTTCCCCGTACTGTCCGTGACGCCGTTCTTGTCCTTGCACTGCATAACCCAGGTCACCGTATTTCCAGCGATCTCATTCTGATGGTCTTACAATCCTGGTTCTTCTCCTTCTTCTGAGGGACCATGTCCTTTTTGGTAAGACATTGCGTGTAGGCCATGGGGACCGGCGGCATGGGAAACGGCATCCCTTCGATCTTCATTTCTCCTTTGATCTCCCACATCCCTTCCTGCATGTTCGGTTCCGCAAAAAGAGCGGGGATAAAAAATGATAAAACGATACCGATCATCCGAACCGTTTTTTAGCATGGTGATCCCTCCTGTGGATGGATGGGCTGATGTAACGCGGCATGATAGCAGTCAATACCTTGTTCAGGCTGATCTCGAAGGCCGCGCAGGGCATGGTGATCTGCGTGCGTTCAAGCACCTCGGGCCGAACTTCCCCGATAAGGCCCAGTTCAATGCTGCCTGCGACCACCCTGCCGCAGCGGCCCGGTATGAAGAGCGGATGTTCCGCTGGATCCAGTTTATATTCCAGGCCGAGGTAGTACAGTAGAATATCGAGCGTTGAATGCATTTCCGAGAAATTGGCGCCCGGGTGCGAAATGATCGCGCCCAGGTTCAGGTCAGTGCGTGAGCCCATGTTCTCCTTCTCATCGAACACGGCGACTTCGCCGACCTCGAACGTCCGGTGCGGATAGAAGGCCTTTGAGCTGGCCGCTTCCACGTTCAAGAGTGACGGGATGACCCGGTTCCTGAGAACGGAGTAGGCAAGCGACATCACGTTGTCCACCTCGACCAGTTTCTCTCCCTCCGGCATGGCGTATTCAAGCTCTTCCCGCGAGCAGAGAATATTCGACATGATCTCCTGAAAACCCGAGCCGACCATATGGCCGCGCACGATATCGGACAATAATTCGATCCGGGAAATCGCCCCGACCGTCGATTGCCGCGGCATGACCGGCTCAAAGGAATCGTAACCCCGGCTGATGGCATAGTCTTCAACCAGGTCCATGGGGTGCATGATGTCGTCGCGATACGGCGGCACGTGGACGGAAAGCGTTCCGCTTCCGGCGCTCACGATGTGGCCGTAGGAACTGAGCCGCTTTTTCACGTCCGCGGATGAAACATCCTCTCCGAGACCGGTTGAGAATTTGGCAAGGGGGACCGTGAACGTTCCCGACGTATCAGAGGGGAAGGTAATGCGCTTCCCGAGCCCGGTTTCATACGGATAGGTCACCAGCACCGGCTCGATGTCCGCGCCCCGGTCGTAAAAGCTCGTTGCAAGGATATTAAGCGTGAGCACCGTCATCCGCAGGTCCGTGCCCGTCACCTCGATCAGAACATTTTTAGTATTCGGCTTCACCTCGCCGATCTCCCTGCTGTTGATGATCGGAGGAAAGGAGAGAACGCGGCCCATGCTGTCCGTCAGCACCGGGTACTGCGGGAAGGGTTTGACGATACCACCGTAGGCGATGCCCTTGGGATGGCGTTCGAGGATCCCGGCGAGCGTAAGCCTCTCGTCCATGCCAAGGGGGATGAACGATATCGATGACGGCTCCGCGAGCCGGTAATCCACCGGGAACGCGATGCGGTCAAGTTCATAGATGCCGATCGATACCGTGGACCGCTTCCTGCCGAAGATCTCCGAGAGCTTGTCCTGGCTCTGGATCATCTGCGCCAGCACGTCGTCGTTCATGCGGATGCCGCTCGCGGTGCAGGCCGCGATGAACGGCCTCACGGATCTCATTCCCTTCGCGACCCTGATCTCCCTCGTGGCCTTCCTGCCGTGCTTGAAAAAGGGATAGGTCTCAGGCTTGCCGGACAATGCGATGCGGATCTGGCGCGCGATGCCTTCTGCAGACCAGAGGTCCGGCCGGTTGCTGTCCGACAGCTCGACCTTGAGTTCGTCGGTCTCCGCGTTGTACTCCTTCAGTTCTGCCTTGGCGAGCATCAGCTTCTTCTCAAGGACAGCAACAGAGAGCTTTTTCCCGATGAGGGTGTCGAGGTCGCGTTTTTTTATATCGATTGTAGGCATAGTTAAATCAGGGTTCAGGGTTCAGGGTCTAGGGTAGCGGTTTTAATCTGAACCCTGACCCTTGTACCCTGTACCCTGTTCTTTCATCCCAGTTGTATTTTTTTCGTTCTAATAAAATCCAGGTCCCTTGAGAACAGATCGCGGATGTCCCTGATCCCGAGCGCCACCATGGCCATGCGGTCGAGGCCAAGGCCCCAGGCGATCACCGGTACATCCACGCCAAGCGGCTTGGTGACCTCGGGCCTGAAGATGCCCGCCCCGCCGAGTTCCATCCAGCCGAGTTCGGGGTGCTTCACGTGCAGTTCCACCGACGGTTCGGTGAACGGGAAATAGGCCGGCCTGAACTGGAACTCTCCCGCCTTGGCGATCTCCTGCCCAAAGAGCTGCAGGAGCCCGAGCAGCGCCTTGAAATTGATGTCCTCGCCGAGCACAATGCCCTCCACCTGGTAGAAGTCAGGCGCATGGGTGGCATCAACCGAGTCATACCGGAAGCAGCGCGCGATGGAAAAGTATTTCCCCGGGACCTTCGGTCCCGATGCAAGCGTACGCGCCGATACCGCCGTCCCCTGACTGCGGAGGATCAGCCGCTTTGCCCGTTCGATGTCAAACGGATAGCGCCAGCCGGTGGACCCGGTCTTGCCGCCGTCCTTGTGCGCTGCCGCCACGTTCTTTCCAAACGGGGACTCGATCTCCCTGCACACAGCGGGTTCTTTTATGAAATACACATCGTGAATGTTCCGTGCCGGATGGAACTGCGGCATATACAGTGCGTCCATGTCCCAGAACTCGTTCTCCACGAGCGGCCCGCGCATCTCCTCGAACCCCATGCCGACGAACTTGTATTTCACGAAATCGAGGAACTCTTTGTAGGGATGCTTCCTGCCGATGCTCTGGCGCGGGGGGTTGAGCGCGATATTGTAGGCGCGGAACTTCTTGTTCTTCCAGGTACCCTGCTTCAGCATCTCAGGAGTGAGCATTGAAGCCTCTTCGGCGACAACACCGCGTTCCTCGATCAGATGGAGCAATGCCTGCCCATCAATGGTGAGCGAGTATATTCGATTTTTCTTTTCACTGACGCGGAAGAGACCTTTGGACTTTCCGCGCTTGTGGAAGTTTGCATTGATCGCAGCCTGCTGGGCTTCGGAGAACGAGGTCAGATCGCTCTGATCCTTCCCGGCCACGGTCTTGATAAGATCCGGCAGAAACTCATACGCCGAGATGTCGGCCCCGGCAATGAGAGCAAGGATGCCGCCCTGAGCGATCTGAACGACCTTTGATTCCTTGAGCGTTCCAACGGCAGAACTCACCTCGGACGGGTCCATACCCCAGGTCTGTATGATGTCTTTGACCGTGAGCTGCTTTCCTTCCCGAAGGGCGTTGATGATCCTCATCTCAGGAGTGCCTTTTTCCAGGTATTCCCTTCCCGTTTCGGTAAGTGAAACAAGCGAGGTGATGGATTCGTCCTTTACCTCGAGCAGTCCCTTGGGCTGGAGCCAGCCTGATGCCATATCAAGGCGGGACTCGTCGAGGGCCGATGCTTTCAGGAGTTCAGATGCAGACAAGGTCCCTCCCTGCTGGAACGAAAGGAGTACCTTGTGTTCGAGCGGGTGGAGACTTTCGAGCAGTTTTATGAGGTCTGGTATTGCCATAAGATGCGGATAAGATTACGTTGATTGAAAATAATTGTCAAGAAAAAACAGTTTGACACGCATCAGATTTGTATGTTACGTTACCTGCATGGCAAATACAAAGGTCAAACCACGATTAAGTATACACTCGTCTGCGACGACGTACGTCAGGAGATGGGCGGTAAATTCAGCCTCATGGGACTGTTCGAGAGTATTTTCGCGAACACCTTTCCCGCCCTGCACTATCGTTTTGCCATCGTGAACGAATGGACCAGCGGCAAAGGCGATTTTCTGTCCAGGATCAGGCTTCTCGCCCCTGACCAGAAGCAGGTCCTCTCGGAATCAGAAACAAAAATAAGCCTATTCAACGAAAGCCAGCGTCACCGCGACATATCGGTCCGGTTCAACACAACGTTCAATGTCCCCGGTACGTACTGGGTCGAGACGCTCCTCGATGGGGAGCGGGCCGGCATCATTCCCCTCACCCTTCAGCATATAAACGACAAGAACGTGCATTGATCCCGATACGTGTGTGCGTAGCACATCATGAAGTGCAAATACAGAGGTTCATTCGTGCTACGAATGAATGAAAATGAAATAACCTCTTTTTTTGAACTTGACATCATGTCTGTTTTACCTTAATATCCCGCATGTCCGTGCCCTACAGCCATTGTTCAGAGTACAGCGCTTGAAGTTCTGAGTTTTGAGTTATCGTTCATCGAACATCTTGTAACTCCCGACTCACTCCTTCATCCTTTTTCATCTCATAACATACAAGTGGCGGCGTAGCCAAGTGGCTAAGGCAGAGGTCTGCAAAACCTTCATTCATCGGTTCAAATCCGATCGCCGCCTCCAGTTTTCCCGCCGTGCGGGAACAAATTCGAAATCCGAAATTCCAAATACTAGCCAAATCCAACTACTGAAATTTAAAACTCATTGGAATTTGGAGCTTCCCTTACCACTATGCACCACGCCGATTTCGTCCACCTTCACCTCCACACCGAATACAGCCTCCTTGACGGGGCCAGCTCGCTCGATGGCCTGATCAAAAAAGCCGTTGATCTCCGCATGCCCGCTATCGCGGTCACGGACCACGGAAACCTCTTCGGCGCCCTCGATTTTTACCTCAAGGCCACCAAGGCCGGCATCAAGCCCATCATCGGCTGCGAAATGTATGTGGCGCCGGGGTCGCGGTTCGAAAAAACCGGCACTGCGGGCCATCACGAAGAAAGCTCCTACCACCTCATTCTTCTGGCCCGGAACAAGACAGGATACAAAAACCTCGTCAAGCTCGTGACTGCGGGATACCTCGAAGGCTTTTACTATAAACCGCGGATCGACAAGGAGCTTCTCAGGACGCACAGCGATGGCCTTATCGGCATGTCGGCATGTCTGTCAGGCGAGATCCCCAAGCTGTTGCTGCAGGGCCGCTACGAGGACGCCAAAAAAACCGCCCTTGACTACCAGAACATACTCGGCAGCGAAAACTTCTATTTCGAGCTCCAGGACAACGGCATCCCCGAGCAGGAGCAGGCCAATCGCGAGCTGATCCGCTTGTCGAAAGACACCGGCATCCCCGTGGTGGCGACCAACGACTGTCATTATCTGAACAGGGAGGACCACAAATCCCACGATGCCCTCCTCTGCATCCAGACGGGCAAGACCGTCAAAGACACGAACCGGATGAAGTTCTCGTCAGAAACGTTCTACGTCAAGACACCGGAGGAGATGAAGAAATCCTTTGCCGCACGTGCCCGAGGCGATCTCGAACACCGTCGCTATTGCGGAGCGCTGCAACCTGGAGCTCGAACTCGGCAAGTACCACCTCCCCCATTTCCCCGTACCCGAAGGCACTACACGCGAATCCTACATGGCGGAACTCAGCCGCAAGGGACTGGAAGAGCGGTTCGCGGAGATCGAGGCAGTGCGCGGTCCAGGCAGTATTGACCGCGAGGTATATCAGAAAAGACTGGAATTCGAGATTGAGATGCTCGGCAAAATGGGTTTTGCCGGTTATTTCCTTATCGTCTGGGACTTCATCCGCTATGCCAGGGAGCACGGCATCCCCGTGGGACCGGGCCGCGGCTCCGCGGCAGGCAGCCTCGTGGCTTACAGCCTCAGGATAACGGACCTTGACCCCATCCCCTACAACCTCCTGTTCGAGCGGTTCCTGAACCCCGAGCGCATCAGCATGCCTGATATCGACGTGGATTTCTGCATGGACCGCCGCGACGAGGTGTTGAAGTACGTGACCGAGAAGTACGGGCAGGACCATGTGACCCAGATCATCACCTACGGCACCATGCTCGCCAAGGGCGTGATCCGCGACGTGGGCCGCGTGCTCGACATTCCCTACGCCGAAGTGGACAAGGTCGCCAAGCTCGTGCCGAACACCCTGGGCATCACCCTCGAGAAGGCCATGGAACAGGAGCCGAAGCTCAGGGAACTCAAAAAAGAACCTCGCATGGCCGAGCTGATCGACATCGCGCTCCACCTCGAAGGCCAGGTCAGGCATGCGTCGAAACACGCTGCCGGAGTCGTCATCTCGCAGGAACCTCTCACTGAATATCTCCCGCTCTTCAAGACGCCGAAGGACGAGATCACCACCCAGTTCGATATGAAAGGCGTGGAAAAGATCGGCCTGGTCAAGTTCGACTTCCTCGGCCTGCGCACCCTCACGGTCATCGACAAGGCCGTTCAGACGATCAACCAGCGGCTTTCCCGGGCACCTCTGGAGCACACGGATAGATTCGACATCTCCCGCATCCCCTTCGATGACGCAAAGACCTTTGAACTCCTGTCGCGCGGCGAGACCGCCGGCATCTTCCAGCTCGAATCGTCCGGCATGCGCGATATCGTCATCAAGATGAAGCCGCAGTTCTTTGAGGACCTGATCGCGCTCGTGGCCCTCTATCGGCCGGGACCGCTCGGCAGCGGCATGGTTGACGACTTTATTAAACGGAAAAAAGGCGCTACGAAGATAACCTACGAACTGCCCGCGCTCGAGCCGATCCTTAAAGAGACCTACGGTGTCATCGTCTACCAGGAACAGGTGATGCAGATCGCCCGCACCCTGGCGGGCTATTCACTCGGCGGAGCGGACCTGCTGCGGCGCTCCATGGGAAAGAAGGACCCCGAGGTCATGGCCAAGGAGAAGGTGCCGTTCCTGAAGGGTGCGGAAAAGCTGGGGGTGAACGCAAAGAAGGCCGAGGCGATCTTCGACCTCATGGCCAAGTTCGCGGAGTACGGATTCAACAAGTCCCACAGCGCGGCCTACGCCCTGGTCTCCTACCAGACGGCGTACTTGAAGGCCCACTTTCCCGTGGAATACATGGCCGCGCTGCTCACGAGCGAGGTCCAGGACACGGACAAGGTGGTGAAGTATATTTACGAAGTCACGACAGATGGGCATCAACATCCTTCCTCCGGACGTGAACCAGAGCATGTGGGACTTTACGGTAAGGGAGGCGCACAACCGCGATGCCGTTGAGCCCGGCAGCACGATCGGGTCCATCCGCTTCGGTCTGGCAGCGGTCAAGAACGTCGGTCGGTCCGCCATTGAGGCCATTGTCGAAGGAAGACAGACGAAAGGCCTTTTCACCTCCCTTGCGGACTTCTGCCAGAAAGTCGACCAGCGCAGGGTGAACCGCCGCGTGATCGAGGCGCTCATCAAGAGCGGGGCCTTTGACTGCACCGGCGCGCGCAGGGCTCAGATGATGGACGGCATCGACATGCTCATCGGCCAGGGCGGCAAACACCAGGAACAGGAGGCCATCGGCCAGTTCAGCATCTTTGATTCCATGGACGGTCAGCCGCGAGATCGCCCTGCCTGATGTGCCGGAGTGGAAGGAGAGCCAGCTTCTGGCCCACGAAAAAGAGAGCGTGGGGTTCTATATCAGCGGCCATCCCCTTGCGGCATTCGAGGCGGACATCAAGCGCTACGCCACGGCAACCACGGAAACGCTCGAGACCGTCCAGGACGGCAGGGACGTGACCATCTGCGGCATCATCGCGGGGCTCAAACCGAAGATGACCAAGAAGAACGAGAAAATGGCGATACTGAACCTCGAAGACCTCTTCGGCACCATTGAGGTCATAGTCTTCCCCGAACTGTACAGGACGGCACAGCATATGCTGCTGACCGACACGCCGCTCATCGTGGCGGGCCAGCTCGACAAGAGCGAACAGGGCAACAAGATCAAGGCCGTGCGCCTCCACCTCCTCGCCGAGGTGAAGAAAAAAGGCACGACCCGGATGGACATCAGGCTGAACGCCACCGGCCTGACGCAGGACGACCTCCTGAAGGTCAAGGAAATACTCCTTCGTTACCAGGGCTCCATTCCCGTCTATTTCCGCCTCCAGAACCCGACGCGAAAGGAATCTCTTATCTCCGTGGGCCGCGATATCCGCGTGAACCCGATCGATAAGCTCATCAGCGAGATCGAGTCCGTGCTCGGCGCCGGCGCCGTGTCGCTGGGATAGAAAAGCGAAAAAACGGGCTTGTTCCCGTTGGGCGCAACCCCTGTGACGAGCCGGTTCCCGGGCGACCGCAGACCTGCAAATTCAACATCCTTTGCAAATAGTATTTTACCCTGAATTGCTGCAGCGGAGAGTTTTAAGGAACGATCAACTATTGGAAGGGTATCCCGTTTGGTCATCTAGATCCCCGTGGCCTGGGGCGAGATGGACTCATTTCAGCACGTTAACAACATCGTTTATTTCCGGTATTTCGAAAGCGCCCGCATCTATACTCGGAAAAGCTCGGATTGCACAAACTGAAAGACGATACCGGCATCGGGCCGATCCTCGGCTCCACGAGCTGTAAGTACAAATTTCCCCTTACCTATCCCGATCCCGTCTCGGCCAAAGCAAAATCGTTGGCATTGAAGAGGACCGTTTCTCGATGAAGTACGTGGTGGTGAACCGTCGCCACAGGAAGATCGCGGCAGAGGGCGACGGCGTGGTTGGTGATGTATAATTATCACGAAGGAAAGAAGACCGCGATCCCTGAAGAGATCAGGAGACGGATCGCGGAACTGGAGAAAATCTAGCTGGTGGTTCGAACAGGTATCTTCAGGCGCTGGCCGACGCTGATCAGCTTTCCCCGCCGCAGGTTGTTCGCTTCCATGATCCGCTGAACGCTCGTGCGATAGTGCATGGCGATCCTGGACAGGGTCTCCCCTCTCCGCACCCGGTGGACCACATATTCCAACTTGGGCGGCGACCATTTCGGCAAAGCTTCCACGCAGGCGAGAACAGCTTCCTTTTTCCCAACAGGTACTTTGAGCTCGTACGGCTCGGCAGGGGTGGCTTGATTTCGAAGTTCGGGGTTCAGGTTCGCAAGTTCTTCAGCGGAGCACCCGGTCTTTTCCGCGATCTTTTTCAAATGGACCGGCTTTTCTATGGTGACCACTTCGTACGCGGCCGGCTTCTCAAGCTCATCAAGGGTGAATCCGTATTTTGCGGGGTCCTTCATGATCGTAAGGACCGCCAGGAACCGCGGGTAATACCGGGCGGTCTCTCTTGGCAGGCGTTGATAAAGGTCCCAGAAATTGTCGAGGTAATCGATTTTTTGTCCGCGGATGGCGCGCAGCACGTTCCCTTCCCCGCAGTTGTACGCCGCAAGCACCGTGGCCCAGTCGCCGAACATCTGATGCAATTCCTTTAAATAGGCAATGGACGCCGCTGTGGCCTTTCCCGGATCGAGCCGCTCATCGATCCAGGCATCGCGCTTGAGGCCGAACTTATACCCTGTTGAGGGGATGAACTGCCACAGACCCAGTGCCCGCGCACGGGACATGGCGCGCGCCTTGAATCCGCTCTCGATCAACGGGAGCCAGGTGATCTCCTCGGGAATGCCGGCTTCGCGGAATGCCTTGACCATTTCCTCCCGGTATCTGCCCGAGCGCTTGTATGATTCTATAAAGAAATCGCGTTCCATGGTCTGGAAAAGCTTGATCTCGCTCGCCACATGCTCATTCATGACAAGAGGGATCTCATTGTGCTTGCCGTGCACCGCGGTGAGACGCGACGTGTAAATCTCCATGAGCCTCTTGGAGATCAGGAACCGAAGATCGTCCTTCTGCTGGCTGTTCTTTCCATCAGCGTCCGCAGGCGCTTTCAAGATGAGCGAGTATGCATGATCCAGAACTTCAATGGCCTTCCCGGCATCTCCCGCTGCCCAGAGCTCCTGGGAGGTCGCGGTAAGCTCAAGTGCCGTGTCGAGGACGCTTTCCTCTCCCGGCGAGGCGATGCCGTTCTTTGTCTCTTCAAATGAGGAATCTTCCTCATCATCCGCGTCATCGGCGATTTGATCAGATGAAGGGTCTGCATGCGATAAGCTGCGTGCTGCCTGCATTGCCATTAGAGGCCGGGACCTGGTTGATATCAGTGTTAGTGGCCGCTGTCTTCGATGTCGTCGGCACAGCACAACCGACAAGGAAGAGGGACAGGAGAAATGCAGCATATAGGAAACGATATGTTTTCATATTCATGCGCTCGAATATTACACCATGGAACAGACAAATGCAAATATATTGTTCGCAATACGGGCTCTGCGGCGCTGTTGCAGGGATTCGTCGAGACACACGTGTCACGAACTCAAACTCCCTCCTGTCTCGATATTTGCGGAGCAGATATTACGGATCACGGTATCAACCTGTTTTACGACAAACTGGATCCGATCGATGCTATTTTATTGGTGACACTATTCATGCACCGATGTATTATTCCTGAAAAGTATATATAGTAAATCACCTCATCCATGATAGATAAACTTCAGGACCTCAATATTATTACCGAGAAAGATGTGAACGCCGCGCTCTTGCGAAACGACCCCGAGGAGCTCCAGCTCGCATCTCTGACGCTCGCGCTTTCCGATCTCGATTTCAACTTTACCCAGGCCGTCTGCATCCGGCTTTGCTCCAGCGAGAACAGCAGGGTCCGCGGCAACGCGCTCGTAAGCCTCGGCCACCTGGCAAGACGCTTTAGGCATCTTGAGGAACAGGCAGTTAAGCCCATCATTGAGGCCGCACTGCAGGATGCGGACGAGTATGTGCGCATGAGCGCAAAATCTGCGGCTGACGAGATCTACCAGTTCCTGCACTGGCAGATTTCGGGACATCAGTATGGATAATAGTTATCCCGAGGAAATCCAGGGAAGTACGGCTACGAGGTTATGCTGGCGGAAGACGGCATATCGGCGTTGAAGGCCCGACGAGCGAACGTCTGGATATGAGTCTCTTCGACCGCATCCTTCCTGACATAAAAGGGAGCGACATTTTCTTCCTCAATGAAGCCTTTGCGGCCAGTCTTGCAAAAAAGAATGAATAACGGTATAGTAACTGTATTCTCTCTGAGACGTCCGGTGAACCATGAATAAGCTTACTGAATATCTCGAACAATTTGCCCTCCGTTCCCTCGAAAAGCAGGACAAGCTGGCGCTCCTTCTCGGCGACTACGCGTATGATCTTGATCTCGACGCCGGGAAGATCAGGTTCAATGACAGCCTCGAGATCTCCTTTCAGGTCCTCGGCACGGAATCAGACAACACGCTGATCTGGCTCTGGGCATGGGCTGATGAGCAGACAGAGGAGATCCCCGTGGATCTGCACCTGGCATCCCGTGAGCTCAGGGACTGGGGATCGCGAAAGGGTGTTCAGGAATTTACGCTCCCCTCTGTTGATCTTCACAAGGCTGATGGCCATGTTCTTTCGATGATCGCCTGCGAGCTCTGCAATGCGAGCTGCTATTTCCGGGATGCATACGAAGGCGGATCAGCATATCTGCTTCTCTTCGATAAAAGGATAGACGCGCAACCTTCCTTTGACCTGTCGCGTTTATCACGCAGGTTCCTGGACCTGATCTCCCGGTACGAGCTCAATCACCGGAAGACACTCCTCTCCTATCTCCGGATAAAAAAACTGCCGCTTGCAGAAACTGGCCCCACGATCACCTGCGAACTTGACTCCGGAGAGCGGTTGAGCGCTGAATTTGACGATGCCGGCAATCTAACGCAACTAAACGGAGCGACAATCTCCGTCTGATATCGGGATGGGTGACCATCTTGCATGGAGTGTTACATGAACCTGCTTGAAAACCTCGAACGAAAATTGCGGCGCTATGCCGTTCACAATGTGACCCTCTACCTCATCCTCGGTCAGGTGCTCTTCTTCGTCTTCGCCCTGTCCGGCAGGTTCATCCTCCAACGCGTCGTACTCATCCCCGACCTCGTCATGACCGGCGAGTGGTGGCGGCTCATCACATTCCTGTTCATCCCTCCCGTGACCAACCCGATATTCGCATTTTTTGCCTGGTACCTGTTCTACCTCATGGGCAGTGCACTTGAAGACCACTGGGGGGCATTCCGTTATAACTTTTTTCTACTTGTCGGCTACGTCGTCACCGTGGCCGTATCGTTCATCATGCCCCTCTATCCGGCAACGAACGTGTTTATTGGCGGGTCTGTGTTTCTGGCATTCGCCTTCCTGTATCCGGATTTTCAGCTCTTGATCTTCTTTATCCTCCCTGTAAAGATCAAGTGGCTTGCTTTGCTCACGTGGATCGGCTATGCCTATGAGGTCCTGTTCGGCTCATGGTCGACCCGGCTGCTCGTGCTTGCATCGATCTGCAACTTCCTTCTGTTCTTCGGAAACGATATCTTGTGGAGGATGAAGACCGGTAAACGTGTCATGGCAACTCAGGTCAAACAGTACTCCGGAAAGAAGGAGGTATTCCATACCTGCGCGACCTGCGGTATCACTGATGTATCCCATCCCCAGATGGAATTTCGTTACTGCTCAGACTGCGGCGGGCTTGGATACTGCAAGGACCATATTTTCAGCCATGAACACAAACAGAATACTAAAAAGAACGTTTAGGCCCCATTCGTTACAGCATGATGTCGTAAAAATGGATTTTTTCAACAGAACAAGATAGTTATCAACAAAACTTCGAGGTCCCTCGCCGGCAAGTCAACTGCAAAATCCCCGGACTCATCCCTGAAGTAGAAGCACCTCAAGAAGCCTGATATAGGACTTTAATATTGGCGGTACATGCGCAGCTATGTCTAATTACGGGGAATTGAAAGAGTGGAGAAGAATAGATGATCGAGGGAAATAAACAATCCCGTCCGAGAGCTTTCGCACATCGAACGGGGAATAGTTCGTACTTCACTGTACTCAGGCGACAGCCTTGGCTATTTATTCAACAGCGCCGCGGCCTCTTTGGCGAAATACGTAAGGATGATGTCCGCGCCTGCCCGTTTGATCGCAATGAGCGACTCCATCATGGCGCGTTCGCCGTCGATCCAGCCGAGCTTTGCCGCGGCTTTGATCATGGAGTACTCGCCGCTCACGTTATAGGCTGCAACAGGCAGATTGAATTGCTGCTTTACCTGGTAGATGATGTCGAGATAGGCGAGTGCAGGCTTTACCATCACGATGTCGGCGCCCTCGTCGATGTCCAGAGCGACCTCTCGCAAGGCCTCGCGGCTGTTCGGAGCGTCCATCTGGTACGAGCGGCGATCACCGAACTGCGGCGTCGACTCCGCTGCCTCGCGGAAGGGGCCGTAGAAGCTTGACGCATATTTCGCTGCATAGGACATGATGGGAATATCGTAAAAACCATCGCTGTCGAGTGTCTCCCGGATGGCGCCGACCCTGCCATCCATCATATCCGATGGTGCAACCATGTCCGCGCCGGCCCTGGCATGGGAAAGTGCTTCCCTGGCAAGCAGTTCGAGCGTGGCGTCGTTCTGGACCACGCCGTTCTTGATCAAGCCGCAGTGGCCGTGGCTCGTGTATTCGCAGAGACAGACGTCGGTGATCACGACAAGTTCAGGAAACTTGTTTTTGATCGCCTTGATCGCATGCTGGACAATGCCCTCATCGGAGTATGCCTCGCTGCCGACCTCATCCTTGTGCTCGGGAATCCCGAAGAGAAGAACGGCTGGAATGCCGAGGTCCTTCACCTCTTCACAGTCCTTCACGATATTGTCGATGGACTGCTGATAGTTCCCGGGCATGGAACTGATCTCTTTCTTGACACCCTTGCCGTGCATGACAAAGAGCGGATAGATGAAATCATCGGGAGAAAGGGTTGTCTCCCGCACCATGCGCCGTATGTTCTCGTTGGACCTCAGCCTTCTCGGCCGGTACAAAGGTTCAAACATGAGATCTCCTGAAATCTGCATAGGGCATGGTGTATAACCCTCTGCGCTTTGCTCTATGCTCTCTGCGACGCTAAGAAACTTAACTGCACCCGCAGCCTCCCGAGCCGCATCCGCCTCCGCTCGCTTTGGGTTCTTCGCCGCCGCAGCCACAGCTCCCTCCGGACGGTGCGCCGTTCGGGAAACCGATGGCAAAACCTTCGCCGCGCTCATCCCTGATGAAGCCGAGCTCAGCTCCAGCCAGCGACTTGGCAGTTGAAGCATCGACAAAAAGCCTGGCCCCGTTTTTCTCGACCACCGTGTCGCCGTCGCCGGTCTTGTCGTCGATCATGATTTCATAGGATGGGCCGCAACCACAGCCGCCGCCGGCTGTCGTTACACGCAGGGCATGGTTGGGTACGCCTTCCTCTTTAAGTATCTCCTTGATCTTGTCCGCTGCAACTTCTGAAATGGTAATCATTCTCTTCTCCTTTGTGTAGGCTGGATCAATGGAATCAACAGGAGTAAAACTTCGTGACCTTACGTTGTCCAGTCAATCCTGTAAATCCTCTTTATCAGTTACGCCTTCTTGAAAAAATCTACCATCGCATCGACAAGTGCCGGAATGGTATAGTCTTTCGGCATAATGTCCGTCCTCATGCCGTATTCTTCCGCGGTCTTTGCCGTTACCGGGCCGATACAGGCCACGGTCACACCCTCGATAAGTTTTATATACCCTTTTTGGCCGAGTATTTCAACAAAATTATGAACCGTAGACGAGCTGGTGAAGGTCACTACGGCGATCTTTTTCTCCTCAAAGAGCTTTTTAACCCGGTCCACGTCTGCGGTCGGCCGCACATTCTCGTAGGCAACAGCGACAGTCACATCGGCGCCCTGTCCCCTGAGCTTGTCCGGAATGATCTCACGGGCCACTTTCGCCCGGGGGATCAGGAATTTCCGGCCCTTCACGGCTGCGCCGCCGAGAGCGGCAACCACGCCTTCCGCTTTGAACTCCGCGGGTATCAGATCAGCCTTCAGGCCGTACTGTTCGAGCAACTCCGCTGTCTTTGGTCCAACCGTGCAGATGTTCACGCCTTTGAGTATACGCAGGTCCTTGCCGAGCCCGCGGAGCCGCTCCATGAAATATTTGACCGCGTTCGCGCTCGTGAAGATTATCCAGTTGTATGTTTCTATTATCTGGATAGCGCTGTCCAGCTCGGCCCAGCTCGCGGGAGGCACAACATCGATAGTGGGGAACTCAATGGTCGTTGCTCCGCGGTCGATGAGCATTTCCGCGAACACGCTTGCCTGGTCGCGTGAACGCGTGACCATGACCCGTTTTCCGAAAAGCGGTTTGGACTCGTACCAGTTCAGTTTCTGCCTGAGTTTCACCACCTCGCCGACGACAATAATGGCGGGGGGGCCGAGTCCGGCCTCTTTGACCTTCGGGACGATGTCCCTGAGGGTGCCGGTTACGACCCGCTGGTCCGTGCGGGTACCC
Source organism: Nitrospirota bacterium (assembly GCA_963732675.1). Lineage (GTDB taxonomy): Bacteria > Nitrospirota > UBA9217 > UBA9217 > UBA9217 > JALNZF01. The sequence continues at coordinate 34,747 of CAVTAJ010000010.1, forward strand.
CATTGGATCAGGGCTACCGGGGTCTCGGCATTTCTGCCGTGGGAGATGAGATTGTCCACAATGTTCTGGAGGTTCTTCATGCCCATGAAGAACACCAGCGTACCAATGCCGGTCGATAGCTTGTCCCAGTGCACCTTTGATTCCGGTTTTGTGGGGTCTTCATGGCCGGTCACGAAGGCCACGCTTGCGGTATAATCGCGGTGGGTAAGAGGGATCCCCGCGTAGGTCGGCACCGCGGTGGCAGCGGTAACACCGGGCACGATCTCGAAAAGGATACCGTTGTCAGCCAGGTCCTCGGCCTCCTCCCCGCCCCTGCCAAAAATGAACGGGTCGCCTCCCTTTAAGCGCGCAATAATCTTTCCCTCTTTTGCTTTCTTAACGATCAGGCTGTTGATCTCGTCCTGGGGGAGCGTGTGCCTGCCGCCCTGCTTGCCCACATAGATGAGTTCCGCGTCAGGCCGCCGCTGGTCGAGCAATCGCTCGTTCGCAAGATAATCGTAGATGATCACATCGGCCTTTTTCACGCACTCCAGGCCTTTGACCGTGATCAGTCCCGGGTCACCCGGTCCTGCGCCGATTAAATATACTTTTCCGATTGATTGAGTCATAGAGATATATGGGATTTGCCACAGAAGCACGGAGACACGAGAAAAGAAACAATACAAATTTTGGACACGGATAAAAACAGATCCTTTTATGATTTACGCGGATCGTGTCCCGACTTATCAGTGAAAATCATACTTCTTCAGCTTCAATCAGTGTCAAAAAGCCTTTCTCTGTGTCTCTGTGGCGGATTCTCAATTTTCTAAAAGATTATTCCCGCTGAAGTCGGTCGTATTCCCATAGACTTCCCGAAGGATCACGTCCGCGCCCTGGGAGAGGAGCTTCTCCGCCAGCGTGACACCGAGCTTCTCGGCCTTTTCCGGCTCTCCTTCGATGAAGTCCTTGACGATCCGCTTTCCGTCAACGCTTCCAACAAGACCACTGAGCTTCAGCTTTCCCTCCTTCACCTGTCCATAGCAGGCGATCGGGACCTGGCAGCCTCCTTCAAGCCTGCGCAGGAGCGCACGTTCTCCCGTAACGCAGGTGCGGCTGTCTGCATGGTTGAAGAACGCGATCATGTCATTGAGCTCCCGATCATCCACCCGGCATTCGATGCCGAGGGCGCCCTGGCCGATGGCGGGCAGGCTGATCTCAGGTGAAAGGTATTCCGCGACGTTTGCCTCAAGCCCGAGCCGCTTCACACCTGCCGCGGCAAGGATGATGGCGTCGAACTTTCCTTCTTTCAATTTCTGCAGCCTCGTGCCCACATTGCCGCGCAGCTGGTGGATCACAAAGTCGGGACGGATGCTCATGATCTGGGCCTGGCGCCTGAGGCTGCTCGTGCCGATGTTCGCCCCCCGGGGAAGGTCATTGAATTTGATGTTGTTCCGTGAAAGCAAAGCGTCCCTCGCGTCCTCACGTTTCGTGATGCACGAAAGGTGCAGACCGTCGGGGAAAAAGGTCGGCACGTCCTTCATGCTGTGCACGGCGATGTCGATCTCATTCGCCAGCATGGCCTCCTCGATCTCCTTCACGAAGAGCCCCTTGCCGCCGACCTTGGCGAGCGGCACATCGAGGATCTTGTCACCCGTCGTCTTGATCTTCGTGAGCGACACGGTCATGCCCGGATATTTCTTCTCGAGCTCCGACTTCACCCACTCCGCCTGCCAGAGCGCGAGCGCGCTCGCGCGTGTACCGATTCTGATCTGTTTTCGCAATGAAACTGCTCCTTCTACTCATTATTATTAATTAGAGGCTGTATTTTAATTGCCGTTTTAGTTAAGATCGTCATTCCTGCGAAGGCAGGAATCCAGTCTTTGCACAAGTCTCTGGATGCCGGATCAAGTCCGGCATGACGAAAAAGAGAGTTTAAATACAAACTCTAATTAACCACGGATGAACACGGATTTAAGGCAACGAGAACCTTTATCGGTTATCATTCCGCAATCCGAAATCCGCAATCCGAATTTTCATATCAGTGGCAACTATTCTTTGATGTTTGGGGTTCCAAACTCTGTTCAGATCCTTCTTTACCCGGCGCTTCCGCCCCCATCTTACGTACCGGCCGTTTCAGTTCCTTGTCCAGGTTAAACAGCCTGCGAGCGATGGCGATCGTAGTATCACCTTCGCCCGGGGTGGATGCCGCCTGCTTCAGGACCACCAGGGGCGCATGGAGCAGCTTGTTCACGATTGCCTGGGACATGGCCTCCATGGCCCGTTTCTGGTCTTCGGTGATGCCGCTTAACGAGCCGATGGTCTTGTCAAGTTCCCGCTTGCGGATATCTTCCACTTTTTCGCGAAGATCCACGATGGTCGGCACGGCATCAAGGGCACGCTCCCACTGGAGGTATGTCTCGACCTCCTGCGTGATGAGCTCTTCGGCCTTCTCAGCTTCTTTTGCCCTTCCACCGGTGTTCACGTCAACCTTGCTTTGAAGGTCATCGATGTCATAAAGATAGACATTGTCGACCTTGTCGACCTCGGGGTCGATGTTCCTCGGATTTGAGATGTCGATCATGAAGATCGGCTTGTTGCGCCGTTCTTTGAGCACCCGGCTGACCATGTCTCGATTGACGACATAGTGCGATGCGCCGGTAGCGCAGATAAGGATGTCCACCATGACCAGGGCATCGGGGAAATTTTCGAAACGGATGGCGTCGCCTTTGAACTCCGTGGCGAGCTCTTCAGCGCGTTCAAAGGTGCGGTTCGCGACCATGATGTTCTTCACGCCGTTGCCCAGGAGGTGCTGGGCCGCCAGTTCCGCCATCTCGCCCGCGCCCAGGAGCATGACGTACTTGCCCGTCAGTTCGCCGAAGATCTTTTTTGCCAGTTCCACGGCTGCCGTGCTGATCGAAACAGCTCCTTCGGCAAGCCTGGTCTCGGTGCGCACCCGTTTTGCGACGGATATTGCCTTCTTGGTCAGCTTGTTAAGAATGGTGCTCGTGGTCTTTGCCTTGAGGGCGATATCAAAGGCATCCTTGAGCTGTCCCAGGATCTGCGCCTCTCCCAGCACCATGGAATCGAGACTGGACGCCACGCGGAACGTATGACGTACTCCTTGTGCATCGGGATACACGTAGAGCGACTGGTCCAGGGCCTCCCGGGAGAGCCCATGGTACTCGGAGATGAACTGCTTGATCCGTTCGATGCCATTGGCGCTGTCCTGCACTGACGCGTAGATCTCCACCCGGTTGCAGGTTGACAGAATAAGGCCCTCCCGGATCCCCTCGTAGCTCACCAGTTTCCTGAGCGCTTCCGAAACAGTCGCTTCAGGAAAATTGAGTTTCTCACGCACCTCAATAGGCGCTGTTTTATGACTGAGACCGACTACCAGGATACTCATTCTGCCATCACCTTAAAAACTGTGTTTCCCCATCTCTAAGCGGCTTACCACAAAAAAACTGACCAGGACAAAGACAAAGCCGATGATCGAAAGAAAGGCCATTTTTCTTCCACGCCATCCGATGGTACGAAGATGCAGGAGCGCGAGATAAATGACCCATGTAATGAGCGACCAGGTTTCCTTCGGGTCCCAGCTCCAGTACGTACCCCATGCACTGTTCGCCCAGATAGAGCCGGTAAGCATACCAAGTGTATAGAGGGGCCATCCGAACGTCAGCGCCTTGTAGCCGAGGGTATCCATGATATCGAGGGACGGCAGGCGGTGAAAGATCGCGCCCAGATGTTTGGACTTGAGCTGGCGCTCCTGGATCAAATACATGATCGAAACGATAAAGGCGAATGCGAAGGCCGCGTCTCCGAGGACTGCCAGGCTCGTGTGCACGCCGAGCCATCCGCTCTTGAGCACAGGGTTTATTTCTTTGATGTCGCCTGACAGGATGAGTGCCGGGGCCATGAGAACTATTACGAGGGGAAGCATGAACGATCCGAGCGTTGCAATCTTGAAGCGAAATTCCATGATGAGAAACACGAGCACGATGCCCATGCCGAGGAAATTCGCCGCCTCAAAGAAGCTGGTTATCGGGATGCGTCCTGATTCAGTCCACCGGAGGAGAAAATAGGCAATATGGAGCAGGAAACCCAGGACAGTCACCCAGAGCGACGCTGTAGCCGTCCACTTCTGTTCGGGCTTGATGAAATAGGCAATGTACCCTGCTGTTGCGAGCAGATAAGAGCCGAATGCTAGTTGAAAAAACAAGAGATTCATAAGGCATTTCCCGGTGATGGTCAGATGGATAAGTTTTTAATAATACTTTTTACCGCTGCTTAAAGTCAAGGGAAAAACTGGGTCTGATCATGCGCAAAACACACTACAGGGTCATCAAATCGGGTTAACAGGCAGACAATTCTAATTGCCGCTCACTGAATGATCAAGGATGAGTTTACCTTCAGCCATCCTGAGCACCCGGTCCGCACGGACCGCAAGCTTGTCGTTATGCGTCACGATCACGAAGGTTATGCCTTGCTGTTTGTTGATCCCGAGGAGGAGGTCATGGACCGACTCGCCCGTATGCATATCGAGATTGCCGGTCGGTTCATCGGCAAGTACGACATCCGGTTTCAGCATCAGCGCCCGGGCAACAGCAACGCGCTGCTGTTCTCCGCCCGAGAGCTCTCCGGGCCGGTGAAGAAGCCGCGCTCCGAGCCCCACATCGGTCAATATTCTCTTGGCAGCATCGGCTGCTTCTTCACGGTCCATCCTCCGGATGAGCCCGGGCATCATGACGTTTTCGAGCGCTGAAAATTCCGGAAGCAGATGGTGGAACTGGAACACGAACCCCACCCGAGCGTTGCGAAAACGAGAAAGCTGGCCGTTGTCAAGACCGAAAACGTCGATATCCCCGTAATAGACTTTGCCGGATGTCGGCCGGTCGAGACCGCCCACGATGTGGAGCAACGTGCTTTTCCCGACGCCCGATGCTCCGACAATTGCGAGCATCTCTCCTGCCTGGATGTCGAGATCGATGCCGTCAAGAACGGGAAGCTCCACGGGACCGCTCATGAACGTTTTATGGAGTTGCTCAATATGGATAAGCGTGTGTGTTATTTCTTTTCTCCCGACGTTACCGCTTCCTTCACCTTTTCCGCCTTCTTTTCGACCGACGTTGCGCCTTCCTCTATTTTCCCTTTCATGTTTTCCGCCTTGCTGCCCAAGCCGCCGATCCAGGTGCCGGCGGATTTAAGAAGGTTTCCGCCTCCCAAGAGAACAAAGGCCGCCGAAACCACTACCAGAAAGATCACGATGAGAATGAACCTTTTCAAGTTTCCTCCTTTTTGTGCCATAGACACCTCCTTTTATAACTTGCAATTACCGAGTTGAAACCTGGAATTGTTAGGCTATTCATATCTCAGCACTTCCACGGGGTCCTGTTTTGCCGCCTGCCATGACGGGTAGAGCGTGGCGAGAAAGCTGATCCCGAGCGCGGTGAGCGCTATCGCGAGCACATCGAGTCCGGTAATGGAGAGCGGCAGATGGCTTACCTGATACACATCTTTCGGCAGCGATATGATGTCGGTCCTGGTGATGATCGCAACCGCTCCGTAGCCGATGACCACTCCGATGATAGTTCCCACGCAGCCGATTGCAAGGCCCGCGAACATGAATATCTTCATAATGCTCTGCGCAGGCGAACCCATGGATTTCAGGATGGCGATCTCCCTGTTTTTCTCCATGACGATCATCGTGAGGGTCCCGACGATATTGAACGATGCCACAATGATGATGACGACAAGGATAAGCGACATGCCGATCTTTTCGAGCAGCAGGGCTGAAAAGAAGTTCTTGTTCATCTCCATCCAATTGCGCGTGTAGAAGGGATATCCTGCGGACGTCTGGATCGCCGAAGCGATTGTATCGGCCTGGTAGATATCATCGACCCGCACCTGGACTCCGCTTACGCGGCCCGGCATCTCGAAAAACTTCTGTGCCGCGGGCAGCGATATATAGACGAACCCCGTATTATAATCGTACATCCCGGCATCGAACAGGCCTGCGAGCACGAACTTCCTCATTTTGGGTATGACGCCCATGGACGTTTCTTCACCGAGCGGGTTCACCATCGTAACCGTTTCTCCGACCGACACACCGAGTTTTCTGGCGAGGTCTTCGCCGATGATAATGCGGGGCGGTTTTCCCTCGGCATTTTCAAGGTCCGTGAGCGAACCGACGGTCATGTTCTTCGCCAGATCGGTCACCTTTCCCTCGGTTTTCGGGTCGATGCCCCGCACAACCACTCCCTGCATGCGATCTTTGGTCGTCAGCATCGATTGGGCATAGATAAAAGGAGTTGTGGCCGTGACGTGCTTGACCCGTTCGACCTTTTCCTGCAGGGTTTTCTGGTCCTTAACGCCGGTGCCGGTGAACTCCATCACCACAATGTGCGGCATGGCGGAAAGGATCTTGTCGCGGAAATAACCCTGAAAACCGGTCATGACCGCAAGGGTGATCAGGGAGGTGGCCACGCCGATGACCACTCCGGCGATGGAAATGAACGTGTTGAGTGAGATAGTGCCGTAGCGCTTCTTGGTCCTCAGATAGCGGAGGCTGACGAATATTTCGTAGGGGAGTTTCATAAATTAAATAGTCTCAAGTCTCAAGTTTGAAGTCTCATGTTAGAATCAATTCGAGACCTGAAACCTGAAACTTGAAACTTGCGACTTGAAACCGCATTATTGCTTTTCCTTTTTCATCTGCGGGAACAGGATCACATCCCGGATGGAGTTTGAGCCCGTAAGAAGCATCACCAGGCGGTCGATGCCGATCCCCTCCCCGGCGGCCGGAGGCATCCCGTACTCCAGGGCGCGGATGAAGTCTTCGTCCATCTTGTGGGCCTCTTCGTCCCCTGCCTCGCCCTCCGAAACCTGCTTAAGGAACCGCTCTTTCTGGTCCACCGGGTCGTTCAACTCGGAGAAGGCATTCGCCAGTTCCCGCCCGACAACGAACAGCTCGAACCGCTCCACATAATCAGGATTGTCGTCACATTTCTTCGACAGCGGCGATATGTCCGTAGGGTAGTCGGTGATAAAGGTGGGTTGAATGAGCTTGGGCTCAACAAGCGCCTCGAAGATCTCATTCAGGACCTTTCCCAAAGGTTCTCCGCCCGTCAGGTTCGCGCCGAGTTTTTTCGCATACCCCCGGGCTTGCGCACCATCGGCAAGGACCTCCTCCGGTACGCCGGCTTCGCGAAGAGAGTCGAGGTAGGTGATCCGCTTCCACGGCGGCGAAAGATTGATCCGGTGTCCCTCGGAATCCACCTCGGTCCTGCCGAGGACCTCCATTGCCACGGAGCTGATCATCTGCTCGGTCATGGTCATGAGGTCGCGGTAATCGGCGTAGGCTGTGTAGAACTCGAGCATGGTGAACTCGGGGTTATGCCGGGTCGAGATGCCTTCATTTCTGAAATTGCGGTTGATCTCGTAGACCTTTTCAAAACCGCCGACCAGCAGCCGCTTGAGGTACAGCTCGGGCGCGATGCGGAGGAAGAGGTCCATGTCCAGGGCGTTGTGGTGCGTCTTGAACGGCCGGGCCGTGGCGCCTCCGGGAACGGACTGCATCATCGGCGTCTCGACTTCGATATACCCGCGCTGGTTCAGAAAGCCCCTGATCGCCTGGACGATCTTCGTGCGGAGCAGAAAAACGTTCTTGACCTCGGGATTGACGATCAGGTCCACGTACCGCTGGCGGTAGCGGATCTCGACATCCGTCAGGCCATGCCATTTCTCGGGCAAGGGCCGCAGTGATTTCGAGAGGAGGGTGAACCCCTCCATGTCGATCGTGAGCTCATTCGTTTTGGTACGGAACAGAAAACCCTTCATGCCGATGAAGTCACCGATGTCCAGCTTTTTGAACAAGGCATATTGGTCATCGCCGAGCGTGTTCTTCTGGAAATAGACCTGGATCCTTCCCGAGCCGTCCTGGATATGGCCGAAACCGGCCTTGCCGAAGCTCCGCATGGCCACGATCCGTCCGGCTACGGTAACTTCGACCTTTTTTTGTTCAAGCTCTTCCTTTGTCGATTGTCCATAGGTATCCAGGAGGGCCTGCGACGATGTCGAAACATCGAACCTGCCGGCGTACGGTTTATGGCCCATCGCGCTGATCTCGGCAAGCTTCTTAAACCGCTGCTGGATCAGTTCGTTGTAATCTTCCATGAACATCCCCTTCAAAAAATTGATAATCGTACGTGCGGATTATACTGGTTCAGCGATATATCGTCAAGAATAAACGGTTTGGCGGTTTACTATGGATGCCTTTAATATATCCACATTATATCCAAGAAGGAAAGCGCATCAGGAGAAATAGATGGGATGACTTGGGCAACGGACAGAGGATATTCTCATTCCTGTGTGAGGGAATTGCGTGGGTTATGTTCATCATCATCGATGGGAACGTGCCATCGATCTACAGCCACCGGCTTCACCAGTATGTCACATACGACCACTTTCACGGGTATTTTGTTCATCTTCGGTCTTTTCTGGTCGATTTTTCTCGTTTCAATATTGCGGGGGAAGGATTTGCGGAGAAATTATTAAGTATAACGCCGCTTTGCTATCTCGGTTCCATCAGCTTCAGCGTCTACGGGTGGCATTAGGCGGTAATACAGGTTGTCGAGGCCCATTCCCTCTTATTGCCAGGCATCAATGCGTGGATCGCCCTTGCCGCCACTCTCCTGGCCGCACGTATCACCTATTTCACCATCAAGAGACCGTGCATGAATATTCTCGTCAGCAAGCATCACATCCCTTTATGAATCGCGTCATAGGGTTCCTTCATGCATGTTCTGATCGCCGGGTACAAAGCGGACAGGGCGCCGGAGACGACGATGAACGAGACACATATGAGCCCCAGTAAAAACATGACAGAGGGCGACATCCACATGAAGTCGATATTGCCGAGGTACTTGATGATCAGCAGCCTGAAATTCCTGATAAAGCCCGTACAGAGCCCCACACCCACCACAGCGCCCATGCCCGATAACATGATCGCCTCAGTCAGAAGCAGAGAGAACACGTGGAATTTGCTCGCCCCCATGGCGCGCAGGATGCCGAGCTCGCGCGCCCGTTCGTTCACGGTCATGGCGAACACCAGGCCCATGAGCACGAGCATCATGACCCAGCACAATACTCCGAGCGCCATTGTGCCCCAGATCGCAACCTCAACCTCACTGCGCACCTGCTGCAGCAGGTCTCGCATGATAATGGCCTTTGTGGCGGGCAGGGCCGTTTCAATGTCCTTGGCGACCTTGTGAGAGTCGGCGTCCTTCCTGACCTTGACAAGGACCGCTGAAATCTCTCCGGGAGCGATCTTCAGAGGTTGCTGCGACTTCTCCTGGGAAACGAGGACCATGTCACGGATCGCCTCAATGGGCATGAAGATGGAGTTGTCTAGCAATACCGAGCCCGTACCAGCGAGCAGATAGCCGAGCCTGAACTGTTTTCCGTAGAACTTGAGATCTTTGTTCGGCGTAAGTGGCCAGCCGCATTCCCACGGTGACCGGGTCGAGATTTTCATGGCCCGTCCAGGGCGGATATTGCGCGATCACCCACGGACTGAGGGTGAAGTCGGTTTGCATGTCAAAACCTACAAGAAGGGCTACGGGCATGCCGCAGCATTGAAATTTCGTCGAGTTCACGAATATTTGCGGCGAGGCGATCTCCACACCCTGGACCGTCCGTACCGAGTCGAGATTCCTGCCGTCCATGTAAAAAGCAGCCGGTACGGCTGACAGCAGGATACTCCGTCCCGCTTCCTCATGCTCGGCCGGAACGACCATGATGTCCGCTCCTAGTTTCTGCATGCCGTTCTCAACGCTTCTTGCCATGGAATAAAAAACCGCTGTACCGCCGAAGATAAGGGCGCTTGCCAGAAATGCCGCAAGCATGATCGCGATGCTTCTGACCCGTTTTCTTGTTAAATTCTTGAGTGCGACTAAGGCCAAATTCATGTTGGAACGCTCCTGAGATTAAACTGTGATTAAACTATGTCTGAGATAGACGATCTCAGCCTGCCGCAGATCCACAATAAATTATTATTGAGCTGCTGTCAACACAACAATGTGCGGCACTATGTAGAAATTTTTATCTCCATGGCACCTGGATAAACCGAAACACGAAAAAAGGGGAGCGGAAAATCCGCTCCCCTTGAGTGAAACTATTCAACCGAATACTGACTTACTTCACGGTCAGCTTGCCGTCGAGACCGCAGAGGTGATGATATGCTGTAGTCAAGGAACCGCCGATGATGACAGGTGGTACAGGTCGACGTTACAGGCCCGACCGGTTTCATGGTCGGTGAGATCATAGAGCTGCAGGCCGCCCGTCTGTTTGGCCGGGCTGACGTGGAATCCGCATACCTGATCGTCAGGATTGCGTACTTGCTGTCAGGAGTCGGCATGGCATCATGGTTCTCGATCGCTGCGTTCGATGCCGGGTCGCCAATCGACCGGTCGCCCAGGGTCGTGCCCGTGGATGTTGAGATCGGCGTCAGGTCCGTGGCATTAAGCACAAAGAAGCGGTCTTTGCCGGACTGGAGGATCTTGGTGCCGTCCGGGGTAAAGGATGAACGGAACCCCACGGTCGGCGCATCGGTCCGTAAATTCTCCCATGCCGCGTGATCGCGTGCGACGCAAGAATGCTCGACGGTGGTTACAGTTCCCGCAACAACATCGGACATCTTCAGCAGATAGCCGGTGAACGTTCCCACCGGATGGGCCGTAACATTTAAGCCGAAACCGGTCGGACTCTTTGGAGGAGGGGAACGTGGATACTGAACCGTCAGTAACTACGGCGTCAACCGCGATACCGTTCACCATTACGTACAGCTTGTCGCCGGAAGGGCTGCTGTTGATGCCGTGCGCAAACAGGGAGACATCATGGGCGCACCGTTGGTACCGCCGAGGTCATTGGGCCGGAAGTCAGAAACATAGAATCTCGTTCTCTGCGCGCTGGTAATAAGTGTCGCACCAGCTCATAATATCAGACTTCCTGAATGTATCGATATACGCGGGAACGGTCATGGAGAGCGTAGTGTAATAGTCAATACCTCCTACGGTTTCCTGAGCTGGATGCGCAATACACGAGCGGCAGACCCACGACCATGTCGGTGCTGGGCAATACTGCTGCCATGATCGTAGCGGAAGCGCCGGCATCCACGTCAACCTTCGCGTCAATAATGGTATTACGCTGTCACATCAAAATACCCGAGATGGGCCCTGGTGAGCGTCGGAGACGACTGATCGTTGCGTCATCCGGGATGATCGCGGAATAGTAGACCCGATTGGCTGCAGCATCATACCTCACATCATGGTTGATATGTTTGAAGGGGCCACCAAACCCGGAGAACCGGCAATCTGCTTCCTTGTTCCGGCCCCGACCGGGGAGCCATTCGTGACTGTGATCGGAACGGCGGCTAGTGGGATCGATTGACACATTGAATATGCCGATGTGGCCGCCGACTTCAGTTGCCATGTAAACGGTGCCGGTATAGGTGGGTGTTACCGTCAGTGTTGCGGTGCCCGATTTGGTGCCGGACGTGGCAGTGATCGTCACCGTGCCGGCCCCTACTGTTGTCGCGAGACCGGTGGTCGCGCCGATCGTGGCCGTAGCTGTGTTTGATGACGACCAGGCGGCCGTCGTAGTGAGGTTCGCCGTACTTCCGTCATCATACGTGCCTGTTGCGGTGAACTGTTGTGTATGGCTGGTGCTGGGGTGCGAGGCGGTGCCAGGCGTCACGGCAATGGAGGCCAGAGTCGGGGTAGTGCCGCCGCCGCCACCGGGGCCGTTGTCGCTGCTGCTACTGGTGCAGCCGCTCGTCATCATCATGCCGAACGCCAGTACAAGGGACAGACTAACCAGTAATGCTGCTTTAATTGTTTTCATAAATCAGATTCCTCCCCTTTTCTTAAATTAATTGTCTTCTTTCTGATACAAGATGGATTGACATGCAATACACGATCCGGCTAGTCTTTTTTCGGCAGACACCTCCTTATCGCATGAAATAGTATGTTGTAACGGAGCCTGGCTTTTCTGCCGCTCCTGCATATATCATCCAGTTTATGCAATAATGTACGTCCACGATAAAATATTGCATATCGTTTGTCAAACCCTAATTGAGATTATCAGGTCTTATAAAATTATAAATCTGGACGCGTTTCTCAATGGCCGCCGGCAATTTTCGTCGCCGTCACCACCGTGGTTCCGGAGATCGTTGTCCCCGAACCCGCATCGGTCATCCTGGCGGTGATGGTCGCTGTCGCGCCGCCCGTCGCGCTGGCCGGGACCGTGACAAATCCGGTCGCGTCAATCCCTGCCACAGTCTCGTCTGACGACGACCAGGTCACCGTTGCGGTCACGTCCTGCGTTGACCCGTCAGCGTATGTGCCGGTTGCATGCAACTGCACGCCCTTGCTGAGGATAACTGAGGGGTTCGCAGGTGTAATGGCGATGGATGCCGGCAGTTCGCTCTTCACCGTGCCGACTTCAAGGGTAGCGCTTCCCCTGACCCCGTTCGCATCAGCGGCGATAATGGTCGTGGTTCCCGTGGCGGTCCCCGCTGTTGCCAGGCCGGACGCATTAATTGTCGCGATCGACGTATCGGATGACGTCCAGGTTACGCTGTTATTGGCCATCGTTTCCTTCGTGCCGTCGGTCAATCTCGCGCTGGGGGTGAATTGCTGTGTTGTAGTGAAACCTATTTTTATAGTCTCGGGGTCTATGCTGATGGATGCCGCCTTTGCCGAGTAATCCTGCACCGAGCACCCGTTAAGTGAGCCGATCGCGAATACGGCCGCGATACAAGCAAGGATGATAATGGAATTTATTTTTTTAAATTTGTTTTTCATGGTCAATTCCCCCGTCATTTAAGAAAAGTTAGATTCTCGCCTGGAGCTGCACGATAATTGTCCTGAAATCCGGGGTGCCGGACTCAATCGTGAAATCGGTTTTCTGCGCTTCGAGCGTGAGCCTCAGGTCCTCCCCCTTGATATAGTAGTTGATGCCTTCCGCCGACCACTTCACTTCCTGGCCGATGACCCCGCTCAGGCTGGCAAACGACCATTTTTCAAACCTGGCGTACACCTGAAAGTCACCCAACATATATGCTGCCTTCACATAGTAACCGTTTTTCTCGCCGTCCGCGGCCCCGGGCACCCCTCGCTCGCCAGCTTCGCCGAAGTCCTGCTTCAGGTAGGCTCCGGACAAGGTCGGTGTCCCCATTTCCGTGGGATACTCGAAAAAGAAATCGTATGTGTACGCTTGGTAATTTTGCCACCCGTGACCGCCGAGCGTCGTATCGTAGGTTTTATAAACAGCCTTCGGCTCCATTTCATATCCGGCGCCGAAGGTAAGCACTTTTTTCTTGCTCAGATAAGTGCCTTTGTATCCAAAGTTTGACTCGGGATCGAGGAGTGAAACATGAACGCGGCCCGTATACCGGTAGCCGATCTCGTCCGGCTTGATCGCATCGGAATAGTTGTTGCCCTGCATGATCCCGAAACGCCACTGGAACACGTTGTCGAATAAATTGCCCAAAGCCGTGAAACCCACGTCGCGGGTCCGCTTTTCCTCGCTCCACGCGTTCTGCCGATCCGTCGGTGTAAAGGGCCCTGATACAAAAGTTGATCTGTCCATGGAAAGCGGATCGAAGCAGCCTTCGGACACCTCCCGGGTGAGAAGGTGCTTTGTTCGACCGGCGCGGAATTTGAAAGCATCGCCGTAGTCACCCTGAAGGTAAGCATCGAGCAGGGTCAGCCTATAGTCGCTCGGATGCTTGCTCACTCCCGTTTCGTTGATCTTTTGCCCGCCGTCGTATTCCAGCTGCAGCGCGAACTGGTAAGTATCATTCGCCGCGCCGAGAAAGCTGAGGCGGTCCCTGCGGAGATAAAAATTGTTCGTCTTGTTGCTGTTGCCGTTCTCATCGATACTACTCTGCGCTTGGCGGGCCTGCACCTGGTAATCGATGTCCAGGAACGCATCTCCGGATTCAAACACTTGCAGGGCCGTGGCCGTACGGCCCGTGAAACCGAGTGCCATGAAAACAATAGCGACTAACAACCATTTACCGATTCTGTTCAGATGCCTCATGTAGCCCCCCTTTTTTTGCCCTCCATACGTTGCGAGGGATGATTGATAGTATGCAGGAAAAAAAGCGTTCTCTTGCAGCTTTTCCATCGCCGCACTAAAGTATCTCATTAACCTGGATATGCGTGCGCTATGATACAAATGATGTTCTCCGATGTCAACCTGAACTTGCATATAGCATAACATCTCAAATCGTACCTTTATACCGAGTGTTACCAGTGTAAATGCGTCGGCGTTACCGTGCAAGTTTTTCTCTTAATTTCCCCCCCATGCTCGGCGAAGGTGACTTCGAATTTTCTTTTTCTTGCATTTTGGGAATAACTGTATTACCGTGCGGGATCATGAACTCTCCGGCGAAATACGAATGGAATCGTTACTCGGTCCCTGTCATGGCGATCCTGATCAGTGTTGTTATTCCTATTTTGCAGTACCATTTCCGCAGGTTCGACAACAACACATTTACAAGCTGGGACATGGTTTTTACTACGACATTTCCGGTCAATTTTTTTCTTATCCTCGCTCCGTGTGTTTTGCTCGCCTCTCTTGCTGCCAGGATTTCTTTCCCGTTCCCCCGCGCGCTCATCCTCTTTTTCGGGTGCTCCATCGTGACAGCTTTTTTTTGGGGTGAGCCCGAGGTAAACACGGTCACTGCGCGCTACGTGACGCAGGCGAAACACCTAGAACTTTACGGCATCAACTTTTTTCTCAAAGAATGGGGAAGCGGTATCCAGGCGTGGATGGACATGCCCGCCATACCGTTCTTCGATGGACTGATCTTCAGGTTATTCGGCGAGTCCAGGATTTATATTCAGCTTTTCACGGCGTTTCTTTTCGGGATGACCTCAGTCATTACTTATCTGATCGGAAAAGCGCTCTGGGATGATGATACGGGTTTTTATGCCGGCCTGCTCCTGCTCGGAATACCCTATCTCATTATCCAGACACCGCTTATGCTCATTGACGTGCACACGATGTTTTTTCTTACGCTTTCGATCTATCTTTATATCCGGGCAATGGAAACAGGCGGCATCGGCCGCACGCTGGCCGCCACATGCGCCGTTTTTATCGCGTCGTTCTGTAAATATTCTGTATGGCCCATGCTGTCTGTTTTGCCGGTCATATCGCTCGTCTATTATTTCCAGACTGATGTGTCCCTCCGCCGGAAGGTGCTGCAAAGAAGCTTCCGGGTGCTCCTGCTTTCCCTTCTTCTGGTCGGCATTGCGGTCGCACTCAAGTTAGAGGTCGTCGTTAGCCAGATCAAACTCCTCCTGGAATTTCAGAGACCGAGTCTCGGTCGGTGGACCGAAAGCTTTGCGTCGATCTTTCTTTTCCAGATCAACCCGGTTATCTCGATCGCGGCAATTTTTTCCCTCTTCATTGCGGTATGGAAGCGGGACCTGAAATTTATGATCGTGGTCTGGTTGCCGTTACTTGCCGTATTTTTTCAATTAAAGCGGGTCCGCTATATGCTCCCCCTTTTCCCGATGCTGACCCTCATGGCCGCCCAGGGACTCGCCGCGCTCAAGAATCCGCAA
The DNA here is from genome assembly GCA_963732675.1 of Nitrospirota bacterium. Lineage (GTDB taxonomy): Bacteria > Nitrospirota > UBA9217 > UBA9217 > UBA9217 > JALNZF01. Next base: position 50,361 of record CAVTAJ010000010.1, read on the forward strand.
CTTCGAAAAGTGTCCGTTGCCTCGGTCATCATGACGTCGTTCGTGACCTGTTTCTTTCTCTTTTTACCTTTCCTGAATCAATGGAGCGCGGTCAATTTAAAAGATGCCGGTCAATTCCTCGATACCCTTGATATCGATGCCGTCGAAGTCTTCGCAATACCCCAGCAAAATTATCCAGTCAATCCAGCCGTCGCCGTTCAACTGCTCGACCTCTTTACCCACAAAAGGATCTTTTACCACTATGTTCCAGGCGCTTCTTCACCCGATGAAGATGTTCATACGTCTCGTTTCCGCGACAGCTGGGAATACCGGAATCCTCTCATATTACACGAGCGGTGCCGATCACACAGCAGGTAAAAAAGCGGTTGCGGTGATTTTAGCGGACCTGCAGGACAAGATACCGCCCGAATTGACCGAAACAATCAGCACCCTGCATCACGCACGGTCGTTTACTACCTCAATTCCTTTCTTCATCAACCAGACCCTTGTGCGGATTTACTGGCAATGATATGTCAAATTTCTTATAATAGAGACCGTCACGCACTTAGGCTTGCAAAATAGAATCGACGGGGACTTTGTGACCAAAACGCATTTGACAGACCGAGAAGAAAAAATACTCATCCTTGGCGGCGGCCTGACCGGGCTCTCCGCCGGATATGTTCTTTCCAAAACCGGCCTCAGCGTCACGGTCTTCGAACATGATCAAACGGTGGGCGGCATTTCAAAGACCATCGAACACAACGGCTTCAGGTTCGACATCGGCCCTCACCGGTTTTTCACGAAGGACCCGCGCCTTGAGGCCTTTGTGAAAGACCTGATGGGAGATGAACTGATCACGGTGCCGCGCAAAACGAAGATATTCATTCGCGGAAAATACTTCGACTATCCGCTGGAGCCGGTCAATGCTGTTTTCGGCATGGGCCTGTTTACCACGCTCAAGATCCTGGGGGACTATGGGCTTGAGCGGATCAAGCGGTTGTTCCGAGAGCCTGAGCTCATTTCACTCGAGGACTGGGTTGTCGCCAATTTCGGGCGCACCTTGTTCGACATCTACTTCAAGGAATACAGCGAAAAAGTCTGGGGCATCCCCTGCAGCGCCATCAGCGCCGAATGGGTGGCCCGGCGAATCAAAGGGCTGTCGCTGTCATCAGCCGTTGCGAATGCTTTTTTCAAAATAAAGGGAAGGGAGATCCCCTCTCTCGTGGATGAGTTTCTCTATCCCCGACTGGGCATCGGACGGTTATCCGATAAACTCGCTGAGGGGATTCAGCGCTCAGGCGCGGTATACACCAATCTTGGGGTGGAACGGATCAGCCGCACCGGCTATACCGTTGACAGCATCACGGTGAGGGACCGGGACGGTTCAAGAATCTACGGGGGAGCGATATTTATATCGAGCATCCCGATCACGAAGCTGATCACCATGCTTGATCCGCCGCCCCCCGCGGAAATTCTGGCGGCCGCCTCAAGCCTCAAATTCAGGGACCTCGTGACCGTTACCCTCATGATCGACAGGCCTCGCGTTACTGATCTGACCTGGATCTATATTCCGGAGAAAAATATTCCCATCGGCAGGCTCCACGAACCCACGAACTGGAGCACGGAAATGGCGCCCGAAGGCAAGACGCTCCTGGTAGCGGAATTCTTCAGTTTCCAGGGCGATGCCGTATGGAATTCAAGTGATGACGATCTTACCCGAACTGCCGTCGAAAGTCTGGAGCGCCTCGGATATATCAAAGGCCGCGAGGTTCTGGAGAGCGTCGTGTTGAGGGTGCCGCAGGCCTACCCGCTGTTCGAGATAGGATATGAAAAGCATCTCGACGTCATGTATGATTATGTCGCTCAATTCACAAACCTCCATATTGCGGGAAGAGCGGGACAGTTCAAGTACTATAACATGGACCATGCGATTGACTCGGGGATGAAAACCGCGGATAAGATCATACGTCAGTCAACTGTATCAATTCTCAGGTCAGGCCCTGCGGCTGACATGAGCCGATAGACTTGAGACTGAAAACTTTTTTAACGAGGTAACTTCGTCATGAAATGCGCCCTTATCATACCCTCCTGGGTGCCGCGGGATATATTTTCTTCAAAAACAGCAGCGTCCCAGATCAATTACTGGCAGCCTCTGGGAACGCTCTATGTGGCCGCAGTTCTCCAAAACGCAGGTCATGAGGTCATGTTCCAGAACGGCGCATTCCTCACCCATGAAGAACTGCTCCGGGAAACGGAGAAATTCGGGCCCCGATTCATCGGAATTTACTCAACGACCTTTGGATGGAAAAAAGCAAAACAGACGGCGGTTGATCTCAGAAAAATGTATGGAGACCGGGTATTTATCTGCGCGGGAGGCCCTTATCCGATCGCCGTGCAGGAACGCTGTCTTGAAGATGCGGGGGAAAGCATCGACGCCGTCGTGACCGGCGAGGGGGAGTTCACGGTGCTCGAAACGGTAGAGAGACTCAAGGCTGGACGCACGCTCGAAGGCGTAGAGGGGATCATCTGGCGCGAGCGGGATCGGATCATCAAAAATCCGCCTCGGCCGTTGATTGAAGACCTCGACACGCTCCCCTTCCCCGCGCGGGAACTCCTCGGGGACCCGAACCGATACTTGCCCACCCCGGCCACGTACAAACGAACGCCCGTTACGGTGATGATGACGTCGCGGGGCTGCAACAGGCGGTGCATCTACTGCTTTCAGATCGACAAGGAGAGAAAAAGCGGGATTCGTTACCGGAGCATCGAAAACGTAATGCAGGAGATCGAGCATTGCCTGGCCCTGGGGTACCGGGAGATCAAATTTCTCGATGATACGCTTGCCGCGGACTACGACAGGGCCATGCGATTCACAACGGAAATCAAGGCACGGAAACTGGATTTCACCTGGTTCGTCTCGGCCTGCGTCAACCAGGTGGACAAACCCCTGCTCAAGGCGTTCAAGGACGCGGGTTGCTGGGCGATCCTGTTCGGCGCGGAGAGCGGTGTGCAGAAAAATCTCAATACCATCAGAAAAGGGACAACCCTCGACCAGATAAGAACGGCTGTGAAAGAGGCGCAGCAAGTCGGGCTCAAAGTTCACACGCCCTTCATGTTCGGCATCCCCGGAGAAACCTACGAAGAGGGCCTGGAAACCATCCGGTTCGCCATTGAACTGGATCCCGACACGGTAACTTTCCATGCCATAACGCCCTTTCCCGGGACCGAGCTCTACGACAATCTGGATAAATATGGAGAAATTTCCGAGGAACTCACGGACTTCACCTATCAGGGCGCCGCATTTGTTCCCCGCACCATGACCAGGGACCAGATCATCGACCTCAGGCAAAAGGCGTTCAGAAAGTTCTACTCCCGCCCATCGTTCATCCTCAAGAGAATTCTCTCGGTCCAAAACTGGGATGACTTCGCGTCCCTCGTTAAGGCGGCACGGAGTTTGTTCTGGCTCTGGGTGGGAAGAGACATTTTTGCAAAAAAGAAATAACCGTGAGGGACGAGCATAATCCGCAGGGGGTTCCCCTGTCTTCGTGGGAATTACAACTTAATTTCACTTACCCTGTCAAGAACCGAATCATTATTCAAATCCAGGTCTCCGCATACCCCTGAACGTTGTTTCCGATCCCTCGATACAGCGGCTAGAGACATGTCAGATATTCCCGCGCGAGCGCAGGATACAATCCAGGATTAAACAAAATATTCGTCATGAAGTAGCACTCGTGGGTGCAGAAACAGCGGCCTTTCTTGATGAACTGACGGATCTCATTCGCCCTCGCCGACAGTACGACTTTCCCGATATCGTAGCTAAAATCCCTGACGTTCCCGAAGGAATCTACGAGAATTTCGCAGGGCTTGACCTCTCCGGTTTCCGTTATCACAAGATTTAGCCTCCCCGCGTAACACGGGATGATCCGTTTTTGCTCCAGCATGGTCCGGTAAATCAACCTTCTCTGGAGGAGGTCCTGCGCCGCTTTTATCCGTGCTCCCCTGAATCGATAGGTCTTTGCGCGCCCCTTGGAGGCGTTCTCTTCGAGCCTGCTGATCGCGCGCAGATGTTTCTCCGGATCGACGTTCTTGTAATGCCCGTCCGAGAGGTTGCCGCGTATCAATGAAATGGTGTGCGTCCCGATGCTTTTCAGGCCGCTGACAAAATCGATAATTGCGTCCATGTCATCCTGGTTTTCCGAGCAGAGGACGGTATTCACGCCGAGCTCGAAATGGGGATACTTCACCAGGAGCGGTTCCAGCAGCCGGTAGGTCTCCAGCATGTTCTCAAAGCTGCCCGGCGTTGCGCGCAACACATCGTGCTTTCTTCCAACACCGTCGACGGACAGTTTGACCGCGATCACGCTCGATCGACATTCCCTGAGTATCTGCTCCGTCTTTGTTTTTATTATCCCGGGAAGCATGCCGTTCGTGGAGAAAAGCATGATCGCCGGCCTGTTGTTGTCGTGAAAGGTCCTGCTGATCTCCGCCAGGTCATCTCTGAGATAGATTTCCCCTCCGGAGAAGGCGAGCCAAAGCAGGTTCCCGATGGAACCGGATATCTTCCGGATTTCATCGAGGGAAAGTTCTTCGCGACTGCTGGCCACGGCGTCGGGGCTTTTCAGATAGAAGCAGAACGGACATTTCGAGTTGCACCTTCGGGTCAGAAAAAAGGTGAGCTGGATGGGATTCCTCTTCCAGAGGATGGACGGCATATGCCGGAGAGCTGAATTCACAAGGAAATGGTAACCCTTTTCTTTCCACGAATCAAGGTGTGTTTCAAAAAACCCGCAACGGCTCCAGCGCCGACCGGTAAAGGATAAACCATGGTGTAGTACAGCACGGCACGTACGGTGAAACCATACCCTTTTTCAAGATAAAACGTCGAGATCAGTCCCCTGCTGCAGAGGAGGTTGATAGCGCACAGGAAGGGCACCGGGATCAATAAATACTTTCACCCCTGAGAAGAAAAAGCGCGAGGAACAGGATATTCAAAAAAAAAGTGACCCCATTAAATTTCAGCTCTACGGAAGCTGTTCCCGAGTCCGCCAGCAGATCCCGATTCATCAGGGAATACAGGGTCCAGTACATGGATTTTCTGAACGCATTCCTGAGCGATCTCAGCAACGTGAAATTAAACACATGCATAACTTGAATATCCGGCTTCATGACCAAATGGATACCGCGTCGTCGAAGCCTGTGACTGAATTCGACGTCCTCAAGAATGGGCATAAATTCCTCGCGGAAACCGTTGTTCGCCCTGAACACGGAGGCCTCGATGATCATGGCATGAGTAGCGAGGTAATCCGGTTCTTTTTTTCTTGTCTCGGAGTAATGAATAAAGAGGGACTGGAATGCGCTGAAGAAATCACTGTCATGGGGCAGCGGGGTATAGGTGCCGCCGATGATCGTGTTCGTGTGCTCGGCAATTGCCTTGTTCGCAAGGGTGAGCGCACCTTCCCGGATGAGGCAGTCGGCATCAAGAAAACAGAGAACCTCTCCCTTGCTGTTTTCCGCACCCCTGTTTCGTGCGGCGGCTGCCCCCGAGCGTTTGTCCAGCCTGATGAGTTTGCAGGGGAATTGTTTAATGATCTCCACGGAATCGTCCGAAGAACAATCATCCACAACGACGATCTCGTACTTTCCGTATCGCGAAGCCAATGCCGCATCAAGACATTTTCCGATAGTGGATCCCCCATTGTAATCGGGATAATGATCGATATGAACTTTTCCATGATTTTTCGGCCATGCTGGCGCGCTGACGACGACGACGGCGCCTCCGAAGCTGCCCTCGTGCGGGCGTGCTGCCGGCGCGGCGCCGCGGCCGCCTGCGAACTGCCGAGCCAGGCTTCGGGGGAACCCGCCGCAGGTGTCGGGTACCCAGCGCGTCCAGCCAGACCGTGCCGGCCTGGTCGCGTCCGGCGCCGGAACAGCCCGGGCTCGAGGGTCAGCAGGCTCAGCGTGTGATCGGGGCGCACGCAGGAGCCCAGCGGCTGCCCGGTGTCCGCGGCCAGCCCCGAGGGCAGGTCGATTGCCAGCACCGGGCAGCGACGCTGCACGGCGCATTGCCCGAAGCCGCGCCCATGGCCCCAGCGCAGGCGCTGTCGCCGCGCACACAAGCGGCGGTGATTGCCTGGGCCGGACGTTCAACGCGCATCACTGAAGCGCGGCTGGCCGAGTTGGCGCAGCTCGCTGCCCCGGCCACGGGCGTGAACGCGGCGTCGCGCGACGCCGTCCTGCGCTTGCTGTCGGTGGCGAACTGGCTGATGGGCGAAGCGGTAATGGGCAAACGATGACGGGCCAGCCATGACCCCCCTCCAATTCGAAGCGCTCTACAGCGCACGCTGGGACGAACTCGAAACAGCGCTCGACCAGCTCGACCGGCAGAAAGCGAAGAAGAATCCGTTCGACGCCGTGCCCGTCGGCGGCATCAAGCCCAAACCCACAGACGCAGCGCGTGTGGCCGCCCTCTACCCGCAGCGCCTGCGAACACCTCGCCCTGGCGCGCGCACGCGACTATCCGGTGCACCTGGTCGAGCGGCTCGAGCACCTGACGCACCGCGCGCACCAGCGCATCTACCACCGCGCCGCCCCGGCCACCGGACGCGTGGCGCGCATGTTCCTGGTCAACATCCCTCAGGCTGTGCGCGCACACGGCTGGTATGTGCTCGTGGCCACGCTGGCCTTCGCGCTGCCGCTCGTCGGCACGGCCATCGGCGCTGCCTTCGATCCTGGCTTTGCGCTGATGCTTCACGACGCGCCCTCGCTGCGCAACTACGAGCAGATGTACGGCAAGGACGTCGAAGCCTACGGCCGCCAGCGCGGAGCCGACAGCGACTTCCAGATGCTCGGCCACTACATCATGAACAACATCGGCATCGCTTTCCGCACCTTCGCCGGCGGCCTGTTCGCAGGCATCGGCGCGCTGTTCGTGTTGGTCTTCAACGGTCTGTATGCGGGCACGATCGCCGGCCACCTCACCTCGCGCGGCCTCGGCGACAACTTCTATTCCTTCGTCATCACGCACGGTGCGTTCGAGCTCACGGCGATCGTGCTCTCCGGCGCCGCCGGCCTGGCCATCGGCCATGCGCTGCTCGCGCCGGGCCGCAACACGCGATCCGGTGCGCTGCGCGAGGCCGCGACGCGGGTCGTGCCGGTGCTCTACGGCGTGTTCGCGCTGCTCGTCGTCGCTGCCGTCGTCGAAGCGTTCTGGTCGTCGGCGCGCTGGGTGCCGCATGAAGTGAAGTACGGCGTCGGCGGGCTGTGCTGGCTGCTCGTCATCGGCTGGCTGGCCTGGCAAGGCCGTGCGGAGACAAGCAGTGCGCATTGAGGCCCTGGCGATCACCCTGCGCCCGCGGCCGATGAGCGAGGCCGCCGATCTCGGCCAGCGCCTGGTGCAGGCGCACGCACGTTCGGTGTGGCGCTGCTACTGGCCGGTGTGGGCGGCCGTGGTCTTGCTCGCGCTTGCCACGGTCGAGATCGCCGGCTGGTTGCCGGGCCTGTTGATCTTCTGGCTCAAACCCTGGCTCGACCGCAGCCTGCTCTTCGTGCTCTCGCGCGCCGTGTTCGGCGAAACCACACGCTGGTCCGATCTGTGGGCCGCACGCCGCGAGGTCTTCACGCGCCACCTGCTGCGCACGCTGACCATCGCGCGCCTGTCGCCGTGGCGCGCCTTCACGCAGGCCATCGACCAGCTCGAAGACCAGCGCGGCACGGCGCGCAGCAAGCGCCGTGGCGTGATGTTGAGCAGCCAGCGCGGTGCGGCGGGTGGCGTGCAGTTCGTCTACGCCAACCTGGAGATGATCTTCGTCGTCGCCTTGATCGCGCTGATTGCCTGGTTCCTGCCCGAGGGTCTGCAGAGCGAGTTGTGGGCGCTGTACCGCGATGGCGAGTCGGCGCCGATGCAGGCAGCGATGTCATTGGGCTACGGCCTCGTGGTGCTCGCACTCGAGCCGTTCTACGTCGCAGCCGGGTTTGCGATGTACCTGAACCGCCGCGTCGAGCTCGAGGCCTGGGACATCGAGCAGGAGTTTCGCCATGCCTTTGCGTGATGTGGCCCACCCCCGGAGCGGCCTGCGGCCGCACCCCCTCAAGGGGGCACCGCCACCGGCCCGGCAAAGCCGGATCCGCGGCGGTTGCTTGGAAGTGTTCTCGCTGTCGCTCGCGCTCCTGGTCTTTGATGCGCGCGCTGCCGAGCCGCCCGCGCCGCAGCAAGTCCGCGACGCTACCGAAGCCGTCTACAACGAACCCGACCTGCATGGCCTGAAGGCCGACCGCGAGCTGCGCTTCAAGAACCGCGACCAGCCCGAGGAGCAGGACAAGGCGGTCGATCCCCGTTGGCTGCGCGACTTCACGCGCTGGTTCTCCGAAGCCGGCCGCTGGCTGGTCTGGCTCGGCATGGCCGTGCTCGCCGCGCTGCTGATCGTCACCCTGCGGCGCTGGATCGCCGTGCGCGGCGACGCCGCAGCCGGCCGCGCGTTGACGCTGCCCAGTCATGTGCACGATCTCGACATCCGCCCGGAGAGCCTGCCCGACGATCTGCCGGCCGCCGTGCGCGCGCTGTGGCAGCGCGGAGAGTCACGCGCGGCCCTGTCGCTGCTCTACCGGGGCGCGCTGTCGCGCCTGGTGCACGACCACGCGGTGCCGGTGCGCGCCGCCAGCACCGAGGGCGAATGCGCCGCCCTGGCCTCCCGCCACCTCGATGCCGAACGAGGTGCTTTCGTGTCGCGGCTGATCGGCCTGTGGCAGCTGGCGGTGTACGGCGCGCGCCTGCCCGACGGCAGCGACGTGCTCGCCGTCTGCGATGAGTTCAACACGCGCTTGCCACGCCGCGTGGTCGCACCTGCCGGCACACCATGAAACGGCTGTCGACAGAAACCTGGGTCAACCTGCTTGCGCTGGCCGCCATCGCCGCGCTCGGCCTCTGGCTGCTTTTCGCCACCGAATGGGTCAACGTCTGGCGGCCGATGCCACCGCGCGGCGAGGCAGCGCGCGACGATCACTATGCGATCAAGCAGATCGTCAGCAAGCTCGGCGGCAAAGTGACATCGCCCGACAACCTCGACCGGCTGCCGCCGCCCGGTGCGACGCTGGTGCTCGAGTCGAATCAATGGGACTTCCTGCCCGGCCGCAGCCAGCAGTTGCGTGAATGGGTCGAAGTCCACGGCGGTCACCTCGTGCTGCCGAGTTTCTTCACCACAGGCGCCACCATCGATTGGCTGCCGCTGCGGCAGAAGAAGCGCGCCAAGGGGGCCGCCTTGAGCTGCCCTGCGCCAGGAAGTGAGCACGACGACGAGGAGCGCGATGAAGAGGCTGAAGAAGACGAGCGCGAAGCGGTCGAGCCCGCGCCGCCGGCTCTGCGTCCGCGCCGACCCGACCCTCTGTTCGTCGGCCCGCAAGACAACCCACGCGACCAGTGCCCGACATTCGCCGAGCGCGTCGGCGGCAACGCCGACGCTGAGCCACTGCGGCGCTACCGCCTCTGCCAAGGCGAGTGGCTGACAGCCCTCGAAGCCAGGCCCACAGCCGCCGAGGCCTGGTCGATCGCCGGCACCCGAGGCACGCCGGTGCTGCGCGCGGCGCTGGGCCGCGGCCGCGTCACGGCCATGGGTGCCTGGGGCTTCCTGAACAACCACAGCGTGTTCAGCGGTGACCACGCGCAAGTCGCCGTCGCGATGCTCGACCTGCGCCCCGGCGGCGAGGTCTGGTTCGTCATCGACGAAAAGCGCGAGGCGCTGGCGATGTGGCTCTGGCACCGGGCCGGTCCTGCGATCGGCCTGGCATTGTTGGCAATGGTGTTCGCTTTGTGGCGCGGCGCGCGGCGCTTCGGCCCGCTGCTGCCGCAAGCCCCGTTGGCGCGACGATCGGTGGCCGAGCAGATCCGCGGCACGGCAGCGTTCGTGCTGAGCGGCGGCGGCGCGCCGTTGCTGGCCGCGGCGCGGCGCGCGCTCGACGAAGCAGCGCGCCAGCGCATCGCCGGCTATGACCGCATGACGATGGGGCAGCGCATCGAATCGCTGCGCCAGCCGACCGGCCTGCCTGACGACATATTGACACGCGCCCTCGATCCACAACTGCCGCCGGGCCGTGGCCGCGCGCTCACCGACAAGCTGGCTGTCATCGAACAGACGCGACGCCGCCTCGCATTCAATTCATGAGAAAGGACACACCATGTCTCTCAACCCCGCGGAAGTGACGCGTGCCCAGGAAGTGTTGCGCGTGCTGCGCGACGAAATCGGCAAGGCCGTCGTCGGCCAGCGCGAGGCGGTCGATCAAGTGCTCGTCGCGCTGCTGGCCGCCGGGCATGTGCTGATCGAAGGCGTGCCGGGCCTGGGCAAGACGCTGCTGGCGCGTGCGCTCGGCAAGTCGCTGTCGCTGCAGGTCGCGCGCGTGCAGTTCACGCCCGACCTGATGCCGTCGGACATCACCGGCCACGCCATCCTCGACACCAACACCCGCGGGGAAGGCAATGCGCTCGGCACCTTGCGCGTCTTGCGCGGCCCGGTGTTCACCAACCTGCTGGTCGCCGACGAGATCAACCGCGCGCCGGCGAAAACGCAGGCCGCACTGCTCGAAGTGATGCAGGAGGCCCAGGTCACGCTCGAAGGGCAGACGCTGCCGCTGTCCAAACCCTTCATGGTGATGGCCACACAGAACCCGCTCGAAACCGAAGGCACCTACCCGCTGCCCGAGGCGCAGCTCGACCGCTTCCTGCTGAAGATCGAGATCGGCTACCCGCCGCACGACGAAGAAACCGCGATCGTCGTCCGTAGCACCGAGGGCCAGGCCGGCGATCAGTTGCCGCTTGACGGCGTGACGCAGCGCGTCGAGGAGCGCCACGTGATCACCCTGCAGAACATGGCCGCGGCCGTGCGCGTTAACGACAAGGTGATCGACTACGCCGTGCGCATCACCCGCGCGACGCGCGGCGCGCCGGGTTTGTCCAATGGCGCCGGGCCCCGCGGTGCGATCGCGCTGATCCGCGCCGCGCGTGCCGCCGCGTTGATGGCCGGCCGCGACTTCGCGACGCCCGATGACGTCAAGCACCTCGCCATCGCTGCGCTGAGACACCGCGTGCTGTTGGCGCCCGATGCGCAACTCGAAGGGCGGCGGGTCGATGAACTGCTGTCCACGCTGATCGAAGGCGTCGATGCACCCCGGATGTAGTCGCCGGTGAAGCTGCTGCCCTCGCGCACCACCATCTATGCGCTGCTTGCCGTCGCTGCGGCGGCGCTGGTGGCCTTGCTGCTGCGCGTGCCAACGGCTGACGTAGGCTGGGCCGTACTCGGCGCGCTCGCGCTCGGCCTGGCGTGGGCGTCGGTGGACTTCTGGCTGACGCGCCGCGCCTGGCGCGCCGCACCGCTGCAATGGACACGCCGCCTGCCCGACGCCTTCGCGCTCGGCGTGCAGCGCACGATCGACGGCACACTCGCCAACACCAGCCCGCGGCGCTGGCGCATTGCCTTCTTCGACCATGCCGACCCCGACCTCGATCCGCAGGGCCTACCCGTCACCGCCGACCTGCGCGCGAATGCCCAGGCGCAGTTGCACTACACCGTGCAGCCGCGCCGCCGCGGCCGCGTCGACTTCGAACCGGCCGACGTGCGCGTGCAGAGCCTCGGCCGCAGCCTCGAGTTGCAGTGGCGCATCGGTGCGAACGAAGCGCGGCCGGTGTTTCCGAACTTCGCGTCCGTGTCGCGCTACGCCTGGCTGGCCACCGATCGGCGGCTGGCCGACATCGGCATCAAGACGCAGGTCCAACGCGGTGAAGGCACCGATTTCAAGCAGCTCGCCGAATACCTGCCCGGCGACTCGATCCGCCACATCGACTGGAAGGCGACGCTCAAACATTCGCGGCCGATCGTGCGCCAGTTCCAGGACGAGCGCGATCAGTGCGTGATCTTCCTGATCGACTGCGGGCGGCGCATGCGTGCAGATGAAGGCGCGGCGGAACGCCGGGCCGCCCCAAGTTCCGCGCTCCCCCTCGGGGGGCGGGCCGGGCATGGCCCGGTCCTGGGGGCTCCCGAAATCGGAAGCCACTTCGACGAAGCCTTGAACGCGACGATGTTGCTCGCCCACGTCGCGCTGAAGGACGGCGACGAGGTCGGCGCGATCACCTTCGGCACGTCGCCAGAGAAGCGCCGCGCCTTTGCGCCGCGCAAGGGCCTGGCCACACTGTCGGCGCTGACCGCCGTGCTGCACGACATCCAGCCCGAGGCCACGCACTCCGACTACCTGATCGCCGCACGCGACCTGATGCGCGTGCATTCGAAGCGCGCGCTGATCGTGATGCTGACCAACTTCCGCGACGAGGACGCACCCGAACTCGACGCTGCGTTGAAGCTGCTGCGCAGCCGCCACCTCGTGCTGCTGGCCTCTTTGCGCGAGCGTGTGCTGCGCGAGATGACCGAACAACCGCTGAAGGAATCGCGCCATGCCGTCGAAGTGGCCGGTGCACATCTGTTCGCCCAGGCCCGGCGCGACGCCTTCCGCCGCCTGGCCGAACGCGATGCGCTGATGGTCGATGCCGAACCCGAGCGACTCGCGATCGAGCTTGTCAACCGCTACCGCACCGTCAAACGAGCGGGTTTGCTTTAGGGCGGCGCTGGCTTAAGCTGCCAGCCCATGAACCTGATCTCGATCGCCGCGGCCGCCCTGCTCAGCCTGGGCAGCTTGGCCGCAGCAGCGCAGACCGTCACCTTCAACGGCCACATCGGCACGCAGAAGGCATTGCTCGTCATCGACGGTGAGCCGCACACGGTCGCGCTCGGCGCCACGGTGCGCGGCGTGCGCCTTCAGTCGCTGACCGAGACGCAGGCCGAGGTCACCATTGGCGATTCGCGCCGCACGCTGACGCTGGGCGCCGGCCCGGTGCGCGCCAATGCGCCCACGCCCGGCGGCGGCCGCGAGATCGTGCTCACGGCCGGCACGAACGGCCACTTCCGCACCAACGGCCAGATCAACGGCAAGGCCATCGAGTTCATGGTCGACACCGGCGCCAGTTCGGTCGTCATCAGCCAGGCCGACGCCGACCGGCTGGGGCTGGACTACAAGAATGCGCCGCAGGGCCTGGCCAGCACCGCCAACGGCACCGCGCCGTTCAGGCTGATCACTCTGCGCGCCGTGCGCGTCGGCGATGTCGAAATCGCCAACGTCGAAGCCGCCGTCATCCCCGCGCCGATGCGCGGGGCGCTGCTGGGCAACAGCTTTCTGATGCGCTTTCAGATGAAGCGCGAGAACGACGTGATGCGGCTCGAAAAGCGCAACTGACTACGTCGGCGTCAACTTCGCGATCGACAACTGCAGCCACTTCATGCCATGACGGCCGAAGTTGACTTGCGCTCGCGCATCGTCACCGACGCCCTCGAGCGTGACGATCACGCCTTCGCCGAACTTGTTGTGGAACACGCCCTGCCCTGAGCGGAAGCCGTGCGACGGCGGTGTCTTCGACACATACGGCGGCGGTGACGGCGACTCGACGCGGCCGGCGCCGATCATGCTGCCCAGCCCCGAGCCTCGCGACCAGGCGTTCTGGTACTCGCGCACATAGCCCGAGCCGAAGCCCTGGTTCTTCGGCGTCAGCCATTTCAGATGCGCTTCGGGCAGCTCGTCGAAGAAGCGGCTCTTGATGTGGTAGCGCGTCTGGCCGTGCAGCATGCGCGTCTGCGAGAAGCTCAGGTAAAGGCGCTTCCTCGCGCGCGTGATGGCCACGTACATCAGGCGCCGCTCTTCTTCGAGGCCGTCGTGGTCGCTCATCGAGTTCTCGTGCGGGAACAGCCCCTCCTCCATGCCGGTGATGAAGACGGCGTCGAACTCCAGGCCCTTGGCCGCATGCACCGTCATCAGCTGAATCGCGTCCTGCCCGGCCTGCGCCTGGTTGTCGCCAGCTTCGAGCGCGGCGTGCGTCAGGAAGGCGGCGAGCGGGCTGACGATCTCGCCGGTGTCGGCGTCGGGCGCCAGCGCTTCCGGCGGTAGCGGCGCAGCATCGACGATGGCGCCGGGAGAGAGTTCGTTGACCGGCATCGCCACCGCGTCCTTGCCGAAGCCCTCTTGCGTGACGAAGGCTTCGGCGGCGTTGACCAGCTCGTCGAGGTTCTCGATCCGGTCCTGGCCCTCCTTGTCGTGGCGGTAGAACTCGGTCAGGCCGGAGCGCTGCAGCATCTTCTCGATGATCTGACGCAACGTGTCGCCGCGCGTATCGTCGCGCAGCGTGTCGATCAACGCGTTGAAGCCGACCAGGTTCGAGCCGCCCTTGCCGCTCACACTGCCGACGCTCTGGTACAGGCTGCGCCCGCTCGCACGGCCCGCGTCCTGCAGCAACTCCAGCGTGCGCGCGCCGATGCCGCGCGTCGGGAAATTGACGACGCGCAAGAAGCTCGTGTCGTCGTTCGGGTTCTCGATCAGGCGCAGGTAGGCCAGCGCATGCTTGACCTCGGCGCGCTCGAAAAAGCGCAAGCCCCCATAGACGCGATAGGGGATGCCGGCATTGAACAGCGCGCTTTCCAGCACGCGGCTTTGCGCGTTGCTGCGGTACAGGATGGCGACCTGTGATCGCGCCGTGCCGCCGCGATGCAGTTGCTGCGCTTCGTCGAGCAGCCACTGCGCTTCGCCGTAGTCGCTCGTCGCCTCGAACACACGCACCGGCTTCGCCCGACCCGGCGCACGGAGATCACGGCCTCGCGCTTCAGCCGGTGGCGCACGTCCAGGGCCAGCAAACCGAAGGTCTCGACCGGGCAGGTCGCATAACGCGGCAACAGGTAGCGGGCGGTCTCCTGGGGCGTGCGAAAGGGGGCCGCGGCGACCGGCTCGGCGGAGGCCAGGCGAGTCCCCAGCTCGAGGGCCGCCAGCACCCGGGCGGCCTTGGCACGGCCCAGGCCGGGGACAGTTTCCAGCTCCGACAGCGAGCGCGCAGCCAGCTCGCGAAGGCCTGCCCCCAGGAGGGTCTCGGCGGCATCGAGGGCGGAAAGGCCAGGGGCGCCGGTCCCCAGCAGCAGCGCCAGCAGCTCTCGGCTCGACAACGCCGGCGCGCCGTGGCGCACCAAACGCTCGCGAGGCCGCTCCTCTGCCGGCAGATCCGTCAGCCGCCGGCTGGACACGGGGGCTAGCGCGCTCAAGGAGGCCCCTCCAGGAGCGCGGGCACCACCTCGGCGGCCTTGCCCCGGAGCGAGACCGCGGCCAGCCGTGACAGCGGCGTCTCCTCGGGGTTCACTTCGACCACGAAGGCACCGTTCTCTCGTCCCAGTTGGGGCAGGGCGGCTGCCGGGTAGACCAGGGACGAGGTGCCAATCACCAGGATCACCTCCGCCCGCCGGGCCGCAGCCGACGCTGGCTCGATCGCGTCGTCGGAAAGGGCCTCGCCGAACCAGACCACCGCCGGCCTCAGCAGGCCGCCACAGGCGCAGCCAGGAGGCAGGTCCGGGAGGGGCACCCGACGGTCCTCGCGATCGGAGCCGCAGCGCACGCAGCGCACGCGCCACAGGCTCCCATGCAACTCCACCAGCCGCCGGCTTCCAGCCACCCGGTGGAGGCCATCCACGTTCTGGGTCGCCAGCAGGAACTCGGGGACCCGCTCCTCCAGTCGGGCCAGGGCGTGATGCGCCGGGTTGGGAGACAGCGGCGCGATCTTCTCCCGCCGCCAGGCGTACCACTCCCAGACCAGCTTGGGGTCCCGGGCGAAGGCCTGGGGAGTCGCCAGCTCCTCGGGTCGGAACTGCCGCCAGAGACCCTCGGGCCCACGGAAGGTGGGAACCCCGCTCTCCGCCGAGATGCCTGCTCCGGTCAGGACCAGGACCGCTTTCGCCCCGGCCAGTCGTTTCCTGGCGTCATTCTGCCCCGGCACTCGATGCCTTTCCCCGTCTGCGTCCGCTGGACCATCCCCAAAGCTTCTCATTCTACGACGGACCTCCCTCCAGTCCTCAGCGTGTGACGCAGCCCGCCCCGGGAGGTGATAATGCCGGACCCATGAGCCCCGACGGGTCCGATCGCCAAGCCAGCCCCCTCTCTGCCGCCGTGGGCCCGGTGCTGTTCCTCGCGAGCTGGCTCGGCATGACCCTGACCCAGGCCTTCGCGGTTCGGCGCGGCCTCGGCTTGCGCCCCGTTCTTTTGCTCGCCGAGCTGACCCTGGCCATCCCAGGCGTGCTGGTCCTGGCTCTGCTGGGCCGCTCGCCGCGGGCCGCGCTCGGCCTGCTGCGCCTCGAGGCCTCGGCTCGCCCTGCTGGCCGTTTGGAGCGGCGCCGCCTTCTGGGTGGCCAGCCTGGGCCTGCTCGAGCTGCAGTACGCGGTTTGGGCCCGCCCCCCGGCTTCCTGGAGGCCTTCCGGCTGCTGCATGCGGCGCTAAGCCGCGCGGGGCGCTGGACCTGCGGTCTCGGTCGCCGCCATCGCCGCTCGCCCCCGCGGCGTGCGAGGAGATCCTGTTCCGCGGCGTCATGCTGCCCTCGCTCCTGCGCTCCCTGGGCGCCAGCGGGGCCATCCTGCGTCCGCGGCCCTCTTCGGCCTCATCCACCTCGACGTGATTCCGGCGTGTCCTCGGCCGGGCCCGCGCTGACCTTCTACGCGTGCCCTTCGCGCTGGCCGTCGGCGTGGGCCTCGGCGTGCTGCGGGTGCGGACCGGGTCGCTGTGGCCCTCCCTGCTCGCCCACGCCATGCTCAACACCATCACCTTCGCCGGTGGCTCCACTCGGCTGACGATCGAGCGGGGCCGCCGGACCCGGAGCCCTGGAAAGGGGCCGGCCTGCTGGCCCTGGGGCTGGCCGGCTTCCTCTTCGCCCTGCTCCGGCTCCGAGCGGCCCGGCGATCTTGAGCTTTCCTGCTAGACTCGCGCCATGAGGCCAACTCCCGGCTCCTCCTGGGCGCGGCCCTCGCGGCCGGCGCCGTCTACGCTTTCCCCACCCTCCGCGCCAGCGAGGCCATGCAGGTAGCCGCCGCCCGCCACCGCGACAGCCGGTCGCGCGTCAGGCCGCCGACCAGGTGATCGTGCAGTTCCGCAGACGGCGGCGACGAGCGGGTCGAGCCGCGGCCATCCGCGAGGCGGGCGGCGGCCGTGCGCGCCGCAGCGCTTTCGGCCGGCGGTACCTGGTGACCCTGGACGCGGGCTTCACGGTCGCCGAGGCCCTGGCACCGCCTGCAGGCGCATGCCCGAGGTCGACTACGCCGAGGCCAACGGTGTCCGTGCGCGCGGCCGGTCCACGCCCGAACGACCGGCTCTACTCGCTCCAGTGGAACCTCGAGATGCTGGGCGCGCGAGCGGACATGGGACATCCAGGGGGCGACCCCTCGGTCGTGGTGGCGGTGCTCGACACCGGCATCGCCTACGAGGACTTCGGCCCCTACCGCAAGGCGCCCGACTGGGGCAGCACGGTGTTCGTCCAGGGCTTCGACTTCGTCAACGGCGACAGCCACGCCAACGACGACAACTTCCACGGCACCCACGTGGCGTCCACGATCGCCGAGGCCACGAACAACGGCCTGGGCGTCGCGGGCCTCGCCTTCGGCTGCGCGCTCATGCCGGTGAAGGTCCTGGACGCCGAGGGCTTCGGCTCCTTCTTCGACGTCGCCGAGGGCATCGACTACGCCGTCAACTTCAAGCAGGACGGCAGAAGCCCGTCAAGGTCATCAACCTGAGCCTGGGCGGCGACGGGCCGAGCGAGACGCTCCGCCGCGGCCATCGACCGCGCGGTCGCCGCGGGCATCACGGTGGTGGCGGCCGCGGGCAACGACGGCGAGGGGACGGTCGACTTCCCGGCCAGCGCTCTCCAACGTGATCGCGGTGGGCGCCGTGGACGGCGCAAGCTGCAGGGCGCCCTACTCGAACTTCGGCGCGGACGCTCGACGTGGTGGCCCCGGGCGGCGACCTCGACCGGCGACGACGACGCGCGACGGCCACCCCGACGGCATCCTGCAGCAGACCTTCGACCCCGACACGGCGGCGGAGACCGGGCCGCTACGACGACTTCGCGTACTTCTTCGTCGAGGGCACCAGCCAGGCGACGCCCCACGTCTCCGCCCTGGCCGCGCTGCTGTACCGCCAGGGGATCACGGACCCCGCGGCCATCAAGGCGGCGATCGAGTCCACGGCCGAGGACCTGGGCGCCCGGGGCGGGACGACACCTACGGTCACGGCCTGATTCGCCCCGCCGCGGCCCTCACCGGCCTGGGCCTCGCCAAGTAGCCCGCCCGACGCGTCAAAGGGAGACCGCATGCCCAGAACCAAGATCCTCCTCCTCACCGGCGCGCTGCTGCTGGCCGGCGGCTGGCCCAGGCGAGCGAGCTGGCCCTCTCGCTCGAGGGCGGCTATTCGACCTGACGGGGCGAGGAACTCGGCCAAGGCCGTCTTCGACGGCAGCGCCGGCGGGGCGACGTTCGGCGCGCAGGCCCGGGTCGGCATCGGACGTTCGTTCTTCGTCGCGGCTGGGCGGCCGCTGTTCCAGAAGGACGGCGAGCGGGTGTTCGTGGCCGACGCCAGCAGCCAGCCCTTCCGCCTCGGCCACCCGCTGACCGTCCGCACCATACCCGTCTAGGCCCTGCGGCTACCGTTCTCGTCGGCAGCCGCCTGGTGCCCTACGTCGGGCTCGGCGGCGGCGTCACCTCGTACCGGGAGACCAGCACGGTGGCCGGCATCGCCAGGAGCGGTCACCGCCACCAAGCTCTCAGGCCACCTGGTGGCGGGCGTCGAGTGGGGCCGGGGACGCTCCGCTTCGGCGCCGAGGCGATGTACTCGGCGGTGCCCGAGCGCCATCGGCGTCGACGGCGTGTCGAAGGTCTACGGCGAGACCGACGTGGGCGGCTTGACGGTCGTGGCCAAGATCATCCTCGTCCGGTAGCCATCAGCGTCCGGGTATCCGCTTCCAGCGACGAGGGGCAGCAGAGCGCCTCGACCGGGATCGCTCTCTGGCGTCGCCGTCGCGGAATGCTGATCGCTGACTGCTGACTGCTTCGCCTACCGCTTCCCGAGCCCCATGTCGTCGAGCAGGCCGGGGTCCTCGCGCCAGTGCTCGCGCACCTTCACGAACAGGCCCAGGAACACCTTGGCCCCCAGGAAGGCCTCGATCTCGCTGGCGCGCCGCGGTGCCGATCGCCTTGAGCATCGATCCGCCCTTGCCGATCAGGATCCCCTTCTGGCTGTCCCGCTCGACGAAGATGGGGCCTCGATGCGCACCAGGTCTGCCTCTTCCTTGAAGGAGTCGATCACCACACCCGTCGCTGTAGGGCAGCTCGTCGCGGGTCATGGCGCAGGATCTGCTCGCGCGACCATCTCCGCCACGAAGAAGCGCTCGGGCTGGTCGGTCAGGAAGTCCTCGGGGTAGAGCGCGCTCGCCTTCCGGCAGGTGGGCCAGCAGGCGCTCGGCCAGCAGCGTCGACGTTCTCGCCGGTCAGGGCCGAGAGCGGCACCACCTCGGCGAAGTCCAGCAGCGTGGCGGTAGCTGCTCGATGACGGGCAGGATCTTCGGCTTGGCGATGCGCGTCGATCTTGTTGAGGCCGAGGATCACCGGCTTGCCGATGCCTTCAGCAGGTCGCGGACGTAGCGGTCGCCGGGGCCGTAGGCCTCGGTCACGTCCACCAGCCAGAGCGCCACTCCACCTGGTCCGAGGCTCGCGACCGCCGGCGTCCACCATGCGCTCGTTCATGCGGTGCATCGGCTTGTGGATGCCGGGGGTGTCGAAGAGGACGATCTGCCCGTCCGGCCGGTTGACCACGGCCAGGATGCGGTTGCGGGTGGTCTGGGGCTTGTCGGAGACGATGGCGACCTTCTGGCCGACGAGATCGGTTGACCAGCGTCGACTTGCCGACGTTCGGGCCGGCCCACGACGCTCACGAAGCCGGACGGAAGCGCGGCCTCCGGCTCGCTCGTGCCGCTCCGGCGGCAGGCGCCGGAAGCGCACGCGGTTGACGCGCTTGCGCTCGGCGTCCACCACCTCGAGCATGAAGCCGCGGTACTCGATGCTGCTCGCCCGGCCGCGGGATGCGGCCGAAGGCCGACGCCACCAGCCCGCCCACCGTGCCCACGTCGCCCGTCGGCCAGCGACGGCCTCCAGCGCCTGCTCCAGCCGGTCCAGGTTCACGCGGCCCGGCGACCAGCACCGCGCCGTCGGGCTCGACGCTGATCGGCTCGGCCTCCACGTCGTACTCGTCCTTGATCTCGCCGACCAGCTCCTCGACGATGTCCTCGATCGTCACCAGCCCGGCGGTGCCGCCGTACTCGTCGATCACGACGGCGAAGGTGGTGCGCTGGGCCTGCAACTCCTTCAGCAGCTCGGCGATCTTCTTGGTCTCGGGCACCAGGTACGGCCTCGCGCACCAGCGGCCTGCAGCGGCTCGTCCGGCGCGCCCTCGTGGTCGAGCAGGTCGCGCACCTCCACCACGCCCGACGATGTCGTCGAGGTTCTCGCCGTAGACCGGGATCCGGCTGTACTTGCGTCTCCCGCATCACGCGGCGCAGCTCGCCGACGCTGGCGCTGGCCGCGATCGCGACGATGTCGGGGCGCGGCGTCATCACGTCGCGCACCTGGGTCTCGGCGAAGCGCGCCAGCGAGTCCACCAGCCGCCCCTCGTCCTGGTCGTGCACCGGCGGCGGCGGCACCTCCGGCACCGCGCCGGCGCCGGTGCTCTCCGTCGTCGGCGCGCGGCCGGAGCGGCGGCGCGGCGTGCGCAGCGCGCGCACCAGGGGCCGCAGGGCGCGGGCGTAGGGGTCGGAAGGACGGCAGCAGCACGCAGCAGCGAGCGCTCGGGGTTGCGCCGCACCAGGCGTAGGGCAGCGGTCAGGCGGAACAGCAGCAGGTAGAGCGACCATGCACCACGAACGCGCACCAGCATCGCCCAGTGGTGCGAGCGTGGTCGAGGAACAGCGACGGTGATGACGACGGTCATCGCCACGTGCGCCGTGTAGGTGCCGATGTGGATGGGCATCAGCAGGGTGGGCGGGTCCTCGAGGTAGCGGTTGACCAGCTCGGCGCGCGGGTTCTGGCGTGCCAGGTGGCTGAGGCGCCGCCGCTTGACCAGGTAGAAGGCGGCCTCCACGGCGGCCAGGGCGATCGAGGCCGCGGCCAGCAGACCAGCGACGAGCAGGCGCGATCATTGAGCAGGCCGATCACGGGCGCGCCCAGCAGCTGCCGGCTGCAGCCGCCGCTCCAGCCGCTCCATGGTGCCGTCGTCGGTCTCGTGGTCGTAGCCGAGCACGTGCAGGAAGCCGTGCAGCGCCAGCACGTCCAGCTCCTGCGGCAGCGTGCGCCCGAGCGCCGCGGCGTTGCGCGGCCGCGGTCTCCACGCTGATCACGATGTCCGCCGAGGCCCTGCGCGCGCCCGCCCGGGCCCGCGGGAAGGACAAGCACGTCGGTCGGCTTGTCCTTGCCGCGGTAGCGGCGGTTCAGGGCGCGCAGCGCGCGGTCGCCGGCGAGCACGAGCGCCACCTCGCCGCAGACGCCCAGCGCGTCCGCGGCCGCCCGCGCAGGACGCGGCGCAGGCGCGCGGTGTCGACGCGGCGGCGCCGCTGCCGGTTGAGGAGCACGACCTCGAGCCGGCGGCTCGGCTCCAGCGTGCGGCGCGCTAGCTCGCGGGCGCCTGGGCGGCGCCGAAGGCCTCGTAGGCCTTGATCACCGCCTGCACCAGCTGGTGGCGCACGACGTCCTTCTCGTCGAAGTAGACGAAGGAGATCCCCTCGACGCCCGCGAGCACCGAGATCGCCTCGACCAGGCCCGAGGTCCGGCCCTGCGGGCAGGTCGATCTGCGTGATGTCGCCGGTGATCACCACCTTGGAGCCGAAG
The DNA here is from genome assembly GCA_963732675.1 of Nitrospirota bacterium. GTDB lineage: Bacteria > Nitrospirota > UBA9217 > UBA9217 > UBA9217 > JALNZF01. The sequence continues at coordinate 72,096 of CAVTAJ010000010.1, forward strand.
CCGATGCGGGTCGAGCACCATCTTCATCTGCTCGGTGGTGGTGTTCTGCGCCTCGTCGATGATCACGAAGGCGTCGTTCAGGGTGCGGCCCGCGCATGAAGGCGATCGGCGCCACCTCGATCGCGTTGCGCTCGAGCAGGCGCGAGACCTTCTCGTAGTCGAGCAGGTCGTAGAGCGCGTCGTAGAGCGGGCGCAGGTAGGGGTCGACCTTCTCCTGCAGGTCGCCGGGCAGGAAGCCGAGCTTCTCCCCCGCCTCGACCGCCGGCCGCGCCAGCACGATGCGCGCGACCGACTTCTCGAGCAGGCTCGCCACCGCCTGGGCCACCGCCAGGTAGGTCTTGCCGGTGCCCGCGGGGCCGATGCCGAAGACCATGTCGTGCTTCTCGATCTGCTCGAGGTAGACGCGCTGGTTCAGGCTGCGCGGGACCACGACCTTCTTGCCGCCCGCGCACCGCCGCCTGCATCAGGTAGTCGCGCAGGCGCGCGCCGCCGTCCTGGCTCAGGAGCTGGGCGGCCAGCCGCACGTCGCCCGCGCGACACCGAGTAGCCGTCCTTCATCAGCGCCGCGAGCTGCTCGAAGACCTGGCAGACCGTCTCCTCGGCCTGCGTCCTCGCCCTCCACCAGCAGCTCGGGGCCCTGGGTCCGGATGCGGACCTTGAGGGTGTCCTCCAGGAAGCGGAGGTTCTCGTCGTGGTTGCCGAAGAGGGCCTCCGCGCCCCGCTCGGGGACGGCGACGCGCTTCATTCAGAAGGCGAAGGGATGGTGGACGGGGCATATCGGCCGGGAGCCATGGCTGAGCATCTACTTCCGGAGACGAGGACGCCCAGATCCCGGAGCTGGTCGTCGCGCACCAGGCGACGGGCGAGCCGCTCATCAGGTCGGTGGCGCTGGCGGTCTTGGGGAACGCGATCACGTCGCGGATGGAGTGCTCGCCCGCCAGGAGCATCACCATCCGGTCGAGGCCGAGGGCGATGCCGCCGTGGGGCGGCGTGCCGTACTGCAGCGCCTCCAGGAAGAAGCCGAAGCGCTCCTGGGCCTCTTCGTCGGTGAGGGAGAGCAGCCTGGAAGATCTTGGCCTGCAGCGCGCGAGTCGTGGATCCGGATGCTGCCGCCGCCGACCTCGCTGCCGTTCAGGACGAGGTCGTAGGCCTTGGCGCGCACCGCCCCGGGGTCGCGTGTCGAGCAGCGGGATGTCCTCGTCGCGGGGCGCGGTGAAGGGGTGGTGCAGGCTGACAGTAGCGCCGCTCGCCGGCGTCGTACTCCAGCAGCGGGAAGTCGGTGACCCACAGGAAGCGGAAGGCGCGCTCGTCGACCAGCTTCAGCTCGCGCGCCCATCTCCAGGCGCAGGATGCCCATGGCCATCGCCAGCGGACCCGGCTGCGTCCACGCCCACCAGCACCGTGTCGTCCTTGTCGCGCGCCGGCCTTCTCGATCAGCCGGCGCGCGACCTCCTCGCTGGCGCCCTTCTTGACGAGGTTGGCGACGCCTCGTCGGTGGCCTTCAGGGTGAACAGGGTGCGCTTGGCGGCGCGCGCGTCGGGGACGATGCGGCCCAGCCACAGCTCCTCGTTGATCTTGCGCAGGCGGGTGCCGGAGACGCCGCCCGCGGCCGGCAGCACGATCGCCCGAGCCCGCGCGCCCGGCGGCGATCAGCCCGGGGAAGCTCTCGAGGCCCAAGCTCGCCATCTCTCCGGTGACGTCGGTGATGGGCATGCCGAAGCGCAGGTCGGGCTTGTCGCTGCCGTAGCGCTCCATGGCCTCGGCGTAGCTCATGCGCGGGAACGGCCGGTCGACCTCGAGCCCCGACCAGCTTGCAGACGCGCTGGAACAGCGGCTCGATCAGGTCGAAGACCGTCTCCGGGCGCGGGAACGACATCTCGATGTCGACCTGGGTGAACTCGGGCTGGCGGTCGGCGCGCAGGTCCTCGTCGCGGAAGCAGCGCGACGATCTGGAAGTACTTGTCGAGCCCGCCCACCATCAGCATCTGCTTGAAGAGCTGCGGCGACTGCGGCAGCGCGTAGAAGTGGCCGTGGTGGACGCGCGAGGGGACCAGGTAGTCGCGCGCGCCTTCCGGCGTCGACTTGGTGAGGAACGGCGTCTCGATCTCGAGGAAGCCCTGCTCGTCCAGGTAGCGCCGGATCTCCATGGTGACGCGGTGGCGCAGGCGGATGTTGTGCTGCATGCGCGGCCGGCGCAGGTCGAGGTAGCGGTACTTGAGGCGGATGTCCTCCGAGGTCGGTGATCTCGTCCTCGATCGGGAAGGGCGGCGTCTTCGCCTCGGAGAGGATGCGGATCTCGCTGGGCCAGCACCTCGACCATCGCCGGTGGGGAGCTTGGGGTTCACGGTGTCGGCCGAGCGCGCCGCGACCTCGCCCACCACCGCCATCACGTACTCGCCGCGCACGCGGTCGGCCGCGGCGTGGGCCGCGGTCGACACCTCGGGGCGCGCCACCACCTGGCAGAGCGCCCTCGCGGTCGCGCAGGTCGATGAAGATCGACGCCGCCCAGGTCGCGCCGGGTGGCCGCCCAGCCCATCAGCATGACCGTCTCCCCCACGTTGGCCTCGCGCGAGCGACGCCGCAGTAGTGCGTGCGGGTGAGGTCGCCGAGGGTCTCAGCCATTCGAGTCTTCTCCTTCGAGGTAGTCGACCAGCGCGGCCGATCGGGCACGACGCCTCCTGGGTCGAGCCCGCCATGTCGCGCACCGTCCAGACCCCTGCTGGCGAGCTCGTCCTCGCCCAGGATCAGCACGTAGCGCGCGCCCAGCTTGTCGGCCCGCTTCATCTGCGACTTGAAGCTCCGTCCCTCGTGATCCATGAGCACGCGCAGGCCCGGCGCGGCGCAGCTCGCGCTGCAGCAGCAGCGCCGTCGAGGCTGCGCCGGCGGCCGCCAGGCGGCGACAGAACACCTCGCAGCGCGGCCCCGCCTCCGCCGGCGGCAGCAGCATCACCAGCCGCTCCATGCCCAGCGCGAAGCCGATGCCGGGACGTCCGGGCCCGCCCAGCGTCCTTCACCAGCCCGTCGTAGCGGCCGCCGCCCAGCACGCTGTTCTGCGCTCCCAGCGCGCCGCTCGATCACCTCGAAGGTGGTGCGCATGTAGTAGTCGAGGCCGCGCACCAGCCGGTGGCTCGACCTTGTAGCGGGATGCCCAGCAGGTCCAGCTGCGCGCCGCACCTCGGCGAAGTGGTCGCGGCACTCGGCGCACAGGTGGTCGGGGATCCAGGGCAGCGCCTCGATCAGCGGCCTGGTCCTCGGGGACCTTGCAGTCGAGCACGCGCAGCGGGTTGGTCTCGGTCGCGGCGCTGGCAGTCGGCGCACAGCCGCGCCGGCGTTGCGCGCGCAGGGCCGTGCGCAGCGTCTCCACGTAGGCCGGGCGGCAGGCGGCGTCGCCGACGGAGTTCAGGACCAGCTCGTAGCCGGCAGGCCGCAGGCGTCGAGGTAGCGCGAGGGCCATCTCGATGATCTCGACGTCGATGCGACGGGGCCGTGATGCCGAACGCCTCGACGTCCATCTGGTGGAACTGGCGGTAGCGCCCCTTCTGCGGCCGCTCGCGGCGGAACATCGGGCCCGAGCGCGTAGACCTTGAGCGCGGGGTCCGGCGTTGCACGAGGTTGTGCTCGATCACGGCGCGCACGATGCCGGCGGTGGCCTCGGGCCGCAGCGTCAGCGAGTCGGCCGTCCCGGTCGGCGAAGGTGTACATCTCCTTGGAGACGATGTCGGTCTCGTCGCCGATGCCGCGCGCGAACAGCTCCGTCTCCTCGAAGATCGGGCGTGCGGATCTCGCGGTAGCCGTAGCGGCGCGAACAGGTCGCGGGCCGCCGCCTCGACGCGGTGCCAGGCCGGGATCTCGTCGGGCAGGATGTCGTGCGTGCCCTTGACGGCCCGGAGCGTCACGGCGACCGGCTGGCCGCGGCCGGCTTCCGCCAGGTAGTTTTCCTTGTACTCGAAGTAGTTGCTCGGCGTAGCGGCGCAGGCCCTCGCGCTCCTCGTCGGTGACCTGGCGCCGGACCTTGCCGGGCACGCCCATGACCAGGCTGCCGGGCGGGACCGTCATGCCCTCGGGGATCAGCGTCCCGGCGGCGACGATCGACTCCTCGCCGACCTGGGCGCCGTTCAGGATCGTCGCCCCCATGCCGATCAGGCAGCAGGAGCTCGATCCGGCAGCCGTGGAGGGTGACCGAGTGGCCGACCGTCACGTGGTCGGCGAGCACGGTCGGGTGCGTGTCCTTGAAGACGTGGACACGCAGTTGTCCTGGATGTTGGTGTAGGGCGCCGATGCGGATCGAGTGGACGTCGCCGCGCACCACGGCGTTCATCCAGACGCTGGCGTGGTCGCCGAGCTCGACGTCGCCGATCACCTGCGCCGAGCGTCGACGTAGACGCGCTCGCCCAGCTTCGGCCAGATGCCCTTGTACGGACGGATCATCGCGGCCTCCGATTCGGTCCCGGGTCCGGAAAACCCCCGGGGAAAGGGGGCGGCTGAGAGCGGGCCCGCCAGAGAGGCCCGGTTCTCCAAAACCGCCAGGGAATCGAGGAGTTTAGCAAGGTGGGCGCGGTGCAGGCAAACCGGCTGTGTGCGGCGTCACTGCCTGTCAGCCAGAACCCATGGATGATGAGCCGTGCGCCGCGCTCCTCTCCCTCTCCTTCCCCTGGTGCTGGCGGTATTCGGGTCGGCGACCGCCCCCTGCGTGTTCGCTCAAGGCGTTGTGCGCGGCGGGCCGCTGCCGCTCTTTCCCCCAACAACTGGTGGAACCTCGACATCAGCGCGGCGCCGCTCGACCCGGGCTCGGCGGCTTCATCAACTTCATCGGCCCGGCGCGGCCGCTCCACCCGGACTTCGGCGGCGACGACCCGACGCCGCCGGAGATCTACGGGATGCCCTACATCGTGGTGGACGGCAACCAGCCGAAGAAGACGGTGCAGTTCCAGTACTCCGACGAGAGCGACGGCGTGGACCACACCACGGGGCAGAGCTTCCCCTTCTACCCGATCCCCGACGAGGCCATCACCCAGCCGCACTGGATCGAAGGCGGCTAGCCGGGCCAGCAGTGCGTCGGGCGGCGACCGCCACATGCTGATCGTGGACCGCGACAACAGGCTCCTCTACGAGCTTTCGACCTGTGCTGGGACGGCGCGCAGTGGACGGCGGGCTCGGGCGCGTTCTTCGACATGAAGACCAACAACCGCCGGCCCGACGGCTGGACGTCGGCGGATGCGGCCGGCCTCGCCATCCTGCCCGGGCTCGTGCGCTACGACGAGGTCTTCGGCCCCGACGAGATCGACCACGCCTTCCGCTTCACGGTGCGCGCCACCAACGGCTACGTCTATCCCGCCTCGCACCAGGCGGGCTCGCACCGCGGGCGCGCTGCCCATGGGCGCGCGGCTGCGCCTGAAGGCGGGCAAGGACATCTCCGGCTATCCCGCCGTACATCCAGAAGATCTTCCGCGCGATGAAGACGCTACGGCCTGATCGTGGCCGACAACGGCTCGGACATGTACATCTCGGGCACGTACGACACGCGGTGGGACAACGGCGTGCTGAACCCGGCGTTCGCCGCCCTGTCACGCCAGCGACTTCGAGGTCGTCCAGCTCGGGCTGGCAGCCGCCCGACATCGACCTGATCTTCCGCGACGGTTTCGACGGAGGGCGGGCCACGGAGGCGCCCTGACTCGCGGGGATCGGCGACCACCTCGCGTCAGAAAACGGCGGGCGTCTCCCCTTCGAAGCCCATCGAACCACAGCGAGTAGCGACACGACCGCGACGGGACCGGCGTTCCCGACGCGACCGACAACTGTCCCGCGGTGATGAACCCGGCCATGGGAACGCGGATGGGGACGGCATTTGCGACGTCTGCGATCCCGACAGCAACCGCGGGCAACACCCGCACCAGCTCGCCAGTCGGACGCTGCTCGGCGGCGACGTCAGGTTCGAGATCCTGACCTCCGCAGCCTCATGCCTTGGACAGCCCGCCTCCGTCCCCTTCCAACCGGCTCCGGGACAAGGCAACGGACCGGTCGACGCCGGAGCGGAGCTGGCCGGCGGCGGGTGACGCCTTCGAACCGCCCGAGACGCCGCGGACCGGCCTTGACGGGCTCGACCCCGCGTGCAACCCTGTCCGAGGCTGGGACCATGATGCTGCTGCTCATCCTCGCGCTGGCCCAGGGAGGCGAACCGGCCCCGTTTCTACAGCCGGCGCCGGCCGCAACGCCCGCGCCCGACTCGATCCCGGAGCGGCTGGCCGAGGCCAAGGCCCTCCTAGACCGTCGTGCGCACGCGGAGGCGCTGAAGATCCTCCAGGCGCTCCTGCCCGCGGCCGAGGCAGGGAAGGACGAGGCCCTGCTCGCCGAGACCCTCCATCAGACGGCCCGGGCCTATTACTTCGCCGGCGACTACGGGACCGCCCTCCCCTTGTGGGAGCGCGCCCTCGCGATGAGCCGCGCCCAGACAAACCGCCCCCTCCAGGCCCAGATCCTCCGCGCCATGGGCAAGCTTCACGAGGTGATGGGGGCCTATGCCCAGTCCCTCCGCTGCAGCGAGGAAGCCGTGGCGATCTTCCAGGAGCTGGGCGATCGCCAGGGGGCCGCCCGCGCCTGGATGGCATCGGCGCCGCCCGCGACATGATGGGTGACCACACGCGTGCGCTCGAAGCGTACGAGCAAGCCCGGCCGGCGCTGGAAGAGACCAAGGACGCGGCGTTCTACCTGCTGCTCAACGAGGTCGCCATCACCTACAAGAACCTGGGCCGCTACGAGGACGCGCTGGCGTCCCACGCGCGCCATCTCGAATGGAAACGAAAGACCGGCGAGAAGCAGGGCGAAGCGATGTCACTCACCAACATCGGCAACGTCTACCTCCTGCTCGGCCAGTACGAACGTGCCATCGAGCACTACCAGGAGGGCCTGGACATCTGCCAGCAGATCAATGAGCGGCGTGGCGCGGCCATCCTGCTCGGCAACCTCGCGGACTGCATGGAACCAGCTCGATGACCCTCGGCGTGCCCTCGGCTATGCTCGCCAGCAGCTTCAGATCGCCCAGGAGCTGGGTCTACGGCACTTCGAGGCCTCGGCGGTTCACTGGGCCGCGGAGAGCGAGGTCGCGCTCGGAGACCTGAAGGAAAGCCGGAAGCACTATCAGCAGGCGCTGGACCTCTACCAGGAGATCGGAGCACACGGAGCGGAGCAGGAGACTCGTCTCGCGATGGCAGACCTCGACCTGCGCGAGGGTCGGCCGGCCGAGGCGCGTCTCCTCGCGGAGCAGGCTCTTGCCCTGGGGCAGCCGGGTGGGGCGCCTGAGTCGGATTGGCGAGCTCACTTCGTCCTCGCTCGGGTCGCCCGCACAGCCGATCGCCCGGACGACGCCGCGCGCCACTTGCGCGCCGGCATCGAGATCATCGACAGCCTGCGCGGCCGGCTCTCCACGGACACCGGCAAGATCGGCTACCTGGAGGCCCGTCAACAGGTCTTCCACGAGCTCGTGGACCTCCTGCTCGAGCGGGGGCAGGCGTCGCAGGCCCTGGAGGCGGCCGAAGCCGCTCGCGGCCGCGCCTTCAGCGATCTTCTGGCGGCCCGGCAGATCGCGTTCCGGCCCGCCGAGGCGGCGTCCCTCTGCCGCGATCCGTGATGGCGAGGCCCGTCTGCGCGCCCAGGAGAACGCGCAACCCGCCGCCGAGGCGGTTGCTCGCAGAGCTGGCCAGACGCGAGGCGCCACCGAAGCGGAGCTGCTTCGGCAAGCTGCGTGCGCTCCGCGAGGAGCAACCCGAGCTGGCCAGCCTCGTCGCCGTGGAACCCCTGACCGGGAGCGAGATCGCGGAGACCGCGAGACGACTCGACGCCACCGTGGTCGAGTACCTGGTCACGGAGAAGCGCCTCTTCGCCTGGGTCGTGCGACCCACGGGCGAGATCGCCAGCGCCACCGTGGACATCGGCCGCGCCGCGCTCCGCGAGAAGCTGCGGAGCCTGCACGCGAAGCTGGGCGGCCTCGATCTCCAGGGCCTGCGAAACCCCGAGCCGTCCGACGCGATCTGGCAGAGCCTCTACAAGGTCATGTTCGCCCCCGTGGCTCGCCACCTCCCGTCCGACCCCCGGGCGCTGGTCTACGTGATCCCGCACGACGCGCTCTTCCTGTTGCCGTTTGCCGCCCTCGTCGACGAGCACGGCCGATACCTGGTGCAGACCCACACCCTCGTCTCGGTGCCGTCGCTGGGGGTCCTCCGCTACACGGCCGAGAAGAAGCGGCGAGCGATCTCTCCCGAGGCGCCGCGGCTGCTGGCCGTGGCCGACGCTCGTCCGCCCAAGGGGGCGGGGTTGAACGCGTTGCCGGGGGCCCGGGTAGAGGTCCGCCGGGTCGCCCAGGGGCTTCCGGTGGACCGGCGGACGATCCTGCTGGGTGAGAGGGCCAGCGAGGCCAGCGTGAAGCGGCTGGGACCCGGGCAGACCGTCCTGCACTTCGCCGTGCACGGCGTGATCGACGATGGCCGTCCCCTCGAGTCGGCGCTCGTACTCGCCGAGGGCGACGGCGAGGACGGCTGGCTTCACGTGAGCGAAGCGTTCGGTCTCGACCTCCACGCCGACCTCGTGGTCCTGAGCGGCTGTTCGACCGGGCTGGGCAAGCTCTCGGGGGACGGACTCCTGGGCCTCTCCCGCGCGCTCCTCTATGCCGGCACGCCCTCCGTGGTCGTGAGCCAGTGGGACGTGAGCGACCTCGCCACCCTTCACCTCATGGACGGCTTCTACGCCGGCCTCCGGTCCGGACGAAGCAAGGCCGACGCGCTACGCAAGGCGCAACTCCGGACGCTCCGCCAATATCCTCATCCGGCACTGTGGAGCGCGTTCCTTCTCGTCGGCGAGGCGCGCTAAGGGCGCTCGCCTTCATCCGGCCTTCTTCACCACGATCTCCACGCGCCGGTTTCGGCGCCGGCCCTCGGGGTCGTCGGAGCCGTCCGCCCGGGCGTTGGGAGCCACGGGCCTCTGGGCGCCCAGTCCTCGGGCGGTGAGCCTCTCCGCCCAGGCCGGCCTTGGCGCTGAGCCAGCCCACCACGGCGGCGGCCCGCCGCTCCGAGAGGCGCTGGTTGTAGGCGTCCGAGCCTTTGGCGTCGGTGTGGCCCTCCACCGTCACCTGAGAGCGTTCGTAGGCGCGGAGCACCGTGCCCACTTTCTGCAGCGAGGTCTCCGCCTCCGGCTTGAGCTCGGCCCGGTCGAAGTCGAAGAGGACGTCGGCGGACATCTCGATCCGGATCTCCCGCTCTGTCGCCCTCGCCCCAAGGTCCCGGAGGGCGGCGGCCACGGGGTCCACGCGTCCCGCCACGCCGGACGACAGGCCGGCGATGGCACGGACGTCTCCCGAGAACGTCAGGACCGTACCCCGTGCGCCCGGCGGGATTGGGTCCTCGATGGTGTGGCGGGCCGACGCCAGTCCCAGCGCCGCGGAGCATGCGAAGGCGACGACGATGCCTGAAGGCGCGAAGAGGCGAGCCATGGGGCAGGCCCTACGGCGCGACGGGCAGGTCTTCGAACGGAGGGAAGCCTTGGAACACGAAGGCGATCCGGGCCGAACTCTCCGGTGGCGCCGGGAACTTCATCCACATCACCTGCCGGTCGCCCGGCGCGTAGTGCTTGGCCTCGCCCTGGGCGAGCCAGGAGCCCGCCGAGTCCTTGAGGCCGGAATACTTCTTGTTCTCGGCGGGGTCGGTGACGTAAGCGTAGTCCCAGCTCCAGGTGTGGTGGATCGTGGCGGGGGGCGCTGCGGTGAGCCCGGACCCCGTTCCCGCGGCTGGCCGGCTGAGCCGCCATTTGACGAGCATCGCGCCGCCGCTCAGGCGCTTCACCTCGAGGATGTCGCAACGGAGGTTCGGGTCCTGGTTGTATTCCTGGCTGGCGAGAACCGCTTGCGCCGGGGGGGTCGCTGCGGCCACGGGCGCGACCGCTGCCGGGGCGGCCTCGCGCGGCGCACCCTCGGCGGATGCGGAAAGCCTCTGGGATTCCACCGGGGCGGCGGTCTTGGCGTCCCCGGAGGAGAGCAAGCGACCAGAGCGAGGGCCATGGCCGCATCCCGAGCGCCGTCAGTCTTCTTCCTTGTGTCATGGCTTCCGACCTCCTTGCGTAGAGCGGCCACGCCCCGCTCACGGGTGAGCTCCGTGCCGGGGGGGCACACGATGTCGTTACGCTGCGGGCTCTGTGGCGGCCCGACAGTAGCTCGGCGACGGCGTACTTCGGCTGGACCTGGGTGCCTCTCGCTGGCCGGGTGGTAACCTTTCAACGCTTTGACAGATGAGGAGGCGTTCTGTTCCGCGGGGGTATCCTCCGGACTCGCCGATATGGACCTGTGCTTGCGAGGCGGCCTGCTGGGCGCGGCGGGCGCAGCCGGCGTGGCGCTGTCGTCTGCTAGCGGAGCTCGACCGGGCTCGGGCAGTTGTCGGGGCGACGGAATGGTCGGCCTCTGCCGAGCCTTCCTCTATGCGGGCACGCCGACGGTGGTCGTGAGCCTTTGGGACGTGAGCGATCGGGCGACTGCGATCCTGATGGACCGGTTCTGCGCGGAGCTGCGCGCTGGCAAGGGCAAGACGCGGGCGCTGCGCTCCGCCCAGTTGGCCAACCAGCGCCGTTTCCCGCACCCGGCGCGCCGGGCCGCCTTCAACCTCGTCGGCGAGCCACAGTGAGCGGGCCGGCCGCCGCGGGACGCCCCAGTGCGACCGTGCCTGCGTCGACGAGGCGGAACAAAAACCACCCAGAGCTGTCCAAGCACTGAAACGCAGACCTCCCAGGCGCGAACCGAGAGGGGATCTCAGGCGCCAGGAAGGCGAGGCGATCAAGAGGGAGTGCTTTCGATGCTCAAGAACACCGTTCACGCTGCCGTCGTTTGCGCCACGCTTCTCGGAGCCGCCGCGGCGCCCTTGTGCGCGGAGCCGCTCACCAACCTCGTGGTCATGCGCACCAACAACCTGGCGAAGCAGACGCAGTACCACACGATCCAGTTCAAGACGGCCAAGGCCGGCGTGATCCAGACCGTGGACATCCAGTATCAGTATCCGGGAGTCGGGGCCGAGATCAGTGGCTCCCGCCTGATCAACGAGGTCGCGGGCTTAGACACGGGGGACTATGCCGTGCTGTCCAGCTTCCACGCCACCTACACGATCCCGAACGCCACCACCGTTGTCCCGGCCGGGACGAAGGTCTCCCTGGTGCTTGGCGACGTCAAGGCTGCAAGCGTGGGGCCGGGCGGTGTCGGCTGCTACGGGCTCTACGTCAAGGTCCTTTACGCCAACGACACCCCCGACGAGGGCGGATACCTTCTGCCGGCCCGAACGCCATCTGCGACACGACCGTGACCGCCGATCAGATCGCCACCGACGCGGTCGGCGCCGACGAGCTGGCGGGCGTGATCGGCCTCGAGTCGGGACCTGCGACGTGGATCCCGACGAGATCAAAGACAACCGCCAGCTTCTGGTGCACACGAGCTGCCCGCTACCGCTGGGCTTCGAGCGCGTCATCGCCTTCCCGCCCGCGAACTTCCAGCTCGGCCTGGTGGCAAAGGGCTCCTCGGTGGATTGCGGCAAGAGCGACTGCCACATCGACGTGATGATCCTCAACGAGAGCAGTTGGGGACGCAAGGCGGTCGACGGCCCCTCGCAAGCCTGGTCCTACGTCGCGTTCACGCGCTGACCCAGCATGTGGAAGAAGGTCAAGAAGGCGATCAAGAAAGCCGGCAACACCGTCGTTGTGGTCGTAATGCAGGCGGTCAACGTCGTGAAGGAGGCGGTCAACCGCAGCTTCGGCATCCCCGACTTCCTCTTCAGTCTGTTCGCAGGTGTCCGCGTCCTGGATTTCATAGCCACGCTGTTCGGCCTCAAGTTGGCGAAGAAGCTCCGCTTGCGCGTCGTGATCCTGCGTGACAAGGCCGGGACGCCGGTGGCGACCTGACCCGCACCG
>CAVTAJ010000011.1:0-69718 GCA_963732675.1 Nitrospirota bacterium
ATCGAGGGCGATCGGATCGGCCACACCAAAATAGTGGAAGGGACAGAGAAGCTTTTCCTCCAATGCCTCGGGCAGACGAATCTCAGCGGCAAAACGGTTACCAAAATCTGCAGCCACATTGTCACCGTCCATGCGTTCCGGAGTGGCAGTCAGGCCGAGGAGAATCTGCGGTGCAAAGTGGTCGAAGATCGGCCGATAGCTGACGGCGGTGCCATGATGTGCTTCATCGACCACGATGTCATCGTAGAATCTTTGCCGACCTGCTCCCATAGGCGCCGATTGGTCGGCATCCCGACGGAACAGAACAGGTGCTCCATTCGATTAGCCTGAAACTGGCCGACCAGCAATTCACCAAAGTTCTGATCGCGAAGAACATTGTAAAGGTAGCCTGTGCCTGCTGAAAAATCTCCTGCCGGTGGGCGACAAACAAAAGTCGGGCCTGTCGTTGCTTCAGCTCGAAGAAGCGTTTGAAGTCAAAGGCGGCAACCACCGTCTTACCGGTACCGGTAGCGGCAATCACCAAATTGCGCCAGCGATCATGAGAACTGCGCTCCCGATCCAGCGCCTCAAGAATACGTTCTTGAAACGGGTGCGGCCGAAGATCGAAGAAGACTGCCGGGCCATTCGTCCGGGGATTGCGGGCGTGGTCAATTGCCGTCCGAAAGAGAGATGGATTGGCAGGATCAAACGGCACGAACTCACGGCTGTTCCAGTACGTCTCAAACTCAATAGTGAACTTTTCAAGAATATGACCATGTCCTGAGCCGTTACCTTTAGATTCCATTCCAGGCCGCTGGTAATGGCCGCGTGTGACATGTTGGCAGAACCAATATACGCTGTTGAAAAGCCAGACATCCTTTTAAAGTGATAAGCTTTTGCATGAAGACGGGTTCTCTCGGTATCATACGATACCCGTACTTTTACATTCGGCAATCCCGCAAGCCACTCAACAGCAGGAGAATCTGAAGCGCCCATATAGGATGTGGTAATTAGACGCACTGGAATATTTCTGCTGAAGCAAGTCCTCAAAAGCCGGATATCAAGAGCCGAAGGCCGGACCATTTTATGAATGAGACCAGAATATCCACACCGTCAGCAGAGGGAACATTTCCTTTTGCAACTCGTGTGCAAGTTGCGGCTCGTTGGGCGAACCCGTAAATAAGCTGCTAATCGTTATTGATGTGTGAGGTCGAGGAACACCATTGGTTACGTAATTTGGTGGCGTTATTTCTGACAGTATGGACTTCTCGTCAGATATGAGCTTGTGTTTAGCAAGAAATTCAGTGGCAGAAGACCCGGAAATAAGTTCAACAAGTCGGTTGCAAAGCTCGATACGTTCAGTAGGATCTGTTTCTTGTCTTAGGGCTTTTTCAATGATATTTCCTATAAACGCTGAGTAGCGTGCGGGCTGCTCCTCGCTGTCAATTTTGGTCAAAATAGCACGAAGCTCAGGATGTCGCGATAGTCCATCTCGCAATGCTTCGTCGGTCTGGCGCATCATAAATACCGGGATGGATATTATCACTCTGCTCATGAGGTGGTATTGGCATTAGAGATTATCCCTCAGCTAGGACTGCAATGTATTACGATAATTCTTAATGACGGGCATATCCGCTTCAGCCCAATCTAGCTCATGCAGCTTCTCTGGCGGAAGCCACGTAAAAGCCTTATGCTCGTGTAATATTATTTCACCCGTTATGATTTTGCAGACAAACGGATAGAGGGTAATTATGAAAGTCGGATATTGGTGGGTTACTGGGGCGAGAGGCCTAGAGATAACAACGCTAATACCAAGTTCTTCATATAATTCGCGCGAGAGGCACTCTTCTGGACGCTCCCCGTCGTTGATCTTACCGCCTGGGAATTCCCATTTCAGCGGCAAGCTCATGATCTCACTTCGCTGAGTAGAGAGCACCTTGCCGTCTTTTTCGATTATGGCACATGTTACATGTATATGTTTCATTAATTCTCAGATTCAACCATCAATCTTGTCATTCGATAGAGAGTAATCTGATATCGATATACACTTCACATCTTTCTTATTCCTGAGCAGACTAGCAAAATCACGGATTAACATCCGCTCAAGCACTACTCTATATGGGGCTAGATTATCGGGTAATACATTATACCGAAAGTAATCCCAATCCTTGATCGTCGGATACGGCTGAGATAGCCTCCTAATCAGATCCTGCGCCTCGCCTCATACCAGGAGTTTATTCTTAGTATCAATTAGCATATAAATTACATTCACTGCTCCGATCTCGTATTCGAGTTCTTCGCGTTGCTTCCAGCGTTGCTTATGGATCCGGGCTTCTTTCTTGTTCTCAAGCTCATCTGCAATCTTACTGATTACCGGCGAGGATATTAATCGTTCAAACAGATTAGGGAAACTGGCTTCTTGTTTGTAATAGGCATCAAAGACAAACTCGCGCTTAGGCTGGTTGAACTCGATGTCCAGGAACTCCCAGAAAGGGATCTCTATTTCAATGTCATTCTTATTCTTTTTTTTTGTGAGACTCTGTTCCAATGATCTCATGTAGCTCATCAAGAATGTGTACTTCAGCTCATGGGCAAGGTTATCTTCAAACCATAATCTATATGCTGGGCTACTCCGGCCCTGCTTTGCAACTGTAACCCACCTTTAAATAACTTTCCTTCATAACGAATCGCAACCTGCGCATCTGTGCTTTTCTTGGACGTAACATGCTGAAAATATGAAGGCAAACCCCACATTTTGCACGCCCAAGGGGAACAGTCGTCCCCTTATGCTCGAAAAGAGACTTATCAACCTTCTTCCGCCAGAGTGGATATTCTACGTTTGATCGTTCCAGTTTCATTAAGTAATCGCTTATGATGCTAGTTAAAAGGTGACCCCAAATGACCTGCTGTGAGAACACGGGACGGGGCACATGATGATGACTCTAATATCTCGACGCAACGTCAACAATAACATCCGCCCACAGTCTGCGGAGCGGGCATAATCCGGCATACGAAGCATCCTTCTAGCGCCTGTTAGGGCAGGTATTCAGCGAGTTGAATGATTCGTACTTTTTTGTGAATTTTGAGTGCATCGAATGCCGCCATCCATCTCTTCTGGTTATCACGAACACGATCGGCACCGCCTTTGGATTTCACAGAAGAACCAGTCGTCAGAACCAGGGCGGTAAACAAATAGGTCGAGGCTGGCCAGATTGGTTGTCATTTGCCCATGAGAACATCTCCCCGTCCACGACCTTGAGCGAATCGACTTCGCTTCGCTGTATGTGTCTTAGCGGTATAACCTTCAACCAAGCTTAGATACCCAGTGGCTTCAAAAAGCAGAACTGCACTTAGCCACTCAAAGAAATGGTACTGCCTCTGGTGTTCGGTTTCGAGAAGACGTATATCATCAGCATCGGAAAAGCTCCGGATAACGCGTACTCCAATGCTCAATCAGTGTTCCATCCCGGAATAGCTCCCTTGAGAAGACTGCGTGAAAAGTAAACATGAAATCAGGTAGCATGTTGTTACCTCCGAGCCCTAGACCGATAGGACCCGATAGGGTCATCTTTAGTTTTGATATTCTTTTTCCATCATAAAATCGGCACAGTCATGCTCGTCTAGGAAGTCGAGGATCTTCTGTTGAAGGGCTGAAAGGTCGTTCATGGTTCTCCGGAATGTAGACTGTCTGGAAGGAATACTAAATAGTGAAACTGATCGACCGAACTAGAAGAACAATATAACAGAATGCGCTAAATTGCAAGGGGAGAGGTGATGACTTCAGGGTACAGGAATCAGGGTGCAGGGTACATGGATGGGGCGCGCGGTGCGGGGTTCAGGGGTCAGGGCAGAGGGGTTCATGACCTACCGCCTTTATTCTTCCCCTAGTGCTTCCAGATCAGCAAGGTGAATAACGCGAGCAGTTCTTTGAATCTCTCTGAACTTCCATGCTGTTGTCTCCTCAACGACTCAACCGCGGCGATGCGTTCCTCGGGCGTCTTTTCCAGCCAGAAATTAAGGTTCTCCTTCACTTCGGAGAGGTTACTCAGGTTTTCTTTTCGTATGGTCTTTGTGATCATATTTGCCTCACCAGGTCCGACTCCGTGTTTGCATCGCCGGCGAGTTCAGCATCACGTCTGATTGAAGAATACTATATCAATGGGGAAATGGCAAGCGGATTAAGAAGCAGCGAGGTGGGGGGGAATTCGGAATGCGGAATGACCACAGTGCGGAATGGCGAAGAAGAAGGCGCGCGTCAATACACGCATATGAAGGCTGCCGACTGCCTATTGCAGGAGTTTGAGCAGAAGACCGTCGCTCTGGATGAACGAAACGGCTTCCTCCCATTTCACGGACCGGTAGAAGCCGCACTGGGAGCAGGTCTTCATTTTTTGTTCGTAGGGTTTCCCGACGTTGCCGTGGCAGTGGGTATTGGACACGACCCAGCACGAGCGCCCGCCGTTCCTGCCTCCGTGAATCCCGTCGAGCCTGGATTCCAGCGCTGCAGGGCACACTCCCAGCACGTTCGCGAACCCGCCATGCGTTTCCCTGCGGCAGCCGGTGTACTCCCAGCAGTTCTTCCTGCCGGGAACGGAACCGGTCCTGGCCGAGGAGCAGAGCAGCGACCACTGCCTGAGGTCGGCAAGGTCCCTGGAAACTTTGCTGCTGATAAAAGATGCAATCTTCTGTGAAACCGGTTTGAAGCGCGGAACACGGTTTTCCAGACGGTACAGTGCCCTGGCAATGGTATATGTGATCGTACTCATCCTCATCGTGCCTGCTTCCTGTGTGTCGTATGATTGAATTATAGCACACGCCTGTCGCCGGAATGACCATAGTGCGGAATGGCGAGTGCGGAATGGAATCAAAACAGTTCAGGTGCAGGACCCAAAAATAGCTGCCGGATACCGTCTTGACGGCATCCGGCAGCGCTTCCCTTACGCGGCCTTCGCCACTTTGCTCTTCCACTCCATGCTGATCTCCTTGACGAAATCGTCAAAGGTCCGGGGCTTGTGCCCAAGGAGCTTCTGCGTTTTTTCGAGGTCGTCCTTCGAGGCGATCATCCCGTTGTCCTGGAAGAACTGGTACATGATGCGCATGTCGGCGATCAGGAACTCCGGCATCATGCCTTTTGATTTTTCCGCCCAGGCATCGATATTGTCTCCGCTGTAGCGGACCTCCCGCCCGAGGTGCTTTGTGTAGGTCCCGGCAACCCCTTCGCCGGTCAGGGCATCGGGTCCGTGGACCTCGTACGTCTGGCCTTCGTGACCGGATTTCATGAGCGCGTTGATCGCACAGTCAGCGATGTCGCGCACATCGACCCGGTTCATGCCCTTCCCGCCGATGGGCTGGGGATAGACGCTGTACTGCATGATCGCGGACTTGAGCCAGAGGTCGTTCTGGAAGAAGTTGTTCGGCCGGAGGATCGTGTAGGCGATCCCCGAGTCCCTGACGGCCTTCTCCACCGGGAGTTTGCTCCGGAAGTGCGGTATTGTTTCCGACCCTTTGGGCATGGTGACCGTCATATAGACGATCTTCTTGATCTTTGCGGCCTTTGCCGCGGACACGGCAGAAAGCCCTTCATTTGTCTCGTTCAGCCCCACGGCGTTCAGAAGGAACACGCTGTCGATGCCGTCGAATACCGCAGGGAGCGTATCAGGATCATCAAGGTCCGCCCAATACCCTTCCATGCCCGTTGGCAGCTTTTTCAGTTTATCCGGGGTATGGCTCATGACCCGAACGTCGACCCCCTGCTTAACCAGGCCGGCCGCCACCATGCTTCCTACCATTCCTGTTCCACCTATGACCAGTGTTTTCATACTGCACCTCCTATCGCTACTCACTGGAAGTCTTCGTTTTTTATGGGCAGGTTGATCGAGCGGGATGCGAAGATGCTCTTGTGAGAGGGATATTTTAAGCATGACACTGATAGAGCGGCATGTCAAGGAAACCGGGGAATATAGTGTCTATTAGTGATGATCTCGCAAAAAATCGTATTTAACCGCAGAGTCGCAGAGGGCGCAGAGGAAACCAATTAATTCTTAAGGTTTATTTCTCCGCGTCTCAGCGTCTCCGCGGTGGATTTTGACTTCTTACGAATGCATCATTAGTACTACTCTTTGCTTTGATCCTTGATGAACGCGATGACGGGGTGCAGGGTGCAGGGTTCAGGGGTCGGGGGTCGGGGCTTTCCTCTTGGCATTCATCGCCCGGCGATCTTCTTCCATCGTTCCCGTTTCGACGGAGACACAAAATCGTTCACGAACCGGCTCGCTTCCTCCAGCCAGTTCAGCTTTGCTTCAGGTGTTGCATCCTTGAATTGTCTCAAGGCCGCCGGCGACGGACGAAAGGCAAACGGTTTTTTTTCCGTCTCGTGTTTCATGACTTCTCCTCCTCCGATCCCAGCGCCTCAAGTGCCTCAATGTCCGCAAGGTCCTGCGGCCTGCCTGCGGCTTTTTTGAGCCTCTTCAAATGCCGCTGGGAAACGACGGGGATCATTATTCCCCTGGCTTCCATTTGTACGAGCTCCTGCATGACCTCTCGAAACGGGATCTTTTCCTCTATGAAAACGTCGATAAGGGTCATGGGCTGTGAGGGATCTACAAATGAAAAGACCGTCATGTCCTTTTCCCGTTTCCATTGCTCGCGGATCGCCGGGTCCAGCAGATCCCCGGCCTTCACGGGATTTCGCGGACGATAACCCAGCTCTGTCATGGCCTGGACAAAGCGTCCGAGGTTTTCCTGCTCCAGGTCCACGATCAGATCAAGGTCGGCAGTGAACCTGACCACGCCGTGAAGAACGAGGGCGACACCGCCTGCGACGGCGTACCGGATGTTTTGTTTCTGGAGCGATCTGAATACATTTTCGTAATACATTCGCGCCCTCTTCTCTGGAGACCCATAAGGACCCCCATCAGGGTCGGGTCTTTTGTTATGCGGCCTCACGGGGCCAGGTCTTTACTAAGGAAAACTAGAGCCCAATTGCTCTCGACTGAATTTCCTGGACGAGGGAAAAGCCTTTGTCATTGGTGATAAGAGTGGCGTCGAGTTGGAGGGCAGTCGCGGCGATGATCGCATCCGGGAGCCTGAGATTGTACTTTTTCCGCAGATCGATCGTCCGTTCTTTGATTTCAGCAGTTATGTCTATGACAGGGATATCTTGCAGAAGCCGCTTAAGCTGAAGTTCTTCCTGGGCAGTTATGGACGGGTAAGACAGGACTTCCAGTTCGGTGACAAAAGACACGGAGAATTCGCCCTCGGGCAGGGCATCGACGGGGATTTTCTTTCCAATCAGGTAGAGCAGGATATTGGTGTCGAGCAGGAACCTATTTCCACTCACTCCTTACTCTCCTTTGATAGCTCAGCGGCTCTTCCTCGATATGAACAATTCCGGCATAGTCGCGCAGTTTTTCCCTGACCATGCCATGCCGTCCCGGCTCCAGGATTCGCTCGATCTTCGTCCATTCAGCGTAGTCGATGATGACTTCCACCGGTTTGTTTTGTTCGTCCAGCACGATCTTTTTATGTATTGTTATGCTCATGTCAGTCGCCGAAAACCATGATTATGACTACAATTGTTCTTAAAATGAATATAGTACAAACAAGGGGAAAATGCAATGAGAAGTTAGCAACCCGCTGAGGTCGGGTCTTTTAAAAAAAATGAATTAATACTTCAAGTAAGAAGTAGAAATTGTGAATTAGTAATATTACTGCCTTTTTAATTCTTACTCCCTGCTTGTTTCAGTGATATCCCCGCTCTCCGAAAGGGTTAAGCTTCTCCAGCCACATCGCCTCAAGGGCTTTCAGATCATCCTGGTAGTCGTACGCGGGATCGTCGACGGGCTTGAGTTCGTCGATGACTTCGACAACGAAGCTCAGCTCTCCCATCTCCTTCCATTCCTGTGCCAATACGGGACTGGGCAGAAAGTTCCCCATCTTAAGCTGGAATCGGATGCTGTTGATCGTGCCAGTGGTATTGGCGCTTGCCGTAAGGTAAACACGGTTGTTCCGGATGTTTTTGACCTGCACGATCCCCATGGGCCGGATGCTGTCTTTGTATTCCTTGATGATTTCCCTGCGATTCATAGTTTTCTCCGACATCAATGGGTGAGGTTGTGATACCAGGTTATTTGTGCAAGTACCTCTTGCACAAATTGCTTAACCGGCCACACCTCGGCAAACGCACGCATATACTTCAGGTTTCTCGCACCGGATTGCTGATGGTTCAGCAGCGAATTATGCCACGAGAATAGTACAGACCGGTGGAAATTGCAAGGATTTCGTAAGAAGAGAGGTGGGGGGGACAGAGATTGCAATTGGAAATTGAAAATTGGAAGTTGATAATTTGGAGTTCGGAATGCGGAGTGTGGAGACAGGGTCGGAGTTTGGCAGTTATTTCGGATGCAGGACCGTGAACTTTTCCGCGGCAGCGGCGCTGTTCAGTTTTTCGTCGAAGGATGAGAACGCCACGGCTGCTGCGTTTCCCGAGGACCTGAGCAGCCCGGCGGCTGACAGATGAACGGCATCGAACCCCCGCAATCCGTAGACCGCTGCCAGACGGCCGGCTGCGATCTCATCGAAATCGATCACTGCAAAACGCTGCCACTCACCGGAGAAAGCCTTCACCAGCAGGTCATAATCCCGTTTCTCCAGGTCCCCGGCCTTGAAGCGCCTGTTCAGGGCTGACATCATTTCAGGGTACGCAACGCGGCAGGTGGCAATGATCTCCGCTTCTTCAACCCAGGCCCTGACGAGCCCGGAATGGGATTCGGTGATATAGAGCTTCACCAGACTGCTGGTATCCAGATACAGGATCACCTGCGGTCCTCCAGAACAGTCTTGGCAATTGATCCGCCCTTTGCCTTGATCCCCTTCACGCCAACGGGCTTGCCGCCGCTCCAGGCCGCACTGCCTGATCCAACGAGATGCTTGACCGCGCTCCGCTCCCGGGATATGGGAATGACCAGCGCGATCTCTTTGCCCCGGTCCGTCACCACGATCTCCTCGCCATGGCGAACTTTATCCACATACCCGCTCAACTTTTCCTTCAGTTCTTTTATGCCGACCGATATCATGTGCCCTCCGTATAACCATAATGTAGTTACTAATATAACATAAGGTGGCTACATTATCAACAGAGAAAGCAGACCGCAAACTCCTTGGGGTCCAGGGTCAAGGGTTCGGGGTGCAGGGGTGCAGGGGTGCAGGGGTAGGGGCGATGCAGTGCGGAATTCGGAATGCAGAGTGCGGAATGGAATCTATAAAGCAGGGGGCAGGGTTCAGGGTACAGGGTTTAGGGTTCAAGCACTGGTTCTTCTTCCGTGCTCCGGACAAACGAGTGACAGGATTCACAATGATATGTCTTTATGACGATTGCTTCGACCTTGCCTTCCCAGTCAGCAACGGTTCGGGGTATATTGGTTACGCTCATAGTCCTGGAGGTTCCGCAAGAAGGGCAGAATTCGATCGATGTGGTTTACAGAGAGAATCTTCAGGTTCAAGCATTGCGGTTTGACATTCACCGTACTTGAGGGTTCAGGGGTAAAGTAAAATTACGTTCATAGTTTTGAGTTCATAGCTATGACGTTTGAGTTAAGTTTCTACGTATTCGTTAAGCAATTGACCCTAATAATAGTATTCCTCTTGATAGTTACCCCGTCGGTTTGCTGCGGGGCGGTTCATTCAACGAGCAAGAGACCAACAGGTTCTTCCTTGGTATTACGAGAAGCCTTCATTTTATCTTTAAAAATTGAAATTGGTTTTTCTATCACATGCCACGATAGTGAAGCAAGGAGAATCGTACCAGCAGTATTCACGAAAAAAATCCCGAACTTGGAACCCGGCAACGAAACGCCTAATCGTGTGGCAAACCATGACAAAACCAGTGGAACGAACAGATGATACAAATAAATTCCATAGCTTATTTTACCTATATAAACTAGTGGTCTAGCTTCCAAACATTTCCCTGCTATTCCCTTGAATCCACGTGATGCTCTGAATATGATCGCTGAGAAGAAAAGACCTTCGAACGTTCTTAAAAAAACGCCGACTGAGTTACCAATACCTAAAGAATCAAGAAGAAGCGACCCTATATAAAAAAAACCACCGGCTATGAGGCATATGTTGAAATAAGTTTGAGTTTGTTGGCTTTGCAAATCACCATAAACTCTGATATAAGCCAAAACAGCTCCACTCGCAAATAGATCCATATTACCTAAGACCATAATAGAGCCATACTGTGTCTTTGCATGCACTATTCCACACACGATCCTAAAAACCGGCGAAACCATCATAGTCAAAACAATTGCCAGAAATAATCTTTTTCTTGGAACTAAAAGAATGACCAGAGGCCATAACAGATAAAATTGTTCTTCAACGGCCAATGACCAGAAATGTCCTACCGGCAGTATCCATGAATCTTTATGTGCGATGATAAAATTAGTGGCATAGAAGAAATGCCACATGATATATCCCCTGACATTATCGATAGACAAAAGGAGTGCTGCAATCAGGGTCAAGTAATAGATTGGGAATATTCTTAACGTTCTTCTTATATAGAATTTGGCCAAATAGTGCGATATTTTTTTATCCCCATCATCCAACTCTACTTTATACTTCATTAATATTGTACTAATCAGAAATCCACTCAAAACAAAAAAAAGATCTACACCCATTCCACCCGTACTGATATATGACGTAAAAGGCGGAACAGGCTTCAGCATCCATGCAATATAGTGATGGAAAAGCACTCCCAGAACTGCAAATGCCCGCAAAGAATCCAATTGCTTCATGTACTGCATTGCTGAGTCTCCGCTGATCTAAATTTTGAAGAGATATGGTGCTCTATGGTCCATCATTTAAAGGGCGCCGTCAAGCAAAAAAGCTGTCTTGGCTCAACCTGCCTGGTCCTTCCGGTTGTCGCCCGTTCCCGCATTCAATTCGACAATGTGCTATTCTTAACATTATCTTCCATTTCAAGGAGACACGTATGCGATGGTCGCGGTCGGCTGCTTTGTCCCTGATGATACTGTTTATATCCTCTCCGTCTCCAGGCGATGAGCCAACATGGCCGGCGATCATGGTGGGGAGGAATATCGCGACGGTAAGCAGACCGACTCATATCACCCACGCGGGCGACGGGAGCAAGAGGCTGTTCATTACCGAGCAGGAAGGGAGAATCATGGTGGTGAGGGATGGCGTGCTGCTTAAGGCGCCTTTCCTCGACATCCGCGAACGTGTGAGCTGCTGTGGTGAGCGGGGTCTGTTGAGCGTGGCATTCCCGCCAGGTTATCGCGATAAGCGTTACTTTTACGTGAACTATACGAACAGGTCGGGCGACACGGTGGTCGCGCGGTACCGGGCCGCGAGCGATCCTGACCAAGCGAATGCCGCGAGCGAAGAGGTCCTCCTGACCGTCAAACAGCCTTTTGCGAACCACAATGGAGGTCAGCTCGCCTTCGGTCCCGACGGATATCTCTACATCGGCATGGGCGACGGAGGCGCATCGAACGATCCCTTTGGGAACGGCCAGAACCCGGGAACGCTGTTAGGCAAGCTGCTTCGTATCGACGTTGAATCAAAGGAGAAGCCTTACGGTGTTCCTCCCTCCAATCCCTTTGTGAAGAAAACGGGCGCGCGGCCGGAGATCTGGGCCATTGGCCTGAGGAATCCCTGGCGCTTCTCCTTTGACCGGAAGACCGGGGACGTCTTCATCGCAGACGTGGGTCAGAATAAGTTCGAAGAAGTGAATTTCCAGCCGACGGCGAGCAAAGGAGGAGAGAATTACGGATGGAACGTCATGGAAGGACTGCACTGCCTCCGTTCCAGGACCTGCGACTCCAAGGGACTGGTCCCGCCCGTTGCCGAGTATGACCACGATGCAGGCTGTTCGGTGACCGGCGGCATGGTCTACCGGGGCGCGGCGATATCCGGCCTTGATGGCACCTATCTATACGGCGATTTCTGCTCCGGCTGGATCTGGGGCATGCGCATGAGCGGAGGACACTGGGTCTCGAACAAGCTTTTGGATACGAAGCTCTCGATCTCCACCTTTGGCGAGGGTGAGGCGGGGGAAGTGTACGTTTCGGATTACGACAAGGGAGACATTTTCCAGATCGAGGCAATGCCGGCCAGCGAGGGGAAACCGGGTCACCCATGAACCGCAGATCAATAACGTAAGAAAGAAGTTCCATTCCGCGGATAGATCGGCTTTTCGCTCTGATATTATCCAGCACGCCTCATCGGCCTGATAAGAAGGAAGTACGCCATCGTCCAATTGCCCAGAAAGATGAAGGCGTTTGCCACCCAGCTCGAAACCGCGAGCGTTGATACGCCGGTGAGACCGTGGCCGATATTGCACCCCCCTCCGATCTCCGCGCCGATCCCCATCAGGAACCCGCCGAAAAGCCCCCTCAGCAGGTCGCCGGCCGGCGGGACCTTGAGGCCGAACTCACGCAGAAGTTTGGCGCTGAGGTAAGCGCCCACGGGGACGGCGGCAACAAAGACCGCGCTCCAGGAGAACGTCATGCCGAGCATGGTCCTCGACTCGGCAGGGACCACGGCCGAAATATCGTTCTTGTAGTTGCCGAAGGTCACGGTAAAAAAGAATTCCCGCAGCGGCCCGGCGAACGATAGACCGCGCGCCCGGCCGCCGAAAAAGGCGGACACCCACCATCCGGCCACGGCAACAAGGCCCACCAGAAGGCCGGCCGCGAACCAGGAATATCCCTTCTTCGCCTTCAGGAACGGCCTGCCCCGGAATACGAAGAGCAGGAACGCCGCCGAGATCGCCGCGATCACGATCCACTTGTTCACTCCGAACACGCCGTAAAGCGTCGGGGCCGGTCCCTCCTTCGGCCACTGTATTGAAATCAGCAGGTCATAGAGCGGCTTCAGGATGCCGAATTGCGTCGCGGCTATGCCGAAGAAAAATCCGAACACGGCGACGACGTAGGACAGGTTGCCTTCGCCGATACGATAGATGATGCCGCTCCCGCATCCGCCCGCGAGCACGATGCCCAGGCCGAACAGATACCCGCCGATGATATTGGCCCACGGGACGAAGGCCTGCCGTTCGAGCTCCCCGGTCACCACGGCGCCGGTCTCATCCATATGCCTGAGCCAGCCCAGGTCCTCGATGAGGTTCCCGCCGATCATGGCGATCACCACGGCGAGAAGATAGGCGCGGAGCATCGTATAATCTCCGAACAGGACATCCCGGTACGCGGAGTTCATGCAAAAGCGGCCTCGCTGGAGCACAAAACCGAATAGTGCTCCGACGATCAGGCCGGATAGGACGAACGCTGTTGTCGATGCCATCTTCAGACTCCATTAAAAACCGTCCGCCGGTTTTCGCTCTTGCTCACAGAGGGGCGGACCGTTGGACAGTATCCACGCATCACGAGCACAGTGAAATACTCCTGTACTAATTATATCACTCATCATCTTGAGGTGCCAAAATGGTACTTCAAATTGACGAACTCCTCTTTCGTCAACTGTACCATGAAATCATCGGGAAATCGTTCGAAATTTCTCTTTACAAACTGTACGAGCACACGAGGTTCGACACCATACAGGCCGGCGAGATCATTGCTGAGGATAACGATATGGCGCAGTGATAAAAGTTTGGCTTGAACTAACAACTATAAACTAAGAACTAAGAACTAAAAACTAATAACTGATTCATCTTACTTTACGGTGCCCTTTACATGGGTGACCCTTCAGGTTTGGAAATGGTCACGTGAAAAAACTTCGGGGCACTCCTTTTATGGGTGCCCCGAAGTTTTGTTGATGTATATTTTTAAAGGGATCAGGAATAGGTGTCCATGACCCGACGAAAAATCCGCTATTCCCTTTAAACTCCGCCTTTTTCGATGCTCACCTTCTTCGTGACCTTGTGCCACGTGAATTGACCGCTCTCCTTGGTGCCGAAGGGCAGGTACATGAGCTCCACATCGATGGTCATATCATAATCCGTGATCGTTCCGTACGACCTTGTCGTCTTTCTTGACTTCTTCACGGGGAAGGGGATCTCGAAGCTTTCCTGCACAGGCGACCCGGCGGCAGACTGCTGTCGCGGATGATGCCGCTTTTTTCATAGGGTCCCCGGCCCATCTTGTCGCCGCGGCCGAGCTGCTGGGGAATCGGCATGTAGATCTTCGATTGCTTGAACAACTCTTTACCTTTACTGTCTTTCGCGGTCACTTCCAGGACCAGCCGGTTGGGCGTTGGTCAGCCATCCGGGATGGAGTGGCCGGCGCGGTTGGTCATCTCGACCTTCACCAGCGCCTGCGGCACCATCTTCGCGCCGTCCCGCCATTGGTAGCCCAGGGTCTCGACCTTGAAATCCACGGCCGCCTTGGCCATACCCGGGTCGCGATAGCTCTGCATATTGTGGCCGAGCTTGCTCTTTTTCATGTGGCATTCCTGGCATTTTTCCTGGCCGCCCTCGGCGCGGTAGGCCCAGAGGTAGCTGCCGTAAAGCGTGGCGCACTGCGAGGGATTCTCGAGCTCCAGGTTCGGCCCCAGACCATGACACTGGCCGCAGAGGATCGATTCGTCCATGATCGGGCTTTTCTTCATATTCGGGTGCGCGGCATCGGCATGGGCTCCGTCCTTGGATCCGTAGACCGTGTTCCTGTCCGGGAACCCGTCCACCCATTTGTGCGTAATGGCGTTCCGCTGATGGCAGATGAGGCAGTTGATGTTCACCTGCGACAGCTTTGCCACGGCCTTGTCGCGCGCTTCATCGCTCGTCTTGGGATCGGAGTAGATGTACGCGTTCCTGACGATCTCTTTGGCAACGTCGTCGGTTGCCTCGGCGAGCTGCGGCAGGTGGCACTTTGCGCAGATCATGAGGTGCTTGACCTGCACATCCTCCGGTTTCTTGACTCCCGAGTACTGCCAGCTCGTAAGTCCTACCGCGACCGTGGTCTTGATGGTCGCCGCGGTCCTTCCCGTGCCGAATATGGACCGGGAGTGGATGGACTGCTCCCAGTCCTTATAGATGCTTTCGTGGCACTCCTTGCAGCCGGTCGAGTCGTACATCTTCGCCAGTTCGTCGATGGATGTCGCCTTCTTCATCTCCGCGGCATTGACGTCCGACTGTGAAAATGCCGCCAGAGGCAGGACAAGCAAGGCAAGAACACCAACGATTCTTAAAACTATCATTTGCCACCTCCTTCTTTATTGTTTCGCTGAAATCAAGAGTTCGCGCAAGTCGATCGTGTGATTCATACACTACTATATCAAATAGTTTTACCATTTTGTCGGAACGATCGTTACCCATAAGCCCCGGACGCGCGGTTCAGTAAGTGCCGGCGCTTAGAATCGCACCTCGAACGTGAGGTAAATATCGGTCGCCTTGTCAATCGGCGCAAGCATCTGGGCATTCGCGGGGCTTGCCGCCAGATCGGATATCTTCTTCGGAGCCCCTACCCAGTTGTTGCTGCCGGTATAGTCGAACTTGTAAGACTGGTATCCGAGCTTGAAGAATGCCTTTCCAATTTTGGAGATGGGTTTGTTCCGGATCTCCTGGATGACATAGATTTCATAGACCTGCCCGCGTGTACCGAGCTTGCTCGTCCAGACGTCGTCTGCGGCAGGCACCATGCCGATCCAGTTTTTCGATCCCTGGTTATATTCCAGGCCGATCTTCGTACCGGTGGCTTCAATATCATACCGGCCTCCGACATATACGGCCGTGCCGGTCCGGCTTTCCGGCGCGCTTCCGGCATCGTAGAGCATTCCGGCAACGCCCATATCCGGAGTGCCATCGCCATTTGAATCTATCTCATACAACTGGTCATTGGGGTGGGTCTGACTTACGGCGGCAGAGACGAAGAGGTTGAAGCTGCTTACTTTTCCCATCACAACGGCGCCGAGCCAGTCAATGTCGCCGAGGTTGTGCCTCACCGGTCCTGTCAGCGCACTGCCGTCAGAAGGCGCATCGAAGATATGCGCGCCTCTCTGGTACTGCAGTTGCGCGCGCAGGTTCTCCGTGTCATAGAGACCCGCTTCGATGCCGTAAAATTCCGTGTCCTTGAGCGAGGATCCGGTCGTTGTGACAAAACCGCTGTCAAATCCTTTTCCGTAACAGAGTTTTACGAAGGCGCCCGGTAATGCAGCGATGTCTGGAGCGTAACCCATGGTTACGCCATCGAAGGCGTAATTAACCAGGATTCCCGGTACCCCGGCGGTTCCGACCTTTTCGATGTTGTTCTTGATATTGATAGGAATGCCGTCGGTTGTGGGTCGTCTTCCGACGGAGAACCAGAGCGGCAATTGTCCGATGTTGCTCCAGGTGGCATAGGCATAATCGGCTCGCACGGTGTTGTCCTCGGGTACGTGGCCGACAGTCCCGTCATTCGGTCCCGTTGCCCTGTCCGAGAAGAATGATCCGTCGGCGGGTCCTGAAGTCTCGTGGCCCCAAATCTTATACATGATCAGACGCGCCCTGACCGTGACGTCCTCCATGGCATTGGCTTTCAGGTTCAAGCCGAAACGGTTCGTCATAAGGGAACCGTTCTTGACGTCATAGCTCTTTACGGTAGCCGGAGGCGGGGTCGTCATGCCGCCGAGTTGCCAGGGGAGAACATCTGAAAAATTATAGTACTCATGCACGGTGCCTTTGAGCGAGTCGAAGCGGTACTGATAATCACCGCCGATTTCAAGCCATGAAGCGTCATCGGCCGCTGCGGCATAACCTGCGGTCAGCAAAAACGTGGAAATGAAAACCAGAAGCACCTTTTTCATAACGTACTACCTCCTTAAATTTAACTGCTCAGTAATTTATAAGTTGCCGGTATCCGCCACTTGCTTAAATGATGAAGCAAAGAACAACGACAGGAAGCTCACAATATGCGAATTAATAGCAAGGCAATAGTTGCCAAAAGATGCAACAATATGGGCAAAAACAATATCTTTGCTACTGACATATCAAAAAAAGATTCTTTTAAAACGTATGTTTTAATAATAGATGCATCCATCGTGCCAAATAACAACTTGTTGTATTTAAACGATTAATGGCAGGCTGAAATTTTGCAGAACTGCGAAAAGCGGGATGATTTTAGTAAATATGCAAAAAAACTGTGTTCTATAAGGGGCACCTCTTACCCTCGGACTCAATCGCCTGCCTAAATTTTCGCATGGGGGGCTTCAACGACGTAAAGACTCAAAGCCTGTGGTTTTCCAAAACCCCCCCCTGCATCCCATGAACAGGTTCGCGCACAAGCATGCGATGCTCGATAAAGATAATTAACCCAAAAGACCAGGCAGACACGGCTGAGCCTATTATCTACGGGCGAAGGGAAGTGCTGCGACAGCAGAAGAGGGTGATAATTGGTAACATCAGTGCATGCCTGCGCGGACCTGTGAACTGGGGTGCAGAAAAAAACAAGGATCGTGGACTTCCTGGCAGGGGCTTGCTTCTGCTTTGTCACCTTTCTTGCGTGCCCAAGAAAGGTGACCCAAAGAAGGGCACCCGGCGAAAATTCTTCACGGCATGCTCAATCGTCCTCAGTACATTTCGGAAACTCTGCCCTATCGGGCTTCAGACAGTCCGAAATGCTTCACCCTCGGACTCAATCGCCTGCCTAAATTTTCGCATGGGGGGCTCAAAGACAGTAAAGACTCCAAAGCTTTTGGCTTTCCAAAACCCCCTGCATCCCATGAACAGGTTCGCGCACAAGCATGCGATGCTCGATAAAGATAATTAACCCACAAGACCAGGCAGACACGGCTGAGCCTATGTTTACCTCGGGCGAGGGGAAGTGCTGCGACAGCAGAAGAGGGTGATAACTGGTAACATCAGTGCATGCCTGCGCGGACCTGTGAACTGGGGTGCAGAAAAATAACAAGGATCGTGGACTTCCTGGCAGGGGCTTGCTTATGCTTTGTCACCTTTCTTGCGTGCCCAAGAAAGGTGACCCAAAGAAGGGCACCCGGCGAAAATTCTTGACGGCATGCTCAATCGTCCTCAGTACATTTCGGTCCGAAATGCTTCACCCTCGGACTCAATCGCCTGCCTAAATTTTCGCATGGGGGGGCAAAAACGTGAGGATCCTCAAAGCCTTTGCCTTTCCAAAACCCCCTGCATCCCATGAACAGGTTCGCGCACAAGCATGCGATGCTCGATAAAGATAATTAACCCACAAGACCAGGCAGACACGGCCTGAGCCTCGTATGTTCTACTGGCGAGGGGAAGTGCTGCGACAGCAGAAGAGGGTGATAATTGGTAACATCAGTGCATGCCTGCGCGGACCTGTGAACTGGGGTGCAGAAAAAAAACAAGGATCGTGGACTTCCTGGCAGGGGCTTGCTTATGCTTTGTCACCTTTCTTGCGTGCCCACCCCGCACGTCCCCGGAGAAGATCCATAACTTTCATTTGCCCTGATAAACCCAATCACCTATAATAGGAACAGCAGCATATCGCGTTCAATACCATCGACATCTCAGGCAGGCAATGACATTCCGCAAAAAAATACTACTGTGGTCCTCCGGCATCGTCGGCCTGGTAACGGCTTTGCTGATCGCTGTTATCGTTCTGGCGCCAATGTATCTGGACTCCACGGGAGTGAAAAACAGGATCCAGGCCGCGGTATCGGAAAAACTCGGCGGAAAAGTCTCGTATGAAAGGATCGACGTTTCGCTCTTTCCCCGTCCTCACGTGATCATCAGGCAATTACACCTGGCCTATCCCCGGACCTTCAGCGGTCAGTTGCAGTCCATCACTATCTATCCCCACCTGTTCCCGCTCTTCAGGAGACAGCTCCAGTTCTCGAAGATCCAGGTCCTGGAGCCGGACTTCACCATCTCCCTTCCCGCCGTGGTATCCGAAGCCACGCCCGGGGTCCCGTCTCTCGAGGAAACGAAAGCGAATATCCGGGCCGTGCTTGGATACCTGCAGGCATTCGGCCCCGGTCTTGTCGTTGAAATGGACAACGGCAAATTCTTATATAAAAGAAGCGACCGGGATTTTCTCTCCCTTCGGAACGTGACCGTGCATTTCAACGCCCCGCCCGGCGAGATGAAACTCCTGGTCAAGGCCGGCACGGACCAGTGGGGAGATTTTGCCCTGAGCGGAGCATACTACCTTTACCGAAGCGCAATCAGAGGTCAGGGATCTGGCCGTGTCCCTGGGCCACTCTTCCTTGACGGACTATTCTGCTGTCCTGACCTGGGACCGGGTCCCGCGTTTTGAAATACGTTCGGGCAGGGCCGTGCTCGCGTTGCAGGAGATCTTTCAATGGCTTTCGTCATCGGAAAGCCTGGTCCCTTTTATGAAGGAGATGTCGTCGTTAAAAGGTCAGCTCTCCATTCACTCCATGCGCGGAGAGGGATCGGTCTCAGCTCCGGAGAAATGGCGCTTGAGGCTGACCGGTGAAGCCCGGCATATTGAGATCGAGTCGCCGCGGATTCCCGCCCCCCTGAAGATCGATTCCCGTTTTATCGTGGAAGACAACCTGCTGGAGGTGTCCGAACTATCAGCCCGCCTGGGATCGTCATCCCTGTCTCACGTGTCCGCGCAGCTTGCGGGGAGAGACGATCCCGAGCTCGAGATCCAGAGCGGCAACGCGGCGATCAATATCACCGAGGTCTTCGGCTGGCGGCAGTGGCATCCGGCGTTGGAGCATGTTCTGCAGAGAGTCGACACCCTGGCCGGCAACTTCACCCTGAGCTCGTTGAACGTGAAAGGTCCCCTGTTCCGGCCTGAGGAATGGAACGTCAATGCCAGCGGCATGGTTGACCATATTGTTTTTAATTCTGCGTTCTTGCCCGGACAGCTCGGTCTGGTCAAGGGTAATTTCAGTTATGTTCCGGATAAAATTGTCCTTTGCCATGAAGGAAGCCACGATCCTGGATTCGTCATTGACCGGCACGGCCGTGGTCAGCGGCATCACCGATACCCTGCACAGCATCGACCTGACCTTGAACGGGCAATCAGGCAGAAAAACCCTTGATTGGGTTTTTAAGAACCTCGAGCTTCCAGCCGCGCTCATGGTCAAGACTCCCCTTACCCTTGTTGATTCCCATCTGGCCTGGCAACAGGACAACGGGCACCTCCTTCACGGGAACAGCATCCGTGGCAAACGGGCCGACGTTCTTCGTGGACCTTTCCCAGCACGGCGCGGACCTCGCGATCCGCCGTCTCACGATCCAGGACCAGGAGACAAAGGCGTCCATGAGCCTGAATTGGCAGAAGCAGGCAGCGGACTTCTCCTTATCCGGTCTTCTGGCACAGGCCACGCTGAGCAGAATATTCGAGCAGGGGACCTTCGGCAACGGGACCGTGCACGGCGATCTTCATGCCCTGGTCCGCACGGACCAACCGCTCCGGTCGCGGGCAACGGGCACCCTTGCGGGGAAGGACATTTTTATTCCCTGGGGCATGCCGATCCCGACCACGGTGGACAAGTTCTCCATCCATGCCGACGACGACGTGCTCACCATCGACTCCGCTGACGTAACCTGGGGAACAAATCATTACTCCATGTCCGGGGCCGCAACCACCTCGGACGAGGGGATCGCCTTCAGCATGGCCCTCACTGCGGACGGCATTGAGATACAGGCGATCCAGCAGGCCCTGGAGCAGGCAGGCAATAAGAGCACGGATCAACAAGGCAGGTCCTTTCCCATGCCGCCCATACGAGGCGACCTCCGTGCCGACTCTGCGTACGTTAAATTCGGACGCTTTACCTTTGCTCCCGCCCACGCTGTCATAACCGTGGATCCGGACAGGGTGAATATGGAATTTACCGACACCAGGACCTGCGACATTTCAATAGCAGGTTCACTCCTTATGTCCAGGGAAAGCATGTCTTTTTCGTTCACCCCCACGGCAAAGAAGGAAACCCTGGGTTACACGATCTCTTGTCTGACAGGCATGGACGTTCATATTACCGGCGAGTATGACTTGAGCTCGAACATCCAGGCGCACGGAACGGGTAAGGAGATACTCTCTTCCCTGGAAGGCAGAGTGGATTTCAAGGCGCGGGACGGCAAGATCTACCGTTATCCGATCCTGCAAAAAATATTGTCCGTGTTGAGCGTGCTTGAAATATTTCGCGGAAGGGTCCCGGACCTGGGGGGAAGCGGCTTCCCCTATCATTCCATGGCGATACGGGGAGATATCCACAAAGGCGTATTCACGCTGGAGAAAGCCTACATCGGCGGAAAGTCCCTGGATATCATCGCCGAAGGCGAGATCGATCTGGGGAAGCAGAAGCTGGACCTCGTCGTGCTCGTGGCGCCTTTCTCGACGATCAACTGGGTCATCAGGAACACCCCGCTCCTCGGCAAGATCATGGGCGGCACGCTTATTTCGATCCCGGTCCGGGTCTCCGGCGATCTGGCGGACCCCGACGTCGTCTTTCTCTCTCCCACGGCCGTGGGCTCGCGGATCCTGCGTCTCCTGGAGAACATCATCGAGCTGCCTGTCGACATCATCTCGCCGCTATTGCCGAAGAAAAGGAGCAGGAAAAGAAGAACTGATTACGGTTCAGGGGTCAGGGGCGATGCAGTGTGGAATTCGGAATGCGGAGTGCGGAATGGAAGACCAGGAGGCCCAACGGAGAAAGGTGACTCAAAGCCTTTGCCTTTCAAAACCCCCTGCATCCCATGAACAGGTTCGCGCTCAAGCATGCGATGCTCGATGAAGATAATTAACCCACAAGACCAGGCAGACGCGGCCGAGCTTATGTTCACTGGCGAGGGGAAGCGCTGCGACAGCAGAAGAGGATGATAACTGGTAACATCAGTGCATGCCTGCGCGGACCTGTGAACTGGGGTGCAGAAATAAAACAAGGATCATGGACTTCCTGGCAGGGGCTTGCTTTCTGCTTTGTCACCTTTCTTGCGTGCCCAAGAAAGGTGACCCAAAGAAGGGCACCCGGCGAAAATTCTTCACGGCATGCTCGGTCGTCCTCAGTACATTTCGGAAACTCGCCCTTCGGGCTCAGACAGTCCGAAATGCTTAACCCTCGGACTCGGTCGCCTGCCTAAATTTTCGCATGGGGGAGCAAAACGGTATATGACTCAAAGCTTTTGCCTTTCCAAAACCCCCTGCATCCCATGAACAGGTTCGCGCACACAGCATGCGATGCTCGATAAAGATAATTAACCCACAAGACCAGGCAGACGCGGCCGAGCTTATGTTCACTGGCGAGGGGAAGCGCTGCGACAGCAGAAGAGGGTGATAACTGGTAACATCAGTGCATGCCTGCGCGGACCTGTGAACTGGGGTGCAGAAAAAAAACAAGGATCGTGGACTTCCTGGCAGGGGCTTGCTTATGCTTTGTCACCTTTCTTGCGTGCCCAAGAAAGGTGACCAGAAGGGCACCCGGCGAAAATTCTTATACGGCATGCTCAATCGTCCTCAGTACATTTCGGAAACACCCTGCACTCGCAGTCCGCATCATAAACGCTGGGTGCAGGGTTCGCTAACCTTCGGGTGCTCTGGCTGTCCGATAATGCTTCACCCTCGGACTCAAGTCGCCTGCCTAAATTTTCGCATGGGGTTAAGGTCATAGACCTGCTTTCGTCAGCGCACCGTTATGTTCGGGTTATAAAACGCAAACGTATTCCGGCCCTGGTCTTTCGCACGGTACAGGGCGATGTCCGCATAGCGGAAAAGCGTATCAATGTCGTCGCTATCGTCGGGATAGATGCTGATGCCCATGCTTGTCGTGATGTGGAAGTCCCGCCCCGCGATGACGCACTTCTCCCGCATGGCGGCCAGGATCTTCCGTACGATCTCGGTTATGTCTTCCGGACCTGCGATGCCGGCAAGAAGGATGCTGAACTCGTCGCCTCCTATCCGTGCAACGGCGTCTGCCTTCCTGACCGCGGACTTGAGCCGTTCTGCAACCGTTTTGAGCAGTTCGTCACCCGCCTCGTGTCCCAGCGTGTCGTTGACCCCCTTGAAGCGGTCAAGGTCCAGAAACAAGAGCCCCATTTTTTTCTTATTGCGGGACGCCTCCTCAAGCCCGAAGTGGATAAGCTCCATGAAAAGCCGTCTGTTCGGCAGGCCCGTGAGGGTGTCGTGGTTGGCCATGTGCCGGATTTCCTCTTCCAACTTTTTTCGCTTCGTAATATCAACGATGAAGGCTATTCCGCCCGCCGTCCCCTCGATCCGTGTCGCGCCGAAGAGTCCCCAAAACCTCGAACCGTCCTGGGCGAGATATTCCGTTTCATAGGGCGCAACGCGTCCCGTTTCCGTGAACTCCCGGGCAACCTTAAGCATATTCGGCACCCACTCCGGGGGCAGGAGATGGTCCCAGCGCACAAGACTCTTCTCGAGCTCTTCCCGGCTGTATCCGATCATCTTGAGGAAGGTGTCATTGCCATCGCTGATCCGCCCGTTGATGTCGAAATACGCGATGCCGATAATGCCGCTCTCGCTTAAGCGACGGAAGCGCGCTTCGCTGGCTTGCAGCTCCATGATCACCCGTTTCCGCTCCCGGGCGTAACGAATTGAGCGCACCAGAAGATTGCCGTCGAACTTTCCCTTGGTCAGATAATCCTGGACATCCATTTGGAGCGTTTTTACGGCAACCTCCTCGTCATCCCGGCCGGATAGAACGATGAGCGGGACCTCCGGACATACTTTCCTGACGGCCCTGACAGCGTCAATCCCTACGCTGTCCGGCAGCCCCAGATCCAGCAGGACAACGTCGAAGGTTTGCTCTTGCAGGTACTGAAGCCCTTCGGCCAGCCGTTGGGCATTGACAACGGTGAAGCCGGGATCCTGCGCCCTGTCCAGCATGAACCTCACAAGATCAGCGTCATCGCGGCTGTCTTCGATCGCCAGTACTCGCAGATTAGATTTCTTCATATTGTGGGAACCCCTTGCGGTCCGGTCAACTTTCTGGTCATCTAATACAAGCAGGCATGCGGTACAAGTAACATTCAAAACATCAAGAAGGCAGAATTATAAACTGCCTGTTTCCTGTCGCGGAGAAGCAGATCGATAAACCCGATTTACTCCACCTTCTTCGCCTCTTCTTTTAAGATCAGAATAAGGGTGTCCGTCATCGTCGCGCCCGTTTGCGCGTCCATCCACGGTTGCTGAACGACCACATCCACGTCAATATCTACTTTCTTGAACCGCGCACGCTCTTTCGACGGGCTGCCGATCTTCAGGAACAGGAGCCCCTGCTTCCGGTAAAAGGCTATGACCTTTGCGATATCGTCGTTGGTCCGGTATGCCGCCCCTTGAAACGATGGGTTCTCCGCGAGCAGCCCTGTTCTGATTCGATCGTATTTCGCTCCGGGGTATACGGCGACCCCGAGCCGTTCTTCGGCAGCAACCGACGAGATGCCTATCATAAATACGAACGCGGCAACACTGATCCTCGTTAACATCTTTGCATCTCCCTCCCGGGTCCCCTTAGGGCCAGGCCTGTACTGTTTATATCCCTGGACCCCCTGAAGCGAACCTCATGGTTCTCCGGGATGTAGACATTCTGGAAGAAAGGCTAAATAGTGAAACTGATCGACCTAACAAGAAGAATATAATAGAATGCGCTAAATTGCAAGCAGAGAGGCGGGTGGGCGGAGAGGGCAGGGCACAGGGTTCTGGGGCAATGTAAAAGCATGTTCATAGTTTTGAGTTCATAGTTTTGAGTTAAAAGTCAGGGTGCAGAGGCGATGCAGGGTGGAATGCGGAGTGTGGAGTGCGGAATGGAAAATTAGGGGCAATGGCGAGGATCGGTGATGCTCACGCAACGGGAGTGAAACACCCCCAGCAAGTGCTGGGGGCCATTCGAACTTGAATGTAAATTTCTACTTGCAGTCTGCACTCCACAGGCAATTCATCTGACCGCATGTCTGGATAGAGGAGGTAGCAAAACAAGCATTGTTCCCTTCTGCCACTTGAATCGCTCTGATAAGGTCTGTCTTTTTCATTTTCCCGGCATTAACGTCTTTCTTCTTTGCAATGTCCTTGATGTCCTGAATCTTCATGCCCAAATCTCCATTCTGCCTTTTAATTGATGGATACTATATCCATTGCGGATCAGTATAACATAAAAGCATGTTGCCCGTATATAAATCTACTGCCAATACCTCATCGCTGTCGCTGTCCTATTCTTGGATAAAGACATATATTCGATTATATCAGTGTCACTTCTCGACCTTTGACATTTTTCCTTCGAACGTCCTCATGCCTGTCAAGTATCGAGAAGTGGCCCTGATAGTTGGAGCAGTCACCCCGAACGTTGATACAAGTGGGGGTGGAATGCTGCAGATCTGTTCATCCTGCCTGATGCCCGTGCAGGTGACCCTGGCGTGCATCTCGCATAAGCTCAATGAACTTCTTTCGCTGGTCCGGCGTCAATTTGGATTTTATTTCCTCCCGCGCCTTTATTGCATTGAGCATCATGGCAGTCTTGAAACCCTCGATCTTTTTTACCTGCGACTCAACAGCGCTCATGATCCACGCTGTCCTTGCGGAGATACTCGCGAAACTCCATCGATGCGATCTTGAGGTCCGCGCGCTTTTTGATCTCGTCCTTCCTCAGCGCGATACTGATATCATGGATCGCGGCCTTTTGGGCGGCGGTGAGGTCAAGCTGCTTGAGCGCATGCCATATACGCCGGCCATGATGACCGGCGCCCGGGCCTCCCGTTTCAGACCAATGATGTGATGCCGGCCCATCACAATGCTGCACAGGATCGCTGTCTCCCTTGACCCCATCGGGAAATCCCTTGTCGGCCGCGGATACCTGCGCACCTGCTATGAGACTCAAACACAAGAAGCCTGCGGCAAGAAGAAGGCCGTACATCCTTACCCTTATTACATTGATCATTGTTGTTCCTCCTTTTGGGTGATTTTGACATTTAAGATATCGTTATGCACTGCCCAGCTTCATTTCCTTGGGCATGTTGCTGATGGTATAGACACGATATGCTGAAAAAGGTTTAATAGCTGCTTTCAATGGATACTGAAATATCCAACGAGGTCAGCAAGGACCCTTCAAAGCGGTCGTCAATTGCCGCGTGTTATGTTTGAGTCCAGATTGGGAAAATGTACGCCGACGATGTGTGAGATACAAAGACGGAGGTGTCAGTATGAAAGGCTCTTCCGGGGTTTGTGTGGGTCTCTTAATTACAAGTATCTCTCTTTATTCTTCACTAACAATCTGTTTTCTGGAGGTTATCTAACGTGGCACTTGTCCCATATGTGCATCGATTTTTTGGGCAGCTCATCGCTCAGCCGCGCAGCATGCCGGGCATATTAACAGTACCTCCGCCTGGATATGCAGGTCTCGCAGCACTCCACCCTCACCCTTTTAAAGGGTGAGGCCGTGTCTGCCTTGTCTTATACTGGTAACTACGATCTATGCAGCATTGCTATGCGCGTCTTTCGCGTCAGAGCTACCCGGCGCACGAGAAAGGCAGAATCAAATAGCTTTACCCCAACCCCGCGTGTCCCCGGAGGCGGCCCTTACGAGGACGCGAAGGGGATGTGCAAGAAAAACGACCCCGTCCTCATGAGCTGAGTTAAGGACAGATAAAAGTGACCTACATAAAAGTTAGAAAATCTGTATGAAAGGGATGCCCGATGGATGGTACGCGAAGGAATTACGGGAGACTTTCTCAGTAACAGGAAGAAAGAAAATCCGCGTGTTTCTTCAGTTGATCCCGTTCTCCCCGCCCCTGATCTCTCATTGCCGCGCTAACTCAGGTCTTTCTCCATAATTATGACGGGGTACGAGTGATATATTGTTTTTTCCTTTTCTATCCAGCCCAGTCTTGAATAGAACAGGGCATCCAGAGCGGCATCAGTAGTAAACAAAAACAATTTGCGTATTCCTAATTCAACGGCCTTTTGCTCTATGGCCTTGACCAGGCTTGAACCAATCCCTCTTCTTCTCCATGGTTTGGCCACGTGCAAGCTGGTAAGCCACGGCGTCAGGTCGCTTCTCGTCTCCATGTCGAAGGCCTTGAGAGATGCCGTGCCTATTGGTTCTCCTGCTTCGATGGCGACGAAGGTAAGGGGTAGACTTTTTTTATTGATCCTCTCCCGAAGAAGGCCTTCAAAATCCTGCAGCGTTGTCCCCTGGATACAGATATGACCACTCGTTGTATATCCAGGCAGCAAGGATCGGTATTACTTCCTGGTGGTCTCCTAAATATTGAATATCCATCTATGCACTGTTCTTTCATGCCAGGTTCATTCGTTGCATATGGGCTGGCAAAAGGACCGGGAACTCCGGGGACGTTGTGTCTCACGTTGACCTATCGCATCTACTAAAAGGTGTTCCCTTCCGTCGCCTTCGCGAATTATTCGCCCTTCTGATCAGGGAGAGATCTCATGGAATAGAGGATCTGCAGGATACTCAGAACGGTTAGAATCCCCAAGACCGCGATCCCGGACAGGACGAACGCGAGGGACCCTGTCGCGATAGTAAGAACAGCCAGCATATAGTGCGGCAGGATAAAACGCAGCGCCGCATCAGGCGGTTTGCCGGGGTATGAGGAGAGAAAGATCGTATTCAGTGAAAGCATGCAGACCCCTGCAGAGGCGCTCAGAATAAAGGCCTCCTGTATAGGTATCATCGCAAACGGCGCCAGCACGATCACCCGCTTGACCCCGACGGCCATGGCTACGATGCCCAGTGTCAGCGGCAGGTGAGAATACAGCCATTGCTGATATGCCCTGACATGATTCTTCGAGGTCAACTGCCTCGTTCCCGCTCCCCTGACCCCTTCAAAATAACCCCACCAAAGAGTAAATGCGATGACCAATCCCATGACACATGCGGAACCTGTCGCGAACGTCAGCCGGTCCGCGCCTACTCCCATGACAACGCTGACCACGGCCTCCCCGATCACGATGATGGTAAAGAGGCCGAAACGCTCGGGAAGGTGCATGAGATGGGGAGGAAACCTGGCATGGAGCTGTCCGGCGGTGAGAGGAGCAATAAAATCGATGACGATCGCGACATACCACAAGATGAAGCGTTGCGGCGTGGGTACGAACGTCGAGACGACCCATAACGCGGCCGCACTCCCAAAGCCTGCCAGGTACCGGTTTACGATAGGAAGAACAGCCGGTATGTGTCTTCCAGCGCGATAATATTCAGCCACCAGAATGAGACGGACCGCTGCATACGACAAGGCAAAACCAATGGAGCTTTTTCCAAGGGCTTGGGGCACGTGCACAATGAGGGAGGCCACGGCCACGATCTGTGCCATCGTCAGAAGCCTGTGGACAAGATCATCTGAATCAAATCTGGTCAGATAAAAGGTCTGGCCGACCCACGCCCACCAGACAGGCACAAGGAGAATGGTGAAATGCAGCAATCCTCTCAATGAATAATCGCTCGTGAGGTTTCCAGCCAGCTGGGATATGGCCGCGACAAAAACAAGATCATAGAAGAGCTCCAGCCAGGTCGCATGCCTCTCCCTTTCCTCAGCAGTATCGGTCCTGAGCCTCGGCGGTTTGATGAGCCCCTTCGTGAGCATGCCCCTTGCTATCTCCTCACTCTTCTTCTTTGGAAACGATCCGGGACGCTCCGGTCCTGGCGTTCACCTCAACGCAGGAAATGCCTACTTGTGCTTTATGAACGTGCCGTTCCGGTATTCTTCAAACGCAACTTCCAGTTCTTCCTCCGTGTTCATCACGATCGGGCCGTACCAGGCCACGGGTTCGCTTGATGGGTTTGCCGGATATGAGCAGGAAGCGCACCGGTTCGCCCTGGGCCGAGACGGTCACCTGATCGCCGTCGCCGAAGAGCACCGCCGTTCCGTTGTGGATGTATGGATCGCGCTCCATGTCGAAATAGTTCTCGCCCAGGGCATCGTAGGCAAAGGGGTTCTTCTCATTGCAGAAGACGCCCTTGCCCCCGATCACGTAGGCAAAGACCGTGTGGCCGCGCGGGGTCTTGTGGACGAACTCGGAAAGGGCCGGGAGCGTGACATCGAGATATTCAGGATCGATGACGATGTCCCTGACCGGGCCCTGCTTTCCCTCCACGGTCCCGCAGATGACCTTGATCTTCGCGCCGCTCTTCGTCACGACCTCCGGCACCTGCGAGCTCTTGATATCGCGGTACCGGGGGTGCCATCATCTTGTGGGATCTGGGAAGGTTGGCCCAGAGCTGAAATCCCTCCATGACGCCGTCGTTGTCTCCCTGCGGCATCTCCTGGTGGATGATGCCGCTCCCCGCGGTCATCCACTGCATGTCTCCCGACGTGATGACGCCCTTGTTGCCCATGCTGTCGCCGTGCTCCACGTCGCCCTTCAGCACATAGGTGATCGTCTCGATGCCGCGATGAGGGTGCCAGGGAAAGCCTTTGATGTATTGATAGGGATCGGTGTTGCGGAAATCGTCGAGCATCAGGAACGGGTCGAAGAGCGGGACTTCGCTGTTTCCGAAGACCCGCCTGAGATGGACCCCCGCTCCTTCGAGCGTAGGCTTGCTTTTGAATACTTTCCTGATCTTTCGGTTTTCCGTCATCTGGGATCCGCCTTTATTCCTTTTGCAAAAGACAGCCTATCCCGCATTCTCGAAATTGCTTTAGTTTCCTATTCCCATTTGCTTCATGTACGTCGCATTGTCCCAGAACAGCCATTCTTCGATCATCACGCCGTCCTTCCAATGTCCCACGGTGCACATGTTGAGGGAAAACTTCTTGCCCGTGGGCTGAATGAACTTCCCGTCCCCGATCGGCATGGGCTTGGTAAAGGTCCCGGTCATGACCCCTATTACGGAGGTCCATTCCCCTGACCCGAATTTTACCGGGTGGACTTTTATGCTCGTATCGGGCGCATACACGAACATCGCCTTGAGGTCTTCGATGTGTTTCTCGATGCCGGTCGTGTAATGCCCGTCAGGCCAGTTGACCTTGACGTCTTTTGAATGGCTTTCATGCAGCCGGGTCCATTCCTGATTGCTGAAGACCACAAAATCCAGTTCATCGAAGGTCTTGATGTTCTTATCGACCATCGCTTGCTCATCGGTAAATTTCTTAAGCTCTTTTTTCGTTTCTTCGATCTTCGCCTGCATTTCCGGCGAGTAGCCGCCCTTCGGGTCACCTGCAAATGCCGGGGCCATGAAACCCAACAAAAACACCGCGATCATACATACACTAACAGTTCGGTTCTTCATTTTGTACCTCCTTATTATGTTCCCGGAACATGCATTCCGGGTAATGATGCGTGTTCGTTATTTCCAATGGTTATCTCCTTAGGCTTGATCTCAGTGCACAAGCTTGAAGCCGATATCCGTGCCCATTTTGAGCGTGTAGCCGAGTTGAATATTGAAGTACCCGAGCGTCTCCATCCAGCGCGCGTTCATCAGAGGGCCCGCATCTACGGGATCGAACCCGATGTCCCGCCCCGCGGACAGCACCAGTTTCTTTGCCGGTTCGTCGTCCCCGGCGACGAACAGCGTGAGCTTCTCGCCCTTCACCTTGCCGGTCGACATGTTTTGCGCGAAGACGGTGTTGAACGCCTTGACCAC
Source organism: Nitrospirota bacterium (assembly GCA_963732675.1). Taxonomy (GTDB): domain Bacteria; phylum Nitrospirota; class UBA9217; order UBA9217; family UBA9217; genus JALNZF01. The sequence continues at coordinate 30,448 of CAVTAJ010000011.1, forward strand.
CTTCGCTTTCGACGCCTTCTTCTGGAGCTCCTCCCCGCCGCTGGTCGTACAACCGAGGGCAAGCTGGAAACCGGGTGTCAGGGCGTTGGTCACATCGAGGAGGACCTTTCCATGAACAGCATCGCCCATCACACGCAACGCATCATCAATAGCGCTAAAAGGAACGGCAAGGATCAGCATCTCTCCCCAGGCGGCGACCGCCCGCACGTCCTTCGGATCGCTTCCCGCGCTTTTCACTTCGTACCCGCCGCCCTCCAGCCCGCGCCTCAGCGCGGTCCCCACATTTCCTTTTCCGATGATCCCGATCTTCGATTTCATAAGCGCCTCCTTGATTGCATACTTTTTTATCACAACGGGTTTGTCTCTATCGCACTGGCCTTTATAGTATAACAGAATAGCAGACCGTTCATACCAAGGTCAGGGTCAAGGGGTCAGGTGTCAGGGGTCAGGGTTCAGAGTTCGGAATAAAAAAAGGGGCCTGGATAACCAAGCCCCTTGTGTCAATTTTCCTAAAGAAAAAGCCCCTCATCTTCAAGGGGGCTTATCCACTACATTGCACTCTAGTGAAACCTGAGAGGATCTTCCGTTCGATACTCATCTGACTTCAATTTCGTCGCTAAATTTTACGGCTTTTCAGTTTAAATATTAACACCACGTATGCTATGTTGGTAACCGGCATAAGCGTGTCAGCAATAAAGGCCCCGATAGCCCCTGTTCTTTCTAACGCCAGGAAATAGTGAAAAGAAATAATTAAATAAGGAACAGCAAGAGGGATCATTATCATCCATAGACGGGGGAAGAAAGAGGCAACATTCATTGCTGACGAATCTTGCGATTGGTTCTGTTGAGAACGATTTCTTCCCATGTTTACACTATCATGCATGTCCTGTCTCCTCTCGGCGCAGTATTAAATCATTCCTCATATTCGGCATAACTATAACTAAACAGATATTAAAAGTCAAGACAATTAAATATGGTTATATGAGATGTCCGAGGCTTACATGTATTTAAAATAAAGGCGATGGGTTCAGGCATGTCCCCTGTTCCAGATTAATTCCGGCCCGACTTGTTGAGTGGACAACGAAATACCATGATGGACAACTGAAAAAGAGCCCCTCTTTTCAAGGGGCTTTTGCACTGCATTGGATTTTGTTGGATTTTGAAATGGGGCGCATCGAACTATTTACATAACTAATTGCAATAGCGGCATATGATGCAATGCTATTTTTGAATATACCCCTTTATCCCACCAGTTTGTATCTGCCCTTAAATCTTTCCCATGCGTAGGATCAATAATCGGAACGATCTTGACGCGGTCAGGGCGATGAAAGAACAGGTCTTCATCATAGAGCCAAGATCTGACGACGTAGCATGACTTATTTCTCATAAATAACATACTGAGAACTTTCCGCCGATACTTAGATATCCGCGGTTATGTACCGGATAATAAATCGAAGTACTTTCGTCAATAGCCAAACCCTGCTCGACCAGCATCTATGCCACCGCTGCGGGAACGCGCCATTTGATCATCGCGACCTTCACGGCGTCGTTCACGACAAGGCACGAGACCATCGCATAGACGAAAATCGCGAGCGTCTGCCACCAAGGCAATGGCATGAGTCCCGGGAGACCCACGAACGTCAGGACGGTGCCCGTGAGCGCATCCGCCATGAGGGCCGCCACGAGGGTCTTGCTGGGCATCGTCGCCCAGAACCAGCGGCGCTCCCGCGCGGACACGATGGAGAACACGGCAAAGTAGAGCAGCGTCAGGAAGCTGAAGGTGTAGAGGGCATTGTCGTTGGTCGCCAAACCGAAACGCGACCAGCCGATCCACAAGAGGAGGAGCGCCTCCGCGACCATCGCGACGCCCAGCACCACGGACACGGTGATGAAGCCCCCGATGTTCCACGTCTCCGGTTTCTTGGACGGTCGAACGTGGTCGGTGGCAAGGGCGATCTTCGCGAAGTCCGTCATGAAGACCAGCAGCAGCATCGCAAAGGCGGAGACGACGAACTTGCCGGTCACCACGAACGCGATGGCCACGAAGGCCGCCTTCAGGATCGTCCGGCTGATCTTGTTGATGATCCACGTCAGAATGCGCTGGTAGATCGTCCGCCCCTGCTCGACCAACGCCACGATGTTCGTCAGCCCCGGTTCGGTCAGGACGACGCTCGCGGCGCCCTTGGCAACGTCGGTCGCGGTGCTGACGGCGATGCCCACTTCGGCCTGGCGCAGCGCGGGCGCATCGTTGACGCCGTCGCCCGTCATGCCGGTCACATGCCCCGCGGCCTGCAGGTGCTGCACCACGATGTACTTGTCCTCCGGATACACCTCGGCGAAACCATCGGCGCCCGCCAACAAGTCAACCGCCTCGTTGCCGGCCTGAGCGCTCGCGGCCTTCAGGTCCGCCACGCGCCGGATGTTGGGCAACCCGACTCCGCTGCGCGATTTCACTCGCGACCGCCAGCGCGTCGCCGGTGAGCATCTTCACCGGAACGCCGAGGTCGCGGAGTGCGGCGATGAGTTGCTTGGCGTCCGGTCGAGGCGGATCATACAACGTCACCAATCCGACCAATGCGGGGGTGCCCGTCTCGGGGCCGCGCGCCACCGCCAGCGTCCGATATCCCTTCAGTGCCGATTCGCTGACCCGCGCCTCCAACGCCTCGATCGCCGGGGGCTGGAGTCCGCAGGCCTCGGCGACGGTTCGCACGGCGCCTTTCATCACGCGCAGCCGCTGCCCGTTCTGTTCGACCACGGCTTCCGTCCGCCGGTTTTTCGCATCGAACGGCGCGAAGGAGACCGGCGTGACCGCAGGCAACGCCGTCGAAGATGTGCCGCTCTTTCGCCGCGGCGAGGAACGCCAGGTCAATCGGATCCTGGTTGGCTTCTTGCGACGCGAGTGCGCCGGCGAACAGCACGTCGGATTCCGTCGCGTGCTCCAGCGGGATCACGCCGGTGACGGCCAGTTGGTTCATCGTGATCGTGCCCGTCTTGTCCACGCAGAGCACGTCCATCGTCGCGGCATCCTCCGCGGCGCTGAGGCGCGTGACCAGCACGCCGCGCTTCGCCAGCTCCTTCGACCCGACGGCCATGCTGACCGTGAACATGACGGGGAGGGCGACCGGCACCGCGCTCATCAACAGGACGAGCATGAGCGGGACCATCTCGAGGAGCGGCGCGCCGCGGATCAGCGACAGCACGATCACCACGCCCAGCAGCGCGCCGACGATGACGAAGAGCCAGCGGACGACCTTGGCCACCACCGCTTCGATGTGGAGCTTCGGACGCGCCTGCTGCACCAGTTCCGTGGTGCGGCCAAAGTAGGTCTTCGCCCCGGTCAGCATGACCACGCCGTTGCCTTCGCCCCGGCGGACGACGGACCCCGACGAGAGCACTTCGCCGGGCGCCTTGTCGGCATCCTTCGACTCGCCGGTGAGGGCCGACTGGTCAACGCTCAACGCTCCGGTGAGGAGTTTCACGTCCGCCGGGATGATGTCGCCGGGGCGCACGCGGACGATGTCGCCGGGGACCAGCTCCCGGGCGGGAATGACCTGCCAGCTCGCATCGCGCAGCACGCGCGCACTGACCTGCAACCGTCGCCGCAGCGTTTCGACGACGCCGGCGGCCCGGTGCTCCTGCATAAAGCTCAACACGGCATTGACGACCAGCAGCGCGCTCACCACAGCGAGATCCGAGTATTTCCCGAGGACGGCCGACAGGACCATGATCAGTTCGAGCATCCACGCCGACACGCCCCAGAATTTCCCGAGGAACTTGAGGACCGGGTGCCCTTTTTGTTCGGCCACTTCGTTGTAGCCGTGCTCCTTCCGGCGGGCGTCCACCTCCGCGCGCGTGAGCCCTGTCTCGGGGTTCACATGGAGCGCCGCGAGCGTGTCGGGAACCGACGCGGAGGCGATGTCGGGTTCCTTCTTATTTGATGGCATCGAGCGCAAGATCATGCACCTCCGGTAATTGACGCCGCCCAGCGCGAAGCTCAGGGGCGCGGTGGCTTTTATACTGCGACGCGCTTGAGCCGCGTCTCGTGATCTCCCTCCGCTATTGTACCAGATGGAGAGTTGAATTTTGGGCGAAACCTCTAATTCTACGAGGCACTACAAAGGGAGGTAGCTCACATTTTCGCCATCCTGCTCAGTTCATGGAGTCACTCTTTTCGCAGATAAGGAAGGCCGCTGAATCATACGGAGTCAGCGGCCTTAGTTTATTGAAAAGTAAGATATAGATACAACGCTTTACAATGCTTTTTTTATTGAGAATGCACCGCGTATTTGATTGATCGTGTAACCGGTGGCTTTATCGTGTGGATACTCGGCATTAAGCTGTTCCTTGACCTGCGGTACAATGGTTTCCAATGGACCATGGCACTTCAGGCAGACATCCTGCATCGGGATCGCCTTCATATAACGCATAAATTTGCCTTGCGGTTCAGTAACGATTTCAGCAAATTCTATGTTTGCAGGATTTTCCTTTTCCAGGCGACCTGCAAAATCAGCCAGTACTTTCTGTTCCCATGCATCTGGTGAGCCAAGCAAGGGATTCCGGGTTTTTAAGGAAACCCGCGTTACACGCTGTCCGGTCTTTCGCGATAGATCGGAGGTAATTGCCGGAGCGAGGTCCTTGCACACTTTGATCGCTGCTGCCGGGCCATTTGCCGTCATTTCTTTCTGCAGTGCACCTCCCAGTTGAGACACCATTTCTTTGACCACTTTGCGGCTGTCTTCTTGAAATTTCGCCAAATCGTCTGCCATTGCCGGACTCGCACTCAAAACAAGTGCGAGGGTAACCATGAGCCATGTATTTCTCATTACTTTTATTCTCCTTTTTAATTTATTACGTCATGCACTTCATTTAACGCTGTATCTGTTATGTTGTACGAAACTTTCACATCCATGTCTTTTCTTAGTGAATTGTAGACGGAGCAGTATTTTTCATGCGACAGGGAAACGGCACGGGCGACTTTTTTTGGATTCAGGTTTTTCCCTGTAAGATGGAGAGCGATCTCTACTGTTTTAAAGTACTGAGGAGGTGTTGTATTCCGTTCCCCGGTGATATCCACTTTGAAATTCTCCAGCTCCATCTTCATCTTCTGCAAAAACATAACGACGTCGATCCCCATACAACCGGCCAGACTCAAGAGAAGAGCGTCCGTTGGTTTGCATCCCCACTGGACATGGGCGTCAAACTCTATCTCATATCCTTCCTGTGTTCTTCCGACGAATATCAGTTCCTTGTCCCAGGTCAAGGATGCTTTAGACAAATGGTTGATTTTCTGTTTATATCCTGTTAAGGATCTGTTCCAGTTCTTCCTTTTCCGTTCTCAGACATAATGACTCCCCCTCGACTATCATTCCCCTTTTTACAAGAAAGAGCCCGCCCCGGCTCAGAACGGGCTTATTGTTTTTTTATCTTCTCCACCCCGCCCATGCGGGAACGCCCGCGCTATCCCGCAGGATAAGGACACTGTCACCCTTTTTGCATTCTGCCGCGATGATGGCAGGTTTGCCGTCAAAGGTTATCGCTTGATCCCTTCACCTCGATCTTGTCGCCTTTTTCAAGCTTCACGTCTTGCCGCTCAATGTACCATTCCGGGCCGAGATGAACGGCTATGGTCTCCTTGTCCGTCTTAAGCACGAGATGGATACCGGAGTACATCCCCTTCATCGGCGTAATCTTGTCCACCGATTCTATAACGCCAGAAACGGTCTCCACCGTTGCCGGGTCGTACATCCTCTGGTAGGACGAGCCCATGCCCCACCCGCCGCTCCCTCGCCAGCCTTTCCAGGGGCCCGCAAGGGCGACCGAAGAGACAAAAAGCACTGATAACGCAACTGCCACACTGATAATTCTTGCTGTTCTCATGACTGCCTCCTTTTCGCCGGGATTAATTAACGCGTTCAATCAGCCAACTATTTCTTTTGAGCATATTCAAGACACGGCTTTACTTGCAAGACTTACATGTCGAAATGCCAAGCAAATGGTAGGGTGGGCACCATCCGATCAGCCCCGTAGCAAGCGGGATGAGCCCGAGATAGCCCCACTTTGTTTCAGGGCCGATAAAAGCCAGGGAAAGTATCCCGAGACCTGCAACGATCCTTATGATTCTTTCAATACCAGCCGATATTTTTTTCATTTTTATCAGTCTCCTTGTGTGTTAGTAGTAGATTTTGGTTTAAAATGTCACGTTCTGGCGTTTCATAAGGAGTTCCCCGAGATAGGAACCCGGCTTGACCTCGGCATTCTTGATCCACTCCGCGCCCTCAAGGCCATATGGTTTAACACAGGATGCGCAGATATAGAACTTGCAGTCGAAGTCTTCGACCAGGCTTTTCATGAGTTCCGCAACAGGCGAAAAACCCTTCTGCCACGTGACCGACTCGGCAAATCCCTTCCGCGCCAGATGCACGCCTTCATTCAACAGGAAAAAGTCTATCTTGGCATCAAAAGCCGCCATGTTGGTGGCAAGCTGGAGCGCTGCGGCTGCGCGTTCAATAGCATCATACGAATGAGTGAGCACGAAGACGAATTCCTTGTTTTCCATCTTTTTCTCCTTGTGATATTTGATAATGATACTTAATGAGCGCAGCCCCCGTCATTGCTGTGGCCGCCGCAGCACCCCTGGACCGTCAACACGGGAAGGCTTTTCGCCTGAAACATCGAAAGATTTTCCCGTATTGTCTCCCCCTGCGAGCGATGCACCGTGATTCCCATCTGGTTCAGCCTCGTGAGCGCTCCCGCTCCGATGCCGCCAACAACGATCGCATCAACTTTTTGATTATCAAGCGCCTTCATCGGGTTGCATGCGCCATGCGTGTGGTGCTGGTCCCGATTGTTGATCGACGCAACGCTGTTTGTGTCCGTATCGAAAACGACAAATACCGGCGCTGAGCCAAAGTGATTGTACACGGTGCTCTCGATCCCATTATCATTCTGGACTGGAAAACAGATCTTCATGTGATGTTCCTCCTCTGTATGGTTTATACAACGATTATTCAAATACGATAGCCTGGCCTTTGCTCAGGGCTTTCGCAACCTTTTTCCGTGCTGTAGCAAGTATTCTTTGAACGGTCCCTCTTGATACGCCCATCCTGGTGCCGGCCTCCGCTTGCGTAAGGTCATCAAGATCGCAGAGCTTTAAAGCCTCAAGCTCTTCCCGCAAGAGGGGTATTTGCTCGACCTCGGACATCGGGATGCATGTGGGTTTGAAGGCTTTGCCTTTAAACTTGCATTTGCAGTTCCGCGGCTTCTTACACCTTGGCGACATGTTTACCCCCTTTCGTTTTGTGCATATGCTCATAAACATAACAGGCGCCGGTGATAATGTCAAGGAACATTCAGGTGTCTTTCGCTTTTATTAGAAAAGACACGCAGATAGAATATCGTTATATTTTAAGTATAGGTGCCGTTCATGTGCTGCCGCGTTTATTTCATATTGTTGAGATATACGGGAGGAGATACAGAGGATAGACAAGCAGCTCAGTGTTATTCGTGAACCGTTGATCCCGAATGGGGGTAGGTCTATTCTTTGTTGACATTCTCCGATTCGCCCGATCTCCGTTCGTTGCCCAGCGTTCCCGTAATGAACCTGAATATTTCTTTCGGCATTTCCTCGACCTCGATCAACTGCTGTATCGCTTCAAATACGATATGGAACTGCCCGTCGTATTTCTTTTCGAGTTCTGCCGGCTTCCTCGCTAAATCTTTATGGCTTGAGATCATGACCCGCAATTATCCAAAGGTTCTCCTATCTGGATATAACTTGACCTGCGCGCGGACTGTTCAACACGCTCGAAAGCATCGCGATGCCGCATTCAGTAAAAGCCATTACATTCTTTAAAAACCTCAAGGTTTCAAGAGATCCATCTGGGGATATCACAAACCGTGATATCCTCTTTACCGTGCTATACTTATATCATTCACACCTCCTTGAGCGAGGGGGTAGTAAAAATGAATTATTATACCTCACGAAGATTTTCTCCGGTACGAAACTGCAATTCATTATATTTCCCAACTGGTTTGATCAACTCATGATCACGTGAGCAGGAAGAGTGGAACCGAAAAAAGGAATTTTGAAGAGCTGTGATCATCGAGGAGGTAACACTATTATGGCGGACGAAATCGTTTGGGAGAAAAGTCTCAAAAATGCCTTGGACCTTTCAAGAAAGGAAAACAAACTTGTGCTTGCTGCTTTTTTCGGTTCGACCTGCGAGGCATGTATTAGAATGAACACCTGCACGTTAATCACTCCACGTGTTCAGGACTATATAAAAATACATTTTATCTCAATTAAATATGAATCGGGCACAGATTCAGAACAGTTCATGAGATTTGGGGTATCTGCAAAACCTGCTGTCATTGTGCTTGATTCTGAAGGTAATGAAATATTCAGAAAGATAGGATATTTTGAACCGGATGTATTTATAGAAAAGCTCGAAATGGCGAGAAAAAAGGCCGCCCATAGAGCAGCAAAAGTCATGCTTGTGATGAAAAGAAGTGTAAATTAGGGTATGACAGTTCTTAATGAGAAAACAGATCTCATGACGAAACAAATGCGGAAAGTTTCATCGGATACATTCCGGACGAGGAATCGTTGCTGTTTTGTTTTGCCTTCCCGGACGCTTATCTTCAGTTGCCGCGCACTTTGAACAGGACCGCGCTGATCTTATCCATGCGGACCACGGCATCGTAGAAGTCTCTGCCGGAGATCTTCGAGAGATGCACGAGGCTGTCCCCGACCTTGCTTACCGTGCCTTCCAGCGTGTCGCCGGTATCCATGCGCACGATCACCCTCTTGTTGATATTTTCCGACAGTACGTCCTTGACCGTTGCTGCCGCGGACTTCAATTCATACTTCTGATCATCAGCAAAAACGTTGGGAGCCTGCACCGCCATACCGCTCACCACAAGCATTGCAACACACAGAATGTTTTTTATCATGAAGATACCCTCCTTGAAATGTGGTCGTTGATCCGCTCGACCGTGCCGATAGAGCGAATGTTTCTTTTTGAAGCGGTCACAAATTGTGACCGGATGGTAAAGGCTTCTTAAACAGTGAGCCGGACCATGATGTCTTTTGAGAAAATTACCGCGCTCCTTTTAGGGACTGGCAGCGCTGCATCGTTCGCTTATTGGCATTCCCGTATTTGATACAACCTGGATGCACCGATCGTCCCATAGTTCCAGCATCGCGAAGTCCTTTATGTTCGTGACTTCAAGACGTGGCAAACCGTGCTTTTCAAGCCAATCATGGATAAACGGGATTTGCTCCGGCACGCTTGCCCGTGCTGTGAAGATCTTAACAATAACACCTTTTGATACCCATGCGTTGACACGGGCCATCATAGGCTGAATAGGCTCTCCGATATGCTCAATGCCTTTCCATTCGTCATAATGAGCAAGTGTCCCGTCTAGATCAACACCGACCCAGTTATTGTTTGACATGCGATCCCTCCTGTTCTTAAACAATACCTCACGGCCACCATTCTGTCTGTCTTACAAATTCTATTTCGCGACAAAGTGAAACGGGAGGGCCGAACAGCAAGAAGAATATAACAGAATACGCTAAATAGCAAGCAGAGAGGTGGTGTAGTGAGCATGGAGCATGGCGCTTAGGGCAGGGGCAGTAAAAGCAGTTCATAGTTTGAGTTCAAAGTTCAGGGGTCAGGGGGATGCAGTGCGGAATTCGGAATGCGGAATTCGGAATGGAAACATCTGCGTGCTCCGCGGTGAACATCTTGTTACACAACAAGAAAGCAAGAGAACCAGGGAATCGCACAACATGGTCGAGCTGCGATACAACCTTCGTCGTAGATATGCCCTGGGCAGCCCCTTTCCGTCCCCTTTTTTCCCCTCTAATGCTGATATCATGCTGTTCTCTCCCGTTTCCCGGAACGAGTGCTATACTATAAGTACGGATACGTGAAAGCTTGCGTGAAGCAGGGTTCTCAACCCTTTTGAGAAAAGTGACAGAAGAAAGGAGCAATAATCATGAAAGAGGAACTCACAAATAGGAAAGGCTCGATCTTGACGACGGTTCTGGTGGGCGGTGCCGTGGGGGCCGGGTTAGCGTTCGTGCTGGCGCCGAAATCGGGAAGCGAGACCAGGAACGACCTGAAGCGGATCGCCAACCGGTTCACACAGGCCGTTGATATCGGCAAGGACCTCTACGGAGAGGGCAGAGAGTTTGTCGGCAAAGCCGTTGAAGCCGGCAAGAAGGCCTACGTGGAGGAAAAGCCCCTTGAGCCCATAATCAGTGAGAGGGGCTCACTCCTGGTACCGATCCTGGCGGGCGGTATCATCGGGGCAGGCATTGCGCTCCTGCTGGCGCCGAAATCGGGAAGCGAGACCAGGGATGACCTGAAGCAGTTCGCATCGAGCACAAGGGAAAGTGTTGTTACCGCCATGGACAAGGGCAAGGACCTCTACGTGGCAGGCAAAGACGCGATAACAGATGCCGTGGAAGCAGGCAAGAAAGCGTTCGTCGAAAAGAAAGAGGAGTTTCTGCATGCAGTGTAGCAACAGGCGGTTCCGGGACTGCGCCCGGAGGGTGAGGCTGTGCCCCCTGAGTGCAGTTCGTTGTTTCTCTCTATGCTTTTCCTTGATCGGGAACACGTCTGTGACCTCCCATTGGCGGTCAGACTTGAATATTGCGAGCCAACGTTCCTGAAGGCAGCTTGGGGGAAACGGCCCAAGTTGCCCTTGGGCCTCGCATTATTATTTGATCTATGACCGCCTCTTTTATTCTTTCACCCGGCCATTTTCGCCAACAGCAATATCTTCGCCCCTGCTGTTCGGACCAAGGAAAAAGCCTGCCTTTCGGAAATCTGTCCTTTCTCATTCATTTCTTTAAAAATCAACGTTAATCAATTCTTTTTTACAATGAGCATTTTCCCATATCGACTTGACTTCTTACGGAATAATACATAAACTGGACTCGCTCTGGATAGTTTTCTCATTTAAATTAATCGGGTCTTCCGGGTTTTGTGCGGGGTTGGGGTAAAGCTATTTGATTTTGCCTTTCCCCTGCGCCGGGTAGCTCTGACGCGAAAGACGCGCATAGCAATGCTGCATAGATCGTAGTTACGAGAACAAGACAAGGCAGACACGGCCTCACCCTTTTAAAAGGGTGAGGGTGGAGTGCTGCGAGACCTGCATATCAGGGCGGAGGTACTGTTAATATGCCTGGCATGCTGCGCGGCTAAGCGATGAGCTGCCCAAAAAAATCGATGCACACCTGGAAAAGTGCCAACTTAGATAACTTCAGAAAACAGATTGTTAATGAAGAATAAAGAGCGATACTTGTAATTAAGTGACCCACATAAAAGTCAGTATATCCAATTAATCAATACGGGGGCTAAATGACGTACTCAGCCGAAATAAGCAGAAATCAGCCGACTTGCTTTCTGTTTTTAGTGGACCAATCAGGTTCAATGGATGATAAATTTCCCAGTGGAAGGTCAAAATCACAAATTGTGGCGGATGTCCTGAATAAAACTCTTTTTACGTTGATTACAAGATGCACAAAATCCGATGGCGTTAGAAATTACTTTGATATCGGAGTAATCGGTTATGGCGGAAATTCATCCTATAATGGTTTCAGCGGTACGCTCGGCAACGCTATTCTCCATCCGATTTCAAAGATAGAGTCGGGTCCGGTAGCGATCGAGGAACGAGTAAAAAAGCTGGATGATGGAGCGGGAGGCATTATCGAGCAAAAAATCAAATTCCCCGTCTGGTTCAAACCGCAAGCTTCCGGGATCAACACCGATGTGTCAGGCAATTCGGACTGCCGCAGTGGAACTGGTCAGGTGGTGCGATTCACATCCAAATAGCTACCCCCCTACCGTCTTGCATGTTACCGATGGTGAATCAACTGATGGCGATCCGGAATCATTGGCCAATCAACTTTGTCTGATATCTACGAACGACGGCGCTGTTTTAATGTTCAATCTGCATGTAAGCACATTACGGGCAGTACAATCAAAATTTCCCGCTTCTGAAAGCGACCTCATTGATAAATATGCACGACTTCTTTTCCGCATGTCCAGTCAATTACCACAGCACCTCATCGACTACGCTCAAAATAAAGGTCTTAATGTCCGTTCCGAATCAAGGGGCTTTATTTTTAACGCTGAACCTGCGGAGATCGTTGATTTTTTTGATATAGGAACCAGGGCATTACAATTACAGGCACAGCGATAGGATCTTGCATGACATGCAAATAGTTTTTGCGGGAGTCGTTCCAAAGGAGCGTGAATATCCTGATAACAATGAAGACGCATATGGTATAGATAAAAATGTAGTTGCTGTCAGCGATGGCGCTTCTGAGTCATTCGATGCCAAGAGCTGGGCGCAGATCCTCGTTCGCAACTATATCAATAGTGCTCAATTCAGGGAATCGTGGCTTGTCGGAGCGATTGAAGAATATTCGATCCTGCACGATCGGGAAGCACTGTCCTGGTCAAAACAAGCCTCCTTTGACAGAGGGAGCTTTGCGACCCTTCTCGGGATCGAATTCCATGGGGGATCGAATTCTGTCAACGTTCTCGCAATTGGTGACAGCCTTGCCGTGCTCATCAGCAATGGACGTGTCGTTGAATCCTATCCGTATACTTCGTTCGAAGATTTTAATCAAAACCCCGCTCTGCTTTCTACAAATCATTTTCAGAATGATTTTATCAGGCATCCAGGATTTTTTTTCGACTCATTCAGTTACCTGGGATCTTCAGTCTCTCAAAAAACCAATCTTGCTCTGTATGACCGACGCCCTTGGAAAATGGTTTCTCAGAACATATCGATCAGATCCAACTGTTCTGGAGCCTTTGCTGTCCTTCCGTACACAGTCTGAAATGCAGGAATTTATCACTGCTCTGCGAAAAGATAAAGCCATCCGGACTGACGATACTACTCTCGTAGTTATTGACCTGCATGGATAGATTTATGTCTTATCCCACATTTGAACAATATGACGAAGCTTTACAAAACCCCGCCCTTGCACTGGCAGACCCGGAGCTTAAAGCCGGTGTAGTTAAGAAGAATGGCCTGGGATTGCCGCTTGCATTGTGCGGCGGATTTGCCCTTACCTATACTCTCAGCTGCAGTAGAAACAAATATGCCGTCAGATGTTTTCATAAGAAATCAAACGCTCTTGAATTGAGATACAATGCCATTTCCAGGAAGCTTCAAGCTTTGTCGCGCGATTATTTTCTGAACTTCGAGTTTCAGCCGCACGGTATTCGTATTCATAGCAATAATTATCCCATCGTTAAAATGGCCTGGGGTTCGGGTGAAGAGCTCGGTCTCTTCATAGAAAATAATTACACTCAAAAGAATTCAATCAAAAACCTTAAACGATCATTCCACACCCTGTCTGATTATTTACTCAATAATGGCATTGCGCACGGAGATATTCAAAACGGCAATTTGTTGATAAGCGGTGATGGGACGAAGATCCAGTTGATAGATTATGACGGCATGTATGTCGATGAAATAAAGGGCCTCGGAAATGTAGAATGTGGACATAAAAACTTTCAACATCCCATGAGAGCATCCCAGTTCGACCGGAACCTTGATAGATTTTCGATAATAAGCATTTATTTAGCATTACAAGCCCTCGAATATGATAACAACCTGTGGTCAATATCAAAGCCGGACGGTGAATCAATATTATTCAAAGCGAATGACTACGCTAAACCATCCAACTCGGCCTTATTCTCAATACTTTTTACTAAGCCTGAACTTACCCGGGCAGTAAAGAACTTTGCCGCTATCTGTGAAGCTTCATATGACAAGATACCCTGTCTCGATGACTTCATACGTGGTAAAAACATTCCACAGGCAGTCATATCAATATCTTCTCAACCGCAAGTAGATGACTCACAAGCTTATATCTCTCAATATCCGGTCCTCGATGCACGAAATTATTCATTGTGCCTTGGCCATGTCGGCGATAGGGTCGAGCTGGTAGGAAAAATCGCAAATGTAAAATCGGGCAAAACAAAATATGGGAAGCCATATATATTTATCAATTTTGGCGATTGGAGGGAAGATAATCTTAAAATAAATATATGGTCTGAAGCGTTGGATAAAATAAAAACGCATCCGACTCAATCGTGGGTTGGAAAATGGGTAAGTGTCGTCGGCTTAATGGACCCGCCTTATACGGGTCATGCCGGGACACAGGGCGGCAAGCGTAGTTATACAAATTTATCAATTACTATTACAGAAAACAATCACTTATATGTCATTGATGAAAAGGAGGCACAATACCGGCTAACACCTTCCGAATCATCACAAAGGAATGATGACGTTATTCAATGCATGGGTGGCGAAAGCGCAGATGTATCACCGACCGTTGATCAAAAGGGCTTTACCAGGAATCGGGAAATTCTTCTTCGATTACAGGGAACATCATCAAAGTTTCCCAAAGCTCCTCCCTCAGTTTCTCCTCCTGTTTCAGGTTCAAATAGCACGCCGCAACAATCCTGTCCACGCAGCATTAAGCTCAGCAACGCGGGATGTTTGCTTTTGATCATCATATTTATGGTGTTACTGTTTGTAGGCACCAATTGAAATGGAGTGTTGACCCTCTAAGTCATCTTTCAGAGCGTGAAGCCGGTTGTTTGGCGGTACCGTTACGGCATCAAGACTTGATGCGAGGTTGATATAATCCAGCCGGCGCATAGCGCGCTTCAGTACATCAGCCGGCAGACGCTTAGTTTTGCTTTGACGTAGAATTCATACGAACGCTTATCTGAAAATGTTTTTATAACGCAACAAATTGTAACGTGTCACGTGACAGCTGCCATTTAGAATGTCAGATTACGACAAAACGGACGACCGGCGAGTAATATGCAACGATGACGTTAGAGGCAACATAAGACAGCAGGGAAATAAAAAAGCCCCTCATCTTCAAGGGGCTTTTGCACTTCATTGGACTTTGTTGGATTGTTAAATGGTGGAGGCGGCGGGAATTGAACCCGCGTCCGAAAACCTTCAGCCAGAAGCTCATACATGCTTATCCCCGCGTTTTATAGCTCTCGCTTCATCCGGCGCCTTGGGGAAAGCTTCGGAATCGGCCAGCCCGGTTTTTCTTATCTTCCCGCCCCGGACGGCGTCGGGAAGACCAGCCTGGTTTTTGACATCTCTGCGGTCGTTCAGGCGCCGACCGCGAGACGCGCTACCTAATTAGGCAGCGTATGCCAGTTCTTGATTATTGGCAGTTGATCTTTGCCATGTGTTTAACGAGCCCCATGGTACCTCGGCATGCAACTCCTGACCTCTAAATCCCCGTCGAAGCCTGTCGCCCCCCTTTGTTGAAGATAAATGCGAAGATCCGACGAAGTCGATTAGAACGAATAGAAGTCCTTAGCGATTCTCATCGCTGCACTTCGATGCTCGTCTTTCATGCCGCTTCATGTCATACTATATTACCTTATTCGTCCGTGCTATTCAATAGCCTTTTCACCTCCGCATCGCTCATACCGGTGATGCGGACGATCTTTTCCCTGGATGTGTGGCCGGAGACGATCTCAACGTGGGATCTGGGGATGTGAAAGGGTATGGGCGAGGAACTTCACTAACGCCTCGTTGGCGGCGCCGTCGACCGGCGGCGCGGTGAGTCTGATCTTGAGTCCGCCGCTCTCCATCTGGACGATCTCGTTCTTTGAAGCGCGGGGCTGGATGCGTATCGAGAGGGTAACCGGCGCCTCCGGCCCCTTATTCCTGGGCAGGCTCTTCTTTGGCGTCACCGCCGGCCTCCTCGAAGCTGACCATTTCCCGATGCATCTGGATGACCTTCTTCATGTCCTGCAGGAAGTGATGCTTCCTGCGCTTCAGCTCCTGGATCTCCACCTCAAGCTTCGCCTTCTCATCCTGGGCATTGTTCATGATCTGCTGACTGCGCACCTCCGCGTCCTTGATGATGACCGCCGCTTCCCTGCGCGCGTTGTCCTTCTGGTCCTCCATGAGCTTCTGGGTCATCAGCATCGTGTTCTTGACCGTTTCCTCCCGTTCGGTCAGCTCGCGCAGGCGCTCATCGTAGGACTGGCGGAATTCCCGCAGCTCCGTTACTTCCCGATACGAGTGTTTCCATCTCGTCCCGCACCAGATCGAGAAACATCTCGACCTCGGTCCGTTCGTAGCCGCGAAAAACCACATGGAACCGTTTCTGCTGGATATCGATGGGTGTTACCCTGGTACCGTTACTCATACAAGTGCCTCCTCGGGCGCAGTGCTCACGCGAGCGCTTACCCCATTGCGTGTCCGATGCGATAGAGCGTATTGACCAGCGCGTACTGCAGGAACAGAATGATCAGCGCGGCGATCAATGGCGAGAAATCGATCCCGACCTTGTGGGGCGGGACAAGCTTGCGGATCGGCCTGAGCACCGGCTCGGTCATTTTCGTCAGGACCTGCACAATGGGATTGTAGGGGTCCGGGTTCACCCACGAGATGAGCGCCCTGATAATGATGATCCACATATAGATATTCAGCACGACATCAAGCACCTTGGCCAGCCCCAGAACGATATTTCCGAATACGAACATTGCTCCTGTTGTAAGCTGACGCAGAATCGATGAGAACGACTTAAGCCGCACAACATCGACGCAACTGAACGTAGGCGGATCGCCGTTTCATCTTCGTCGTTTCTGTCGCCTCCACCGAAGTTGTCATTAAATTATGCGTCCAATTCGAATGACCGTCGAAATTCTGCTCAGTGTAATGCTTGAATGCATAATCCAGCTGTAATTGCATCCGCCATCATGCAGGTCTTATTCTGTATGCAATTCGCCTTTCCGTTGATCAATTCGCGACCTGCTTCCGTTTCAACGCTGTCTCGTGTACTCGCCGCTTCCTGTCGGTTTTCCTTATTTCCCCAGTTCCCTGCTCCTCGTTGTCGCCGCCTCGACCGCGTTCATGAGCGTCGCGCGAAGCTTTCCCTTTTCAAGGGCATGAAGGCCTTCGATGGTCGTCCCGCCGGGAGAGGTCACCATGTCCCTGAGCTTGCCGGGATGTTCCTTTGTTTCAAGCACCATCTTGGCTGCGCCGTACACGGTCTGGGCTGCAAGCTCGAGTGCAAGCGGCCGGGGAAGACCCTCCTTCACTCCCGCGTCGGACAATGCGTCGATGATCATGAACACGTACGCCGGACCGCTGCCCGAGAGCCCGGTCACGGCATCCATGAGCTTTTCCTCCACGATCACCGCCCTGCCCACTGAATTGAAGATGCCCTGCGTCAGGGCAAGATCATCGTTCGTCGCGTTCTTCCCTCCCGCAAGCGCCGCCGCGCCCGCAAGCACCAGCGCAGGAGTGTTCGGCATCACGCGCACCACATGAGAACTCTCCTTCAATGCCTTTTCGATCTTGGCGATCACAATTCCCGCGGCAATGGAGATAACGAGCTTCTTAGCATCAACAGCAGATGCGATCTCCGCGAGTACCCGTTCGACCACCTGCGGCTTCACGCACAGGATGATGATATCAGCCTCACGCGCCGCTTCACCATTGCCCTTCTGCATAACACCATAGGTCTGATGGAGATGCGCAAGCCTGTCAACGGAAACATCGGTGACCAGGATGTGGTCGGGTTTTGCCGTCCCTGCCGCGATCAAGCCCTTGATCAGCGCCTCGGCCATGTTCCCGCCGCCGATGAACGCGATTTTTTTATCCATCGCATCATACAACCTCCAGTGAGCTTTCGCTGCTTTTCAACTCCGCAATCTGTTCTGAACTCCTTGCACTCGCGATCTGAACTTATCTAAACCCTTTCCCCGAATATCGCCGTACCCACTCGCACCACGGTCGCGCCTTCTTCGACAGCGGCCTCAAAATCGCCGCTCATCCCCATGGACAACTCTTTCATGGCCGCGTTCGGAATATGCTCCTTTGCAATGCTCTCCGCCAGCTCCCGCAGCACGCAGAAATAAGGCCTTGAGTCCTCCTGGTTCTCCGAGAACGGAGGAATGGTCATCAGCCCTTGTATGGCGATATTGCCCAGTTTCGCGGCCTCCCTCACCAGTGCCGGGGCATTTCGTACGGTCATGCCGGCCTTGCTCGCCTCTCCCGCGATGTTCACTTCGACCAGAACGTTCTGCACCTTCCCGATCTTCGCCGCCTGCTTGTCGATCTCCTTCGCAAGCTCCAGGCTGTCCACTGAGTGGATCAGGTCAAAAAGCTTCACCGCGTACTTGGCCTTGTTCGCCTGCAAATGGCCGATCAAATGCCAGCTCGCAATGCTGCCGAGCTTCTCGATCTTCTCCTTCGCTTCCTGTACACGGTTCTCGCCGAGGATGGTGGCGCCTGCGGCAACTGCCTCCGCGAATCCTTTCAAGATCGACGGTCTTGGTCACGACCACGAGCTTGACGGACGCCGGATCGCGGCCTGCGCGCTTTGCCGCGGCAACGATCCTGTTCCTCACCGTCTTGAAGTTGTCCGCAATTGACATAATAAAAGCACGATTCGTCTCGCGCAAAGACGCTAAAGAACTCTTGCAACGAGATCAACAGAAGCACCGGCAAATCCGTTGATTTTTTAAGACCAGTGACGTTAAATCCTGACGTTCTATCGAAGACATGATCGCGTCTTTGCTACGAGACTCTTGTCGCCTTTGCGTTCCGACTTGTCCGGACAGCTTTACGGTTTTATCATGATCACCGACAGCATCCTGCCGGTCCTGCCCTCGGCGCGGAAGGAGTAGAACAGGTCACGCCTGCATGACGTGCAGAGCCCGAGCGCGTGCACATTCTTTTCAGCCAGGCCGATCTGCAGCAGCTCCAGTTTGTTTGCCTTTACCAGGTCCAGGCTCCAGCGGTCATTCCCGCGCGGAGTGGAGACCTCTTTCCAGAACGAGAATGCCTCTCTGACCGGTCCCATCACCACCTCGTCCACCTCGTAGCATTCGGGCCCAATGGCCGGTCCGATCGCCGCGATCAATCGCGCTGGTTCTGATCCGAATTCTTCGTGCATCCGGTGTACGGCCTTCTGGACGATCTTCTTTACCGTGCTCCGCCAGCCTGCATGCACAGCGGCCACCGCGGGCTTCATTGGATCGAACAAGAGGACCGGCACACAGTCCGCGGTCTCTACGCCGATGGCGATCCCCGGAACATCGGTCATCATCGCATCGGCATGAACGGTCCGGACATCCCGGACGTTCAGGTCATCCACCGTGACGATATTTTCGCCGTGCACCTGGTTCACGGTCACCACCCGGTCTCTACAGACCCCGAACGCGCTTGCCACCGCGGTCCAGTCATCCGGATGCCTGATCCCGTTGTTCCTTGCGCCCAGCCCGCCCTGCCGTGTGGTAAAGGCATGGAGCATCCCGGACTCCTTGTCGAGTGCGGGGATCGAAAGCAATCCATCGTCCCTGACCTTGCCGGAACCGGCGCATTTTTTATGCTGTGATCTGACGGTATTCATCGGTGATCCAGATACAACGCGTTACTGACAAACTCCGCAGGTCTTGCACGAGCCGACCTTGCACGGTGGAGTGAATTTTCCCTCGAGCGCCCGCTGATATTCATTCTTAAGATATTCTTTTCTCACACCGATGTCAATAAAATCCCAGGGCAGGTGCTCGCTGAACTCGCGTCGTCGATACACGTAAAAATCCATATCGATCGCCGTTGCTTTTGCCGCCTTTTTCCAGTCCCCGCCATTCTCATGGGCCGCCCTGATCAGTTTTCCGGTCCTGCGGTCCCCGCGCGAGAGCAGCGCCTGGACATACTCCCACTTCGGAAGGTCGTGAATGATGTTCATGTTCCCGATCTTCCGCACCGCCCTGTCCAGTGAGCGCTGCTTTTTATTCAGGCTCTCGACGGAATCCATCGGCTCCCACTGGAACGGCGTGAACGGCTTCGGGACAAAGGAGTTCACCGAGAGCGTGATCCTGCCGATCCTGCCGAGAGGCCGGGCATGGTTGAGCTGGACCTCATGCACTTTGAGCGCGAGCAGAATGATCGCGTCCACATCGTCCTGGGTTTCCGTCGGCAGGCCGATGATGAAATACAGTTTGAGGTTCGGGATGCCGTGGCGAAAGACCATATCGGCGGCGCGAAGGATGTCTTCTTCCGTTATGCCCTTGTTTATCACGTTGCGAAGCCGCTCGGACCCGGCCTCGGGAGCGATCGAAATGGTCTTGTGTCCGCTCTTCGCGAGCCGTTCGATCAGCGTCTCACTGACCGAATCCGCGCGGAGCGATGAGACCGAGACGCCCCCCTCGATCCTTGCGCAGAGATCGTTGATGTCGGGATAGTCGGACAATGCGGCGCCCACGAGTCCGATCTTGCCGCACAGCTCGTCCGCCTTGCTTGCCTGCTCGCCTGATTTTTCGATGTTCAGGTTGCGGGGAGGAAGGTACAGGTAGCCTGCCATGCAGAACCGGCAGTGCCTGCCGCATCCCCGGGTGATCTCCGACAAATACCGGTCGCTGAACTCCGTATGCGGGGTGAGGATAACGGTGGCTGCCGGCGCCTGGTCGAAGTCCTTGACCGTCCGTTTGACGATGCGGTCAGGGGCAGCGGGCTCAAGCTTTGTTCGTCCCTTGATCGTCCCGTCTTCATGATAGGTGACCTCATAAAACTCCGGCACGTAGACACCGGGGATCCTGCTGAGGGCGCTCAGAAGCTCGTGCCGCCCTTTTCCCCTGTTCTGCTTGTACGCATCAATGAACTCTCCTATAACTTCTTCCCCCTCCCCCACGATCACGACATCAACGAAGTCCGTGAGCGGTTCAGGGTTGAAAAAGGAACAAATGCCGCCGAGGACCACAAGCGGATCATCCCCGGTCCGTTCGCGTTTATCCGCCGGGATGCCGGAGAGACGCAGGATCTCGAGAAGATTCACATAGTCCTGCTCAAAGGACACGGAGAAGGCCAGGATATCGAACTCTCTCACGGACCGCTTGCTCTCGAGGCAGAACAGTTTTGTACCGGTTGTTACCATACTCTTCAATATCGTCCTCATCAGGCAGGAACACGCGTTCACAAGCAGTGTCGGCGCGGCGGTTCAGGATGGAGTAGATCTGGTGCACGCCGAGGTTCGACATGCCGATGTGATAGGTATTGGGATAGGCCAGCGCGAACGCCACCTCCGTTCCACGGGCCTTTGAGATCGTCCCGCGCTCGGCAGCGAGCAGGGCATCGGCTTTTTCCTTGAGCGTTCTGGACATGGAAGAATTATACTATGCCTGCATGCCAGGCGCAAAACAATTCCTGCATAGTGCATCCGCGGCCTCAGGGGAAGTGAGGGGTCAGGGTAAAGCTATTCGATTCTGCCTTTCCACTGCGCGGATAGCTCTGACGCGAAAGACGCGCATAGCAATGCTGCATAGATCGTAGTTACGAGAAGCCGCTCATCAGTGCATTCTCGCTGAGCCCTTTTGAAAGGGTGAGGGTGGAGTGCTGCGAGACCTGCATATCAGGGCGGAGACACTGTTAATATGCCCGGCATGTTGCGCGGCTAAGCGATGAGCTGCCAAAAAAAACGATGCACATCTGGGAAAGTGCCAACGTGAGAACCTTCAGAAGACAGATGTCAATGAAGAATTAATAGCGGTACTTGTAATTTAAGTGCCCACATGCTCAGAGGATCAAAAAAGCTTGCTTCGGCTCCCGGCCTATTTTTCATCCAGGACCGCCCGCACCTTTCGCAGGAGGTCGTTCATGTCGACCGGCTTGAGGAGAAAGTTCACGTCTTTTTCCAGCAGCCCTTGTTTATGCATGATATCGGCGGTGTATCCGCTCAGGAACAGCGCCTTGATGGCGGGCTCGAAGATCCTGATCTTTTCATAGACCTCTTTTCCGTTCTTTTTCGGCATAATAACGTCAAGGAGGAGCAGTTTGATCTTGCCCCGGTTGGCCATGAATTTATTGACGGCATCCTCCCCGTTTTCCGCCGGGATAACAGTATAGCCGCTCTGCACCAGCATGCTGGTGATAAAGCCTCTCACGATCTCATCGTCCTCAGCAGCGAGAATGGTTTCCGATCCGCCTTCGATGGGCGGCGATGCAGCTGGTTGCGTTTCTTCCGTCGTTGTTTGAGCAGCCGGCAGATAGATCTTGAACGTGGTCCCCCTTCCGACTTCGCTTTCGACCTCGATAATGCCGTTGTGCTGCTTGACGATGCCATATACCATGGCAAGTCCCAGACCCGTGCCCCTGCCCACTTCTTTTGTCGTGAAGAAGGGTTCGAAGATATGCTCTTTGGTCTTCTGTTCCATACCCATGCCCGAATCCGTCACGCGATCAGGGCGTATGTCCCGGGCTTGCGCAGATCGCGGACCTTTGCAGCTTCCTCGTCCAGGTCTACCAGCCGGGTTTCTATATACACATATCCGCCATCCGGCATCGCATCACGCGCATTCGTCACGAGATTCATCAGAACATACTCTATCTGCCCGGCGTCCGCCATGACGGTTACTTCCTGATCGATCAGGATGCTCTTAAGCTCCACGTCCTCGCCGATGAGCCTTTCGAGAAGCCGCTCCACTTTCCGGATAATGTTGTTGATGTTTACGGGCTGTATGTTCAGGACCTGTTTCCTGCTGTAGGCAAGCAGCCCCTTGGTCAGGTTGGCGGCACGGTTTGCCGAGGCAAGGATCTGAGCCACATAGTGCCGAAGCGGTTCATCATCCTTCATTTTCATCTGTAAAAGGCTTCCGTATCCGATGATCGCAGTGAGGATATTGTTGAAGTCATGGGAAATCCCGCCGGCAAGGGTGCCGATGGATTCCATCTTCTGGGACTGGCGGAGTTGTTCTTCAAGCTGTTTCCGCTCTGAAATGTCGATACCGACGCCCACGAGATACCGCTTGTCATTCACGATCATCCGGAATCCGGTGAGCAGGAACGGGATCGACAGCCCGCTCTTTGTATAAATCGTGTGCTTCCACCGAGGCACTGCCGGTGTCAAACACCTCTTGCATCTTGCTCCTGAACAGCTCCCGGTCCTCCCGGAGGAGTCTGGAGCACATTCATGTTCGACAGCTCTTCAATGGTATAACCGGTCACCTCTTTTTCATTATTGTTCCACCGGAGCAGTCTGCCCGCTTCATCGCAGAGATAGAACATCCCCGGCAGGCTGTTGATGACAACATCGGAGAATTTTTTTTCCTGCAGCAGCGCCTCCTCCGGCCTGGCGTCTTTCGGTAATATCAATGCCCGTGGCGATCACATGCTCGACCGAGCCGTCCTTGTCAAGGAGAGCGGTGTTCGACCACGCGATCAGCTTTCGCTGTCCGTCCTTCGCCACCCAGTAGTTTTCGTATTTGTTTGGGAACATGCCTGAAGCCAGGCTCTTGAAAACGCCCTTGACCCCTTCCACCTGTTCAGGGGGGATGAGAAAATCCCAGACAAAACGGCCCCGGACCTCTTCGAACCGATATCCGCTTACCTCCTCGCAGGTACGGTTGAAGCGGACGATCCTGCCGTCACGGTCGAGCACGAGGACAATAGAGCCGACCGTGTCCAGCACCGTCGACATGAAATCGCGCTCTTTCTTGAGGGCCTCTTCTGCCTTCTTTTGCTCGGTGACGTCACGGGTGATGCCGAGCAGGGCAATAATATCATCTTTCTCGTTGCGGAGGGGAACTGCATGGGTATTGAGCCAGAGGCGCCTTCCCTTGACGCCGGCCACCTCAAAGGTGAGGTTCCCTGACTTTCCCTGGAAGACCTCTTCCGTGAGTTTTTTGAATGCGTCGCGATATTCCGGCAGGACGATGGTATAGATCGACTTGCCCTGGACCTGCTCGAGGGAGTCCGCCTGGATCATGCTCAGGCCCGCCGGGTTCATCATGATCAACGCACCGTCAGCGGCGACAAGCTTCACGCATTCCGGCTCGGTGTCGATGACCGTCTGGAGATACTTTTTACTCTCGCTGAGCTCACGCTCCAGCTGCTTGCGTTCCGTGCTATTATGGACCAGGGAAAGGACGCCGCTCACCTTCCCCGATGCATCATGAAGCGGCGTGTTGTACCATTCACAGATGAGCTTTCTGCCGTCCTTGCCGATGTTTTCATTCACTGATTTTGTAGATTCATCACCGTGCATGAGCTTTGCCCAGTATCTCACTGACCTGCGCTTGGGCGGCCTGCCGGTACGATCAGTTCATATGCATGCTTTCCTCTGGCCTCGCCGGCCGACCATCCGAAGATGAGCTCCGCGGCAGCGTTCCACTCCACCACGTGAAACGAACGGTCCCACACGATGTACCCCATCGGCATTCTGTCGAAAATAACACGGGGCACCTGGTGTGCAGCACGGGCCTGCTCGGATAGTTCTGCCAGGTTGTCGGTTGGTTGTTTGTCCGGTGTCATCGGAATGTTCTCACTGCCGTGTGCAGTGGGGAGAGACCCCTCTCTCTCGGCCGCTCCGGGAATTATTCGTTGCTCATCCCGTGCGATATCACACGTCTTTTTGTGATGCGCATTAGTAAACGCGAATGTGTCAAGTATATCAAAACGCACGACTTCCTGCTTGATAAATGATCCGCGCACCATGTAGCGAAGAATTGGATTTTGCAGACACAACGAGCCCGGTCGTGCCCTGCCAGGATGAGTCCGGTTAAATAACATTCGCGACTGAAGGGTTCCCCGCGAACACTTCCCCGGGTCGAACACCGGACCTGCTGAACATATGATCGTAGAGATGACCCTCACCGGTCCAAGGCATGCCCATGATGTTCATGTGGGTTTCCGAATTCACGGTTTCGTGCCGATGGCGAACAGAACACCCACATCCAGCCAGATCCCGTCTTTGGTCGCAAGCGCGGCGACTTCCTGCAGATGTTCTCGTTGGAACCGCTCCTGGTCCGCAGAAGCGAGTTGGCCCACCATTCTCCTGAACCCTGCGTTCCAGACCACGTCCCACCACTCTTTGGCGTTGTCCAGAAAGTAGCCCACGTTCCTCTGCTCCACCCGGACGTCCCTGAGCCCGGCCTTCTCAAAGAGCTCTCTGCAGCCCGCCTCGGTCGCGATGCGCTTCCAGGTCTGGGGCGGCTGCTGGACCCCGAAACCGGCGAGCCTGTTGACCATGAGGTCTTTGAGCGGGTGAAAGTAGTTCTCCTGGAACCCGGAGATGGCGACCTGTCCTCCGGGTCTGACCGCCTCGGCGATATGCATGAGCGTGGAATCCATATTGTCCACAAAGAAGATGCCGAAGGCGCAGACCGCCGCGTCGAACCGGTTGGCGGAAAACCCGAGTGACTGCATGTCCCGCTCGAGGAACTCGACGTTCCGAATATTCATCGAGGCGGCCTTGTTGCGCGCCTGGTCCAGCATACCTGAAGAAAAATCGACGCCGGTTACACGGCCTTGCGGCACCCGCGCGGCGAGGGCCAGCGCCGCATGGCCCGTGCCCGTGGCAACATCGAGCACCTGTTCGTTGCCCTTCAGAACGAGACTGGCGGCAAGGTGTCTTGCGCTCTCGGGAAAGAAGCGCAGTGCCTTGTTGTCATATCCCCCGGAGACGGTGTTAAAGGTCTCCTTGAGCATTGTCTTTCGTAGTTGTTCGTCCATGCGGCAATACCCTCTTTATTTCAGAACCAGAACGTGGAAGCCCAGGTAGAGCAACGTTCAAGGATGCCCCTACACGGTCCCTGATAGATTTTGCAGAAGCGCCCTGGCAGATTTTACAAAACAGACGCCTTCGGGAAGTTTGCAGTTCCCTGCCTTTTTTTGCCCAACGGCATTGTCGGGCAGCAC
This sequence comes from Nitrospirota bacterium, assembly GCA_963732675.1. Classification (GTDB taxonomy): domain Bacteria; phylum Nitrospirota; class UBA9217; order UBA9217; family UBA9217; genus JALNZF01. The sequence goes on from CAVTAJ010000011.1 coordinate 56,167, forward strand.
GATGCCGGCAAGCGCGGTTTTTGCGTCAGCAAAAATCCGCTGAAGCTCGGCGGGCAAACCCTGGATTTCAGCGCCCTCTGATCGCTCGAAATCTGTCAGACTCTGCCGTGACGCCGTGGTCGTGTTTACGAGCGCTTTGCACCTATGGCAAAAAGGGTCTCTCATCTGGTTCATCAGTACCCCGGAAAGGTAATAATATCCCCGGACGTTATTCACCATCACCATGATCATCCCTCCTCTGCTCCAGTGGTATGTGAATAAAAAAAGGATGCAGAGAAACGGAGCTGAACAGCTTCGCCCCTTCCGCATCCCTTGCCTGTTGCCGGTCAGTACTTACTCTGCCCGTACCAGGTCCTCGAACCTGATGTCCACGCCGAATACACCGACGATATTGCCCTCGTCATCAGAGATGGGCGCCGACACCGTGATGCAGAGCGCGCCGGTGATCTTCGAGGTATAGAAGTCGGACACGAAGCTCTTGCCGTCCTTCATCGGATTGATGAACCACGGCCGGTCCGAGAAATTGTCGCCGAGACCCGAGTGCTCGAACTGGGCCTTGTACTGGATCTGGGTGATGTTCCTCGTGATCTTCCTTCCTTCCGCATTGACCACGTAAGCGAACTGGATAAAGGCGTTTTCGTCCAGAAGCTTCTGCATGACCGCCTCCTGCATCGTGTGGTCCATGGTGCGCATCTCTTTCCGCTCCACCATCTCCTCGACGAGATGGAGTGCGATCTCCTGCGCCTTCTTCTTGAGCTTGTCGAGGTCCGACACGAAGTACTCGGGCAGGTATTTCTTCGCCCGCTCCAGAAGTTCGTCGTGGGAGATGCTCGTGGTCCTTCCCTGTTCGTACTGCTCCATCACCCACTTGTTCATCTTGGCGAGACCGGGGTGGCGCTTGTCGATCTTCTTGTCCGCATCCAGCCCAAGGTGGCTGTTCACCCAGTGGGCGATGCCGGCGATGCCCGATTTATCGGTGATGATCACGCCCATGGGCCGCTTCAGGATCTTCGAGGTGTCGAAGATATTGTAGATCTCCTCGTTCTTCATCATGCCGTCGGCATGGATGCCGGCGCTCGTGGAGTTGAACTCCGAACCCACAAAGGGATAGTTGGCCGGGATCGGGAAGTTCATTTCCCTTCTGAAGTACTCGGCCATGTCCGTGATGGCCGCGGTGTCGATGCCGGAATCATTCCCCGTGAGGCTGATATAGTCGATGAGCATGGCCTCAATGGGCGTATTGCCCGTACGCTCGCCGAATCCCAGCAACGCGCCGTTCACGGCCGAGCAACCGTACATCCAGGCGGCCACGCCGTTGACGAGCACCTTGTGGAAATCGTTATGGCCATGCCATTCGAGCTGCTCCGACGGCACACCGCCGTCGTGGATCAGGGAGTAAAAGATCTCGGGCACGCCGCGCGGCAGGGCCGTGCCGGGGAAGGGGAACCCGTAGCCCATGGTGTCGCAGGCCCGGACCTTGACCGGGATCTTGGCCGCGTCCGAGAGCTTCATGAGTTCCTGCACAAAGGGGATGACGAACCCGTGGAAATCCGCCCGCGTGATGTCTTCGAGGTGGCAGCGGGGAATGATGCCCTGCTCCAGCGCTGTTGCAACGATGTCGAGGTACTGCCGGAGCGCTTCCTTGCGGGACAGGTTGAGCTTCAGGAAGATATGATAGTCGGAGCACGACGTGAGAATGCCCGTCTCCTTCAGCCCCATCTCCTTCACGAGCGTGAAGTCTTTTTTGTTCGCCCTGATCCAGCCGGTGATCTCCGGGAAGCGGTAGCCGCGTTCCATGCAGAGCCGGACCGCTTCACGGTCCTTTTCGGAGTAGAGGAAGAACTCGGTCTGGCGGATCACGCCGCTCGGCCCGCTCATCCGGTGCATGAAGTCGAAGATGTCCGCGATCTGCTTTGGCGTATAGGGCGGCCGCGACTGCTGGCCGTCGCGGAAGGTCGTGTCGGTGATCCAGATGTCCTTCGGGATATTGGTCTGGATCATCCGGTCCTCGAGCATCACCCGGGGCACGCTTGAATAAGGGAACATGTCCCGGAACAGTACCGGCTCTTTCACGTCCTTGAGTTCAAAGGGTGTTTTTACTGTCTGCTTTTTAATGGTCAACGTAACCTCCTGGTGTACAAATAAATTGGAAATTCAAGATTGAAAATTCGAGATTGCAAAATGAAATAACAGGGCATCAATTTGAAATTTCCAATTTCTGAATTTTCAATGAGTAGTTATGCTCCCCGTATTCCCCTGATCGCCGCGGCATAGTCCTTCTTGCCGAAGACCGCCGAGCCGGCAACCAGGATATCGGCGCCGGCGCCCGCGATCTCGGCCGCGTTCTCGGGCTTCACCCCGCCGTCCACCTCGATCTCGACCTTCAGACCCAGTTCGTCGATCCGCTTCCGGAGCTGCCGGATCTTGTCAATTGCCGAGGGGATGAATGTCTGGCCGCCAAAACCCGGGTTCACGGACATGATGAGCACCATGTCGAGCTCCGGCAGAATATAATCGAGACTCGAAAGAGGGGTCGCGGGGTTCAAGGACACCGCCGCCTTCACGCCCTTGTGCTCCCGGATCAACTGGATAAGCCTGTTCAGGTGAAATGCGGTCTCCACATGCACCGCGATATAGTCAGCCCCTGCCTTTGCGAAATCGGCGATGTACAGCTCCGGGTTGGTGATCATCAGGTGCACGTCGAGCGGCAGCGTCGTGCTTTTCCGGGCTGCTTCCACGATCAGCGGGCCAATGGTGATGTTCGGCACAAAGTGCCCGTCCATCACGTCGATATGGATGATATCGGCACCCGCGGCCTCGACTGCCTTGATCTCCTCGCCTAAACGGGAGAAGTCGGCGGACAGGATGGATGGTGCTACCTTTATTTTTTTCGTCATGGTTTTCCTCAAAAAATAAATTTGCGCGCCGCGCTACCTGTTCACGACAATATCCACCGTTGCATCCGCGGCGACCGGGAACCCCGCACCCGGCTCCTGGTGGATAACGACCCGGTCCGTTCCCGTTGCATTGTCCACTGAAGGCCTCGTGATAACGCGGTACTGCAGTCCTATCCGGCCGATGATCTTGAGCGCCTCTTCCGCTTTTGTCCCCGTCAGCTTCGGCATGACCTTCTGCGGCGCTTTTTTGCCCGCACTGATGAGCATGCTGATGCCCCCGCCTTTTTCAAGCGGGTTCCCGGCCTCCGGGGCCTGCGCGATCACAATATCACGTTCCACGAGGTCCGAGTACACTTTCGACACCGGGCCGGGTGAAAAACCCGCCTGCCGGACCATGATGTCGGCCTTGCGAAAGTTTTCACCCACCAGTTTTAACGCCTGGGTGTCACTGGGCCCCAGGCTTACGACCACGTGCACCTGTCGTCCCTTCTTTATCCCGCCCCCCGGCGCCGGCGATTGGGAGACCACCGTGTTCCTCGGCAGGGTCGGATGAGGCTCCTGCCGGTCCACCTTGAGCTGCAATCCCTGCTGCGCGACCGTCTCGATCACGTTCACGATGTCCTGTCCCATGAGGTCCGGTACACGCACTTCTTCCTGTCGGAGGAGCAGCGCGACAACGGCTAATGCGCTCACAATCCCCACGCCAATGAGTACAAAGAATAAACCCAGACCTTTCAGAAAACGTCCCATATCAGAACCCGCATTTTACCACAGTAATTTTAAGATGCAAGAACTTCTGGCACTGATCCCCTGCCCGTTGATCCTGGGGCCGGCCCCTACGCTTTTTTTATCATCCTTACGCCAAAGAACCCGTCCATCTCCGGCGCCTGCGGAAACGTTCGGAAGAGGCCCCCTGCATCCACGAGCACTGCCGCCGCCTGTGGAAGAAAGGGGCGTGGATCATCGATCCTGAAGGAGCTTCCCGGTCCTGAGAGAAACCAGGCGATCGCCTCATCGTTCTCTTCAGGTTCCGTGGTACAGGTGGCGTAGACGAGCGTTCCGCCGGGTTTCAGCAGGGAGGCGCAGTTCTCGAGGATCCGCCTCTGGAGCGCGGTATGATCGCCCACCGTCTGCTCTGTCTTGTTCCACCTGCCGTCGGGGTGCCTGCGGAGGACCCCGAGGCCGGAGCAGGGCGCGTCGATCAGGACCCGGTCAAAGACCCCTCCCTGATAGCGCGAAGCATCGCCCTGGAGCGGCGAGATGATCGTGGTCCCGAGCCGCCTGCTGTTCTCGCGGATCTTCGCGATCCGGGATGCATCGAGCTCAAGCGCCACGACCGTGCCCTGGTCCTGCATTAGCTCGGCCAGGTGTGTTGCCTTGCCGCCGGGGGCCGCGCAGGCATCCAGGATCGTCTCGCCCGGCCGCGGCGTAAGCAACAGACTGATGATCTGGGCCGCCTGGTCCTGGACCACGAACCAGCCGTCCCGATAGGCCTGAAGGGCGCGCAGCCACTGCGGTGATGAAATGATGTCGAGACCGACAGGAGAACCGGCAGTCTCCGAGACCTGCACCCCCTCGGCTTCCAGTGCCGCCTTTAGAGCGGAGCGCGTTGTCTTAAGGATATTGGTCCTGATCGTGAGCGGCGCGGGCCGGTTGTTCGCCAGGAGCAGGGCCTCGGCAGCTTCGGCGCCGAACCGCGAGACCCAGCGTTTCACGAGCCAGACCGGGTGCGAGTAAAACATGGACAGCCGCGCGACCGGGTCCCCGGAGTCCGGATACTTGATCGTGTCCCGTTTTCTGTCCAGGCCCCTGAGCAGTCCGTTCACATATCCGTGCTTGTTGCCATGCTCTTTAGCGAGTTCCACCGACGTGTTCACGGCGGCGCTCACCGGCACCCGGTCAAGGAAGAGCATCTGGTAAGCGCCGAGCCGCAGGATATTCCGGGTCCAGGCATCGGTCGTGCCGATGGGCTTGGCGGAAAAACAATTCAGCACCCAGTCCAGGCGTGCGCGGTTCCTGAGCACTCCGTACACAAGCTCCAGGAGAAAGCCGCTGTCGCGCGCATCCATGCGTTCCCGCGCCGGTGCGAGCAGCTCATCAACGAAGATGCCGTCCTCGGTACGGCAGAGGATCGTGAGCGCTGTCTCCCGAGGCATGTCCTTATCCACCCTTCGAGAGGCAGCCGCGGCCTTCGATGTGCGGCCTGTGTCATTCATAGGCATGGCGGTGTATGCTCTTTCTCCGCAAGACTTGACCTGATCTCGTGATTGTTTGAAACAAAATTGAACGCCGCAGAGCACAAAATGAAAAAAATCTGAGGGGAAAAACACGATGGCCTGCGGTCATTCCTCAATTTTGCGATTTGCTTAACTGCGGCCGCGCCATGATCGTCATCCCCGATCATTGGAGAACTCTGTTCATCAGCGGGGTTCACCCCGTTAGAGCAAGCCGGCGACTTCTTGTGATAGACTGTCTCCTGTCTGCTCTTGGCGGGCTGAAATCGCCATCCGTGACAGTTCGTGCTGTATCGTTCTCTAACGGGGTTCGGGGTTGCCGCTTACGAAGAACTCGAGCGCTTCAGCGACCTTGCTGATATCAACGCTGGTGTTGAAGCAGGGGCCGAAGGGACGGTCGTTCAGGATCCCGATCACGGGCAGCGGGTAGGCGTCCTGGATACCGCTCGTCAGGTCCCGCTCGCAAGCAACGGCAATGATGGCTTCCGGCTTTGATTCCGCCACCCTGCGCCGCGCAAGCGTTCCACCCGTGGCCACGGAGAGGTGGACGTTGTATTTCTGGGCCAGCTCCACCAGGTCCTTGATCTTGCACTTGCCGCAGGCCTGGCATTTGGATGCGTCGCTCGTGACCTTGATGGCGCAGTCGCTGAACTGAAGGCAGTGCGGCATCAGGAGCAGGAGGCGCTTGGGCCTGCTCTCAACATAGCGGGCGCGGACGAGCAGATTGTTCACCTCCACAAAGGACTGCTGCACCTTCTCCTTGGAAATGCCGAGGAGCTTCCCCAGCACGATCATGATGGGGAAGAGCACCTCGATCACGATCCCCCGGAGCCGTGCCGCGAAGAAGATCTCTTTGCCCCGGACGAGCGTGAGGATCAATAATCCCACGCCGAGGATCAGGAAGCCGAGCGCCCCGCTCATGGTGAAACACACGACCTCCGGCGCAAGGGGATGGATGTTCCTGAGCCCGACGTAGGGGATCAGATACAGCCCCACGGTTATCGCGGTAATGAGCAGGACCGTGAAGACAATGAGGCCGATGAATATTCTTTTTTTAGGTTCGGACATAATGTTATAATAAATCCAGATGTGCAAAGTCTAAATCGTCAAAAGTCAAATTTCAAAACTCAATGTCCGACCTGTTCACCTTGACGTTCTTGATCATTTGGCATTTTCTTAGGATTACGCGAATTCGTGCTTTCGAATTTTTTGCCGTCTATCCCCCGGTGTCCCCGCATGAACTCGCCCGCGGTCATGGGCTTCTTGCCCTCGGGCTGGATGCTCAGGATGCGCAGCAGCCCGCTGCCGGTGCCCGCCTCCAGGGTATTGTTGTTCCTTTCGTACAGCATCCCCGGTTCACCGGATCCCTCGATCACCGTGGTCGCGAGGATCTTGACCAGCTTGTTGTCCAGATAACAGTATGCGCCGGGCCAGGGAGAAAGTCCCCTGACGCGGTTATGGAGATCCAAAGCGGAAAGGTCCCAGTCAATGAGGCCGTCTCCCTTTTTTAGAAGAGGCGCCATGGTGGCTTTTGTTCCGTCCTGCGCGACCGGAGCAAGTTTTCCTGACGCGAGAAGCGGTAATGCCGATGTTATGAGCTTCGCTCCGAGCAATGCAAGCTTTTCCGTCAGCGCGCCCGCCGTGTCATCCGGGCCGATGGGGATGCTCTCCTGCATCAGGATCGCTCCCGTGTCCATGCCCTCGTCCATCAGCATGATGGTGATGCCGGTCTCGCGCTCACCGCGGATGATCGCCCAGTTGATGGGCGCGGCCCCCCGGTATGCGGGCAGGAGCGAAGCATGGATGTTGATGCACCCGAATTTCGGGAGCGCCAGGATCTCTTGCGGAAGGATCTGTCCGTACGCTGCTACAATGATCGCCTCGGGACCCATCTTCCGGAGGGTCCCGATGAATTCCGGGTCCCTTACGCGCTTGGGCTGCACAACCGCGATCCCCAGCTCCTGTGCCGCAAGCTTGACCGGCGGCGCAGCAAGGGTTCGGCCGCGGCCGGCCGGCTTATCGGTCCGCGTGACCACACCGGCAAAATCGTGTCCGGCCGCGGCCAGGGCGCGGAGCGGCTCTACTGCGAACTGCGGTGTGCCCATATAGACGAGTCTCATAAATACGATTCCACATCACAAATACAAATTTCAAATAAGCCCCGGATCCCAATAACAAAAAAATGCCGGGTCCAAACGCGTTTCAGTAATGCTGAATTTTGATTTATCGAATAGTATTTGAGATCTGGCGATTGCTCTTTGGAATAGGTCCCTTGGGCTACGTCTTCTCCGCCAGCGCCTTCTTGAACCGTCGCTTGAAGAGACTCTTCTTGAGCGGGCTTAATTTGTCAACGAACAACAGGCCGTTCAGATGGTCGATCTCGTGCTGGAGGGCCTTGGCCATGAGGCCTTCGGTCTCAAGCTCGAACTGCTTGCCCGTCCTGTCCTGCGCACGGACCTTGATCCGTGCGGCACGCTTGACCTTTTCCGAATAATCCGGGATGCTGAGGCAGCCCTCTTCTTCAATGACCGACCCCTCCATGGCGAGGATCTCGGGATTGATGATGACAAGGAGCGGGTGGCGCTGGTCTTCATCTTCCCGTGTGCTCAGGTCGATCACCGCCAGCTGGAGCGGCACCCCCACCTGGTTTGCCGCAAGCCCGACGCCGGGAGCCGCGTGCATGGTTTCCACCATGTCCTTGATCAGAAGGTCGAGGGAGCTGTCGATTCGTTCGACACGGGTGGTTTTTTTCCGGAGCACGGGGTCCGGATAGGTACGAATTTCTCGAAGTGCCATAGTTATTAATATCTAACATGATTTATTTCTAAAATCAAGGCATAAGATCAAGACGAGGTGTTGACACCCTGCCAAGCTTTGTGGTATTTTTAGCCCATGGCAATCGACAAAAATACAATATCAAAAGAGGCCCAGAAGTTCGTTGCAAAGGGCCAGTATGACAAGGCGATTGCCGAGTGGAAAAAGCTCCTCAAGGTAACACCGGACGATCCCAATATTTACAACACCATCGGCGACCTGTGTCTCAAGAAAAACGCCAAGGTCGGCGCGGTCGAGGCATATCGCAAAGCGGCCGATCTTCTTGCCGCCGACGGGTTCACCTCCAAGGCCATCGCGCTCTATAAAAAAGTACTCAATATCGATATCAATCAGATCGAAGTGCACCTCGCCCTCGGCGATATGAATGTTGAGAAGGGTCTCATCGGCAATGCCCTCGAGAATTACAAGCACGTCGCCGACCACTATACCCATAATAAAGAAACAGCCAAGGCCCTCACCATCTACCAGAAGATGGCGGACCTGAACGCCTCCAATGTCGCGTTCCGGGTCAAGCTCGGCGATATGTACGCGAAAGAGGCGATGAACGAGGACGCGGCCAATGCCTATCTTGCCGCGGCGGACGTGCATGTGTCCAAGAATGCGTTCAAGGAAGCTCGGCAATTGTTCGAAAAGGTCCTCGCGCTGAACCCGGCCAGCAAAGAGGTGTATCACAAGGCCGGCATCGTTTACTTTAAGGAAGGCAAATTCTCTGAAGCCTGTAAGGCGTTCAAGCCGGCCTTTGAAGACGACCCGTCAAATAAAGAGCTTGCCAATGCGTATCTTGAGGCCCTGGACAAGGCAGGCAAGGATGTCGAGGCTGAACAGGTCATCCGGGGGCTCCTCGCTGTGGACCCGGACGATGCCGCGTTTCGGGAAAAACTGTATCACCTGTATCTGGCAAAAAAAGATTATGACAAAGCAATTGTCGAGGCCGCGACGCTTGCTGACGGAAAGATCAAAAACGAGGATGCCGGCGGCGCAGAAGAGATATACAAGGCCTTTGTGACCGGCAGTCCGGACTTCCCCCCTGGCCGTCAAAAACTGGCTGAGTTCTATCTTTCCGTCAACCGTCCACAGGATGCGGCCACGGAACTCATGCAGGCCGCCAAGTTGTTCATCAAAGAAGGAGACCTCCAAAGCGCCAGGACCGTTCTTACCCAGGTGATCGAGACAGCGCCAGGCCTGTCCGAGGCCAAGGAACGGCTCGAACAGCTGCAGACTCCCGTCACGGCTGAAACGCCTCAACCACTGGAGTTCATGACAGCGGAAGAAGGACCGGAACCGACCCCGCCCTCTCCTTTGGTTACCGAACCCGAGCCGTTACCAGTCCTTGAAGCGCCGATTCCCGCTCCTCCGGTTGAAGCTGCGCCTGTTTCTGCGGACGAAGACCCTGCGATCACCGAAGCGTTCATCGAAGCCGATGTGCTGATCAAATACGGCCTTGCCGCCAAGGCGATTGAGCAGCTCGAAGCGCTGACGAGTAAATTCCCCGAAAGTCCCCGCATACGCACCAAGCTCCGCGATCTCTACCATGAGCAGGGCAACATTGACAAAGCAGTGCGGCATGCCCTCCTCGCCGTCGCGCTCTATACAAAATACGGCAGGGACGACCAGGCAACCGCAGCGCTGCAGACCATTCGCGAACTGGCTCCCGATCATCCAGCGGTCCTCTCCAGGCTCGGAAGGATTTCCGTTGCACCGGAAGCGGAGTTGCTCTCGGGCGGAGAACCCGCAGCAATTCATCCGCCGGAGTTCACGCAGGACCATCTCGAAACTCCTCTCACTGAGCCCGAGATATCTCCGCCCTTTTCTGAACAAGTCCTTGCGGAGACCATAGCTCCCCAGGAGACGGCCCAGACAGGTGCAATCGAGTTTGAGGAACTCGGAAGGGTTCCCATTGCTCCGGAAGCGGAAGAGTCCATGGGCAAAGCACCCGAAGAAGTCCTTCCGACGGAGATCATGCAGGAACATCTCGACACCCCTATCACTTTGCCCGAGATATCTCCGCCCTCTCCTGAAGAAATCCCCGCGGAGGCCATAGCTCCCCAAGAGCCGACCCGGACAGATGAAATCGAGTTCGAAGGACTTGATTCAGGAATACCTCCTCTGGAGGAAACATCTCCCGAAGAAACAGTCCCTGTTACCGAACCGTCTGCGATAGTACCGCAACCTGGTGAAGAAGAGCCTCCCTTTGCCGAACTGCCTCAATGGAACAGCCATCCGTTGGAGAAGAGCCTGCCGGCGAGCTGGAACAAGCTGCGATCGCACCTGCGGAGGAATTGGCAACGCCCGGAGGACCGCCCGCCGAAATTGATCTTGACGAAATATGGGCAGAAACCGAATTCTACTTCCAGCAAGGACTGTTCGACGAGGCAAAGAAACACTACACCCGGATCCTCGCATTGACCCCCGGCGACCAGCGGGCAATCGATCGGCTTTCCGAAATCTCTCGTGAAGAAAATGAAACGCGGGAATTTGCCAAGCTCACCGATGCGGTCGAAGGGCTGGAAGGCTATGTCCCGCCGGAAGCGACCGAGGGAGCGCTGGCAGCTAGCGCATCTGACGAAGAGGCGGTCCGCTCTCTGATGCAACAGATCCAGCAGCTTAAACAGCAGCCGACTGCGCCTCCTTCGCAGGCTCCGGCCGATGCCGTCAGCGGGCCTTTCGAACCTGCAAAAAAGACCGATGAGGAAGAGGTCCACGCGCTCATGATGGAATTTCAGCAGCGCAAGCAGATCATGAAGCAGCCGACGGCACCCCCTCAAAAAATCGTTGTGTCGCCTCCTCAGGCTCCGGCCGATGACATCAGCAGGCCTTTCGAGCCTGCAAAAAAAGCCGACGAGGAAGACTTCTTTGATTTGGGAGAAGAGCTCCAGCGGGAAACAGCCGCCCCCGTTGCTCAGCAAGCAGGAAAAGCCTCCGTAGATTCCTCCGAAAAAGCCCCGCAAGAAACCACCGAGGACTTCTTTGATCTTGCCGCAGAACTCAGGGATGAGTTGAGCGCCATTCCGGTCCCCGTGCGGCCTGTTGCGCCCGCAGAGGAGCAGAGCCTCGACGATATCTTCGAGGAATTTAAAAAGGGAGTGGAACAGCAATCGTCAAAGGAAGACGCTGATACCCATTATAATCTCGGCGTAGCCTATAAAGAGATGGGGCTTCTGGATGATGCCGTCGGGGAGCTCATCATGACAACCGAGGTTGAGCCCAAGTTCATCCAAAGCCGTTATATGCTCGGCCTGTGTTATATGGAAAAGGGAGAGTATCAAAACGCCATTTGCGAGATCCAGACCGCGTTGGATTACTCGGAGACACTGGGGATCGACGCCGAGAATAGGATCGCGATGCACTACGACCTCGGGCTTGCATTTCAAGGCGCGGGAAATATCAACAGCGCTATAAACGAGTTTCAAGAGGTCGTGAACGAGGACCTGAGGTATCGGGACACTGCCGCAAAATTGAAAGAGCTCCGCAAGGGAGACTTCATTTCACTCGAACAGCTCAAAGATGATATCGAGAAGGAAATATCCTCAAAGTTCCTCGAAGAGGGTGAGCGGATCGAGCGCGAAGAAAAAACCAAGAAAAACGAGCGCGTGAGAAACTAATATGCCTAAATATTAAGCTTCTGATTGTTTTTTGTGCATACCCATCCTGCTTTAAAGATCACAACAAATTGAAATATAAGGTATTATGATTTAGCATCAAAATTGCTTATTATCTAGACATGTTGGAGGTCATTTTTCATGAAGAAGATTGAGGCGGTAATCAAACCATTCAAGCTCGACGAAGTAAAAGACGCACTTAATGCGATCGGCGTCCAGGGCATTACCGTGACCGAGGTCAAGGGATTCGGCAGGCAAAAAGGTCATACGGAGCTCTATCGCGGAGCAGAGTATGTCGTTGACTTTCTTCCGAAAGTGAAGTTCGAGATCATCGCCGCAGATAGCCTTGTAGCAAAGATCATCTCGACCATTGAAACCTCGGCAAAGACCGGTCGTATCGGCGACGGCAAGATCTTCGTCACTCCAGTGGAAGAAGTGATCCGCATCCGCACCGGCGAGCGCGGGGAACCGGCGATATAAGACAGAATACAGAAGTCAGAAGACAGAAGTCAGACCGACATGAAACGACTTCTGGATTCTGGCTCCTGACTACTGAATTCTTAAGTTTAACTACAGGAGGAATCAATGAAACCCAAAGATGTAGTGATGATGGCAAAAGAGAACAAAGCAGCGATGGTCGACTTCAAATTCATGGACTTCCCGGGATTGTGGCAGCACTTTTCCGTGCCCGTGGACGAGCTGACCGAGGGCATCTTCGAAGAAGGCCTCGGGTTTGATGGTTCGAGCATCCGCGGCTGGCAGTCCATTCATACGAGCGATATGCTGGTCGTTCCTGATCCGGAGACCGCGGTGATGGACCCTTTCACGAAATATCCGACGCTCTCGCTCATCTGCAACATCGTTGACCCGATCACCAAGGAGCGCTACTCCCGCGACCCGCGCTACATCGCGCAGAAGGCCGAGGCCTACCTCAAGTCCACCGGCATCGGCGACACCTGCTACATGGGCCCTGAGCCGGAATTCTTCATCTTCGACGACATCCGCTTTGACCAGAACTCCCATGAGGGATACTACCACATCGACAGTTCGGAAGGCATCTGGAACACCGGCCGCGTTGAAAATCCGAACCTGGGCTACAAGCCGCGCCACAAGGAAGGTTACTTCCCCGTTCCTCCCATCGACAGCCAGGAGGACATCCGCTCCGAAATGGTGGCAGAGATGCAGAAGGTCGGCATCTACGTCGAGCGTCAGCACCATGAGGTCGCCACCGCGGGCCAGGCCGAGATCGACATCCGGTTCAGCAACCTGGTCAAGTGCGCCGACCAGGTCATGATGTTCAAGTACATCATCAAGAACGTGGCCAAGCGGAACGGAAAGACCGTGACCTTCATGCCGAAGCCGCTCTTCGGCGACAACGGCTCGGGCATGCACACGCATCAGTCCATCTGGAAGGGCGGCAAGCCCCTCTTCTCCGGCGACAAGTACGCCGGCATGTCCCAGATGGCGCTCCACTACATCGGCGGCATCCTGAAGCACGCCAAGGTGATCGCCGCGTTCACCAACCCGACGATGAACTCCTACAAGCGTCTGACCCCGGGCTTCGAAGCGCCGGTGAACCTGGCCTACTCGAGCCGGAACCGCTCGGCCTCGGTCCGCATCCCGATGTACAGCGCGAACCCCAAGGCAAAGAGGGTTGAGGTCCGCTTCCCCGACCCGTCCTGCAACCCCTACATGGCCTTCGCCGCCATGCTGATGGCGGGCCTCGACGGCATCGAGAACAAGATCGATCCGGGCCAGCCGCTGGACAAGGACATCTACGATATGGCGCCCGGAAGAACTGGCAAGCGTGCCGTCCATGCCGGGTTCGCTCGAAGAGGCGCTGGACAACCTTGAGGCCGACCACGGCTTCCTGCTGAAGGGCGACGTGTTCACCAAGGACGCCATCGAGATGCATATCAGCTACAAGAGGACCAAGGAAGTGGACGCGCTCCGTCTGCGGCCCCATCCGTACGAGTTCTTCCTGTAC
>CAVTAJ010000012.1:0-188175 GCA_963732675.1 Nitrospirota bacterium
TTGAGCAGTCAAATCGCTCGACAACGGTGTCGTTCATGCAGACCAGATAGCGTTTGCTTCTCGATGGACACCACGATAAAAAGGTCCGCTGGATCGGCCAAAAACCGTTGTATTTTTTTGTAAATGCCGCGTAATTGAGCTGTTTCCATATTGTTCAATACAATGACGATTGCGTAATGACCAGGGCTGTTCTTCTGACGCAACATACTGCATTTTTAAGAAAACGACAAGGGGAAAGGTGAAGAGCACGGTATAGCAGAAATGCGACAAGGGGACGGGGATAATGTAAACATTTCTGAAGGCGACTCCCAATTCGCAGATTGCAACTTGCTCGGCACCTGCATATTCGAACAATCGAAGATCCAGCTTCGGAATTGGTATGTTTTATGCTTGAACTGCCATTTGCGGGTTCCACATAATTTCCCACAAATGTCGGTCCTGGTCTTTGGGTTCTCGCGCGGCGCACTGTTGGGCTGAGTCATTTTTCTCCGTAACCTGGGCTCCGCGTCTCACCCTATTTTTTATCCAGGCTCCACTTGACCCCGCCTTTCGTAGCAATGAGGAGAAACACAAAGCAGTAGAGAGCGGCCAATTCGCCTTTGTTCACTGTTGGAAAGAATGCAGGTCCGAGTTGGAACTTCCAATGGTACTGGAAATAGGCCACAGCCATCTCGCCGCTGCAGATGAAGGCAACAACGCGGGTCCCGAACCCCAGCATGATCGCCAGCCCTCCAATGAGTTCGATGACGCCGCCGATCCAGAGCTGAGTTCCGAACGGTGGCTGGAACTCGGAAAGCACTCCCAGGACCTTCTGGAACCCGTGGAACGAGAACATGAATCCCGATACGATGCGCAACAAGGCGTAAGCATGGTCCGCGTACTTTTCGAGCAGTTTCATGAGTGCATCCTCCTTTTAAGATATTATACTGTATTTCTGTCTGGATAGAAGGGTAAGTGAGACGATTCGCAATATGGCTGATTGGGGGCAGAGCTGGTTCTTCGGGCGCTCGAATATCCTCTGCGAGTGGTAGCGTCATTTGTCGAGAGCGAATAAACCGCGGGCATGTTAGTTCAACATTCGGAGTTTGGAGTGATTGCGGATCCGCATTGCCGGCAAGTCCCTGCAAGCGCATATCTCGAAGAGAGGTCGGTCGCCGTCGATCCGCGACCAGGCTACTGCAGCCTCGCCCCGCACTTTTTGCAGATCTGCCTGTTGATATCGGTGCCCAGGTGTTTTCCGCAGGAGGGGCAGGTCCAGTTATATAACGTATACACTATGTACGATACTATGACAACGGCTTGGGCCCCGAAGAGTGCACCTTTTGAATATTCTCCAAAGAGATCGGGGCGTTTATAGATCACCGCGCACAAGAGAACGCCAAAGAGTGTAGCCGCTATCGCGATGAACTGACGGTTCTGGCGAGCCCGGAACTCCTGCATGATCTGTTGAGGGTCTTTTTTTTGTGCCATCGAACGTTCCCTAGTACCTCAAGTTCTTTGTCCCGACCAGGCTGAACTGGAAGAGTTTTTAACAGGATTACAGGATACCAAAATAGGCACTGCCAAGCGAAATCTGGAACAGGATTGTCAGCTACCCGACAATCCTGTTGTCCTATTCAAGGATATTTTCCCGATTCGTCCGCGAACAATACCTGCTAGCTTGCTTGTTGGCCGCAGCACTTCTTGAATTTCCTGTTGCTGCCGCACGGGCAGGGGTCATTGCGGCCGGTCTTGGGGGCCGCGCGGACCACCGGTTTCGGCATGGTCTTCCCCGTGGTAAAGTACCAGACGCCGTTTTCCTTCTTGAACGTGGACAGCTCGTGGTGTTCCTGTTTGTTCCCCTTCTCGATATAGGACGCCACAAATTCGACCTGTCCCTCGCTGTCCTCCGGTCCCCCGGCAATGGTGTTCACTATTTTGATCCCCTGCCACTCCGCGCCCTCTGCCCAGGCACGGGTGGCTTGTTCATCATAATCCGACCGGTGCTCAGGATGCAGTGAGGTGAGGATGTATTCGAGCTCTTTCTTTACAAATGCGCTGTAGCGGGAACGCATCAGCTGTTCCGCTGTCGTTGCGCTTTGCGCGTTCTTTATCAGCGGCCGGCAGCATTCCGCATAAGCATTGTTTGAACCGCAGGGACAGAAATCCATACATTTCTCCTTAGACGCTCTTGCAAAATAGTCTTTATCTTGCAAGGTGGACGCATTCCAACAACCCGCTCTTCTGGTGAGCGGTGAAAAATATCATACAAAAAACAGCGATGAAGCGCAACTGGAAAAGGACGGTGCCGGGAAATAAAGAAACAGCAGCGGTCAGAAGGTCCCGAATATCGTCAACGCCGCACAACCGGTAATTTTGCATTGATTATGGGCAGGCCATTGTGCTATATTTCCCGGTGCCTGAGAAATTGCGTCAGGAGCGCGTTTTTCGCATCGCATCGCCTCATGGGCAGGCGTTCGAAGTTTTTTCGCAATAATTCGTACTACCCGAGGATAAAGCCTATGTCATATCGAGCCTGGTTCCAATGCATCAACGAAAAGTGCAATGAGCAGCTATCCGCTCAACACGATCATCTACCGCTGCAAGACCTGCGATTCGCTGCTGGAGGTGCAGCACGACATGCAGGCCCTTGCCCACCGCAGACGCCAAGGCGTGGATGAAGCTGTTCGAGGACCGCTACAAGTCCACCCAGTGGCCCTACGGCTCGGGCGTCTGGGGCAAGAAGGAATGGGTCCTGCCGCAGATCGACAACGAGAACATCGTCTCGCTCTACGAAGGCGGCACCAACCTGTTCTGGGCCGAGCGGTTCGGCAAGATGCGTCGGCGTGGACAACCTCTGGATCAAGCTCTGCGGCAACTCCCACAGCGGTTCCTTCAAGGACCTCGGCATGACCGTGCTCGTATCGCAGGTCAAGCAGATGATCAGCGAAGGCGCGCCGATCAAGGCCGTGGCCTGCGCATCCACCGGCGACACCTCGGCCGCGCTGGCGGTCTATTGCGCCGCTGCCGGCATCCAGTCCATCGTGCTGCTGCCGAAGGGCAAGATCTCGATCGCCCAGCTCGTCCAGCCCATCGCCAACGGCGCGCTGGTGCTGTCGCTGGACACGGACTTCGACGGCTGCATGCGCGTGGTGCAGGAGATCACCAAGGACGAGACCATCTACCTGGCCAATTCCATGAACTCGCTCACGGATCGAGGGGCAGAAGACCGTCGGCATCGAGATCGTCCAGCAATTCGACTGGGAGGTGCCTGACGTGATCATCATCCCCGGCGGCAACCTGGGGAACGTCTCTGCGCTCGGCAGCGGCCTGCTGATGATGCGCGACCTCGGCCTGATCACCAAGCTGCCGCGCATCGTTGTTGCCCAGGCAGAGCGCGCCAACCCGCTCTACCGCTCGTATCTGAAAAACTTCGAGACCTTCGAGCCCATGGAGGCCCAGAAGACACTGGCCAGCGCCATCCAGATCGGCAACCCGGTCAGCATCGAGAAGGCCATCCGCACGCTGAAGCAGTTCAACGGCATCGTCGATGGACGCCACGGAGCAGGAACTGGCCGACGCGGCCGCGCTCGGTGACACGACCGGCATGTTCAACTGCCCGCACACCGGCGTTGCCCTGGCGGCGCTGATCAAGCTGCTCAAGGCCGGCAAGATCGACAAGTCCGAGCACGTCGTGGTCATCTCCACGGCGCACGGACTGAAGTTCACTGACTTCAAGGTCAGCTATCACGAGGAGAAGCTGGACTTCCCCTGCCACTACGCCAACAAACCGATCGAGCTGCCGCCCCGCGTGGACGCGGTCAAGGAAGCCCTGCGAGCAGGCTTTGCAGAAGAGGAGAGACAATCAATGTCTAAAAAATCGTCAAACCCCAAGAACTGGAACCCGGCCACTCTCGCCATCCACGGCCTGGACCGCGTGCACCAAGGCCCACTATGCGGTCTCCACGCCGATCGTGCAGACCTCCAACTACTACTTCGACAACACGCAGGAAGTCTACGATTTCATGAAGGCCAAGAGCGAGGGCAAGCGTGATGCGCGAGCACGAATACGGCCGCTACGGCAACCCGACCCAGCAGGAGTGCGAACGCAAGCTTGCCGCCATCGAGGGCGCCGAGCGCGCGGTGCTGTTCTCCACCGGCATGACCGCCGTGATCCTGACGCTCATGACCTATCATGCGCCGCGACGGCCACATCATCTTCACGAGCGACTGCTACCGCCAGACGCGCGACTTTGCCACGAACCTGCTGGCGGAGTTCGGCATCCAGGTCTCGCTCGTGGACCCGACTGCCGAGGCCATCGAGAAGGCGATCAAGCCCAATACGAACATCATCTTCACGGAATCGCCGACCAATCCCTATCTGCGGTGTCTGGACATCCCGGCGGTCGTGAAGGTCGCCAAGCAGCACAAGGTGCTGACCATCATTGATGCCACGCTGGCCACACCCTACAACATCAAGCCGCTGGAGATGGGCGTCGATATCGTCATCCACTCGTGCCACCAAGTATCTCGGCGGCCATAACGACCTCCTGGCCGGCGTCGCCCTCGGCTCGGACAAGCTCATGAACGACCTCTACCGCATGCAGCGCATGATCGGCGCCACGCCCGGCCCGCTCACCTGTTTCCTGCTGGAGCGCGGCCTGAAGACCTTCGGCCTCCGCATGGAGCACCACAACGAGGCCGGGCTGGCCGTCGCGCGCATGCTGGAGGCGCACCCGAAGATCGAGAAGGTCTGGTATCCCGGCCTGGATTCGCACCCGGACCGCGAGATCGCGAAGGCGCAGATGAAGGGCTTCGGCAGCGTGGTCACCTTCCTGCTCAGGGGCGGCGACAGGAAGACCCGGAAGTTCATCGACTCGCTCGAGCTCTTCCTGATCACGCCGAGCCTCGGCGGCAGCGAAAGCCTGGTGACCCAGATGTGGATGATGTCGTTCTTCGACTACCCCGAGGAATACCGGAAGAAGATCGGCATGGTCGGACAACCTCGTCCGCCTCGCGCTGGGCCTGGAGGACGTGGACGACCTGATCGCCGACCTGAAGCAGGCATTGGAGAAGGTGTAAGGCCGGTTTTCCGTAAAAGCATCCTGATTGGATCATTCGAGGACAAGTTTCCGTCGAGAAGAACGATAGGCCCCGCTTCACAGCGGGGCCTTCTCATTTTCGACCTCCTGACAAGTTCGATTATCTGAACGGGCATGATATCCAAAACAGACAAGGTCTCGGCACGCGCATTCCGATACAAACTTGATTAATTTTTCCTGCGGGGGTATATTGTCCGCCACACACGCTGATTTCTATGAACAATCATCTCAAGCATAAGCCCTTCGACATCAAACCGGCAAACCCCGGCGTCATCCCCCCCTGTCCGGTTGCCCCGGACGCGCTCATCGGCATACCGCGTCAGCAGACCAACCCCTCCTGCTGGGAGGGCGAAGGATGGCAGTCCTTTGTCTCCGACCTCGCGGCCAGGGGGATCGTCATCGACGAGCTGAGGTCCGCGCGCACACTGTACGTTACCGACGCGGGAGGCATGGCCTATGGCCTTCCGCGCGGAGTGCTGATCGCGCGCACGACCGGGATGGTGGCCGAGGTCATGGCTGCTGCGCAGAGGCATCGTGTCCCGGTGACCGTGCGCGGGGGCGGGCTCACGACCGAGGGAGAGACCGTCTCGTTCGGCGGACTGCAGCTGGACATGCGCGGCATGAGCCGGGTAATGGCGATCGACAAAGATGCGATGACGGTGCGCTGCGAAGCAGGGATCTACTGGCACTCTTTGGCGGAAGCCCTCAGGCGGCAGGGACTGGATTACCTCTCGGCCCCCCTGAACATGACCGCCTCGGTCGGCGGCACGCTCGGCGTGGGCGGCATCGACATCAACTCCCCGCGCCTTGGCTGCAGCGCGGACCAGGCCTTGGCGATCAAGATCGTCACGCCCACCGGCGAGGTCCTGGAATGTTCCGAGAAGGAGAACACCTGGTGGTTCAACCGCGTGCTGCTCGGCTACGGCCAGTTCGGCATTATTACCGAGGCCACGCTCCGCATCAGGCCCTTTACCCCGCTCACGATGCGCTATTTCTATTACGGCGACCTGCTCACGGCCATGGAAGACCTGGTCATGCTGTGCGACGAGGATGCCGCGGACTACACCGGCATCCTGACCATGCTCGACCGGGCAGTGAACCTGCTCGTGGCCTTTGATTCCGAAGAGCGGGAAAAGGCATTCTTCAAAAAATGGCGTCCGCGCCTCAGGGGATTCGGCGAACTGGGCTTCGCCGTCCACACGGGCACTGCATTACGCGCTCAGACCCTGGAAGTTCCGGGAAGCGCTCTACCTTCTGGACCGGAAGCGCACCCTGCTGCCGGAGCTCCAGCCGTCCCATCATATGCGCGAACGGAAAGATCGTGGACCGGACGGTGGTGTTTTCTCAGGCGGTCTGGAAATTCTGGGGCGGAAGGCAGATGGTGATACCGGACCTGGCAACGAGCCGTGAAAAATTCTTCGAAGCCATCCTGCGCGGCAACGAGGTGTGCAAAAAATACTTTCCGCACTATACGCTCTACTGCGTCGGCATCAAGCTCATCGGGCCGCGCGAGCGCTACGAGCTCTCGTGCATCCCGCCTGACGCCGAGGGCATTGCCTACGGGTGCGAGTTCGAGCCCATGCTGGAAGGCAAGACCTACAGCCGCGATCATCTCCAGTCATTCAAGAACGAGATCTACGACATCGGCGTGGACATGGGCACCAGCTATTACCGCTTCGGCGGCATGATGAAAGGCTATATCCGCCGCGTCTTCGGTGACGCGGCTCGTTGACAAACATCTGGCAATGAAGAGGGACAGTCGATCCTGCCATGATACTGAATCGGGATGTGATCTTTTGATGAACAAGAAAGACTTTAACCACAGAGGCCGCAGAGAAAAATGGTAATGAATGACAATGAATAGTCCCCCTCACCCCAGCCCTCTCCCCGGAGGGGCGAGGGAGTTTTTTTATTTCCTCTCCCATCAGGGGAGAGGATTAAGGTGAGGGGTGGTTGTGTGTCAACTAACGAACGCGACTCAAATCTAAGATGATAAGCTGTATCGGTTATTCATGAAAAAGAAGACTCCTTACTACCAGCCGCAACCAGGCTCCACCGACCCTTCGCAGTGCAACGGCTGCGGCGTGTGCATGCTCTCCTGCCCGGTCTGGAACCAGCACCATACGAAGATGCTGACCTATTGCGGCCGGAACCGCGCCTTGATCGGCGGGGCAACGGAGGCAGACCTCGCTTCATCGGCCCGGGCATGCATCCTCTGCGGGTCCTGCGAGCCCCTCTGTCCCATGGGCATCCGCACGCAGCAGACCACGATCGCCTTGCGCCGGAGCCTTGCGGCACGCGGGCTCCTTCCGAAACCAGATACTCGATCCGGCAAACAAAGGTCTGAAACGCCCGGCACTCCCCGGATCCTGCTGCCGGGAAAAAACTCAGGGAGGATGCGAAACTTGCCTCGTCCGTGCTGAAGCTTCTCGGACAACGTGTCGGCCTCCACTCCGACGATGGATACGATATTGCGCTTGCCATTGAAGCAGGCCAGGCGATCGACGATGCCCGCATCGAGGACTTCCTGCTACCCCTGATGAAAGCGACCGAGATCATCGTTGCTGACGGGCTTCTGTTCAACCTCCTGCGTTCCCTTCTTCCGTCATCGATCACGGTCCTTCCCCTGGGACAGGCGTTGCTCGCGAATCCGAAGGTGCGGGCGGGCCTGAACGCTTCCGACTTCTACATGATCGAAACGCGGGCCTATAATGCCAATCGCCGAACGTATATTGCATTCTATGACGAAGTGCGGCGCGCGACCGGCTGCTTCATGAACCTTGACCTTCAGCGCGTGGCAACACCCACGGGCGCGGCGAGCTATCAGCATCGGGAAGGACTGGCAAGCATCATCTCTATCGAAGCGCAGGTGAGATGGCTGCTGGAAGGCCGGAATGCAGAACGCATCGTGGTCGAGCATCTTGATGACAGGGACGCCTTTGCCCAGTACACGAAGATCCCGGTCGTTCATCTGGCCGAGGTTGTAACGACATGACGAAACCGCGTACCACAGACGTCATCATCGTCGGCGCAAGCCTCTCTGCCGCGGCTGCCGCAAAACGGCTTGTTGACGCGGGATACGAGACCATCGCCCTCGAGCGTTTCAGCCTGCCGCGCACGAAACCCTGCAGCGGCATCATCTCGCCGCGCGGCCACCGATTTCTGATCGAGAACTTCGGCCCCCTGCCGAAGGAAGTACTGCATGAGCCCACGGCCTGCCGCGGAGTGACCTTTTACTTTCCCGGCGGCGTTGAGCTGCCCATGGAGTTCGACGGCGGCACGACCCCGCACCTGAACCGCACCTATTCCGACTATTGGGCGATCCAGCGGAGCGGCGCCACGGTCCATGACAATATGCGCTTTCTGTCAGCTACGGATGAGGGGACGCATATCGATGTCGTCGCAAGCAACGGACAGGAGGAATCGCACTACCGCGCGCGCTATCTGATCGGGGCCGACGGCCCGAACTCCAAGGTGGTCAGCACCCTGTATCCGGAATATCGCGACAAGATCAAATGGTTCACGGTCAAGCAGCATCTGCACGAGATCATCGACTGCCCGCTGGACCCGGAATTCTTCCACTACTGGTTCCATCCCGAGCTCGGCTACTATACCTGGAGCCATCTGCGGAACGGAAAACAGATCGTCGGCGTCGGCTACGAGGCGGATGATGACTTCGCGGTGCGCCACGACAAGGCCCTGCGCTATCTGGAGGAGCGGCACGGGGTGCGGCTGGGGCCGTGCGTCTCGCGTGAAGCGAGCGTGAACAACTTCGGGCTCTCGCTCATCAACCGCTACGTCTTCGGCCGCGGGAACATCATCGTGACCGGCCAGGCAGCAGGGTTCCTGAACATGATCGCCGAGGGCATGTCCGCAGCGCTCCATTCCGGGGCGATCGCGGGGGAGGCAACGGTGGATGCCTTCAGGCTGAACAAGCCCATCCAGGACATCTACCGGACGATGATCCAGAGCGAAGTGCGGCGCTGCTCGGACCAGTGGAACATCCTGAAGATCCTCTTTGGCCGGCCGCACGAGGCCGACTTCATGGGCACGCTTGCCAAACGCGGTATGCGCGACAAGCTCATCGTGCTGAAGGACACGGCGAAGTTCCTCGCGCCCTGGGGAAAGTATAATTGGGGACGTCAGATGCTCTGGCAGGCGATCACGCGGCAGATAACGGGCGGATACAATCCCCGCCGATGGCTGTGAGAACGATCGCGGGTGAGACGCCGCGTTACCGGCGCGTCGGACTCGAACACGTAGGTGAATTCTACGTCTTTCCTTTGATGTCCGTTGTTCGGAATATTCTTTTAATGAATCGGCAAGCAAACCGCAATTTTATCAAGCGCAGCGGTGTCATGGTGATGACTGATTATCCGCGGTGAGATAGGACTCTATCGTGAGAGTCGGCTCCTCAGCATTCTAAGTTATACTCTTGCCCTCGACTAATCTAACACACTCCGACTGGCCATTTCCTCTTTTCTCAATTGTGTGGCGATAAGAAGGCTATCTCTCGGACCGATCCGCTTTAAGATCCGTGACCATTTCGATGATTCGGTATCAAGTTCCTTAAGATCAGGTAGTCTCGGTAGCAAGTTGTAATTCTTGGACCGAGGGCGATGCGTCGAGATCTAACACAGTCTGCTCTTTGATGGTTACCATGATTCAGGTGAAGTCGGCGCCCTTCTTCCCACGAGAGTCTTTCTTCAGGGGTAAGCCGTCAACATTGCGGAAGTAAACTTAAATCAGAAGCTTCGAGCAGGCTTTGAAATTTTGAGCTATCTAAAGGTAACGCCTTACCGTACTTTTTCAGGCCAAAAAGAGGACCTTTCTTTACTCCGTACCATGGGTCAAATAATTGTCTTACATCAGATCAGGTTTAATCGATGAAATCTCAGTGCTGATGGCAAAACGTGGCTCGATAATTATACGAAACAAGTTACAGCAGATATGGAAGCATTTTATGTTTCATTTTTAAAGCCCATTTGGACAATCGTTGGCTTCCAGGATTCTGATAAAAGATCATTTTTGCATGCTGTAAAAAATCTGGTTACTCGATTTATTTCATTCGATATTTCAATGAAAGCCCATTGCTTTGCTTCTGGATGTTACGTTAAGACGCTCATAGGTCAAGTGAACACCTTTGTCTCAGGATTGACCTTTTAGTCTCCGATCGGCTCTCATTTTCCCATCAGTACATCCAGTACAAAATGGCTAGCCAAAACATCATCAGGCTTCAGGATTCTCTGAAACAGGAAGAAAACTAGGCCTAACCGTTAATAGCTAAGGACTCCCTATTGATTTATTAAGAACGCCTTCTATAATGTCATTGCCATAACTGGGAAGAGCATTGAGAATCCCAAACTCGTAATGAAGATGCTCTGACGATCTCTAAGATCTAATTCATTTTTGTTTACGTTCACAATTTAGGTATTAACAAGTTGATGAACCAGTAAGTGCATGATCTCAGCATATATGCTTTTCCGATGATTGCTGTCAAAATAGCAGTTTAAACTTAGCTGATTTCCGAATAACATAAGCTGAATCCAATTAAATTGATAGGGTTTGTCGCAACTATATGCCTGTTTTACATTTGTGTCAATAATATCGAATGGTTGTTATCGGCAGACGTTGACGAATTCTGGTACGCCTCTGCGAGAAATGAAGCTTGTACGGTTCAAGCTTGCCCCTGCCCCCCGGACCCTGCACGTGTTACACCGCAACCTTGACCACGATCTTCATGACCGGCAATGACGCATTGCTTGCCAGTTTGGGTGCATGCCCGTCTTCCGGCCAGAGCACTGCCAATTGACCTGCCTGCAGATGCACGTGGCGTCCAGCTTCCCTTTGCCACGGTGCCGAAGCAGATGTCCTTGTCCGCGTCATAGGCGTCGGTGACCGTCATTCGCGCAGCCGGCGCCCAGCCGATGACCTCCTCGCCGGACACGATGAACTGGACGTCAATGTACTTCCGGTGGAATTCGAACTTCGGTGCGTCGGTCATCATGGTCTCATACCGCTGGACCAGGGCAAACACCCGGTCCCCGTCGATCTCGACCCTGCCGTCAGGCAGTTGGTGAATACCGGGTGAACGCAAAAAAGCAAAGGCCTTCCGCAAGCCGGGGGCTGCCGGCGGTCTGATGATCAGAGTGGTCGAGGTCCGAGACTACCATGCTGTACTCCTAACAAGAGTAGAACTAAAAAAGACAGGTCAAAGACTTTGACATGGATTAATGTGGACTTTTTCTATCCATGTTGAAATAAATTTATTCTTTGTAACTGTCCGGAAAGGTTTCGCATATGGCGGGACGCGAGGGATTCAAAACGATGACCGGATTGCTGGATGCCAGCAGACGCGGAACCCGATTGCCGGCGAGGTTGACTTCAACCCCCTGCGGTTGTTCATCTCTTCTTATCAGACGCCTTATCTGCCCTGCGCAATATTAAGCCGATGTATTTGTTGATCGGGTTTGAACGGTCGAGGAACGGCACAACGGCTTTTTGCCTCTTGCCTAGTGCCCGTAGTTCATTCAGAATATCGCGGTGGCCACTGTTATATTTCAGTCCTTTTTTAAAAGCGTCCAGCGCGTCATCTTTTTTCCCCGCCGCAACGTAAGCCCTGCCGAGATTAAGATAAAATCCCGGGTAGAGCATCTCCTCACCGAACGACGACTCCTGTTGTATCATGGAAAGGGCCTTCTTGCATTTCTCAACACCGGCTCGGTACTTTCTGTCCACCAAGGCCTGAAGACAACCGTAATAGGAGAGGATAAACGGGTCGTCGGGATACTGCAGAGCGGCATCCTGAAGGAGACCGAAAGCCTCCTTCTGATTCCCCTTCTGGAGACTGGCCTTCACAGCCCGCAGATAATCACCTGGCTTTACGACTTCATAAGATGCGTTCGTCACGGGGTCGCTTGCGTTCACTGATTTTTTTGTATCGTCCTGTTCTTTCATACGACTATTTTATCACATTTTCGAGCGATGACAAGAAGAGAAAGCAGAAACTTCAAGGAAGACGAATAGTTCTGGTTCGCTACAGCATTTGTTTGGATGCAGGAACAATAGGTCTTGTAAAGCGGTATCTGGCTGACCAATCCGATCGTGAAGATCGTTGCTGTATGCAATGTCTATGATGCCCTTATCTCGTCCAGGCTCTAACGGTATGTTTCATAAAAAAGGTCTTGAGCTTGTATGTACGTCCCCACGTTTTCCTTGAAACCGATATCAAATCTTTCCAACCGGCGCCAGGTAGAGGGTGAACTCATTTTCACCGTCAATGCCCAGAAGGTCGTCCATCAGCTGCTGGTGATAGGCGGCAACAGCGCAGGTCCCCGCATTGATGGCCGCGCTGGCCAGATAGAGGTTCTGACACACGTGTCCAGCGTCGAGCGCGATGACCTTGTGGGCCGCGATACCGTAGCGCCATTCCATGCGATAGGGTATCGTTGTCCAGATGAAGGTCACCGGGGCCTTCCCCACAAAGGACTGGTTCAGGGCTGCCGCCGTGAGCTTCTTCGCCAGGCCCGGCGCCCGCGAGACGACGAGCAGCTGGTGTTCCACGGGCAGATAGCGGTAGATCCCCGGTTCCAGTCCCGCGACATGCAGCACGCAGAGATAGGTCTCGAGCGCATGACGGCAGCCGGCGGATGGCACGGTCCGCAGGGCGGTTGCCCCGTTCGCTTTCTTTCGGATCCCCTGCGTTGCCCAGAGCAGGAACGATACTTCGTCCAGAGACAGCGGATCAGCGGTGAACTGCCGGTGACTGCTGCGGTTCTGTATGGCGGAAATCGAGGTCGATGGTCGAAATACCCTGCCACTTTCCGTTCGGGACCAGATCGATTCGCTCACCGTCCGCTGCATAGGGCTTTTCGACCGGAGGCGGGGCCACACCCCTGCTTTGATCGGTCAGGCTGAAATCGATGGTCAGTCGCACCGTGTCCTTTAAAAAATACCGGTAGTGGTCCAGCAAGGTCGGCATAGGAGTTCCCCTTCCTGCATTGTAGGAATAGAGAGCACATCGGAAATGACATGCTTTTTAGAAACTACGATCATTTGTGCCGGTATGCCTTTTCAAGAGCATCCTGCACCGCATTCATAATGACCCTGCTGCTGTTGGTGGCGCCGGTAACCGCATCGACGTTTGCAGACTGTTTTTCGATGATCCTGAGGGGAATGATCGGCTCGGCTTTTTTGCCGATCCATGACGCCCAGTGGCGGATGAGAACAACATCGGTAATCGTACCTTCTTTGACCGTTACCTTTACCCGGGCACTGTTCGGCCAGCTGCTGTAACTGCCTTCGTAGACGCCATCCTCAAGCCGTTCCGCCGTAATAGGCCCTCCGATGATGGGAGCTTTCGTACAGTCAGTGAACACTACGCTCATGATGATGAGACTCAGTATAGTCGCCGGCAATTTCCCGGGAGTGTTCATATGCGGGTCCTTTGGTCAGCGGTCAGGCGACCGGCGCCATCTACTAGAGCACAAATGATGTTACCTTCAAGTATACACGAGGACAGGCGGATGGTGTCAAGCATCTGGACGACAAGACATGGCGTCTTCCTGGAAGATAATGCTGCAACAGTGCTGGATTAATGTCCGAAAAGCAAGTGCATGTCATTCAGAACGAGCTGGTTTTTTTATGCTGCACGATGAGATCTAAGGATGGCTGAAAGAGTGAGACGACGGGCACGGGCAGGGTTTCGATACGTTGTCCTCGGTCGGATTCTCGAGAATGGCCGACGCAAAAACTGCAGAACATCACGATGGTGGTTATCGTTATAAAGGGGTCTCTGCTTATGATTAATAGACAGGCGGAAGAACTGGCTCTTACTGCACCGCGATCGGGCGGGCGCAGCCGATCGCGCAGGTGTGCTTCTGCTTCTTGGTGGCCAGGAGCGCCCGGTCCGCGGACAGGACCAGTTCCGGGGTGCTTTTCCCGTCATGGGGGTACGCGGCGATCCCGATCGAGACCGACAGTACATGTCCCGTGCCGGAGATCGCGGTAAAGCCCTCTTCGATCTCCTGCTTGATCCGATTGGCGAACATATTGTATGCCTTATCAAGTTTGGTCTCGGGCAGGATGATCGCGATCTCGTCGCCGCCATATCGTGCAGCAATGTCGATGCTGCGGATGGCCTTTCTGATCGCCTCGCCGAGCGCGGACAGGGCCTGGTCGCCGGCCAGGTGGCCGTAGGTGTCATTATATTTCTTGAAGTCGTTCACATCCACGAGGGCGAGCGAGAACTCCCTCTCATGCCGCTCCGCCCGCTGGAGCTCCCGGCTCATGAGGTCTTCAAAGCACCGGCGGTTGAACAGGCCGGTGATGCTGTCGGTGATGGCCTGCAGCCTGATCGTCGCATGGGCCTGCGCGTTGTGGATCGCGATCGACGCGAACGAGGCGAGGATCTCGAGGTTCTGGAGGTCTTCGGACGCGAATTTCCTTGGCGCAAAGTCATTGACATAGAGAATACCGACGACCTCGCCGGAATAGTTCAGCGGCATGCAGATGAGGGACTTGATGCCTTCCTGGATCGCGATGGGGCTGGTGAAGAAGTCATTGTTCGTGGTGCCATTGATGACGGTTGCTGCCCGTGACTTGATGATCCGGTCCGTGAACCCACCCTGCCTCACCTGCCATTCGCGGTTGGCAATGAATCTCCGGGTGAACCCCCGGTGCGCATGGATGCGCATGGTCGCGGTATCCGGTGAGTAGAGGGCGATGCTGCCGGCACGGGTCTTGGTGATCTCCATTGCCTTTTCCAGTATGATGGAAAGCACATTATCGATGTCCAGGTGGGACACGAGGGCCTTGGCGGTCTCCATGATATTGAGCAATCGTATGTTTTTCTGCAAAGGCACAGTGATCGTCACTCCTGGCTTATCGCCGCTTATGCTGGACATTGGGCAGGGAACAGCACGGCCGCTATTCCATCGTCCTTGTCAAAGCATATCCTTTTTTATAATTAGGTCAATCACCCGGGGCGGGTATTTTAAGGGTATGTGTCAATATTGCAGCGGCAACAGCACAGGAAGGACACTGTTGTAATTGCAATGAATATATGGCTTTCTCTATATTCGTCACGCAATGGATTCTCGCGATCGGGTATTTGCTGCTTTCGTGAAAATATGGCAAATATTTCTTTGATCGCAAAGTAAGAGGGAAACAGGGCACCACGGGGTAAAACTTCTGGAACAGGAGGAATTGTTCAATGCGAACAAGATACGATGATGCGCTAGGATGCGCCTTCAAAGAAAATTCCGGCCCTCTCCCGCGCTTCATCCACGCTCGTGCTGGACTGGACCCTGGTTGCCAGGAGGTGTCCGAATTGATAGTTTTTGGCGAAATAATGGGTGAATTCCTTGAGCCTGCCCAGCCGGCGTTCAGGCCGGAAATGCTCGGTGATAAGTTCGAGAAAGGTGCCATACACCTTTTGCAAAGACACGGCCGGCTCCGCAATAGTGCAGCCGTACACGTCCCGGGCAATTTCGGCGAACAGCCAGGGTCGTATCACTGCCCCGCGGCCGAGCATCAGACCGTCGGCCCTGGAGACGCGCAGACAATCTTCCGCGTCCTGCACAGAGAAGATCCCTCCATTGGCGATAACGGGGATCGTGAGCCAGTCCTTTACCCTGGCGACCCACTCCCATCGCGGCCTTCTGTCAAAGGACTCTTTCTTGAGCCGGGCATGGACCGAGAGCATATCAATGCCCTCGTCTTCGAGCATGGTGCAGAAGTCCCTTAATTTCCGCTCGTCCAGTTCAAGGCCGAGCCGGATCTTTGCGGAAAGGGGCAGCGTAGTGCGTTTCCGCGCCTCGGCCACGAGGGAGCGGACATCCTCCGGCCGTTCCATCAGCGAGATGCCCGCGCCGGACTTGCCGACAGCGGGGGCAGGGCAGCCCAGGTTCAGATCAATGGCATCGGCTTTGAGTGTATGCAGCACCTCGATGGCCGGGGCCATCTCTCTGGCCGAGGAGATCAGGAGCTGATAGGAAAGCGGTTTTTCCAAGGCGGTCCTGATCAGGTACGGGGAGATCCTGGGATTTTCAGAGGGCAGCCTTTTTGCCGCGAGCATTTCCGTTGACAAAAGACCGACCCCGCCAAAGCCGAGCACGATCTGCCGGAGGGCGCTGTGGGTAAGGCCCGCCATCGGCGCAAGAATGAGCGGCGGACTGATCTGGAGATCGCGGATCCGAATGTGTTGGCAAGGTGTGTGCATTCTGCTTTCCGTGCGTATTCATGCTGCGGGGATGGCCAACGGCCTGACAAACGTGGGGGACTATAACACCAACAAGGCCGGATGGCAAGTACGCAGACCTGATCAGGAGAGCGCCAGGTTGAGAAGTTGCCTGTGCTATAATTGACAAAGCTGTAAAAGTCGTGGCTCACACAAAGCCACGAAGCCACGGAGATGTAACACTCTCATAATCAAAAGTTTTTCTTCGTGCCTTTGTGGACTATCGTGTGAAAAAAAGACTTCTTACGATGTTCATCATAGTGAACAAAGGAGAGCCGCCATGATGAGTACCTCATTGCACCCGGACCTGCCGTTGATCCAGGATGCCGATCTGGAGGGGAAGGTCGTCCTGGTCCGGTTCGATCATAACGTCGTGAAGGACGGAGCGATCCGGGACCCCTTCCGCATCGACCGCACCATCGGCACGCTCTTCCATATCGTCGAGCGGGGAGGCAGGCCCATCATGATGACCCATGTGGGCAGGCCCCGGGACAAGAAGGCCGATACCATCACCTGCAGGCCCGAAGAGTCCGTCGAGCCGATCGTGCGCTACCTCGAGCAGAAGCTCCATTCGAAACTGTATCTCCCCCGCTTCCCGGTTGATCCGAAGCAGGGCATAACGGGGATCGATACGTCCATCAACCTTGCGGTCAGGGACCTGCGGGAGCGGAAGATCGGAGGGATCTACCTTCCGAACACCCGGTGGTTCCAGGGAGAGGAGGCCGAGGGAGAGCTCCGGGAGCGCTTCGCGCTCCAGCTTGCCGGCCTGGCCGACATCTACGTGAACGACGCCTTCGGCTCGTGGCAGCCCCATGCCTCGACGGAGAACATCACCCGGCTCGTCCCCTCATACGCGGGCTTCCTGCTCCAGCAGGAGATCATGCACCTCGAAGGCGTCATGAACCCGGACCGGCCCTTCCTCGCCGTGGTCGCAGGCGCAAAGTACGACACCAAGATAAAGCCCTTGAACGCCATCTACGACAAGGTGGACCGGCTGGTGCTCGGCGGGGTCATCTACAATACCTACCTCTGCGCAAAATACCAGGTAAGCATCAGCGGGGTGAGCGACGAGGACCGCGCGCTCGCGCAGGAGCTGGTCCACAAGGACCGCGAGCGAAAGAAGATCGTCGAGCTGCCCTTTATCGTGGAATCGGATGTCAGGGAGGGAAGGATCGAAGGCAGGTATCGGACCATCTCAGTCAAGGACTTCAAGCCCGGCAATTCCTACGGATACGTCATGGACATCGACCCGCGGTCCTTCGAGGACAAGACCGTCGCCGAGGCCATCCAGACCGCAAAGACCATCTTCGTCAATGCCGTCATGGGATACACTCCCCACTTTTCCGCCGGGTCCCAGGCCCTCGACAACACCATCGACCTGAACCGGGATGCCATGAAGATGTACGGCGGCGGGGACACCCTCCAGGAGTTCAAGAACCTTCTGCCGGGCCTGTATCTGTCCGTCATGGACGACGCGAGCTACTACTTCTTTACCGGCGGCGGCACCGTGCTCACGGCCATCGAGCACGGCAGCCCCTACAGCCTCAAGCCGGTGCAGGCGTTGATGGAGGCGAAGAGAAGACAGGGGATATGATCGCAAAGACCGGGGCGGCTCAAAACGGCAAGAATAATTTCACGCAAAGGCGCAAAGCTCGCAAAGAAAGGCTAAATTATTTGATTCTTTTAAACAAGACTTAAAGCTTTTCTTGGCGTTCTTTGTTTATGGCCGCGCTTTCGCAAGAGCAGGCTACGTCTTTGCGAGAGACGATTTTCGGTTTTGACTTTTTAGTTCCGGTTTGTCCGGGTTAGGGATTGAGGTGAGACAATGCGATATCGAAATTTTGGAAGAACGGGCCTGTATGTATCCGAGCTGTGTTTGGGCACCATGACCTTCGGAGGAAAAGGATTCTGGGAAGCCATTGGACGGCTGACGGCTGCCGACGCAGAGGTGCTCATCGGCACGGCCCTTGATGCCGGCGTGAACTTCATCGATACGGCTGATGTGTACTCGGAGGGTGATTCGGAAACGTTCGTGGGCGCGGCGCTCGCCAGGCTCGGCAGGCCGCGCGAGCAAACGATCATCGCCACGAAGGTCCGCGGCCGCACAGGACCCGGTCCGAACCAGGCGGGCCTGTCGCGCAGCCACATCCTCGCCTCGATCGACGCAAGCCTGCGCCGCCTGAACCTGGACTTCATCGACCTTTACCAGATCCACGGCGCTGACCTCCAGACACCGATCGAAGAGACCATGCAAGCTCTCGACGACGTGGTGCGGGCCGGCAAGGTCCGCTACGTCGGCTTCTGCAATCTGCCCGCATGGATGGCGATGAAGGCGCTTGCCTGCTCCGATGCCCATGGCTGGGCGCGTTTTGTCAGCGCGCAAATGCACTACTCGATCGCAAGCCGCGACATCGAACGCGAGGTCGTGCCGCTTGCCCAGGACCAGGGTCTCGCCGTACTTCCCTGGAGCCCCCTTGCAGGCGGCCTGCTTTCAGGCAAATTCGACCTGGAGAATCCCGGGCCGGCGGGCGCGCGGCGTACGTCCTACGACTTCCCGCCGGTCGATCGCGAGCGCGCGAAGACCGTGCTCAAGGCGATGCGTGCTGTTTCAGCGGATACCGGCCTGTCTGTTGCCCGGGTCGCCCTTGCGTGGCTCCTGACGCGGCCCTTTGTCACCAGCGTCATCATTGGCGCAAAAACGCGGGACCAGCTCGCAGACAACCTCGCCGCAAGCGATGTGCGGTTCGCCCCCGAGCACATTGCACAGCTTGATGCCGCGAGCGTGCTGCCGTCCGAGTATCCGGGCTGGATGGTCGCGCGACAGAACAAGGACGGCCGTCCGCCGGCTGAAAGAATAGACGCGGGGTCTTCTGTCGGCTTCCCGGCCCTCTTCGCTCACACCTACTGCCTCTTGAATACTACATCGGCAAAATAGCTCTCAGCAGAGGTACCGGTATGCTGTGAATTGATCTGGAGCCTGATCCCATTCACTACCGGCGGTTCGGAACCATAAAGCTTTTTGTAATCATCATATACGTTCCGGGTCTCAATCGATCCATTTCCCCAGCTCCGCCGGACCCGATCGCAGCACCACGATCTTGACCGTCATGAAGGGGACCGGGGACGTGTCTTCCATGAGCCCCGCAGGCGCAGTCGTGTCCCAGATGTAGACGATCGCCTTGGTCTTGGAGAACGCCACGAAGAGCTGGGCCGCCTGGTCATCGGTCTTCGACTTCCTGAAATCGCCGCCTGCGGGCAGTTTGGTCACTTTCCATTTCCAGGTGAGCAGGGGATATTTTTTGAGGTCCACCTTCACCTCCTTCTGGAGCGAGAAGGACGTGTTGGCGCTCCGGAACCTGCCCGCGGCGACATCTCCGTCCTTGACCACGGCAAAGTCCGCCTTGCCGGATTTTTCCTTGAGCTCCCAACCCGCGGGGACCCCTGAAGCGCCTACAGGTGAAGAGAAGTCCGTGATCACCATGCTGTCCCCGGCCTGGACCAGTGGGGCAAAAAAAAGCGCGAAAAGCAGAATGCTGTTGAACACCATTGGAAAAGACATCGCACACCTCCTGAGAAAAAACCCGTCAGCGCTATCAGTGCCCCGGTATAAAAAAAGGGCTGCATAAAGCACCCCTTTTGATCTTTTCCAGACATTACCCGGCTGAGAACGATCGTGTATTATATCAGTTTTGCGCCGGCCTGTCAGGATCAGGCGGCCATTTTCAGTTTTTCAAGAACGTTCTTCAGCGCGGCCTCGTCCTCTTTTTTCAGATCATCCCGGTCCGTCTTCCGCATTCGTATTTTTGATACGATTATTCCCCTCACTTCCGGGATGATGCTTTTCTCCAGTTCGGTCACGAGCAGAGCGCGTTCCTTCTTGTTCAGATCGATGATCATATCTATTTACCTCTTTTCCCTTGACGTTCTTCCCTACCATATATTTCAAAACAGTCAGCTTTGGGGTCTTAAAGTCTTGCTGTTTTATATAGTCCAGTACAAGTCCTTGCATCATCTCACGATCAGGACTGAACACGCTGCATGGTTCAGAATATTTCTTGATACGCTGCCCAGCGTTCCCGTCAATCCCCGAGATCCCCGACGGCCAACGGCGATTAGGTCTGCCTCCATGGCCTCCCCTGCTTTCAGTATTTCCGTTGACGGGTCGCCGACCCGGGAGAGCGCCTGTATCTGTTTGAACTTTCTGCCGAGATACGCCCGCGCCTGTGCGATGATCTTTTCAGCTTCCGTAAATTCCCGGGTCCTGATACTGCTCACTGCGGCCTTGACCCGCTCATCAATTTCCAGAACGAACTGTTCAGGCACATCAAGGAAGTTCGACGGTATGACATGCACGATCGTAATCTCGGTAGTATCGGGAAAAGGAAGGGAAGTCAGGAACTCGGCGGTTGCGCGGGAATGGTCGGATCCGTCAGCGGCGAAAAGGACCCGCATCCTTTCCGCAATCAAGGGTGGCTGCTGTTTTACGATGAGGACCGGTTTCGCGGCATTGTTCGCGACCGCTCTCGATACGCTTCCGATAAAGACCGATGCAAGCCCTTTTGTTCCGCTCGCCCCCATCACAATGAGGTCCATACCCGACGCTTCGGCCGCCTTGATGATGCACTGCTCCGGCGTACACGGGTGCAGGGTACCTTCTTCGATCTCCACGCTGATGGCTGCCCGGACAGGCTTGAGGATCGCAACCGCTGAATCGAGGATCTTGGGTGCGCATTCCTTTTTTATCGACTGCAGGGTCGTCCAGTAGAATTTTTCGTCGTAATGAAAGGGGACCGCGTAAACAGAATGAAAGACCGTGATCGCATCATCAGGGGACCACGCCATTCGGGTCAGGAACGATGCCGCACCCTCCGAGGAGAGAGAACCGTCTGTTGCCAGTAAAACTTTCATGGCTGCTCACCTTTTTTGGAACACCGAAGCGGAGTACGTGTTCAGAAGTGTTGTATCATCGCGCTGTTCAACATCTCCCGTTAACCGTCCGTTGATCCGGACAGTTAAATTATAGCACATCCGATGAACAGTATTTTTTAGGGAAGATGACCCGTAAGCCTAAAGGCTCTCCCTAGACTTTCACAAAATCCATATATCCTGCAGTTCGACCAACTGCATTGTTAGGAGAAAAGCGTCTATAATTAGGAGATGAACCGCCCATCAGGTCCTGACATGGTGTGCATCGACGGATCCTTTGGCGAAGGAGGGGGCCAGATCCTGCGCACGTCGCTCGCCCTGTCCTGCGTGCTCGGAACGCCGATGAAGATCACGAACATCCGCAAAACCAGGAAGAACGCCGGCCTCCAGCCGCAGCATCTCACAGCGGTCATGGCTGCCGCGTCCATTTCCGGCGCCGAGGTCCAGGGCGCGGAGCTCTCGTCAACAGAGCTCGAGTTCCGGCCGGGCAGGACCAGCGGCGGGACATACCATTTCGATGTCGCTGAAAAGAAAGGCAGCGCCGGAAGCACGAGCCTCGTGCTCCAGACCATTCTCCTGCCCCTCTGCTTCGCGGAACAGTCGTCACTGGTCACGGTAAGCGGCGGGACCCACGTGCCCTGGAGCCCGTCGTTCCACTATCTGCGAGCTGTCGTCGCTCCCCTGCTCTTCCGCATCGGCGTACCTGTCGAGTGCGCCATCGCATCCTGGGGCTGGTATCCCATCGGCAACGGTCAAGTCGTCCGCCCGGATCACGCCGGCGCGGGCGCTCCGGCCGCTCACCGTGATCGACCGGGGCAGGCTTGTTCGCGTCTTCGGCATCTCGGCGATTTCGAACCTGCCCAATCACATCGCAACGCGCCAGCGCGACCGGGCGCTTGCGATACTCAGCAGGCAGGGCATCGACGCGTCCATCGAGGTCTTGTCAGCGCCGTCGCCGGGGAAGGGTTCCTTCCTGTTCCTCGCTGCGGAGTTCGAGCACCTCGTGGCAGGGTTCGGCAGCCTCGGCGCCATCGGCAAGCGGGCCGAGGAGGTGGCTGACGAGGCATGCGATGAACTGCTTTCCTATCTGCGTTCAAAGGGTGCGCTGGACCCGCATTTGGCGGACCAGGTCGTGCCCTGGCTCGCCTTCTGTCAGGGACCGTCCGAATTCAGCACCAGCCGGGTCACCGGGCATCTGCTCACGAACCTCTGGGTGGTGCGGCAGTTTATGGATATTGATGTCCGGGTGGAGGGCGTCGAGGGAGAGGAAGGCCGGGTCGTGATACGCCCCCCTGTTCGTTCGGACCACGTGACCAGAAGGGAGTGAGGCCATGAAGATCGATTCCTATTCCTTCGGAAGGATCGTCATCAACAAGAAGACCTATACCTCGGACGTTATTATTTATCCCGGCAGGGTCGACGCCTCGTGGTGGCGAAAGGAAGGGCATCTTCTCCAGTTTGCCGACGTGGCGGAAGCGCTGCAGGCGAAGCCGGACGTGCTCGTCATCGGAACGGGTTATGCCGGGGTCATGCGCGTTCCCAGGGAAACCGTTGACCGGATCGCTGCGCAAGGGATCGAGGTGAAGGTGGAACGGACATCAAAGGCGGTCGCACTGTTCAACGATCTGCAGGGCGCAAAGACCGTAATTGCGGCGCTTCATATCACGTGCTGAGCACCGTCATTGGTTAAGCCCTGATAACCATGTGAAGGCACCCAAGGGCTTTTGAAAGACATTTCTACGCAAGATGAAGCCTGCGGTCAGAACATTGGGCAATCATTTTTCAATAAGACAGCCTCACCCTTGAATTGGGATATCCGGGAGCATCTCTTGACTCAATTGTTGAATTCTGCTACGGTAGGCTGGTTGCCGATTCCGTACTTGCCATGAGATGCCATATGCGAGGTTGAAGAATATGAGTGTATTAATCGGGAAAGAGATCGAGAAAGCCTTGAAAAAGGGACTGATAAAAATCGAACCACTCGAACAATCGCAGATCGGACCAGGCTCGATCGATCTTTCTCTCGGGAACGAATTCAGGATCTTCACAAGACGATCAAAAATCTACCACATAAAAAAAGATTCTCATTTCCAGGATATTACCACTGCAGTTCACGTTAAAGACGGCGGATATGTCGTCATAAAGCCGGGCGAGATGATCCTGGGAATCACGAAGGAAAAAATCACCCTTGCCGATACCATATCCGGCCGGCTGGAAGGCAGAAGCAGGTTTGCGCGTTTCGGGCTGGCAGTTCACGTGACTGCCGGGTTCATGCATCCGGGCATCTCCAACCATCAGGTCCTGGAAATCGTTAATTTAGGAAATGCGCCACTGGCCTTATACCCCGGCATCAGGATCTGCCAGTTCATATTTGAAAAATGCGAAGGACATGCCAGATATCAGGGGAGATTTGTCAGGCAGGTCAAACCATGACGCCGATCGGAGGGAAAGACATCGGTATGAACTAACCCTAAGGTGTTTTACTCCGAACTCCGAACTTTGATTCCCTCCTCCACTCCACAAAAAACCTACTTTATCACAAAAGTACAACATTAGAGACCTGGTAGCAAGAAGATCCCGTTCTTACCCGACTTTCCGGGGAGACTCCGCCGGCGTGCCGGAACTTCCTGTACGGCCGGATTTCAGCGGATGCTCAGGGAGGAAGAGCACGAGCGCAAAGGCCAGGGCCGTGATAACGGCGCCGACGAGAAACGTGGTGCTGATCGCGTGGCGGTAGGCCCCGAGCACGATCTCCCGCTGGGCAGCAGGGAGCGCGGCGATCTCCTGGATCCCCTGTTCCATGAGAGAACGGCCGTTCTTTACCAGGCCGTTCCACTTTTCCATGTGCAGGCCCTGGAGCTGGGCCGTCATGATGGCGCCGGACATGGCCACGCCGAAGGTGCCGCCGAGCTGTCTGAAGAACGCTGCTGTCGCCGTCGCCGCGCCCAGCTCGCCGGCTCCCACCGCATTTTGCAGAGCGACGACGAGATTGGGCATGACGAGGCCGAAACCGCAGCCGAGGACGATGAGCGATGCTTCGATCACGCCGATGCCCCCGTTTGACGCGGCCGCCCACATCACGACGATAAAGGAAAGCGAGGCGCAGCCCAGGCCGACGACGGGGAATATCTTGTACCTGCCGGTCCGGGAAACGATGCGGCCGCCGATAAAAGACGCCGCGATCAAGCCGCCGGTCATGGGCGCAAGCATGAGCCCGGCCTTCGCCGGGGCCATGCCCATGACGAGCTGGAAAAAGAGGGGCAAGAATACGAAGGCGCCGAAAATCCCCATGAAGGCGAGCCCCATCACCATGGAAGCGATCACCACGGTCCTGTTGTGGAAGATGTGCGGCGAGAGCACCGGCTCCGCAGAGCGCCGCTCCGTACGGATGAGGAGAACGGTGAGCACCACGGATGCCATGGCCAGCCCGATAATGAGCGGGGACGACCACGGGTACTGCACACCGCCCCAGCTCAGGACAAGGAGCAGCGCCACGGTGGCCGAGGTCAGGAGCGCAACCGCCGCGTAATCGATACGGTGCTGGACCTTGTGATGGGGCCGGCGGAACCCGAAGGCGATCATGGCCAGGGCCGGAATGCCCACGGGCACGTTCACGTAGAAGATCCACCGCCATGACAGCGCGCTCGTGATGAACCCTCCCAAAAGAGGTCCGGCCACGCTCGAAAATGCGAAGACCGCGCCGAAGAGCCCCTGATAGCGGCCGCGCTCGCGAGGGGCCACCAGGTCTGCGATCGTGGTCTGGGCAAGCACCATGAGGCCGCCCGCGCCCATGCCCTGGATGCCCCGGAAGACCACGAGCTCGGTCATGGAGCGCGACAGGCCGCAGAGGCAGGAGCCGATGAGGAAGATGACGATCGCGATGATAAAGAGCGGCTTCCTGCCGTACATGTCGGAGAGTTTTCCGTAGAGGGGTGTCGTGGCCGTCGAGGTCACGAGAAAGGACGTGACGACCCACGAGAGATGATGAAGGCCGCCCAGCTCGCTCACGATCTGCGGCAATGCCACGCCCACGATGTTCTGGTCGAGCGCAGCCAGGGCAAGCGCCAGCATCAGGCCGGCGAACACGATCCGGACCTCGCGGGTCGTCGGCGGAGTTGTTTCATGAAGTTCAGGAGACATGATCGTGGAATTATAGGGGGTCGCGATCATTTGTCAAGGGGAGAGTTTTGAACTGTGGAACGGACTGAGGGGGAATACTGCGTGGACGAAGAAGGTATTGGCTTCAGCCGGGAATCTTTAGGCGGCTGATGGAAAAGGGCTCGATCCAAAACAAACGCACCCTAAAGGGTGCGGCTACAGTGTGCAAAATCAATGCATTCCGTTATGGTAGCCGCAGGCTTTAGCCTGCGAAAATAGTTTTTCTTAAAGCCCCTTGCGGTTGTCCCTGTTTGGCCGCACTGGTGTGCTATCGCCCGAACAATGCGATCAAC
This sequence comes from Nitrospirota bacterium, assembly GCA_963732675.1. GTDB lineage: Bacteria > Nitrospirota > UBA9217 > UBA9217 > UBA9217 > JALNZF01. The sequence continues at coordinate 25,698 of CAVTAJ010000012.1, forward strand.
GAAACGCACAGTGCGATCAATGACACAACGATCGCTCCAATACAAAGCGCAGCTGTCCGCCTGAACCTCGATTCGGCGAGTGACGCTCCCTGCTCAAGAGCAGCTACTGTCTTTTGTAACTGCTCGGCCAGCTCTTTAATGTGCACGGCGTTTTGCGAGGCAGCAGATTGCAGCTCGGCAATCTGTTGCTGCAGGAGATGTGCTTGTGCAGCGGTCGCCTCATCGCTTTTCCGCGTGGTAAAAACCGGCATCGCCGCTGCAACGATCGAGCTTAGGTAAGGCAAAATTACTTTTACTGCGGGAAGTAGCCAGGCTGCCATAGATCCTCCCTGTCAGTGAGTTAAACTGTGTAAGCGTATCAGAAGCTTATACTCGCTCAATGTCTTCGTCTTCCTTGCCCTTTCCTTCCCCTTCTTCTCCGGCAGCGACAGCGAATACCGCTTCCCCACTTCCATCCATTTCGCCAGGCCGGAAGCGCTCTTCCACCCCGCTTCCTGCACCATGACCCAACCGGCCATCGGCCTGCCGGTGATATCGAACGGCTTCACATTCCGGTCCTTGAGGCTTTGCACCCCCTGGTCTTTGTCCATGCGAACGATCAGACTGTCCTTATAGATGCCGAAGGCCATGTTGCCCTTGAGCAGGTAGCAGACGCCGCCGAACATCTTCTTCTTTTCCACGTTCTGCCATTGCTTCAAAGCAGCGTCGATCTTTTCTTCGAGCTTTGTGTTATACATCCTGGATTCCTCTTTATTTGCCGCTTATCAACCAATCCAGCAGGATCCATGCTCCCACCAGTACCGCGATGAGGATGACCATTTTCAGGATGTTCTGATAGCCATGGCTCGCTTCAGGGTCCGGCGGTTCAGGTTGAGTTTGGTTTTTCTTTTCCATATAACATCCTTTTTATCGTCCGGTTTAATAAAGCAAGAAGTATGAAACAACAATTAAGAAGTAAAACAGTCAAAGTAATAAATAGCATCGGCTGTCGCACATTAATCTGCGGAGAAACTTCTTGGCCCCAGGGGATTTCTGCGGCAGGCCGCGGCCCTCTTGCCGCCCCCTACCGGTCGTCCGATGTTCTGAACAGGAACTCCAGCGTGAGGGTGAACATTTTCTCCCTCACGTCGTAATCCCTCCTGAGATAGGAGGTCGAGGCGCTGTTGGTCTCGTGGGAAAAGAAACCTTTGCCTTCTCCCACATAATCAAATACCTGGAATCCCATTTTCACGACGGTCGTAAGCTTTTCATTATCATTGAAATTCACGCCGAGCACCAGGCCCTTGCCGACACCGAACAGGTTTATTTTATAATTGGAGTAATGCTGAGGAGACCCGTCGACCCAGGTCACTTTGATCTCAGGGCCGAACCAGATACGGACCTTGGGAGTAACCAGGGTACCGAAGCCGAAGCTGTTGCTGATGATCAGTCCCGTCCAGGTCGGCAGTGCCCCAGGCGGCGTTGTTCATGTTCCGGAAGATGCCATAGCCGACGGTCAGGTGGTAATTGTACAACTTGTCGCGGGCCGGGGCGGTATCCATCGCCAGGCCGAAATCCAGGTGGCCGGTGGTCTTCTTAAAGTTCGCTGTATTCTCCGGCGACCAGTCCGCCCTGCCCCCGCCTACGGAGCCGTAGACACCCAGACCGGCCGCGGCCGCGTCATTCACGATGGCGGCGCACAGCAGGGCCAGCGAGAGGCAGATGACGATTATCCTCATAATCAACCCTCCTGTATTATTTCTTTTCAACAGTTACTTTTTTAGCGCCCCGACACCGGGGGCAGACGCTTTTTCCCGTACCATGACAACTTGAACACGATCGTTGCGCTGCATTCGTGCTCGACTGTCTTCCTTGCCCATGGCAGACAGGACACGTTATCGAACCTTTGCCGCTGCATTCCGGACAGGGAATCGTTGTTGTTTTATCTGCCATTTGTTAACCCCCCTCACTATCAATTAAGACGTATGAATATGTCAAGTAAAAATTGCCCTCACTATTAGACGACCCATAGATGCGATCAGTTGACGTCTTGATCTTTCCTCTTCCGGCACCCACAACGGGTCGAGGTTACTTCCTCTTTTCCTTGAACTTCACGCCGTCCTTCCACGCATTCCCCACCTGCTCGCCCAGCGCCCAGAACCGGTTGTCAGGCATGGTGAGCAGGAAGGGACGCATCTTCTTCGGGTCGGGCTTCCCGTCCGCCAGGTACTGTTCTTCTGAGTAGATGTTCCGGATCTCGGCAATGAAGAATGTATTCGTCGGAAGGTCCACGGTCTGGACCAGCTTGCATTCTATGGAAAGCGGGCACGCCGAGATCATGGGCGCTGCTTTAAGCTCCCCGTAGAACACCTCGAACAGGTCCGACTTGTCCGTGTTCTTCCCGGAAACGATTCCGCAGTAATCCGTGATCGCCACCATGTCCGATGAGGGAACATTGACGCTGAACTCGTTGTTCGTGCGGATCGCCTCGTTCGTCGCATGCCCTTTGTTGACGCAAATGCCGAGCATGGCAGGCTGGTAATTCACCCTGGTCAACCAGTCCAGCGCCATGAAATTGACCTTGCCGTTCACATGGCTGCCCAGGAGGGTCTGGGTCCAGGGTAGGCAGAACATGTTTTTATCCACTTTGATCTTGTCCATTGAATAGCCCTCCTTAGTAAGAGAATAGCATGATGGTGCATTTTTTTCCTGGTTTAAAGCGAACAAAATTACTTTAATTCTATCATACGAAGCCGAAGGCTGCACCCCGTCACGTGTTCAGGCTTGTTCATATGCTATCCATTCGCTCAAACCAATGGCCATAAATTATCTGCAAATTGCATCTCCCGCTGTTTTTCCCTGAGCTGGTCAATAAAGTCCTGCCATGTTTCATCGATGCTCATGCCGTATGTTGCACGGAACGACTTGTCAAAATCCCCGCCATCCGCGATTGCGAGCATGAGCAAACCAAATTTGAATTCAGACGTCCTCTTTATGTACCTGACAAACAGTTCGGCCTGCCGGTAGAACATATGCGGCTCCAGGCCGTATGAGCTGCCTGACTTATGCCAGAAGAAGCTGCCGTGCGCCTCCGGGGTAAAGTGTTTGCCTTCCACAATGGCCTTCACAGCGGCCGACTCACTTACCTTTTCCGCCCCGCCGCCATTCGAGACCATGACAGCAAGACCTTCCTGAAACCATGCGGGGATGTTGGCGTTGTAGTGATAGACCCCGAGCTGCTGCTGAAGATGCAGGTGCGATAATTCATGGGTCAGAATGGCCTTGAGCGTTTCATTGAACTCCGGGTCCTTCAGACGTCCTGAGAGAAACACCTTGGTGACAAGTGCGCCTCGAACATGCTTCGACAGACCCGTATGGCCTGCAAAGCTGTCCTCTGAAGCGCACACGTACACGGTCACCTGTTTTGTGAAATCCCGGTACTGCTCTTTTTCAATTGTGCGGATCGCTTCCGGCAGGTATCCTGCAACCTGCCTGGCCAGGTCCTCTGCCCCTGATTCTGCGAGGACCCGGTTGTCGGTCTCCAGGGGATGGAAATCCGACGTGGATTTCAGGGACGCTATTCCGGACCTCAGCAGACCGCACCCCGTGAGATTGACCGTGAGGAAGAGCAGGATCCCTAGTGCAAGGATATGGGCGGCATCAATCGTATTTTTCATTGCAGCAACCATCGCGCCAGCTTCAGCATAACATCTGACAGGGCATCCCGGCCTTCTCGAACGCGGCCCTCAACTCCTCGCCCTTTTGCAGGAAGAAGCTGTCGTCCATGGCCCATTGCATCCCGTGCTTTTTATACACCCAGTCCGCATAATGGTAATTCATCCGGTCAATGAGGATGGTGTCCACCTTGCCTTTCAGCAGGTCAACCAGCCCCTCGGCGCCGGGAAGCATCGGGGCCACCATGACAAAGGTTTTGATCCCTTCAGCGTGAAGGCTGGCCAGGGCCTCGACCCGTTTTGCCGTGGGCGGGGCATGCGGCTCAAAGATGCGCCTCACCTTCTCATCGGCAGTGGTCATGGTGAACCCGACCTCGCAATCGGCCGCCCGCTTCAACAGATCAATGTCGCGTACGACCAGCGGCGATCTGGTCTGGATCGTAAAGGGCCATCCCCGTTCCACGAGGATCTCAAGGCATTTTCGGGTGAGCTGGTATTTATTTTCCAGGGGCTGATAAGCATCGCACACGCCGCTTATCCAGACCCGTCCCATTTTCTTTTTCATTACTTCCCTGGCCAGCAGCTCCGGGGCATTGATCTTCACATCGACAAAGTCCCCCCACGGTTCACGGTGTCCTGTGAATCTCTTCATGAACTTGGCGTAGCAATAGATGCAGCCATGCTGGCATCCGACATACGCATTCAATGCGTAATCGTACACTTGGGACTTCGACAGGATGCCTTTTGCTGTTATTTCTTTTATGACCATGATAGTGGTTTTGCGAGGATGGTTAAGGGCACTGTACCGTTGAGAAGAGAATACCATGACACGGAGGCCATGCGACACAATGGCGGGGCGCATGGTCTCACCTCAGGTACAATTCCTCCCCTGTGCAAAGCGTACTATAAATGGACGATTTGGCAAGGCTGCATGAAGAGGGGCATGGGGCAGGGGCAAGGTTATTACATCACCGCCCTTACCAGCTCCCCGAAGCGCCTCCGCCGCCCGAGGACCCGCCGCCTCCGGAAAATCCGCCGCCGGAGCTGCCCGAACTCCAGCCCCCGCCCGAGCCGCCGGACGAGACCATGAAACCGCCGATGGAGGCGCGGCCCTTTGTGCGGAGGTCCTCCTTTGCCTTTTTATACCAGGCGGCGTTCCCGAGCATCAGCTTGGCAATGGGGAAGCCGATCAGGTACGTTATGAGCAGGGTAAGGGCGCCGGTGGTGCCGACGATGATGATCGGGAACATAGCCCAGAAGGGGATGAGGAAGAAGTAGAGGAACCACCCGGCGCCGGGTGTTACGATGCCCATCGCGGTGAACAGGCCGATGATGCCGAAGACGAACGCGCCGATGAGGATCCGCTCAATGATCGGCATGTCCGGTTTGTCGATATGAAAGCCCGATGAGGTCCGCGTCGCTTGTCCTGCGCTGCCTTCGCCAACAGGCTTCTCGCCTTTCTCCAGCAGGTCAAGAATGGCCTTCACGCCCGCCTCGACGCCGCTGTTGTAGTCCCCCTCCTTGAACCGGGGCGTCATGACATTGCGGATGATGCTGCCGGCCAGGGAATCGGTGAGCGTGCCTTCGAGACCGTAGCCCACCTCGATGCGCATGCGCCGGTCGTTCGGCGCGACGACGACCAGGACGCCGTTGTCCTTGCCTTTCTGGCCGAGCTTCCATGCCTCGAATACCCGCAGGGCGTATTCCTCGATGCCCTCCCCGTCCAGCGTGGGGACCGTGAGCACGGCGATCTGGTTCCCGGTGCTGTCCTCGTGCGCCTTGAGCAGCACGGTCAGCGATCGGCGCGTGCCCTCGCTCAGGACCTCAGCGTTGTCGGTCACGCGGCCGGTCAGGAAGGGGACCTCTGCCGCCGCGGCCATGGCCGTTGTCAGGAGCAGCGCGGCCAGGAGTGCGTTTCGAAGCGCTGTTCTCATGGGCCGTCCTCCTCCACGATCTCGTTGGGAAGATCATTCTCTCCTGAAGCGGCCGTTGCGCCGGCCCCCAGGACCTCCTCCAGACAGGCCAGCCCGGCTTCGAGCGCGCGGCCGACCTGGCCGGCCGCAAGGGGCGCTGTCATGCGGCTGATGATCCCCTGCAAAGCGTCCGCGTTCAGACGCCGGCGCAGTCCCGTGTCGGGAAGCACAACGACCCGCTGCTCGAAGAGGCTGACGAGCAGCAGGATGCCCGTCCGCTTGCGGGTGGCGAAGACCTCGCGGGAGAGGAAGAGGGACTCGGCGTATTGCCGCGTCTCGACCTCGGCGCGGTGCGCGTCGAGAAAGAGGCGGGCGAAGCCCGGCAGGGCGACACTCAGCAGTGCGCAGACAGCGCCTCCGATGAGCGTCATTGTCACGCCGAAGAACATTGTAAAGAACGGGGTCCAGGGGGGCTGCAGAAGGTCCAGCAGGGCGGCCGCGAGGCCGGTGCCTGCCGCTCCCAGCGCGAACGCCTTCCAGGGTAGTTCAACATAGCTGTCGCTTTTCTCGATGACCGCGAGGACAACCTGGACGCCAGTCCGCTTCTCCGTGTAAGCGACCCGCTGGTCAAGGTGCCGTCGTTCCTGTTCGCTCAAGTTCTGTTTCATGATAACAACCTCGTGGTCAGGTTTGCTCAGCTTGTAGAAAAATGCGCTTTTTTACCTTCGACAGACTCAGGGTGAACGGAGCGGGTATTGAACGCGCGGACGGGGCATGACAACTGCAAATACGAACCCGGCCCGTGTCGTTACCGGGACCCGGCCCCCTGCATAAAGACGAACAGGTCATGGCATCTCCGGAGACGTTTCAAGTAGATTTTCGCGGCGGCCTCATCGATCTTTTCAAGGCGCGGCTTCAATGCATCACATCGCTCGATAAGGCCCTTGATTTCCGCCTGGGTGAGCGTCGTAACGACATCGGTCTTCGAACAAATGTCATCAAACTCCGTTTTCCAGTCATCATTCGCGTAAACGACGGAGAACGGGGGCTGATGGAATAGTCCTGCCCCGATCAACAGGGAACACACCACTACGGTCCAGACAACAGTTCTCATCATGCTCACTCCAGTATACTCGATTGGTTGGTATGGCAGCGTTTGCAGTCATTCATAGGTTTTCATGCACCTGCTTCCAAGTGGGGAGTCCGGCGATGCCCCCTCTCTAGATCGCAATGGATTGTATCTACGACGTGATTTATTGTCAAGAACAGAAGTGGGGTCGGCCGACGGGGACGTTGTGGACCCGTTGCATTGGGCCCCCTGGGATGCTGATACAGTGTACGCGCTCATGTCCCCCGCGGCTTCGTCCGCTTTGTCGGCACGGCGTTCCAGGGATCATCGGGCCAGGGGTGCCTGGGATAGCGGCCCTTCAGGTCCTTTTTCACGAGCGGATACCCCGTGTTCCAGAACCCCTTCAGGTCCTGCGTGATCTGGACCGGACGGCGCGCGGGAGAGAGGAGATGGAGCAGGACCCTGATGCGTCCGTTCGCGATCGTCGGCGTGTCGGCAAGCCCGAACAGCTCCTGGAGCTTGACCGCAAGCACGGGCTGATCGCCGGAAGAATAATCAAGCGCCACGCGGCTGTTGCTCGGCACCGTGATCGCCAGCGGCGCGCGTTCGTCGAGGAGCCGCGCCTGTTCCCGGGAAAGCTTCGCCTTGAGCGCCGGCAGGACATGCAATCCGCCCAGACCCTGGGCACTGCGAATGTTGCCAAGCCAGGGAAGAAACCATTCTTCCGGATTGGCGAACAGGTGTCCATCGGAAAGGTCGGGCCAGCCCTCTTCTGGAAAGGCCTTCTTCATGAGCCCTGTTCTGGCCTGGAGCTGCCTCGCCTCGTTACTGAAGGTCAGGACCCCCGGAGTCGTGCGTATCACATCGCACAGGATCGGCGCTGCCTCTTCATCCGTGGGCGTGAAGGGCCGCGCTGAAAGGAGCAGGGCCCCAAGCCGCTCTTCCACGGCCGCCGCGATCCTGCCTTCCTTCCGATCCCATTCCATCCGCCTGATGGTCTCGATCCGGCCCGCGCATTCGCTTCGGATCAGCTCTGCGGTGACGGGCGCGGCGATATGAATAACACCTTCCGTCATCCCGCCGGCATCGACGGCAACGGCGATGAGGTACGGGCTGCTGACGAGATGGCTGTCCAGGGAAAGACGCACCCCCCTTCCCTGGGCAAGGACATAACTGCGGCTGCCTTCTTCCCGGCGTTGGCAGATCCTGTCCGGATAGGCAACGAGCAGGAGCCGGGAGATCGCGTCGTGATCAACGCCCTTGTTGGAGAGGTCCGATGTCGTCCCAGCCATCGAACGAAGGAGTTGTTGGGATGTCCGCTCCACTGCCCGGAGCGCCGACGGGTCGATCGCCCGGCCCGCTTCCGTCCCCTTCCGCCCCCTCCGCAGCGCGTCAACCCTCTCCGAAACATCCGGTTCATTGATCATGCGGTCACCTGCGCTATGCCGGAAGATGTCCCGCTCCGTCAGGATGGCGGCAAGGTCCGCGCCAAGGCGCACACACCCCATCTCCTGCGCCCTGATCATGAGACGGGAGAGCCGGGGGTGGAGCGGAAGGCGGGCCATTGCCCTGCCCGGGGAAGTGATCGAGCCCGAGGGATCGAGAGCGCCGAGGTCCTTCAGCAGGTGCACGCCGCTGTCCCAGGCCGCAACAGGCGGCGCGTCGAGCCACGCGAGCGTACGCGGGTCTTTCACCCCCCATGCCGCGAGTTCGAGCGCCAGGGGCGAAAGATCGGACACGAGGATCTCCGGCTGCGTAAAGGACGGCATGCCGTGAAGGTCCTGTTTGCCGTAGAGACGGTAGCACACGCCCGGTCCGAGCCGTCCCGCCCTGCCCTTGCGCTGCTCTGCCGATGCCTTCGAGACCGGGACGGTCACGAGCCGGTTCATGCCCGAAGCGGGATCGTACCGGAGTGTCCGCGTCAGGCCGCAGTCTATCACCACGTGAACGCCCTCGATGGTGAGGCTCGTCTCGGCGATGTTCGTGGCGAGCACGATCTTGCGGCGGTCCTTTGACGGAAGAATGGCGCGCTCCTGTTCTTCGAACGGCAGGTCGCCGTAGAGCGGGTGCAGCGCAATGCGGTCGTCGTCCACGTTCAGTGTTTCGCGAAGCTGCCGTTCGCATGCGCGGATCTCGCCGGAGCCGGGAAGGAACACGAGGATGTCGCCATGGGTCTCTTGAAGGGCGGTTTTGACAGCACTGGAGATACGAGCTGGAAGCAGCCCCGTGCTCTCGCCGACATACCGTTCCTCAACGGGAAAGGCCTTCCCGCTGGACGTGATCATCGGCGCGTTGCCGAGCATGGCCGCGATGGGGCCGCACTCCATGGTGGCGGACATGACCAGGAGCTTCAGGTCCCCGCGAAGTTGTTTCCGGATATCGAGGCAGAGCGCAAGGGCAAGGTCTGCATGGATGCTCCGCTCATGGAATTCGTCGAAGATGACCATGGCCACGCCTTCGAGGCCCGGGTCGGACTGGATGCGGCGCGTGAGAATGCCTTCGGTCACGACCTCGATCCGGGTCTTCTCCGACCTCTTCACATCGAAGCGTATGGCATAACCCACGGTCCCGCCCACCTGCTCGCCAAGCGTTTTCGACATCCAGCGCGAGGCCGAGACAGCGGCGATCCTCCTCGGTTCGAGCATGATGATCCGGCCCTGTTGGGGCGGCAGCACCTCGAGCAGCGCCAGCGGGACACGGGTGGTTTTGCCGGCTCCGGGCGGCGCGCGCAGAACAACGGAGGGGTTCTTGAGGACCGCTTCTTTGAGCGTGGACAGGATGTTGTCGATGGGATAGGAAATCACGGCGAGCCTTCTGTCCTCGGAGGGGCGATAATTGAATGAAGAAAATCCGAACGGATTGATTATTGTCCTGTCGTAACGACTCAGGACCTTACAACCTTTCAGGAGAAAGGGGGATAAATTGGAGAAATGGAGATAACAACATTCTTTTGTTTATGCCAGTGATCCCCTTTTCGCCTCTTAATTCTCCATTTCTCCTGATCGTTTTCTTCTGTACCTGAGCAGTGACGTCTATCGTTGAATCACGAGGTTGTCAATCAGTCTTGTGCGTCCGATGCGGACCGCGATCAGCAGAACCATGCCGTCTTGTGCTGACGCGAGGGGCGCGAGGCTCTCCGGATCAGCGATCTCCAGGTAATCGATCTCGATGCCTTTCTCTTCCCGCACAACAGCCTGTATTTTGTTCTTCAGGGCCTCCGGCTGCCTGGTCCCGGTTTTGGCCAGCTGCTCCGCCGCGGACAGGGCGCGATAGACCGCCGCGGCCGTGCGCCGCTCATCAGCGCCCAGATAGCTGTTTCGCGAGCTCATGGCGAGGCCGTCCGGCTCGCGCACCGTGGGGAGCACTACGACGTCTACGTCCATGTCCAGGCCTTTGACCATCCGCTTGATGACCGCGCACTGCTGATAATCCTTCTGGCCGAAAAAGGCCTTGTGCGGCTTCACCAGGTGAAAGAGCTTGGACACCACGGTGGCGACGCCGCGGTAGTGTCCGGGCCGGACCGCGCCTTCCAGAATATCAGAGATCCCCTCCACGATGACGTAGACGGACGGCGTATCAGGATACATCGCGGAGGCCGCGGGCATGAACAGGACATCGACGCCCGCGGCTTCGCACGTTGCGCGGTCCCCTGCCTCGTCGCGCGGATAGCGGTCGAGGTCCTCGTTCGGACCGAACTGGGTCGGGTTCACGAAGATGCTCGCGACCACGACGTCGCACTCCTGCCGCGCGCGTTGCATGAGCGACACATGGCCTGCATGCAGGAAACCCATGGTCGGCACGAAGCCGATCGATGCGCCCCTGTTTCCTGAACCCGTCGGCAAGTGACTGCATTTCGGATATGGCGGTGATGATCTGCATAGAATGAAAGATTAGAAAAAACGCAAGAAGTCTTATTGAACCGCAGAGTCGCAGAGGGCGCGGAGTACGCCTTATATTTCTCCAGATTATTTCTCGGCGTCTCCGCGCCTCCGCGGTAAATTTTGACTTTTTACAAGAGCATCATTTATAAGGCAGGCTACTTCCCGAGAAGGGTCGTGAACGTATCGTGGTGGCCTTCCTCGTCCGCGAGGATCTGCTCGAAGAGCAGGCGGGTCGTGGTATCACCCTCTGATGCGGCCTGTTTGATGATCTTCTTATAGAGGTCGATGGCCTCTTCCTCGGCCTTCGCGTCATGCTCGAGCATCTCCTTGAGCGTGCCGCCCACCTTGATGGGGTCCGGCTTGGTCGTGGGGGTGATGTCGAAATAGAAGATCCTTTCCGCGATCTTCTCGGCGTGCTTCATCTCCGCGATCGCGACCTCCTCGAACACATCAGCGATCTCCGCCGACTCCAGTCCTTTTGCCATTATATGCTGCCACATGTATTGCACGCTCACCTGGATCTCGCGAGCGATCGCCTGCTGCATCATATCGGACAACGTGCTGCTTGCCTTCTGTACCATAGTCTATTCTCCTTTTGTGATGTGGACCAGCAGAGTTTTGCGTACCATAATGAAAATACTATCAGAAAACTCCGAAAAAGGAAAGGGCTGAACAACAAAAAGAATATTCTGAGGGCTGATCTCGGTGTCGCTCCGGCATCCAGCCCGCAAACCTCTGGTTTTATTTGACATCCCCCCGGCTTTCTGGTAAAAGAATATAGCTTGGAAGTTCCTTTGTCAACACTACGCATTATCTTATATTAGGGGGGAAAGTAGACAATGAAGAGGGCCAGGATTTTTTTTATCGCGATTTTCGCTGTTTTCATGAGTGTCGTTGCATCCGCGCAGTCTGCAATGCCGACGCCAAAAACCATCACAACCACGAAAGAGGAGGTTAAAAAAATGTCAGGCACAAAGGCTATCATTGAGACCAAGTTCGGAAATATCACCCTGAAATTCTTCCCCGACGTCGCCCCCGGCCACGTGAAAAATTTCATCGATCTGGCAAAAAAAGGCTTCTATGACGGGACCACGTTCCACCGCGTCATCCCCGGCTTCATGATCCAGGGCGGTGACCCGAACTCAAAGGATGCGAACAAGAGCAAGCACGGCCAGGGCGGGCCCGGCTACACCATCAAGGCCGAGTTCAACGACAAGCCCCACAAGCGCGGCACCCTCTCCATGGCAAGGGCAGGCCATCCCGACAGCGCGGGTTCGCAGTTCTTCCTGTGCGTAAAGGACTCCTCCTTCCTCGACAAGCAGTACACCGTGTTCGGCGAGGTTGAGAGCGGCATCGAGGTGGTGGACAAGATCGTGTCCCAGCCACGCGACGGGAACGACAATCCGAACGACCGGATCGAGATGAAGGTAAAGATCGTAGAAGGGAAATAGACAGGTCAAGTGCAGGGCTCAGGGTCATAGAGGTACAGGAAGTCTTCGGTTTTACTGTCCTCTGCCCCCTGGACCCTGACCCCTTACTTTGGGGTTGAAATTTTGTCTCGAAACAGGACATAAAAAAGATCGTCGTTGCCTATTCCGGCGGGCTCGACACGTCGGTCATCATCACCTGGCTCAGGGAGACCTACGGCTGCGAGGTGATCGCATTTACCGCCGACATCGGCCAGGGCGAGGAGCTCGAACCGCTTCGCGAGAAGGCGATCAAGACCGGTGCGAGCAAGATCTACATCGACGACCTGCGCGAGGAGTTCGTCAGGGATTTCGTGTTCCCCATGCTGCGCGCAAATGCGGTGTACGAAGGACGCTATCTCCTCGGCACGTCCATTGCGCGGCCGCTCATTGCCAAGCGCCAGATCGAGATCGCCGGGAAGGAAGGGGCGGACGCGGTCTGCCACGGGGCGACCGGCAAGGGCAATGACCAGGTCAGGTTCGAGCTCACCTATTTCGCGCTCAAGCCTGAGGTGAAGATCGTCGCTCCCTGGCGCGAGTGGACCATGAAGGGCCGCGAGGAGCTGATCGCCTATGCGGAAAAGCACAAGATCCCGGTGACGGCGACCAAGTCCAAGCCCTATTCCACGGACCGGAACCTGCTGCATATCAGCTATGAGGGCGGCATCCTCGAGGACCCCTGGAAAGAATCGACCGGCGACATGTACACCATGGCCGTGCCGGTGGAAAAGGCGCCGGACAAGCCCGAGTATGTCGAGGTGGCGTATGAGGCGGGGAACCCGGTGTCCATCAACGGCAGGAAGCTGTCGCCTGCCGCGCTCCTTGCCGAGGCGAACCGGATCGCGGGCAGCCACGGCATCGGCAGGATCGATCTCGTCGAGAACCGCTACGTGGGCATGAAGTCCCGCGGCGTGTACGAGACCCCGGGCGGCACGCTGCTGCATGCCGCGCACCGGGCCGTGGAGTCCATCACCATGGACCGCGAGGTCATGCATCTGCGGGACAGCCTGGTCCCCCGGTACGCGGAGCTGGTATACTATGGATACTGGTTCGCGCCCGAACGCTCCATGCTCCAGGCCGCGATCGACGAATCGCAAAAGAACGTGACCGGCACTGCGCGGATCAAGCTCTACAAAGGGAACTGCGATACCGTGGGCAGGAAGTCCCCGGTATCGCTCTACAACCCCGAGCTCGCGACCTTCGAGGCGGACCGGATCTATAACCAGAAGGACGCCGAAGGCTTCATCCGGTTGAACGCGCTGAGGCTCAGGGTGGAGAAGAACGCAAGCTCCAAATAATAAGTCCCGATAACATCCAAGAATCAAAATGCAAATTTTGGGCATTGGGTATTTGGAGCTTATTTGAGATTTGGCGACTGTTCAGTAACTAAGGAATAAAATTCTGCTCAAATCGGAAAAAATCATTTTCTCGCAATGGCCAAAGAAACGGCCTCAGATCTGGTTTACGATAACCAATTTTTGGCGTTCTTTGCGAGCTTTGCGGCTTTGCGAGATGATGCCTTTTTCTGTTCATCTGGTTCGCTTAGGTTTAGGAATTACGGTAAACAGACATGGCAATGAAAACGAAGAAAATTAAAAAAGTAAACTCGAAGACGTCTGCGAAGAAGACAAAGCCCTGGGGCGGCCGGTTCACCGAGGCCACGAACGAGCTCGTGGAGGAGTTCACGGCCTCGGTGCCCTACGACTGGCGCCTCTATCCCTACGACATCGCCGGCAGCATCGCCCATGCGACCATGCTCGCCAGGACCGGCATCATCACGAAGAATGATTCGCGCAGGATCATCAAGGGACTCCAGGAGATCATGAGGGAGATCGCCTCGGGCGCCTTCGAGTTCAGCATTGAGCTCGAAGACATCCACATGAACATCGAGGACCGGCTGATCCGGAAAATCGGCCCGGTGGGCGGCAAGCTCCACACGGCGCGGAGCAGGAACGATCAGGTGGCGCTCGACATCCGCATGTATCTGCGCGACGAGATCACCGGGATCCATGAGCTCCTTGGCTCGCTGCAGAAGGTCATCGTGCAGCTCGCGGAGCAGCACAGCGACGCGGTCATGCCGGGCTATACGCATCTCCAGCGGGCCCAGCCCGTGCTCTTCGGCCACCACCTGCTGGCGTACTACGAGATGTTCGACCGCGACCGCGGCCGGCTCGAGGACTGTTTCCGGCGCGTGAACGTCATGCCCCTCGGCGCGGGGGCGCTGGCGGGGACCGTGCTGCCCATCGACAGAACATTCATCGCAAAACTGCTGGCCTTCGAAACGGTGTGCGAGAACAGCATCGACGCGGTCTCGGACCGGGACTTCTCCATCGAGTTCACGGCGGCCTGCGCCCAGATCATGATGCACCTCTCACGCTTCGCCGAGGAGCTCGTCATCTGGTCGTCGTCGGAGTTCGGCTTCATCACGGTCGGCGATGCGTTCACCACCGGCTCGTCGATCATGCCGCAGAAGAAGAACCCCGACGTGGCCGAACTCACGCGCGGCAAGACCGGCAGGGTCTACGGAGACCTGACCGCCCTCCTTACGATCATGAAAGGCCTGCCGCTCGCCTATAACCGCGATATGCAGGAGGACAAGGAGCCGGTCTTCGACGCCTCGGACACGGTCATGCTCACCCTGTCGGTGTTTGTCGAGATGCTCAAAAGCCTCACGGTGCATAAGGATGCAATGCGCAGGGCGGCCGAGGACGGCTTCATCACGGCCACCGACCTGGCGGACTACCTGGTCCGGAAGGGCATGCCTTTCCGCCGGGCGCACGAGATTGTCGGCAGGGCCGTCCTGCTCGCCACCGAGCAAGGTTGCGGTCTCGGGACCTTGCCGCTCGGCGAGTACCGGAAGCTTTCGCCGCTGATCCGCAAGGACGTATACGACGCGCTCTCCCTTGAAGCGTCGGTCAACAGGCGCACCTCGTATGGAGGAACGGCACCGTCGAACCTGAAAAGGCGTCTCCAGGCGCTCAAGAAAAAGATGCAATGAATAACCGTGTACCATGGTTCTTTGCGGCCTGTCTTCTCCTGGTTCTGACGACCGCTGTTGCCTGCGGCAGAAAAACGCTGCCCCAGGTCCCCGACAGTCCGAGGCCTGAGGTGATACAAGGCATCAAGGTCATGACCAGGGACACCGACGCGTTCCTTTCCTGGCCGATACCGGCCAGGAACGTTGAAGGCAGGGACATCGCCTCCACTGATATCCAGCAATTCCGCATCTACCGCGCTGAAATCGGACGGGACAGAAAAAAAGGCCGGTACAAGCTTTACGCCGAGATCAACATGGCGGACCCGTCGCCCGCAGAGGTCCGGAACAACCGGGTCTTCTGGAGCGACCGGAATTTGAAATACGGGCAGGTGTACGGCTACCAGGTCCGGGCAGTGAGCGTCCGGGGAGGAGTAAGCGCGGTGTCTGACGACGTGCGGGCCGCGCCGCTGTTGTCGCTTGCGGTTCCCAAGGGCCTCGCGGCACAGGCCAACGACAGCTCCATCCAGCTTTCCTGGGCTCCCGTGACAACCCGCATGGACGGCAGCAATTACGAAGGCTTTGTCGGATATAATCTGTACCGCGGAACTGAGAAAAGCCGCTCTGACGAACTGCCGCTGAACAAGGAGCCGCTCAGGACGAATTCGTTCAAAGACATCACGGTGTCGAACGATGCGACGTATTACTATATGGTCCGTTCCGTGGACAGCCCGGCGCTGCCCTGGAGGGAAAGCCCCGATTCAGAAGAGGTGTCGGCCACGCCCCGGGACAGGACGCCGCCGGCCAGGCCCAAGGGGCTCAAGGTCGTGCCGGGCGTTGGCAGGGCATTCCTCACCTGGAACGAGAATAAGGAGCGGGACCTTGCCGGATACAACGTGTACCGCTCGACCAGACACGGCAGGAACTATCAGAAGCTAACGAACAAGGCCATTACCCTTACCACGTTCTCGGACGAAACGGCGAAGCAGGGCGTCGTGTATTATTATATGGTCACCGCCGTGGACAAGGCCGGAAATGAAAGCGCCGGATCGGTGGAAAAGCAAGCCTTGATCGAGAAGCTGAGGCAGTAGGTCGCAGGCCGACTGGTCCGGCGTCTTAAAGAACAGAATAGAGAACGGCAATACGGTTGCCCTGGTCCAATAATCCATGCATGATTTTCACTACAAGAACGGCGAGCTGTACTGTGAAGGGGTCCCGGTAAGGACCGTGGCCCAGCGGGTCGGCACGCCCTTCTACCTGTACAGCAGCAACACGCTTGCGAACCATTTCCGGGCTTTCGACAGCGCCTTTGCCGGCGTGCCGCACCTTATCTGCTTCGCGCTCAAGTCCAATTCGAACAGCGCCGTGCTGCGACTGCTCGGCCGGGAAGGCGCCGGGGCGGACATCGTCTCCGGCGGCGAGCTGTTCCGCGCGCTCCGCGCCGGCATCGACCCGAATAAGATCGTCTATGCCGGGGTCGGCAAGCGCAGGGACGAGATCGAATACGCATTGAAGGTCGGCGTCCTCATGTTCAACGTCGAGTCCGGGGAGGAGCTGCTCGCCCTTGACCAGGCCGCGAAGGAGATGCACACGGTCGCCAGGATCGCCCTCCGGGTGAACCCGAATATCGACCCCAGGACCCACGCGTATATCTCCACCGGGCTCAAGGAGAACAAGTTCGGCATACCCATCGAGCGGGCACTCGAGTTTTACCAGATCGCGAAGGGCCTGAAAAACGTGGACGTGGTCGGCGTGCACCAGCACATCGGCTCGCAGATCACCGAGGTCCAGCCCTTTGTGGACGCCCTTGAGAAGCTCGTCGGATTCGTTCATGAGCTCAAGTCCGCCGGCATCGACATTCAATACGTCAATATCGGAGGCGGTCTGGGCATTACCTACAAGGATGAAACGCCTCCTTTGCCGAAGGACGTGGCGCAGGCTGTCCGGCCCCTGCTCGAGAACAGCGGGTGCACCATCGTGATGGAGCCTGGACGGGCGATCGTCGGCAATGCGGGCATCCTCGTAACGAGCGCGCTCTATCACAAGAAGAGCGGCGAAAAACGCTTCCTCATCGTGGACGCGGGCATGAACGACCTGATCCGGCCGAGCCTCTACGAGGCCTATCACGATATCCGTCCGGTGGTCGAGTCCGATGCGGCGGAGGCGGTGTTCGATGTGGTCGGACCGATCTGCGAATCCGGTGATTTCCTTGCCAAGGACCGGAAGATGCCCGAGTTAAAACAGGGCGCTCTCCTCGCGGTCATGAGCGCGGGGGCCTACGGGTTCTCCATGTCCTCGAACTACAACTCCCGGCCCCGCGCGGCCGAAGTGATCGTCAAGGGCAATGAATATTACATCGTGCGGGAACGCGAGACCTACGAAGACCTTGTCAGGGGCGAGAAGGTGCCGCGCCAGATGGAGGGATAACGGCAGAGCGCAAAGCGCAGAGGGCATAGCGAAAACGCTTTGCGCCATGCACTCTGCTCTCTGCGGTGTTTATTATGAAAAAAATACCTTTTTATAAGTTACAGGGAACGGGGAACGATTTCATCCTGATCGACAACCGGAGGGACCTCCTGAAGGGGATGAACCTGAAGGGTCTTGCGGTGCGCGTCTGTGACCGGCACTACTCCGTCGGCGCCGACGGCCTGATCGTGATCGTGCCATCGAAGAAGGCGGACTTTAAATGGCGGTTCTTCAACGCCGACGGGAGCGAAGCAGAGATGTGCGGGAACGGTTCGCGGTGCGCGGCGCGGTTTGCGCACCTGAAAAAGATCGCGAAGAAGGACATGACCTTCGAGACGCTCGCCGGAACCATCCATGCGCAGGTGAAGAAGGACACCGTCAAGGTACAGCTCGCCGGTGCCGCCGGCCTGCGCATGAATATCGCCGTCCCGCTCGAAAGCGGACTGCGTATGGGCCACTTCATCAACACCGGCGTGCCGCACCTCGTCTACCTCTCCAAGGACCTGGACAACGAGGACGTTGACCGGATCGGGAGGACCACGCGGTATCACGAGCTTTTCAAGCCCGTCGGCACAAACGTGAATTTCATCGAGATCCAGGGCAGGCACAAGCTCAGGATCAGGACCTACGAACGCGGCGTGGAAGGCGAGACCCTGGCCTGCGGCACCGGTTCGGTCGCGGCGGCGCTCATCGCCGGTTCTCTCGGCGCGGCCTCATCGCCGGTCGAGGTCTTGACCAGGGGCGGGGAAAAACTGATCATCTCGTTCGAGCGCTCAGGGGATGAGTTCAACACCATCCACCTCGAGGGCAACGCAGAGGTGATCTGCGAGGGAAATCTGTTTCTGTCATAAAAAAACTAAACTCAAATAAAAATGAGAAGAAAATTTTGCCACAGAGCACACAGAGGGCGCAGAGAAAAGCTTGACGTAGTTAATTAATTCTATTCTCGTTTTTGATTTCACTCTGTGTTCTCTGTGACCTCTGTGGCTAAAAAGCTTTTCCGGTTTGTCCGGGTTAGGATTTTTTATTCGGTTCTCGCAGGTGTTGCGGAAGAAGGAGGCTGTCATGTTTAAAGGTTCTATGGTTGCGATTGTAACGCCGTTCAGGAACGGGAAGGTGGACGAGAAGGCGCTTGGCGATCTGATCGAGTTCCATATCAAAAGCGGCACGGACGTGATCGTGCCCTGCGGCACCACGGGTGAGTCCGCCACCCTCTCCCATGAGGAGCACCACCGCGTGGTCGAGTTCACTGTGCAGACGGTGAACAAGCGCGTGCCGGTGGTCGCGGGCGCGGGATCGAACTCGACCTCCGAAACGCTGGAGCTCACGAAGTACGCGCAGAAAGCGGGCGCAAACGGCGTGCTGCTCATCACTCCCTATTACAACAAGCCGACGCAGGAAGGGCTGTACCAGCATTTCAAGAAGGTGGCCGACACGGTGGACATTCCCGTTATCCTGTACAACGTACCGGGCAGGACCAGCGTGAACATGCTGCCGTCCACCGTGGCGCGCCTCAGGGAGATCAGGAACATCGTCGGCATCAAGGAAGCGACCGGCGACCTGAAGCAGATCAGCGAGCTCATCCGTCTCTGCGGCAGGGACTTTGACATCATTTCGGGCGACGACTTCACCACGCTCCCGCTTCTCGCCATCGGCGGAGTGGGCGCCATCTCGGTGACCGCAAACATCATCCCGGCCGATGCCGCGGGGATGTTCGACGCCTTCTTCGCAGGAAAGATGGAGGAGGCGCTCAAGCTCCACTACAAGATGGAGCCGCTCCACAGCTTCATGTTCATTGAGACGAACCCGATCCCGGTGAAGACCGCGCTCGCGCTCATGGGCAGGATCAACGAGGAGTTCCGGCTCCCGCTCTGCGCAATGAGCGACGCGAACAAGGACAAACTCAAGAAAGCGCTGAAGGACTACGGATTGATATAGACCAAACCTTTCACCGCAGAGAACGCAGAGCGCGCAGAGAAAAAGGATCCCGCTTTTCGTTTTTCTCGGTGTCTCCGTTTATGGCCGCGTTTTGGCAACAGCAGGCTACGCCTCCGCGGTAAATTTCAAGAGGTGAAACCATGATAAAAGCAGTCGTCACCGGCGCAGCCGGCAGAATGGGCTCGCGGATCATCAATGTGCTTTCAACTTCCGAAGGCATCCGTCTTTCAGGGGCCGTCGAGCGAAAAGGCCATCCGCTCGTGGGCCAGGATTCATGCGGCCCGGCCGGGCTTCCCGCAGGCGGGGTCCTGACCGTGATCACCGACGATATTGCCGCGGCGCTCAAGGCCGGCGATGCGCTCATCGACTTCACCTTTCCGGAAGCAAGTCTTGGGCATATCAAGGCTTGCGCGGAATTGGGCAAACCCGCCGTCATCGGTTCCACCGGGTTTTCAAAAGAGCAGCTCGGGGAGATCAACGAACTAC
This sequence comes from Nitrospirota bacterium, assembly GCA_963732675.1. Classification (GTDB taxonomy): domain Bacteria; phylum Nitrospirota; class UBA9217; order UBA9217; family UBA9217; genus JALNZF01. Next base: position 45,544 of record CAVTAJ010000012.1, read on the forward strand.
GTTCAGAAGATCCCCTGCGTTCTTTCGCCAAACATGAGCGTCGGCGTGAATGTCTGTTTCAAGGCCCTTGCCGACCTCGCGAAGACCCTGGGGAGCGATTTCGACGTTGAGATCGTCGAAGCGCACCACCGGTTAAAGAAGGACGCTCCCTCCGGCACCGCCGTTCGCATGGGAGAAGTGGTGGCCGCCGCCCTCGGCCGCGACTATCGCCAGGTGGCCAGGTGCCACCGTGAGGGGATCACGGGAGAACGGACAAAAGAGGAGATCGGCATGCAGACCATCCGCGGCGGCGATATCGTTGGAGAGCACACGGTCTACTTCATCGGCATGGGAGAGCGGATCGAGCTCACCCATCGCGCGCACACGCGCGACATGTTCGCGCGCGGGGCCGTGCGCGCGGCGAAATGGGTCGTCGGCAAAAAACCGGGACTCTACGACATGCAGGATGTGCTGGGACTGAAGTAACAGCCACCCGGGTCCATGAGGATCGCAGGGGTCATATAAACCTAAGAAAAGCATTTGGACACGGAAAAATCGGATTGACGTCTGATAAGTGCGGATTAAAATCGAACGTGAGGTCCTCACCAAAAAGGTAGATGCTCTCTCCCATGAAAAATCCGATTTTATCCGGCGTTTCTCGGATTTGATCCGTGTCAAATGCCGTTGTTAAGATAAATTATTCAAAAGCAAAGGAGCCAACGAATGAAAAGCTATAAAAGTATCGTGATCATGGCAATACTGATTCTGCTTCCGGTTTCGTCGTTCGCATTCCCGGCCAAAAAAGGCGATAAGGCCTGTACGGAGTGCCACAAGCTGGAGAAGAAGGACGCTGAAGCGATCGTCAAGAAGGTCGCGCCCACCGGCACGATCACGGAAATAAAAATGTCGCCGATCAAGGGTGTGTGGCAGGTTGATGTCGATGCGGGAGAGGGGAAAAAGGGCTCGCTATACCTCGATTTTTCGAAGAAATATCTGATAGCCCAGATCATCCCGGTTGAAACCATCGGCAAGCAGCCGCCGGCGCGCAAAGTCGATGTATCCAAGATCCCGCTTGATGACGCGATCGTTCTGGGTTCGGCAACGGCCACGAAGAAGGTCATCGTGTTCACCGACCCGGATTGCCCCTATTGCCGTCAGCTCCATGAGATCATGAAGCAGGTGGTGACAAAGCACACCGATGTTTCCTTTGCCCTGATCATGAACCCGCTGCCCATGCATAAGGATTCTCCGAAAAAGGTGCAGACGATCCTCTGCACCAAGTCCGTCTCCATACTCGATGACGCCTTCAGCGGCAAAGCAGTGCCTGAACCGGCGGCAACCTGCACCACCGCCGCGGTGGAGAGAAGCACGGCCCTTGCCCGATCGCTCGAATTCAACGGCACCCCGACCCTTGTCCGCGATGACGGCGTTGTGCTTTCCGGTTTTCTCCCGGAAGAACAGCTTCTGAAGTGGATCGATAAAAAACAGTAAGCCCCGTTGGAGAACTTTGTTCTCTTACTCTGACAGCTTGCGGCTTTGCATCACAATCTGTAACTATGTAGTATCAACCACGCCATAAACATGGCGGCTTTCTCTAACGGGGTAAGTGCGGGGCGCTTGATGAAGCTCGTGCGATTTCAGGTCCAGGGACGGACGGCGTGCGGCATCCTGCATGGCGACGATGTAATGGAACTGGAGGGTGACTTCTTCGGCCCCCTGAGAACGCTTGCGACAGGCCAGGCACTCGCCGGTGTGAAGCTCCTGGCGCCGTGCAGTCCTACCAAGATCATCGCCGTGGGACTGAACTACCGGGACCACGCACAAGAGCTGGGGATGCCGGTCCCCGACACGCCGGTCATCTTTCTCAAGCCGCCTACGACCGTCATCGGTCCCGAAGACGCCATCCTGTATCCCGGAGCGAGCTCCCAGGTGGACTACGAGGCGGAACTCGGGATCGTCATAAAGGAACGGGCAAAGAATATCCGGCCGGAAGAGGCAAGCAGGCATATCCTGGGCTACACCTGCGCGAATGACGTAACAGCGAGGGACCTTCAAAAAAAGGACGGCCAATGGACGCGTGCCAAATCGTTCGACACGTTCTGTCCCGTCGGTCCCTGGATCGTGACCGGGCTCGATCCCGATGATCTTCTTGTCGAGTCCTATCTCAACGGAGAGCGGCGGCAATCTTCGCGGACCTCGCAGTTTATTTTCAAGACGGATTTTCTCGTCAGCTTCATTTCTCAGGTCATGACGCTGTATCCAGGCGACCTCATCATCACCGGCACACCGGCCGGCATCGGACCGATGACGCCGGGTGACGAGATCGAGGTGAGGATCGAGGGGATCGGGAGTTTGAAGAACACCGTACGTGCAAATTAAAAAATGCATGGTGTAATATTTGATGGACTCTCAATAAGACGAATATAACCGCTGAGACGCGGAGACGCTGAGAAATACATAGTGAAAATAGTAAGGATTTTCTCTGCGCCTCTGCCTGTGCCCAGCGATTACGAGTGCTCAGCGCGAGTGCAGGGTACGTCTCAGCGGTGGATTATGACCTTGTTTCGAGATAACCACATTTGATGTTTGCATTTCGAATGTTTATTCGGGAGGATACCCTTTGAGCAACACAAGTGATACTTATATTCAATCCCTCTTTGCCGAGCGCATCGGCGGCGCAATGTTCGGCAAGGAACAGAAGATCTACAAGTTCGAGAAGATCAAGCGCGCCAAGCGCGCCGCGCTCGCGGCCCATCCCGGCGCCGAGCTTATCGATTTCGGTGTAGGGCGAGCCTGACGAGATGGCCTTCCCCGGCGTGGTCCAGGACGCTCCAGCAGGAGGCGGAGAAGCCCGAAAACCGCGGCTACGCCGACAACGGCATTCAGGAGTTCAAGGAAGCTGCTGCCCGTTACCTTCGGAAGGTCTACGGAGTGGACAATATCAACCCCGAGACCGAGGTGCTGCACGGCATCGGGAGCAAGCCCGTGCTCGCCATGTTCCCGGCGATCTTCATCAACCCCGGCGACGTGACGCTCATGACCGTGCCCGGCTATCCCATCATGGGCACGCACACCCGCTGGTACGGCGGCGAGGTCGTGAATCTGCCGCTCCGCGAGGAGAACGGGTTTTTGCCGGACCTCGACTCCGTGCCGGCGGACGCGAGGAAACGCGCCAAGCTCCTGTATCTTAATTATCCGAACAACCCGACGGGTGCAGGCGCGACCCAAGGCGTTCTTCGAAAAGGTCGTGAAGTTCGCGAGGGAGAATAATATCATTGTCGTCCAGGACGCGGCGTATGCAGCGCTCATGTACGGCTCCCGGCCGCTTTCCTTCCTGTCGGTGCCGGGGGCAAAGGACGTCGGCGTTGAGATCCACTCGCTCTCAAAGGCCTTCAACATGACGGGCTGGCGCCTTGCCTTCGTGGCAGGAAACGAGCGCGTGATCGCGGGCTACGGGAATGTGAAGGACAATTACGACTCCGGCCAGTTCAAGGCGATCCAGAAGGCCGGTGTCCATGCCCTGGACCACCCCGGGATCACCGACGAGATCACGGCCAAGTACGAACGCAGGCTCCGGGCCATGTCCGGCGTATTGGCGGAGTTGGGGTTCAACGCGAAGATGCCGGCCGGCACGTTCTACCTGTACGTGAAAATGCCGAAGGGCGTCAAGGGCGGCAGGCGTTTCGCGAACGCGGAAGAGTTCTCCGAGTTCCTCATCACCGAGAAGCTCATCAGCACCGTGCCCTGGGACGACGCGGGTTCCTACATCCGCTTCTCGGCGACCTTCGAGTCCAAAGGCAGAGCGGACGAGCAGCGGGTGCTCGACGAGTTCAAAAAACGGATGGGCGGTCTGCAGTTCGAGTTTTGACCGAGGATCTTTTTGCACAAAGGCACTAAGAATGAAAATCGAATTTAACCTTTGTGTCATGCGTTCGTGCGCTGAATGCGGTGTTCTTAATGCCTGTCATTGCATACATCGGAATAGGCTCGAACGTGGGAGACAAGGCGGCCAACTGCCTGCGGGCCATCGAGTTCCTGGCTGAAGCGGGACGGATCATCGACGTTTCCTCGCTTTACTACACCGAGCCCGTCGGCTTCAAAGCACAGGAGGATTTCATCAATGCCGTGGTCGCGCTTGAAACCGATCGCCCGCCGGCAGAGCTCCTGGCAATCTGCCGTGCTATTGAAGAAAGACTGGGGCGCCGGCGTACCGTTCGTCTGGGACCGCGTACCATTGACCTCGACATCCTGCTGTTTGGCGACCTGGTGATGAACCAGCCGGACCTGGTCATTCCCCACCCGTTGATGGCTGCGAGAAAGTTCGTGCTCGCTCCGCTTGTTGAGATCGCCCCCGACGCAGTGCATCCGGTCTTGAACAAGACAACGTCACAACTTCTCGGCGAGCTGCGGGATGCGCACACGGTCCTGAAGTATAAACCCGCTCACAAAAAACAATGACCCAAAAACCGGACGTTCACCATACCCGCTACATTGTGACCGATGGCCCCCTCGGCGTCGGCAAGACGAGCCTCACGACCCTGCTCGCCGAGGAGCTCGGCGCCCGCCTGGTCCTCGAGCAGGCTGAGGAAAACCCCTTTCTCACCGATTTTTACAGGGACCCCGCGCGCTACCGGTTCCAGACCCAGATGTTCTTCCTCCTGAGCAGGTTCAGCCAGCAGCAGGAGATGGCGCAGCCGGACCTCTTTACGCGGATCACGATCAGCGACTATCTCTTTGACAAGGACCGGATCTTCGCGTACTTGAACCTCGACGATAATGAACTGGCGCTCTATGAGCAGTTCTACAAGATCCTGGAACCGAAGATCGTCCGGCCCGACCTGGTGATCTTTCTCCAGGCGGACACCGACACGCTGCTCCGCCGCATCAAACAGCGCGGCCGGTCCTTCGAGAAAGAGATCAGCCTCGACTACATCGCCGCGGTGAACGAGGCCTACAACCAGTTTTTCTTCCGCTACTCCGACACCCCGCTCCTCGTCATCAACACCTCGGACATCGACTTTGTCCACCGCCGGGAAGACCTCGACGACCTGCTCAAACAGATCCTGGGCATGAAACAGGGCACGCAGTATTATGTGCCGAGGTCGAGGGCAAAATAATCCGCACAACGTCAATTGCATCGCTGATACGCGCGCGGGAAGGAAGCAGACGCGTTGTGTTTTTTCTGATTGCGGTTTATCTTCTTTTTGTGTAGGATTGACCCCATCCATGGCGCTCTACATTCTGAAAAGGCTTTTGCTCTTCATCCCCACCCTTCTCGGCATCACCCTTATCACCTTCATCCTGATGCAGTACATGCCCGGGGACCCGGTAACGGCCATGGTCGGCGAACGAGCATCTCCCGAGACCATCGCGCGTATCCGAACTGAACTCGGCTCAGGACAGACCGCTCACCTTCAGTATTTCGTGCTATCTTAAACGACTCGGTACCGGTCGAACTCGGCCGCTCCTACTACACGAACCGGAAGATCAGTGACGACCTGCTCCAGAAATTCCCGAACACGGCGAGGCTCGCGCTCGCGGCAATGCTCTTCGCGTCGGTCATCGGCATCGGCATGGGTGTGTTCGCGGCCTCGAAGCGCGGCACGAACTGGGACCGGCTCATAACGCTCCTGTCCGTGGGCGGCATCTCCATCCCGGTCTTCTGGCTCGGCCTTGCGCTCATGCTTCTGTTCGCCTTCTATCTTCAATGGCTCCCGCCGTCGGGCATGGGCAATGGCAGCCTCATCAACATCATTCTCCCGGCTATCACGCTCGGGACCTTCTCGCTCTCCTACATCGTGCGCGTAACGCGGTCGACCATGCTTGAGACGCTCTCCCAGCCCTATGTTGCCGCCGCCCGCGCCAAGGGCTTATCGGAATCCAACGTGGTGTTCAAACACGCGCTCAAGAACGCGCTCATCCCCGTGGTAACGCTCATCGGCCTGGACCTTGGATCGTATTTGAACGGCGCGGTATTGACCGAGACGATCTTCGGATGGGACGGCCTCGGCCGCTACGCGCTCGACGGGATCCTAAAAAGGGACTACCCCGTCATCATGGGGGTTGTGCTCTTCGGCGCGGTGATCTTCGTGACCATGAACCTTCTGGTCGACATCTCATACCATTTTCTGGATCCGAGGGTAAGGGTGAAGAGTGAACAGTAAGAATTTCGCAGTTTGATCGAGCATGTTCGGAGTGATTAAACTACCAGGCCATGCTCGATAACCTTTCGATAAAAGATCTGACGTCAAGCACCCCTGCCCTGATCGCGGTGATCCTGCTCATCATGCTCGTGCTCACGGCTGTTGTCGGGCCTATTCTTGTTTCCTATAAGCCGGATGTAGTAGATCTCGACAGCCTGAAGCAGCCGCCGGGCAGAGCGCATCTCTTCGGAACGGACAGCAAGGGCCGGGACATCCTCTCACGCGTTGTCTACGGGTCCCGCATCTCTCTCAGCGTGGGGATCATTGCAGCCGCTCTCTCGCTCTGCCTCGGTATCTTCTTCGGGCTGATCGCGGGGTACTTCGGCAGGACCGTGGATGCTTTCTTCTCACAGGTCTTCGACATCTTTCTCGCCTTTCCCAGTCTGCTGCTCGCCATCGGCATCAGCGCGGTCATGCCCCCGGGGCTGACCTCTGTCATGCTCGCGATCACGCTCGTTGGATGGGCCGGGTTCGCCCGCCTTGTTCGCGGAATCACCCTTTCACTGAAAGAACAGACCTATGTTGAGGCGTCGCGGGCCCTCGGCGCTTCACCGGCAAGGATCTTATACAGGCACATCCTCCCGAACGCGCTTCCGTTGATCCTCGTGGCCGGCAGCCTGCGGGTGGGCGGGTTCATCCTGCTCGAAGCAGCGCTCTCGTTCCTCGGCCTCGGTGTACAGCCGCCCACGCCCACATGGGGCTCGATGATCAGCCTGAACCGCGCCTATATAAACTCCGCGCCCTGGATGGTGATCTTTCCCGGCCTCGCCATCAGCATCACCGTGATAAGCTTCAACATCCTCGGCGATTTTTTGCGGGACAAGCTCGACCCAAGGATGCAGGTGTAGCACGTAGCATACCGGCAGGCCTGAATGACGATCTTCTTCTGGCATAGACTCTTATTAAAATAAAATGCACTTGATAGTGTTGACAATGTGCCGCGTCAGGCATATATTCGTTTCAATACTAGACTCCCAAAGACTCCCGCGGAGAAGTCCCTGTGCCGGTGATACACCATAAAGACCTCAAGATAACTGTTGACGAAGACGGGTTCCTGGCCGAGCTTGAAGACTGGTCTGAAACGGTCGCGCGCGTTCTCGCTGCACAGGAAGGAATCACGGAACTGGCGGAAGACCAGCTCGACATCCTGAAGTTTATGAGGGAGTATTATAAAAAACATAAATTCTTCCCGATCGTGCGCTACGTGTGCAAGAATGTACACCAGCCCCGCAACTGCGTCACGGACAGATTTATTGACCCGGTCACGGCCTGGAAGATCGCCGGTTTGCCGAACCCCGGCGAGGAAGTGATCAAATTCAAAGCGTGGGACCCGCTCGGGTATTAAAGGTGGGAATATAAGAGGGCAATCCTTTTCAAACCGTCATGGTCCAATCCCATAAGTTGAACAGGGGAAATCCTGTCTACAAACAGGATCTGGTCCATTTCAAATACCTGGAAACGTCCAACCCCGGAAGTACCTTAAGGAGGCCATTCCATGCATAAGCAGTCTGGAATCGTACCGTTTGTCTTCGGATTAGTACTGGGCATTCTGTGCACGATCTACCTGCCCAAATACGTGCGGCCCTACCTCCCCGAATCACTGGTTGGTAAAGAAACCGTGGTCAAGGGGACCGTTGCGGCAAAGGATAAAAAGGGGGCTGTTCTTCTTTTGACCGTGAATACGCCCGAAGGCGCACTGTTGGCAACCTTCGAGAAGAAGGCTGACGAGGTCAATCTCCTGATCAACGAAAAAGACGAGGTCTATTTTATCCTGCCGAAGTACATGCCTTTTATCGATGACCCGAAAATCATACGAGTTGTGAAAGAACAGCAGGCAGTTCCTACGCCGGCAGAGGCCCCCACCGCACCCGCCAGGCCCGAGGGGAAGAGCATGCAGGAAATAAAACCGCGTCAACAGGCGAAACCGCAGGCCGCTGTTCCGGCCCCCGGCCGCGGGATGGAAGTGAAACCGCCGGACCGGGGTAGCAGCGCGCCGCCCGCCGGCGATAAGAAGACCGGGCCGTGAATACACAACGCATATCGCACTTGGATTGCCCGTTGTTAGAGAGGGACAGGACCAGTGCCCCGGGTGAATGCTGCGCGAACCTGCGCATCCAGGGGCTCACTTCAGTTGCGTTTTATGTACATCATATATTTCACATCACAATTAACAATAATAAACGAATACAGTATAGAAAGATATCATCACGAATATCCATGGAGGTTGTATGAATGGAGATGTATGTTTACCCGATAAGTCACAAATTGCGCGTGAGATTCTGACATATTTAGCAAAGCACCCGGATGCACAGGATACGTTGGATGGTATTATGCAAGGCTGGCTGCCCGGCCAGGGGGGCAAGTATAAACCGGCAATAGTACACGAAGTCGTAAAGGACCTTGTTTTAGAAGGAACGATTCTTGAGAGTAAAACACCGGGGTCAGATACAGTATATCGGCTTAATGTCGCTAAGCGGAATAGAATGAAAGAATTGTTGAAGAAACTGGGGGAAAAGAGTAGTACTGCCTTGTCAAGAAATTCAACTGAAACGGAGTACCCTGTCCAGGATGCAGGCCAGGCAAGGGTAAGGTCCAGTTCGTTGACGGTATCTGCGAAACCCATACCTGCATCAGCAAACGTGGCCACACTATGAAAGAAACAAGTGAAAACATTCATATCCCGGATAAACGTTTTGCTGCAGTCTGCGGCTTGTTTTGCCCCGCTTGCCGCGCCTTTATCGGCACGAAAGAAGAGCCCGAAAGGCTCAAGATAATGGCCCAGCGTTTTCAACGGTCCCTTGAGGAAATGCAGTGTGACGGCTGCCGATCGGAGAGGCGCTGCTTTTACTGCGAGACCAAATGTACGATGGCAAAATGCGCGGCGGCAAAAGGAGTGGAGTTTTGCGGGCAATGTGCAGAATACCCTTGTGCAAATCTGAAAGCGTTTCAAGCAGAGATGCCGCATCGTATTGAGTTGTGGAAATCCCAGGAGCGCATCAAAGAAGTCGGATATAAAAAATGGTACGCGGAAATGATCGAGCATTATTCCTGTCAAAAATGCGGGACGTTGAATTCCGCCTATGATTTGAAATGCCGGAAGTGCGGCGGAGAACCTAGCTGTAATTATGTGGGCAGGCACAAGCAGGTTATAGAACAGTATTTGAAGGGCCGATAAATAATACTTCGGCTTGACTGAGACACTCAAGCCTCATCGCTTTGCTAATGGGTCATTTCTTCGTTAGTATATTTCAACCAATATTTCGCAACCGTTTTAGCTGACGGTGGCTGCGTACAAGCAGGTGTTCCTCGTTAAATCAGGATCTGATAACGTCGAAGAACATCGCAAAGCATCTGATATTCCCCCAAATATCGTGTAGATTCGCGATATAAACAGGTTACTAACAGGCGGCTTAAGTGAAATCCATGGATATTTCATCTATAAAACTGAGCATTATCATCCCGTGCTATAACGAGCGCAATACCATAGAAAAAATCATCGATGCAGTAAGGTCTTCACCCATCGAACAACAGGAAATCATTGTGGTTGATGATTATTCAACAGATGGAACCAGGGAGGTACTTGCTAATAGCATCACTCACTTGGTTTCAAAAGTGATCTATCATGACCGTAATCAAGGGAAGGGTGCTGCACTACGCACCGGCATTGCTGCATCGACCGGAGATATCGTCATCATACAAGATGCCGATCTTGAGTATGATCCTCAGGATTATCCATTGATGCTGGAACCGATTCTCCAGGGGAAGGCTGATGTGGTATTCGGCTCCCGTTTCATGGGAGGAAAAGCGCACCGAGCAGTTTACTACTGGCATTCGTTGGGAAATTGGCTTCTAACAACCATGTCGAACATGTTCACAAATATCAATCTGACGGACATGGAAACCTGTTATAAGGCTTTTAAACGTGAAATTATACAATCGATAAAAATTGAAGAGGATCGTTTCGGTTTTGAACCGGAAATTACAGCAAAGGTTGCCAGAATGAATGTAAGAATATATGAGGTTGGAATTTCTTATTCAGGTAGAACTTATCAAGAAGGGAAAAAAATTGGATGGAAAGACGGCATATCGGCAATCAGATGTATAATAAAATATAATTTGTTTCGCTGATAATATCGTCAATTTTGCAATGTACCACTATGCTCTGATCTAACATTCTGCCATTCAACAAGTATATGTCATGCTATGAAATCTGCATCTAAATACCAGGGTCCGTGCCTACCAAAGTTAGCATGCGTCGCCAACTATCACAATTCCAATTGATTTGCTGTTTTCAACCTTCATCCATTTACATCCGTGAACCCTTGACAAAATCAGCTTGTAAACTATCGTGTTCGTGTTAGTATAACCTTCATGAACGACATCATTCGCGCAAAAAAATCCCTGGGTCAGAACTTCCTGAGGGACCCGCATTATCTCAACAGGATCGCCGATGCAGCGCAGGTCGGCCCGGGAGACCAGGTGCTCGAGATCGGGCCGGGGCTCGGCCATCTCACGACGGTCCTTGCACAACGGGCGCAGAAGGTTTTGGCCATCGAAGTGGATGACCGGCTGATCCCGTATTTGCAGGACAAGTTCAGCGCAATCCCGAATTTCGAGCTCCTTCATGCCGATGCGCTTGAGTACGACTATGCGTCGCTTAAAGGCCGGTGGAAGGTCGTAGCGAACCTTCCTTATTATATTTCCACGCCGATCATTCAAAAACTTATTGTACACCGCGAGAAGTTCATCAGCCTTACGCTCATGCTACAAAAGGAAGTTGCTGAACGCATCGCGTCTCCTCCCGGGGGAAAGGAATACGGTTATCTATCGGTGCTCGTGCAATTTTACACCGTGCCGAGGATAGAGTTCAAGGTGCCGCCGGGCGCCTTTACGCCCAGGCCCGAGGTGGACTCGATCGTGATCACCCTCACCCTGCGCGACCGGCCCGCTGTCATGGTCAAGGATGAGGCCTTCTTTGTTCGCGTGATCAAGGCGGCGTTCTCCCAGCGCAGGAAGACGCTCCGAAATGCCCTGAAGCAGCTTGAGGCCCCTCAAGACAGGATGGAATCGGTTTTGAACAGCACCGGCATCGACCTCGGACGAAGGGCCGAAACCCTCACGGTCGAGGAGTTCGGCAAGCTGGCGGATTTTTTGCTTTCCTGATCTCGACAACGTATTAAATAATTAATTTTGTATCTACTCAGGTACGACCGCACCAAATGCCGAACCTTTTCGCGCAAAGCCGCAAAGTCGCAAAGAACGTCAACAATGTGGGAAACTTGATAAGTTCGTAAGAAAACAATTACGTCTGAATCTGCCTTTATACGAGACCTGCTTTCCTTTGCGACTTTGCGGCTTTGCGCGAGACGCCTTTGTTTTTGACCTGAATAGTTACTTAATTATTATCAAGGTAGAATGACCTTGAACACGTTGAAGGACCTTTGAACTTTCTTTTCGCCTTGACATTTAATCATCTTGCCATATAATAAACCCCTGTTCATTCTTGCCAATTCAGGAGCGGTTCATGAAAGACGCGATCATCAAAGCATTCGAGGAGAGTGCCCGGATAAAGGTCAAGTTCGTCAGGGAAAATGTCGACAAGATCATGGAAGTGGTACAGCTCATCGCGCAGGCGTTCCGCGAGGGCAAGAAGGTCCTTCTCTTCGGCAACGGCGGGAGCTCCACTGATGCTTCGCACATCGCCGCCGAGTTTGTGAACCGCTTCATCATTGAACGGCCGCCCCTGCCCGCGATCGCGCTGAACACCGACGTTGCGGTGCTCACGAGCATCAGCAACGATTACGACTTTTCGCAGGTATTTGCAAAGCAGCTCGCCGCCCTCGGCAATGAAGGCGACGTGGTGATCGGCCTCAGCACGAGCGGCAACTCGCCGAACGTGGTCAAGGCGATCGACGTGGCGAAGAAGAACGGCATGAGGACCATCGTCCTGACCGGCGGCAACGGCGGCAAGCTTGCGAACAAGGCTGACCATACGTTCATTGTCCAATCAAAGGTCACGGCGCGTATCCAGGAAACGCACATCACGCTCGGCCATACCATCTGCCAGATGGTGGATGAAGAGCTGTTCGGCAACCACGGGAAATAGACCGCATGAAAAAGATCGACACCTCAGGCATAAAAACCTATTCAATCAAGGGCCGCGAAAGCAAGGTCCGGACCAGCGATTTCGCCCGACCGCACATGAAGGGCGCGAGCTTCAAGGATTTTTTTTCCTCCCTGCCGAACATACTCGCATCCCGGCATTTCAAGGACGTCGTGGCCGCAATCGTCCAGGCGCGAAAGGACAAGCGTCCCGTCATGCTCGGCATGGGCGCCCACGCGATCAAGGTCGGCTTGAACCCCGTGATCATCGACCTGATGGAGCGCGGGATCATCACGAGCCTCTCGCTCAACGGCGCGGGCATCATCCACGACTTCGAACTTGCCCTGGTCGGCCGGACCTCGGAAGATGTTGATAAGGAGATCCTTACCGGCGCCTTCGGCATGGCCGAGGAGACCGGCAGTATGCTGAACAAGGCGATCAAAGCGGCAGGCGCTGACGAGGGTATCGGCGCTGCGATCGGCAGGATGATCCAGGACGGCGATTTCCCATACAAGGACATCAGCCTGCTCGCCGCAGGCCGCCGCCTGGGCGTCCCGGTGACGGTCCACGTCGCGATCGGGACCGACATCATCCACATGCACCCCTCTTTTGACGGCAGGGCAACCGGCGAAGCCGCTCACCGGGACTTTCTGGCCTTCTGTTCACTCGTTTCCGGCATCGAGGGCGGCGTGTACGTCAATCTCGGCTCCGCCGTGCTGCTGCCTGAGATCTTCCTGAAGGCCGTGACCCTCTGCAGGAACCTCGGGCATTCGCTCCATCACTTCACCACCGTGAACATGGACTTTGTCCAGCACTACCGCCCGAACACCAACGTCGTGCGCCGTCCCACCCAGGACGGCGGCAGGGGCTTCGCGCTTACCGGCCATCACGAGATCATGCTCCCCCTCCTTGCCGCGGCCATCATCGAAGAGTTATAGCGCAAATACCGACCTTGTCTTCCTTGTTCCTCCCGATCCCCGTTCCCATCATTATGCATCTTCAGTTCTCATTCCACTAAGTACATTAATTTCATAAAGGGGATGACCTCTGTGTCTCGGCAGCCGCAGGCTTTAGCCTGCGTTTGTGACGCATTAAGACTTTCGCAAACTGAAGTTTGCGACTACCGAATGAATTTAAACTTTGCAAAACTTCCCATAAATACGTTACCAATTTACGGACCGAAGCGCTGGATACAGACATAATATTATCTTTAAAAACCTGGAGTTAACTGCGGGGTCCCGGAAGGCATAACGGAGAAGAATTTTAGGTACAAATTATTACTCCGTGTCTCAGTGCCTCTGCGGCGATTTTTTTTAACATCATTACCAATGCATTATATATATATGATTATTAGGAAATTTTATGGTGTTTTCCGGGTTTTTTCTTGACAAAAAACAGGGGTTCCTGTAAATTTTTCGTGTATTTTAGCGATTATCAAGGAGCGTGCGAATGAAAGAAGGACCACTGTTACTAAAATACATACTCACCTTCCCGGTGTAACTAGTCCTGAAACATTAGATCATGCCGGGCTGCTATTGCCTACTCGTGGCTCGCCATGGCGATACTTATCGGGCTTTCGCTAGTTGCGCGCTTCTCGCTCAAGAAGACCGCGCCCACAGGCGTTCAGAACTTTCTGGAAACCATTGTCGGCGGCCTGGAGAACTTCGTTGTGGATATCATGGGGCCGGAAGGCAAACACTACCTGTCGCTCATCGGCTCCCTCTTCCTGTTCATCCTCGTGTGCAACCTCCAGGGCCTTTTCCCGGGGTTCGATTCCCCGACCGCGAACATCAACACGACGCTCGCGCTTGCGCTTGTGGCTTTCACCGCAACCCATTATATCGGCATCAAGAGACATGGCTTCGCGTATATCAAGCATTTCATGGGACCGATGTGGGCCCTTGCTCCTCTCATGCTCCCCATCGAGCTGATCAGCCATTTCGCGCGCGTCATGTCGCTCACCTTCCGTCTCTTTGGCAACATGGTTGCGAAGCACAAGCTGCTGCTGGTGCTGGCTCTCCTGGCCCCGTACATCGCGCCGGTGCCGATCCTCGGCCTGGGCCTCTTGGTGGCCTTTGTGCAGGCGCTCGTCTTCACGCTCCTGACCATGCTGTATCTGGCAGGCTCGATCGAAGAAGCGCACCTTGGCGGCGATCACCACTAAACCATTGACCCTGGGGTCGGAATTCCTTCCCGAGGAAGGAGTCTCCAGGAGGTAGCAATCCGGCACTATTCCGGACAGAAATTCATACTACTTTTGAAGAAAGGAGGCGAAACAATGAAAAAAATTACTGCAATCATGCTCCTCGTAATCGGTCTGATGCTCGTTGCGTCAGCAGCCTTCGCATCGGAGGCAGCGGCAGCAGGCTCTGATGCGGCCAAGATGTCGTTCTATGCGTCCGTGGCGCTTGCTTCGGCGATCGGCATCGGCATCGCGGCACTCGGAACCGGCATCGGCATGGGCATGGGCATCGGCCGGGCAGTGGAAGGTATCGCCCGCAACCCTGAGGCGTCGGGAAAGATCATGACCACCATGATCGTCGGTCTGGCCCTGATCGAATCGCTGGCCATCTACACGCTTGTCGTCGTGCTCATCCTGCTCTATGCAAAGCCCTTCGGTTTCTAAGCGAAGATCGTCAAAGCACAACAAAAAAGGGACGGTTCTTTGAACCGTCCCTTTTCTATTTTTTGCAGGGGAGGCGTGGAGTTCACCCCGTGCATGCGCCATTCTGGGTGGCTGCCCATGAATAGGATAACCACAAAGGATTGCCCTATACTGTCCTCAGGCCACTTTCCTTTCAGCTAACGCCTCTCCCAGGACCTTTGACTCCCCGCCGATCCGGGCATTGTTGAGATGAGCGTTCCCGCCGACCTCGGCCTTTTCAGAGACTTCGGCAATACCAGTCACGATAGCATCTCCATAGATACTGGAAAATCCGAATACCTTTGCGTCGCCGGTGACTTTGGCATTGCCGAAGACCTTGGCATTCCCGAAAACCTCCGCCCTGCCCGATACCTCGGCCTTGTCGAAGATCCACGCATTCCCGAAAATGAAGGCTTCGCCGCTCAGCTTACACTTGCCGCAGATCTTGGCAAAAGGACCGACATACACAGTATCTGCGACCTGCGCATGCTCAGCAACCATACCGCCGCCATTGGGGTGGTGATGGTATTTTATGCCATCGATCTCCACTACCGGTGCAGTTGTCAATACTTTGATATCCATAATCCACCTCCTAAAATTAATAATTATTCCAGTTCATTTTTCCATAGACACTATAACATGCCTTCGATCCCTGATGGATCGCCGGGGACACCACCTCAAATTGTAATTTTAGCGTAACTAAATGATAGCTGAGAACCGGTACTTTGTCAAACGCGCCTGTCTCAGGCAAGCAATGATCAAATGCGAGGTCTAGAACGCAGCCTGTTGCATATGCCCCGGAATGACGCATATAAAACTTCCATTCTTACAATCGGTTATACCTGCATTCCAACAGGTCCACCATAACAATGAAAATGAGAACCATTGAATTTCCTTTAGATTACATCGATTATTTGCTATAATACTGCCTCAACACAATTCATGCATTCTACAGAAGGAGTCCATTTCCTCATGAGCACTACCAGTAATGTTCGTGTCCGTTTTGCACCAAGCCCGACCGGCGCTCTGCACATTGGCGGCGTACGCACCGCGCTCTTCAACTGGCTCTTCGCCCGCCACCACGGCGGAAAGTTCATCCTCAGGATCGAGGACACGGACCAGACCCGCTCCACCGATGAGTCCATCAAGATCATCCTCGACGGCATGAAGTGGCTTGGGCTTGACTGGGACGAGGGCCCGTTCCGCCAAACCGAGCGCATGGACAATCTACAAAGAGCATGTGGATCGTCTGCTCAAGGCAGGCAAGGCATACTACTGCTACTGTACCCCGGAGGAGCTCGATGCGCGCAGGAAAGAAGCCATGGCCGCGGGCAGGCCGCCCAAGTACGACCGGAAGTGCCGGTCGCTCACGGCACCGATAGAAGGCAGGACACCGGCTGTCCGGTTCCTCTCGTCCGACCAGGGCCAGACCATCGTGCGCGACATGATACGGGGCGCGGTAACGTTTGAGAACCAGCAGCTTGATGATCTCATCATCCAGCGCTCCGACGGTTTTCCGACCTACAACTTTGCCGTAGTCGTGGACGACGTGACCATGAACATCACCCACGTGATCCGCGGCGACGACCATCTGAACAACACCCCGCGCCAGATCCAGCTGTATCAGGCGCTGGGATACGAACCGCCGGAATTTGCCCACCTGCCTATGATACTCGGCCCGGACAAGACCAAGCTCTCAAAGCGCCACGGCGCCACGGCCGTTACCGAATATATCGACCTGGGCTATCTGCCCGAGGCGCTCGTGAATTACCTCTCCCGTCTCGGCTGGTCATCCGGGGACCAGGAGATCTTCTCGCGACAGGAATTGATCGAAAAATTTTCCCTCGACAGTGTGGGAAAGGCCCCCTCTGTCTTCAATCCGGAAAAGCTGCTCTGGCTGAACCATCACTATATCCAGCAGGCCGACGCAGGGAGACTCGCGGAGCTGGTGCTCGACCTTCTGAAGAAGGACGGGATCGTGGAAGCCAGGCAGCGGGCCGGACATCGGGTGGTTCCGGAAACTGGTAACCATACTTACCGAGCGCAGCCATACGCTTGTGGAAATGAAGACAGGCGCTTTGCCCTTTATGCTGGATGAGATCACGATGGACGAGAAGGCGCGGGCAAAGCACCTGACGCCGGACATTGCGCCGCTCCTTTCCGAACTGGTCGGACGGCTGAAGTCGGTCGAACCCTTTACGCACGAAGAGGTGGCGCAGGTTTTCAACGCTCTCGTGGCAGAGAAAGGCATCAAGCTCGGCAAGCTCGCCCAGCCGGTGCGCGTGGCCTTGACCGGCGGAACGATCAGTCCCGGCATCTTTGAGGTTCTCGAGGTGATGGGGAAAGAGAAGGCCCTGAAGAGGATCGAGGCAGCGATCGGCTTGGCGAAATAGCCGCAATCGACACAAGACGTCTTGCTCACCACCATGAAGCCAATCTTAAAAGACAAATAGTTACCACAGAGGCACGGAGAGAACCTTGAGAAGAATTAATTGAGCATTCGATGCGGTTTTGATTTACTCCTGAAAACAAAATCTCATCGATCCTTATCCCTGTCATTTTTTCTTTTCTCCGTGCCTCAGTGTCTCCGTGGCAATCCCTCTGGTGTCCGCTGGTACTGGTTAAGCCATGTCTATCTGTATTGAAAAAAAACTGACGCTCTCCGGCAAGGTCTATCTGTTCGAATGTGAATTGCTCCTGTTGGACAGCGGCCTCGGCGTTCTCAAATACGTCATTGATCGGGAGTATATTGTCGATGGAATCAAGCTCCAGCCCGGCGATATCACTCACGCTCTGTATTGGATGGACAGGCCGTACACGTTATATATCTGGCATTTGTCCCGGGACCGGATCGTCCATTACTTCAACATAGCGGACAGGATCTCTCTGCAGCCACGGGAATTTCTGATGGCGCGACCTCGCCGTCGACATCGTGATCGACGATGAACGAAATATTCGCGTCCTTGACGAGGACGAACTGCCTGACAACCTGGACCCGGAACTGTCCCGCTATATTCAAAACGCGAAAGCGACCATCATGCGAGAATATGCTTCAATAATACATGAAGCGAACACTATCGTAACGCACACTGCCTTCCCGTCCGTTGTAGTTTTTCTCTCACGCTGTGAACTCTCCCGCAAATGCCTTCGCGTTCCGCGTTTTGTGTACAGTGCAGAAAACTGCAAGCCCCCTTCTGTCGGGAGACATTGTATTGCTGTTTCATTGGCTACACGCCGGCGCTTACGCTGGTGCCCTTGACAATGCTCACATTATGCGACATGATTAAGCATGTTCACCTGAGCTGCGATGCAGTCTCCAGGCGAAGCTGCATTATTATCGCCGGCAAGGAGGTAACTATGCAAAAGAAAAGATTTTGGTCTCCTTATCTCGCCGGGGCCGTTCTTGGTGCAACCTTGTTGGCGACGTTCTATAGCGTTGGGCACGGGCTCGGCGCGTCGGGTGCCATAACCCTCGTAACAGCCAAAGGCACCTTTACCATCATCCCGGAGTTTATTGGCCGCCTGAAATATTTTGCCCAATATATCACCCCCGTATCGCCGCTCATAAACTGGAACATTTTCGTACTCATAGGTCTTTTCCTGGGTTCCCTTGCGAGTGCACTATTCACCGGGAATTTCAAGGTCTTGCTGGATAAGACCAAAACCATGCGTGTGAGTACGCGATTGATTACATCGTTGACGGGCGGGATACTCATGGGCTTTGCGGCACGGCTTGCCCGCGGGTGTAGCAGCGGAGTAGCGCTTTCCGGGGGAGCCCAGCTTGCATTGGCTGGATGGATCTTTGTGATCGCAATGTTCGCGGCCGGTTTCATTATTGCTGCCCTGCTCAGGAGGTTATGGTCATGACAGCCCCTTTTGAAGTAAGTCAGACCGTCAGTCTCGGATTGGCGGTCGTGTTCGGTCTTTTCTTCGGCGTGTCCCTCGAACGGGGAGGACTGGGAGACCCGCATAAACTGACTGGCGTCTTCTATCTCCGGGATTTCACCGTGCCCAAGTTCATGTTCACCACGATCATCGTTGCTTGCATGGGTCTT
Organism: Nitrospirota bacterium; assembly: GCA_963732675.1. Lineage (GTDB taxonomy): Bacteria > Nitrospirota > UBA9217 > UBA9217 > UBA9217 > JALNZF01. The sequence goes on from CAVTAJ010000012.1 coordinate 64,528, forward strand.
TACCTGCTTTCCGATCTCCGCCTCCTGGACATGGACAGGGTCTGGATCATACCGACATTCTTCTGGCCGCAGCTCGTGGGCGGAGCACTGTTCGGCGTCGGCTATGTCATAAGCGGATACTGTCCCGGCACGGCGGTGGTCGGATTCGCATCGGGACGGCTTGATGCTCTGGTAACGATATTCGGGATTGGGGCAGGCTCTCTTCTGTTTGCTATCCTCTTTCCCTACCTTGAAGGATTCTACCTGTCCTCGGACATGGGCGCAGCAACGCTGCCGGGGCTTGCCGGGGTGAACCACTGGGTCGTTATCGTTCCAATCGTTGCCTTTGCGGGAGGGATGTTCTTTGCCATGGAGAAGTATGAGAAAAAAGAAAGCGCGCGATAGTTCTCAACGGGACTACATGGCCAAGTGGCGCTGAAGGCTGGTACTGTTCCCAATCTGGTTTTTTTAATGGCGCTGAGGGGAATACTATCCTTGACCCCGGGACTTACATTCTTGGGGTTTTTATATTTTTGTTCATTCATTGTCGTAATACATCGTCTTGCAGACGGACTTTGGATACTGACCCGTTAGTCATATCCTGCAAACGCTTCAGTTCATCGGGAGGTTTCCATAGAGCAGTGTTTTGCTTTAGTTGACGATTGTAATTGTGATTGTCAAACTGTTCTTTTTACGATAAAATGCCTGCGTGCGTCTCGATCTTTTCTTAAAATCAAGCCGTCTCGTAAAGCGAAGGACCATGGCGCAGGAGATGTGCGGGGCCGGCAGGGTGCTGGTGAACGGCCATGAAGCAAAACCCGCAAAAGAAGTGAAAGAGGGAGATGTCATCACCCTGAAGTTTTCGTCACGCATTGTCGATCTGAACGTGCTCGAAATGCCGACCTCCTCGAAAAAAGCGTCCCCTGAAGCGTTCACTACCGTTAAGTCCGAGACGAGATTGCCGAAAGATAAGGACCTATGGAGCGAAAACCCCTCATCGTCATAACCATGGGAGACCCGGCCGGCATCGGGCCTGAGATCATCGCCAAGGTCCTCGACAGCGGCGAGATCGTTCCGCTCTGCGTACCGGTGGTGATCGGCGACGCGGGCGTAATGAGGAAGCTGATCGACGAGCTGCGGCTTTCGGTCACCGTGAACAGCATTACATCGCTTTCCCAGGCGGCCCCTGCCAAAGGCAGGATCGATGTGCTGGACCTCAAGAACGTCGATCTCACTGCACACGAATGGGGGAAACCGGGCGCTTCATCAGGCACGTCTGTCGTGGAGTACATAAAAAAGGCCGTTGAACTGGCCATGGACCGCGAGGCTGACGCCATCGTGACCGCGCCGATCAGCAAAGAGATGATGAATGCGGCCGGGCACCATTATGCCGGACATACCGAGCTTCTGGCCGACCTTACAGGGACAAAAGAGTATGGGATGCTGTTCGTGGGCGGGGGGCTTCACGTCATCCTCGTCACCATCCATGTGGCGCTCAAGGATGTTTCTCGCCTTATCACGCAGGCGTCGGTCCTGAAGACGCTCCGGCTTGCCCACAGGGCCATGCAGTCCTTCGGCATCGAAAAACCGCGCATCGGTGTGGCCGCGCTCAACCCCCACGCGGGCGAAGGCAGGCTTTTCGGCGCCGAAGAGTGGGAGGTGATCCTTCCGGCCGTGGTCAAGGCGCGGGGAGAAGGCATCCACGCAAGCGACCCGATCCCGGCTGACACCCTGTTTTATAAGGCTCGGAACAACTATTACGACATCGTTGTGGCCATGTACCACGATCAGGGTCTGGCGCCGCTCAAAATGGTAGCTTTCGGAAAGGCAGTGAATGTCACCGTGGGGCTCCCGATCATCCGCACGTCCGTTGACCACGGGACCGCCTATGATCTGGCCGGCAAAGGATGCGCTGACCCCGCAAGCCTGCTCGAGGCCGTAACGCTTGCCGTTTCCATGAGCGCCCACCGAAAGCGCGCTCAAAAGGAGATTTCGTGAGCTCTCAGTCTCAGCCGCTTCTTACGCGCCCGCTGCTCTTTGCCGTTGTTTTTTTCGGACTGTTCCTCCTGTTGCTCTACCAGATGGCCCGGCTTTTGATGCCGTTCCTGTCTCCCCTGCTCTGGGCCGCGATCCTTACTCTCGCGCTGTACCCTCTCCATAAGAGGATCGAAGTGCTCGTGAAGGGCCGGAAAAGCCTGGCAGCAGGCATCACGACCCTTGTGGCGCTGCTCCTGGTCATTGGCCCCGCAGTAGCGCTGCTCGTTGTCCTGTCGGGCCAGGCAGTGGATATATACCAGTGGGCATCATCGGTCATCCAGTCCGGCAAGCTTGCCGAGGTGTGGAACAGATTAACAAGCTCGTTCCTCGACAACATCCTGACCCACCCTGCCCTGGCCGGGCTCGACCTGAAAGGACTATTCCTCAAGGGGCTCGGCGATCTCTCGTCTGAACTGACCTCCTCTCTCGGCGGGATGCTCCGGAACACCCTGGTCTTTATCATCGACATTGCGATCATGCTGATCGCCCTGTTCTTTTTTTTCAGGGACGGCGAGACCTATTACAGCTCAAGCCTGGAATTACTCCCGTTTACCAAGCGTCAGAAAGAAGCCATTGCGCAGAAATTCGCCGATACCTTCCGCGCGGTGATCAACGGCGTGTTCCTCATCGCCCTGCTCCAGGGGGCAATGACCGGGATCGGCTTTGTCGTGTTCGGCGTTCCCTTCGCAGTCTTCTGGGGGTTCCTTGCCGCAGGTCTTGCGCTCCTTCCCGTAGGCGGTGCGGCCCTCGTCTGGCTGCCCGGAGCCGCCTATCTGTACCTGGGCGGCGCGACGCTCCCGGGCATCCTGCTCGGCGTCTGGGGTCTGGTGCTCGTCAGTCTGCCTGATAATTTTCTAAAGCCGCTCATTATCGGCAAGAAGGCCAAGATCCCGACCTTTGTGCTCTTCATTGCCTTGCTCGGCGGGCTGCAGGTATACGGCGTCCTGGGGATCCTGTTCGGCCCGCTCGTGGTGACTCTGCTGACCGCCTTCGTCCAGATCTACCGCGAAGAGTATGCAGAGCGGCATCACCCGCAGGTCTAAGCGTTATCGTGCAGCCCATGGCGGCGCCCACGTTTACCGCATTGACGTGAACGCTGCGTTGTCAAATGCATCACCGATGAATCACCTCAGACTGGGAATATCGGAAGGGGAATTACCGTATGGAAGATTTTACAAAATCTGATACCTGGCGAGTCTTCAGGATCATGGCGGAACTGGTGGAGGGCTTTGAGGCCTTGAACAACATTGGTCCAGCGGTGACCATCTTCGGAAGCGCACGGCTCGCGCCGGGTTCACCCTACTACAACAAATGCCTCAAGGTAGCCGAGAACCTGGCAAAAGACGGCTTTGCCGTGATCTCCGGCGGTGGACCAGGCATCATGGAAGCTGCGAACAAGGGTGCGCAGAACGCGAACGGCACATCGGTGGGCCTGAACATTGAGCTGCCCATGGAGCAAACACCGAACCTGTACCAGGACGTGAAGGTTGAGTTCCGTTACTTCTTCGTCCGTAAGCTCATGTTTGTTAAATATGCGGTCGGGTATGTGATCTTTCCGGGCGGCTTCGGCACCATTGACGAATTGTTCGAGGCCCTCACGCTCATCCAGACGAAAAAGATCCGGGGATTCCCCGTGGTACTGGTGGGCAAGGACTACTGGTCGGGATTGATCGACTGGATGAAGAAGTCCGTGCTTGCAGCGGGCAGCATCAGCCCCGAGGACCTCGACTTCATGCATATCGTGGATGAACCGGAAGAGGTATGCGCGATCATTAATAAACGGTATAAGGACCGGCTGAGCGGTGTCCACAGGGACCGGCGGGACAAGGCCCGGAAGGGCATTTAGTCGTCCTTGTTCTTTTTCAATTTTGCACGGTGAGCTCGGTGTTTGAGGTGTTGTTCGGCACGCATCCTGCGGAACCAACGCTCGATGGTCTCCCGGTAGACCATCGTAAGCAGAATGAGAAAAAGGCTGGCCCCGAGAAGTGTGAACAGCGCTCCATACCGTTTGTCACGGAAGAGCGTCCCTCCGACAGTGAGCAGCGTGGTTCCGAGCAGGCGGCCCGTTGTGGACACGAGCAGGAAATCACGCTGTCCCATGTGTCCCAAACCGAGGATATAGCAGAGAATGTCCTTGGGAAAACCGGGGATAAGGAACATGAGAAAAGCGAGGAACAGGCCCTTGTGTTTCATCACATAGTCGTAGCGTTTGATCGTCTCGGCCTTCACGACCATCTCGACCAGGGGTCTGCCGGCAAGACGGGCAAGCAGGAACGCTATCCATGATCCGAGGGTGAGGCCGATCGTTGAATACAGTATTCCCCACCCTGTGCCGAAGAACATGCCGCCGACGAAACCCGTCGCCTCGCCGGGAACCGGTGCCGCAACGACTTGCAGCGCCTGAAGCCCGATGAAAATAAAGGCCGCGTTCGCCCGATGCTCTTTGATAAAATTCAGCAGACGCTGGCGGTCTGTAAAGTAATCGATGATACCGTACGAATACAGAAGGTAAATAAAACCGGCGAGAAAGAGACAAGCCGCAACAAACCCGGCGATGGTTTTTTTATCAAGTGTTATCATAACGAGCATCCGGACCGATTATTTTTTGAAAAGATCATCCAACGCCTTGCGTGCCTGTGCGCCCCCGGCATCCGGCGCAGCAATCCGGCCTTCCACGAACACAAAATAATCGCAGAAATTGGCCTTCGCTTTTTCTCTCACCAGCTCCGCTATTGTCTCCCGGCACTGTTTTGAAACCGCAGGGTCGTAGAACAGACAATTGAGACAGCACCGCAGATCAGCACCACAGAGAGGTGCATGCATCCCCGCGTCCGACCTTCAACTCGCGGGCGATTTCTTTTTTACAGGCATGACAAGTCCTCATCAGTGCAATAATAATAGCGTATCAGGCTGGATTAGACAAGCCTAAAGATGGAGCGCGTGCGGACGGGCTTCTTCAAAAGCTGCGTCCCTGCGCGAATGGATTTGCGGCCCTGGAGCACCTGAGACGCGTGTTTCGCTTACCCGGGCGCTGTTTGTCTCGCACACCGGCAAATCCCCTGATTGCATGCGAAACTTATTGACTCTCTTCGTGCTTTCAGATAATAATTGTGCGGATCCTGCATATTTCAATCCGGTTCGCGTTCGCCATCAGCCAATGACCAACGCGTGTTCCTTTTAAAAAGAGGTGCTATGATTTTTGTGTTCCGCATCATGCTGTCAATCATGCTTTTTAGTTGTCTCGCGACACCTGGCCTGGCTGTGCAGTCAGGGAACAGCGCCGTCGCGGTTTCTCAGGAAACGCTCCAGCAGCATGTCGCGGAACTGATCAAGAATCCTGCCAACACTGCTCTGCGCGAAAAGATCATCATGCTGGCGCTGACCATGGACCCAGCTCCAACAGTCCCGGAGAATGTGGAGCGGAATCTGGCCAGGGGAACCGCTCTTATCCGGACGGCCGCGGGCGCGGGCGAATACAAACAGGCGATCGTCGAATTTGAGGCTGCCGCAAACAATGCTCCCTGGCTGGCAATGGCTTATTTCAAACTCGCCGTGGCCCATGAAAAAGTGGGCTTTTACACCGAAGCGATCCAGAACTTTAAGTTTTATCTTATGGCCGCTCCGGAGGCAAAAAATGCGAGGGAAGTCAAGAACAAGGTCGATGAGCTCGAGGCGGACGGTGAAGGACTGAAGGCAGGCAAGAATTCGGTAGTGCCTGCGTCTCCTGCGACAGTGCCCGTGCCAGGCAAGGCCCCGGCTGTTGCCGGTAAAACGGCCCTTGCAATCGAACCGGAAAAAAAGCAAAGTGCCATAAAAATGCAGCCGGCCGAGAACATATCCAGGATCCTGGTTGAGAAGAAATCCAAGGCCCCGAGCTTCATCGGCAACTGGTATTTCAAGGATACCGTACGGGGAGAAGAGCTTACCATTCAGGCCTTCGGGATCAGCAAGGACGCGAACGGCGATATCGTCCCGACCGCACCCATGCGCCCCGCCGATTATGTTCCTACGATCAGGGCCTTTGATATATTCGATTCCACGATGAAAGTGGAAATTCACTGGAGACTGTCGTCCGTTGTGGGATACTGGAAAATTGAAACGTACAAGCTTACGTTATCCCGGGATGGTACAAAATTAACGGGTTCATATAGTGAAAAAAGCGTTGGTGGCAGAAATATCGATCTTGACAGGACCCTTTTCCGCAAATAAAAAAATCGAGTGTACGGTTGACCGATACCGTGGGTATCAGGCGGGCAGGACGCGCCCTTCTTATTTATTCACAACCACCCCATGGCCCTATTCACTCGAATCTCCAGGCGCAATATTTTTTTCAACGCTTCCATGACGGATAAATTTCTGCTATAGTAACTGGTATAACGTGGACGCAGGGAACAAGTAATTAACAAGGAGGTGGAGAGGGATGAAGATCAGCGTTGAAAATTTGCCGCCCGATATCACCGAGGACAGATTGAAAGATGTATTTGGCCAGATCGGAGAGGTCCAGTCAGTCAAACTGAAGACCGACCTGCTCACCTGGCAGCCGAACGGTCACGGTATCGTAGACATGACCCTGGAGGTGGATGCCTACCGGGCGATCAATTGTTTTGAGGGTGCTTTATTTAAGGACAGAAAGATACACGTCAAGGAAACCTATCCGCTGCTTGAAAAGGCAAAAAACGCGTTCGAGCACATCACCGACGGTCAATCATTTTCAGATTTCAAACCACTGGCCAGCTTCGAGCGCTGGAAAGAGCAGTTCAAGTAACGCTAATTCCGCATGCATCTGTGGGCCTGGCTATTTTAAGGGTCACGTGTGGCAAAGAATACGATGCGCTGAACAAAGCCCCGTTCCAGCCAATAGACGTTGGATTGACAAGCCCGCCCCGAACAGGATAACGCAATAATTTCAATATCACATCCGTCCCTCTGAACACCTGTTGAGCAGAGTCGATGCGTTGTCGAAGGGTGGATTCGGACTTTTTACAAGAACCTCCACGGTAAGGGGCCGCCTCACTCCCAGTCAAGCAATCGTTTCTGACCTTCGAGCTTCCTGATCGACGTCACGTCCTGGCTCACTTCAAGACAGCCACGGTACTTGCCGTCTGCATCCCGCACCGCGAAATACCTGATCAGAATGAATTTCCCCTGCATCTGGATCCAGAAATCGGCCACGTCTTTTTTCCCCGCTCGGAACGCATCCAGGATCTTCTGCACCGAATCCATGCTCTTGGGCGGATGGCAGTTCTGCACCTTCCGGCCGATCACGCCGGGGCTGCGCGGGAAGATCCGCTCAGGAGATGCCGAGTAATAGGCCACTTCATCATGCTCATTGACGAACGAGATGTCGACAGGCAGATGCGTCAGCATCAGGTTCACCTGCTCGGGCGTGAGCTGGCCGGTGTCGAGGTTCAGACTGCCGATCTTCTCCGCCAGAAGCGACTGCTGAAAGGATTCAGCGGACGCCTTCCATTGGGTCTCGGGCTTGATCCAGGCATAACCCACCTCTTCCTCGCCCTTCCTCACTTTCGCCCAGTCCTCCTCGCTCAGGGTCTCAAGTGCCATGGGGAAGAGGATGTGCTCTTCCTTGTAGATCATGTCATTGACCATCTTCACCAGGGCCTGGATGGCCACCTGCTCCATCTTGTTCTCCGCAGCGCGCTTTCGCACGTCCTTGATGAATCCCCGGATATCGTCATGGAGCGCCCACATGACCTTGGACGGTCCGGTGATGCCCTTTGCCTCGAGGATCGGAAATAGCTGGTTTTCCTTGCGCACGAAATGCTTATTGATCTGGCTCAGGCGGTCAAGGATGTCGAGCAGCTTGTCCTTCTCCTTCGCAAAATCCTTCATTGCCTCTGCTTCTTTCAGTATTCCCTCGCAGGCCCGGTTTTCGAGCATCAGCGTATGCACCGGGTGGCCTGCGGGCAGGCCGGGCACGGTCTGGTGCTCGAGCGCCTCCTGGAACACCTTCACGTGAACGTCGCAGAGGCTCTTGATCTCCGATTCCGGCATGCCCTCGGCAATGAGCCGCTGCTCCATCTGCGCGATCTCCCATGGCGCCACATCCTTGATCAGTTCTCCGAATTTCTTCTTCTGGGATTCTACGTCCTTGCCCGCGTGGAGGTCCTTGATGATCTCTTTCATCGTATCGATCCGGACATCCTTTTCGTCCTGGCCCGGCTCACCGTAGGACACTGTCACGGCCTCGCCGGTCTTCCTTTTGATCTCCCCGGCGACGCCATCGATAAGCTTTTTCACATCCATGCCGCTGATCATCGCAGCTTTTCCCAGAGATGCGAGCTTTCCCACGGTCTTTCGCAGGAACGGGTTGTCCAGCATCTTGAATTCCGGGTTCAGACTGATCAGAAAGTCCTTCAGAAAAGGATAGACTGCAAGAAGGTCGTTTACTTTGGTTTTCGGGCTCAGGTCCATGGTTGTTCTCCTTTGTATGCGATATTATCATTTTGATCTATTAAAGCATATGATATGCGTCATGACAACCACAAATTTACCGGTCGCTTCGTCAGGCCGATTTCATCTGACTTAATGTTCTATTGAGGAATAGAGCAACAAACGATTGATAGATATTTCGGAAAAACATTTTGCCTTCGTTGTTTAAACCTCGGCCGAACGACGAATACTCAGTAAAAATTCCGTGTTCCTGAAATTAATTTGCGTTCTTGACAAATATTAATTCTTCTGGTAGCCTTGTGCAGTATCCAGGGCTTTTTTGATAAAAAAATCATATTACGGAGGTGGTACCATGAAAGTCGCAAGATCGCTTGTTCTCGTCGTTTTTGTTCTGCTCGCATTTGTAGGTGTGGCCCTCGCGCTGGAGATATCGGGGGAAGTTACTGCTGTGGATGCCGCGAAAGGCACTCTGATGTTGAAAAGTGGAGCGGTTGATGCCGGCTTTGATTGTGAAACAGGGTCCCTGATTAAAGATGTGAAGGTGGGGGATAAGGTTACTGTGGAATATAAGGAAGAGGGCGGCAAGAAGAAGGCAACGAAAGTTACCCCGATGAAAAAGAAGGCCGCTGTAGGATGCTGATCGGTTCCGCTGAAAAGGCAGGCACATGCCTGCCTTTTCTTTTTCTCCCGTACTCTGTTTATAAAGATTCCCGCATTCCCTCATGTTTCCCCAGCCTGGCTCGACTACCTGACTCTGAAAATATTTTACAGCGTTTAATGTATCCGTAAACATGACTGTTGCGCACGCCTGAAAAGCGGTCCTTTGGATAAATATTCGGAGTTGCATCTGCAGACAGATCGTCAAAAAACAAAGCCCATGTCGGTATCCTGACATGGGCTTTTGATTTCTGAACTTGACCTGGTCTTCATAACGGTGGATTAGAACGACCCCTTTGCTTCTTCCCCTTCTTTAAAACAGCCCTGAGACCTTGCCGGTGTTCACATCCACGTCCACGCGACGGAAGGCCGGGTTGGAGCTCGTTCCGGGCATAAGGCTGATCGTCCCGGCGCACGGGCAGAGGAACTTGGCTCCGGAGTAGATCAGGACATCCCTGATGGGCAGCGTCCAGCCCTTGGGCACTCCCTTGAGGGTCGGGTCGTGGGTGAGGCTCAGATGGGTCTTGACCATCATGGTGGCGTAGTCAGCGTACTTGGGATCGTCTTCCAGCATCTTGGCCTTGGCTTCGGCTTCGGCAGTCCAGGACACGCCGTCGGCGCCGTACACTTCCTTGGCGATTTGCGCCACGCGGTCGCGCAGCTTCATCTCAAGCGGATAGAGGAATTTGAAGTCGTTCTTCTCGTTGCAGGCGTCGATGACCGCATCGGCAAGTTCCAGGGCTCCCTCGCCGCCTTTGAGCCAGTGCTGGGATTCGGCGCAGCGGGCGCCGGCTGCTTCGGCGGCCTTCTTGACCGCGGCCACTTCGGCGTTCGGTATCGGTGTAGAAACGGTTGATGCAGACCACCGGGTTTATGCCGGACTTGCGGATGACGTTGATCATGTGGACCATGTTGGCGCAGCCCTTTTCAACCAGGCCCACATTCTCCTTGGTGTACTCTTCGGGCAGGGCCTTGCCGGCCACTACCTTGGGGCCGCCGCCGTGCATCTTCAGGGCGCGGACGGTGGTGGTGAGCACCGAAACGTGGGGTTTCAGGCCGCTGAAACGGCACTTGACGTTCCAGAATTTCTCAAAGCCGATGTCCGCGGCAAAGCCGGACTCGGTCACATGGTAGTCGAACAGCTTCAGGCCGACCCGGTCGGCGATGATGGAGGACTGGCCGACGGCGATATTGGCGAACGGCCCGGCATGGACCAAGCAGGGGTTGTATTCGGCCGTGCACATGAGGGTGGGGTTGATGGTATTGCGCATGAAGGCGGCCATGGCATTGCCGACTTCCAGATCGCCGGTGGTAACCGGCTTGCCGCTTTTGTCGAAGGCAACGGTGATGTTGTTCAGGCGCTGTTTCAGGTCGGCCAGGTCGTTGGCTATGGACAGGATGGCCATGCACTCGGAGCCGACGGCGATGCCGAACTTGGACTGCATCATGAAGCCGTCCGTCCGGCCGCCGATGCCGATGATGATATTGCGGAGGCTCTGGGCGCAGAAGTCCATGATCCAGCCCATCTCCACGCGGGTGGGATCGATGTCGAGACGCCTCATTTTGGTGAGCCGGTCCAGCTGCTCGTCGTTATAGTTGCGCTCGTGCTGCATCCGGGCGGTCATCGCCACCATGGCCAGGTTGTGGGCGTTCATGATGTCGTTGATGTCGCCGGTGAGGCCCAGTGAAAACTCGGTCATGGGGATCAGCAGGGAGTTGCCGCCGCCGGCCGCCGTGCCCTTCACGTTCATGGTCGGACCGCCGGAGGGCTGGCGCAGTGCGCCGCCGACGTTCACGCCTCGCTTGCCGAGACCCTCCATCAAGACCGCACGAGGTGGTGCTTTTGCCTTCGCCCAGCGGGGTGGGGGTGATGGCCGTCACTTCGATGTACTTGCCGTCGGGCTTATTTTTGAGACGTTCGATGATCTTGAGAAAGTCGATCTTGGACAGGCGGCCCATGGGCAGCATCTCGTCCTTTTGCAGGCCCAGTTTCTCCCGCCACTCTTCCGGGGTGGGCATGTTCTTTTCCGCTTCTTCGGAAATCTGCCAGTCAGCTAACTTCGTTGCATCATACGGCATATCAAATCCTCCTTTTAAATACGATTATATATTCAAGATTCAAAATGTTGAATATTGAATGTTCCTTCTTGAATTTGTCTCAATAGCTGATCAAAAGCTTCATGAGCTTCTCGTTCATGGCGTGCACGTTCCTGCTCGAGATGCGGGCGATGGTCTTCATGATCTTGTACATCATCACGGTGTCGCTTTTTTCAAACGCCTTGAAATCATCGGTCTTGAACCGATAGACCTCCGTGGCCTCAATGGCCGTTGCGGCCGCACCGTGGGTACTCTTGCCCTCGATCACCGAAAGCTCGCCGAAGATGTGGTTGTCCGACAGGACGGCAAGGGTCTGTTTCCAGCCGTCGGGCGTGGTCTTCGAGATCTCCACCTTCCCGCTCTTCACGAGATAGATCCCCTTTGTGGGTTCTCCCTCATTAAAGATCGACTTCCCCTTGGGGTAGCTCTCGACCGCGATCTTCTGCGCCATCGTTCCGAGCTCGGTGTCGGTAAGTTCGCTGAAGAGTATCTGTTTCTTAAGTTCTGATTTATCGGGCATTGTTGCCTCCTCGCTGTCTAGAACGTAATGATAAAAATCTAACCACAGAGCACACAGAGAAATCTTAAATCTCAAAAGAATGAGGCTATCTCTGCCTCCGTCACTGTGCCCTCTGTGGTAAGAGATCCTTATGCCTTCTCGATCCGCACCGCCGAGACCTTGAACGACGGGATCTTGGCCGTCGGGTCGAGCGACGTGCTGCTCGTGAGCACATTGGCCGCCGCTTCCTTGAAATGGAAGGGGATGAACACCACGCCCTTGGCGGGCCGTTTTGACACGAGCGTCTTGACGGTGATCGAACCGCGGCGGGAGCTGACCTTCACCTGCATCCCGTCGCTGACGGACAGGTCCCTGGCATCGCCGGGGTTTATTTCAATGAAGGCTTCCGGCGATACTGCATTGATCGGCTTCACCCGCCTGGTCATGCCTCCGGTATGGTACTGGAACAAGAGCCTGCCGGTCGTCAGGATGAACGGATACTCCTTGTCCGCCTGTTCAGCCGATTCTTTATAGGTTACGAGGGTAAACCTGCCCTTGCCACGCGGGAATCCGCCCTTGAACAGGAACTGCGTGCCGGGATGGTCCGGCGTGGGACAGGGCCATTGAAGGCCGCCGTCTTCGAGCCTGGCGTAGCTCATGCCGGCAAGCGCCGGCCAAGCCTGGCCCATTTCACGGAATATTTCGACGGTATGGGAATAAGACATATCGTAGCCCATTTTTTTGGACAGCTCCATGATGATGAGCGAGTCTTTCATGGCCGAACCCGGAGAGCTGACCGCTCTCCTGACGCGCTGCACGCGGCGCTCGGTGTTGGTGAACGTGCCGACCTTCTCGGCAAAGGATGTACCGGGCAGCACCACGTGAGCAAGCTCCGCTGTTTCGGTCATAAAGATGTCCTGGACCACAAGCAACTCGAGCGCCTTAAGCGCCTTTGCGGTGTGCGTGGAGTTGGGGTCGGAGACCGCCGGGTTCTCGCCCATGATATAGAGGGCCTTAAGCGTGCCCTTTTCCGCCGCAGGCAGCATCTCCGTGGCGGTCAAGCCTTCCTTGCCCGACAGCTTCGCCTTCCAGAGGGCCTCGAACTTTTCCTGAATGGCGGGGATGACGACCCGCTGGTACCCCGGATACATGTTCGGTATGCATCCCATGTCCGTGGCGCCCTGAACGTTGTTCTGGCCCCGGAGCGGGTTCACGCCGGCGCTCTCCTTGCCGAGGTTTCCGGTCATGAGCGCCAGGTTGGCGATGGAGAGAACATTTTCCGTGCCGTGGGCGTGCTGGGTGATCCCCATGGTATAGTAGATGCCCGCTTTGTCCGATGAGCCGTACATCCTCGCCGCCTTGATGATCAAGTCCGCCGGTACGCCGGTGATCTTCGATGCGGCCTCGGGGGTATAGGCTTCGATATTTTTCCGGAACTCCTCGTCAAAGCCTTCCGTCATGGACGCGATAAAGTCCTGCCTGGCGAGGCCTTCTTTCATGATCACGTGCATCATGCCGTTTAAGAGCGCCACGTCCGTGCCGGGCTTCTGCTGCATCCAGATGTCCGCGAACCGGACGAGCGGCACGCGCCTCGGGTCCGCGATGATGATCTTGGCGCCTTTCCGCTTGGCCTTGATCATCCTGAGCGCGACGATAGGGTGGTTTTCCTTGGTGTTCGAGCCGATGACGAACAGCACGTCGTTGTTCTCGATCTCGGCGATCGAGTTCGTCATTGCCCCGGAACCGAATACGGTGGCCAGACCGGCCACAGTCGAGCTATGTCAGAGACGCGCGCAGTGATCGACATTGTTCGTGCCGATGCCCGCGCGGATGAATTTCTGGAAAAGGTAGTTCTCTTCGTTCGTGCAGCGTGCGGAGGAGAGGCCGCCAATGGCGTCGGGACCGTGCTTCTCTTTGATGGCGGTAAGCTTGTCGGCGATGTAGCCGAACGCCTCGTCCCAGGAAGCGTCGACGAGCTTGCCGTCCTTCCTGATCAGCGGAGTGGTGAGCCTGTCGGGGCTGTTGATGAAGCTGTAGCCGAACCGGCCCTTGACGCAAAGCCAGCCTTCGTTGATCGTGTCCTGGCGCGAGGTGACACGCACCACTTCGTTCCTGCTCACGTGCAGGGTGAGGTTGCACCCGCAGCCGCAGTAGGGGCAGATGGTCTCGACCTGCTTCACGTCCTTCTGCCTGCCCTTGCCCAGGGACTGCTTGCTCATGAGCGCGCCCGTGGGGCAGATGCTGACGCACTGGCCGCAGAACTCGCAGTCGAGGTCCTTTTCAAAGGGCGTGGAGACCTTGGCGCCGAAGCCGCGGCTCGAGATGTCGATGGCGCCCACACCCTGGACCTCGTCGCAGACGCGCACGCACTTGCCGCAGAGGATGCACTTCTCCATGTCCCGCTCGATAAAGGGGTTCATGTCCTTTTTCGTGTACTCGCGCCGCTCGCCGTAGAACCGGTTCGCCCGGAGCTCGTAGAAATAGGCCAGTTCCTGGAGCGTGCAGTCGCCGGCCCGTTCGCAGACCATGCAGTCGTTCGGATGGTCGGACAGGAGGAGTTCGACGATCGTGCGGCGCTGGCGCTCGATCTGTTCGTTCGAGGTCTCCACTTCCATGCCCTCGCTCACCGGTGTGGTGCATGCCGTCACCGGCCGGGGCATGCCCTTTACCTGGATGAGGCACAGCCTGCAGCCGCCATGGGGCTCCAGCCTCGGATCGTCGCAGAGCGTCGGGATGAAGATGTCATTCCGCCGCGCGGCGTCGAGAATGGTTGCCCCGTCGGGGACGGTCATGTTTCTTGCCATTGATCGAAAGATTTGCCATGGGCTTACCCTTTTTTGATCGCCTTGAACTTGCACGTCTCGAAGCAGGCGCCGCACTTGATGCACATGTCCTGGATGATCTTGTGCGGTTTCTTTTTCTCGCCGATGATGGCGCCGGCCGGGCATACGCGCGTGCAGGCGGTGCAGCCCTTGCAGAACTGCTCGACGATGCTGTACGACAACAGGTCCTTGCAGACGCCGGCGGGACAGCGTTTTTCGAAGATGTGCGCCTCGTACTCGTCCCGGAAATATTTGATCGTGGTGAGGACGGGATTGGGCGCCGACTGGCCCAGGCCGCAGAGCGACGATGTTTTTACGTCGCTGCTGAGCGTTTCAAGCAGGTCGATATCCCCTTCTCTTCCCTTGCCTTCGGTGATCCTGGTCAGGATCTCAAGAAGCCTCTTGGTGCCGATCCTGCAGGGAACGCACTTGCCGCAGGACTCGGACTTGGTGAACTCCAGGAAGTATTTGGCGACATTCACCATGCAGTCGGTCTCATCAAGCACCACCATGCCGCCCGATCCCATGATCGAGCCGACCTTGCCGAGAGATTCATAATCGAGCGTAGTGTCGATGAGGCTTGAGGGAATGCACCCGCCCGACGGACCCCCGGTCTGGACGGCCTTGAGTTTTTTGCCGCCTTCGATGCCTCCGCCGATTTCGTAGATGATCTCCCTGAGCGGGATGCCCATCGGCACCTCGATGAGCCCGGAGTTCAGGATCTTGCCGGTCAGGGCGAAGACCTTGGTGCCCTTGCTCTTCTCCGTGCCCATGCCCGCGTACCATGCCGCGCCTTTGCGCATGATGTAGGGAACGTTCGCGAGCGTCTCAACGTTGTTGATGATCGTGGGATAACCCCACAGGCCCTTCTGGACCGGGAAGGGCGGTTTGGCTCGCGGCTGGCCGCGCTTTCCTTCGATCGAGGCGATCAGCGCCGTCTCCTCGCCGCAGACAAAGGCGCCTGCGCCGAGCTTTACCTTGACATTGAAGTCAAAGCCCTTGCCGAGGATATTGGTGCCGAGGAACCCGCGCTCCTTGGCCTGCTTGATCGCCAGGTGAAGCCGTTCCACGGCAAGGGGATATTCCGCCCTGATGTAGACGTAGCCGTACGGCGCTGCGATGGCATAGGCGCCGATGATCATGCCCTCGATCACGGCATGAGGATTTCCCTCGACAACCGAGCGGTCCATGAACGCGCCCGGGTCGCCTTCGTCGGCGTTGCAAATAAGGTACTTGACCGGACCGGGCGCCTTGATCGCCATGTCCCACTTGACACCCGTGGGGAAGCCCGCGCCGCCGCGGCCTCTGAGGCCCGAGGCTTTGATCACATCGATCGTCTCCTGGGGGCTCATGGTCAAGAGGACCTTCTTGACCGCCTCATACCCGCCGCGGGAGATATAGGAATCGATGTCCTCCGGGTCCACTTCCCCGCAGTCGGAGAGCACGACCTTGACCTGTTTATCATGGAAGGTGTGATAGTCGTCCTTCACGAGCCAGTCAGCGACAGGCGCGCCGCCCACGATATGCTCGTTCACGATCCGCTCGACCATGTCCGGCTTGATGTACTCATACGTGAACTTGGCGCCATCGACGAGCACGTCCACGAGCACGTCGCGCGCGCAGAACCCCCGGCAACCGACCTTATGCACCGAGCAGTTCTTTTCCACGGTCGCCCGGATCCGGGCGGCCGCAAAGGCCTTTTCGAACGAGGCGATCACGCCCACCCCGCCCGCGGCGATGCCGCCCGTGCCCATACAGACCTTTATCGAGACGTCTTTATTCATGAATACTCCGGAAAGAGACCGGGCCGAGCCCGGCCTTTCACACCCCACTTTGAACCCGGCACCTGCGGATCCGCTTGATCAGAGTGGTTCTTAAATATAATCGATGTACTCGTGCTTTCCCTCTTTGAGGGTCTTCATCTCTTTCATGAGCTTGTCCGGCGTCACTTTGCCGTGCACGGTCTTGTTCACGATGATGACCGGCGCAATGCTGCAGGCGCCGACACAGTTCACCTTTTCCACGGTGAACTTGAGGTCTTCCGACGTGTCCTCCCCGTCGGGAATCCCCAGCTCTTTCACGAGACTGTTGATCAGCCGCTCGGACCCCTTGACGTGGCAGGCCGTGCCGCAGCATGCCGTTATGATGTTCTTCCCTCTCGGCTTGAGGTGAAACTGCGCGTAGAAGGTAGCTATGCCGTAAAATTTCGCCGGCGGAACATCAAGCCGCTCCGAGATCCAGGAGATCGCGTCCTCGCGCAGATAGCCGAATTCGCTCTCAAGGTCCTGCAGGATCGAGATCAGGTTGCCTTCGTTCTCATGGTACCGCGCGATGATGCCTTCGAGTTTTCTTTCCATCGTTTTCTTCCTTTTGAGACAAAAAGGGCCGCCTCAATTGTCCCGGCAGCCGCGTAGGTGCTCCACGGTCTTGGTCTTGGTGTGTGCTTGGAGGGCACGCTCCCGGCCTTCGACTGGCGCGCCCCTGATTGCAGCAGGGGCGCGCAAATTTGGACGCTATCCGTTCGTCATCAGAACATCGGGTCCATGGTGAGCGCCGGATGGCCTTTTGCGGTAAGGAACTCCATCATCTTGTCGGAATCTTCTGCCACGGTCTCGTCGGCGATCTTGTCCAGGAGGTCCGGCACACCCTCTTCTTCTGCGCGCTTCTTGAACTCTTCGGCAAAGGACTCTTTCAGGTTCTTGGTCATCCAGACGACGCGCTTGAAGCCGCCGTCCGCCGCGAGGAACTTTTTGCTCGTGAGGAAGAACCTTCCGATGCCCATAAAGCCGGGTGTCTGTGCCCCGCCGCCCACCGTTCCGGCAAGGGTTGAGAACTTCATGCCAATGGGTGTCATGCCCGTGTAGCCCCGGTTCACCACCATCACGCCGTTTGCCTCCGGCACAATGGCCATGATGCACTCAAAGCAGCCGCATGACGTCATGGGCGCGTCCATGATGGTGTAGGCATTGAAATATTCGAGCGCCTGGTGCGAGTTCGTGTACACATATTCGTCCACGCCCTTCCAGCGCCCCTTGATTGCATCGACGGTCTCGCCTTTCAGCACCGGCTGGTTCGCGCCATTCGGATCGATCTCGTATGCGGCCTTGGCATCGAGCCAGTTGTAGGCGCCGCAGAGGCCGAGCCGCTCGGGAGACACAACGCACACGTGGTTCGGTGCGAAGCTCTGACAGAGGAGGCAGGAATAAAAGGTGTCAACGGACTCGTCGGTCATCGTAGCAAGACGGATATCGCGTTCGAGGTAGGCCTTGCGCGCTTCCTCGTTCTTCGCCTTCACGTCGGCCTCGTCCACAAAGAGCGTCACCTGGACCTTGTCCACGATGGTGTTGAATTTGTGTTTGAGCTGGGTCGTCGAGGATGTCGCCGAAGTGCTTGAGGACAAACCCGTCCTTGAACGCGCTGATTGCTGACCCGGAACCAGTTATGGTCGCGCTGGCCCATGTGCCAGATGCCCTGTGCCTCGTTGACGAAGTGATGGATCTTTCGCTCGAGCACGGGTTCGAAGTCCTTCTGCATCTTCCGGCCGGCGACCTCGACCATGACGCCGAGCGGCATCTGGCCGCCCTTCTCGTACCGCGCCTCGGCGATCGGTCGCCGATGATCGATGACCTTGCCGTCCTCGATCGTCTTCAAGTCCACCATGTGCGAGCCACTCGAAGGCCGGCGTGCGCTGCCCGCCGAACTCGATGTGCATGTCTTCCTTGCGGATGCGCTCGCCTTCGAAGGCCGGTCCGATAGGCCACCGGGATCGGCGGCTTCGAGACCGTGATCTTGAGACCGCGCACCTCGATGCACTTCTCCACAAGCTTCTTGGGGTCGAGTTCCTTGGCCACTTCTTCGTAGATCGTGACGCCGGTGGGATGGATGGTCGGGATGTCGGTGTTCGCGATGGCCGGGAAGCCCATGTTGATGGCGCCGGCGCCGGTGGTCCAGATGCGGTCGTTCAAGCGGGCCGAGCACCATGGCAAAGGCGAACACCTTGTCCTTGGAGTATTTGAGGATCTCCTTGAAATCGCCGCCCTTCATGCCGCCGAAGGTGATGCCTGCCCGTGCCGCCCAGTGCAGGGCATAAATGGCATGCTCCACGTCAGGGCCGAGCGGCACCAGGCGCGTGTCCCAGCCGAGCTGCACGCCCTTCCGGAGAAGCTGTTTGGTCACGCTGTTGCCGTTCACGTTGCCGCACAGGAAGCGTGAGGATGTTCTTCTGCTGAAGGTCTCTGGCGATCTCGAAGGCCTGGTCATCGCTGTCCGCTGCGCCGATGATGCACACAAAGCCCGGCATCGAGCCGTCCACAAGCTGCACGCCCAGGTTGCGGAGGATCGTGTCGGAGATGAACCCGTTGTAGGTCAGGCCGATCGAGTCGTCCTTCACCGGCTCCTGGCCGTAGATGTATCGGAGCGCCATGATGATCTCCTGCGGCAAAGAGGGTCGCCATGCCGGCGTCCAGCGCCTCTCCCAGATAGGGCTTGCACAGGTGGTCCGCCGGTGCCTCGGTGAGGAGCGGCTTCACATGCTGTTCAAGGGCCGTCCTCATATCGCCGAGGGTATGGACCTCGAAGCCCGTCATGGCAAAGATCTGCGGCAGGAAGTATGCCGTATCAGGGAACTCGAACTTGAAGTCCGCGCCCTTCTCGGTAATGGCCTTCTCGACAAGCGCCTCGGCCTGCTTCACGTAGTAGTGGGAGCCCAGAATGGCCCCGGTGGCAATGACTTTTGACATGGTAGACTCCTTTTTATGAAATCTTAACCACAGAGATCACTGAGATCACAGAGAAAATTCATAGCTGTTTGACATTACTCTGTGTCTCTGTGTTCTCTGTGGTGAATTGTTCTTTACGCTCTCGCCTTCAAAAAGGTCGGGAGCTGGTTCGCTTCCCGGGGCCCCACGGTGATCTTCCAGCCCGGCAGCTTCTCTTCCAGCGCGCCGGAGAGCACGGCCACGTAGCCGGGGATGATAAGCTCCTTGTGGCTGATGTTCTTTTCCACGCCGCTCTCGGTGACGAACTGGGCGATCTTGCTTGCCGTGAACTTGCCTGCTGCCCAGGCCGTGAGCACGGACAGTCCTTCATTGTCCATGACCGCGAGCCATGACGGCACCTTGCTGTTCTCCACCTCGCCGCGCACGATAAAGTACGAAAGCGAGAAGTTGGTGGTGATCATGAGCGGCGAATTCTCTTTTGCGTCGCCGACCTTGTAGATGTTCTGCGCGACCTGCATCGGCACCTGCGGATCGGTGTAGATGTTCTGGCGCAGCGACAGCAGCGCGAGCATCTTCCATTTTTCAACGTTGTTCAGGATGATGATGGAGGCGTACTTCATTGTCCCGATGGCGGCGGCGATGCTCTCGCTCACCGAATCGTCACGGGTCGCAAAGGTAATGACCGGATAGCCGAGGGGCTTGAAGTTCTTCTTGATCGCAGCACGCCGGATGATGGTGTAGTGCTCGATCATGTCCTTTGCCTTGCGCGCGCCGGAGTCGAGGACCAGGTCGTCAACGCCGAGGGCCTTCACCTTCTCGGACAGGGCGGTCAGAGCGTCGAGCCCGTCTGCTGCAACCGCGAGGGAGGCCTTCTTTTCTTTTGCGATCTTGGCCATGGCTTCGGCGTTCTCGGCGGTCGCGGCGTAGATGAGCGGCTTCTTGTCCGCGCAGTGCGCAATGCCCGCTTCGATGGTCGCGGGCGTCTTGCTCACCAGGATCAGCGGCACACCCGGCGCTCCGTCCACAACCTGCTTCACGACAGAGGCGAACTTCGCTGCGTCGCCGCCCTCGTCGGTCACGGCGATCGCGTCAACCCTGAGCTTCTGGCCGACCCGGTCGATCTCGGAGTGCTTCACCGCCTCGATCTTCTTTGCCGCGGCGTCGCCGGCCTCGGAGGCCTTGATCGCGACCGCGAAGATATTGGGGTTGAAGAATTTCTTCTCATGGCGGAACATGCAGATCTCGCCGCCCACCTTCACGGCCTTGTCGCCCGTACCGAGGGTGATGTCGCGGATCGGCGGCGCTGCCGACTCGCCCAGGATCTTCTTCGCGTCCTCGGACGCGTCAGGGCAGGCATCGAGGCTCGCCTGCTTTGCGGCAAGCTTCATGGCAAAGGCGAGGCAGGTCGGATGGCCGCACTTCTTGCAGTTTGTCTTCGGTAGATGCTTGAATATTTCAACGCCTGAGAGTGCCATTTATATACTCCTTTCAGGAAGAACCTTAAAGAATTGGAAATTGAAGATTGGAAATTTTAGAACATTGTTATAGACTTCATTTTCCAATTTTCAATTTCACTTTTCAATTTGCAATTCCCGCGACTTTCGCGGGGGCTATCCCATCAACTCTGTTATGAATTCCTTGGCCTTTGCCGCTGCGCCGGGATGGCGCATGATCAGCGTATCCGCGCCCGCCGTGATCATGGCTGATGCGGTCATGGCCTCCCAGGCGAGGGCGCGGTCTTCCAGGCCGCCCCATTCCGGCATCTCGCTTTCCGGCGCCATGGTTTCCTTGACCTTCCAGACGTTCGCGCCGATGTCGCAGAGGATCGGGGTCTGCATCATGGGATCGTTCTGCAGGAGCGCTGCAAGACGGATGCGCTCCATCACGCTGTAGGTATATTCAAGGCCGTACCCCAGGGCCGAGGACATGGGGTCCATGATGATCTTCTCTTTGTCGAATCCCATCTGGGAAAGCAGGATGTTGAGCTGTTTGGCGAGGTTCACGTCCAGCTGGCTCATGGCGATGAGCTTGTGCTCGTTCGCCATTGCAGCCGCCGCCACGGTCTTGTAGTTCTCCTCCACGGCCTTGCCGATCGCGCAGTTCTTCCCGCGCGTGGCGGCTGCCGCTGCCTGGAGCACCTGGGTGTCTTTCTCCACCGCGCCGCTGCCGAGGATGATGAGCGGAATGTCGATCGCAGCCGCAACCTCGGCCGCGACCTTGGCCGCCTCTTCAGGGCTCTTGTTCTGCTGGTCCGGGTGCGTGCCCATAAGCCGGAGCGCCACCATATCGGCGCCGTTCTGCTGGCAGAACTTTGCCCAGGCCACGGGACTGGACCCTGCTCCGCCGATCGCCTTCTTCAGGGTCTCGGGCCAGTCATCGGGAGCGATATCCATGATCTCCAGCGCGACGGCCGGCCTGTTCGGGAACGTTCCCTCGAACCCCAGGAAGGGCAGGGCGCTTGCCCCGCCGATGGTCACCGCTTTTGCGCCGGTACCGATCTGTACGTTGTAGATCTTGCCGTTGTAGGTCTCTTTTGGTATTACGAGTGCCATAAAAGCCTCCTGATTAATCTGTCCAGAATCTATAAAGTCGGGGGTCTAAAGAGTGGTCATTATAAAATGACAGGGCCTAAATGTCAAAGGTTTGTTCATGACCATTTAGATGCTCTTCAGACCCGTTGGACGCCTACATGTCTAAATATGAATGGGCATACATCTTCTTGCCCATGATCATCTCGACGGTCTTCACCGTGTCCATCATGTCCTTGTCAAGCGGGTCAATGATGGCGGCCGAAAGTCCCTCGTAGATGAGCATGGTGAGAAAGCTCCGGTTGATGATCGGACGAACATGCTTCGGCGCGCCGTTCGAGATGTTCGAAAGCCCGACCACGGTCTGCATCGGGGGATCGTTCAGCTGCTGGAACATCTTGACGGCCCTGATCGCCTGAAGCCCCTGGTCCTGCATGGTGCAGAGCTGGAGGATGAGCGGGTCAAGGAAGAGGTGCTCCATGGGCACGCCGTGCTCCATGGCGCGGGCCATGATCTCGGCCGCGATGCCGCAGCGGTCCTCGGCATCCGCCGGGATGCTGCCCTTGCCCAGGGTAAGCGCGATGATCTTCGCGTTGTACTTGCCGGCAAGCTCCATCATCGGGAACCGCTCCGGCTCATTGGACGTGGAGTTGATGATCGGCACACCCCACGCGTTGTTGTGCGCCTTGAGCCCCGCTTCCATGGCCTGGATATTCGTCGTATCGAGGCAGAGCGGCTTGTGGACCACTTCCTGCAAAACCTTCACCGCCCAATCCATGAGCTTGGGACCGTTCTCCTCGGCCGGGCCGATGGAAATGTCGATAAAATCCGCACCTGCCTTGGCCTGCGAAACAGCAAGCTCCTGGAGCGGCTTCGGGTCGAACTTCGTAAGGGCCTCGCGCACCTTCTTTGCAATAACGCTGATCTTTTCTCCGATTATAATCATGGTCCGAAACTTCTCCTTTCAAACTGGATCAAACTGTTTAATTGACCTTCAGATAAACACGGTGAACAACTATCATTCTCTACATTCCTGCCGGGATGAACACTGTTGGGGAACCGCATGATGCTCCGCAGGCCGCACTACTCGACCAGTTTCTGCAGCTCCTCAGCCATGTCCTGGGTGATGCTTCCTTTTTCTCTTGCGACCGAGATGGTATGCCGCGCAAGTTCTTTATAGAGACCCAGAAGCTCCGGCGTTTTTTTCTGCATCGCCTCGATGTGCCCCTGGATCGTCTCAACATCCCCGCGGGCAATGGGTCCGGTCAATGCATCCGTGGTCCCGAGGGTCTCTATATTATGAAGCGTCCCCCTGATGAGCGGGAGCAGGGCCTGAAGCGTTTCTTGTCTTTCCGCACCCAGCGCCTGATAGAATTTCAGTCCATAATCGACGAGCGCTACAAAATAGTTTGAAACCGCTATCGCTCCGGCATGATACAGTGCGGCGGAGTCCTTGTCCGGACTCCATTTCGACATCACCAGCTCGACGCCTCCGAGCGCCTTGACCAGGTCCCGGGCGGCTTCCAGGCGCCTCCGGGTCCGCCTCGATGCGAAAATACGAACCCGGTAGATTCTTAATTCCCTGTGCCGGGCTGGGAACCGACTGAAGCGGATGGATCACCGCCCGATACGATCCCGACGATCGCGCCCCGGCAAGGATATCGAGCGACTGCGCGCCGAACATATGCACGACGAGCGAGCCTGCCTTAAGCCCGCCTTCTGCTGCAATTTTGTCACAGACGTTCTTGATCGCCCCGTCCGGCGTGGTGATGAAAACAATGTCGGCCTTTGATGCCGCCTTCACCACATCGGTAGTCGGTTCTCCCGAGCCGATGAAGTCAGCGGCCTTTTCAGCCGATGCCATTGAGCGTGCCGCAACGGCGGTCACGGTATACCCCGCCTTCCTCAACAGGCAACCAACGGAACTGCCGACGCGACCTGCGCCTATAATGGCGACCGTTTTAGGGGTCATAGTCTACGGGATCAGTTTGTCAAGAACCGAATAAAAACTCGTAAGCGCCTTTGAATCCGGCGGAAGCTGGATCAGCGGTTTGCCGTTCAGATCGTATTCAAAGATCAGCTCATCGGCTGGAATAAAACCCGCGAACTCAACGCCCTGCTGCTCGATCGCGTTCAGGAGCGATTTGTCCTTGCTCGTCCCGTCCTGCACCCGGTTCACGATCAGGACCGAGCGTTTGATGTTCAATTTCAGCTCTTTTACCAACTCACCGATCCGGCCCGCGGTCATGATGCCGCGCACCGAGGAATCGCTGATGATCATGCAGCAGGTCCGTGTCCTGCGTCGTGCGTCGCGACAGATGCTCGAGGCCTGCCTCGTTGTCCATGACGGTGAAGGGATACGTGTCGGCCAGCTTGTCCATGTACTTGCGGATGATGTTGTTCGCCGCGCAGTAGCAGCCGGAACCTTCGGGCCTTCCCATCACGAGCAGGTCGAAGCCTTTTGCTTCGATCAATGCCTGCTGGATCTGGTAGTCGAAGAGCTGCTCCATGCTCATGCCGCCCGGACGGGGCGCCGTGGACTTGATCGCTTCGAGAGAGGTTTCGCGCAGTTTCCCGACGGTGGCGTGGACCTTCACGCCGAGCACATCGTTCAGATTCGCATTCGCGTCTGCGTCAACGGCCAATATCGCGCCGCGCTTTTTTTCTGTCAAATATCGTATGGTCAGGCCGCAGAGGCTGGTCTTGCCCGTGCCGCCCTTGCCTGCAACCGCTATGGTAAAACCCATGAGACCTCAACTACAGGGTTCAGGGTACGGGGTCCAGGGTACTGGATCTTTCCTGACACCCTGACTCCTGGCTCCTGAACCCTATGCTTTCTTCACTCCGAACTTTTTCCTGACCTCTTCGATCTTGCCGCAGGTCATCTTGCCCTCGGGGCACGGCGGCATACAGACAGCCGGGGCCTGATTTCCCGAAGATCGTCGGGCGCTGCCTTTTTCACGTGGCCAGCATGCGGTCGGCCATTTCCCGGATCTCCCACTGCGCCCGGTTGCAGCACCGCACGCGAAAGAAATGCAGAAGCTCCCGCGCATTCATGGTGACCACGATTTTTGTCTCGGCCGCGTTCGGCAGCAGATACCGCGCGTCCTGCTGGCCGACCTCACCCTTGTATCCGAGCTCCTCGAGCCGCTTGAGCACCTTCGTGTAGTTCTCCTGCGCCTCTGCCATGCACTTCTCGAACTCCCGGGAGATCGCGGCGTCCTGTTTGATGCTCGGAGGAATAATATAATCGAAATGCTCTTCCTTCACATAGCGCTGGCTCTGCTGCGAGTACGACGCCACGCGGTGACGGACAAGCTGATGCGAACAGGCCCGGGAGATGCCTTCGATCCCGAAGGTGAACGAAACATGCTCGATGGGAGAAAGGTGCCCGATGGTCGCCAGCTTCTCCACAAAGGCCGCCTGGTCCTTGGCCTCGATCTTCTCCTTGAGCTCCTCGACACCCGACGGACTGTAGCAGAGCTTCGCGGCCATGGCCACGACTTCTTCGGGTTCCGGCGTATGCCGGAGAAGAACGACGTTCAATGCTGCTTCAGGCATGTTCCCCTCCCCTCAGAAAGCCCCTCCGCACCCTGGTGAGCGAGAAAAGGGGGTAAAAACGGATGATAAGGGAATGATATTATAGCGAGCCGCTGTCTCATGAGTCAAGAAAAAATAAGGAAGCCCCTGTGAATTTTTTTAATTAACCTATAAATTTCATTGATAAAATTAACCGGCGCTGCGAAAAATGCGGTCAGTTTGTGACGATATATACCTGTGTTTGATTGGATTATTTAAAACTGTGTTCTTCGGAAGGGAATTTTCCGTTCTCAACATCCTGCTTATACTCTTTAACCGCCTTAAGAGCCTGATCCTTAAGGTTTACATACTTCTTTACGAACTTGGGTGTAAACCTGTCGAACAACCCCAGCAGATCATGGAGAACGAGTACCTGACCATCGCAATCCGGTCCGGCGCCTATCCCGATGGTCGGGATATGGAGCATCGTCTGGATCTCTTTTGCCAGGGAAGACAGGCATGGCCTCGAGCACCACGGAGAAGGCGCCTGCGTCCTGGACCGACCGCGCGTCAGCAAGGATCTTCTCACGGGCGGCCTCGTCCTTGCCCTGTACCTTGAATCCGCCGAGGGTATGCATATACTGCGGAGTAAGCCCGATATGGGCCATGACAGGGATACCGGCGTCGACGATCGCCCGGATGGCCTCTGCCATCTGGGTGCCGCCTTCGAGCTTCACTGCCTCGGCCCCCGCTTCCTTCAGAAACCGTCCCGCGTTCCGTACCGCCTCAGCCTTTTGCGTTTGATACGAAAGGAACGGCATGTCCCCCACGACCATGGCGGACACTGCCCCGCGCGAGACCATCTTCGTGTGATAGATCATCTCGTCCATCGTCACCGGCAACGTGCTCGATACGCCCTGCACCACCATGCCGAGGGAATCCCCGACGAGGATCATGTCGATCCCGGCCTGGTCCACGATCTGGGCCGTGGGATAATCGTAGGCCGTGAGCATGGTGATCTTCCTGCCTTCGGCCTTCTTCTTATAGATATCGAGGATGGTTATTTTCGGCATAATAGCCTCACGTAAAACTTCCTGCATGGCGCATGGTGCATAGCGTAAAGAACAAGACGTTACCCTCTGCGCTCTGCCCTATGCTCCATGCTTCGCATTCCGCCCTTACACCTGCGGTCTCGGATAGAGACCCGCTGCCTTCACGATCCCTTCGATGGCGCTCTCCCATTCAATGGCCTGGATATGCACGCCCTTGTACCCCGGGGGTTTCCAAAGCCTGGTGGATGAGCTCGATCGTGATCTTGATGCCTTCCTGCTCCTGAAGCTCCTTCATCTTCTTCTTATCTTCACCGGCGGCCGCCTTTGCCTTGTTCATCCGGTCGATCAGCGCCTTCGGCACGGACACGCCGGCAACAGAGGAGTCCATGTACTTCAGCATCATGGCGCTCTTCGGCACGATGATGCCGGCGAGGATCGCGGTCCTTTCATGGAGGCCCATGTTCCGGATCTTTGCCATCTGCGCACGGAAAGACTCCATATCATAGATGCCCTGGGTCTGGATGAAATCGGCGCCGGCATTCACTTTCTTCATGAGATTGATCGGCCTGAAATCGATCGGATCGGCCATGGGCGTCCAGGACGCGCCGATGAAGAACTTGGGCGGCGACTTCGAGCTTGTCGCCGCCCTCCTGCTTGCTCTCGTCGCGCATCTTCTTCATGATGCCGACGAGCTGGCAGGTGTCGACATCATACACGTTCTTTGCGCCCGGGATGGCCCTTGAGCCTTCCCGCTGCGCTGAACTTCTGGTGGTCTCCGGCGATGCAGAGGCAGTTCTTCAAGCCCAGCGCCGCTGCGCCGAGAAGGTCGGCCTGCATGGCGATGCGGTTCCGGTCGCGGCAGGTCATCTGCATGACCGGCTCCAGGCCCTTGCTGCAATGCGATGGCCGCCGCCGCGATGCTCGAGATGCGGACGACCGCGGTCTGGCAGTCGGTGATGTTCGCCGCGTCGCAGAAGCCTTTCAGCATGCTGCGCTTTCTTGATGACCTCATGGGGATCGGCGCTCATGGGGGGGCCGAGCTCTGCCGTGACCGCGGGCTTGCCGCTCGCGATGACTTTTTCGAGATTGCTTCCGCTCTTCATTATTTCTTACCTCCCGCTGTCTCCGATCTTCTGCCGCTTCCTTCTCCTCGTATTCCCGGATATGCTCCAGCGATATGCGCCGCGGTCCGCCGTCACGCGCCGTGGACCAGTTCCGCGGCGGCAGGACCTCGGAGAGCTTCTCGAGGGTGCCGAGCTTCTTCATCCGCTCAACGATCAGGTACCAGGCGCAGTCCACGTCCTTGCTGATCTCGCACTTGCCCTTGTTCGTGCCGCCGCAGGGGCCGTTCATGAGCGTCTTGGCAGCAGCGCGCAATGGGGCAGATGCCGCCGGTCATGTGCAGGATGCAGTTCCCGCAGCCCGCGCAGAGTTCCTTGAAAACGCCCGGCGCTTCCACGGCGCCGTAGAACGAAGTGTTGATGCCCGGATAGACCGGGACGGTGCCGGTGCGATCGGACAGGAAGTTCACCCCCACGCCGCAGGCCGTGGAGAGCACGAGGTCGTACTTCTTCACCTCGTCCATCACCGGCTCGAAGTACTCCGGCTCGCAATGGCGCATGACGCCCATGTGGTTCACCTCCATGGACTTGCCTTCCTGCGATGCCTTCATCCTGATGAGGGACGCGATGGTCTCGGCCTCTTTTTCGCCGCCGGCATGGCAGATCGCCACACAGGTGTTGCAGCCGAACACGAGGACCTTCTTGAAGTCCTTTACCATGTTCCATATTTCATCGATTGGTTTTTGTGATCCTACGATCATAGTCAATTACTCCTTTATATCGTCCTCATTGGCACGAGCAGCTACCTTCCAGCTCGCAGACCTATCTTCTTGACCCGCTCGGAAAAATCAGCGCATACCGCTGCATAGGGATTGCCTCCATTGGTCGATGTTGCTGAAAGGATCTCCAGACGGCCGGGCTCGATCTTGAGCATGCCGAGCAGGTCCTGAACCCGCTTCACCCGGGCATTCACACGCGGGGCGATGTCCTTATACTTGCAGTTCCCGTCGCCGCACCGCACCATGGCTACGCCGTCAGCGCCGGACTCAAAGGCCTTCAGCATATCGAGAATATCAATGCGGCTGGTGCAATGCACAGGGATAGTCTTCACGTTCTTCGGAAGATCGAGGCCGAGAATGCCTGCATGGTTCGCACACGTAAAGGCTACGATCACCGGCTCCTGCCTGTTCGGGTCAATCTTGCCAATAACCGAGGGCAGGTACGTTTCTTATCTCGCGCACATCATAGCTCACCATGCTGATGGCCTCGGCAGGACATTCAGGCGCGCAGAGACCGCAGGCCTGACAGTACTCGGGCCGGATCTCGGATACCGAAGTAACCACGGGAGCATCGTACGGGCAGATGCGCTTGCACGTGAGGCAGGCCATGCACTTCTTCTGGTCCACCACTGCGCCGCCGCCGCAGCCGCGGCACCTGCCTGCTT
Organism: Nitrospirota bacterium; assembly: GCA_963732675.1. Lineage (GTDB taxonomy): Bacteria > Nitrospirota > UBA9217 > UBA9217 > UBA9217 > JALNZF01. The sequence goes on from CAVTAJ010000012.1 coordinate 93,352, forward strand.
CTTTAAGCGCCTCGTCCTCGGTAAAGCCCTCTTCGAAATGCTCCATGGTCTTGACGCGGACCTCGGGGGCGAGATGCCGGACCTTCATGCGCGGCTCTTTGGCTGATCTTTTCAACAACCTCCGAAGGCATTTCGGCGATCTTTTCTTTTTCCTGCACCGGAAGCTTGCCTTCGATCGTCTCTCCCTGGAGATACAGATGCATCGCAATAGCGGAACGGTGGCCGTTGGCAACTGCTGCAATGGCGGAGCCAGGGCCGGTCACGACTTCGCCGGCAACAAACACATTCTTGGCACTGCTCATCTGGGTCGCGGGATTCCATTCCACGCGGCCGCGCTCGTCCACCTTCACGGCGCTGTCCTTCAGGAACGACGAGGTTCGACATCTGGCCGATGGTGATAATGATCGTATCAGCTTCAAGCAGGGTGGTCACGTTGTTGTCAAAGGTCGGGGCAAACCGCTTGTTCGCATCAAAGACCGACAGGACCTTCGTCACCTCAAGACCTTTTACCTTGTCGTCCTTCGCGTTTGACCGCCTTGGGCCCCCAGCGGTAATTGATCTTGATCGCCTCTTCAACCGCCTCGTCCACTTCCCATTTCCATGCCGGGATCTCCTGCTCGTTCTCGAGACAGACCATCTCCACGTTCTTAACCCCGAGCCTGCGGGCCGAGCGGGCAACATCCATGGCAACGTTTCCGCCGCCGATGACCAGCACTTTCTTTCCCAGCTCGGGCTTCCGGTTGAAAGCAACATCCTCGAGGAAGGGGATTGCGAGCAGCACGCCCGGGCCTTCAACTCCCGGGATGTTCAATGACCGGCTGAGCGAAAGGCCGATGGCGATCAGCACGGCATCGTGCTTTTTCGTGAGGTCGTCGAGCTTGGCGTCTTTGCCGATCTCGAAGTTCGTCTTCACTTCGATGCCCTTTGGTACGACATCGTCAATATCTTCTTTCAGTACTTCTCTGCGGCAAGCGGTAGGGAGGGATCGCGGCTGGCCAGCATGCCGCCGAGCACCGGATGGCGCTCGTAGATCGTGACGCTGTAGCCGAGATCAGCAAGGTCCCTGCGCCGCGGTCAGACCCGAAGGGCCGGAGCCGATGATGCCGATGCTCTTGCCTTTGGTCTTCTGGACAAGCTTACGCTTGGCGCGGCGATAGTCCTTGGACTTCTCGATGGCAAAGCGCTTCAGATGCCGGACCGCCAGGGGCTCGTCAACGCCGCAGCGCCTGCAGGACTGTTCGCAGGGATGGTGGCAGATCATGGAGCAGACCGACGCGATGGGGTTCACCGACGTGATGACCTCGAAGGCCTCGGTATACTTGCCCTGGGCGATCAGGCCGACATAGGCCTGCACATCGGTATGCGCCGGGCATGCTGCGCGGCACGGCGAGTAGGGCCTCGTTTCCTTGATATCAGCGCCATAAGGCCGGTACTCGGTTGGGATGCACGTTGTTTCCGGTGCCATTGATCACTCCTGCTTAAACAAAAAGAATTTATCTCTCGCAAAGGCGCACGAGAACATGCGCTTTTCTACTCTTTCTTCGTCAACAGCTCAAGCATCTCCATGCGCGTGGACTCCTTGGTGCGGAAGCTGCCGCGCACCGCCGACGTCACTACCCGCGATCCCGGCTTCTTCACGCCGCGCATGCTCATGCACAGATGCTCTGCGTCGATGACCACCATCGCGCCCTTGGGTTTGAGGTGTTCGACGATCAGATCGATGAACTGGGCCGTGAGCCGCTCCTGCACCTGCGGCCGTTTTGCAAACACCTCTAGCGCTTTTGCCAGCGAGCTTATCCCCACGATCTTCCCGGCGCCGGGTATGTACGCGATGTGCGCCTTGCCGAAGAACGGCAACAAGTGGTGCTCGCACACCGAGTAGAACGGGATGTCGCGGATCATCACCATTTCATCGTGGCTCTCGCCCGCCATGGGTATCAGCAGCTTTTCCGTGTCCATGGAGATGCCGGAGAAGATCTCCCCGAACATCTCGGCCATGCGCGCGGGCGTGTCCTTCAGCCCCGGCCGCTCGGGGTCTTCGCCGATGCCTTCGATGATGAGGCGAACGCCTTTTTCTATTTTTTTAGTATCCATGGTTGGTGAAACCCGCAGAGGGCATAGCGCATGGCGCATGGAGAAGAGCTTGTTACCCTGCTCTCTGCACTATGCGCTATGCACTATGCGCACTTATTACCCTTCTTTCCGTCACAATCTTCTTGATCGGGATATCGTGCATCTCCGTTGGAACGTTCGGTACGATCTGGAACTCGAAGGCCAGCGCAACGGTCATCTTCTTGAACGCGGTAAGAAGCTTGTCGTAAAACCCGGCGCCGTATCCCGCGCGGTTGCCTTGCTCGTCATATGCCGCACCGGGGACGATGATGAGGTCGATCTCTTCGAGCATGACCGGCCTGGGCTCATGGGGCTCAGGGATCCCCCACGTGCCGGGAGACACATCCTTGTCCAGGTCCGCTATCTCGTACAGGGCCAATTCCGTGCCTTTTACTTTCGGAAGGACAACCCTCTTGCCAAAGGCCAATGCGCGCCGGATCATCGGGCCCGTGTCCACTTCACTCCGGAACGATGCGAAGAACAGGACAACACGCGCAGACTTGAATTCGGAAAGCGAAAAGAGCCGCTCCTCGATCTCCCGGCTTTTCGCCGTTCTCGTTCCCGGCGAAAGCGTGTCTCGCGCAGCGAGTACCTTTTTTCTGATCTCTTTTTTCACGTGAAGGAATTACTTCTTCATCAACTGGTCGAGCGAGGCCTTGATGACCTTGGCTTCATCCACGGCACGAGGTGAGGCATCGAAGGGAGATCTGCCGTTAAGGTCCGCCTTGACCGTGTCGTCGCTGTAACTCATGAACCCAAGGACCTTCATGCCGGTGAGGTGTTTCGCGATGAACTCCTTGTCCGTATCCTGCTTGATCTTGTTGCCGACGACGAAGACATCCTTGATGCCGAGCCCCTTTGCAAGGCTCTCCACGTGCCGCGCGGTCTGCAGGCTCCGCTGGCCGGGCTCCACGACAACGATGAAGGCGTTCACGCCGCTGGCCGTGCCGCGGGTCAGGTGTTCGATGCCCGCCTCCATGTCAAGGATGACCACCTCGTCAAGCCGCAGGATAAGGTGACTGATAAGACGTCGCAGCAGCACGTGTTCAGGGCAATAACAGCCTGCCGCGGCCTCTTTCGATTTCCCCATGACAAGAAGCCGCACGCCCTCATGCTGGATCCCGTAGGCCTCCGGGATATCGTCCACCTTGGGATTGATGCTGAACATGCCGCCGGGAGCGCCGGGACGGGAGCCGGTGCGCTCCTCGATCATGTCCGACTGCTCGGCAAGCGGCAGGGCCTTTGACGCGACCTCAGGCGAGATCCCGAGCGCAGAGGCCAGGTTCGCATCCGGATCAGCGTCAACTGCAAGGACCTTTTTGCCCTCAGCTGCGTAGAGCCGTGCCAAAAGGCCTGCCAGTGTTGTTTTCCCTACACCGCCTTTGCCGGTAATTGCGATCTTCACATACAGCTCCTCGAAAGCAGGTGACCAAAATAACATCTATGAAGCTGGAGTGTCAAGGCTTTTTTGTTGCGCCCAGGCAGGGCATTTTGAGCTACTGAGAGCATTGAATTCTTCTCACGAGGGGCAGAAAAAGTTTGGCCCTCAGACAAGAGAGCAGGAGGTACTGGATTAAGGAGAGGTGTAAATAGTTTTATCTGATTTCGCTGAGTAGCACCTGCTGTTGGTATCCGGTAACCCTGTTAACAATCTATTCCGGTTTGTCCGGGCAAGGAGACAAGGAGGCATGCTCCCTGCGGACCCACAGGACCATGCGTCAATTCGCGCACCTCTCCGCCTTGCTTTTGGAAAGCAAAGGTGTTACATTCGTGAACCAGTATGAACATTCAGAAGATCAACATAAAATCCATGGCCCGGGACGAACTCCAGGCCAAACTTCTCGACCTGGGGCTTAAAAAATATCGCGCCGGCCAGGTCCTTACGTGGGTATACACGCATTACGCCCGGTCCTTCGAGGAGATGACAAACATTCCGAAAGCGGAGCGAGGCCTTCTTTCGTCCGTCTTTTATATCTCGACACCGAACATTGTCAGAACGGAGATCTCAAAAGACTGCACAAGAAAGTTTCTTTTTGCGCTGGAAGACACGCATACCATCGAGAGCGTCCTGATCCCCGACGAGGACCGGCAGACGCTCTGCATATCTTCGCAGGTGGGCTGCCAGCAGGCGTGCCGTTTCTGTCTTACCGGAAGGGGGGGCCTTACGAGAAATCTCACGGCCTGCGAGATCGTTGACCAGGTGCTGGAAATTTCGCGCATCCTGCAGCAGGAGGGAAAACGGCGCATCACGAACATCGTGCTCATGGGCATGGGAGAGCCGCTGGCGAACTTTGATGAGGTTCTCAAGGCGTTACAGGTGATCACCTCGGACAAGGGACTGGGATTTGCCACGCGACGCGTAACCGTGTCAACAGCCGGACTGGTCCCGGAAATCGAAAAACTGGGAAGATCGGGCGTGAAGGTGAACCTCGCCATCTCGCTCAACGCCACGACCGACGAGGTGCGGGACAGGATCATGCCCGTGAACCGGCGCTACCCGATCAGGGAGCTCCTTGCCGCCTGCCGGCACTATCCGCTCGAACCGAGACGCAGGATCACCTTTGAATATGTGATGCTCAAGGGGGTGAATGACACGGTGGAGGATGCTCAGCGGCTTGCGAAACTGCTGAAGGGCATCAAGGGCAAGGTGAACCTCATCCCCTTCAATCCCTTTCCCGGGAGCGGGTTTGAGAGGCCTGATGACACAACCGTGCGCCGTTTTCAAAAGATCCTGCTGGACCACCATTATATCACGCCGGTGCGCGAGTCGCGCGGCAGGGACATCTCCGCGGCCTGCGGGCAGTTGAGGGAGAGGGAAACTGCGGGATCACAACAAAGCTGACGGACGTTGAATTTTTTTGCGACCGGACGTACGGCGCCTCTTGTCATATTCATTCGATAGCACAACAAAGGACGAAAAACCACTTCGTCTCTCGTCCATCATTCTGCCCGTTGTTTTTTGTTTCACGATCATTTATTACCCAATATCTGGTTCACGATGCTCAGAAGGTCCGCCGTCTGGATCGGCTTGGGGACGTACGCGTTGGCGCCCAGGGCCAGTCCGCGCTTGCGGTCCTCATCCGCGCCTTCCGTGGTAATGATGATGATGGGGATGGCCTTGTGCGCGGGGTCGTTCCGCACCATGGAGACGAGCTTGAGGCCGTCCATGATCGGCATGTTGATGTCCGTCAGGATCATATCGAACTTCTGGGTCGAAAGCTTTTTGAGTGCGTCAATGCCGTCGTTGGCCTCGACGATCTTGCTGCCCGGGATGCGCTTCAGGGCAAAGGAGATCAATTGCCGCATCGTCGGGGAATCTTCAACCACCAGAAAATTATGCTCGGGCATTTTCTAACCTCCGTTTATTTGTCCTTGAGCAGATCGAGAAAGCTCTGGATCGTCGTGAGCTTGCGCTCGGACTGCGAATAAAGCTTTGAAGAAAAGAGCGCCGTGGCCGCATGACCCGCAAGCATGGTGAACAATTCGTAGTCCACGGGGGTGAACGCTTCCTTCTGGACCAGGAGCTTGTAAATAACGATTACGCCGATCACGTGCTCCTTGATTTTGAGCGGGATCACGACAAGCGGGTGAAGATAATCGACGCCCTTCAGGTCCTTGGGATCGCCTGTCGCGGTAGAACGACTCGCCCGTTTTCGCTGCACTGCCGATGGTCCCCTCGCCCAGCTTGATGCTTGCCCGCGCTTCCGGCCCCATGCCTTCCTGGGCCACGATCGTCAGTTCGTTCGTTTTTTCGTCGAGCATCATGATCGAGAACTCCTCTGCGCCGATGAGGTTCATGACGATCTCGAGGATGATCTTGAGGCATTCGCTGAAGTCGAGCGTGGAATGAAGCTGATAGCTCGCCACGTACAGGTTTGCCAGGTTATTGTTCTCCGCCTCCACCTCGATGTAACGGTTCGCGAAATCCTTGTTTTCCTCTTCTACCACGTGGTAACGGTCGATCAACTGTCTATTTTCATCTTCAAGGAACTTGATCCGCTCTTCCAGGCTATGCGATCTGAAATTGCCTTCCCTGTCCGTGAACTTGGTCATTTCCTCCAACTGGGCGATCCGGTATCTGAGCTTCTCGTTCTCTTTCAAGAGTTCCTGGGTGAATTCCTCACCCTTTTTAAAGACCTGGAGAAACTCTTCAACCTTCTTGGAAATCAGTGCGGGGTCCTTTTCCATCATGCCCTCCTCGTATGGCCGCTCAGGTAACCGAAACTGCCGAAGCAAACAATGTGCAACGCAGTCATTATAGGTGAGTCTCTAAAAATTATCAAGAAAGAATTCTTATACAATCGGCTCCATTCATAACTCAGCCGGCGGGGAACTGCACCGCGCCGCGATCTCCTCTGCCATCTTGCCGAGCACCAGCACCTTGTCCACTACTCCCGTGCGGATCGCCTCCTGCGGCATGCCGAAGATAACGGCGCTCTCTTCGCTCTCGGCGAGGCACTGGCCCTCCTTGTTCTTGATGGCGATGCACTCCTTGGACGCCGTCATTGCCCATACCGGTCAGCACGACGCCGAGGGCCGCTGGGCCGCAGGCCTCGGCAACGGAAACCATCATCCGGTCGGCGGAAGGAATGTACTTGTCCGATGAGCTCTGCTGGGCAAGGTTCGATCATGAGCCCGCTGCGGGTCCTTCTTAACAATGAGGTGATGCCCGCCCGGCGCAATGAGCACCGTCCCCGCTTTCACCCGGTCTCCGGCCGCGGCCTCGCTCACCATGAGCGGCGAGAGCTTGTTCAGCCGCTCGGAGAAGCTTCGGGTGAAACCCGGCGGGCATGTGCTGGGAGATCACGATGCCGGCGTTGAGGTCGGCGGGGAGCGCGGACAGGATCGCCTGGATCGCCGGCGGCCCGCCGGTGGACGATGCGATCGCCACCACCTCGACCGGCCCGGCTCCCGCGGCATCTCGTCCTCTTTCCTCGCCGGCAGCGGAACACGCTCCCGGGCAAGAAGATCGATCGTGGACTTGACCTTCTTCATCTCGAGGTTCAACACCGAATGGACCTTGGACACCAGCTTGTCCCTGACGCCCTCGATGCTCTTCGAAATGCGGGCCTCGGGCTTGGCCAGAAAATCGACGGCCCCGAGCTTCAAGGGCGCGAAAAACGCTGCGGCTGTCGGAAAGTGACGAGAGCACAAGGACGGGCGTAGGTCGCTCTTTCATGAGCCACCGCAGGAACGTAAATCCGTCCATGTTCGGCATTTCAAGGTCAAGGGTGATCACATCGGGCATGAGGCGGAGCGTCTTCGCGATGGCGTCAACTCCATCCGTGGCGCTCCCGACCACCTCGATTCCCGCGTCGCTCGCAAGCATCTCCCCGATCACCGTGCGATTGTACGCCGAATCGTCGACAACAAGGGCCTTGATCTTTTTCATAACGGTCATCCTTTTCCAGCCTGCTCGTTGCTCACGTCCCCGCCCTCGTCCGGAGCGGCTTCTGATAAACCATGTCATTTTTAAGTGTGCGAAGCACGAACGCATTCGAGATGTTGATCAGCGATTCGGAGTGACCGAGAAGCAGGTAGCCGCCTTCGCGGAGCTTGTTCGAGAAGCTCTCGATCACCTTTTTCTTGGCTTCTTTGTCAAAATAAATGATCACGTTCCGGCAAAAGATGATGTCCATGTTGCTGATCATGCTGGTCTTGGCCGGATCAAGCAGGTTCACGGAGCTGAATGAAACGAGCTCTTTGACCTTATCAATGATCCGGTAATCGCCCTTGTCCTCCTCGATGAAATACTTCGCCAGCATCTCCGGCTTCGTCACGCGGTGCGCGCCCTTCTTATACACGCCCTTGCGCGCCGTGTGCAGGACCCGCTGGTTGATGTCGCTGCCGAGGATCTCCACCTGCCAATCGCTCCACCAGCCCCCGGATTCGAGCAGCAGCATGGCGATGGTGTAGGGCTCTTCTCCCGTGGAACAGCCGGCGCTCCAGATCCGAAGGATTTTCCGGTCGGCAAGGACCGTCGCGCAGTTCGGGGAGGATCTCCTCGGAAAAAGCGCGAAGCTGCGGGCTTTCACGGAAGAAATAGGTCTCGTTCGTCGTGAGGTTGTCCACAAGAATGGTGAGCTCTTCCTCCCGCTTTCGGTCATAGCGGAGGAAGTGGTAGTACTCCTCGAAGGTCTTGAGCCGATGCTGCTCAAGCCGCCGGGAAAGCCGGCGTTCAAGAAGGAACTTGGAAGCATCGTCAAAAAATATCCCGCAGTAGCCGTGGATAAAATCACGAAGGAGCCTGAACACATCGTCCGGCAGCGGAATGGTCTTCTCTTCAAACATTTATCTCCCCAATGCCTCTTTCGCCGCCTGCCGTACCGCCGTATCCGGATCTCCGTCGGCAATTTTCGCAAGGATCGCCTCGACCGCCGTATCTCGCCTGCGCTTGAGCGCCTCGACCGCGGCCTTCCGCACGCTCCAGTGCGGGTCCGACAATCGTGCTATCACGGCCCGTAGCACTTCGTCCCCATCGTAACCGGCAAGGGCAACGAGCACCGTCTTGCGAACTTCCGGGTCCTCGTGATCGATCAATTGCAGGAGCGGGCTGCATGCCTGCTCGAAGTGAAGCTTGCCCAGTACTTCCACGAGGGCGAGGAGAAAAATATCGGACGCGGTGCCGAGATGCTCCACGAGCACCTGACCGGCCTTGTTGCCGCCGATCCGGCCCAGCCCCCGTGCAGCAGCCGCCCTGACCCAGAGGTCTGTGTCCGCCAGCAGGGCAATGAGGGCTTCCTGCGCCTCGGACGCGTCCGAAGCGCCGAGCGCCTCTGCTGCCAGCATTCTTACCTCGGGATCATCATCAGTGGTCGCCAGCAGAAGAGGCCGGAGCGACTTGGGGCCGGACGCGTTCCCAAGCGCCTTGACCACGGCCTTCCGGACGTCCGGCTCCTCGTCCTTAAGGGCGAAGGCAAGGGCGTCCACGGCCTTTTCCGTTGTAAATTTCCCGAGCAGCTGTGCGATGTTCCTGCGCAGAAAGGCATCGCGGGAAGAGAATTCTTTTATCAGCCCGTCAAGCATGGACTCATCGCCGATTGCGGACAGAGCGTGGATCGCTGTTTCCTGCACGTTCTCGTATTCATCGGCAAGCAGGTCAAGGAGCGGCGCGACCGCCTTCCTGCTCTTCAGCCGACCGAGGGCGGCCGCTGCAGTGCTCCGCACGTGGCCGTTCTCGTCCTGCAGAAGGGGGAGCAGAGACTCCTCGCCCCCCGCACAGGCGACCTCTCCCAACACGTGTGCAACGGTCCGGCGAATCAGCGCATTGTCACTTGCAAGGTAGGGGAGCAGAAAACCCGCATGGTCCTTGTCAATGTGCGTGAGTGACTGCGCCACGTACTCTTGGAGTTCTTCCTCGTTCAAAAGAGAGAGCAGCTTCCGGATCGAATTTTCCCGCCCGGTCCAGCCGAGGAGGGCGATTGTCGCTTTTTGAAGATCGCCGGTGCTCGTGATGAGTATCTCTTCCAGATAATTCACGGCACTCTCGCTTATCCGCGCGCGCACCGCCTCGATGATCTTCAGCCGATCCGGTCCGGTGCTCTTGCGGTAGACCGCGGCGATCGCCACGATCGACACTTCGCGCACGATCCTGAGCGGGTCGGCAAGGCTTACAATAAGCGGATCAATGGTGTTCGCATCGCCGATCTTGCCGAGCGACTCGAGGACCGGCTCCCGGAGAGTGCTCCGGTCGAGCGCCGCAAGAAGCGGTCCAAGCGCTCGCACGTCACCGATCTCGCCGAGTGCTTCGGCCGCGGCATAGTCAATCCAGCCTTGGTCGTAACGGTTCAGACAGCCCAGCAGGGCGTCCACGGCCCGGGGGTCACGGATCTTTCCGAGGGCCTCGGCTGCGGCCACACGGATATTCTCGTCAGCGTCCTCGATGAGCCTGGTGATCAGCTCGGTCACGGCCCGGGGATCCCTGATGTCGCCGAGAATATCGACGACGAACTTCCGTACATCCGGGTCCGGTATCGTGAGAACGGGAAGCAGCGTCTCCAGCGACAGGCCCTCCAATCTGAATAAGGGCTTCAATCGCCGAGTTCCTGGCGCCGGCGTTGTCCTCGGTCTTCAGCGCCTCGATCAGCCCGGTGATAACACGTTCCCCTCCGATCGCCACCAGCACCTCAACCGCGGTCTTCCGCACCCGCCAGTCCTTGTCTGCCATGGCGCGAAAGAGCAGGGGAACTGCCTCCTTACCCGCACGGCCGAGATCAACAGTAACCTCTCGTCGCTCTTCCGCATCGCTGCTCTGGAGCTTATTGCCTAATGCTTCAAGATCCGTCATGACTCGCCTCCGCCAGCGCTGATCGCTCCTGCTGGCTCAGGATCATCGAGCTGTCGATGAGAATGATGAGCCGGTCGCCTACCTTGCCCATGCCGGTTATAAACCCGGCATGCTGTCCCCGCGCGGCCTCAGGTGCAGGGTCTATGTCCTTCCGGTTGATATGGAGCACTTCCTGCACGCTGTCCACCACCAGCCCGAGCAGTTCCCTGCCCGCTCTTGATGCTCCGGGATATGGCCCCCTTCGTGATCAGCATGCGCATCTTTTTTGGATTGTCGACGATCCGGGTAAGGGCAAAGCGCTTCCTCAGGTCTACAATCGGGATAATAATACCGCGAAGATTGACCACACCCTCAATGAACTCCGGCATTTGCGGCAGTGGTTTGATCTTGAGCGGACGGATCACCTCGGTTATGCGCCGGATGTCCACGCCACACTCCTCACCGCCGACCTGGAACGTCACGAACTGGACCACGTCGTCGTCAACCGAAGCAACCTTTTTCCCTTTCGATAGCATGCTTTTCACAACTCTTGCCCCCTGGCCCCCCGAGTGTTATATTTTGAACTTCGTGATTTCCTTGCTGAGCATTTCAGACTGCCCGACCATAAAGTCCATGGCCACATTCAGTCCTGACGCCAGATCCGCGTTCGATCGTGCGCTTTCCTTAATGCGCTCAGTCGATTTTACAATCAGGTCGCTCCCGGTCTGAACTTCTCCGGCTGCCCGGTTCACCACGCCGATCTTTGCGTTTATTTCCTCGACTGCGGCGGAAATGTCCTTGCTTCCCCTTGCCTGTTCGTCCGTTGAGGTCCTGATGAAGCGCGTGAGCTCGCGCATCTTTTCCGATGCCCGTGTGATCTGCTCGCTGCCGAGCTTCTGTTCATTCACGGCCCGGACTATCTGATGCGTCATCTCATTGATCTTATCGACGGCATCGCTCACCTGCCTGACGCCCCGGGCCTGCTCTGTCGCGGCCTTGTTGATGCTCCTGCTCATGTCCCGTGATTTATCAGCTCGTTCGACGATTTTGCCGAGCGCATCACCGGCATTACGGGCAAGCTGCACCCCTTCCTCCACCATGGTGACCTCTTCCCGCATGACCCCGACCGCTTCGCGCGACTCCTCCTGCACCGAGGTGATCAGCTTTCCGATCTCCTGCGTCGAGGCGGCTGTGCGGTTCGCGAGTTCGCGGATCTCGGCCGCAACCACCGCGAAGCCCCTGCCGTGCTCGCCGGCCTGCGCCGCAAGGATGGCCGCGTTCAGCGCAAGCAGCCCGGTCTGGTCCGTAATGTCCTCGATGACCGTCAGGATGCTGCCGATGTTCTCCGCACGTTCCCCCAGGCGGTTCACCACATCCGCGGTACGGCGCGCCGTGGAATCGATTCGGTTCATGCCCTCTATGGTCTTCTCGATGGCGCGCACCCCGAGCTGCTGGGCATCCGTAGCAACGGCTTCTGCCAGCGCGGCGGACTCCTGCGCATTGGACTCCACCTCTTTCACGGATGCGCTGATCTCGGTGGCCGAGGCCGCCGTGTCTTCCGCGGCCGATGAAAGCACTTCAACGTTCTCCGCGATCTGGCGGACGGCGGCGGACAGCTGAACAATGGCGGTGGACGTGTCTTCAATGGCGGTGGACAATTGCACGATGGTTTTCGCAACCTCGCTGCTCGATGCGGCCATCTCGATCACCGCTGAGGAGGTCGTCTCCGAGGTTGAGTACAGGTTTTCAACATTGCCGGCGATCTCCTTGAGCGCAAAGTGCATTTCATTCACCGACGACGCGGCCTCTTCCACCGCCTCCGCCTGCTCCTTGCTCCCCGCGGTGATCTCCTCGGAGGTCCCCTTCACCTCTTTCCATATCGACTCCGTTTTGAGGGCGGCACCCTGCACGTTCTCGATCATGCCCTTGAGGCCGATTGACATCCGGTTCAAGCCCCTGCCGATGCTCCCGAGCTCGTCACTTGACCGCACTTTCACCCGCTGCGACAAATCCCCTGTCGCGATATTCGAGACCACGTCCACGATTTCCGTCGTGGAGACTACGATCATCTTGCGTACGACAAGATAAATCGTCAGGGCAAGCCCGGCGATGATGAACACGCCGACCCCCAACAGCATTCGAAGGAGCGGCAAGGCATTCTGCCGGAACCCGGACCGTGAGAATCCGATCGTTACCGTACCTATCCGGATGCCCCCGAGCTGTATATCGGAGATGATCTCAATGAGGCCCAAGCGCTCCTTGGCTTTTGCAGCGAGGGCTTTAACATTCGATGTTTTCTCCTGCGCGAGAATGTCATTCAGTCCGGCATGCGACCGATTGAAGCTGACAGAGGCAGTGTTCTGGACCACGTTCGATGCATTGGTCACATACGCGTAGAGCACATCCTGGGATTTTATCGCCTCCGCAACGAAACCGTCGAGGGCGTCCATGTCCTGGTGGAGAAGAGGTTCGGTGACGGCCTTGCCGAGAAACTGTCCCATGTCCCGGCCGCGCGCTTCGAGTGCCCGGTTCTCCCCCCTCATCAGCATGAAGATGATCAGGAACGTGCCTATCGACATGAACACGCAGATCACGACCGTCACCGCCAACATGAACTTAATCGCCATGCTGGCGTCGATGCGGTCCTTCAGCGCCTTTCCCTTCCCTTCCAGAAAAAACCTCTTTATCATGCTCAGCATATCCATCACCTCGATCCGGTTATTCCGGGGTTGTCCTTTTTAATCGGACGAAGCCTTTGTCTCCAACTTTTCCATGATCTTCCTGATACCATCGTAGTCCTTGTCCGCAGCTGCAATAAAACCCGTGTACTCTTTATCGATTGCGGTAAGGAGCCGGGCATGGGACTTGTCTTTCTGATCAAGCGCGATTAACGCCTTTTTGATCAGTCCAGCCGTCAGATGTGTCCAACCGCCTGGAAGCGCAGATATTGAATTCCGGAATATCGATCGAGGCCTTGATCACCTCCAGACCCTGGTCCTGAAAAGCCCTGGCAGTCGGCTCGCGAAGCCCCCCGGCATCATATTCTCCGGCAATCACTGCTTTCGCGACATCGTCGTGATGACCGAGGAAGACGTATTCCTTGAGACCATCAAGACCGATCCCCGCCTCGGCAAGCATTGCGCGGGGCAACAGATAGCTCGAGGTGGACATCCGGTCCCCGAAGGCGAACCGTTTGCCCCGGATATCCTCAAGCCGCACGATCCCCCCGCCCGTCTTCGCGACAATGGCCGACCGTGTGTAAGGCACTCCGTTGCGCAACGCCTTGACAAGGAGTACAGCGCCGAACTTCTTCTGCGCTTCAATGTACGTGGTGGGGGTGAGATAGGCCAGGTCCGTTACACCTTCTTCAAGGTCTTTCAGCGTTTGAACGAAGTCGACGGCAACGGACAGCTCCACACGCCTCCCGATTACCTGCGTAAGATACTCGCTCAACGGCGTAAAACGGCGGTACATTTCGCCCGGCGCATCGAGCGGGATCACACCCATCTTCAGGGTGCCGCTCGTGCTGTCACGGTGGCCCCGCCTCACCTTCATCGTACCGATCTCCTGGTTGAGCAGTTCCGCCTGCTCGCCCAGGGTCTTGAGCGCGCCGGCCATGCCATCGACGCGTGTGATATTCTTGCGCGGGAAATCCTGGATCCGTTCCATGGACTCCAGTATCTGACCGATCACCTGCCGCTGCTCACGGGTTCCCTCCGCGATCGTGCCGGCGCGCATGGTCACGTTGTCGGCCGCCACCGCGATCTGCTTTCCGCCCCGGCCCTGCTCGGTCATGGAGGCCCGCACCTGGTGCGCGATATTTCGCATTCCCTCGGCAGCGCTCAGGATCTTCTCCGTGCCCATGGTCTGGGCCTGGGTCGCTCCGGCAATCTGCATCATCATCTGCTTGACGTTCACGACGGCCTCGCTCACCTGTTTGATGCCCCGGGCCTGCTCGGTCATGGCCCGTTCGATCATGGTGGCCATCTCCGCCGAGCGGCTCGAGCTCGCCAGGATCTTGTCGAGCGCCGCGCCGGCCTCCGTTGAACGCCGCACACCTTCCTCCACCGCCGTGAGACTGCCCGACATGGCGGTCACAGCCTCTTTGGTCTCCCGCTGCACCGAGGCGATCAGCTTTCCGATATCCTGCGCAGAGCCGGCGGTACGTTCGGCCAGCGCCTTGATTTCCTCGGCCACCACGGCAAATCCCTTGCCGTGCTCGCCTGCCTGGGCCGCAAGGATGGACGCGTTCAACGCCAGCAGGTTCGTCCGCTCCGTCACCTCGACGATCACGCCGAGGATCTTGCCGATCTCTTCCGAGCGCTTCCCGAGCCGCATGACCGTATCGGAATATTTCCCGACCGTGACCTTGATCGTATCAATGGCGCTCATGGTTTCCCGAATGGATCTCACACCGATGTCCTGTGCTTCCCGGTACACCTGCTGTGACAATCCGGTCGATTCCTTGGCCGCCCGCTCGACCTCCCGCACCGTGGCCTCGATCTGGATCGCCGAAGCCGCGGTTTCCTCGGCCGCAGAGGAGAGACTCTCGACATGGCCGGCCACCTCGCGGATCGAAGCAATCATCTCGGTGACTGAGGATGTTACATCATCGACCGACGTGGTGAGTTCGTCGGTATGGCGGGCAACCTCCTGGTTGGAGGCGTTCATCTCGAGAATCGCTGACGACGTTTCCTCAGCGGAGGCCGACAGGCTTTCAGCGCTCTCGGCAATGGACTGAATGGATGAGGACATCGCCGTAACCGACGAGGAGACGAGTTGGATGGTCCCGGCCTCGACCTCGGCGTTCTTTTTGACCTCCCGCGTGTCCGACACGATCGTCGGGTTCAATTCGCTTATCCGCGAGGAAATGGCGCCCGTGTCGACGATGAACTTCTCAAGGCGCGCGATCAAGTAGTTTACACCGTTCGCCAGGTCTCCGATCTCATCACGTCCCTGTGCCTCCACGCGCCGGGTAAAATCCTTTCGGTCGATCGCCTCTTTGAGCGTGCTGCCGAACTCCTTGACCGGCGTTGTGATGGTGCGGGTCACGGAGATGAACAGGATCGCCGCCAACGTAATGAAGATAAAGATGTCTTCGAGGAGCAGGCTCAGGACACACGCGCCAAGCCGGCTTTTCAGATCAGCCGGATACACGGCAATGCGGATCTCGCCGAGCGTCGCGGCGCCTGAGAGGATAGGCTGCGGCCTCACGGCGATGCGGTCCTTTACCAAGACCGGTCTGGCGATGCGGATGAGCTCCCGCCCCTCGCGGTCAACAATGGTCATTTCCTGGGCATCGGACGTCTGCATGAAATTCTCGGCCATGGAGTGGAGGCTGTTGAGATCCGAGGTGAGCAGATAGGGTGCGGCAAGCCCGGCCATCAGCCTGCCGGACTGCTCCCCTTGACTGCGGATATTGGCAATAATGTCCCGCTTCTCCGTAACATACCGGTACGTCCCGATCAGTCCCATGGTCACCAAGAGACCGGTGAAAACCAGGAGTATAAGTCTTTGTCTTACGCCACTAACCACGAGCCCTCCTGATAAAACAGAAGCCAGTAGACCATCTATCAGAAATCAGACTGAATAAAAATCTGAGTCTGTTCTCTAACGATCCGACTTCTGTCCTCTGTCTTCCGCCATTAAAATTTAAAGCCTTCCAGCTCCGCCTTGAGCGCGTCTGCTTTTAACTTGAGCGTCTGCACTGCCATATCCATTTCGATCGACACGTCGACCGTATCCTGAGTGATCTTTTGAATGCGCGTAATCGCCTCGCTCATCTGCTGCACGCCAAGGCTCTGCTCCTGCGTAGAGCGGGCTGACTGGGCGGCCTGCACGGTGACCGACTCGACAGCATTAGCGATCTGCCTGCTGCCTGTGGTCTGCTCCTGGGTCGCGGTCCTCACCTGCCGGGTGATGTCACGCATCCGTTCCGCCGCCTGTGCGATCCGCTCGCTCCCCTGGCGCTGTTCCTGCAATGCGCCGGCTATCTGCTCAAGCTGGCCCGCAATGCTGATTGAGGTATCGGTGATCTGCGCTACGGCCTTGGCCTGCTCCGCCGTCGTCTTTTCGATGGCCCGCGCCATGTCCGCGGACTGCCGCGAACTGTTTGATACCTGTTCGAGCACCTCACTGGTCACGTTCACCAGCGCGACGCCGCTCTCGACAGCCTTGAGCCCTCTGCCCATGGCCTGCACGCTCTCGGCGGTCTCCTCCTGCACCGACGCGATGAGGCCGGCGATCTCCTGGGTGGACGCGGCAGTGCGCTCCGCGAGGTCCTTGATCTCCTCGGCAACAACCGCGAAGCCCTTGCCGTGCTCACCGGCCTGTGCCGCGAGAATGGCGGCGTTCAGGGCCAGCAGGCTGGTCTGGTCCGTCACTTCATCGATGACCTTCAATATCTGTCCGATCTCGTGGGACCGCTTTCCGAGACGGTTCACCACCGTAGCGGTGGCCTCGACGGTCTCCTTGATGTTCTGCATGCCCCTGATCGCTTCCGTAGCGGCGGTCTTCCCGCGCTCCGAGGCATCAAGGGAGACCTTTTCCGCCAGGCGGGCCGATTCGATGGCGCGCTGCTCGACCTCCTTCACCGAAGAGCTCATCTCGGTGATGGACGATGAGGTCTGCTCCGCTGATGCGGAAAGCGCGTCGGTATTCTCCGACACCTGTTTGATCGAGGCGATCATCTCCTCGATTGATAAGGCCGTATCCTCAACGGCCGCTGCGAGCACGCCCGAATTTCTGGACACCTCTTCGATCGATGATGCCATTTCGGATGCCGAAGACGAGGCGTCGATGGCCGCCCGGGACATATCGCTGGTGTTGTCCGCAACGCCGCGGATCGAAGCAACCATTTCATTCACGACCATCGCCGTTTGTTCCGTGGCTTCCTGCTGGACGCGCGATCCCCGGCTCATTTTGGCCGTGGCGCCGCTCATCATCACTATTGCCTCGCCCAGGTCTCCGCCGGTTGTCCCGAGCTTGCGCAGCATTTCCCTGAGGTTGGACGACATCGTATTGATGGCGCCGCCCAGATCGGCAATTTCGTCCTGTCCTTTAACGTTAACGGCGATAATCCTGCGACAGGTCTCCCGCCGCCATCTTGCCGGCGGTTTTCGACATTTCCGCGATGGGCCGTAGCGTGACTTTCAATATGTAACGGACAGCGAATAAAAGCGTCAATATTCCTGCAAAACCCAAAAGGACAAATATCCATTGTATTTTTTTGATTCTTGAATAAGACTCGCTGAGGGGTACTTTTATATCCACGGCTCCAAGGACCGTCCCTTCGGGCACATTGTGACAGCTCAGGCAGTTTCTCCCCATAACATCTCGCTTGGCAATATAGGGAAAAACCCCTCTAATGTTTTCACCTTCAAAGACTATCTTTTGTTCTCCCTTGTCGAGGACTTCCGATTGTATATCATCTTTTGAATAGCTTTTTTCAACCGTGTTATATTGTTCGTTTAATTTATCTGACCTGATTACTTTCAAATCGACAATGTTCTTCATCTGATCTATGAATGTTTTCTCTGCATTTTGAACAGCTTGAACATCATTACTTACCATCAGTGTTGTAAGCGAATTCAGAACAATATCTCTCGTTATCTCCAACGTCGATTTTTCCACCTCTTGATTAACAATTAATTTCATTGTATAGCCAGTCACAATTACTGAAATAGAAATACCAATAAATACAACTACAACAATGAGGGTACCAATTTTCGAAGATAACGACATATTGCTATTAATAATTTTTTTCATTAGCATGGTTTTCCTCCGCACTATTTCAGTTATAGCAGGTGTGCAATTTGAGAAGCGGTGACCGCAAATCACTCTACCGAATATTTAACGGTAAGCTTTTCCGTTGTTTCGCCCTGTTCTGTTGCATGAACGCGCGCGAGCATATTTTCCCAAGTCAGGCTACTGGACGGCTGCCTTGTGCAGATCCAGCACGATGTGTAACTTGTCTCCCTGCCGCACGATGCCGCGAAGAAAGTCAGCTCCTTGTTCGACATGTTCCGGCGCGGGTTTTATAGACTCGGGCAAGGCCCTGATGACACCATTCACCCGGTCCACGATGAGTCCCACATCTTCATCATCCGTTCTGATGACGATAATGCGCGCCTTTTCGTTCCGTTCCGCCGGCTTGAGACCGAGCCGGTTACAGAGGTCGATCACAGGCAGCATCGTTCCCCTGAGCGACGTTACTCCCTGTATATAGCCGGGTGCATTCGGCACTCGTGTGAGCTCACGGATTTTGAGCACCTCCTGCACGTCCGCCACCATCACGGCATACTCCTCGCCGCTCAACCGGAACGAAAGCATCTCGATCTCCCGCTGCTGCGTTGCTTCCGGATCGCCAGCAGACGAAGGCGGGAACGGTCACGGTCGTGTCGGGGGCCGCTTCAGCAGCAGAAGCAACACATACCGCTGCCGGAGGCCCGACAATCCCCCCAGAAAGCGACTCAGCAGGAGCCGGCGTCGCTTCTTGTTCCTGCCTCGGCTGTGATGCCGGTACTGCTAGTTCCGGCTCCGGTTTGTTCCGGGCACTCGCCTGTTCCGCTGCTTTCTTTCGCGCTGCAAGAATGTCCATGTCGCTATCGCTCCGTATGAATAATCACGAGTGACGTCGGATGTCAGCTCGCACAAGCTGCATGGCGTGAGGATATCGTCCGCTTCGCTCGCTTGGATAGATGGACGAACACTTCCATTCCGTCTTCGCCCTCTCTTCCCTCGTCCTTTGTGCCTCATTATTGCCCATCTTTCACCACACTCTCGATGATCTCCGTTCCGATGATCTCTGCCGACCTTCCGAAACCCTCGACAAGCGCGTTTCCTGCGATGGTATTGATGCGGCGGGGAATGCCCTCAGAGTACTCGAACAGGAGCGCGAGCGCCTGATCATCAAACAGCGGCTCTGACCTGCCGGCAATCCCGAGACGGTGCTGAACATATGCCTCGACCTCTTCCGCCGTGAGCGGGCCCAGATGATACTGCATCCCGATGCGCTGACGGAGCGCCCGGTAAGGCTTTTTGTCGAGCCGCTCCCGAAGCTCGGTCTGGCCGATCAGCACCAGCGACAGGAGATTGCGATCGTCGAGCTGAAAGTTTGTCAAGAGCCGCAGCTCCTCGAAGGTCGCCTTGCCCGGGATGAGCTGCGCCTCATCGATAATGATCACCGGCCGTCTGCCCGCCTCGTAGAGCTCATAGAGCCTCGCATTGAGCCCCTCGAGGATGTCTTGCCGGTAGCGGCTCACATCCTCCATGCCAAGGCGCAGCGCCACGGTGCGCAGGAGCTGCGACGGAGTAAGCCGTGGGTTGATGATGAGCAGCGGGTGATAGCTCTCCTCCAGCGAATCAATGAATGCACGGGAGAGCGTGGTCTTGCCCGATCCGATCTCGCCGGTAAGCAGGACGATGTCCTGTTCCTCCACAGCAAGCAGAAGCCGGGCAAGTGCCTCCGCGTGCTTCGGGCTGTGGTAGAGAAACCGCGGGTCAGGCGTTTTGTTAAAAGGCTTTTCCCTCAGTCGGTAAAATTCTTTGTACATAATCCTTCAGAAGACCGCGTCAGAGGACAGAACACAAAAAGTTTTAATATTCCGTTCCGGCTTCTGATAGCCTGTCTTCCGTTTTCTCCTGACCCCTGCCTACTGTTTACTGACAACTGTCTTTCTCAGCGCCCCATCGACGAGCGATTCCACATCGAGGACAAGCACGACACCCCGCCGGTCTCCCAGCTCGGTGGCCCCGGCAATGCCCGGCGTCTCTGAGAACCTCTTCCCAAGCGGCTTGATAACGATCTCCTGCTGGTCCTTGAGACGATCGACCATAATGCCAAGCCTCCGTTCGGCAATGCCTACCAGAATGACATAGAAAGCATCGCTCCCGTGGTCCGTGGAGAGGTTGAATGCCTGGGTAAGGCGGAGGAGCGGAATCGTGTCATCGCGTACAGCCATCACCTCGCGCCCCTCGATGGTCTCCACCCGGCTGTTGCTTACCTGCAGGATCTCGAGCACCGAACTGAGCGGGATGGCGAAAACCTGTCCGCCCGATTCGATGACGAGCGCCTTGATGATGGCGAGCGTTATGGGAAGCGTCAGGGCAAAGGTGCTGCCCTCTCCAAGCTCGGAATGGATATCGATCATGCCCGACAGCTTCGAGACGTTCCGCTTCACAACATCCATGCCCACCCCGCGGCCGGACATCTCGGTCACCGCCTCGCGGGTGGTGAACCCGGCGGAAAAAATAAGGTCGAGTATCTCCTTGCGGTCATGTTCGGGATCAAGCCCGTGGTCCGGGGGGAGCAAGCCTTTTTTAACGGCTGTGTTCAATATCCGCACCGGGTCCATCCCCGCCCCGTCGTCCTCGATCGTGACGACCACATGGTTGCCCCGGGGAAACGCTGTCAGCTTCACGATCCCCTGTTCAGGCTTCCCGAGCTGTCTCCGGAGGTCAGGGGCTTCGATGCCGTGATCGATTGCGTTCCGGATGAGGTGCATGAGCGGGTCCGCAAGGTCTTCGATCATGATCTTGTCAAGCTCCGTCTCCTCGCCCTGAAGCTGCAGGTCGATCTCTTTCCCCGCATCCCGCGCATACTTGTTGACCACCTGCGCCAGGCGCGTGAAGATCTGGCCGATAGGGACCATTCTGACCTCGAGGATGCCCTCCTGGAGCTCGTTCAGCTTCCGCTCAAGGCTGCGCTGCGCCTTGTAGCAGATCCGCGGAAATGCCCGCAAAGCCCTGCATGGAGCGAAGTTCCTTCGTGATCCGGCCGATGATGTTCTTGACCAGATGCATCTCTCCCACGAGGTTCATAAGGCTGTCGAGCTTGTAGATGTCGACCCGCACGGTGTTGCTCACGGACTTGATACTGGCCGCGTCTGCCCTCGGCTCGTCGGTCTTGCGCTCTTCGGTCTTTCTCTCCTCGGCCATTCGCTCTTCGACATAGGCTATCTTCTCAATAGCCACATTCGGCATGGAAATGGCTGATGCAAGCGATCCCTCGTCCTTGTTCGTACCGACAACGATGCTGAAACCTATCCCGCTCCCCCCGCCCGCCGTCGGCAGCGTACAGATGATTTCGCCGTGTTTCTTCAGGGTGTCATTGAGCTCCTTGATCGCCGTCTCAAATTCGGAGAACTCGAATTGGGCCTTGAGCATGAACAGGTTTTTCCGTTCCTTGATGCATTCCTTGAGCCGATGCTCTTCATACTCAGTGAGGACCTGCAGAACACCGCGGTCGAGGCCGATCTGCTCACTGATCGGCCGATCGGACCCGGCGGACGGCTTTGCGTGCAGTATGCCGTCAATGCTGGACAGGGCGGACGAAATGTCCTCGAAGGGATGGTCGGTCGCAGCCTGCTGCACCTGCCTGCCGAGCAGTGCCACGGTCGCAAGCACAACGTCAAGGGCCTTCCGGCTGAGACCCACCTTGCCAAGCCGGAGCTCGTCGAGGAGAAATTCCAGCTTGTGCGAAAGCTCCGACGGTTCCTTGAGCCCGAACATGCCCGCGAGTCCCTTGAAGGAATGGATCGCGCGGAACAGGGCATTCACCTGATCAGGGTCAATGCGGCCTGTTGCCTGCCCGCTCTCGAGCGACAGCAGCGTCTGGTTTGCAGACTCCAGGATGTCCTCTGCCTCGGCGAGAAAATCTTTTATGGGACGATCTGTTTTCATGTCGCTGCGCTCCATTGAAAATTGGAAATTGGAAAATGCAAATTGAAAATTAAAAAACTGCAGCAATCCAGACGGATTTTCAATTTATCTTTTCGCAATCTTCAATTTCCAATCTTCAATTTCCAATTCAGCGCGTATTACGCGCCGCTGCCTCAAGCACCTTCGTGACCATGGCCATGAGCTCTTCTTTCTTGAACGGCTTTTCCACATAGCCCTGAGCGCCCAAAGCGATCCCGCGCTTCTTGTCCTCTTCGCTCTTTTCTGTGCTCACAATGACAAGCGGAATATCTTTGTAGGCCGGATTGGACTTCACGTAGCCGATGAGCTCCAGACCGTTTATATCGGGCATGTTGATGTCGGTGATGATGAGGTCGAATGCGCCGCGTGGGAAGCGTCTTGAGCGCCTCAAAGCCGTTGCCGGCCTCCACCGCGAAAAAACCGCCCGTTTCCTCGAGCGAAACCCGGATCATCGAACGAATGGCCTTGGAATCCTCGACAATCAGGACATTTTTCATCGTTGCTCCTTTTGAAGTTCGGAAATTCTCTTTTCAAGCAGCGCTTTTTCCAGGGCCATGCCCGCCTGGTTCATGAAAATTTCGAGTGTATCCATGCCCCGGATAGGCCTCCGCTCGGGCAGATTGTCTCCATAGACGACCAGCGCTACTTTGCCGTCCACGACCAGCGGGATGGCCATAACCGCATCGGGCATCGCGCCGCCGAGCTCGTTCACAAGGTAGGTATGGTTCGGGTTCGGCTCGAGGGTGCCAAGATAGCTGCGCCTGCTCTCAATCACGCTGAGGAACAGGGAGGGTTGATTCAGCGGGAGCTTGATGTTGCGCACGACCTGGTCTGCGGATTTCCCCTTGAGCTCGATGCCGAACTGGCCAAGGCCGCGCACTTCGTCCTTTTTGACCATGAACAAGACAGCGCGGTTCACCACTTCGCTTGCGTACCGCAGGATCAGCAGCGTCACTTCGGCCGTCGCGGTCGGGAACCGGAGCTCGTCGAACATGGACTTAAGAGCCGTGAGCTCTTTGCGGGACGCTTCTTTTTCTATTCGGGTCCGGAATTCCTCTTTGGCAGGTTCATAGCTGAGTGGGGAGGGCGGGGCCTTCTGATGCTGCACTGGGCACGGCCGGCGGCGCTGAGGCCGGCGCGGGACGGGCAGCTGCTGGTTTTTTTTCATCCTTCCGTCTCTCATCGAGGATCCGCGTGCCTTCCATGAGAAGGTATTCGGCGCTGATGCCGGACTTGAGGAGGAATTCCTGCGTGTCGATCTCGATCGTGTCCTTGGGGACGATCTCGCCTAGCTCGAAGTTGAAGAAGCCCTCCTCCCAGTCGAGCAGGTCGTAAATGATCTCTTCGATCTGCTTGCGAATAACGCTCTGGAGCGTCTGCGCCGCCACCGCCCCCATATCCATGAGGATCATGCCGAGCGGCTTTTCCGGCTCCTGTTTCTGCAACGCCAATGCCTTGGACAACGCTGCTTCGTCCAGCATGCCCTGGGATACGAGGATATTACCGAGCGAGTCGCGGATGCTGTCGCTCGCGGCCTGGATCACCTGACCATCCTTAAAGACAACCATTCCCGTTCCCCTGCGGCTTCGAACAACAAGGGTGCCGGTTTTTTTGCTCAGACTAATGATCTGGAAGATGTCGGGTAGTGCAAGATCTTCCAGCCTGCCGACAAGGCTCATGAATGTACCCTCATAAACATAATCAAAAAAATTATAACAGGTTAGGCAAAAAATGCAAGATTAATTCATCAGTTAGGACGGATAAATGCGATGACCGGGAGACGTTGTACGGAACTGGCGTCAATCCGGTCGTAAGACGTTATTAATGATCGATCATGACAAAAAGGAACCGCGAAGACAGAGGCAATACAGCGGTAAACCGCGGGGTATGCAGCGCTCACAGATTGATTCAGGTCCTGATCCTCCTTCAGTCTTAAGACATATTCTCTTTCCTGGGTATAATGTGCGGATGTTGTTTTGTCTCTTTCTCCGTACCTGTCAGCACGTCTTGGTTCGGGGTTATGTACTTCGGTAGTTATCGAACTGGAGCTCGATGCCGAAGTCCTTCCCCTTCAGAAACTGGATGACCGTTTGGAGATTGTCCCTGTCCTTGCCTGATACGCGGACCTGGTCCGCCTGAATCGACGCCTGCACTTTGATCTTGGAGTCCTTGATCGCCTTCACGATCTCCTTGGCCTTGTCCGTCGGGATGCCCTGCTGCAGGGTAAGGCGCTGGCGCACCGTGCCCGCCAGGGCCGTCTCCACCTTGCCGTAGGACAGGTTCTTGACCGGCACCCCGCGCTTCACGAGCTTGCCTTGCAAAATATCGATCACGCTCTTGAGCTTGTACTCATCATCAGACACGATCACGAGGGCGTCCTTCTCCTGCGTGATGTTCGACTTGCTCCCCTTGAAGTCGAACCGCTGACCGATCTCCTTCATGGCCTGGGTCACCGCATTCGTAACTTCGGCCATATCGATCTTCGAAACCACATCAAATGAATTTTCTGCGGCCATAGCAACCTCCGGTTGATTGGAAAGTGAATATTGGAAATTGTAGATTTCAAATTTGACAATTTCCAATTTACAATCTTCAATTTGCAATTCGAGCTATTGCTCGATTATCTCCGTCCCCTTGGGGGCTTGAAAAACAAACTGCTGGTCGTCGAGACCCGCGCCTTCCCGGATGTCCGTAAAAGCCATCGTCGTCGTGTTCCCGGACCTGTCGAAGATCGTGAGGTCCGTGATCCGTCCGGCGTCATCGACAACGAGACGCATCTTCTTCATGGCCGCTCCCGGTTTCCTGGGCAGCAGCTCAAGCACGCGCGGCGTTGTCGGGTCCGCCTGCAAAACGTCGAAGTCGTCCCGGATATGGGCAGCGCCGAGCAGGAACGCCACGGGGATGTTCATGTGCTCGAAATCAGTAAAGGTCTTCTTGACCACCTGCTCGCTCTTTTTAGAATAGAACAGCGCAGCCTTGTTGTTGATGAGGATCAGCTGGCCGTTTGAGTACTCGAGCCGGAGCTTGCCCGGCTTCTTGATCCAGAGCGTGCCCTCGAACTTCTGCGTCTTGCCAATGGACTTGAGGACGTTCTTCTGAATGACCTTCGCCGTGAGGTCCGAGAGGTCGCGATAATGGTTCTCGACAGAGGCAACCACGTCCTGCACGGTCTGGGCATATGCAGGCTTTATTGCACCCGGTGATAAGACAGAGAAGAGAAGGGCAGCGGTGATAAGACACTGTTTTCCCCATGCACGATGATGAGCAGTCATTCCATCCTCCAGAGTGGCTTATCATACCATAAATGATACCTACTGAGAAGATAGAAAATGGGTTTCATTTACCAATCTTGACAATACCCTGCTCCGAGCTTATCATGAGACCGCATGGATCCCCACTCTCCTTCACAAGATTCGTCAGTTCACGATATTCTCCGCACGGTCTTCGGTTTTGCGTCCTTCCGGCCGAACCAGGAGGCCATCGTCAAAAACATCCTGGACAGGAAGGACGTCTTCGCGGTCATGCCCACGGGCGGGGGGAAGTCCTTGTGCTACCAGCTGCCCGCGCTCTTGCTGGAAGGCACAGCAGTCGTTATCAGCCCCCTCATTTCGCTCATGAAGGACCAGGTCGACGCGGCAAAGGAGAACGGTATCGCGGCCGCGTTCCTGAACAGCTCCCTCGACCAGCAGGAGATAATCGAACTCTACGGTAAGCTCAAAACCAATAAGGTCAAGCTCCTCTACATCGCGCCGGAACGCTTCGCCATGCCGCAGTTCATCGAGACACTGAAGGGGATCCCGCTTTCGCTCTTCGCCATCGACGAGGCGCACTGCATCTCCGAGTGGGGCCATGATTTCCGGCCCGACTACCTCGCCCTTTCCGCTCTTCCAGAACTCTTTCCCGACATCCCCATTGCCGCCTTCACTGCCACGGCAACGCAGAAGGTCCAGCAGGACATCATCCGCAAGATCGGGCTCAGGACTCCCCATACCGTTCGCGCATCGTTCAACCGGCCCAACCTCTTCTACCAGGTCAGACCCAAGGCCGGGGTCGAACAGCAGCTTTTGGAATTTTTAAGCGATCACGAGGGTGAATCGGGGATCATCTATCGAACGACGCGGGACTCGGTCACGGCAACAGCGGGGT
This sequence comes from Nitrospirota bacterium, assembly GCA_963732675.1. Taxonomy (GTDB): domain Bacteria; phylum Nitrospirota; class UBA9217; order UBA9217; family UBA9217; genus JALNZF01. The sequence goes on from CAVTAJ010000012.1 coordinate 119,576, forward strand.
TCCTGGCATCCCACGGCATCAAGGCGCTCCCCTACCATGCCGGTCTGTCGGCAGAGGCGCGCGAGAAGAACCAGGAAGCGTTCAACAGGGATGAGGTCCCGGTGATCGTGGCGACCATTGCCTTCGGCATGGGCATCGACAAGTCGAACGTCCGGTTCGTGGTCCATGCCGATCTCCCGAAACATATTGAGGCCTATTACCAGGAAACGGGCCGCGCGGGGCGCGACAATGAGCCGGCCCATTGCCTGCTCTATTTCAGCCGGGGGGACATCCCGAAGATACGGTATTTCATCGACAGGATGGAGGACGAAGCGGAACGCGCGATCGCCATGGAGAAGTTGAACCAGACCGTGCGGTTCGCATCTCATAACGTATGCAGGAGGAAGCAGCTCCTCTCCTTTTTCGGTGAAGCGTATCCCGATACTAATTGCGGGGCCTGCGATATCTGTACCGGCTCGGCGAACCAGATCGACATCTCAACCGATGCCAGGATACTTATGTCGGCCATGGCAAGGACCAGCGAGCGGTTCGGCATCGTCCACATCATCGACATCGTTATCGGCGCGGACACCAAGCGAATCAGGGAACTGGGGCATCACGAGCTCAAGACCTTCGGCGCGGGAAGGCATCAGGACAAGAACCACTGGCGCTTCATCGTGAACGAACTCCTTGCCCAGGAGCTGATCCGTCAGGACGGAGACCGCTACCCGGTCCTGAAGCTCTCGCCAAGGGGCGCAAACGTTCTCATGGGAAAAGACGAGGTCTTCGGGCTCAAGCGGGAAGAGGTGAAAGCAAAAGAGCGTCGCAGAAAAACAGCTGAAGGCGGCTGGTATGACGAAACGCTTTTTGATCGTCTGCGCGTGATCAGGAAAAAGATCGCCGGAGAGAACCATGTGCCCCCCTACGTTATTTTTTCAGACAAGACGCTCCATGAGATGTGCAGACATTTTCCGAAGACTGCGTCCGAGATGCGGCGGATCTCGGGCGTGGGTGACGTGAAGCTTGAGCGGTATGGAGAGGACTTTCTGGAAGAGATAAGGACCTATGGGGGTAATGGCAGATGACCTCCATCCTGCAATGTCCCGTTTGCCGGGAGCTCCTGCTTCCCTTCGCCGGCGGCTACCAATGCCCCCGGAAACACACCTTTGATGCTGCCCGACAGGGATACGTCAATTTTCTGCTTGCTCACAGAAGCATTCCAAAGAACCGGGTGACAGCGCGGAAATGATCAGGAGCCGGAGAAGGTTTCTGGACCGTGGTCTATTACAACAGGGTGTCCGACGGAATCAATGAAGCTGTTGCAGGTAATCTCCATGGAGTCGGAGAATGAACAGCGCTTTCAGTATTCTTGATGCCGGATGCGGGGAGGGGTTTTATCTCAAGCGCCTCAAGGAGTCTCTGGCCGGCCGCCCCGGGGGTACGGTCCCCGATCGATTATTACGGAGTCGATATTTCGAAATTTGCGGTTCGCATGGCAACTCAACGCGATAAAACAATGGACTGGTTTGTCGCCAGCATCGTCGATCTGCCCTTTGCACGCTCATCCCTTGCTGTCGATACTGAACGTTTTTTCGCCGGCGGACTTTGCTGAATTCTCGCGGATCCTGAGTGATACCGGGAAGCTCGTGATCGCAAGCCCCGGCCCCCGACACCTCAACGGTCTGAGGGAGATCATCTATCCAAATGCCAGGGAGCATGCACAATCTGCAATGATTGAACAGGCCAGGGGGCTTTTTTCTCTTTCAACTGCAACGAGGATCAATTATCCGCTTGAGCTGAAGAGCGCCGGGGAGATCATGGACCTTCTTGCAATGACCCCCTATTTCTGGAACATTGACCTGAACACCAGGTCCAGAGTGGAGGCGCTTGATCGGCTGGCGTTGGATGTCGATGTGGAGGTACGCGTCTTCGAGAAGACAAAGGGATGAAATGACCGGGCCCTGCGGCTTTTCTTCCTCCCTCTCCGGCAAAGCGGAGAAAAGAGTAACGAGCAGGCAGGTCTGCCTCCACGATGTTCTCGTCATAAAAAAGCCCGCTCGTGTCAGGAGCGGGCGTGGTATTGTAAGGGATCGTTTACTTTGCGCCGAGGATCGCGTCTTTGGCTGCTTTGGCAACCCGGAACTTGACGACCTTCTTTGCCTTGATCTTGATGGTTTCACCGGTTGCGGGGTTTCTGCCCATGCGGGCCTTGCGCTGTACCAGCACGAGTTTGCCGAGCCCAGGCAGCGTGAACGTGTTCTTTGCTTCCTTATAGGCCACTTCTGCGATGAAATCCAATATCTCACCGGCCGCCTTCTTGGTGAGTGATGCCTTCTCTGCGAGCTTTGCCACCAACTGGGACTTCGTCATTGCCTTTGCCATATTTATCCTCCTGTGAATTAGAATGGTGCTGCAATGCAGCAACTATAAGCCATTAAGACCGTATTGACAAGAACTTTTTTCCGGCCTTGCCGAACCACCACAAAAAATAATTTATTCAGCAACACCTGATAGAATCGACCCAGCGAGGGTTCTTCTCTTCGAAAGAAGAACGCTCAAAATAATAACCCTTGACTTCCTGGCGCCAAAGTGGGATTATCATATCCAGAAGTTCCGGATGTACTTGTAGGGTAACCGCAAAGACAGTTCGACTTTGCGGTATTTTTTTTGTCCTTTCCGTCGGCTTCAATACATTAAGAAGGAGGTAGCTTATCATGGAAAATGGTACAGTCAAGTGGTTCAATGATGCCAAAGGTTTTGGATTCATTACCCGTGAAAAAGGCGGCGATGTGTTCGTTCATTTCGGCGACATTCAGGACAGCGGCTTTAAGTCGTTGGCCGAAGGCCAGCAAGTGCAGTTCGACGTTGTCGACTCACCCAAGGGCCCCAAGGCATCCAATGTTGTAAAGCTTTAAGCGAACGCTTAACCCTTTGAAGCAGGCCCTGATCGTTTTCAGTGCCTGCTTTTTTTGTCGCCGTCACACCAGAACAGGCCGAATGCACCGTGAGAAACCACGACACGCGCATTCAGCCGAAGGAGACAGATGCGATACAGACAGAGTTATAAGGAAAAATTGGCACTGGAGAAGGCCGCGCAGGTCGCCGCAGGTCTGGTTTCAGAACGCTATTCCGGAGTTTCAAGCATCGATTTTCACATGACCTATTTCCAGCGTGGCCTGTCACCGATCCTGATGGAGCGCACGCTCAGCTTCCTGCCCGCCAATTACTGCAGCTTTCACCTGAAATGCGTGCACGACGGCTGCACGGACGGCGGTTATGACCTGGCCCCGGTGGTTGCGCGCCTGGCGAAATCCCGGAAGAAGTCGACCACGGGGAAGATCTTTTGTCACGGAACGAACGATACCTTCGGCCACGCCAGTATCGCCTACGAAGTAAATATTCAGTACAACAAACAGGTCAAATAGATACCTTCCAACGCAGCAAGATCAACCAGTAACAACCTGGCTCCAGCCCCGCGTAATGTTATGCACCGCAGGAACTACCTGTAGTTGCCGCGGTATCACGCTTACAGATCATCCAGATCATTCATGGTCCCGTCCATGTTCTTGCGCACCAGCACCTCGCGCGGTTTGGACCCGTCCGCGGCTCCGACAATGCCGTCCTCCTGCATCATCTCGATCATGCGCGCGGCGCGGTTATAGCCCACGCGGAGCCTGCGCTGGATGAACGACGTGGATGCCTGGCCGTTCAGCTGGACCAGCTCAACGGCCCGCTGGTACAGTTCGTCCCGCTCGCTGTCCTCAACCTCCGCGACCTGGGCCTCGACGATCTCTTTTGCCCGCTGCTGGAGCAGCTCGTAGTTGGGCTTGCCCTGCTTCTTGACGAACTCCACCACCCGCTTGATCTCTGCCTCGGACACAAAGCAGCCATGGGCACGGATAATATGGGACGAGCCGGGCGGCTGGAACAGCATGTCGCCCATGCCAAGGAGGTTCTCGGCGCCGTTCGCGTCGAGGATGGTGCGCGAGTCGGTCTTGGATGATACCTGGAAGGATATCCTTGCCGGCAGGTTCGCCTTGATGAGGCCGGTGATCACGTCCACGCTCGGCCGCTGGGTCGCCACGATCAGATGGATGCCTGCGGCCCGCGCCATCTGGGCCAGGCGCATGACCGAGTCTTCGATCTCTCGCGCCACCGTCATCATGAGATCGGCGAGCTCATCGATGATCACAACGATGTAGGGCAGCCGCTCCGCCTCGGGGACGGCCTTGTTGTAGGAGTCGATATTCTTGTTCCCCTTCTCTGCCAGCGTGCGGTACCGTCGCTCCATCTCGGCCACGATGGCGCGGAGCGTCTCTGCCGCCTTCTTGGGCTGGGTGACGACCGGCGAGAGAAGATGGGGTATCCCTTCGTAGACCGAAAGCTCGAGCATCTTGGGGTCGACCAGGGCAAGCTTGACCTCGCTCGGTTTTGCATTGTACAGGATCGCCAGGATAATGGAGTTGATGGCAACGCTCTTACCCGAGCCGGTGGCGCCTGCCACAAGCATGTGCGGCATCTTGTCAATGCTGCCGATCACCGACGCGCCGAAGATGTCCTTTCCCAGGGGGATCTTGAGCTTCGACTTGTTCGACTGATACTCCGGGGTCTCGAGGATCTGGCGGAAGTAGACGGTCTCGCGGGTGTTGTTCGGCACCTCGATCCCGACCGCGGCCTTGCCCGGCAGCGGCGCCACGATGCGCACACTCCCGGCCTTCATGGCGAGCGCCAGGTCGTCGGCGAGGTTCACGATCCTGCTCACCTTCACGCCCGGCGCCGGCTCGAACTCGAACATGGTGACCACGGGGCCCGGGTAGACCTGCGTGATGCGTCCCTGGATGTCGAAGTCCTGCAGCTTGTGCTGCAGCAGCTCGGACTGGGCGATCATATCCTCTTTCGAGACCTTCTTCTCGATCGGCGGGACGGGATCAAGCAGGTCCAGCGACGGGAGCTGGTAGGCATCTTTGGTGTCCTTGGCCTCTTTGCTGCCCATGAACTCGAAGGTCGCCTGCACCGGTTTCGGCGGCTTTTCCGGTTTTACGACTCTCGGGGCCTGGGGCTCCGGCTGCTTCCGGGTATCCACGATCTGCGGCGGTTCCTTCGGCGCAGCCGGCCGCTTTCTTGCCTCCCGCGCCTTTTCCCTGCGTCCGCGATACACGGTAATCAGGATATCGACCTGCTCCGTCATCCGTCCATACAGGTTGCGCAGCCATGCCAGCGCCTTGATCGGAGAGAATGGCGTGAGCAGCATGAGGGCAATGACCATGGCCGTGAATGTGATGATGTAGGCGCCGGTATTTGAAAATCCTGAAATGAGCCGGCGCGCTATGAACCCGCCGAGCATGCCGCCTGACGGAATGGTCTCCCCGAACAACCGGGTCGTTTCGCTCCCGAGCCCGAAGAACGCCCCAGTGGAAAGGAAGAACACGATACCGCCGACCTTCTTGAGAAGCGGGTGCGCCGCTTCCTGCCCGAGGGTGAAGAACAGGGCGTACCCGAACATGAGGAGCGGGATCACATAGGCAGAGAGGCCGAAGAGATGGAGGAGCGCGTCGGAGAGATAGGCGCCGATGATCCCGATGGTGTTCCTGATGGCCGCGCCGCTGCCCGAGACGCTGAAGCAGGGGTCGATGGCGCTGTACGAGACCAGGCTGAGCATGATCAACAGCCCGATTGCGAAAAGCAGCAGCCCGACCATCTCGTTCCAGTGTTTATGTTTGACTGCAGAAACCGCCATGTCAGAACATCCATCCTTTATGCCAGTAGGAGGCGAGGACTATCAGACCGAACACGATCCGGTAATACGCAAACCACGAAAAATCGTGCTTTGAAACGAACCCGAGGAACGCCCTGACGACCACGAGTGCGGAAAAAAACGCGGTGATAAATCCGACGACAAAAAGCGGGATGTCCGCAGCCGAAAGCGCGTGCAGGTTTTTCAAAAGGTCATACCCGGTGGCGGCGAACATGGTGGGAATGGCGAGAAAGAAGGAAAATTCCACTGCCACGGCCCTGTCGAACCCGATCACGAGTCCCCCCATGATCGTGGCTCCGGAGCGCGACACTCCCGGGAACAGTGCGAGGCACTGGGCGAACCCCACGCCCAGGGCCTGCTTCAGGGTTATGCCATCGACCTCCTTCACATGAGCCCGGTGGTCCATCTTTTCGATCAGCAGGATGGCAACTCCTCCTACGATGAGCGCCCCCGCAACCGTGATGGGATTGAAAAGATAAGCCTTGATGGCCTTGTGCGTCAGCAGTCCGAGGAACGCCGCCGGAAGGAAGGCCATCATGATATTCATCGCAAGAGAGCGGTCCTCTTTTCGGGTCGGCAGCCCCTTGAGCACGACGAGAATCCTTTCCCGGTAAATCCAGACGACCGAGAGGATCGCCCCCAGTTGTATGAACACCTCGAAGACCTTTGCCTTTTCGTCATCGAAACCGAGAATGTCGCCGGCAAGGATCAGGTGGCCCGTTGACGAGACGGGAATGAACTCGGTTATCCCCTCCACGATCCCCAGGATCAATCCCTTTAACAGAAGCATGATATCCATCTATCACCTTTCCTTGAACATCATTTCGCAATCCACCTTAGCACCTTCTGTGACCAAACCATAGGCCATGGCCTGGATGATGACACAGCTGACGGTTATCATGAAGAGGCTCGTAAGAACCCAGCCGCCCCGATGTCGGAATCATCGCGGGTGTGGAGGCATTATTTCACAAAGCAGGCAGGATATCAAGATGTTTTGAAGTTGCTGCAAAAAGGGCCCCCAGGCTTGACCGTTTATTTCCTTTTTCAACTGGAGGGTGAAGCGAGAATGGACACGCAGCGCATGTGGCAGGCAAGAGACCTGAAAAATCGAAGTACTGATCAATGCTGATTCAAGTCAACATATTGGTGCCTAGAAAAAAAACAGCGGCGCTGTAGTATCAGCGCCGCGTAGCATTCTGGCGTAATGGCGTAACAACGTCCGGTTTACCCTTCGACAAGCTCAGGACGAACGTAAATGAGCGAGAGGCTCGAGCGGCAATGATCGCATTCATAAGTATCCGTTCGCTTCGAGCCTGTCAAACCACACAAAATTTTTTGAACGGTCCGTTAGAAGGACCTGCTTTGGATCACCTTCGCAAATCCACGTCCAACCGCTTCCCGCTCTTCTTCATTACAGAATACTGGTCTCTGAAAGCACATCGCCCTTTACGCCGACAATGATCTCCGTCATGGGGATCTTTCTCCCCGAGCGGTTGATCGCTTCCTTCAATACCGCTGTCATACCGCCGCAACAGGGCACTTCCATTCTGAGGCAGGTCACCTTCTTGATCGTTGTGGTGCCGAAGATCTCGGTGAACTTAGCCAGATACTGCGTGGCGTCGTCGAGCTTGGGACAGCCGATCAGCACCTTCTTGCCGGGCAGGAACTTCTCGTGGAACCCCGGCGTGGCAAAGGCAGTGCAGTCCGCAGCCACGAGCAGATCGGCGTCCTGCAGGAACGGCGCTGACGTGCCGATAAGCTTGATCTGGATCGGCCACTGAGTCAGTCGGACATCCTTGTCGTTCGCGGCCGGCGCGGCCTTCACGGAAGAACAGGATGGACAATCGAGAGTATGGTTATTCATGATACACCTCCTTTTAGGTTGCTTCATTGTACAGGTAATATGTATTGCTTTCTATGATGCTCATCATACCCGAAAGTTGCTGAAGATTGCAGAGTTTGCTCTTTGGCCAGGCCTTCATGAGGGCCTTGGCCGCTCGTTACAAAAGGCCCAATGTCACTAGCACGCACCCTAAAGGGTGCGGCTACCGTAGTATAGAATCATTGTCTGTTTTTTGGTAGCCGCAGGCTTTAGCTTGCGTGAACAGGTTTTTCAACAGCCTATCAGATTATGGTATCATTGTAAGCAGAGGCAGTAAGACCGCAAGGAGGTACAGAACAATACAGACTCCGCAGGGATTTTTAGTCTGGTACTGTTCAGCGTATTGTTATTCACTACGCATCACAATGGAGGCTGCTGATATGAGTACTCTCAAATTATCAAGCCCGGCATTCGGCCATTCGGAACACATCCCCGCGAAATATACCTGCGACGGCCCGGATGTAAACCCGCCCTTCACGATCGAGAACATCCCGCCGGAGGCAAAGTCGCTTGCGCTGATCGTCGATGATCCGGACGCACCGGCGGGCACATGGGTCCACTGGGTCGTGTGGAACATCAGCCCTGCCACCAGGGAGATCAAGGAGCATTCCCTGCCTTCAGGCGCGCAGGAGGGCATGACCGATTTCAGAAAACGCGGCTATGGAGGCCCCTGCCCCCCTTCAGGCACGCATCGGTATTTTTTCAAGCTCTACGCGCTCAATACCACGCTGTCCCTCAGCGCGAACGCGACCAAGTCCGCATTAGTGAGTGCCATGAAAGGCCGCATCCTTGCGCAAACAGAGCTTATAGGATTGTATAAAAGAAAATAAGAATAACTCCGACATACGACGCACACCGTTTTTTCAATTGAACCTTTCTCCTCGATCCGCCATTATTCTGTCACCACCCATTCGACCATGACAAATAATATTGTTTTACACATGCAAAACATGCCATGCCATCATTAATTTATTTACAATAATCATTACTTAGCTTATATTATTACAACTATTTGTGGTTTAATTTTTGTTTTTGAAAGTATCGCACCAGAGAAGCTTGTGCACTGATTTCCGTCTACCTTCTAAAAGGAGGTGAAAAATATAACAAACTTTTTTCAGACGTGCCGAGGTGCGAATCAGAAACTCATCTTGCGGATACAACCGTGCACCTCGCTCATGTACCAAATGAAATTCTTGATTAAATCATCACGAACCATCATCTGGACAACGCGGGCAGGATTAGTTGTACAACACAGTCGATCTCAATAAAAATGATTTCTTCTACAGGGGGGATACCATGCAAGAATCAATACTCTATCAGGGAAAGAAAATTCAGGGGCATGCAGGACTAGTTCACGAAAGACCGAGAACGTACGTCGAGGCGCTTGATGCCAGGATCGAGACATATATGGCGAAGCTCAGGGACTTTGAAGTACGGTGTTCCATGCCGGACGCGGACAAGGAAGCGCTTCTCGATGAGATAACCATGCTGAACGACTCGATGCTTCAAGCGTGTGCTCAATTTGAAGAGGACGTGAATGATCCGCTGGCCCTTAAACAAGCACAGGTCTACTTCCGCGAAAAGACACATCCAATCCTGTCAAAAAGCTATCTTATCAACCGCTGCCGAACATGGCCGCAGGGTCATCAGGGCGATTTCATGACCTTGGAACTGGCTTATAAAAACATGCCGATGTCGGAGGGCATAGGATCATTACTGGACAAATACCTGCTTTCCACGACCCTTGGCGACGGTGTACGGGAGCGAATCAGTAAAATGCGTGATTTGTTAAAAGAAGAACTTGATCAGCAGAAGCAATCCGAAAGTCCTCGATGTGGCCTGCGGTTCCTGCCGGGAGGTTTTCGAACTGGCGCCTGAGATCAAGACATCGGGAGCCAAATTCACCTGTGTTGATCTGGACCCTGCTGCCCTGGAGTTCGCCCTTGATCGTTTTGCCTATGCCGGGCTTACGGAAGAGCATACTGAATTGATCCAATATAATGCGCTCAGAATGTTTGACATTGAGACAGCTCAGACGGAATTCGGCATGCAGGACGTCATTTACAGCATCGGATTTTTTGATTATCTCCCCGATGATTTCCTCGTCGAAACTGCTGAGCTCCCTCTATCTGCTGCTGAATCCCGGCGGAAAACTTATTGCGTCCTTTAAAGATGCCGATCGTTACCGGCCGCAGTTTTTCCACTGGCTTGTTGACTGGGACGGGTTTCTGCAGCGCACTGAGAAAGATTTCGAAGAGTGTTCGAGGAGGCCGACATCCCGAGCAGCGCAATATCAATGACCCGGGTCGATTCCGGATCGATCGTCTTCTATTCGATCACGAAGCAGTAGCACTAACGGAACGGCCACATACTGAACCTGCCCGTAATGGAGCAATTATCACGATGAGATGCTTGTGGTAACCGCCATGATTAATGAGGGAGGGCGCCTTTTCCCTGCGGTGGACTGGCTGGGGTATAGTGCCAGGCGCATACCGGAAGGATGAACTTTTGCTTGAAGCCGCTTTAAAAAAGTGCTATATAAGTATTAACGCTAAGTTGCATAAAATGCATATTCAAGCAGGGTTTATCACGCATATGTCGCTCGAGCTGTACAAATCGGCACCACGCGTTCAAATTGGGAGAAGAGTCTGAAAAATAATCCTCTTCTTCATAAAGTGGCGATCGTAACGGGCGGTACAAGGGGCATCGGACGGGCCATTGTCCTTGCCATCTGCGGGGCAGGTGCTGATTGCGCGTTCACTTATTCCAGCAATCGCGGTGCAGCGGAGTCACTTTCTGAAGAGGTGCAACGTCTCGGCAGAAGGGCGTTGCCCATTCAGCTTGACGTAAGGGATTTTGAAGGCGCCAAAACTCTCGTCGATACAGTAAAAACAGCATTCGGGCAGCTCGATATCCTTGTTAACAATGCTGGAATTACAAAAGACAAGTCTCTCATGATGATGAGTCAGGAAGACTGGTCCGATGTGATCGATACCAATCTCACAGGGGTCTTCAATACCACCCGGGCGTGCATTATTACCTTTCTCAAGCAGAAAAGCGGAAACATCGTCAATATTTCGTCTGTAAGCGGCATCCACCCGCTCCCCGGCCAGGTCAATTACGCTGCTGCAAAGGCAGGGGTAATAGGCTTTACCAAATCGCTGGCTAAAGAGGTAGCGCCCTATAACATCAGGGTCAATGCAATTGCCCCCGGCTTTATCAGCACCGAGATGACAGCTGAGCTTAGCGAGAAGGCCAGAGAAAAATTTATGAATATGATCCCTCTCAGGAGATTCGGCACTGCCGATGAAGTAGCGCAGGTTGTACTTTTTTTACTAAGTGACGAGTCGCAGTATATAACCGGGCAGACAATGCAAATCGACGGGGGATTAGGAATATAGAGCGCCCCTATCATGAATAAAAAAATTGTCATTACCGGAATCGGCGTTCTCTCGCCTATCGCGATCGGCAGAGAGGCGTTCTGGGAGGGATTATTCCAGGGGAAGACGGGCTTTCGTCCCGTGACCCTTTTTGACACATCGCCTTTTCGTGTCAACATTGCGGGAGAGATCACGGATTTTGATGCTCTTTCCTTCCTCGGTAAAAAAGGACTGCGGGACCTCGATAGAAGCACGAGGCTCATCTGTTCCGCTGCCAAACTCGCCATAGACGACAGCAGGATAGAGATCACGGAGGACACTACCCATTCGATGGGGGTCTCCATCGGCACGACATTCGGGAGTCTCCACAGCATCTCGCAATTTGACCGATCAGGCCTCATCGAAGGGCCGCGGGCCGTCAATCCCTCGCACTTTCCGAATACCGTCATCAATTCCCCGGCAAGCCAGGTATCGATAAAATTCAAGATCAAAGGCTTCAACACTACAATATCCACCGGTTTTTGCGCCAGTCTCGATGCCGTCTCCTATGCAGCGGATTTTATCCGATTGAACCGGGCCGACGTTGTGCTGGCAGGCGGAGTGGAAGAACTATGCGAAGAGACTTTTATGGGTTTCCATAACCTCGGATGCTTATCCGGGACAGACGGTTCGGAACCCATCTGTTGCCCGTTCGACGCGCGAAGGAACGGTACGATTCTCTCCGAAGGTGCGGCAGTACTGGTACTTGAAGATGAGGAGCACGCGTTGAACAGAGACGCGGTGATTCTCGCGCGTGTTCTGGGATACGGCAATGCCTTTGATCCTTCGGCTGACAGAAACTTCAATCATGCGGGACAGGGATTAAAAAACGCCATAACCCTTGCATTACAGGAGGCCGCCCTCAATCCCGAGGACATTGACTATGTCTGTGCCTGTGCCAATTCATCAAAAGGGCTCGACCGGATGGAAACAAAAGTCATAAAGGAAGTCTTTGGAAAACACGCATCTCACCATACCGGTGAGTTCAATCAAATCCATGGTAGGAGAATCATTTTCCGCCTCCGGCGCCCTTTCCCTGGCTGCGGCAGTGGGCGCACTCCAGGAACGGATTCATCCCGCCAACGGTAAATTATCACGAAAGAGATCCTGAGTGCGATCTCGATTATGTCCCCGGCAAGGCCCGGCAGAAGCAGATACAGAACGTACTCGTAACCTCGGCCGATCCCTATGGTCAAAACTCAGCATGTCATCGTTGGCCGTTATAACAGGCGTGTATGAACAAGTAATGCAACTTGACTTTGAAGAGATAAAAAAACTCATTCCCCAGCGCTTCCCCTTTATCATGATCGACAGGGTCCTGGAGATCGAACCGGGAAAACACGCAATTGCCGTGAAGAACATTTCAGGGAATGACATGGTCTTCCTCGGCCATTTTCCTGAAAAGGCCATCATGCCCGGCGCTCTTATAATCGAGGCAATGGCGCAGACCGCCATCATTCTTTTTGCAACAAGTGGAAAAAACGAGAGTGTTGACAAAAAACCACTATATTATTTCGGTTCGGTCAAGGCACGATTTCTCCATCCCGCGGTGCCGGGAGACCAATTGAAAATAAGGGTTGATAAATGTCAAGAACCCTGCCGAACGGCGCCTTTGTGTCAGGCGAGGCATTTGTCGATGATAAAAAAATAGCCGAGGCGGAACTGGTATTCAGTGTAAAAAATGAATAAGAGAGTCGTCATAACAGGACTGGGCGTTATTTCCTCAATCGGCATCGGCTGGGAGGAATTCTGGGAAAACCTCCTGAAAGGAAAATCTGGCATAAGCCCTGTGACGTCCTTTGATACTACAAACCAATTCACTCATAACGGTGGCGAGGTCAAGAACTTTAAGCCTGAACAATTTATTCAAAAGCGGACTTCACATTTCTGAGCCGGGCATCGCAAATGGCTTTGGCTGCCGCAAAGCTTGCGCTAAAAGATGCAGAATTTACCACAATGAACTTTCTAACTATGCAGAGTTGGTGCCTGCATCGGCACGACTATGGGCTCTGTTCAGGCTATCGAAGAAGTTGAGAACTATACTTGTTCGGCAACAGGACGATATATGAAGACTTGCTAGTCAAATACCGACACACTCAACGCCTCTGCGATAGCTAGGGAATTAACCTCAGCGGCCCAAATTTTATGTTTTCTACAGCCTGTGCTGCCGGAAATTATGCGATAGGATATGGGTTTGACTGATCCGGTTAGACAGAGCGGATATCATGCTTGCCGGAGGCATCAGACCCGTTTCGAAGGATCGCGTTCACCGGTTTTAATCAGTTCTCGGCGTCGCGCCGGAAAAATGTCAGCCATTTGATAAAAATCAGAAAAGGAATGATGGTAGCCGAAGGGGCGGGATACTGGTTTTGGAATCCTGGAAAATGCCTTAAAAAGAAAGGCGCCGATATATGCCGAAATTTTGGGTTATGGCCTCAGCTGCGATGCATTTCATATGACAACAGCCTCTGTAGAGGGAATACAGCATGCATGAGAAAAGCGATGCGGAAGCCGGTATTCACATAGAGGATGTAGATTATATCAGTGCTCATGGCACGGGAACAATGGCAAATGATCGAAATGAGTGCGTTGCTATTAAGGAATTTCGGGCTCATTATAAAAAAATACCTGTCAGTTCCATCAAATCCATGCTCGGCCATACAATGGGTGCAGCTTCCGCAATAGAGGCGATCGCTTGCGCTCTCGTCATAAAAAATGACATCATTCCACCAACCATCAACTATGAAACACCAGATCCCGAATGTGATATCGACTGCGTGCCAAATCAAGCGAGAAAACACACCGTAAATATAGCGCTAAATAATTCGTATGCTTTCGGCGGCAATAATGCCTGTCTGGTTTTAAAAAAATATAATCGACTGAGGAGGATACGCAAATGACAAAAAATGTTGAAAAGGAGATAGTATCAATAATCGCTGATATCTCAGGATTTGACGAGGATGAGATAACCCCAGAGACAAATTTTCAGAAGGATTTGGAAGTGGATTCCATTAAAGCGATCGAGATTACAGTTGCAATTGAAAAAAAATTTAAAGTATCGGTAAGAGATGAAGATGTTCCGAAAATAACAACGGTTAAAGCAGGCAGTAGAGGTGGTAAATAAATGCTTAAAAAAGGAAAGACTGCAAATGTAAGAGCTAATAAAGATCATATGATGCTGTAATCATTGGTGCAGGAATAAGCGGACTCGTATGCGGATGTTATCTTGCAAAGGCGGGCATGAAGGTGCTTATTGCAGAACAACATTTCAAACCCGGTGGTTATTGCACTTCATTTAAGAGACAGAAGATTTTACTTTTGATGCCGCTGCTCATTCCTTTGGAGGTTACAGAGCAGGTGGAGCCTTAAATAAGATTTTGGGGGAGTTGGGCGTATCTGAGCTCATTCAGATTAAGAGATACGATCCATCAGATATAGTTGTCTCTTCGGACCATAAAATTGTATTCTGGGCTGATGTTGATAAGACAATTCAAGGATTACAAATCGAATTTCCTCTTGAATCAAAAAAAATACACGACTTTATATGGTTCTTACTTAAACCGCAACCCGGAGATATGGCAGCCCTAAGAAATAAGACTTTTGGGAACTTGTTGGACGTATATTTTAACGATGACAGGCTAAAGGCAATGCTGTCCCTTCCCGTGCTTGGCAATGGAGACTTACCGCCTTCCTTGATCTCAGCCTTTTCAGCTGCTAAAATTTATTCTGAATTTCTTCTGGATGGCGGTTATTATCCAGCAGGAGGAATGCAGTCGCTATCTGATGCGCTGTCTGAAAAATTTAAACAATTTGGAGGAGAATTATTATTATCCTGCCGTGTAGAAAAAATTGTAGCCAGCGGTAATACCGTTACCGGTGTGGTATTACAAAATGGAAGTTTCCGTTGATACTAAAATCGCAATCTCAAACTGTGACGCTACACAAACGTTTGTAAAGCTGCTTGATCCAGAATTATTTAGCAAAGACTTTGTAACCAAGTTAAAAAAAAATGACCCCCTCCTTATCAATTTTTGTTTTGTATTTAGGCCTCGATAATAAATATAGTGAAACATTCCCTCCGCCGGGTACTAATGTATGGTTTTTACCTCACTATGACATCGAAGCCCTCTATCGTTCAGCAAGAGATATGAAAATAGATCTGGCCGATTACTACATGGTTCGTATATCACCAGACAGAAAGACGGCCCTTGCTTTTGTTAATACGTCTTTTAAAGATAAAGAATATTGGCGGGCTAAGAAAAAAAGATTTACTGGAATGCTTTATAAAGAGAATTGAAAAAAATACTATTCCGAACCTCTCTCGCTACACTGTATTAAAAGAGCTGCAACACCATCAACACTGCAGAGATATACGCTAAATTATAATGGAGCCGCATATGGCTGGGCTAGCACACTTAATCAGTTTGCAGATCGCGACTTTAAAAAACCGTCTTTTATCAATGGGCTATATTTAACGGGACACTGGACCACCTATGCTCAAGGTATTCCAGGCGTAGCGTATTTGGGTTACGATACGGCAAACCAAATTCTAGGTCGCAAGAGAACAGCCGATTAATATCTTAAAAAAATATAATTTAACTCTTTTTCACATTGCTTAATTGACGAAAAGTGCTATGATTTCAACATGACAAAACAGGAGTACATAAATATCAATTTTGACCAACACTTATATTATTGGTCGAATATTGCGATAGGTTTTGGGACTATTGTTATTCTCTCCTTAGCCCCCCTCGATTATATTGTAGCGCCGATGTTTTTTAAGGAGTTTTTATATTACCGAATCGTTGCCACACTCTTTTTTGCAGTTATCTTTTTAATCAACAGAACTAAAGTGAAATAGAAAACGCTTCAAAGCATTTGTTCGATTGTTGCTGGCGGCATAGTCGCCACAATAATTGCAATGATGATATCAAAAATTGGCGGCCATCAGTCCGTTTATTTTGCGGGTATGATTTTATTAGTGATTTATGTTGTTGGTCTCATTCCGTTTTCACTGAAAAATAGTATTGTTGCTTCATCGGTTATTTATTTAATTTATCTTCTACCCATAATTAAATATGACAATATTTCAAATAAACCTTTTTTTATTGCTGCAAATGTCTTTATGATAGCTAGTTCTGTTTCACTGTTTCTATTACGATATTTAAGCTATAAAAGACTCGATAAATGAGCTTTCCCTCCAGTACGACCTCGAACAACAAAAGAAACAGCTCGAAAGCTATTCCCACCAGCTTCAGGACATGGTCGAAGAGCGGACAAAGAAACTGCACGAATCCGAACAATGGCACCGCTCCCTTTTTGAGAACGCGACGGACGGCATTATCGTCCTCGACAAGAACAGCATTATCGTGAATGCGAATGACAAGGCCTGCGAAATGCACGGCTTTACCCGAGAGTCGCTTGTCGGCGCCCATATCAAGCTTTTGGTGGGCGACAGTGACAAAGACACTATATCAAGGAAAACGCGCCGGATCCTGGACGGTGAATCGCTCGTATTTGAGGCAAAGAACAATAAGAAGGACGGCACCTCCATATACGTCGAGATCAGTTCCAAGGCCATCACCATCGGCAATGAGGTCTTCATACAGTCGTTCTACCGTGATATTACTGAAAAGAAGAAGTTCCAGGAACATGTGTTGCAGTCTCAGAAGATGGAATCCATCGGGGTCCTCGCCGGCGGGATAGCCCACGACTTCAATAATATTTTGACCGCCATCCTCGGCCATACAGATCTCATTCGCCGGTTTGCCGTGTTAAACGAAAAGGCGACGCGCAGTCTGAACGTTATCGAGGACGCTTCGCGACGGGCGGGGAGGATGATCTCAAAACTGCTGGGCTTTGCGCGGAAGAGCAAGTACGAACGTACACCGATCAACCTGAACGACGTGGTGTATGAAACAATCAAACTGCTCGAGCAGGTCTTCAAAAAGAGCATAGATCTGAGCGTGGAACTTGACAACCGGCTCCCCTTGATCCAGGGCGATGTTAATCAGATGGAGCAGGTCATCATGAATTTCCTCGTCAATGCCCGTGATGCCATGCCGAATGGGGGACGCATCGTCATCAAGACCCAAGCCAGGACGGTCGTGAAGGGCATGCCGGATGTGCCGCCGTATGTCCCTCCCGGGGAATACGTCCAGATCAGCGTCTCGGACACCGGCACGGGGATCCCCGAAGATATTAAGAATAAGATCTTTGAACCGTTCTTCACAACAAAGGAGCAGGGAAAAGGCACCGGGCTCGGCCTTTCCATGGTCTACGGGGCCATCAATGACCATCAGGGATATCTCTCTGTTGAGAGCACGCTCGGCGTCGGGAGCGTGTTTACCGTATTCCTGCCGGCTGCAGCCCCCGCGACAGTTTCCGGAACAAAGGAAGCCGTAAATCACGGTAGTGGAAAACAAACCCTGCTGATCGTCGATGACGAACAGGATATTCTGGACATCATGCGGGATTCGCTGGAGAATCAAGGGTACAAGGTGTTTGCATCCAGCGATTCCACGGTAGCCATAGACATCTACCGACGGATTTTCACGATGTGGCGCTTGTTATTACCGACATCGTCATGCCCGGCATTGACGGCAGGGAGCTGATACGGCAGATCAAGGTGATCAATCCAGATGTTAAGGTTCTCGCGATTTCCGGGTATACGAAATATGTTGGGGAAAAAGAGGACATCAAGGATATAGACGGTTTTCTCCAGAAGCCGTTTGAATCATATTATCTGCTATCCGTGGTGAAGCGAATACTCGAAGCGAAGACAAAAAAATTCATCCCTGTCTAACGGAACATCCCCTCGCAACCGATTGCTCGTTTTGAGAATGACCACCTTTCCTCGCAATACGTCGTCCATCATCATTGACGCGGCGCCTCCAGAAGATGCTCCGGAGTCATCGCCGTCAGGGTGAACACAAAGGACCCGAAGGCGAGTTTGCTCTTCATGAGCACCGGGACCCTCCGGTTGTCGTCCGTAAGCCAGATGAAGACCTCCCCCTTGTTCATGAAAGCCCCCTGGTATTTGGGGTAGGTTTTGACCTTGACCGTCGCGAACTCACCCATGGGCGTCTTCAACTTCTCTCTGCCCAGGGTATGGACCTCGATGGACCAGTTTTTGCTGCTGTCGTGGACTTCGATGGTAATGATCTTGCCCACGACGAAGTCTTCCCTCGTCCGGAGAGAGTACAGCATCGACAGGCCATCCTGTACGTGCTCCGGGACGGCCAGGGTCTCCGCAGGGTCGTCGTTCAGCCTGCTGACCACGATGTTTCGTGCGTGGTCAAATGCCAGATCGCGGCGTCGCTTCTTCCCTCCATAGGTTTCCCGGAGGCGGTACGAAAGGCTTTCCCGTGTCTGTGGGTCGAAGATGCTCTCGACCGAGTCGTTCACCGGATAGACCTTGTCGAGCAGGCCCACCGAGCGGCCCGTTACGACAAACTTGAGACCATCCCGTCCGTCAGGCAGCTTTTCCTCTTTGACCTCCATGGTCGCGGTCCCGGCACTGATCATCCTCGACCAGCTGATATCGTAGGTAAGGGTTTCCCCCGGGAAAAATGCGTCGATGTGCGGTGTAAGGGAGGCAATCGGCTGGTTGTCCGCTGCGAATACGACGGGAACAAGCGCCAAACCAAGGGTGAGGGCGCACAGAACAGCAGTTATCCGGAGAGCCTGTTGAAATGCGCAGCGTGAAGGGTGTGCCATGAAACCAGCGTAACAGAACAATGAGGCATAGTCAACAGAAGAGACGAGATCTCCGGATATTTCGCGGCTGGCCGTTGATGAACGGACGAGGCAGGTCCAGTTGTATTGCTATGTTGACGCGAAGGCGTGTTGAGAGGAAGGTCTCTTTATTCGTGAGTTCCTTCACGGAGCCTGTCCTGAGCCATACTACGCGACCTTTATTTCTCTAAGGGTGACGTAAGCAACAGGTTCGGAGGCTATCCTGAGCGACGCGAAGGAATGACCGGTGATGCGGATTTTTTAAGCATTCGTTCATCAAACAAATAGGACGCATTTTGCTTTATTCTACTGTAGACGGCTGACGCGTCGTCGTGTCCGCTGCTCTTTTTTGATTTCATTCCTATGGCAAAAACCTGGCGAATCTGTTTGAGCGCATCATCCCACCGATTCAAATCACACAAGGCAGCGGCACGGGCCGTTAGAATGGGAGAATAGTTAGAACTGCTGAAATTATTCGCCAACGCTACCGCTTCCTTGGACTTGTTCGCTGTTCTAAGCACACTACACAGGATGGCCGCAGTTCCAATATGTTGTGGTCTCTGATTATACACGTGTCGAGCCAACTGCAAGGCTTTTGGAATCTGTCCTTGATATTGCGCTCTCTTGGCTTTTCTCAAGAGCTCATCCATATTATCTGCAATCGCTTTATCCCGTGCTGTAACCTTGCCAGACGCTCGTAGGGTATTAAGCTTTGAGCTTACCGCTGTTGGTGGCTCAAGATATGTTTTTCTATCGAACCATCTTTTACCATTCCAGATAAATTGATTGCCCTCGAAACTAATGGTTATGGATCTAGGCATTTTATAACTCCTCACCCTGTAAGATTATCCGCTTACCGAGAGTATATTATAACGCAAATTCATGCATCAAGGGAATAGGAGGAAAGTATTATTTATATTTTAGTTTACAATAAAGAAAACAGCCTTTATATGATCCCGAGCAGTTCGAGGTCCATCCTGTTTATTGTTCGCACTGCATGAGCTGTCTGGCGAAGGAGCAACCTCGTGGATGAGCTCCGCCTGTTCCCTGGCGGCCATAGGCTTGAAGACCGCGACTCAGTTGCATTTTCTTCAGATTGGGCGATGTAGTCGCAGCCGATGAAGATGTTCGTAAGGGGATGGGAGAGGGCGAAACACAGAAAGGGTTCCTTACTGGTGTATCATGGCATGCGGGACGCATTGCCGCAAAAAGAGACCTTCCTTCCGATGGTACCCATGTACTTTTCTGCTATGCAATGGCCTTCCCGATCGAGAATGCATCTCCGATATATTCACCGGCCTTGTGATACGTGCGCGCATCAGGCACAAACAGTATCGGTTTTATTTTCCGGATATCCGGCTGGCCGTTTTCTCCTAGCATCGACTCCTCCGACTTGACATCAAGGATCTCACCGATGAATTGCGTATGCAGACCGATCTCAAAGGTGTGGATCACCTTGCACTCCAGAACCAGGGGAAATTCGAGGATGAAGGGAGCGTCCACCAGTTCGCTCCTGACCGGAGTAAGTTTTGTGGCGGAAAACTTGTCGATATTTTTTCCGGAAACGATGCCGAAATAATCCGCCTCTTTAGCATACTGTTCTGAAGGGACGTTCAGGGTGAATGCTTTTTTCTCCATGACATTGCCATAGGTGTAGGTAGCTTTTCGCAGCGCGATGGCAACACAGGGCGGCTTTGAGCAGCAAATACCGCCCCATGCGATCGTCATGGCGTTCGGCTTTCCGTCCTTGTCGTATGACCCCACGATCCATACCGGTATGGGATAAATGAGCGTTTTGGCACCCAACGATTTTTTCATGGGATTCCTCCTGTACAAGCATGACTGCAAAGTACAATGAACATGACAACTGGTCCGGGTTCCGGTGGCCAGGGTCCGGCTGCTGTCCGTTCATTGTTCAGTGAACAGGGTACAGAATAATCGAACCGGACAGTCCCGCCTTAGTGTTTGTGCGGTTCCGGTTGAGGGATTTCCTCTTTTGCCGGCGCCTCGTTCTTTTGCTCCATTTTTTTGCACGCATCGCATGGCGTTTCACACTTCATCCCGGGCTTCATCATATCTTTCATCTCGGACATCATGACGTCCACCTTGTCCATCATCCGGGACAACTCCTTCACCATTTCTTTTTTCTCGGCCGATTTCACGCCCTCTACTATTTTCTGCTGCATCTTCAGGGTATCTTTCATCATCCCCATCATTTCCTGCATCATCGTCTTGTTCTTCATCATATGTTGCATCATAGGCATATGCTGGCACGTTTCCATCATCATGCCCTGACCCCCTTGCGCTTCATGCTCACAATGCATGTTGCTGTCCATCTGCGCCTGTGCTGAAACCACGGAAACCAATACCATCATTAAAACATCATGAGCTTTTTCATTCTGCTTCTCCTTTGTACGATGAATTTCTTTCCAGATCAGGCTGCTGATATAAACGCATTAAATGTTGATACAGCCTTTCCCCTTATCTTTGCCCCCCCCCAGCGGGGAGAGGATGGGGTGAGAGGGATTCCATGGGAATGTAACAATTATTATTTCGTTTGTATCAGAAGGCTCTTCGTTCTCATTGCCTTGCTTGACTTCTTTTCTGCTGTATAGCTGGAAAAAGAAGCGGGCGGTCGGCGAAATGAGCGGCGCCTCAGCGTCCAGAATCAGTGGTTACAATTTTACCTCCCGCAGATACTTTGCGGCATCCTCGGGCGGAGTCGGGTTGATATAGAATCCGGACCCCCTCTCAAAACCCTCTACCCGGGTAAGACGCGGCAGGATTTCGAGATGCCAATGGAAGTCGTCATTCAGCGTGTGCCAATACCCTCGGCGCGGAACACGGTTCGGCGCTGAGTAGAGCATATAATTGTAGGGCGGGTTCTTCAGCACCCTCCCGAGACGCTGGAGCGTATGGCGGAGCGTCCGGGCAAAATCCATGATCTCTTCCTTGGAGATATCCACGTAGGAGCACAGGTGCTTCTTGGGATAGATCCAGGTCTCGAAGGGAAAACGCGGCGCGAACGGCACAATGACCAGAAAGTGGCGTGTCTCCTCGACGACCCGCTCCGGCGTTGCCTGCTCCTGCTTGATAATATCGCAGAAGATGCACCGCTCTTTATAATCATAGTATGATTTTGCGCCGTCCAGTTTCTCTTTCACGAACTTGGGGATGATCGGCGTGGCGATGATCTGCGAATGGGGATGGTTCAGTGCCGAGCCAGCGGTCCAGCCCTGGTTCTTGAAGACCAGCACATAGCGGAGCCGGCTGTCCCGCTCAAGATCGAGGATCCGGTCGCGATAGGACCAGAGGACCTTTTCTACCTGGCTCTCGGAAAGCTCCTCGAGCCGGAGCGCGTGCTCGGGGCTTTCAATGATGATCTCGTGGGCCCCGATGCCGTTCATCCAGTCATATATGCCGCTGCCCTCGCGCTCAAGGGTGCCTTCGATCTGCAGCACGGGGAACTTGCTCGGGATCACGCGCACCCACCAGCCATTGGCATCCGGCGCCGACTTCTCGTCGCGGAACGATGCGATCTCCCTCGGGGTCTTCGCTTCGTTGCCTCTGCAGAACGGGCACTCCGCCGGCGTTACATCATCGACCGGCTCTTCAACCGTATAGTCTTCTGGTTTTTTCGGACGCTCGGTGGAAACGATGATCCACCGGCCAACGATGGGGTCTTTGCGCAAACGGGACATCAGCCGCCCAACCTCGCCCGCTGCTCTGTCAGGATCTTATGCACGATCCGTTTCAGCTCTTTAATGCGGATGGGCTTGTTGATATATTCAGCGGCGCCAAGGCTCATTGCCTTGAGATAGCTTTCCACCTCGCCGTACGCTGTTACCATGATCACGTCTGTTTTTGACCCCATCTTCCGGATTTCCTGCAGGAGTTGAAGACCGTCCATGACCGGCATCTTAATATCCGTGATCACGAGGTTAAAAGGGTTGTTTTTAAAAAGGCCCAGGGCCTCCTCACCACCACTGGCGAGGGAAACGTCATAACCTTCATCGGTCAGGATGGTATGGAAAAGGTCGCGCGCGCCTTCTTCGTCATCAACAACCAGAATTTTCATCAGTTTTCCCCTAATATAGTGCAGTATAGAATAAATATCATAAAATTATGCAATCGTCAAGGTTACCGAGTGCAACACTCGTTGCAAGAAAGGGGAAAATACGCGCAGAGAAAAAACTTAGCTGGTTGAAATATCAATGATTTAGTTCGAACAGGAGGCGCAGTCCCTCAAGGGTAAGGTGGGGTTTTATTTCCTGAATGGTCTTTGTTTCCGGAAAAACCAGCTCAGCGAGACCTCCGGTCGCCACGACCCTGGCATCGGATGACAGATCCTTCTTCATCCGCTCCACGATGCCGTCCACAAGTCCCGCATAACCGTAGATGATGCCCGCCTGCATCGCACTGATGGTGTCCGTGCCGATGACCTTCGCGGGCTTTACGAGTTCTACCCGCGGCAGCTTGGAGGCGCGCTGGAATAGCGCCTCTGCAGAGATCTTCATGCCCGGACAGATGGCCCCACCGAGGTAGTCGCCGTTCTTCGTGATTGCGCAGAAGGTGGTCGCCGTGCCGAAATCCACGATGATGAGCGGGCCGCCGTAAAGCTTGTAGGCGGCGGCTGCGTTCACAATACGGTCCGCGCCCACCTCTTTCGGGTTATCAGTGCGTATCTGTGATGCCGGTCTTGAGCTCGTGCGTCACGACCATGGGCTCGATCTTGAAGTATTTCCGGGACATCTCGACCATCACCGGCAAGAGCGGCGGCACCACCGTCGAGATGATAACCCCGTGTATCTGAGTGAACTCGATCCTGGCGAAACCGAAGAGGTCCTTGAAGATCATGGCGTACTCATCGGGCGTGATCTGCGTGTTCGTGCCGACTCGCCAATTCTCGACGAGCTTTTCCCTGTCGAACACGCCGAGGACCACATTGGTGTTGCCTATGTCGATGGCTAAGAGCATTTTTCCTCCGGAAAAATAGGGTCAAGGGGCAGGGGTCATGGGTCAAGGATTGATCTTATCGTTTTTGACGTTCCTTGACCCTTGCTACTTGCCCCTTGACCCTATGTTTTTACTATCGTCACATCTCCCGCCGCAACCGTGCGGATCGTGCCGTCATCGAGCCTGACGATCAGCCGGCCTTCGTTGTCGACCCCCTGCGCCAGGCCTTCGAGGGACTCGCCCGCGCCGCTCACGGTGACGCGGTTGCCGATGGTCAGGTTGAGCTGTTTCCATTCTTCGAGAATATCAGCATCATTCTTGAGAAACTTCTGATACCAGCTGTCAAGGTCCCGCAGGAGCTGCTGAAGCAGCGCGGTCCGGTTTATCTTCGCTCCCGCCTCTGCCGCAAGCGTGGTCGTGAGGCTGCGGACCTCGGGAGGAAGCTCGCCCATCTCCATGTTCACATCCACGCCGATCCCAAGTACGATATGACGTATGCGGTCCTGTTCCGCGCTCATCTCAGTCAGCAAACCGCTGACTTTCTTGCCGGAGATAAGGATATCATTCGGCCACTTGATGCCGGCTGCCAGTCCGCATTGTGTCCTGATCGCCGATGCCACCGCCACAGCGCCCATCAGGGTGATCAGCGGCGCCTTGTGCATCGGGACATTCGGACGGAGGACCACGCTGAGGTAGAGATTGCCCTTCGGCGATATCCATTTCCTGCCGAGCCTGCCTTTGCCGCCGGTCTGCGTCTCGGCGATCACCACGGTCCCTTCGGGCGTTCCGCTCGCAGCCATCTCCATGGCACGGGTGTTCGTGGATGCGACCTCGGACAGGAGATGGATCGCTTTTCCTATGACCCTGGTCTTGAGCCCCGGCTTGATATCGCCCTGTCTGAGGATATCAGGCATGGTCGTGATTTTATATCCCTGCGACGGTACGGCCTCGATCCCGAACCCCTCGCGCTCCAGCGACTTGATGTGTTTCCACACCATCGTGCGGGAGATGCCGCATTTTCTCGCCAGTTCTTCTCCGGAGATGAATCCCGAGCAAGACGACCGGAGCAGGTTCAGGATTTTTTCTTTATACATAGATAAACCAGGGGATAGGGGTCAGCTGTCAGGGTTCAGGCAAATCGCTAAGCCATCGCGCATCTTTTACTGTCCCCTGAACCCCGACCCCTGAACCCTGTTATTTTATCTTCATACTGATGTCCGCAGCCGGCGCCGAATGCGTCAAGCTTCCGGACGACACAAAATCCACGCCTGTCTCCGCGATGCGCCGAACCGTCTCAAGCGTCACGTTGCCGGATGCTTCCACGAGGGCGCGGCCTGCGATCAGCTTCACTGCCTCGCGCATTACATCGATCGGCATATTGTCGAGCATGATGATGTCGGGCTTCGCCGCCAAAGCCTCGCGCACCTCATCGAGTGTTTT
The DNA here is from genome assembly GCA_963732675.1 of Nitrospirota bacterium. Taxonomy (GTDB): domain Bacteria; phylum Nitrospirota; class UBA9217; order UBA9217; family UBA9217; genus JALNZF01. Next base: position 144,744 of record CAVTAJ010000012.1, read on the forward strand.
CGTCTCGACTTCGATCCTGAGGGTGCCGCTCTTCGTTCGTGCGGACGCGACTGCTTTCGTAATGCTTCCCGCCGCTTTGATGTGATTGTCCTTGATCAGGATCATGTCATATAATCCCATGCGGTGATTCTTCCCGCCGCCAATCCGTACGGCATTCTTTTCAAGCTGCCGCAAACCCGGAAGTGTTTTCCTCGTATCCAGCACCACGGCCTTAAGTCCCTTGAGCTTTTCAACATACGTTGCCGTCAATGTCGCAATGCCGGACATATGCTGGAGCAGATTCAGCGCAACGCGCTCGCCCGCCAGAAGCGCTCTCGTATTACCGGACAGCCGCGCAAGCTCGGTGCCCGCATGGATGATGTCGCCGTCCTTCGCAAAGGGTGTGAACTGAATGGTCGGATCAAGATGGAGAAACACTTCCCTGCTCACCTCTATGCCGGCAAGCACCAGGTGCTGCTTCGCCAGCATCACGGCTTCGGACGTGGATTCAGCGGGGATCGTCGCCTCGGAGGTTACATCACCGGAGCCGAGGTCTTCCGCAAGTGCTTTTTCGATGAGATCTTTTAAAGAATGATCCATGTGGCTTCAACTTTGAGCATTGAATTTTATTGCCCCAGCATTTTCAAGCTCTGCTCCAGCTTCCCACGCTTGATCTTGAACTCCTCAAGCTTCGCCGTGTCCTTTTCCACGACTTCCTTCGGCGCCTTATCAACGAAATTCTTGTTGGAAAGCTTTTTAGAAAACACCTCGATGTCCTTCGAGATCTTCGCGATCTCTTTCTGGAGCCGGTCGCGTTCCTGGGTGAGATCGAGCAGACCTTCGAGCGGCACATAGACCTCGGCGCCGGCGATCACCGCTGTTGCCACGGACTTGGGCTTTGCTTCAGACACGCCTATGCGAAGCTCCCTGATCCGGGCGAGGGTCTTTGCATATCCGGCGCTTTTCTCAAGGTGGTCACCGAGCTCCCTGGTCTCCACTTTCACGATGACGTTTATCTGCATGGACGGCGCGATGTTCATCTCGCCGCGTATGTTCCTGATCGCCAGGATCAGGTCCATGACCATCTGCATGTCCCGCTCGATCTCGGCGTTAATGAACCGATCATCTGCTACAGGATATGCAGAGACCATGATCGATTCCACTTTGTTCTTCTGATTCTTACTCCGAACTCCGAACTCCGAACTCCGCACTGCTTCCGGCAGCGCCTGCCATATTTCCTCGGTGATGAACGGCATGATCGGATGCAGCAGGCGAAGCGCGGTTTCGAGAACCTGGGCAAGCACGGTCAGTGTCGCTTGCCGCGACGCAGACCCCTTTTCCTCGTATAAGACCGGCTTGGACAACTCGAGATACCAGTCGCAGTACTCATGCCAGATGAAGTGATAAAGCGACGAGGCGACATCGTTGAACCGGTAGTCAACAAGCGCTGCCTGCACGTCTTTCGCGACCGAGTTCAAGCGTGAGAGGATCCAGCGGTCGGCGAGGGACGAGTCCGGCGTCAGGAGTTCGGAGTTCGGGGAAAAATCTTCGTCAAGGTTCATGAACACGAACCGGCTCGCGTTCCAGATCTTGTTCGCAAAATTCCGGTAGCCTTCGATGCGCTCCGGCGCCAGCTTGATGTCTCTGCCCTGGGCAGCGAAGGCCGTGAGCGTGAACCGGAACGCATCGGTCCCGTACTGGTCGATCATGACGAGCGGGTCAATGACATTGCCCTTGGACTTGCTCATCTTCTGTCCTTCGGCGTCGCGCACGAGCGCATGGATATAAACCTGCCGGAACGGTACCTCGCTGCATGAAGTGGAGCCCCATCATGATCATCCGCGCCACCCAGAAGAAGATGATGTCAAAGCTGGTGATAAGCACTGAGGTGGGATAATACGTCTCAAGCTCCTTGGTCTTGTCCGGCCATCCGAGCGTGGAGAAGGGCCAGAGCGCCGACGAGAACCAGGTGTCGAGCACATCCGTCTCCTGCCGGATGTTCTTGCTGCCGCATTTTGCGCAGGCCGCGGCATCGGCGCGGCTCACGGTGATCGTGCCCGCAGCTCGTCGCAATACCATGCCGGTATGCGGTGTCCCCACCAGATCTGGCGCGAGATGCACCAGTCCTTGATGTTCCGCATCCACTCGAAGTAGGTGTTCTCCCAACCCTTTGGGACAAACTGCACCTGGCCGTCCTCCACGACTTTGATCGCGGGCTCGGCAAGCGGTCCGGTCTTCACAAACCACTGGGGAGAAAGATAGGGCTCAACAATAGTTTTGCAGCGGTAGCACTTGCCTACGGAGTGCGCATGGTCATCGGTCTTGACCATGAAGCCCCGCTCCTGGAGCAATTCCACCACCATACCGCGGGCCTTCTTCGCCGGCTTTCCCGCGATCAGCTTGAGAACGTCCGGCAGCGCATCGGGAATGTCGCCACGTATCTCAGCCCTCTCATTCAGTATTTTTATGCGCGGCAGCTCCGGCTTCTGCCGTTGTCCTGCCTCATAGTCGTTGAAGTCATGCGCAGGGGTGACCTTGACTGCGCCTGTCCCGAACTCAAGGTCCACGAGTATCGAGTCACCGATGATCGGGATCTTCCTGTTCGTAAGCGGAAGGTCAACGGTCTTGCCGATCAACTCCTTATAGCGCGGGTCAAGCGGGTGGACTGCGACGGCAGTGTCTCCGAGCATGGTCTCGGGCCGCGTGGTCGCGACGGTCAGTCGGATAGTGTGGTCGTGGCTCAGGGGATAAGCAATATGGTATAGCTTGCCCTTCTCGTCCTCGTGCTCCACCTCGATATCCGACAGCGCAGTGTGGCAGCGCGGGCACCAGTTGATCAAGCGCTCGCCTCGGTAGATGAGCCCCTCTTCGTAAAGGGTGACAAAAACCTCGCTTACTGCTTTCGAAAGACCGTCGTCCATGGTGAACCGCTCACGGTCCCAGTCACAGGACGCGCCCATGCGCTTCAGTTGGTTGATGATCCTGCCGCCGTATTCCTGTCTTCCATTCCCAGACTTTCTCGTACAAAGGCTTCTCCTCCCAGTCATGTGCCGATCAACGTCATTTTTCGCCAACTGCCGCTCAACCACGTTCTGAGTGGCGATGCCTGCGTGGTCCGTGCCCGGCACCCAGAGCGTATTTCTGCCGGACATGCGCATCCATCGAATCAGTATGTCCTGGAGCGTGGAGTTCAACGCGTGGCCGATATGGAGAGAGCCGGTCACGTTCGGCGGTGGGATCACGATCGAGAAGGGCGCACCACCGGCGTTTTCGTCGGCATGAAAATACTTTTTCTCCAGCCAGAAATCATACCATTTCTCTTCCACCGATTTCGGGTCGTAGGCCTTGGGTAATTCACGTGATGACATCGATGATACTCTCCTTATGATGATGCACCCGCTCAGAAAAAAAAGAGGGGAGCAAGTCCCCTGTGATGAACTTCATGATTTCAATTTTCTAATCCCAAACAAAGCCTATTGTCCAATTACCGGATTCAAACCATTTTGAGATTTGATACCTGGCGTTTGAAATGTATTTGGTTCTTGGCTCTATGTTTATGTTTCCGCTTTCAACCGCTCGATTTCCTCTTTGATCATGACCTCTGCAAGTTGAGGGATCACTTCCCAGGCCACTTTCTCAATTACTTCCCGTGCGACTTCCCGGGCGATCTGCATAACGGCCTCCTCGATCCCCCTCCTCACCGTCTCCTCGGAGATCTTCGGAACGGGCGGGGGCATGTCTTTAAATACCTCCCGCGCCATCTGGGAGACGGTTTCTTCCGCCATCTTCCGCAGTTCGCTCGCAGGCACCGATGGTGGCTGCTGAACAGGCCTTTTTTCGAGCATCTCTTCCACCGTTTTCACAGCCACGTTTTCGACCATACTCCTGAGCGTCTCGTCGGAAAGCTGCGGACCCGGTGTCAATGGCTGCTTTTGCAAAAACTCTGTCGCAATTTTCTCGACGGCCTCTTCAGCGACACTCCACATATCGCTCGGGGAAAGTGCCGGCGGCTGGTCAGCAGGCGCCTTTTCTAAAGCCGCTTTCGTCATGCTTGAGACTTTTTCTTCAACCATGGCGCGAAGGGTCTCATCGGACATCTGCGGCGGCTGGACCGGCGGAAGGTTTGCAAACACGTCCCTGGCCATCTTGGCGACCGTCTCTTCCGCTATACCCCATATCTCGCTCGCGGATAGCATCGGCGTTTGCGGCACCGGCATTTTATCGAAAGCTTCTTTCGTCATGCTCGAGACTTTTTCTTCAACCATGGCGCGAAGGGTCTCATCGGACATCTGCGGCGGCTGGACCGGCGGAAGGTTTGCAAACACGTCCCTGGCCATCTTGGCAATGGTCGTTTCCGCCATCTTACGCAACTCAGCCTCAGGCAGCGTCGATGCCTGGACCGAAGACGGGATGGGGCGAGGCGAAGGGCTTGGGGTTTTAGGCGTGAACGCTTCCGGCAGCTCTGCCTCCATTGCCTTGTCAAGGGATTCTATCGTGACGATCTCGGGCTGGGGTTCTTTTTTCTGCCCGGTCAGGCCCAGTCCCACCCGAATCTCTTCCACGGCCTTGGCGCCGACGGGCAACGATTTTACTACGTCGCGGGTGAGCGGCTCTTCAACCTCTTCCACGACAGGCTCAACTTCGTATACAGTCTCCTCCTCAACCGGTGCGGCTGCTCGCACGAGGTCCGCCTGAGTAGGGGCCTCGCTGATAATATCAAATATATCCGGTGGCGCCGCTTTTTTTGGTTTGGCCGGTGCCGCCGGCGGTGCGGGTGCGGCAGGCTCATACGCGGCCGAGGGCGCGGCCTCGGCTCGCCGCGGAGGGGCCGCGGCAATCGCTTTTTTCACTTTGCCGATAAGTTCCTGGGACTCAAAAGGCTTGGCAATGTTGTCGATGATCCCCGCCTGTTTCCCCTTTGCGCCGTCATACACATCGTCCCTGCTCATCATGAGAATGACCGGCGCCTGCGCAAGCTGCGGAGTCTGTTTCAGCCGCGTCGCAAAGGAATAGCCGTCGATGCGCGGCAGGTCAACATCCACCAGCACCACGTCGGGGACGACCCGCTTTGCCTCGTTCAGGGCCGTCTCTCCGTCGCTCACGCAAACGACCTCATAGTCTCTTCCAGAAAAAAGCATTTCCACCACTTTCTGGATGGTGATACTTTTATCGGCCAACAGTATTTTAACTGGCATGGAGCAGCCTTTCAAAATCGAGAATTAGTATTTCCTGATCATCTTCGAATGCGATCTCTTTGACTGACTTCATTCCAACCCCCTGCATCTTTTCGGGTTACCCGCTTGGGCTGGGCTTTCCGGTTGTGTAATCTTTTCCGCATTGATACTACCAGAAATCGTATGACGGCGTCCATAGTTGTGTGCTGATTATGTCCGGCCTGCAAGAGCGACGCCGCTCAAGATCCTTTTGAGCGTCCCGAGCAGTTCCTGTTCCTCGAAGGGCTTTACCAGGTAGTCCTGCGCTCCCATTTCCCGCGCTTTCTGCCGGTGTTTATCCCCTGCCCGGGAGGTCAGTACAATGACCGGAATGTTCATGAGTTCCAGGCTCTTCCTCATCTCGGCCATCAGATCATATCCGTGCATGACGGGCATCTCGAGGTCGGTGATCACGGCGTCGAATTTCATCCGGCCCATGATGGTGAGCGCCTCCATACCGTCGGACGCCACCTCCACCTCGTACCCCATGCGGTCAAGGAAGCGCTGCACGTATTTACGGATGCTGATCGAGTCATCAACGATCAGCAGTTTCAACTTCCGCTTCAGGGACTCCGGAGTCACCTCCTCTTTCGCCGGGGCGACGCCGGCCGCGGAGGTCACCAGCACTTCGTCGCCGAAGAGCGATGCGATGTTGAGAATGAGCCTCACGTTCCCTTCGCCCGAGATCGTCGCACCGGAGAATAGTTTGATGCCCTTCAGGTAGTCGCCCAGAGACTTCACCACGATCTCTTCCCGGCCGCTGATCGCCTCCACCATGACCGCGAGGCGCTTTTCCGCCATGCCAAGGATCAGCGTGGGATGGCGATAGGTCTCATCCTTCTTCGGGAACTTGCCCACGCCGAGCAGTTCGTTCAGCTTGAGAAGCCGGACCAGTGAGCCGCGGAGGTTCACCATCTCTTCGCCGGCTGCCTGCTGGATGTCCTTATAGGAGAAACGCGTGGTCTCCTCCACCAGGCTCATGGGCACAGCCATCTCCTGGTCCTTGAGTTTTACGATCAGGGACTGAACAATGGCCAGCGTGAGCGGCAGGCGGATCAGAAACTTGGTGCCCACGCCCTTGTCGGTCGTGATCTCGAACCTTCCGTTGATCCTCGCGATCTGCGTGGATACCACATCCATGCCCACGCCCCGGCCCGAAACCTTGCTGATTGTTGATGCCGTGGAGAAGCCGGGACGGAATATCAGGTTGATCGCTTCAACATCCGTCAGGGATTGCGCTTCCGCGGCGCTCATGAATCCCTTATCCACGGCGGCCTTCCGGAGCGCGGCCGGGTCCATGCCGCGGCCGTCATCCTCGACCTCGAGGATGATGTTGTTACCTTCATGGCGGGCATTCAGGATCAACACGCCTGTTGGTTCTTTTCCCAGCACTGTTCGCTCGGCAGGCGATTCGATGCCGTGGGAAATGGCGTTCCTGATCATGTGCATAAGCGGGTCAGAGATGGTCTCGAAGATCGTCTTGTCGACCGTGGTCTCTCCGCCCAGGACCACCAATTTCAGCAGCTTCCCCTCTTCCTGTGCAAGGTCGCGGACGGGCCGCTGGAACAGCTGGTAGAGCTTGTCCATCTCGACCATGCGGGCCATGGTGATCTCGTCCTGCAGGTTCGTCGTAATCATGGAGATCCGCGCCGTATCAAGCTCGAAGGAGTCAAAGAACCCCACCAGCTCGGCCATGATCTCGTTTGTGTCATTCGTGATCTCCGTCAGCTTTCGTGACAGGAGATTGAAGTCGTCGTACCGATCGAACTCCAGTTCGAGGAAATCGCCGGACTGCACCGCCTCCGGCTGGCCGGGCGTTTCAACGCTCAGCGTATACTCATACTTTTCTTCGAACTTCTTGATCTCGTGGATCAGGCGGGCCTGGCTGAACGCAAGTTCTTCACGAAGCGATTTGATGAAATCAACCTGGTGCGCAAGCCCGTTCCTGTTCACGATCATCTCGCCTACAAGGTTCATCAGGTTGTCGAGCCGTTCGACATCGACGCGGATAAACTGCTTTTCCAGGTCGATCGTATCCGCAGTGCGGCGGCCGACCCCGCGTTTTTCATGGAGTCCGGTCTTCTTGGCCTCCTCGATCTCCTGCTTGAGCGGAATCCCGGTTGCAGACTGCTGTACAGGAGCCAATAGGACGGACGGCGTCTGCTGCGGAACCGTCGTCAGGAGCTCGTCTTCGGCCTCCTCGTGGACAGGCTCCACGGCAAGGGGCTCTTCGGCAGCCGCTCCGAACGCGTTCTCCCAAGCCAGGTCGAGAGCGTTTTTTGACTGCTGACCCGACGGACTGGTCCCCGCCGCCTCCCCGGAGAACGCCTCGTCCGGAGTGGCCGGCATTTTCGGATAACGCTCGATAACGTCCTTGTACGCCCGGGTGATGCTCTCTACCACGAGTGCGTCCTCGGGCCGATTGGCTGCAACACTGTCGACCATGAGCTTGACGGCATCCACGCTATCGAAAAGAAAGTTCAGGGTTTCCTTGCAAATGGGCAGGGTATTGGAACGGAACTGGCCGAGCATGTCCTCGGCCGTGTGCGCCACATCACTGACCCCCTGGAACCCCATCATTGCGGCGGACCCTTTAAGCGTGTGCGCGGCGCGAAAGAGCTCGTCGATCAGGTCCATGTCAGACGGAGACTGCTCAAGGGACAAAAGCCCCTTGTTCAGGTTCTGGAGGTGCTCGCCAGCCTCAATGAGAAAAAATTCTATGATACTTGATTTGTCTAATGACCCTGCCATACGGTCTATTTTATGGACCCGAGTTTGATCTCCTCGTCGCTCGTGGTCACCTTCTCCGAAACCGGCGCATAGCCTGCCAGCGAGGGAAGCGAGTTCTCGCCGAACACCGACGGGACACCCAGCTCCTTGCCGAGCTTGAATCTGCCGATCGCGTCGCTCAACTGCTTGGTCAGTCCCGCAAGACCGCCGATCGTTGCCACGGTGTCCTGCACGCCGCGCGCAGTCTCCTGCGTCAGCTGCGATATGTTGTCCATGGTGTGCACCACGCTCTCGGTCGATTTCACGTGGTCGCCCGCGGCCCTCATAATGTCCGTCATGAGGTTCGAGGTCTGTTTGACGATCTGCTCAATTTCACGGAGCGCGGCCCCGGCCTGATCGGCAAGCTTCGTACCATCCTCCACCTCGCGCGTTCCTGCTTCCATGACGGTCACGGCCTCGCTCGTCTCAACCTGGATGCCCTTGATAAGGCCGGTGATGTCCTTCGTTGCGCGGGCAGCGCGTTCGGCGAGCTTCCGCACTTCATCTGCCACCACGGCGAAACCTTTGCCATGCTCGCCGGCGCGGGCGGCCTCGATCGCGGCATTCAGCGCAAGCATGTTCGTCTGAGTCGCGATTTCGCTGATCACCTCAATGATGGCGCCGATCTCAAGGGAGCGCTCGCCCAGGCCTTTGATTTTTTTGCCGGTGGACTGCACCGTTGCGCGAATGCGCTGCATCCCTTTTATGGTTTCCGCCACGGCCGTTCCGCCCTTGACTGCCGCCTGGGTCGCCTCGACCGAGGTCTGGGTCGCGGCTTTCGCGTTCTCGGCCATCCGCTGTGTGGTATGGGACATGGCGTTCACCGCCTCGGACGCGTTCCGGATCTGCGAAGACTGCTGTGAGGCGGCCATCCGCATGCTTTCGGCGGAATGAAGGATTTCCGCGGTGGAGCGCTGGATCTCGACGGCCACATTGCTCGCCTGGGTCACGAGCGACATAAGACCGGCGATCATGAGATTGAATGCGTCGGCAACGGATCCCAGGGAGTCGGCGGTCACTTCCGCTTTCACGGTGAGGTCGCCTTCCGCGGCGGTGCTCACGATCGTGAGCAGGTCCATGATCTGGTCCTGCATTTTGTCCCGGTCGGACTCGCTCTGGACCAGGCCCTGGAGGCGGTCGATCGTCCGGTTGAGTGTGTCGCCAAGCTGGCCAAGTTCGTCGCCCGTGTTCACCTGGGCCCTTTGCGAAAGGTCGCCGCGGCCAAGGGATTCAGCAACCCTCATGAGGTCATTCACCGGCCTGATGATAATGGCCGTCAGTACCAGAGTAAAGACGAGAAGGACAATCAGCGCCACGGCGCCCACCCCCATGATGTACATGAGGAAGTTCCTGATATTGGATTTGATCCGCGTCATGTTCAAGCCCACGTGCACCGAGCCGAGGGTGCCGCCGGCAATGGGGGTCGCGATATCAAGTACCTCGATAACGCTGTCGCCGAGTTGAACGTGTACGGGCTCCGGCGGGACGCCCGGCTGCGGTGAAGTGATGTTCTTTAGCGCCTCCGGAACCGCATTCCCTTCAATGGATGATGAGAGCACCTTTCCCCGGCCGTCCCGGATGAAGCTGTACGCCACATCCTGTTGGCTGATGGCCTCGCCCTGAATTGACCGGAGCGCGTTGAGGTCCTCGACCTGCACCGGCTCGACCGCCTTGACACTCAGGCTGTCCGCCACGATACGTGTCTTGGCTATCGCCTGCTCCTTGAGGGTGTTCTGAATCTCTACGTAGATGAAGGTAAGGATGCCGGCTCCGAAAATAGCCGCCAGGGAAATGATCATAAGCACGATCTTGGTCCTGATGCTCCAACGGTAGAAAGGATTCCAACTTTTCATAGTTCTGCTCCTTCTGGTAAAGACGCAACCGGTGAGACGGTAACGAGGCTTCCCGGTCTCACATCAGTTTGATCTCTTCAAATATTCTCTCAATGTTCAGCAGGGCTGCCTCGCTCGTCTCTCGCTGGATGATCCCCAATAAAAAACGGTTGCGGTCTCTGCCTGCCTGCTGCGCTCCCTGGTCGGAAGGGATCGCCAGAACGCTGCTCTCCGGCACCCCGACCACTTCGGTAGCGTTATCAACTACGATGCCGAAAGTCACGGTGTCATGCTTGACAATGGCGATCTGGCCGGGGACGGACTGCAGCGGAAGGGAAAGCGCCGGGCGAATATCTACGATCGGGACAATGTTCCCGCGCAGGTTGATGACGCCGAGCACATGGGACGGGGTTGTCGGGACAGAAAAAATTTTCCGGGAAATGATGATCTCCGTCAGAAGTTCGACCGGGATGGCATAGGTGTCCCCACCCATACTGAAGAGACACACGCGAAGCTCCTCTTCCGGCAGGACTTCTATCACCTCAGTGGTGACGTCGTTGTCAAGCTCGGCCAAACGGGCCCCCCTTTAGTGATTTACCAATGCCATTCCTATCAACATGAAGTGAAAATATCCGCCACGAAAGCATTAAGACTCAAAGACAGCTTAAAAAATAAGCGTGTTGAAGAGTAAAACCTGCCCCGCCTGAAAAATCATTCTACAATACTCCATAGTCCTGGTGTCTTTGCGGCAAAGTTGGTTCCGCCCATTCCGTCCGGGTCGGAGATCAGATGTATTTCTTGACCGCCTTGACCAGATCTTCCGGCTTGAACGGCTTGGTCAAATACTCGTCGGCGCCCTGTTTCATCCCCCAGAACTTGTCGCTCGCCTGGTCCTTGGATGTTACCATGATGACCGGGATATTCTTGAACTGGGCATTGCTCTTTATATCTCTGCAGACCTGGAAACCGTTTTTCTTCGGCATGAGCACGTCAAGGACAATCAAATCGATCTTCTCCGTCCGAACCTTCTCCTCCGCCGCCTCACCATCCATAACTGTTACGATGGTATGGCCGGTAGACGAAAGCGCTTGCTGAAATATCTGAAGCTCCGCCAGGCTGTCGTCCGCAATGAGTATTTTGGCCATACTTGTCTCCTTTTTCCAAGGTGCTCAGGGTTGTTAAATAATTAACATAATTCTTTGGGTGTGTCAAGTTTTCGTTTTATTTTTCTTTGGGTTATGGCCCGTCCCGCCCTTGAGGACAGCGGCTCACCGTCTCCTCCTGATCAGGTTCACCGAGAGCAGAATGAACATGCTCTTAGCTACGTCAAAATCACCCAGAAAAAGCATCTCGATGATCTCCTGGATGGTCCGCCTGCCATTGATGAGCGAGAACACCTTCAGATCGACGTCACTCATCCCCCGCGTCGTGAGTTCCTCGGCATTTCCGATCATGGGTTCAAATACCATATTGAAATCCGGGATCTTTTTCTTGATGAGGCTCCACTCATCCGCCCGCCGGGCGCCCTCCAACAGCAGATCGTCCACTTTGATCTGGACCGGGGCCGCGAAGACCGGGGAATTGGTCTTTTCAAAATAAAAATCTCCGTCCTTCCAGGCCATGACCTTGTACACCGCCGACTCGGTATGTCGCCTGAGGCATTCGGCAAAGGCCTTATGGTCGATCATTTTTTCCCGGAAGAGGACCATGTCAATCGGCTGGGAGGTCATTTCCGCGATGCGCAGCACATGCCGGAGGCTGTCCTCGTCTATCCGGCAGGACTTCCTGAGCAAAGCCTCCACCGCAGTCCTGCTCCCGTTGCAGTTCGCCGAAGCAAAGACCACCAATCCGTCCTTAAAATAAATCTCGACGGCGTCTCCCGGACGATTGATGACCACCCGGCCGGTCTGGCACTGGAGTCCGAGCATCTGCATCAATTCCGCGATCCGGACGCTCGCCAGGTTCCCCTGGATGCCCGCGGTGACCGCTCCATGCTGTGCTTTGGCCAGCTCCTGCTGGATGATCTCGGGAAGCTTCGTTTTTACAAATGCGTCAAACACCTGCTCAACCATATGAGCGCACCATGGCCTCAATACCGGCCCTTGACGGCGCCATGCCCGATAACGGTGACAACACAGCGGGCCTGCTCTCTCTCCGGGGTTCGGGGGGAGGCGGTGGTGGAGGCTGTGCCTCTCTTCGCTTGTCGATGACGTCCCGGATCTTGGCGAGAAGTTCATCAGGCTGGAACGGCTTCGAAAAAAAATCGGTAATACCTAGGGCATCGACGAACTTGCTGCCGACCTTGTCGCCCTTGGAGGTCACGAGGATAATGGGGGTATCCTTGAAATCCGGGTCTTCCTTCAGGATCTTGCAGACCTGGAACCCGTTCATCTTCGGCATGACGAAGTCAACGAGGATCACGGCGGGCCGTTCTGACCGCGCCTTTGCAATGCCCTCCTCGCCGTCTGACGCGAGGATGACCTCGTAGCCCTGCGAGGCCAGGATCATTTCGATAAGCCGCTGTACGGTCGGGCTGTCGTCAATATCGAGTATTTTTTCCCCTGCCATAAATAACCCCGTGCTTTCTTGCGAATATTAGCACGGTGGAAAAGCTATTGTCAACAGCTTAAACCCCAAGGGCAAATAGGCATTTGTTAATGAGCAGGGATTTCAGAAGCACGGGGAAATTGGTCGCGGATCTCTTCGAGAAGGGGCATATTTTGGGGGATATCGAGAGGTGGTTGAATTGCCGGAACGAATGCATCCTTCATCCAACAGAGCAGACAGATGACTCTATTAGAATAACGATACAACATTTGAGACCTGATACCATTGCCCCTTACCTGACCGGAAAAACCGGAAAGGCTTTGACAGGATCACAGGCAACCAAAAAGTGCGCTTCTAAGCGAAATCGGATAAAAGAGATTTTACATCCTCTCAATCCGGTACTTCCAGTTATCCTGTCGAAGAGGTAAGATGTTTCTCCTGTTTAGAGAAGCATCAATAACTATAATCATTACATCATGTCCGGAATTAGTTGCAGGATTATGAAATCCCCCCTCGCCCCCAATTAGCAAAGGGGGGATGGGGGGATTTGAACAACTTTGATTTTCCTTGCTTCATATCGTGTAATAGCAGTTATTGCGTTTATAGTAATTGCAGTTTTTATGTCGGACCCTGAAGACAATCGGCCGGAAGAGGTCACGTGACCGAACGTACACAAGACCTCTTCTCCCGATGGCTTTTCTTTCGTCCTAACCCAGCTGGGTGCCGTCCTTGAGGTCTTCGTAAAACCGCCTGAGGTCAGGGAGTTTCTCCGCGGACATGGCCTTCATCCCGCTTCTGGGGTGTTCGTTCAGGATGCCGGTGATCATGTACGGGATATGGTATCCCCACTCCACCTTTGCCTTCATAGGGATGAAGATCTCCTGAATGATGGCGATGATCGGCCGAATATCGAACTTCGGGTTCTTGAGGAACGAGAGCAGGAGTTCCGTGGGGCAGTTGCCCGCGCCCCGCCCCATTCCATAGATGGTCGAATCGAGGCGGTTGATCCCCGCGACGATCCCGTCTATCGTGTTCGAAAAGGCGAGCTGCTGGTTGTTGTGGGTATGGATGCCGAGCTCCTTGCCCGGAAGCGCTTCGCGGTATTTCTTCGCGAAGAAATGGACCTGCTCCGAATACATGGCGCCGAAGCTGTCAACGAGATAGATGACCGGCACCTCGCTTTTTGCAAGGTCCTCGAGCGCCTCATCGAGCTCCTTTTCGAGGACCTTCGAGACCGCCATGAGGTTGATCGTGGTCTCGTAGCCCTTCTCCATGCAGTGGTGGGCAAGGCTGATCGCCTTGTCAACCTCTTTTGCATAGCAGGCCACCCGGATCATGTCAAGGGCGCTCTCGCTCTTTTTGGGGATGTCCTCGTGTTCGATGCGGCCGATGTCCGCCATGGCGGACAATTTCATCGTCGTTTCCAGGCCGCCGACAACCCGTCTTCAGGTCATCTTCGGAGCAGAACTTCCATGCGCCGTTCTCGGCCCGGGAGAAGCATTTTTCCGAGGACTTGTAGCCTATCTCCATATAGTCGACGCCGGCCTGCGACAGGGCGATAAAGACCTTCCTGACGAAATCATCGTTGAACTGCCACTGGTTGATCAAGCCGCCGTCACGGACCGTACAATCAAGGACCTTTATCTGTGGACGAAACACTTTGTGATACCTCCCGAAGTATGAATATTTCCTGCGCCCCGCATGATGAGGGACGCGTTATTATACACAATTGCCCTGTGAATGTGAAGTCAGGTTTTTGTCCGCGATCCTTCGACCTTCCCGACAAAACTTCTCGCCAGCCCGGCAATGGAAGCCCAGTCCTTCGCTGCCACGAGATCGCGCCTGATAATGGCCGCGCCGATGAGTATCGCAGCAGCATCGGCAGCGAGGTATTTGGAGATGTTCTCAAGGGTCGCCCCGCCGCAGAGCATATAACGGACAAAGGGCAGCGGCCCCCTGATCGCCTTGAGAAAATCGAGGCCGCCGATCTCGACAAAGGGGAAGAGCTTGATGATATCTCCGCCTGCTTTGTAGGCCCGGTAGATCTCGGTCGGCGTGCACGCGCCGGGGATCGAGATAACGCCTTCCTTTTTTGCAAACGTCACCACCTCTTCGTCAAAGGCGGGGCTCACCAGGTACGAGGCCCCGGCCTTCAGGGCCTTTCTCGCATCATCCGTGGTCAGGACCGTACCGGCCCCGACCACGACCCGTTCGTCTCCGCTCATGCGACTGATCACCTCGTCCGCCCCCGGCACCGAGAAGGTGATCTCGATGAACCTGATCCCCCCTTCCACGCAGGCCATTGCCGCATGATAGGCGTCTTCGGCTGATTCGGTGCGGATCGCGACCATAAGCTGATTTCTCTTCAGGTCTTCTATGAAGCGCTCTTGCTGTATCATGAGGTCCTCGTTCTGCTGTGCTCCAGGATTATCGGGAGCACTATTTCTTGTATGCCTTTAGCTTGACGGGATAGTAAGAGAAGGTCTCAATCCAAAGTTGAGGATGTTCCGGAGTTTGAGAGTTTTGTCCCTGCTGCCGGACAAGGCAAACTTCCCGTCGGGGCTGATGGCAATAAAAGAAACCGCTCCCGCATGTCTTTTAGAGGAATGTGTAGTCTTCGTTGTCTGCAGTCTGCGTTTCATGGCATGGAACGCAGTCGCCTGAGCTCAAAGATGAATTTGACTGTTGTTGGTTCTCACCGGCAGCTCATACCGGGGTTACATTCAAAAAGCAATCATTGAAGAAACGAGTAGCAATAAAACCCCCGTGTTTTTCTTCATCGGCCCTCCTGAAGTATAAAAAGAAAATGAAATACGAGAATGTTCGATAAAATATGGACAAATCCTACCATAAATGCTTAGATGAGGAAAGACTTATTGTTCAACCGAATTGACTCACCATAAATGTGGCCTAACTGTTAAAAAACCTCTCACATAATTTTCTCGCCCTCGACGGGAGAGGAACTGAAGGTGGGGGGTAATGATCGGTTCACGAACAATGTACTAATTTTCACACTGTTCGAGATACCCTATGTTGTGCAAAGCTCCTGATAAAAACCATCCAATGCGTGTCTTGATGCGCACGATCTCCAACGGGGCTCATCCTTCCCGGTGAACGCAGTTCCTGGACATTTCATCGTAAGTTGTTGACGCGAGAGCGCGTTCACGATATACTGAATCATGCTGTGATGACATAATAAACAAGGGGTCACACTGTGGAAAATAAACCGCCCGGTCCATCCAAGGGATATCAAAAACAGATCAAGAAAGATGATCCGAAGGCCCGGCCGTTGTCTAAGGCAAAGGGAAGCCCCCATCCCGACTATAGCTCACCCGCCGCAAAGAAATGGCCCCTCTTCATTGAGGCAGTGGAGAGCGGAAATGTCGATGTGGTGAATAAGTTGATCGAAGAGGGATTGAATATAAATGTAAGCCGCGACGGGACCACACCGTTGATGCTTGCTGCTTCACAGGGGCGCGTTGAGATTGCCGAGGCGATCATTCAGGCGGGGGCGAACGTCAATGCAAGAAGTGATGCAGGCTGGACGGCCTTGCATAAGGCGGCATTTGATCAAGCGAAAAGCGATGTCATTGACCTTCTGATGCAGTCAGGCGTTGATATTGAGGCGCGGAACAAGGCCGGCAAGACCGCCCTGCAATTAGCTGAAGAAAAAGGTCATCGTGATATTGTTCGCGTTATGAAGGCGCATCTGCAGAAACTGCGGGTCGATGCCCAAGAATGGGAAGCGTTCTTGACCACTCCTGAGGGCAGACCCTATCAACAAAAAAGACGGTATGATTCCATGGCGTTACTGTTCAAGCTGTGGTGGTTGCCTCCTCTTGTACTGGCCGGTGCCAGTCTTCTGCTTGGCTATCTCGTCGGCGTTGCCGTCCTCGCCGGCATCATCGGTCTGGCCTCCGGGCTTCTTTTCGGCCTCTCCATTCTCTTCATGGAAAAAAAGATGCGCAATTATTTGGATGATATCGGACCATTACCCTATCTCGACGTCCATATAATACGGGAAAAAAGGAAGGCCGGGGAACCGATATTACTTGAGAAAACGAGCCGCCCTCCCTCTTCCGAGGATAGCAGGCGAACAATCCGAAGATACTGCTTCGGCTGATCAGGCAGTTGACCGTGTGCCGATGGAACAATGGCGCGCTGAAAGAGCCTCTTCGTTGAAAAAAAAGATGCATCTGACCATCGTTCTCTATGCAGTTGTTGCGTTTGTCGCGGTGCTTCTCATCGGCGCAATAATTATCAAGAGAACATCTCTTACGCAATGGTATTTTGCAACGCGATTGGAGCGGAGCGGCATCCGGTTTTCCAGCCAGGAATTCCTGAATGAGGTGTCGAAGAACAATGAGGAGGCTGTGGACCTCTTTGTTAAAGCGGGAGTTGGTTTGGATGCCATGAATGAAAAGGGACAAACAGCGCTCATGCTCGCTGCTGAAAAAGGAAACGTGAAGATTCTCCGGACGCTTGCTAAGCTGAATGCACCGTCGTTGAATCATGCCGACAAGAGCGGGAATACGGCATTAATGACGGCCGCTCGACAGGGACAGGAGCATATCGTTAAAGCGCTCGTTGAAAGTGGTGCAGACGTGAACTATATGGTCCCTTCCAATGACGGTGCTGCTTCAGCTTTGCAGGCGGCCCTGGACACTGCCGATTTCAAGGAAGAACATATGCGCGTCATACAATACCTCCTGCAAAAGGGCGCTGATGTGAAAGGCCGGAATAAAGCGGGGCAATTCCCCTTACAGTTCGCCGTTGATCATGGCAATACGGAAATTGCCAAAGTGCTTATCGAACACGGCGCAGACGTGAATGACGCGGATTTGAAGGGCGGTTTTGCATTGCTGACCGCCGCGTGCAATGGATATCCGAGGCTCGTCACCCTGCTCGCGGAACACGGTGCAAACATGAAAATGGCACTACCTGACGGTCAGACGCCGCTGATGTGTGCCGTGAAGTCGGGGCACGCGGACACCGTCAGAGCGCTGCTTGAAAAGGGGGCGCCGGTCAATGCAAAGACAAGCAGCGGCGTTGCTGCATTGACTGAAGCTACCAGGGCGGGAGCCGTTGAAGTCGTAAAATTATTGCTCGCGCAAGGGGCAGACCCCGGCAATGGATATGTTCCAGACTCATTCCTGAGATTGAACGGGAGAGCGATGGCCTTCAATGCAAAAAAGGTTACGATAAGCGGCATGCTGGAGCGCATCGCAAAAACGGCTTCTCAAGACGGCTATGTGGTCAAATTCGGCGCATTCAGCAAGCAAAAAATGACGTTCACGGCAAAAGGTCCATGGAACAAGGTCCTGCATGAGCTGTCAATGAAAAATCATCTCTTGTTGGTGGTAAAAGAGAGAGAGGTCTTCGTTGTACCCTATGATCCGGCGGCTATAAAACATGAAGCGATCTAAGGGCCGCTTCCCGAGACGATGAATACCCCGTCGCAAGCTTAGACACGCTTCGATGGAGCCAATCTGACCGAGTCTACTGCACAAGTCTATACGTTCACCCCTATGATGTCCCTAAGATGTCGCTTGCTTGACAGAGCAGAGCGATTTCCATATAATTACAAAAATCGAAAAAGGATATGCATCTCGACGAAGGATGACACGAATGAGCTCATGCCGTGGAACAATCAGGAAGGAGCATGATCGTGAGAAATAACCGGAAAGGTTTCACTCTCCTTGAACTGGTGTTCGTCATCATACTTGTTAGTGTCCTGGCAGCTGCTGCGGTGGCCCGCTATATTTCCCTTGCAAAGGACGCAGAACGGGCAGTCGTCGAGAACACGATCGGCAATCTCCGCGAAGCCCTCAGCATTTATACTACAAAACAACTGGCAAGCAATCAGGCCATCACCGCTCAGAATCCTCTCACTGGACTGAGTTATGTCTCGAATTATGCCGGCGCCTTCGGCGATGTCGACGGCACCAACTGTCCTGCGGGGTACTGGGCATACCAGAGCGGAAATGCTTCCAACGGCAATTGGGCCGTGATCACATACCGGCCAAAAGCAACACTGACCCAGGCTTTCACCTGGGGCGGGATGCAGTGGATTATTTTTGAAGTGAAGGGATATACAAATGCGAGCGGAACGACGATCGGGTTGACGCTGTCCGAATATCCGCCGCTGCACCAATGGTAGCATGGGGCCGGTGGGACCAGGAGCGCGGGATCGAGACCTGCTGCTTATCGGTTCGCTCTTGAAAGCATGTCCTCAAAGCATCTTAACGATCAGTGATCTCGATCGTGATTGCGGTCAGCCTGTCCATTTCCTGTTTATACTCGACCCTCACCTGCATCGTTCGCTCTAAATCTCCGATATGCAGCATCATTTTACTTCTCCAGATCCTTGTTTTGTCGTTGATGTAGAAGGCCAGCGTTTTCTTTTCCTGCATCATCGTTCCCTTGACAGCAACGACATTCCCTTTTGCATCGACTTTTTCGACCACCCCTGAAAACATATCCCGTTTCCCGATCGTCGTTTGCTCCTGAGAGGCTTCCGGCGCGGGTTTCGAAATAGCATGAGCTCCCGGGACAAATCCGAATAACACCAGTAGCGCAACCCCCACAAACATCTTCATCATGGATGTGAACCTCCTTGCTCAGACACTTATAGCAACATTGGGGACATTGAGCCTGCCCCGGCATGATCGCAGCGGGGCGGAAAAGACGCATGAATGTTTTTCATTTTTTTGGAGGCATCACAACTTCTCCGCCACCGCATCAATAAACTCGTCGAGTGAGCGCGTATTTCGCCGGCTTCGGCTCCGCGATCGCGGCAAGGTCCTTGGTCATCACACCGCCTTCGATGATGTTGACCACCACCGCCTCGAGCTTCTTTGCAAACGCCACCACCTCCGGCGTCCGGTCCAGCTCGCCACGGCGCGCGATCGCGCCGGTCCATGCGAAGATGGAGGCGACGGAGTTCGTTGACGTGGGGTTGCCCTTCAGGTGCTCGTAGTAGTGCCGCATCACGGTGCCGTGCGCGGCCTCATACACGTATTTGCCCTCGGGCGAGACCAGCACCGAGGTCATGAGCCCCAGGCTGCCGAAGCCCGAGGCCACCATGTCGCTCATCACGTCGCCGTCATAGTTCATGCAGGCCCAGAGCATGCCGCCTTCGGCCTTCATGATCTGCGCCACCGCGTCGTCGATCAGCATGTAGCGGTACGCGACCCCGGCCTGCGCAAAATCCTTCTTGCGCGCCTCAGCCTCCTGGTCGAAGACCTCTTTGAAGAAGGCGTGGTACGTCTTGGAGATGGTGTCCTTGGCGCCGAACCAGAGGTCGCACTTTTCACCGAGACTGTAATTGATGCAGGCCCGCGCAAAGCTTCGGATGGACTTCTCCGTGTTATGCATGCCCATGATCACGCCGGGGCCTTTGAACTCGTGCACAAGGAGCGAGACCTTCTCCTTGCCGGAGGCGGGCGTGAATACCAGCTCTGCCTTGCCTGCTGCGGGGACTTTATACTCGACCGACCGGTAGATGTCGCCGTAGGCGTGCCTGCCGATGCTGATCGGCTTTTTCCAGCTCCGCACCGCAGGCGGGATGTTCTTCACGATGATGGGCTTGCGGAAGACCGTGCCGTCAAGGATCGAGCGGATCGTGCCGTTGGGGCTCTTCCATGCCTGCTTGAGGCCGTACTCCTTCACCCGTGCCGCGTTCGGCGTGATGGTCGCGCACTTCACGCCTACGCCGTGCTCGATGACGGCATTCGCCGCGTCAATGGTGATCCTGTCGTCGGTCTCGTCACGGTGCTTGATGCCGAGGTCGTAATATCTGAGGTCCATCTTGAGATGGGGCGCGAGCAGCTTGTCCTTGATCATCTTCCAGATGATGCGCGTCATCTCGTCGCCGTCCATCTCCACGATGGGGCCCTTCACGGTAATAGCCACGCTTGTCTCTCCCTGATAAAGAAGGATTGTTATATGGTTATTTCAGAAAGGATTCTAATGCGGAGTGGTGGAATTGTCAACAGAACAATCGTTCGATGCGGTGAGGGCGGTTACGGGGAACTACTGATGAATTTCACTCCGTCCGAAGGTTCGGATGTCCTTCCAGGACCCCGCGCTCCATGACCAGGATCCGGTCTGCCGTCCGCTCCGCCTGTGCCGAGTCGTGGGTAGTCATCAGAACAATGGACCTGTCCTGCTTTCTCATGTCCGCGATTATGGATTCGATGATCCGGGTGTTCTCTTCATCGATGGACGCGGTCGGCTCATCGAGGAAAAGGATCTCCGGTTCAAGGACAAGGGCGCGCGCTATGCCGAGACGCTGGGTCTCGCCGCTCGAAAGGGTCCTCGCTTGCTGGCTTTTTTTCCGTTCAAGGCCGACGAAGGCAAGTGTCTTGTTCACCCGGGACTCGATCTCGGCATGAGACATTCCCCGGACTCGCAGGGGATATGCGACGTTCCGGGCCACTGTAGTGTTGAACACGCCGATCTTCGGCAGGACGAGCGTGATGCGTCGTCTGAGCGCCATGTCGGGCTGCAGCGCGGCATTGTTCTCACTATACGAGACGGTGCCTTCGTCCGCCTGCTCGAGCAGAGCGCAGATCCTCAGAAAGGTTGACTTGCCGCAGCCGTTGGGGCCCATCAGCACATAGGTCCCGTTCCGGTCGAATGAAAAGGAGCAGTCCTTGAGAATGTTCCTGCCCTCGTATGCTTTTGCGATATGAGATACTGTCAGCTTCATGTGAGAATACTGGTTCCTTTTTTCTGGACAGCATGCAGAATGAAATTGATGCTGAACGAGATGGCCAGCAGAATGATCCCCAGGGCAAGGGCGAGCTCGAAATTTCCCTTGTCGGTCTCCAGGGCGATCGTCGTGGTCATGACCCGGGTGTAGCCGGCGATGTTCCCGCCCACGATCAGGATGGCCCCTACTTCCGCCATGACCCTGCCGAAGGCCGCGATGATGGCCGACAAGAATGCCGTATCTCGCCTCGGCGATGATGGTGACGGTCACCTGGCGCGGCGTCGCGCCGAGGGTGCGGGCCGCCTGCCTGATAAGCGGGTCGACATTGACGATTGCCGACTGGCAGAGCGCTATCACGATGGGTGTCGCCAGGATGGTCTGGGCGATGATCATCGCGGACGGGGAGTAGAGGAGCCCCAGGAAACCCAGGGGGCCCTTGCGTGAGAGCAGGAGATAAACGAACAGGCCGACGACGACCGGTGGCAGCCCCATGAAGGTGTTCGCGGTGCTGATGGCCAGATCGCGGCCGGGAAACCGCTTCAGGCCGAGCAGCGCGCCCGCGGGCAGGCCGAAGACCGTGGCGATCAGCAGGGCAAGACCCGACACCTTCAGGGAGAGTAAAATGATCCCGAAGAGCACCGGATCCAGATGGAGGATCAGGTCAATGGCCTGTACAAAACCCTGGAGAAGTGAGTTCATAGAAAAAAAGCACGGACCGCAGCGGTGAAGGATACTTGGGAGTATCGATCGATATGCCGCACCGGTCCGTGCTCGCCTTGCGACATTACTTAGCGTTCGGAATAAACAGCGCGTTGCCGTTCTTGTCCTTAAATGCCGCGATTACGCCCTGTCCTTCCTTTGAGATGATCCAGTTCACGAACTCCATGGCCTCTTTGTATTTTACGGTCTTGATCTTCTCGGGATTCACGGCCATGACCCCGTACTGATTGAACAGCACGGGGTCGCCTTCCAGCACGATGACCATGTCCAGCTTGTCCTTGTCTTTGGTGGCCAGCCAGGTGCCCCGGTCGGTGAGGGTGTAGGCCCGCTTTTCATCGGCGATGCGCTGGGTCTTTTCCATGCCCTGGCCCACTTCCAGATACCATTTCTGACCCGTGGGCTCAATACCCGACTTTCTTCCAGAGGGACAGTTCCTTGGTATGGGTGCCGGACTTGTCCCCCCGCGACACAAAGGATGATCCTGATTCCGGCAATCTTCTTGAAGGCATCAGTCGGCGGACTTCATGCCCTTGATCTTCGCGGGATCATTTGTCGGACCGATGATGACGAAGTCGTTGTACATGACATCATGCCGGTTCACGAAAAAGCCTTCCTCCACGGCCTTCAGCTCCTGCTCCTTCGCGTGAACGAAGACCACGTCCGCGTCCCCGCGCTTGCCGATCTCGATGGAGGCGCCGGTGCCCACGGCCACCACATCCACCTTGATGCCGGTTTTTTTCTCGAAGATCGGGAGCAGGTAATCGAACAACCCGGAATTTTGCGTGCTGGTCGTGGATGCGCACTTGATCCTCAATTCAGCCGCGGCGGCGCTCCCGATGATGAGGGCAACCAGGAAAAACCCAACAACGACACCCTTCATTGTTCTCATGGACAATCCTCCTTGTGAAATGAATTTATGCCTGACCGGGATAAATCCCGGGTTCTCTCCTCAACACGCATCCCTCGTTAATCATCATACTTTTTTGCATAGGCCGCGTCATTGTACAGTCCTTCGCCCTGTTCGGTCTTGCCGAACTCCCGGATGATCCGTTGGCCTTTTTCAGATGCCGCGAAATCGACAAACTTTGCCGCTGTTGCCGCGCCGGGTGTGGCACCAGCGGGCTGCGTAAGCGTGTGGTAGGTATTCACCAGGAACTTGTCGCCGCTAAACAGGATCGCAAGGTTTGCGACATTCTTTTTCTCAGCGACCCAGGTGCTGCTGTCGGTCATGAAGTACCCTTTTTCCGCATCAGCACGCTTCAGTGTGGCAGTCATGAAATCTTTTGTGACAATATACCAGTCGCCCGAAGGAGTGACGCCGGCCTTTTTCCAGATTTCCATTTCCTTCTTATGTGTCCCTGAGTTATCGCCGCGGGAGAAAAACTTGGCCTTCACCTTCGCGATCGCGGCATATGCTTCCGCGGCGGTCGCGGCCTTTGCGATCCCTGCCGGGTCCTTTGCCGGGCCGACAATAAAGAACTCGTTCGATCCGATAAGCTTACGGTTCTCGGCCCATTTTTCGGCGATCGACTTTTTCTCCGCCTCGGGGGCGTGGACCATGATCATGTCGACTTTTTTCTCTTTTAGCAACTGCATTGACTCGCCGGAGCCGGCCTTTATCCAGCAGAGGGCCGCATCCGCTTCTTTTCCGAATGTCTCACCGAGCACCTTCAGCAACCCCAGTTCGCCGGGGCTGCCGGTGGCGAGGGAAAATACATTCTTTCCAGAACCATATGTGCCTGCGCATTTTTCCTGCGCCTGCGAACAAGTCGCCCCCGCACCGATCAAGAACAGGATAATGAACACAGAATGAGCGCGTCGCAGGAACCGCATAAATTCCATTCCTCCTTCAGATTAAGGTCTTTATTTTTTCTTTGTTATCACCGACGGGGCAGCGTCGGGAGTAAAGAGGCGGGTACCGTGTTTCACGTATTTGGCGATGACGGTCTGACCCTCGGGCGAGGTCACGAAGGCGATAAAATCCATGGCCTCCCGATAGCGGACATCCGGGAACCTGTCGGGGTTCACCGCGATTACGCTGTACAGGTTCTTTAGCGCGGGGTCGCCCTGGAGAAGAACCTTCAGATCGAGCTGCTTTTCGTAGTTCAGGAATGTTCCGATGTCCGTAAGCGTATAGGCTTTCTTCTGGTCGGCGATGAGGAGCGTATCTCCCATTTTGCCGCCGGTCTCAAAGTACCACCCTTTGCCTTTTGGGCTGATCCCCGCATCATCCCACAGGTCCAACTCCCTGATGTTTGTGCCCGAATCGTCTCCCCGGGATACGAACGGTGCGCTTGCTTCGGCGATGAGCTCAAGGGCTTCGGTTGCCTTTTTCGCTCCTCTGGTCCTGGCGGGGTCCTTTGCCGGGCCAACGATGACGAAGGCGTTGTGCATGACCGCCCGCCGGTTCACCCCATATCCCTCGGCAACGAACTTTTCCTCGCGAAACTGGTCATGGACAAAAAGCATGTCCGCCTCGCCTTTTTTTGCGATGCGGATCGCTTTGCCGGTCCCCACGGCGATGACGTCTACGGAGACACCGTAGCGCGTAGCTTTTTCGTAAGCAGGGATGAGAATGTCGAAAAGACCAGAGTTCTGGGTGCTGGTTGTCGAGGCTATGACAAGCTTGACGGCTTTTTTCTTCATGGTGTTCACCTCGGAGGAAAGGATACTTTTATTGTAGGTGCGGCGCAGGAGAAAGTAAAATGCATAAAAATCATAGAATGTATGCAATTTATGCATACCAGGTGTGATGCACAGCTATTCTGCTCAACAAGGGTCGCGACCTTGGAATGCTCGGCGGAAATTAGTTCCGACAATCGTTGATTACGTGGAAGAGCCGGTCCCGTATGTTGACAAGCAGTTTAACCTCGGGGCAAACGAGGAAGTTCAACCCTTCTTCCGGAATGCCCGGCGAATATCAAGACAACACTCAGCAATAATAGGTCTGGCAGTAACTTTTTCAGCATGTCTATTCCCCTCTTTTGTCATTCTAATAATTCATTTCATCATCGCTCTATCGCTGTTAACGCGAATTCCACATAATAAAAAGCCCCCATAAAAATGAGGCCCACATCATGAGCGTGATATACGCAGCGAGTTTCCCTCTGTCCACGTTACCATACTTACCAATTCGATACGAAATGCCAAATACTACGATGCTGAAGATTAGGACTCCAACAACTATCATGAGCAGCCTCCTCTATTTTACATTGCAATGTTTTTACCAAAATATGTTTACTCTTAAAACCATGGGTTTAATGTATTAACGGGGTGATATGATGGCACGTATTCAAGCGATTTCGCTTTTTGAGGACAGTGCGCCCATTTACTAAATCACCACGCCTTGCTGTCTTTTTCTTCGGTCAATACTACCTATTTCCCGGAAAGCGAGCATGGACATGCGGACGCCGAGTACCTGGCCCGCGCAGAGGTGGCCGTGTATGTTAACGGACTCTGAAAGAAGCTGTTCAAAATCGACAAGAGTATTTATCATAGTTCATCTATGCGGCTATCTCGGATCTCATCATCAATGTGGCTGACCGACGCCTGCTCGTCAAGAAATTTCTCGATTCTTACCGCGCATGACTTGTATTCTGGCGTTCCGGTTATAGGGTCCCGGTGTTCCGAGGTGAGAACGTTCGTAAGCGCATTCCTGAAATGGAACGTAAGAAATACATTGCCTGCCTGCGAGCGCTCGGTTACTTTGGCCTTTACCGTGACCTCGCCCCGTCTTGAAGCAACACGGACCCGGTCGCCGCTCTTTATCTGCAGTGCCTCTGCATCCTGTGCATTCAACTCAAGCAGTTCTTCAGGAACCAGTTCCATGATCCCCGGGACCCTTCCGGTCATGGAGCCGTTGTTGTAATGCTCCCGCATCCTTCCGGTGATCAATACGAAGGGATATTCCTTATCCGTCATTTCGCCGGACCCAATGTGGTCGAGCGCCATGAACTTCGCCAATCCGCCGGGACTTGCGAACAGATCGGTATAGAGCGTTGTTGTCCGGGATGGTCCTTTGTCGGACAGGGCCACTGGATTCCCTTGTCTTCGATGCGCTCATAGCTGATTCCGCCGTAGATCGGCACCAGGCTTGCTATCTCGTCCATGATCTCCGAGGGATGATTGTAATCCATCGGATAGCCCATCAGCGTTGAAAGCTTGCTGATGACCTGCCATTCCGCCATTCCCGCAATGGGCTCTATCGCCTTTCTCACGCGCTGCACCCTGCGTTCGCCGTTCGTGAAGGTCCCGTTCTTTTCGGCAAAGCTCGCGCCCGGAAGTATCACATGGGCAAACTTCGTTGTCTCGGTCGGGAAGATATCCTGCACTACGAGGAACTCGACCGACTCCAGCGCGCTCCGCACATGATGAAGGTCGGGGTCTGTTTGTGCCGGGTCTTCTCCGAGTATGAAGATACCCTTGAAATTTCCCCGCTTGCACTCATCCAGCATCTCAACCGATTTAAGCCCGGCTTTTGGGCTTATCTTAACGTTCCATGCCTTTTCGAATTTTTCACGCGACCTTCGCATCGGCAACAGGCTGATAGCCGGGAAGCGTTGCCGGCAGCGGGCCGAGGTCGGATGCGCCCTGGACATTGTTCTGGCCCCGGAGCGCCATGATGCCGGTTGAGGGCCTTCCGAGGTGACCGCAGACGAGCGCAAGATTGGCGATCGCCATCGCATTTTCCGTGCCGGTCCGGTGTTCGGTAATGCCGAGGCCGTACACGATCATCGCCTTATCAGCATGGGAATATAACCGGGCCGCCTCGATGATCGTCTCTTTTGAAACCCCGGTAAGCTTCACAACCCGGTCAAGATCGTATTCCTTGACCTTTTCTTTAAGTTCCTCGAACCCTTCTGTTCTTTTTGCGATGAACTCCTTGTTTTCCCATCCGTTCTGAAGGATGACGTTGATCAGGCCGTTTAAGATCGCGATGTTGCTGCCGGGTTTGAGGTTGAGCCAGACGTCGGCCTTCTTCGCCATCCAGGTCTTTCTCGGATCGCCGACAATGAGTTTCGCGCCTTTGTGCAGGGCTTTTTTCAGCCACAGGGAAACGATCGGATGGGCTTCCGTGGGGTTCGATCCGAACAGAAAGAGCGTATCGATGTCCGGCATCTGACTTAATGAATTCGTAGCGGCGCCCGCTCCGAGGCTGGTGGCCAGACCGGCCACAGTCGGGGCGTGTCAGACACGGGCGCAATTGTCCACGTTGTTGGACCCGACTGCGCATCTGACCCACTTTGCAAGGAGATAGTTTTCCTCGTTCGTGCAGCGGGATGAGGAAAACCCGCCGACTTTTTCCGGCCCGTGTTTCTTGATCAGTTCCTTGAATTTTGTTGCGACAAGTTCAAGCGCCTCGTCCCAGGTCGCCTCGTGAAAGACCCCGTCCTTTTTGATGAGAGGTGTCTTTAATCCGTTCAGGGCTGTGAATGAAATCGTACCCGTATCTTCCCTTTATGCAGAGGTTGCCCTGATTCACCGGCGCATCATAGTCGGAAGACACTTTGATGACTTTTTTGTCTTTCACATGCAGATAGAAATTGCAGCCCGTCCCGCAGTAGGAGCAGGTGGTCTTTACTTTTTTCACGTCATGGGAGCGGCCCTTGCCCCTGCCTTTTTTGTCGGTCAGCGCGCCGGTGGGACAGGTGGAAACGCACTGCCCGCAGAATTCGCAGTTTTTTAACGAGCGCGGTTTGTTAAAGGCCGTATCGGGCATTGTATGAAAACCCCTTCCGGTCATCTCGATCGTGCCCGCCATGACCACTTCATTGCAGATCCGCGTGCACCGCGAGCAGGAAATGCATTTTTTCGGTTCAAATGTTATGAACGGATTGTCTTCCCGTATCGGCAGGTCCCATCTCTCGCCCTCGTACAGCCGGGCTTTACCTCATACAGATAGGCCAGTTCCTGAAGCGCGCAGTCTCCCGCATTATCACAGCACATGCAGTCATTGGGATGATTCGAAAGGATCAGGGAGAGCATCGTTCTTCTGAGCCTCGTCAGGAGTTCGCTCTCTGTCGTGATCTCCATACCCATCGGCAACCGGTGTAGTGCAGGCAGTCAGCGGTCTACTGATGCCCTTCACCTCGATGAGGCATAACCGGCAGCCTCCGTAGGCTTCAAGCCGTTCGTCGTAGCACAGCGTCGGGATGAAGATCGACGCTTCCCTGCAGGCTTCCAGAATGGATTTACCTTTTTGAGCAATGATCGGCCTGCCATTGACCGTGATCTGTATCGTGGTCCTGTCCAGCACTGGCAATGTTTTCATTCTTATTAAGTCCTTTCAGCTAACTGAGAAAACTCGGCACGGACCGGTACAATTGGAGGAATCCTGGGAGTATTCCCCGTAATGCCGGTCCGTGCCGATCCTGCAGCACTATTTGGAACATGCATTCAGCGATATTTTATGACAAACGCAGCTTCTTTTGCTCGCGCTCTAAAAAGACATTAAAATCTTCGGCGAATTGACGAAAAAGCCGGATAGCCTTCTCGCCTTCCTCCGTAACACGCGCACCACCGCCGCCTTTGCCACCGGCGGTTATTTCAACAAATGGCATTTTTGATTGCCGGTTCATGGAGTCCACAAGATCCCATGCATGGCGATATGCCATTTCCATGGATTTAGCGGCTTTGGTTATCGAGCCCTGCGTCCGGATTTGTTCAAGCAGATTGACCCGGCCCCATCCGATGAACACGCCCTCAGGCCCGTCGATCCAGATGTGGCCCCGCACGGTACGGCCTGGGCTCGCTGCGGATTCTATTTTATGATTGCTCTTTTTGATCGGCATGACCGCAATATATCAGAGGGAATAGCGGTAGGCAAGAAAAAAAGAGGCCTGAACAACCAGACCTCTTCTCGCTGTTTTCTTTTCCGTGACAATGATCTTCTATTGCATGATCCCGCCTTTTGCGTGAAAGGCAACTCCTTTGCCCCTGTTTTCAGTCCATCCAGATAATCGCCCCACTGCTGCACCTTCTTCTTCCGCTCTTCAAGGTGTGCGGTGCGGTTGTATGCTCTGCCAGTCGGATCACGCACGGTATGCGCAAGCTGATGCTCGATGTATTCGGGCCGGACGATTTTATCGGATTGAGGCGTACAATGCAGCAGGTATTCGTTGACAAAAAGTGAGAGCGTCTTTACAATGGCACTGTTCATAAAGACTGGATAAGACATGGAAGACCATAGGTTAAGATCATATTGTCTCGTTGTCGAGACCAAAAGCTTTTCACGGGCCGCCCAGGCGAAGCACATGACCCAATCCGCCATGAGCCGGCTGATAAAAAGCCTTGAGGAGGAGCTGGGCGTGAAGCTCCTTCATCGCAAGGGCAAGGTGGCACTCCCCACGCCGGAGGGACGGCTCTTCTACGAGCATGCCAGGAAGATCCTTGAAGATTACGCGCGGATGGAGCAGGACATCAGCACAGCGACGAACACCGCGAAAGGCGCTCTGCGACTGGGCGCAAGCAGGACCCCGGCCATCCATCTTCTTCCGCAGGTGCTGTACGATTTTTCTAAGGAGCATCCCGGCATTCGGATCGACCTCTCGGTGTGCAAGACAGCGAGTGTTCTTCGGGACCTGAAGGATAGCAGGATCGATGTCGGCATTGTGGAAGGAATCATTGATAATGAAACGTTCTCCGCAGAGGCGATCGCGGAGGACGAGGTGGTGATCATCGCGCCGGAAGACCATCCTCTTGCAAAGAAAAAGAACGTCACGATCCACGATCTCTCAATGCAAACATTCATTCTTCCTGATCCGGGATCCGGAACGAGAGAGCTGGTGGACGGGTTTCTCCGGGATGCAGGGCTCGACGCCGGCAGGATCAAGGTGCGCATGACCCTCGGCAGCCCCGAACTCATCGTTCAAATGGTCCAGGCCGGCATGGGTTTGGCGTTCGCATCCAAATGGTCGGTGTTCACGGCGGTAAAACAGGGGATGGTGAAGCTGCTCAGGGTTCCGGGTAAGAAAATGAAGCGTCACTTCTATCTCGTCGGCCTTGACCACGAGCCGCCTGCTGTTGCAAAGACGTTCCGGACATTTTTAAAGGAATACAAGTTCTTCATTCCCTTTTAATACTGTCGATCCGTTACATTTATTCGATCACGATGTTGTAACGATCACTCCCCCGCCCACAACAATGTCCCCATCATAGAACACTGCGGCTTGTCCAGGGCAAACGCCCGGCACCGGTTTCTCGACCGGAAGGGCGGGTAAACGCCGAGGCACGGTTGCTGGCTGGCGACGTTCAGGTCGAGCGCCAGCATTTCGATGAAGCCGGCAAAGCGTTCATGGGTGTCGCTTTATTATATGACGACCCAGCGATTACCCCCCGCGCGCTTGAAAAAGCAGCCTCGGCCTATCAAAAAGCAGGAAAGAAAGAAGAAGCCGAGCGGGTTACGAAGCAACTTCGCAAAAGAGACCCGGATTTCGCCGGCGGCTAGATTTTTCGAATCGCGACATGAAGAAAACCAGTTGTTGGTTCGTATAAGAGCAGAATACTTATCGAACTCGTTAGCTAAAATCCTTGACGAATATGGCTCCTCCTTGTTCAAGTCGAACGAGAAGCAGTAAGTTAACGAAGGAGAGAAAGATGCTGACGATCTTGATTACAATAATTGTAGTGTGTGGTGTCGCATTCTTTTTCGTCCGCTCTCCTCGATCTTGGTTCAATCTACTCGGGTGGCTTTATTTGGCTCGGGTGAGCGTGCTCGGTTTTTTGTCCTCCTTTTGGTGCCGGCGGCGGCCCGGTGGTGGCTCCGCCCTCGTTATGTATCGGGCCCTTCGACCTGAGTTCTAGGGTCGGAAGCTTTTTCGTCGGACTCCTGCTACCCGTTGCTGCCTGGGTGGTTTTTCTTTCCGGAGCAATGGTGTTCGCCTACGGAGCTTGGAGATCGTCGTTCGAATTCGATCCGCCACCGAGGCGGATCCTGGTCTTTTGGCGCGTGATTTTTACCCTCGCCGTTGTTTTCAACGTCTGGACTATCTTCGGAGCCACTGGCCTGAATCGCTCCATTCTGGGCTGGGTCTGCTTGGGAATCATTACCAGCCTGGCCGTCATCTGGCTCGGTGGAGGAAGTGCATCGCCAGTGGACCAAGACCTGGCTTGGAGGAAACCTTTACCTTCTCTGGCACGCGGTCGAGACCATCCCTTTCGAGAAGGTCAAAGAACATCAAAAAGACTTCGCGGTTGATGACAGGTGGACCTGGCTCTTGCGTGGTTACCGGGAAAAGAGGAAGGGAGGATGGCATTTTCTCCCGGGGTCACTTTCTTTTGCTGATCGTTAGCGGCGTATTCCTGTTCTTCAACCTGGGCCTCTACAACGTGGAGATCGGAGAGCGGACGGCGATGATCTACCTGCTTCTCTTATTCACGACCTTTGTCCTGGTTCTCGGTGGGCTCACTTTCTTTTTCGATGCCTATCGAATTCCTCCTCTCAGTGTGCTCCTGGTCTGGCTCGTTCTGGTCGGGAGGACCGACCTGGCGGATCATGTTACCGGGTCTGGGCCCGCGAGGGAGGAAAAGCCGACGACGAGAGGTGGCGACGCCCGCGCAGATTCTCGAAGACGCGGGCCGAGCCGGCCGGCCTGTGGTGTGGTTGCGATTGCCGGCGGCGGAATCCAATCGGCCGAGATGGTCCACCCGGGTGCTGACCGGCCTCGAGGAGGCAGTGTTGCGGGCCAAAAAGGCAGATCCGAGGAAATATGCCGGGCTGAGGACTTTGCTGGATCGGTCCAATGCCTTAGCGGTGTCTCCGGTGGAGCACGGCGCCATGTTTTTCGTGGCCGGCTATGGGGATGGCGGGCTCCCTGCGCCACGGCTGGGGTCGGCTGATCCACCTTTGGTTAACGTCGCGATCTTGCCGAAGATTCTCGAGGCAGCGGAGGCATCGAGTCTGGGCCACGCCGTGTGGGGTATGGCCTATCCGGACCTGCGGCGCGCCTGGTTCCCATTCTGGATTGGCATCCCTACCTGGATCGGGCGCGGGATTTGGAAACCAAATGGGCCTTCAACGCTTCCCGGTCCATGGAGAGCTTGGGCAAATCACTCGAGAATTGCTCCCTGGCGGACTGGCAAAAGGACGTGCGGGAAGGAAAGCGGCCGGCCACGATCTTCAACGGGACCATCGTCGAGACGGGCGAGAAAATTTCTTTTTCCACCGCGCCACTCCGGCGGCCTTATGGGGGACAGAGAGAATTCGTTAGCGCGGGGAAGGATCCGCTCGATCGGCAGCTCTATCCGGGAGCTGATCTGCGGATCACGACCGCAGCCCGACTCTCGGCTACGTTCCCGGTAATTTCGCCCGGTGCCCACCCGGATTGACCTCGGGGCGCTCGAGCATTCTGGCCGGCCATGGGCCGGCGGATGAGGCGCTCAATCCAATTGAAAAAAGAGGGAGTCCGCCACGTGGTCGATGGCGGTTACTATGAAAACACCGGTCTCGGAGCGTTGGTCCAATGGTTGGATGACGGCTTGACCCAACTTTCGACCAGAGGTTCTGAGTACTGGCCGCCGTCGATCCTGATCATCCAGATCATGGTTCCCGATTCCGTTGCTGGATTCCAACGGGGACCCACCGGAACGGGCGGACCTGACCGGGCGTGGAGCCATATTCCAATTTGCCTCGCCGCTGACGGCTTTGTACAACGTTCGCGGAGCCGGGCACACCGCGTCGGCGAATCGGGCGCTAGACATGCTTCAGGCCCGATGGATCCTGAGTGATCCGAAGAACCTACCTCCCGAGGGACAACAGCCGCCCATCTGCAATATCCAGCTGGTGCGATTCACCATTCCGGTGGTGACTGATAATCGAATTCAGAAATGGTGGGGAACCGAGCTGCCGGCTGACCCCGAAGAGCCCGCCGTTATCGTGGCACCTTCGAGAGACGGAAAAAGAGGGAATTGAAGCGGCCTGGAGCGCATTTCTCGAAGAATCGAGCATCGGAAAACCGAACAAATCGGCGGATGACAAGAAGCTGGTCAAGCCGCCTTCGGACAAGAAGAGCGGGCCGGGTGCCTGGCCGGTGGACAACGTGATCGCATTTCTCAACGCCAAACATTACCCCGTTCGCGTGCCGGCGAAAGAGACCACCGCGGCCAACGCTGCCCCGGCGATGTTGGATCGATAAATCGGTCGTATTCGCACGTATCGCGAAGAAGTTCAGTCGTGCTTCTTCGGGGGCCGTGACATTACTCAAGGTCAACTGCGCCGAAGAAGGCACACCCAGACCAACGTGGGGTCGATTGATGGTAAGTATTCGCCCAAGGAAAATTCTTTTCCTTGACGAAACAACGGATTTTGAGTTGAGCGGGTTTGTCGCCACCGCAACGAGCGCATCCCAGCGGCCATAGGCAAATTTGTCGCCGTCGGCCGAGAAGGCGAGGGACCTAACGCCAAATCCTTCGTAGCCTAATTCCTGATCATACAGGAACTGCAAGGTCCAGTCGGATGTTCGCCAGAATTGAATTTCGCCTCCGCCTGCAGCCGGCGAGATGTCGACCATCAGGTGTGAAAGCAAGTGCCTGGTTTTGATTCGTCAAAGTTGCAACTTGCACCCAATCGGATGTCCGATAGACCCGAACGGGATCCGAGCCAATCGCGAGAAACGTTCCATCCGGAGAAAACCGGGCGGATCCAGCCACCGGAAAACTGCGAACGAAAGCGCCGTCTGAAACACGCCGACAGCCGGTGTTCCCTCGCAGGTAGCCGCAATGAAGGCGTCGCCGGCTGAAAAGTTGATCCCAGTGAATGGTCCGAAAAGGAATTGGCCGGAAACGATACTCACAACACCCCCGGTCGATAGGTTCCACATTTTGATTGTGTCATTGCTTCCGTTGAAAAACGCACCCGACGCGAGCAGGGTGCCGTCGTGGGAAAAGGCGAGGCCAGTGACTTCGTCGTATACCAACCAGAGTTTGGTTAAGTCCGCGATCGGATGTCCGATAGATGTAGATTGTGTTGTTAGGGCCGGGTAACGCTCAACAGTTGTCCATCCGGAGAGAGAGCCATGGTGGTAGCTTCCATCGCGGTGTTAATCGAGCCGAGAAAGTTACCTTGTGCCGCGTTCCAAAAACGTGCGGTCGTGTCTCCAACGCTAAGGAGGCGGTTATCCGGAGTGAAGAGTAGTTCGTAAATCGCACCCGAATGATTTGTGACTCTGGGTGGTCGCGCGCCGTTGCGTTCTCGCCAAAGCTTGATGGCGTATTCTGGGTACCAGCTTCGCGGATGCAAGGGTCTTGTTGTCCGGAGCAAAAGCGAGGGTTAGGACAGTCCCCGTGTGTCCGAACAGAGATTCATTCGGCAGACCGGTTTGTGGATTCCAAAGCCTGATGGTGTTGCCCCAGCCGCCTGATGCGAGCGTTTGACCATTCGCTGCGAAAGTGACCGCATAAACATCGCTCCTGTGAGCGAGCGAAAACAACAGATCACCATTGGTGACGTTCCATAACCGAACTGTCTCATCGAGACCACCCGTAGCGAGCGTTGCGTTATTCGGTGAAAAAGCGACCGATGTGACGTTGTCTGTGTAACCAGTCAAGCGTCCGCTCCACATCCCAGTTTGGGCTTCGATAGAGTTTTGCCGTTCTATCGTTACTCGCACTAACCAGGCGTTGGCCATCAAGCGAAAAGGCAACTTCGTTCACCTTCTCAGTGTGATCGAGACGATCGCTAACGAGCGCGCCACTTGAAACCTGCCATACTTTCACGGACCGATCAGCACTGCCGCTTGCGATCAGTTGCCCGTCCGGAGAAAAAGCAATCGATGTAACGGCTGCGCCGAAGCTGGTGAAGTTTGCACCAGCACGCCATAAGCGATCCTCCAAATCTGAACGGCACCATAACTTGTTTGGGAGCTCGCATGATATAGTTCAACTCCAGCTCCGAGAAGGGTGTTGTCCGGAGAAAATACGACTGAAAGAACATCCATTATCTGAGCGTTGCTGTCGTATGGAATGGCTAGAGTTCGGACGAACGTGCCGTTCGAACGCCAGAGCTTGATTGTTCGATCGGCGCTTCCTGAGGCGAACAACTGGCCATCGTGCGAATACGCGACAGAATTAACGGAGCCGCTATGCCCGCCGCTTGCCCAAATGATATTGGGACGACCCTGAGCGAGGGCGACAGCTGGCTGGAGTATGAGCACCGTGAAAGCGATCAGGTGTCCTATTATGGAATGGTCTCTTTTCCGTTGTTTCATCGGAGCCTCCTTGAATGAACGTATTATTCACCCAATCGCCGACACCCGATCAATGACATTCACGTAACAGACTTGTTACGTCAGATAATGTGGATTTACAGGTCACTGGGAATCGGGCCACGGATGAACACGGATTAAACACAGATTTAGAATGTTCCTGCCCGCTGTCGTCTATCTGTGAAAATCCGTGTTTATCTGTGGCCAATGATCCCATTTCGGAGGTTGGGAATCGCCGCTCAGCAGATCGTCAGCGTTTCGATCGGAAGCGTGGCGAGAAATTCATTCGGGTCATCGATCTGGAGCACTGGGTTTGCCAGATGTGCCGCCAGAAAGCTTGCATCAGGCGTGGGCGCGATGCCGGCTTGCGCGATGATTTCAGCTTCTCGTAATTGCGCGATCACGTGCCCCATCTTTCCTTCAGTTTTTTGTTATCGGTAAAATGGACGGTGGAAATCCGGGCCAGTCGCTTCGACAAAGGGTGCGAGCGTGCCGGAAAAGTGAAGCAGGATTTCCTGCAGAAGTTTTTCCTGGGAAAGCATTCTCGTTTTCACCCGAGCTGAAGACAGCGCGCCAAACCCTGGCTTGGCGTCATCCCGCAGCGCACCCCGATTTGTTCAGCGGCTGCATTGAGCTGAATGATAACGGCCTTTTTTTCCTGATCGTCGATGAGCGCCACAGGTTTTCCCTGCAACTCCGGTTGATGACGGAGCGCGGCCTGGAGATAGAAATTCGGCAAATAAATCGTGGCAAACATCAGCTTGCCTCCGCGATTGCTTCTCTTCCTCCCTGCGATCGTTTCAGGAGAATCTGGAACCGCGTGGGGAGATTGGTCCTGTTCCAAGTCGGCCATCCTCCAGACATTATCGAGCGAGAGTTTTGCTTGCGCGCTGCTCACAATGCTCGCGCGAGTGAGAACGAGAAAGGCGGTTGGCGCCGGTCTCGACGAGGCGTTGAAGCCGATACCAGCTTGTTTGCGGGATTTTTCGAAGCTCATCGGAAACATTCAAAACCAGATCGAGAACGACCAGGGGAAAATTGCCATCGCGCAAAAGGAGATCGGCGGCTTTCACGGCGTCGAGCGCCTTCGTGCAACGAATCCAAAGCAGGTTGCGCAAGCGCGCGTTACCAAGCGGTTCCGGATCGAATGAATCCCGTCCATCGATCAAGGCGAGAAAATACCCATCCCACTACGCGTTCTGCAAAAGAGCGTAAAGCAAGAGCGCACTCCCGGCGCTGACCCGGGCTGCTCAGTTCTGTGATGGCGCTTTTGGGTAAGCCCCCTCCCATTGCCTCGTCAATGGCAGGCAATCCGGTCGCTAAACGAGGGGAGGGAGGGAACCGGTTGCGGGAAACGTTCCGCGAGCAGCTTGCGGAGATCGACAATGAACCGGGAGATGAGCGTCACGTCAATCTTACTGCCCGCGGCCATGCCTCAAAACTGGCATAGTTGTGAAATATGTTCAAATGAACTTATCAACGTTTTCCGCCGCGCTCCCACAATATTTTCGCATCAGGGAAACCAGCACTCCCTGAATGCGGAGTTCTCGCGCGGGAACCAGATTGGGATAAAGCGGGTTTTCCGCCTTCAAATAGGGCCGTCCATGTTCTGTGACATAACGCTTCAACGTCGTCTCGCCATCGATCAAGGCCGCGACAATATCGCCGTTTTGCACATCTTTTCGATCTTCCAGGATCACGATATCACCGTCCAAAATGTGGGCATCGATCATGGAATCGCCCCGAACGCGAAGCGCAAAAGTGCGTCCATTTTTCGACGCGTTGACCGAACGCGCATCGAGGGCAACATGTCCTTCAATGGTCTGTTCCGTCAGAGTGGCCATTCCTGCCGGGATCTGCCCGTAAATCGGGATGTCGGTGATCCGTACTTTCTGCACGGGTGTGATGAGCGCTCGGGCCTTTCGCGCATGGCGATCAGAAAGCCTTTGCGCTCCAGCGCGTCGATGTATTGCATCACCGACGTCTGACTGGCGAAGCCGAAATGATGCTGGATTTCACGCGTGCTCGGCGTCATCCCTTTTTCCCGTTGCTCCGACTGAATGAATTCCAGAATTCCTCGTTGTCGCTCCGTGAGCATGTTCTCACGATCTCTGCGAACGGAGAAGTGCAAGTTCAAATGAACACACACACTAAGATTTTGGAACCGCGGATGATGCGGATTACCCGGATTGGAGGTAGGGACGCCGCGCTGCGGCGGTACTTGTTTACGGTCGAGGGAACTTGTGGACACCCTTTTGATAAGTGCGTCCGGCTGAGCGCCGCCGAAGCATTCTAGCAACGCGCCCGGAGGTCGCGTTCCACCTGAGCGCGCCAAGGTGGATCGGCCTCTCCGAGGGCGATGCTAAAGGAAGATCGCCCCGCCCGCGAGCGCACTTCTTGCGGTTGCGCTGACGGTAAACAGATACCTGCGGCGTCCGCGAACGGCGGACGTCGTAGTCTAGAAGTGTGGATTAGGCGGATATAGAGGGCAACCCTTTTCATTGTAATCCTTCTCTGGTTCATCCGTGTTATCCGCATCACCCGCGGTTCAATTCCTCCAGACTCGATCAATGAAGCGACAATTGGAATAGATTCGTCGAGCTGCGTGGCCCAGCGAGTCAGATACGAAAACGCCAGGTAGAGGTTCGATAAAGCGCTGATCTGTTCCGCCGGGTTGCTCGCCCATGCCGTGTTGATCTGACGCATCTGATCGAGCGCTGCATCCAACAACTTCTGAATCCCTTTACGCACTTCGTTCGTCTCGTTTTTTACGCGTAAGATCTCAGATTTCAATAATGATCGGCTTAGTTTGTTGAGGTTGCCTGAACCTTCTCGAGAAAGAAGATTCGCGCGTTGCGTAGCGGCTCCGATCACAGGAAACAGGTCATACAAATCCTTGGGCACACTTGCATCTGGTGAGGTTGGGATTCCTTCCAGGGTGAGAAGATGTTGCAGCGTCGCTTGGATCCTAGTCCACACTTGATAGGCTTCGTTTAAATCCGCAAGCCTTGCGCCTGTCTGTTTGCCGCTCGTTTGCGTATCCGGATGCGCACGTAACGTTTTCTGATGATAAGCGTTCTTTAGGTCGTCCAGATCGAGCCAGGGTGCGCGCGGCTGATCAAGCAGCGCGAAATAATCGATCATGCAGCGAAGCTCTCGCCACAGGAGCAATGGGCAACCGCATTCGGGTTTGTGACCTTGAACCCGCCCTTCTGCAGGTCTTCACTATAATCAAGAGAGACCCGCTCACAAAGAGCGCGCTCTGGGATCAACTACCACTCGGACACTTGACGATTCCACGAGGATATCGCGATTAGCCGGACCATCCACCAGGTCCATTTTGTATTGTAGTCCCGAGCAACCACCACCAATCACCGCAATCCGCAGCGCTCCGCTGGGGCGGCCTTGTTTTTCGAGAAGTGAATTGAGCTTTTGGGCCGCGCTTTCCGTTACCTTGATCAGCCGTTCATTGCCGATCTTGTAATTAATGCCGTTGGCGGCGTTTGGAGTTTCCGACACAATGAACTGGCTAGTTGGCGGCTCGATTTATCGCAACCGTTGTCGGCGCAATCAAATGTCTCACACAAAGGTCACAAAGGACACATGGGGGATGCAGTTTCAAACTTCGCCTTCTACCGCGGCTACCCGAACAACGACCCACCGCCGGACCAGAACGACGAAGCCGCGGTCAAGGCCATCACCGGCGTCTACAAGAGCGGGCTGGAGAACCTGAAGAAGATCGTCGAGGCGAAATAGCCTCGCATGTCGCCCTTCCGCAGGATCCTGTCCGGCGCGTCGCTCGCATCGGCGTGCTGCTGGCCGGCTGCGCCGCGCCGGAGGCCGGCGGCAGCGTGCCCGAGCCCCGGTCGCGCAGAAGGTGGCCGACGGCGTCTACATGCTGCAAGGCGTGCCCGGCGAAGTCGACCCCGACACGCTGGGCCGCGTCGGCAACGCCGGCTTCATCGTCGGCGACGCGCGGCGTGATCGCCATCGACACCGGCATGTCCTACCGGCACGGCGTGGCGCTGCTGGCGGCGATCGCGCAGGTCACCGACAAGCCGGTCCGCCTGGCGCTGGTCACCCAGACGCGCCAGGAATTCCTGTTCGGCGCGGCGGCCTTCCGCGAGCGCGGCATCCCGATCCACATGCACCGCAAGACCGCGCGGCTGATGGCCGCGCGCTGCGACAACTGCCTGAAGACGCTGCAAGCGCGTGCTGGGCGAAGACGACGATGCGCGGCACCGCGATGTTCAAGCCCGACCTGGTGTTCGACGACACGCACGCTGCTCGACGCTGATCGGCCGGCCGGTGCAGCGTGCTGTACTTCGGCCACTCCAGCGGCCCCGGCGACACGGCCGTGTTCGACGAACGCAGCGGCGTGCTGTTTGCCGGCGGCCTGCTCGACCAGCGGCGCATCCCCGACGTGCAGGACAGCGACCTCGCCGGCTGGAACGCAGGCGCTGAAGGCGCTGCGCGGCCTTGCCGATGCGCGCCGTCGTGCCCGGCCACGGCCCGGCTGGCGCCGGCCAGCGTCATCGACACCGTGCGAGCGTTACCTCGACACAACTCGAGGCCCGCATGCTCGGGCTGCTGCATGCCGGCGCGGCGCTCAGCGAAGCGCCCGACCCGGCGGTGCTGCCCGAGTTCAAGGCTGGGACCAGTACGACATCATCCATCGCCGCAATGCCTCGGTGCTGTTCGTGCGCATGGAGCGCGAGTTGATGTTCAAGTAGGCAGATCAGAAGCCGATGCGCAAGTTGTTCGCTCGCACTGCAGCGTGAGCCGCCGGCGATCGTGGCGGGTTTGCCGCGCTGGCTCGCTGCGCTCCCGCGGCCCGCGCCGCCGTCGGCGGCCTGCCCACCGACCGGGCCACGCCGACTCGTCGCCCGAATGGGAGAAGCTGCGCGACAAGCTGTTCCAGTCGCGCCGCATCGAAGCCGGCCAGAGCCGCGGTGCAGATCATCGTGCCGCTGCGCGCCGCCTACGGCGCCTCGGTGCCGGTGAAGGTCGTCTCGAAGCTGCCGCAGACGGCCCGAGCTGTACGTCAAGAAGCTGTACCTGCTGATCGACAAGAACCCGTCGCCGATGGCCGCGGTGCTCGACCTGACCACCGAGGTCGGCCAGGCCGATTTCGAGACCCGCCTGCGCGTGGACGAATACAGCCACGTGCGCGTGATCACCGAATGGTCCAACGGCGAGCTGCACATGGACTCGCGCTACGTCAAGGTCTCGCGGCGGCTGCTCGGCGCCGCCCAACCGCGAGAACCTGGCCAACATGGGCAAGACCGCCTTCAAGCTGCCCGAAGGCGTGAAGCCCGGCCAGCCCACGCCCGCCGACGTGACCGTGGTGCACCCCAACGACACCGGCTTCGAGCTGAACAACATCACCGTGATGTTCATCCCGCCGCACTTCGTGCGCTCGCTGAAGGTCAGCTACGCCGGCCGCAAGCTGTTCGACGCCGACCTCGACTTCTCGATCAGCGAGAACCCGAGCTTCCGCTTCAACTTCGTGCCGCAAGGCGAAGGCGAGCTGAAGGCCGAGGTCGAAGACTCGAAGGAAGGCCACTTCGTCGGCACGCTGCCCGTGCGCGCGAGCGACTGAACCGCCGAGCGCCGCGCCGCTTGCTGCACGCTCGTCACGCGCCTGGCCTGGCGGCTGCTGCTTGGCCGCGGCCTCGCTGGCGCGCCTGCGGCCACCGGCATCCCGGCCGCGTATGCGCCGGTGGTCATCGAGCCCACCGGCGCGCCCGGCCGCGCCGAATTCGACCTCAGCGCCGCGCTGGCGCGCGCGCGCACGCGAGAACAAGTGGCTGTACGTCTACCTCGGCGCCAACGACTGCCCGTACTGCCGCAAGTACGAAGCCTTTCTGGCCCAGAACGCCACCGAGCTGGTGCCGCAGTTCCAGCAGCACCAGTTCATCATCGTGGACCTGCGCAGCTCGCTGTCGATGCACGCCGACAAGGTGCTGATCCGCGTCGGCGCGACAGTCCTGCCGTATGCCGACTTCCAGCGCTGCCATCGGCGACGAGCGCGCGCGCATGCTGGTCTACCCCAGCGTGTGGTTGCTCGACGACAAACTGAAGCCGCTGATGCAGATGCCGGCCGGCACCGGGACCTTTCAGACCGTGCCCGAGCAGCTGGAGATCCTGCGGCTGGAGCAGTAGGCCTCAGCGGGCGAGCCACGGCAGCATCGACGGGCCGCGCGCTGGTCGAAACCGCAGCCCATCGGCGCATCCGCAGCCTGCGGCAGACGCCATTCGCCGCACAAGCACCAAGCGCGCGCCAAGGCGCAGTCCACCCACGGGGTCATGGGTCGGATGGGAAAGACCTGACCAGGGTTGTCTTGTTTTGACAAGTTAGTGGCTGGAACGGTCAATTGTCATTGCACCGTCTGGCCATACTGGTCGAGGTCAAGTCGTCGGAAGAATTGTCGTCCACCGGCCTTGAAGTGGCCCGAGTTCGCAGCCGGATTGGCGAGACCGGGCCGATGGCGTTCGAACGAAATGCCGGTTTCGACATGACTCTCGGAAAAGTCCATCGTGGCCGCGAGGCACCGGAAACACACCACGATAAATTGGAGACAACTCATGCTTCGCGTTATGACCCTGGGCCTTGCGGCCGTCGTCTTTGCCAGCGGCGCTGTGGCCCCGTCGACCGTCACCGCCTATGGCGTCGTTGACAACAACGTCGGCTGGGGCAAGGGCTCCATCACCAGCCTCAAGCGCCTGGGTACCGGGGGCTACCTGGGCAGCCGGCTCGGCTTCCGCGGCACGGAAGACCTGGGCGACGGGCTGCGGGCGGTGTTCCTGCTCGAACATGGCTACAACAGCGATGACGGCACGGCGACCGCCACGTTCTGGAACCGCCAGGCTTATGTCGGACTGGCCG
Source organism: Nitrospirota bacterium (assembly GCA_963732675.1). GTDB lineage: Bacteria > Nitrospirota > UBA9217 > UBA9217 > UBA9217 > JALNZF01. The sequence goes on from CAVTAJ010000012.1 coordinate 186,608, forward strand.
GTGGCTGGGGGGAACTGCTGTTGGGCCGGCAGTACACGCCCACCTTCCTGTGCACGCGACCTACGATGCCTTCGGCCCGCGAGGCGTGGCCGCGCAGCAGGTGTTGCTGGGTTCCATCGAAGTCGGCGCAGGCCGCCAACATCCGCGCCAACGACGCCGTCAGCTACCGCACCCCCGCCACCTTGGGTGGTTTCTCGGTGCAGGCCATGAGCACCGATCACACGGCGTCGCCGGGCTGGTACCACGGCATCAAGGCAGGCTACGCGGGCGGCGCGCTGTCGGTTGATCTGGCGCTGGGGCACTACAACAACCCGGCCATCGGCGACCTGGACAGTGTCACCGTCGGCGGCCGCTACAACTGGGCCCCGTTCAAGTTCTACGCGCTGTTCAACAAGGCCAACAGCGGCAGCGGCAACGACTCGCGTGGCCTGCAGGTGAGTGGCGCCTATACGAGGGGCCACCGATCTGAAAATCTCGGTGGCCGAATCGCGGCAGACCTCGGCCGCGGGCGCCGACATCGGCACCATACGCCGCTATGGCGCAGGCTTCCTGCATGTGCTGTCCAAGCGCACCTTCCTCTACGGGCAGTACGCCAAGCTCGACAACAGCAACGGCGCGCGAGCCACCGTGAACGGCGCGCAGACAGGCGTGAACCAAGGTGCGCAGGGCTTTGACTTCGGCATCGCGCACCAGTTCTCGAGATCGGCGGCCAACCCCGAGCGCACGAGAGCCTGCCCTTGCGGCGCCTTCACCAGGAGACCAGTTCATGATGACCGACCCCTTCGGCGCACCGGCCGTGGTCCGCGCAAGCTCGCTGCCGGACTCGATCAAGATCGAACCCTTGACCTGCGCCATCGGTGCCGAACTGACGAACGTGCAGGTTGGTGCGCCTCGCGCGACCCGGCCCTGATGGCCGAGATCCGCAAGCTGCTGCTGCGACACAGAGTACTGTTCTTCCGCGGACCAGGACATCACGCGCGCCGATCACGTGGCTTTCGCCCGGCACTTCGGAGAACTGGAGGACCACCCGGTGGCCGGCAGCGACCCCGAGAACCCGGCCTCGTGCGCATCTACAAATCGCCCGACACGCCGAACGACCGCTACGAAAACGCCTGGCACACCGACGCCACCTGGCGCGAGCAGCCGCCTTTCGGTTGCGTGCTGCGTTGTGTGGAGTGCCCCCCCGTGGGCGGCGACACGATGTGGGCCAACATGGTGCTGGCCTACGAGAACCTGCCCGAGCACATCAAGGGCCAGATTGCCGACCTGCGCGCGCGCCACAGCATCGAAGCCACGCTTCGGCGCCGCCATGCCGATCGACAAACGCCTGGCGCTGAAGGCCCAGTTCCCCGACGCCGAACACCCGGTCGTGCGCACGCATCCCGGAGACCGGCGAGAAGATTCTGTTCGTCAATGCATTCACGACGCACTTCACCAACTTCCACACGCCGGCCCACGTGCGCTACGGCCAGGACTACGCGCCCGGCGCCGCGCATCTGCTGCAGCTACCTCATCAGCCAGGTCCAGATCCCCGAATACCAGGTGCGCTGGCGCTGGAAGCCGGGCAG